>JAWKYI010000013.1:0-160181 GCA_041396525.1 Burkholderiaceae bacterium
TGGCTCCAGAGGGCTTCAACGCACGCCGCTAAACACCCAATTTGGGGGGCGTCAAGAAGGGCCCGGGCTCAACACCGCTTGACCAAATAGAAATGCAATTAGCCTGGACGCCTCAATCCGCCATCAGCGCAGCCGGATCGTCGGCCGCCAGAATGCTCTGCGCCCAGACGGCCAGCTTGCCGGTGTCGCTGCGAACAATCTGTTGTTTGACCGCCAGAATCTGCGAAGGGTGCATTGAAAACGTGCGCAGCCCCAGGCCCAGAAGCAGGCGCGTCATGGTCACGTCACCCGCCATCTCGCCACACACGCTCACCCCCTTGTCCTGCGCCCGGCACTGGGCGATGGTGTTGGAGAGAAGGTGCAACACCGCCGGGTGCAAGGGGTCATACAGGTGCGAAACCGCCTCATCCGCGCGGTCGATGGCCAGCGTGTACTGGATCAGGTCGTTGGTGCCGATGGACAGGAAATCGAAGTGGCGCAGGAAAAGCGGAATGCTCAACGCTGCCGCAGGTATTTCGATCATGGCGCCCAGCCGCACCTGACCGTACACCTGCCCCTGTTCGTCCAGCTGCGCGCGGGCCCGATCAACCATGGCCAGCGTCTGCCGAATTTCGCTGGCATGGGCCAGCATCGGGATCAGCAGGTTGATCGATCCGTGCGCCGCCGCACGAAGAATCGCGCGCAACTGCATCAGGAACATGGTGGGTTCCGAGAGGCTCCAACGGATCGCGCGCAAGCCCAATGCCGGGTTCAGGTGGTCGTCGGCGGCCCGTGCGCCCACCGCGCGGTCCAGCGGTTTGTCGGCCCCCACATCCACCGTTCGGATCGTGACCGGCAAGCCCTGCATGCCCTCCACCGCCGCCACATAGGCCGCGAACTGCTCCTCTTCGTCGGGCAGCTTGCCATTGCGCCCCATGAACAGGAACTCGGTCCGAAACAAGCCCACGCCCACCGCGCCAGCCTTGAGTGCGGCCGCGGCATCGGCGGGTTGTTCGATGTTGGCCAGCAATTCGATGCGCTGGCCGTCGAGGGTGACAGCGGGCGTGCTGCGCAAGCGCGAGAGCCGCTCTCGCTCCACCTCGCCCTGGCGCCGCTTCTGTTCGTATTCGGCAAGCACGATGGGCGATGGGTCCACCACCACCACACCGGCATCGCCATCGATGATCACCCAGTCGTCCTGCCGAATCACCTGACTTGCCGAGCGCGCGCCCACCACCGCCGGGATGTCCATGCTGCGCGCCACGATCGCGGTGTGGCTGGTCTTGCCGCCCACATCGGTCACAAAGCCGGCAAACACGCTTTGCTTGAACTGCAACATGTCGGCCGGAGAAAGATCGTGGGCAATCAGCACCAGGGGAACATCCCTCTCCCCACCATCCGTGGCCTTTTCATCGGCACTGGGGGCAACGCTCTCCGCAACCGGTGAATCCACACCCCGCATGAAGCGCAGCATGCGCTCCACCACCTGTTCAAGATCGGCCTTGCGCTCACGCAGGTAGGGATCCTCCATCTCGTCAAACTGACGCGCAATGATCTCCAGTTGCGTGGTCAACGCCCACTCGGCGTTGTAATGGCGCTCGACAATCCAGTGCTTGACGCCGCTGGTGAGCTGCTCGTCCTGCAGCAGCATCAAATGCACATCGAGCAGTGCGCTGAGCTCGGGGTGGGCATCGTTGCTCGTGAGCTCGCTCAGGCTCAGCTGCACCTTGGAGATTTCTGCGGCCACCGCGTCGCGCGCGTCGCGCAAGCGCTCAATCTCGGCTGCCACCTGATCCGGCTTGATGAAGTAGTGCGCCACATCCAGCCGGCTGGAAGCCACCACCACCGCCCGGCCGATTGCAATGCCGCGGGAAACCGTCAAGCCGTGAACACTCAGCGTCATGCCCCCTCCTCCTGGCGCCACAGCGCCGCCCGCACAGGCCCGTCCATGGCGCCCCCATGAGAGGGACGCGCTTGCGCCCCGATCAGGGAGCCAGGCCGCACATTCACTCTCCCTCGCCAAACTTGTCGTTGATCAACGCCAGCAATGCGTCCATGCAGGCCTGCTCATCGACTCCGTTGGTCTCGATCTCGACTTCGCTGCCCAGACCGGCGGCCAACATCATCACGCCCATGATGCTCTTGGCATTGATGCGGCGCTCTCCGCGCGACATCCACACCTCACACTGGTGGCTGCCCGCGAGCTTGGTGAGTTTGGCCGACGCACGCGCGTGCAGGCCGAGTCTATTGCTGATGATGACGTTGTTCTTGATCATTGACGCTGCGTTTGGCTTGGTTTTGTTGCGCGGTCACAGCCACCTGAATGACACCTTGCGTGCCCCCGATCATGGCACGCGAAACGAGGGCATCCAGCGACTCGTGACGATACGACACGGTGCGCAGCAGCATGGGCAGATTCACGCCCGTGATCAACTTGGAGCGAACCCCATCGATCAGCTTTTGCGCCACGTTGCAAGGTGTGGCGCCAAACACATCGGTCAACACCAGGGTGTTCGGCGCACGGCCCTGCGCCAGCATGACCCGGGCCTGCGCCAGCGTTTCGTCCGGTGGCATGTTGGGTTGCACATCGAGCGCCACCACATCATCCGCACTGTCTGGAAAAACATGCAGCACGCACTGGCGCAAGGCGGAAGCCAATGGCGCATGGGCGATGATGAATATGCTGTTCATATCTTTGCGAGTTTAGCCCCGCGGGCCCGTGAAAGGCACCCGCCCCAGCCACCGAAAGGCGCCAGATGACCAGAAACCACACACACCGCTCGTGACAAAGACCACGCCAAGGTCGTGCAAGCGCTCACCAGACCATGGACCGGTCTCTCGGCTGGCCGCCCAGAGAAGACACCCTGGCGGGCTCAAGGCAGGGTCAAGCCCTCGAAGAAAGTGGCGAGCGCCGGTTCAGGCAGGCGAGCCCCATACACCGCCGCCTGGTACACCCACGGTCCGCGTGAAAAGTACACCACCTGGGTTTGCAAGGGCTGGCCACGATGGTCTGCACCCTGGGCCCTCACGCCATGCACCTCATCGGCATGGAGCACCTTCGCCGCCCAGTCCGTCTCATCGCCCTTCTGTGCGCGGACCGACGCCAGCGAAGCCGACTTCCATTGGATGAGCGCCTCAGCCGCTTGCGAAGCGCTGTCCAGCTTCGCCCAGGCCACGGCAAACGTCACGCCCCCGGCATCGCAACTGTGCATGTGCAGGGTCGCAGGGGGCTCGGTCAGCGGCACAGCCCGGGTGGCGGTCTCGGGCTTACAGGGCATGAGCGCCACCAGCGGTGCACCATCGGAACGCAGCTCACGCCAATTGAATGTCGGACTGCAGGCAACGACCAGGCCGAGGACCAGAAGCGCACGCGCCAATCGAAGGGACACCACCACAAAGATCTCCAGAGATTCAAAAGCCTGTTCACCCAATGGGCCAGGGTCGCGGACAATGGCGGCATGAACGCATTGGATGGTATCCGGATACTCGATTTGTCGCGCGTGCTTGCCGGCCCGTGGTGCACCCAGACCCTGGCGGATCTCGGTGCGGATGTGGTCAAGGTCGAGCGCCCCCCCAGCCAGGGCCACCCCGGTGGCGATGACACCCGGGGTTGGGGTCCTCCGTTCCTTCGCGATCGCGACGGACAAGACACCGCAGAGGCAGCCTACTACCTGGGCGCCAACCGCAACAAGCGCTCGATCACCTGCGACATCGCCCAGGCCGAAGGCCAGGCCCTCATTCGAGAACTCGTCAGACACGCCCACGTGTTTGTCGAAAACTACAAGGTGGGTGACATGGCCCGCTATGGGCTCGACTACGCCAGCCTGAGTGCCATCAACCCAGGGCTGGTCTATTGCTCCATCACAGGCTTCGGCCAAACCGGCCCCTACCGGGAGCGCGCTGGCTACGACTACGCCATTCAAGGCATGGGCGGGTTGATGAGCATCACCGGCGAGCGCGACGACCTGCCCGGCGGCGGCCCGCAAAAGGTGGGGGTGGCGGTGGCCGACCTGTTCACCGGGCTCTATGCCACGGTGGCCATCCAAGCGGCCCTGCGCCACGCCGAGCGCACCGGACAGGGCCAGCACATCGACATGGCCCTGCTCGACACGCAGGTCGCCATGCTGGCCAACCTGGGTGCCAACTACCTGGTGCGCGGCAAGGCCGATGGCAAAGTGCCCGGGCGCGCCGGCAACGCCCACGCCAACATCGTGCCCTATCAGGTTTTCGAGGTGGCACCGGGTGACGACGGTCTTGCGCAGTACCTCATTCTGGCCGTCGGCAACGACGGCCAGTTCGCCAAGTTCTGCGAAGTGGCCGGCTGCCCGGAACTGGCGGCCGACGAGCGCTATGCGCGCAACCAGAACCGGGTGCGACACCGCGACTCGCTGGTCCCGCGCCTGTCGGCGATCATGAAGTCGCGCAGCAAGGCCGATTGGCTGGCGGCCCTGGAGGCCGCAAAAGTCCCGTGCGGCGCCATCAACAACCTGGCAGAAGTGTTCGCAGATCCGCAGGTGCAGCACCGCCAGATGGTGCACACCTGGGATCATCCGCTGGCCGATGCGGTTGAACTGGTGGCCAGTCCGATGAAGCTGAGCGCCACTCCGGTTCGCCAAGACCTTCCTCCCCCCCTCTTGGGCGAACACACCGCCCAGGTGCTGTCGGACTGGCTTGGCGGGGACGGCGCACGCTTGGCGGAACTGCAGGCACGCGGTATCGTCTGATTGCTTACCCCACCCGATCCTCCGCCCATCGACCATGACCGCCACCGCCCCCGCCCCTGTTCGCCCCCAACCCGCACTGCCCACACCCAAGTCCCTTCGCACAGCGGCCCAGCAAGCCGCGTCCCGCGGCGAGCCACTGGTCGTGATGACGACGCTGGCCGGCTGCCCTTATTGCGATCTGGTCCGGCAGCACCATCTCCTGCCCATGGTGAAAGCCGGCGATGTCGTGGCGGTGCAGGTGGATATCCGGGACCGTCGCTCTGTGCTCCTGGGGTTTCAAGGGGAGAGCTCGAGCCCGGCAGAACTGGTGGCCAGTTGGGATGCGAAGTTTGCGCCCACTGTGCTTTTCTTTGGCGCACGGGGTGAAGAACTGGCCGAGCGCCTGCAGGGCGTGGCTGTGCCCGATTTCTATGGCGAGTACCTTGAGGCGCGCCTAGAGCAGGCCCGGCTCAAACTGCGCAAGTAGGCGCTCCCTCGTCGGTCACGGCCGCCCGACGGTCGCCCCAGGGAACCTTTGCCCGCCCAGGGGTTCTAAAATCCCGGCTGAGGTGCCAATCTGATTCGCTCTCGGCCCCACAAGGCGCTCCACGATGTTCAAACCACTTTTCTTCCCATTTCAACGCCGATTTCTGCTCGCAAGCCTGTTGGTGCTGGGCGGATTGTCCATCGGCGGCTGCAGCGGCAATGATGCCGCCCCCCAGTCCACTTTCGTGCTGCTGGACGGTTCGACTGCCACCACCGCCGACCTGAAGGGCAAAGTCACGCTCGTGAATTTCTGGGCCACCACCTGCGTGAGCTGCGTCAAGGAAATGCCGGCCCTGGTGGACACCTACAAGAAGTTCAAGGACCAGGGCTATGAAACCGTGGCCGTAGCGATGAGCTATGACAAGCCGCAATGGGTGGTGAGCTTCTCCCAGTCCCGGCAACTGCCCTTCAAGGTGGCGATGGACAACACCGGCCAGATCGCCAAGGACTGGGGAGACGTGCAGCTCACACCCACCACCTACCTGATCGACAAGGAGGGACAGATTGTCAAGCGCTTTGTCGGAGAACCCAACATGGATGCCCTTCATTCCCTGATCGAGGAGCTGTTGAAGAAGGCCTAAAGCCGGCTGTCCCGGCCAATACAAAACAAAAAGCGGCCAATGCCTGTCAGGCATTGGCCGCTTTTTCCTATGTGGCAGTGGACTCAATCCTTGCGGTAATCGTCGTGGCAGGCCTTGCAGGTTTGTCCTACCGCGCCAAACGCCGTTTTGACCGCGTCCAGATTACCCGTTTTGGCCGCTGCATTCAGTTTGGCCACGGCATCCTGCATCTTGTCGGCCCCGCCTTGAAAGCGTCGGCCTCGGTCCAGATCTCTGGCAACGCTCGCGTGTCGCCCTTGTCGGTCCCCGCAACAAACCCAGTCCAGGGCAGCTTGCTCATGGTTTCAACAATGGCCGCATTCTCTGCCGCCACCTTGGCATCGAATGGCTGTTTGCCACTGGTCATCGCACCAATCCGTGAAAAGTGGTTGGCCATCACCGTGAAAGCCGCCTTGCGGTACTTCACCGCGTCGTCGCCGTTCTTGAACTGGGCCATGGCAGGCGCTGCCAGCGTGGTGGCTGCAGCGGCAAGGGTCAGGGTCGCCAACAATTTCATAAAACCTCCTGGGATGGGGATGAGAAAAGAAGCGTGGCTCGGCACCACACCTGACGGAGTGTAGTCGTTCAAAGCAAGTTCCATAAGGAACTACTGATTTTGTCTGCAGTCAGGTATCGTGTGTACTTTTCATCCTTCGCTTGCGCTATCTGTCATGCAAATCGTTCGAATCTGGGACTTGCCCACCCGACTGTTTCATTGGGCGCTGGTGGTCTGTGTGATCGGTCTGGTGGTGACCGCCAATGTGGGCGGCAACGCCATGAACTGGCACTTCCGCTTTGGCTACAGCGTGCTCACCTTGCTCCTCTTTCGCCTGGTATGGGGGCTGATCGGCGGGCGGTGGTCGCGATTCGCCAGGTTTGTCTATTCGCCCGGCTCGTTGCTGAGACACCTTCGCGGTGAAGGTCCGCCCGAGCATTCGGTTGGTCACAGCCCCACGGGTGCACTTTCGGTGTTCGCTTTGTTGCTGGTGCTGGTCGTGCAGGTAGGCAGCGGGCTGATGTCGGACGACGACATCGCATTTGCCGGCCCACTCACAGGGCTGGTGTCCGGGGAAACCGTGGCTTGGGCGACGAACTACCACAAGGAAATCGGCAAGGTCATTCTCATTGCGCTGGTGATCTTGCACCTGCTTGCCATCGGCTACTACAGGGTGATCAAGAAAACCAATCTGGTGGGCCCCATGGTGAACGGCGACAAGCCGCTGGACACGCCTGTTGAGCCGAGCAAAGACACCGCCGGCACCCGCTTGCTGGCATTGGCGGTGCTGGTCGCTTGCGGCTTGGTGGTGAGCCGGCTCGTCGCCTGGGGGCAGAGCAGCGGATTCAGTGGTTTTTAAGCGCCTGTCGTATAGTGGGCGCTCGTCTGATTTGCTCGCTTGACATGACCGACTCCCCCAGCGCCCAAGTCGAACTGCGGCGCGCCGAAACCGCTTCCGACATTGAGGCTGCCCGTGCCCTGTTTCTGGACTACCAAGCCTCATTGGACATCGATCTGTGCTTTCAGGGGTTTGAGGATGAGCTCGCCAGTCTGCCCGGCCAATACGTCGAGCCCATGGGCGGCCTTTGGCTCGCCTGGGTTGACGGCCTGCCGGCCGGGTGTTGCGGCCTGAGACCCTTGGTCAACAGTGACCACCTGAACGCCTGCGAAATGAAGCGCCTGTATGTTCGCCCGGCATTTCGTGGCTTCGGTCTGGGGCGGCTATTGGTGGAGCAGACCATGATGCACGCGCGCATCGCGGGCTACGCCACCATGCTGCTGGACACCTTGAGCGACATGGAAACCGCCAGGGCGCTGTACCAGGAAGCGGGCTTTGTGGAGGTGGCGCCTTACTACCACAACCCCATTCCGGGAGCCCACTATTTGATGGCGGACCTCGCCAACAACCCGGGCGGCTAGGGCCCGTCGACCAAATGGCCAGCGTGGGCTCACCACACCCAGCCGCCGGCGCAGCGTCTGTGAAACGGGTCGCTGACCTTGCAACTGCGACCCAGCATTCTGGCGATCGCGTCGAGATCGCCAGAGTTCGCGAGCGCGATCAGGCCTTGGCCTGAGCCAGCATCGTGGCGGCGTCGCTCACCTCAAACTTGCCAGGACCTTCGACATTCAGGGTCGTGACCACCCCATCCTTGACCAGCATCGAATAACGGTTGCTTCGCAGTCCCAGGCCTTTGCCCGTGAGGTCCAAGGTCAAACCCGTGGCCTTGGCGAATGCCGCATCGCCATCGGCCAGCATGCGCACCTTGTCACCGGTCTTCTGATCGCGAGCCCAGGCGCCCATCACAAAAGCATCGTTGACACTCAGACACCAGATCTCGTCCACCCCGGCCGCTTTGAGGGCGTCGTATTCCGTCAGGTAACCCGGGACGTGCTGCGCAGAGCAGGTGGGCGTGAATGCACCAGGAAGCGCAAACAAGGCAATGGTCTTGCCAGCGCTGGCCTTGGTGGTATCCACCGGGTTGGGACCGATGCTGCAACCGTTGCCTTCGACCTCAACGTACTCCATCAACACCGTTGCGGGAATCTTGTCACCAACCTTGATCATGGGAATCTCCTGAATGCTGGCCTGAAAGCCATTGTTGAAGCCTCAAAAGACTGAGGCCAGAAAAAGAAAAAGCGACCGAGATTGTCGGTCGCTTTCAGGGAACACGCTGCCAGCAGCGCAATGGTCTTTACACCAGTGCGGCCTTTTGGACCAGCCGGGTCGCAACCCAGTTCTTGGTCTTGGACAGCGGACGGCTCTCGGTGATCTCGATCACGTCGCCCATCTTGTATTCGCCTTTTTCGTCGTGAGCATGGTACTTGCTCGACTTGGCCACGATCTTGTCGTAGAGCTCGTGCTTCACACGGCGCTCCACGAGAACCGTCACGGTCTTCGCGCGTTTGTCACTGACCACCTTGCCAACCAAGGTGCGCTTGAGGGAGGTTTTGGCTTCCGTCATGGGTTCGCTCCTTATTTGCCGGCGGCCGCAGCACGCTGTTGCTCGGCCAGAATCGTCTTGGCGCGGGCAATGTCACGGCGGGTATTGCCGAGCGTTGCGGTGTTGTTGAGTTGTTGGGTGGCTTTTTGCATGCGCAGACCGAAATGGGCCTTTTGCAGCGACTTCACTTCGGCTTCAAGGCCGGCCACATCCTTTTTGCGCAGATCAGCAGTTTTCATTTGATGGTCTCCTGAATCACTGACCCAGCATGCGCGTCACGAACGTGGTGCGCAGGGGAAGTTTGGCCGCAGCCAAGGTGAAGGCTTCGCGCGCCAGTTGCTCTGGCACACCCACGATTTCGTAAAGCACCTTGCCGGGCTGAATCTCAGCCACGTAGTACTCAACAGAGCCCTTGCCGTTGCCCATACGGACTTCAGCTGGCTTGTTGGAGATTGGCTTGTCCGGAAAAACGCGGATCCAGATACGGCCACCACGCTTGACGTGACGGGAAATCGCGCGACGTGCGGCCTCAATCTGACGGGCAGTCAGACGGCCACGGTCGGTGGACTTCAAACCGAAATCGCCGAAAGCCACGGTGGCGCCACTGGTGGCGACGCCCGTGTTGCGGCCTTTTTGTTCCTTACGGAACTTGCGACGTGCAGGTTGCAGCATGTTTATTCTCCTTTGCCGTCCGCAGATGCCTCTGCGGGTGCGTCTTTGCGAACGCGCTTAACGGCGGATTTGGTATCTGCATCGGCGGTGGCTTCAGCAGGCTTGTCGCTTCCGTCGGCCGGAGCGGCATTGGCACCAGGACGGCGAACGGCGGCGCGGGCGGTTGGACCTGCGGGACGCTCACGGCGTGGACCACGTGGACGGCGCTCTTCCTCTGGGCGGGGCGTATCGGCCAAGGTGGGCGCATCGCTGCGTCCGAGGTGATCACCCTTGTAGACCCAGACCTTGACGCCGATGATGCCGTAGGTGGTCTTGGCTTCCGAAGTGCCGTAGTCGATGTCAGCGCGCAAGGTGTGAAGCGGCACGCGGCCTTCGCGGTACCACTCGCAACGGGCAATCTCGATGCCGTTCAAACGGCCAGAAGACATGATCTTGATGCCCAGGGCACCCAGACGCATGGCATTCTGCATCGCGCGCTTCATGGCGCGACGGAACATGATGCGCTTCTCGAGCTGCTGCGTGATGCTGTCGGCGATCAGTTTGGCATCGATTTCAGGCTTGCGCACTTCTTCGATGTTGACAGCAACGGGCACGCCGAGCTTGGCGGTCAGCTCTTTCTTGAGCTTCTCGATGTCCTCACCTTTCTTGCCGATCACCACACCAGGACGAGCCGAGTAAATGGTGATGCGTGCGTTCTTGGCGGGGCGCTCGATCACGACGCGCGAAACAGCAGCGTTCTTCAGCTTGCCCTTGAGGTATTCGCGAACCTTGATGTCTTCGGCCAACATGCCGGCGAAATCGCGGTTGCTGGCGTACCAGCGGCTGGCCCAGTTGCGGGAAACTGCGAGGCGGAACCCGGTTGGGTTGATTTTTTGTCCCATATTCCTGTGACCTCTTTCAGTTGCCAACCGTCACGTAGATGTGACAGGTGGGTTTGCTGATGCGGTTGCCGCGGCCTTTGGCGCGGGCCGAGAAACGCTTGAGCGTGGTGCCTTGCTCGACGTAGATGGTCTTGACCTTCAATTCGTCGATGTCGGCGCCGTCGTTGTGCTCTGCGTTGGCAATGGCAGATTCCAGCGCTTTGCGGACAATGCCAGCGGCTTTCTTTTGCGTGAACGCGAGAATGTTGAGCGCTTGGTCAACTTTCTTGCCGCGAATCAAATCGGCGACGAGGCGGCCTTTGTCCACCGACAGGCGCACACCGCGAACGATGGAGCGGGTTTCTGTGCTCATGGTTGGTCCTTACTTCTTCGCTTTTTTGTCAGCCGGATGGCCTTTGAACGTGCGGGTCAGCGAGAACTCGCCAAGCTTGTGTCCAACCATCTGATCGGTGATGTAAACAGGCACGTGCTGCTTGCCGTTGTGCACAGCAATGGTCAGCCCGATGAAGTCCGGCAAGATCATGGAGCGACGCGACCAGGTCTTGACAGGCTTCTTGTCTTTGGTGGCAACAGCCTTTTCCACTTTGGCCATCAGGTGATGGTCAATGAAAGGGCCCTTTTTAAGTGAACGACTCATTTTGTCAGCCCTTTACTTCTTGCTCTTGCGACGCGAGACGATCATCGACTGCGTGCGGCGATTGTTGCGGGTACGGTAGCCTTTGGTCAGGTTGCCCCATGGATCCACCGGAGCACGGCCTTCGCCGGTCTTGCCCTCGCCACCACCGTGTGGGTGATCGATTGGGTTCATGGCGGTACCGCGCACGGTTGGGCGGATGCCCATGTGGCGCTTGACACCGGCCTTGCCCAACTGGCGCAGGCTGTGTTCCTGATTGGAGACTTCGCCAATGGTGGCGCGGCAATCCACATGGATCTTGCGCACCTCACCCGAGCGCATACGCACCTGGGCATAGATGCCTTCACGAGCCAGCAAGACCGCAGAGGCACCGGCGGAACGGGCAATCTGAGCACCTTTGCCAACCTGCAATTCGATGCAGTGAATGGTGGAACCCACAGGGATGTTGCGGATGGGCAGCGTGTTGCCCACGCGGATGGGCGACTCGGAGCCCGACAACAGCGTGGCACCCACTTCAACGCCGCGAGGGGCGATGATGTAGCGGCGCTCGCCATCGGCGTAGCACAACAGGGCAATGTGTGCGGTGCGGTTGGGGTCGTATTCGATACGCTCAACCTTCGCAGGGATATTGTCCTTGTTGCGACGGAAGTCGACCACGCGGTAATGGTGCTTGTGACCACCGCCCTTGTGGCGAACCGTGATGTGACCGTTGTTGTTACGGCCGGCTTTCTGGAACTGGGGCTCCAGCAGTGGTGCGTAGCCCTCACCTTTGTGGAGGTGACCACGCGTGACCTTCACCATGCCGCGACGGCCTGGCGAGGTGGGTTTCATCTTGATGACAGCCATGATTACGCAGCCTCCCCGCTGAAGTTCAGTTCTTGACCGGGCTTCAGCGTCACATAGGCCTTGCGAACGTGATCGCGGCGCCCCATGGTCTTGCCAAAGCGCTTGGCCTTGCCCTTTTGATTGAGCACCGACACGCCTTGCACTTCAACCTTGAACATCAATTCCACCGCAGCCTTGATCTCGGGCTTGGACGCATCGCGCAAGACCTTGAACAACACCGCATTGGTGTTCTCGGCCACCTGAGTGGCTTTTTCCGACACGATGGGCGCAACCAGCACCTGCATCAAGCGGCCTTCGTCGTATTTCGTGACGCTCATGCGAACATCTCCTTCAACTGGTCGATGGCACCCTTGGTGACAATCACCTTTTTGTAGTGCACCAGCGACAGCGGGTCAGCGTAACGCGGCTCAACGACCAACACGTTGGGCAGGTTGCGCGATGCCAGATACAGGTTTTCGTCCACTTCTTCAGTGATCACCAGGACCGACTGCATGTTCATGGCCTTGAATTTCGCTGCCAGCGGCTTGGTCTTGGGCGAATCCAGCTTGATGGACTCGACCACGGCCAATCGGCCTTCACGAACCAGCTGCGAGAAGATCGAAGCCATACCGGCGCGGTACATCTTCTTGTTGATCTTCTGCGTGAAGTTTTCGTTGGGCAGGTTGGGGAATGCGCGTCCGCCCCCACGCCAGATCGGCGACGAGGTCATACCGGCACGGGCGCGGCCAGTGCCTTTCTGCTTGAATGGCTTCTTGGTCGAATGCTTGACCTGCTCACGGTCTTTCTGAGCACGCGTACCTTGGCGGGCGTTGGCCTGGTAGGCCACCACCAGTTGATGAATCAGCGCTTCGTTGTAGTCACGGCCAAATACGGTCTCAGGCACATCCATCGTGGAAGAAGCCTGACCCTGGTCGTTCAGGAGTTCAACTTGCATCAGTTAGCTCCTTTATTGGCTGGCCTTCACCGCGGGGCGCACGGTCAGGAAGCCGTTCTTGGCACCAGGCACGGCACCGCGGATCATCAACAGCTGACGGGCTTCGTCAATGCGGAAGATGTCCAGGTTTTGAACTGTTTTGGTTTGATCGCCCATGTGACCCGTCATTTTTTTGCCGGGAAACACGCGGCCAGGATCCTGGGCCATGGAAATCGAGCCTGGGACGTTGTGCGAACGGCTGTTACCGTGCGAAGCCCGCTGCGACTTGAAGTTGTGGCGCTTGATGGTGCCGGCGTAGCCCTTACCAATCGAAGTGCCTTGCACGTCCACCTTCTGACCCGCTGCAAAGACAGCGGTGGCAGCCACCACGGCACCCGCTGGGTACTGGGCAGCGACATCAGAAGCAACGCGGAATTCCTGGATGATTTCACCCGCCTCAACACCGGCCTTGGCCAGGTGGCCTGCAACAGGCTTGGTGATGCGGGACGCACGGCGGGCACCGAAGGTGACCTGCAACGCATCGTAGCCATCATTGGCTTGAGTTTTGACTTGCGTCACTCGGTTGTTCGACACGTCGACCACCGTGACAGGGACCGAATCCCCATCTTCGGTGAACAGGCGCATCATGCCAACCTTGCGACCCAACAACCCGAGGGAGTTGCTAAGACTCATTTTTTTCTCCGTTCCCGACTGCAATTGGCCGGGGCTGATGATGCAGCAACCCCCAGAAGGAGCTGCCGCGGCGAATGGCGCAGCCATTTTTGGCTTGTCGCCTCGTACTTTTCTTCCCTGTCAAAAGACAGGAAAGCCCGCAACTATAGCTTGCGGGCTCTTATTGCGCAAGCCCCGCGTCCCTGAAGGGAGCAGGACTCACCCGGGCTGCATCACTGCAGCTTGATCTCCACGTCGACGCCGGCGGGCAGATCGAGTTTCATCAGGGCGTCCACCGTTTTGTCGGTGGGGTCCACGATGTCCATCAAACGCTGGTGCGTACGGATCTCGAGCTGGTCGCGGCTGGTCTTGTTGACGTGTGGCGAACGAAGAATGTCGAAGCGCTTCATGCGGGTTGGCAGGGGCACGGGGCCCTTGACAATCGCGCCGGTGCGCTTGGCAGTTTCAACGATCTCGGCAGCCGAGGTGTCGATCAGTTTGTAGTCAAACGCCTTCAGGCGGATGCGGATCTTTTGCTTGGAAGACATTCAGACCTCCTTAGGCAATGATCTTGGCCACCACACCGGCGCCCACGGTACGACCGCCTTCGCGGATGGCGAAACGCAGACCTTCTTCCATGGCGATGGGGTTGATCAGCTTGACGGTGATCGACACGTTGTCACCAGGCATCACCATCTCTTTGCCTTCTGGCAGCTCGATGGCACCGGTCACGTCCGTCGTGCGGAAGTAGAACTGGGGGCGGTAGTTGTTGAAGAACGGCGTGTGACGGCCACCTTCGTCCTTGGACAACACGTAGATCTCGCCCGTGAAGTGGGTGTGGGGTTTGATCGAACCGGGCTTGCACAGCACCTGGCCGCGCTGCACGTCTTCGCGCTTGGTACCGCGCAACAGGATACCGACGTTGTCGCCAGCCTGGCCTTGGTCCAGCAGCTTGCGGAACATTTCCACGCCCGTGCAGGTGGTTTCTGGGTGTCGGCGATGCCAACGATTTCGATCTCTTCACCAACCTTGATGATGCCGCGCTCGATACGGCCGGTCACCACGGTGCCGCGACCGGAGATGGAGAACACGTCTTCCACGGGCATCAGGAAGGTGCCGTCCACAGCACGCTCTGGCTCAGGGATGTAGGTGTCCAGCGCCTCGGCCAGCTTCATGATGGCCTCTTCGCCCAGCGGACCCTTGTCGCCTTCCAGGGCGAGCTTGGCGAATAGCCGTGGATGATGGGGGTGTCGTCACCAGGGAAGTCGTACTTGGAGAGCAGCTCGCGCACTTCCATTTCGACCAGCTCCAGCAGTTCAGCGTCGTCCACCATGTCGGCCTTGTTCAGGAAGACGATGATGTAGGGCACGCCCACCTGACGCAGGCGCAGCAGGATGTGCTCGCGGGTCTGGGGCGTGGCCGTCAGCGGCAGAGCACACCAGGATGGCGCCGTCCATCTGGGCGGCACCGGTGATCATGTTCTTGACGTAGTCGGCGTGACCGGGGCAGTCCACGTGGGCGTAGTGACAGGTGGCCGTCTCGTACCGACGTGGGCGGTGTTGATGGTGATACGCGGGCCTTCTCTTCGGGAGCTGCGTCGATCTGGTCGTAGGCCTTGGCTGCGCCACCAGACTTGGCCGACAACACGTCGTGATGGCCGCCGTCAGGGTGGTCTTGCCATGGTCCACGTGACCAATCGTGCCCACGTTGACGTGCGGCTTGGTCCGCTCAAATTTCTCTTTTGCCATTTGAATTACCTTAAAAAGAACAAAGCCCGTGATGGTTTAACGTTTCCGGCACAGACCTGCCACGGGCAGCTGGCTAACCGCTGGTGCGGCGCCGAAGACAAAACTGGTTGCGCGGAACTGCTTCGCAGCTGCAGAGGCCCGGATTGGCCGACCCATCTGCAACCGCCCTCGAGCGAGGGTTGCGCCGCGGTGGGCGGCGCAGGCGGACAGTTATTTCGCGCGGGAAGCGACGATGGCCTCAGCCGCGTTGCGGGGCGCTTCCGGAGTAGTGCTTGAATTCCATGGAGTAGGTTGCACGACCTTGCGACTCGAACGCAGCGTGGGTGGGTAGCCGAACATTTCCGACAGTGGCACTTCGGCTTTGATGGCCTTGCCGCCACCGACCATGTCTTCCATGCCCTGGACCATGCCGCGACGGCTGGAGAGATCTACATCACGTTACCGGCGTACTCTTCAGGCGTTTCGACTTCCACAGCCATCATGGGCTCAAGAATGACAGGATTGGCTTTCTTGCAGCCTTCCTTGAAACCAAAGATGGCGGCCATCTTGAAGGCCATTTCCGACGAGTCGACATCGTGGTACGAGCCGAAGTGCAGCGTCACCTTCACGTCCACAACCGGGTAGCCGGCCAACACGCCGGTCGTCAGGGCCTCGATGACGCCCTTCTCCACGGCGGGAATGTACTCGCGAGGAACCACACCACCCTTGATCGCGTCCACAAACTCAAAGCCCTTGCCGGCTTCGTTGGGCTCGATCTTGAACACCACGTGACCGTACTGCCCTTTACCGCCCGACTGACGCACGAACTTGCCCTCGGCTTCGTCGACACTCTTGCGGATGGTTTCGCGGTAAGCGACTTGGGGCTTGCCCACGTTGGCTTCCACACCGAACTCGCGCTTCATGCGGTCAACAATGATTTCCAGGTGCAACTCGCCCATACCGGCGATGATGGTCTGACCCGATTCTTCGTCGGTCTTGACGCGGAAAGACGGATCTTCTGCGGCCAGACGCTGCAGGGCAATGCCCATCTTTTCCTGATCACCCTTGGTCTTGGGCTCCACCGCCTGTGCAATCACGGGCTCAGGGAACACCATGCGCTCAAGCATGATCACCGCATCCGGATCGCACAGGGTTTCACCCGTGGTCACATCCTTCAGGCCCACGCAGGCGGCAATGTCGCCAGCGCGAATCTCTTCGACTTCCAGGCGGTTGTTGGCGTGCATCTGAACGATACGGCCGATACGCTCTTTCTTGCCCTTGACGGGGTTGAAGACCGAATCACCCTTCTTCAGCACGCCGGAATACACGCGGACGAAGGTCAACTGACCCACATAGGGGTCGGTCATCAGCTTGAATGCCAAAGCAGACAGCTTGGCATCGTCAGAAGCTTCGCGGGTGACCGCTTCTTCATCTTCGTTGGTGCCGCCCACTGGAGGAATGTCCACAGGCGAAGGCAGGAAGTCGATCACGGCATCCAGCATGCGCTGCACACCCTTGTTCTTGAACGCAGTGCCACACAGCATCGGCTGGATCTCGGTGGCCAGCGTGCGGGCACGGATACCGGCCTTGATCTCGGCCTCAGACAGGGTGCCCTCTTCGAGGTACTTGTTCATCAGCTCTTCGTTCGACTCGGCAGCGGCTTCGAGCAGCTTCTCGCGCCACTCTTCGGCCTGAGCCTGCAACTCGGCGGGAACATCGCGGTACTCGAACTTCATGCCCTGCGAAGCTTCGTCCCAGATGATGGCTTTCATCTTGATCAGATCGACCACACCGGTGAAGTTCTCTTCGGCACCGATCGGGATCACGATGGCGACCGGATTGGCTTTCAGGCGCAGCTTCATCTGGTCGTAGACCTTGAAGAAGTTGGCGCCCGTGCGGTCCATCTTGTTGACGAACGCGAGGCGCGGCACCTTGTATTTGTTGGCTTGGCGCCAGACGGTTTCCGACTGGGGCTGCACGCCACCCACGGCGCAATAGACCATGCAGGCGCCGTCGAGCACGCTTGCATGGAGCGCTCCACCTCAATGGTGAAGTCCACGTGACCGGGGGTGTCGATGATGTTGAAGCGGTGCTCTTCGTAGTTGAGTTCCATGCCCTTCCAGAAACAGGTCGTGGTAGCGGAGGTGATCGTGATGCCGCTCCTGCTCCTGCTCCACCAGTCCATGGTGGCAGCACCAGCATTTGCACTTCGCCGATTTTGTGGTTCACACCCGTGTAGAACAGGATGCGCTCGGTGGTGGTGGTCTTGCCGGCGTCGATGTGCGCGGAAATACCAATATTGCGGTAACGCTCAAGGGGCGTGGTGCGGGACATGGAAATACTCCAAAATTGGGTCGAGCCCGCCACCCTTTTTCAAGGGAATGCGGGCTCTCGGGTCAAGGTAGTGATTCGGAACGAAAAGAGTCCGGATCAGAAACGGAAGTGGCTGAACGCCTTGTTGGCTTCGGCCATGCGGTGCACTTCGTCACGCTTCTTCATGGCACCACCACGGCCTTCCGTGGCTTCGATCAGCTCATTGGCCAGGCGCATGGCCATGGACTTCTCGCTGCGCTTGCGGGCGGCCTCCTTGATCCAGCGCATGGACAAAGCCAGGCGACGAACCGGACGCACCTCCACGGGCACCTGGTAGTTGGCGCCACCCACGCGGCGGGACTTCACTTCCACCATGGGCTTGACGTTGTTGATGGCAATGGAGAAAGCCTCGACCGGGTCTTTGCCGGTCTTCTTCTCGATCTGCTCCAGCGCGCCATAAATGATGCGCTCAGCGACCGCTTTTTTACCGCCTTCCATGATCACGTTCATGAACTTGGAGAGCTCGACATTGCCGAACTTGGGATCCGGCAGGATTTCACGTTTAGGGACTTCGCGACGACGTGGCATTTTTTCACCTCTAAATTTGCTTCAGTTGGCGCCTTGGCAGACACCGCGAGAGACAAGCCTGACTCTCACTTACTCGACCCACCCGCGACATTGCAGGCTTCGGGTCACTACGCTCATTCACCGCGCCACGCGGCAAACAGCACCGACAATTTCTACCTTCCGACAAAAGCCGGAGATCACTTGGCCTTGGGCTTCTTCGCGCCGTACTTGGAGCGAGCCTGCTTGCGGTCTTTCACGCCCTGCAAGTCAAGCGAACCACGCACGATGTGGTAACGAACACCAGGCAAATCCTTCACACGACCGCCGCGCACCAGCACCACACTGTGCTCCTGCAGGTTGTGGCCTTCACCGCCGATGTAGGAAATCACCTCAAAACCGTTGGTCAGGCGCACCTTGGCAACCTTACGCAGAGCGGAGTTGGGCTTCTTGGGGGTCGTGGTGTACACACGGGTGCACACACCGCGACGCTGGGGAGAGTTCTCCATGGCCGGGCTCTTGGATTTGGTCTTTTCGACCTCCCGGCCGTGGCGCACGAGTTGATTGATGGTTGGCATGAAACGTCCCTAAACGTTTAGAAAATAAAGCGAAAACGAAAACTTCTCGGAAGATTCCGAAAAGCCCTCGACTGTAGCACGGAGCCTCAAAAACCGCAATGCAAGTGTTGCGCAGCCTGTAACCGACGAAAAAAGCCGCCCGAAGGCGGCTTGAGAAACGTTGGGACTCCGTAAACGGGACCCAGCAGCAGGCTGACGGCAAACGAGCCGGACTACTGAATCCAAAGGCGCAAGGAGTCCCAGGCGCGCCCGAGGATGCCGCTCTCCTCCACGGTTTCGAGCACCGTGAGCGGCACTTCCGTGACAGGCTCGCCACTGGCCAGGGTAACGCGCAAAACACCCAAGGGCTGGCCTTTCATCAAAGGCGCCACCAGTGGGTCCGGACGGACGATCTCGGTCTTGATATGTGGCCCCTCACCGGCCGGAACCGACACCACCACGCCCTGAGCCTTGCCCAGCTTGACCTCCGCCGCCTTGCCTTTCCACACGCGCGGCGTGGCCAGGGGGCTGCCCGCGGTCGTCAAGCGCACCGCGTCAAAGGCGGTGTAACCCCAGTTCAGGAGCTTCTGGCTTTCGGCGGCGCGCACGTTCTCGCTCGAGGCACCCAACAGGACGCTCAGCAGGCGCCGCTGACCGGCCGGACCTTCGCCCAGGCCCGCCACGGGACGGCGCGCCGTGGCGACCAGGCAGTACCCGGCGGCATCGGTGTGGCCAGTCTTCAGGCCGTCGACGCTCGGGTCGCGAAACAGCAGCAGGTTGCGGTTGGTGTCATTGGCCGCCGGCGTGCCGGGGTAGCGGTAGTGCTGAATGGCGTAATACGGCACGTACTCGGGGAAATCGCGCATCAGGCTGGTGGCAAGGATCGCCAGGTCGGAGGCGGTGGTGGAGTGGCCAGCCACAGTCAGGCCTTCGGGGTTCTTGAACGTGCTGGACTTCATGCCCAGCACCTTGGCCTGCTGATTCATGAGGTCGACGAAGCGCTCCACACTGCCACCAACGCCTTCGGCCAAAGCGGTGGTGGCATCGTTGCCCGACTGGACGATCATGCCTTTGATGAGGTCTTCAACCGGGATTTCCATGCGGGGCTCGATGAACATGCGCGAGCCGGGCATTTTCCAGGCGCGCTCGCTGACGGTGAACCGCTGGGCCAGGCTGATCTTGCCCGACTTGAGCGCATCGAACACCACATAAGCGGTCATCAGTTTGGTCAACGAGGCGGGCTCGACCGGCTTGTCCGGGTCCTTGGCCGCCAACACCTGCCCGGAAGTCACATCCATGAGCAGGTAGGCCTTGGCCGCGATTTCGGGCGGCTTGGGCGGCTGCGCCGCGGCCGAAAAGGCCGCTGCTGCACACACCAAACCGGCCACCCAACGCATCAACGAACGACGCAACAAAATATTCACCCCTTAAAACAGAAAGCAGGCCTCAGGCCTGCAAATGACGCAAGGTCAGCATTCGCAACAACGGCAGCTGACCATGAAAAAAATGTCCGACGTCGGGCACCACGAGCACGGGCAGACCCTGCGGCCTGGCCCAGTCCATCACCGATGCCAGCGGCACCGTGTCGTCTGCCTCGCCATGGATGACCAAAGTCTTTGCGTGAAGTTCCGGCGCAATGGGCATGGTCTCGAACCGGCTCGTTGCCGTGCCCACAAGCACCACCTTGCTGATGTCGCGCTCACGGGTCAAACGGGCCACCGCATGGCTGGTCACAAAGGCGCCAAACGAAAACCCCGCCAGGCAGAGATCGCCTTGCGGCGCCTGATCACGGACCACGGCCAAGAGGTCTTCCAGCTCGCCGCGCCCTTCGTCATAGGCGCCCTCACTGCCCCCCACCCCCCGGAAATTGAAGCGGACCGCGGTCCATCCCGCCAGCACAAACGCACGCGCCAGTGTCTGCACCACCTTGTTGCTCATGGTGCCGCCAAACAACGGGTGGGGGTGCGCGATCACGGCAACGCCGCGGGGCTCGCCTTCCGGCCTGTCGATGGCCAGCTCCAGCACGCCCGCAGGGCCGGCCAACTGCCGGGATTCGGTTTGGGCGTTCATCAGCGCCCGACGCTTGGCGGTGTCAGCAAACGCTCCACCACCACGCCGTCACGCAAGTGCGACTCCACGATTTCGTCGATGTCGCTCTGATCGACATAGCTGTACCAGACCCCCTCGGGGTACACGACCGCAATGGGGCCACCCGCACAACGGTCCAGGCAACCGGCCTTGTTCACCCGCACCTTGCCCGCCCCCAACAGGCCCATTGCCTTGGCTTTGGACTTGCAACGGTCGAAGGCCGCCTGCGCACCGTGGGGGGCGCAGCAGTCTTCGCCGCTCTCTCGCTGGTTCAGACAAAAGAAGATGTGACGCTGGTAGTAAGGTGGGCGGGTTTCCATGGGCGCATTTTAGGCGCGGCCCTTTTTCGGCGCGTCAGAAGGGCTTGACCACCACCAGGACCACCACCACCACCAGCATCAGCACCGGTGCTTCGTTGAACCAGCGGTACCAGACGTGATTGCGGCGGTTCTCCCCCCGCTCGAACTTGCGCAGCATGACCCCACAGGCGTGGTGGTAGCCCAGCACCAGCAGCACGACCAACAGCTTGGCATGCATCCAGCCATTGCCCGGCCCCCAGCCGATGCCGTACCCCGCCCAAAGCCACAGGCCCAGACCCACCGCAGGCACCGCAAGCATGGTGGTGAAACGCATCAGCTTGCGCGCCATGAGCAACAGCCGCTGACGCTCGGCATCGCTGCCAGGCGGCACCATGGCCAGGTTGACGAAAATGCGCGGCAGATAAAACAGGCCGGCAAACCAGCTCGCCACAAAGACGATATGAAAGGATTTGACCCACAGCATGGGGGCAGTGTATTCCCTGCCTGAACCCCGCTGCGCGCGGATCTTGGCGCGCCTCAAGCCAGGCTTGTCAAAGTGGTCGGGACAAAAAAAACCCGGCCCATAGGGCCGGGTTGATAAGCCTTTTTGCTGTCACACACTAAGGCACCCGCTCAGGGAGGAAAAGCGGGGGACCCATCCAAGGACAGGCCCGGCACAATGTTACAACAAGACAATGAAAATCAAAGCGGCGTCCAGAGCGTTTTTCGCTGGAAACCCGCAACCTGTCACGATTTGAAGCCGTCTGACTTACATCATCTTGGCCAGCTCAAACATCACGGCCGTGCCCAAGGCCTCGCGGATGTTCCCGCGCCCCACCTTGGCCATGGAAAATTCGCCGAATCCTGACATGTCAAACGAGCTGTCATCGGGTGAAATTTCCACAAACGGAAACTCGAACACCTCGCGCAACAGGGCCCGGCGGAATTCCTCAAACTCGTCGTCTTTGATTTCGGAGTCCACCACGATGAGATTGGGCATGCGGCTCTTGATCACGTCGCGCGCCTGTTGGAAATCCACAACGCTGTCAGACGAAATGCCTATCTCTCGCAGAGCATCCCGCACGTCGGCCCGGATTTGCAAGCTTGGCGAAATCGTCAGCACGTAGGTACCCGAGAGCGACTTGAACATCGAGGAATGGTCGTCGGACAGGTCAACCGCCGAGATCCCATCGACTGCCTGGACCGTTCGCGTGAACATGGCGGTGAAGTTCACCCCATCTTGGTTCTGCGTACGTTCAATTTCGATACCCCCTGAGACCAGGGCGATCTGGCGAATCAACATCCAGCTCAAACTGTCCGAGGTGGGCGCGCTGGAGGGTGGCGCGCCATCATTGGCCACGCGCAGTTGCAAACGTGCGTTCTGCGGCCAGGCGTTGAGATCGAGGCGCATGTCGACACGGTTGCCAAACGGCAAGCTCCAGTCCAGCACGGCATTGACAAAAGTGTGGGCGACGGTGGGGTCGATCAACACTTCCACGGGCTTGAGTTTGCGACGCAGGGCTATGCCCAGGATCGCCAACTCCTGCTTGCGCTCCTGCAACACCCCTTCAACCAGTTGCGACATGTCCACCTTTTCATGGGTCTGGCGAATGCGACCCATATAGAAGCGGTTGATCTGCTGGGCACCCAGGCCGGCTTGCTTGATCCGCTCGGCCGGGATCGACATCGCCCGGTGTTCCTGTTTGGAAATGCGGCCACTTGCCAGCAGGTGGTCGAACTGGTGCTGCAACGAGCTCACGTTTTCGGTGAACTGATCGGCCAGGCTGGAGATCAGCTCGGGCCAATGATCGTCAAGCGACCAAACGTCCGACTCCCCGCCCTTGGAGTCCGAAGCCCGCGACGCGGGCGCATTCATTTTGTTTTTGTCTGGAGCCATGCTGGATCTCAAATTAGAAGTTGGTGGCTGCGCCCGACCCTGTTTTGGCTTGCATGGTGACAGATACTTGCCAGGGCCAAGGGCGGCTCGGTTGGAATGATGGCACCAAATGGTGCGCGGCGGTGGCCCAAATGGGGGGTGTTCGAGCCCGTACGTTCGAGTTCAACACAAAGTCAGCTCGTTTTCAATTGCCCAGAGAAACTTACCAACCGATACGAATCATTTGTCACTGTTCGGGCATTGGCGTGGGCCTCCCGCGGGGAGCATCAGGGGTCCCGAAGCCGCCAAGCGGCCACGCCACGCCGCCCCCAAAGCCCCAAACCTGCGCACCATTCGGGCGGCTGTCCGCACGGCGACGCCCCCACCCCCTGAACGGCGCGCAGGCCCAAGGCAATTTGACACAATAGACCCATGGTCCAACCCGCCCCCTTCCCCCTTTCCCGCCCCCGCCGCCTGCGTCGCGACGCTTTCACCCGCGATCTGGTGCGGGAGAACCGCCTGTCCCCAGCAGACCTGATCTACCCCGTTTTTGTGCTGAGCGGCGCCAATCGGCGCGAAACGGTGGCGTCGATGCCGGGTGTCGATCGGCTGAGCCTGGATTTGCTGCTGCCGGTGGCCGAAGACTGCGTGAAGCTGGGCATCCCGGTGATGGCGCTCTTTCCGGTGATTGATCCGGCCTTGAAAACCCCGGACGGCGTCGAGGCGACCAACCCCGATGGGCTGGTGCCGACCGTGGTTCGGGAACTCAAGAAGCGCTTTCCCGAGCTGGGCGTGATGACCGATGTGGCGCTGGACCCGTTCACCAGCCACGGGCAGGACGGTGTGCTGGACGAACACAACTACATCCTCAACGACCCCACGGTGGAGATCCTCGTCAAACAGGCGCTCACCCAGGCCGAGGCGGGCGTGGACATGGTCGCACCCAGCGACATGATGGACGGCCGCATCGGGGCCATTCGTGCCGCGCTTGAAGCGAAAGGTCTGGTGCACACCCGCATCATGGCCTACAGCGCCAAATACGCCAGCGCCTTCTACGGGCCGTTCCGCGACGCGGTTGGCTCGGCGGCCAACCTGGGCAAGGCCGACAAGAAGGTCTACCAGATGGACCCGGGCAACAGCGACGAGGCCTTGCGCGAAGTGGCGCTGGACATTGCCGAAGGCGCCGACATGGTGATGGTCAAGCCCGGCATGCCCTACCTGGACATCGTGCGGCGGGTGAAAGACGCGTTTCGCATGCCCACGTGTGCCTATCAGGTCAGCGGCGAATACGCGATGCTCAAGGCCGCTGCGCAAAACGGCTGGCTGGACCACGACGCGGTGATGATGGAGAGCCTGCTGGCTTTCAAGCGCGCCGGAGCCGACGGTGTTCTGACCTATTTCGCGCGTGACGCGGCGCGCCTGCTCACGCGGTAAACCGCCCAGAACGGAACGCCCACTTGCGCTGCTTCCACATTCTTCCCCATGGCGTGACCGAACTGCCCGGTCTGCCGCAAAGTGCGCCCGAACGTGGTTTTGTATGGATTGCGTGCGGGCGGCGCGAGTTTGAGGTGGAGCAGCACCAGGTGCAGGCATCGTTGCTGTCATTGTCAGGTTCGACGCTGCTGGAACTGCATGTGTCCGACTTGCTCAACAACCAGTTGCCTTCACATTTCGACTACACCTCGGACTACGACGTGCTGGTGTTCCGCCGCCTGACGGCGGGGCAGACCGAGTCCAATCTGGCCGAGCCCGGCCAGTTGCTGACGCAACCGCTCAAGCGCGGCGGTCCGCCGGTGTTGCGGCGCATCGAGACCAATCCGGTCGGCTTTGCGGTGTTTGACCAGGTGCTGCTCAGCGTGCACCCTGCCGGCTGCGCCTCGCTCAACCACTATGTGCAGCGGCTGCTGGCCACACCGCAGGCCACGGTGCGGGGTGCGGCAGGGCACCTGCCCACCGGCCCGGCCGACCTGATGCTGCGGGTGGTGAACCACATGGTGGACGGCTACCTGGACCTGCGACGCGAGCTGACGCGCCAGCTTGACCACTGGCAGGCCGAGCTGCTCAAGCCTCACGCCAGGTTCCAGAACTGGTCGGCCTTGCTCGACGCGCGGTTTTCCCTCCACCACCTGGACGACATCTGCGAAGACCAGCGCGCGGCGATCCAGGACTGGATCGAGACGCTGGCCAGTTGGGAAGCGGAGGAGCACAGTGGCGGTGAGCGCGGGCTGGATCTGCTGAAGGTGCGCAGCCGGGATGTGCTGGAGCACATCGAGCGCGTGGTGCACCATGTGCGCCGGTTGGAGCAGAACGCGGAGACCGCGGTGCAGATGCACTTTTCGGTTCAGAGCAACCGCACCAACGACATCATGCGCACGCTCACCGTGCTCACCGCCGTGTTCTTGCCACTGAACCTGATCGCCGGCATCTTCGGCATGAACTTTCAGTTCATTCCGCTGGTGCACCAGCAAGAGGGTTTCTGGTGGGCCATGGGGGCCATGGTGGTGATCGCCATCGGCCTGAGCGTGTTTTTCTGGCGCCACCGGTATCTGGAGCGCGCGGGCCGCTGACCCGCTGTCCTGCCATCGCGCACAGACCCTGCGCGCTCAGCCCAGGTGCTGCGCGAGAAAGGCCAATGTACGCAAGCGGGCTTGCTTCGCAGCCTCGGCATTAAAACTGCCGCGCTGGTCGCAGTTGAAGCCGTGCTCTGCAGGATAGGTCAACACCTCCACGCCTGGCTGGGCCTTCGCGAAGGCCTTCACGGATTCCATGGATATGTGGTTGTCCTGTTCGGCAAAATGCGCCAGCACAGGCACCTGGGGTGATCGCTGCACCTCCTTGCCCACGGTCATGCCGCCGCCGTAATAGCACACAGCCGCGCTCAAACCCGGCTGGGTACGCCGCGCGCCAGGCGGCAGGCCGCCCCAGCAATAGCCCATCACCGCCACCTTGCCACCCTCGGCGGCCTTTTCAATGGCAGCGGCAATGTCTTGCTGGACGCCCGGCTCGGGCAGGGCCTCGACCGCTGCCTTCAGCGCGCGGGCTTCGCCCATGGTGGCCTCTTCGTAACCCAGTTCGACCTGGGGCTTGATCCGCTCGAACATCGCAGGCGCAACCACCAGGTAGCCATCGGCCGCATAGCCATCGGCGACCGCGCGAATGTGGTCGTTGACACCAAAAATCTCCTGCAGCAGCACCAGACCGCCGATGGGGTTCTCGGTGGGCTCGGCCACGTAGGCGGGGCACACAAATCCGTCTGCCGAGGCCAAGTCAAACAAGTAGCTCATCTTTGAGGTCTCCTAAAACACAAAGGGGGTTCGAATCGCCGCGATCGGCAGGCCAGCTCCATCAGGCCTTCAACCGCTGCTCGACGAAGTCCAGGCGGTCTTGCCCCCAGAACAACTCGCCGTCGACCACGTAGCTGGGTGCGCCAAAGACGCCAGCGTCCTTCGCGGTCTGCGTGTTCTCAGCGTAGCGTGATTGCACGTCGCTGTCATGCGCACGCTGTAACAAATCGGGCTCCAGGCCGCAGGCCTGAAGCAGGCTGGCCAGGGTGGCAGCGTCGGCGATGTTGCGCTCCTGCGCCCACACCGCCGCACAAACCGCACCGGTCAGCGCCATGGCGGCCTCGCTGCCGTGGCGCATCTCGGCGGCAACGATCAAACGGGCGGCGTCATCGGCGGCCACAGGAAAAAAGCGGGGCTGCACGTTCAAGGGCACGCCGAGCGCCTCGCTGAAGCGCTTGAGCTCCAGCAGGCGGTAAGCCTGGCGCTGTGGTGCGCGCTTGGGCAGCGGCAAACCACCCGACACCGAAAACACATCGCCCAGGTCCACCGGCAAGACGCGAACCTGCGACTGCGTGACATCGATCAAGCGGGCCAGGCGCGCATGGCCGAGATAGGTCCAGGGGCTGTTGGGGGCAAAAAAGTAGTCCACTGTGTGACGCATGGCGGTCTCCTGACGCTGCTTTAATCGGAATCGGACCCCGGTTGTCCCCGGGTTGACAAACGCACGCTGGAGTCGGGTTATGGGCAAGGCACTTTTGATCACCGGAGGCAGCCGCGGCATTGGCGCGGCCACCGCTGTGCTGGCGGCCCGGCAAGGTTGGGCGGTGGCGGTGAATTACGCGGCCAACTCGCTGGCGGCGGACGAGGTGGTGCGCAGCATCCGCGCCGCAGGCGGCACGGCCATGGCGGTGCAGGCCGATGTGGCGAACGAGGCGCAGGTGATGGCGATGTTTCGCAAGGTCGATGCCAAGCTCGGGCCCATCGCCGGTCTCGTGAACAACGCAGGCGTGGTGGACGTGAGCGCCCGGCTGGACGAAATGGACATGGCCCGCTGGCGCCGCATGTTCGACGTCAACGTGATGGGCACGCTGCTGTGCACCCGCGAAGCGGTGCGCCGCATGAGCACCCGCCACGGCGGCAGTGGCGGCTCGATCGTGAACCTCTCCAGCGCAGCGTCGCGGCTGGGCTCGCCGGGCCAATATGTCGACTACGCGGCGGCCAAGGGCGCGGTGGATGCGTTCACCGTGGGCATGGCCAAAGAGGTGGCCGCTGAAGGCATTCGGGTCAACGCGGTGCGCCCGGGTCTGATCGAAACCGATATCCACGCCTCGGGCGGGCTGCCCAACCGCGTGAAAGACCTGCAGCACCAGGTGCCGATGCAGCGCGGTGGCCGCGCCGACGAGGTGGCGCAGGCCATTGTGTGGCTGCTCTCGGACGCCGCCAGCTACACCACCATGAGCCTGATGGACGTCTCGGGCGGGCGTTGAGTCCCCACAGGGAACCCACCCCAGCGCGCCATCCATCCCCCAAACCCACGCCCACCGGGCCAACACCCAACAAGGACACCACGATATGACCGCCACCACTCCCGAACAAAGCCCCCACATCACGGTCTGGTGGGAAGACCTGGCGGTGGGGCAGGTATTGGACCTGGGCACGATTTCGCCGACCCGCGAAGACATCATCGCCTTTGCCAGCCAGTTCGACCCTCAGCCATTTCATCTCAGCGAAGAAGCGGGCAAAAGCTCGGTCTTCGGCGGCCTGAGCGCCAGCGGCTGGCACACCTGCGCCATGGCCATGCGCCTGATGGTGACCAACTTTCTGCACAAGACCTCCAGCCTGGGCTCGCCCGGCCTGGAAAGCCTGAAGTGGACCAAGCCGGTGTACCCCGGCGATGTGCTGCGCTTGCAACACACCATCACCGAAAAGCGCCCGATGAGCAAACGGCCTGATGTGGGGCTGGTGCGCACCGTGTGGGAGATGTTCAACCAGCATGGCGACAAGGTGTTGCACATGGAGGGGTACGGCATGTTCCGGCGGCGCGAACCGGGTCAAGCTCAAGCCCGGAACGACCCTCCACAATGACAGCCCGCTGCTGTGGCGGTCGCCTGGGGACGGCAAACGCCCACAGAAACCGAACGGATTGAGGCTGGCAACGCGGGTCGCCCGCCCAACGGCCTCAGACAGACAGATCCTCCACCGCCCACCGGCCATCGACCTGGCTCAAGGTGGCGCGAAAAACGCCGAAGAGGAGGATCACCAGCCTTGCACCGCCAGTCTGGCAAGGCAACCCGTCCGCTCCCATCCCAACCATGTTGCCGAAGGCATTCACCCCAGGAACTCCCGCCAGGCTTTCGCGCGCGGGCCTGGGGGTGGCGTGCCTGCTGACCTTGCTCAGCGCATGTGGCGGCAACCGCTCGGGCGAACCGGCTGAGCGACCCGATGCAGGAGAGACGGTCACCGCACCGGACCCGACAACCACCGAAAGCCACCACACGCCCCAGCCACCCGGCGCCAGTGAGCGCGAACAAATGGCCATAGGCGCGCAATTGAACGCGCAAGAACTGGCCGCGGCCGAGCGGCGCAGCGGCCAAACCACCGCTATTGCGCCCGACACCGCCACGGACCTGCGGGCCACCTACCGCTTCTTCAACGCCCAGACGGGGGCCCACTTCTTCACCAGCAGCGCCGTCGAGCGGGATGCGGTCGTGCGCAGCTTGCCGGCTTTTCAGTATGAGGGGGTGGCCTTCTATACCAGCGCCACGCCAGGCAGCGGGCTGGAGCCGGTCTACCGGTTCTTTGGCCTGGACACCGGCGTGCATTTCTACACCATCAGCAAGGCAGAGAAAGCCCACATCGAAGCCCACCTGCCGCGCTTGCGGTACGAAGGCGTGGTCTATTACGCAAGCCCGTCGAGAACCACAACCACCACCGCCTTGAGCCGTTTTTACGCCCCCGCCAAGGGCTTTCACTTTTACACCGCCAGCGCCAGCGAGGCGGCCCAGATCCGCGCCACCAACCCCCTCTACACCTGGGAGGGCTTGAGCTACCACGTATGGGCCTCCAGCAGCCCAACGCCCAGCGCGCCCCTCAACGGCAGCGTGGAAGTGACCGCCTTGCCAGCGGGTTTTGCGGCCTGCGCGGACACGGCAACCCAAACCATGTGCCGGTTCAGTGGCACCCAGCAGCTTCACTTTGGCGTCGCCGGACGCTATTTCACCGCCCTGGTCAGCGGGCCCTTTGATTGCGCCCAGGCGGCCAGCCTGTTCGGCGACCCGGCGCCTGGCGAGGTCAAGGCGTGCCACATCGAGGCCTCGGCCATCCTTCCCGAAGGCGACCCGGGCTCACCGCCACCGGACCCCACACCCACCTCGGCAGCCCGAATGGGCCAGGTGGCGCTGGCACAGTCCATGGTGTTCCCCAGCGACGATGCCCAACTGGTGCTGGTTGAGGGCAAAGACGTGCTGGTGCTGGCCAAGGCCACCACCACCGACACCCAGGAAACCCCACCCGGCGGCACACTGACGGTGGAAGACGCCGCCGGTCAAACACTCTACAGCGTGGCCCTCACACCGCCCACCGATGGCATTCCGACCGCGCTGCAAGCCACACCCAGCTTCGCGCACGACTACTCGGCCCACCTGCCCGGCGCCTGGGTCAGACCGGGTCTGCGGCTCAAGGTGGGGCTCGACAACGGCCTGGCGGCCACCCGCCTGGCACCCCGTGTGGGGGCCAGCAACGCCATCACCCTGATGGCCATTCCGATCCAGATCGGCAGCACGCTGGCCACGGTACCGGCCGCTTCGAGCGACTACCTGCGCGCCCGCATGCCCATGGCATCGGTCACCGCCCCGACGCGCGCAACCATGGTCTCGACCCGCGTGACCACCGTGCCCACCACCAGCCAAGGCTGGCTCAACGCCATGTACGACCTGCTCGATGAAATCACGGACATCCGGGTGAGCGAATACGCGCAGGGCAACGTCTTCTACTACGGCTTCTTTCCTAAGCGCAGCTACGGCTACATGGGACTGGGCTATGTGGGCTACCCGGCGGCCGTGGGCGCCGATTGGGCCTACCAGGATCTGGGCCTGGAGACCTTTGTTCACGAGGTGGGCCACAACACCGGCTTGCCGCATGCCCCCTGCGGTGGACCCGCCAACCCCGACCCCGACTACCCCTACGCCAATGCGGCACTGGGCGCCGGCAACCGCTTCATCTGGGGCTACAACGCCACAACCAAGACGTTTGTCGACGCCACCGACAGTGCGCTGCACGACACCATGAGCTACTGCAACGGCGACACCTTTTCCGACTACAACTACCGCAAGATTCAAACCAACCTGACGCCAGCCGACGCGAACGCCCTGGGCCAGAGCAAGCGCTCTGCGCAGCCGCAAGAACTGCTGCTGATTGGCGGGCGCATCCGGGGTGAGGCCATCACCCTGCGCCCACCCAAGTCGTTTCAGGGCATGGAACAACCCCCGGCACCGGGCCCCTACCGCCTGCGCCTGATCGGCACCGACGCCACCATCAGCGAACACGAATTTGCCGCCCTGCGTGTGGACCACGATCCCCAGACGCTCTCGTTTGCCTTCTCGGTGCCCCACCCCGGTGCCTTGCAGGCGCTGGAAATCTGGCACGGCGCACAGTTGCTGCTGCGCCAGGAAAGCGCACGAAACGCCACCAAATCCGGACAGGCGCCGGGCACCCCGCGCAACAAGAGCGGCTCGACCAGCCAGACACCGCCGGGCTGGCAGGTGGCAGAAAGCCGGGGGCAACTGACCATCACCTGGGATGCCAGCGCCTGGCCTTACCTCATGGTCACCCATGTGGGCAAGCAGCGCACCACCCTGGCCGTCGACGCCCGCGGTGGGACGCTCAGCCTCTCCCTCAAAGACCTGCCCGAGGGCGGCACCTTCGAATTCTCCGCCTCTGACGGGCTCAACAGCCAGCGCTGGGAGATGCTGCGGTAGGCCCGCGCCACCGCCCAGCCCCTCAAGAAAGACCGCGCCAAACGCCGGCAATGCCGCACAATCGCGCCCATGGATTTCAAGCCCCTCATCACCCTGCTGGCCATCGTGAACCCGCTGGCCATCGTGCCGTTTTTCATCCATTACACCCAGGGCTTCAGTTCGGCGCAACGCAAGCGCACCATTGCCATCTCCGCCTTCAGCGCCTTCGCCGTCATCGCCACCTGCGCCATCATCGGCTTGCAGATTCTTGAGTTTTTCAGCATTTCGCTGGCCAGCTTCCAGGTGGGCGGCGGCATGCTGCTGATGACCTCGGCGCTCTCCATGCTCAATGCCCAGCCTGCCGAGGCCAAGGCCACGCAGGCCGAGATGGACGACGCGTCCTCGGCTCGAACTTCGGTGGCGGTGGTGCCACTGACCATCCCCTTGCTGGTGGGGCCGGCCTCGATGTCCACGGTGGTGATCTACGCGGACCAGGCCAAGACCTTTTTCCAGCACGCGGCGCTGGTGGGCTACGGCGTGGTGATCGCGCTGGCCACCGCCGTCTGCTTCGCTGCCGCCAAACCCATTGCCCGCTTCCTGGGCCAGACGGGCATCAACGTCATGACCCGGCTGATGGGTCTGATCCTGGCGGCCCTGTCGGTGGAGGTGATGGCCGCCGGGCTGACCAAGCTGTTTCCGGCGTTGACGGGTTGAGCGGGGTTGGCCGCTGACCGCTGACAATGGGGCTCACCCTGTTCACCCCACCCCAGGAGAAGGCCCTTGAACGCTGCCCACCTTTCGCTTGGCCGAGCTCGCCGCCCGACTGCGCCGCCGTGAACTGACGGCGGCGGCGCTGATCGACGCCTGTGCGCAGAACCACGCGCGCACCGAACACCGGCTCAACGCCTACAAGGCCTGGGACGGCGCGCGCCCGCACCGCCGCCGAAGCGGTCGACACACTGCTGGACCAGGGCATCGACCTCGGCCCCATGATGGGCCCTGCCCGGTGTCGGTGAAAGACCTGTACGGCGTGCCCAACCTGCCGGTTTTCGCGGGCGAGCGACGGGGACCTGCCCGAGGACTGGCGGGCGGCTGGACCGCTGGTCGCGCGGCTGCAGCGGCAGCTGGGCATCGTGGTCGGCAAGACGCACACGGTCGAGTTCGCGTTCGGCGGCCTCGGCGTCAGCGCCCGCTGGGGCACGCCCTGGAACCCCTGGTCGCGCGACGAACACCGCTGTGCCCGGCGGGTCCAGCGCAGGCGCAGGCGTCTCGCTGGTGCAGGGCAGCGCCCTGCTGGCGCTCGGCACCGACACCGCCGGCTCGGTACGCGTGCCCGCGTCCATGACCGGACAAGTGGGCTGAAGACCACCGTGGGGCGCTGGTCCGTCCGAGGGCATCGTGCCGCTCTCGTCCTCGCTCGACACCACGGGCTATGCCCGCACGGTGGAGAGGCCTGGCCCTATGCCTTCGCCGCCCTCGACCCCGAACCCGACGAACACCGGGGTCTGCCCGCGCCCACACCGATTCGCCTGCAAGGCCTGCGCGTCAGGGTGCCAACCAACCACTTCTGGGACGACATCGACCCCAGCATCGCCGCCACCGTGGAAGCGGCCATCGAGCGACTTGCCCAGGCCGGCGCACAGGTGGCCCGCCTCCCGCTGCCCCACTGTGAAGAAGCCTTCGACATCTTCCGCCGCGGCGGCCTTGCGGCGTCGAACTCGCGGCCTACCTCGACCTGCATTTCCCGCACAGGTGGCGCGGCTGGACCCGGTGGTGCGCGACCGCGTGCGCTGGGCCGAGCAGGTGTCTTCCGTCGAGGAAGTACCTGCGGCGCAAGGCCGTGCTGCAGCGCTGCGGCGCGGGCGCGGCCTGGGTGTTCAACGACGTCGACGTCCTGCTCACGCCCACCGTGCCTGCTCGCCGCCGCGGCTGGCCGACATCGGCCTGGTGGGGGACCTATGCCGGCCAACATGAAGGCCATGCGCAACACCGCCATCAGCAACCTGTTCGGCTGGTGCGCGCTGACGATGCCCGTGGGCCTCGACGCGAACCAGATGCCGGTGGAGTCTGCAGCTGATGGGGCCGCCGCACGCCGAAGCGCGGCTGATCGGCATCGCGCTCGGCATCGAGCCCTGATCGGCCAGGGCCACGCGCTGCTGGGCGCACCCGACCTGTCCTGACAAGTCCGGACCCTGCACCTGGCCGCCGCCATGGAAGGCGCCTGCACCTGCCCCGGGCCGTGCACGCCACCTGGACCGGCTACCGCTTCAGCCTCGAACAGAACGCCTCCGACAACGCGTCCGCCGGCGGGTCGTCGTCGGGCCGCGCCTGCCCATGACCGACCTGATGGCGGCGGGCACCGTGGCGTGCGCCTGCACGACGGCAGGAGGCCGCACGCTGGGCCAGGGCGCCGACGCCGAGGGCCATCCGCTGGACGCGGTGGCGCGGCTGGCGCGGGAATTGGCCGCGCTTGATCAGCGGCTGGAGGCGGGTGATTGGGTGATCACCGGGGGTGACGAAGCCTTGTGTGCTGGAGGTGGGTGGGCGGTTGGCAGGGCTGTTTTCGCAGAAGGCCGATTGGACGGTTGAGGCGGATATTCTCCGTCGCTGAAGCGACCCACGGTAGGTATTGTTTCGTCGTCCTGAGCTCGATCACTAGGACCATGTTCCACCACGAGAACGAATACCAGCTTCGAAACTCATTTGTGATCGTCATCAACTCCTCGCAGAAGGAAATGAGATTATTTGCGTCCTCCTCCGATGGAGGATTGCCACTTCCTCTTACGGACTCCAACCAGGCTGTCCCAGTTGTCTGCCAACAGGGTGAGGTAGCGAGCCGTAGAGCGAACATCAATCGCAGCCATTCCACTGAGATTTCGAACAGCGGGAGAGATCGAAGAGTTTCGACAGTGTCTCGCATCAGGGGCGCGTCTACCACGCTGAAGTGATAGTCGCTTGGTTCGTGAAACACCGGTCGACATCCTTCGCGAGACCCGTAACTGCGTGCCATGGGCGCAGTTACGACGCTGAGACGCTGTATCTCGCTGGCCTTGCGGCGATCCTCTTCAGTAGCCTAGCGTGATTGACTTGGTACGCTGCAACGCCAGTTGCTGCAATGATCGACAACTGACCCAATTGCCTGCACCCACGCCGGGACTGAGTCACTGGTGAGCCATTGGCCTACGACATCCCAGCCTGGATAGATCGCTAGCGCGAGTCCGCCGAAGGTGCTGAAAGCGTTGCAGCGCCTACCGTCGCCAACCGCCCAACTCATCTCTCGCAAGGCTTCAAGGTTCAGGGGAGTGATAGGACTACGCCCGCAGCGTCGTGCCACCCCGTCGTCACGCACAGCGCACGCATCGAGGTTCTGCTGCGCCAGCGCCGGTTCGGTGGCGAAGGCTCGTTCACCCCCTGCTCCGCATCGTCCAGCGGTTCGCCCCGCATGGCCCTGGCCACCGCGCTTTCCACCGCATCCAGCACATGCGCCACCCTGTCTGTAGCGTTTGCGCCGGTTGTTGGACAGCGTGCGCACTCCGTTTGGAAGATGGTCACGATCAGCGTGGCCAGATCGCTGCCCCGCAGGTCGTGGCGGTCGTTGATGTGGCGCTTGACGCGGAGTCGACAGCCCGAGGAATTCGACCTCCTGGCGCATGTGGGTGTCGAGTGACGCCTCGGCCATGGCCAGGGTGAAGGTCACCGCCTCGGTCAGGTCCATGTAGCGGAACCAGGTGTCCGCCTCGGGCGCCCAGTCGTAGGTGTAGTGTTCGTCACCGGCCCGGGTCACCTGGCAGAGTTGCCTCGCGGGTTGGCTGAAGGCGGTCAGCGCCTGCAGGTAGTCGGCCTCGTGCTTCTTCATGGCCACAGAAATGGGTAGCAGGAACTGCGGCGGCAGGCGGCCCGACTGGCCCAGGCAATGGTGGATCAGGTAGCGCGAGAGGCGCCCGTTGCCGTCCATGAAGGGTGGATAAAGACAAAGGCGAACGACACCACGCCCGCGTGCACCAGCGGGTCCAGCGGGTCCAGCGTGGCAGGTGGCTGGTTGGCCAACCACTCAGCCTTCCATCAGTTCCACGGCCAGTTCGGGCTCGGGCGGCACATAGGTCACACCCGCCGCCCCGGGTATGTCGCGTTGCCAGCCGGTTCTGCTCGGTGCGGAACTGAACGGCCTTGTCGAAGGGGTTGGATAGGCTGCGTTCTGCAGCTCCACCAGCAGGTCTTCGGTCGGGGCGCGGTTCGTGGGCACGCCTGAGCAGGGCGGCGAGCAAGGTGGCCTTGTCAGCGGAGGGCGACTCGCCTTCGATGGCAAAGGAGCCTTCGGTTTCGCTGAGGTAGGCCCAGTTGAGGGCCCGCTCCAGCATGGCCACAGCCGACGGACTGGGCAAACGCCTGGGCTTGGCCGAGGATGTCTTTGTCGATCAAGGCATTGAGCGCCGGGATCTGCCCGATCGGGCAGAAATGCATGTCCCAGGCCGTTGAGCTGATGCGCCAGCGGGCATCGCGATGGGCTGGTCCCTGGTAGCGCGCCGGGTCAGACAGCCGGCGCATAGGGCGCTGTGGAGCTGAAGTCGCCCAGCCCTGGCGAGCGCTGCTGGTCAGCCGCTCCACAAGTGCCCGAGCTTGCGGCCGTAAAGGCTGTTGGGCGTGGCCTGCACCCGGGCCACCAGCTCGGCAGGCGGGATGCGGCGCAGGGCGCTCAGAAGCAGGTCGAGCCGGACGCCTTCGTGCTTGAGGGCGAACAGGGCGTGGTTGCGGCAAGCTGGCCTCGAACCTGCCTGAGGGGCACCAGCAGGGCGCCGTCTTCCAGACGCTCGATGCGGCTAACCGGCGCCAGCCGCGCTCGCTGAGTGCCCAGGAAATCCGGGATACCCATGGAGTCCTGGATCCAGGCGTAGCCGACGTCGCTCGTATGGTTGGGAGAGTGGTGGCGGCAAAAATCTTCAGATTCCTGAGATTATCTTCGAAATGAAGAATTCAAAAAGATTTTTCTTCAGATCGCGATCGGCAACCCGCTGCTACCACGACCATCGAAGGCACACACCGGCCAGACAAAATCTTCAGGCGATCGACTTTCTTCAAAAATCTGGTTTTCGAAGATTTTTTCTTCGAATTTGACGCTTGTCGCCGCTCAGTACCCGCCCGATGGCCCAGCCGACCCTTTTGAAGCGCCCGCGCTACCGCTGCACCAACCCCCTCTCCGCCTTCACCATCAACGTCGTGCGCACCCCACCGCCACGAACAGCGCACCCGCATCCGGGTACTGCTGCGCCAGCGCCGGGTCGGTGGCGAGGATCGCCGGCGGCCTTGCTGGCGGCGCGCGCGGTGGCGATGCCGACGAGGATGAGGCGCTGCCCCTCGGGGTGGCCGGGTTGGCTGTGATGGCCCATGCAGGCCGAGAGGTCGGCCGCGCCGGTGAGTTGGCACTGGCGGCCCCATTGGGCGAGTGGGTCGGCATCCAAAGGTGTTTTCGTTGTGGCAGGCTCGCTGGGTGCGCTGGCGAGTCTGGCGGGGTTTCTTTCCCCTACCTTGCTCGCCCCGGATCGCACGCCCAGTATTGTCACCGAAAGCGGGTGAGCGAACTGCGCCTCAAAGCCGCCTGGGCCGAATCGGCTATAGGCCTGAACACCACAAGAGAACCCCAGCAGGGATCATTGAGACCGACCGCCTTACCCTGAGGCCCTTCGCGCCAACCGACGCGGCAGACCTTTTCGATACCTGCACCAGCCAGTGGCCAGTTGCTTCCTGTCGCTGACCCTCGCCGACATGCCGGCTGCCCAGCGCGAGGCGGTCACACGGAGCCAGAACGAGCACAGCATTGCGGTGTGTTTGCGCCCATCCGGCAAGCTCATCGGCGATCTGTTCGCCGAACCGGAAGACGACACCTTCTCGGTTGGCTGGAACTTCAATCCGGGCTTCGGCGCAAGGGCTATGCCCACGAAGCCGCAGCGGCGCTCTTTGCCCATCTGTTCACGGCGTGCAGGGCGCGCCGGCAGCGTACCTATGTCGAGGACACGAACCTGGCCTCACAGCTGTGCGAGCGTGGGCATGCGGCGGGAGGGCCTCTTCATGGAGTTCGTCACGTTCAAAAATGATGCCCAAGGCGCGCCGATCTATGAGAACACCATGCAGTACGCCCTGCTGCGCCACGAGTGGTTGTCGCAAAAGCGGCCCTGCCCGCTGAGGCCGCGCTCGGAGTTCAGCGCGATCCGGACGGCACCGCCGAGGATGGCGATGGCTCTTGCCTTCAATACTGTTTTTATACAGTAAAGACCCAGGCAACCAATTCTTCCACCAAGCAGCCATCACGGGGATCCCACATGCTCGATCACATGACTTTTCGCGTCAAAGACATCGCACGGGCCAAGGCCTTTTACGGCGCTGCGCTGGCGCCGCTGGGCTACAGCGTCAGCTTTGAAGGGAACTACGGCATCAACATCCTCGGCCTGGGCTATCCGGACGCCGCAGAGCCTGGCGGCAAGAAGACCGATGTGTGGTTCATCGACGGGCCTTCGCCCTACGGCGGCCCCGCCGTCACCTCGGGTTGTCACCTCGCCTGGCGCGCTGACAACCGCGCACAAGTGGATGCCTTCTATGAAGCGGCCATGGCCGCGGGCGGCCGGGACAACGGTGCGCCCGGCCTGCGCCCGGACTACCACCCCAACTACTACGGCGCATTTGTCATCGACCCCGAAGGCAACAACATCGAGGCCGTTTGCCATTTGCCCGAGTGACCGGCGTTCCAAGCAAGCCTTGCTGCCGCTGGCCACCCGCTGGCGCGGCCGTCACGCGGCAGTCGTGCGCCGGACACGAGGCCGATAAAAACCCAGCGCGGGCGACTTTCGGGCCAATGTCCCAAAGCCTCCGATCAGCCCGTGGGGCCTACCCAGCGCGGGCAGCGGGGTAGAGACCCAGGCCCTGTGTCTGCAATCGGCTCAAGCCCAGGAGGGCATCGGTGAAGGGTGTGGCCTCGCCGGTGAGTTGACCCAGCTCGCGCACGGAAGACACCAGCGCATCGAGCTCCACAGGCCGGCGCGCTTCCACGTCTTGCAGCATCGAGGTTTTGAAAGCGCCAAGCTTGCGGGTGACGGCGTGGCGGTCGTCGGGGGCCTGATCGATGGGGATGCCCAGGTGTGCGCCGATGGCTTTGGCTTCCAGCATCACGGCGGAGACGAAGCCACGCACCAGATCGTCGTCGAGGATGCGGTCGGTGGTGGCACCGGTGAGCGCGCTGATGGGGTTGACCGTCATGTTGCCCCAGAGCTTGTACCAGATGTCTTTCTGGATCTGGCTGGAGGCGGTGGCTTTGAAGCCCGCGGTCTGCAGCAGCGCGGCGAGGGCCTGCACGCGCTCGCTCAAACCGCCCGAGGGCTCACCGACGATGAGGCCGTCACCGAAGTGGTGACGCACCACGCCGGGTGCGTCGAGGGAGCAGCTGGCGTGCACCACGCAGCCGATCACATGGCGGGTGGGGATGGCGCGGGCGATGGCGCCGCCGGGGTCCACCGAGGCCAGCGCCCGCCCGGCCACCGGCCCGCCGAAGCCATCGAGAAACCACCAGGGCACGCCGTTCATGGCGGTGAGGACCACGGTCTCGGGCCCGATCAGCGGCGCCACCTGCTGCGCCACCGCGGCGAGAGACGGCGCCTTGACGGCGATCACCACCAGATCCTGCACGCCGAGATCGGCCGCCTGGTTGGACACCCGAACAGACACGGCCGTCCGGGACTCGCCCGAACGCAGTTGCAGGCCGTCGCGCTGCAAGGCGGCCAGGGTGTCGCCCCGCGCCAGCACGCTCACCGAACACCCGGCTTGCGCCAGGTGCACACCCATCCAGCCGCCAATGGCGCCCGCGCCCACAATGGCCACGCGCGAAAACGATGTTGTTGCACCCATACCGTCACACCCTGTAGCTGGTGTCGATGCGGTCCACCTGCCGCACCAGCGCGTTGAACACATCACGCCCCGCACCATGGCGGGGATCGAATTGCAGCGCGTCGCGCGTGCACTTGGCCGCGATGGCTTCGGGCACTTCGATGGGCTTGCCCATGGCCAGCGTGGCCGCCTGGATCTCACACGCGCGCTGCAGCGTCCAGAGGATGGCGAAGGCATGGGGCACGTTGGCGCCCCAGCTCAGCAGGCCGTGGTTGCGCAGGATGGCGGCGGGCTTGTTGCCCAGGCTGGCCAACACCCGCGGGCCTTCTTCTTCGTGGATGGTGATGCCCTCGAAGTCGTGGTAGGCCAGCATGCCGTGCAGTTGCGCGCTGTAGAAGTTGGTCTGCTGCAGCCCCCCCTCCAGGCTGGCCACGGCCACACCGTCGGTGGTGTGGGTGTGCATCACGCAGTGGGCGCCTTCGATGCCGCCGTGGATGGTGGCGTGCAACACGAAACCGGCGGGGTTGACCGAGTGTTGGGAACCATCGAGCACCTCGCCTTTCAGATTGATCTTGACCAGGTTGCTGGCGGTGACTTCCGAATAGTGCAGGCCAAACGGGTTGATGAGGAACTGCTTGTCTTGGCCGCTCACGCTGTCGGGCAGGCGCAGGGTGATGTGGTTGTAGATCAGCTCGGTCCAGCCGAGGTGGTCAAAGACGCGGTAGCAGGCGGCGAGCTCCAGCCGGGCGGCCCACTCGTCGGGGTGCATGCCCGCTGGCGCGGGGGTTTGGGGGGCGAGGGGCGCGTTCATGGCTGCTTGTCTCCTGGGTTGCTTTTGGTGGTGAAGGGGTGCGTCGGGTGGCCGGGGCCAGCGCCGCTCAGTACACGCTGCCTTTGGGCAGCACGGGCTCGGCGGGCTTGCCGGCCTTGAACCGCGCGGCCAGCGCGCTGGTCTGGCGGGCGAGGATCTGGGTGTCCAGGCCCACGGCCACGAACACCGCACCCCGCGAGAGGTAGTGGCGGGCCTGTGTTTCGTCGGTGGTGAGAATGCCCGGCGCCTTGCCCGCTTGAAGGATGCGTGCGATCGCGTCTTCGATGGCGGCCTGCACGTCGGGGTGGCCAGGGTTGCCCACATGGCCCATCGAGGCGGAAAGGTCGGCCGGGCCGATGAACACGCCGTCAACGCCGGGGGTGGCGGCGATGGCGTCGAGGTGGTTGAGCGATTCGGTGGTTTCGGCCTGCACCAGCAGACACACCTGCTCGTTGGCCTCCTTGGCGTAGTTGGGGTAGCGGCCCCAGCGCGAGGCGCGCCCGCCCGCCATGCCGCGAATGCCGCCCTGCCCGTCGTCCTGGGGGTAACGGCAGGCCTTCACCAGGCGGGCGGCCTGCTCGGGGGTGTCCACCATGGGCACCAGCAGGGTTTGCAGCCCGACGTCGAGGTATTGTTTGATGAGCACCGCATCGCCGGTGGGCACGCGCGCGATGGCGTGGGTGTCGGGGTAGGCGGCAATGGCCTGGGCTTGCGAAAGAAGATCTTGCAGGCCGTTGGGCGAATGCTCGCCATCGATGAGCAGCCAGTCGAAGCCGGCGCCAGCGCAAATCTCGGCGCTCAGCCCGTTGGCCAGGCCGAGCCAGAGGCCGATTTGCGCCTCACGCTGCGCGAGTGCCTGTTTGAAGGGATTGATCGGGGTTTTCATGGTGGTGATGCGCGGGTTCAAACAAATCGGAAAGTCAGGCAGCCCAGCGGGCCGTAATCGGCCTCGAACAGGTCGCCCGCCTTGGCCGCCACGGGCCGCGTGAAGCTGCCAGCCAACACGATTTCGCCGGCCTGCAGTGTCTCGCCCCAGGGCGCGAGCTTGTTGGCCAGCCAGGCCACGCCGATGGCCGGGTCACCCTGCACGCCGGCGGCCAGACCGGTTTCTTCCACCACGCCGTTCTGGCGCAGGATGGCGCCGCTCCAGGGGCGGTTGGTGGTGCGGGGGTCGGCGCGGTAGAGCGTCGGTTGTGCCGGGTCGCCTTTGCCGATGACGATGCCGGCGTTGGCCGCGTTGTCGCTGATGGTGTCGAAGACCTTGCGCATGACCTTGGTGTGGCGGTCAAGCTGCTCGATGCGCGCGTCGATGATCTCGATGGCGGGGGTGATGTGGTCGGTGGCGTTGAGCACGTCGTCCACGGTCACATCGGGGCCGCTCAGCGGCTCCTTGAGCACGAAGGCCAGCTCCACTTCAACGCGCGGTGCAATGAAATCGGCCACCGGTATCTCCAGCACCTCGCCAGCCCGCGCGGTGTAGAGCATGTCGTCGAGCAGGGTGCCGTAGTCGGGCTCGTCGATCTGGCTGCTGATCTGCATGGCGCGGCTGGTCAGGCCGATCTTGTGGCCGATGACCTTTTTGCCGGCGGCCTTCTCCAGCTCCACCCAGGCGCGGCCGATGCGGTAGCCATCTTCAACGGTCATGTCGGGGTAGCGCTTGGAGAAGTGCTCGACCTGGGTTCGCGTTTGCTGCGCGCGATGCAACTCCGCGGCAAGTTCTTGGATGCGTTCGGTGGGAAACATGGCGGGGCTCAGTCCTTCTTCTGGAATAGCGGGTGCAAGGAGCTGTTCTTGGCGTCGAAGACTTCATGGCCTTCGTCGACTTGCACGGTGATGCCGATGGGGCGGCCGGCCAGTTGCTCGGCGAAGCGCTGTTTGACGCAGGCGTCCAGCGCGGCGCCCACCCGCTGGTGCACCAGCGCGCTGCGCCCTTGGGCCATGCGCAGGTTCATGTAAACAAAGGCGTAGTCGCCGCCCAGCCCGGCGGCTTCGCCGGTGGCACCGCCATCGGCAACGGCGCAATGGGCAGCCGGGTAGGCGAACACGCGGGTGCCGCCGGTGGGGAACACCGGGCGGTCTTGCTCGTCGCGCACGGACAGCATGGCGTCGCACAGGGCGCGGCACAGACCGCCCATGTCAACGCCACCTTGCTCGGCAGGCTGGTCGAGGTTGGGGGTGTAGAGGATCACGAGGTGGGGCATGGCGCGTGCGCTTTCTTTCTCGTTCTTACAGGCGCGTGGCCACCGAGGTGTAGCCGTCGGCGCGGGAGGCCTGGGCCGCGGGGATGGCCGCGCCGCTGACCGGTGTGACCGGGAACACGGCGTTGATCTGGCCGGTGCCGGAGGCGCCGAAGTAGGGCGTGAGCACCTCGCCCTGGCCGGTGTACTCGCTCCAGCCCAGCGCGCCCATCATCATCGCGGTGTCGTGCATGAAGCCTTCGCCATGGCCTTTGGTGGCGTACTCGGGCAGCATCTCGCAGAAGTCTTTCCACTCGCCGTTTTCCCACATCTGCACCACGCGCTTGTCCAGCGTTTCAAGGAACGGGCTCCAGATGCGGTGGGCGAAGTCGGGCGCCAGGCCGTTTTGCGCGAAGCGGTGGCTCAAGCTACCGCTGGCGAGAAAAGCCACTGTGCCGTCGTAGTGGTCTTCAACGGCCTTGCGCATGGCCCAGCCCAGGCGCGCGCTGTCGTTGAGGTAGTGCACGGTGCACAGCGCCGAGACCGAAACCGCCTTGAAATGTTCGTCGGCGTTCATGTAGCGCATGGGCACCAGCGTGCCGTATTCGGGCGCGAGGGTGGTGGCGTCGTGGGCCAAAGTTTCCACCCCCTGCTCGTTGCAGACCTGCGCCAGCAGTTTGCCCAGCGCCGGGTTGCCCGGAAAGCCATAGGCCATGTTGCTGATGAAATGGGGCAGCTCGTTGCTGGTGTAGTTGCCCGAGAAGTGGGGGGCGCAATTGATGTGGTAATTCGCGTTCACCAGCCAGTGGGTGTCGAACACCACGATGGTGTCCACCCCCAACTCCAGACAGCGCCGCCGGATTTCCAGGTGGCCGTCGATGGCGCTTTGCCGGGTGCCCTGGCGCGGGCCCGGCAGCTCACTCAGGTACATCGAAGGCACGTGGGTGATTTTTCCCACCAGTGCGAGTTTTCCCATGGGTTGTCTCCTATCCAGTTCGACTGTTCAACGGCCACAGAGCGGCGATGCAAGACGCCGATCCAGGGCACGGCGGGTCCGGGTCTCCCGGCCTGCTGCGTGCCGCCCCCTTGAGGGGGTGACGCCGCAGGCGGCGCAGGGGGGAGTCACATCCCCCCCCAATGCGGAATGTGGTGCGAGCCCATAGACACCGCCACGTTCTTGGGCTCCAGAAACACCTCGTAGCTCCAGGTGCCCCCCTCGCGCCCGGTGCCGCTGGCCTTGCTGCCGCCAAACGGCTGTCGCAGGTCGCGCACGTTCTGGCTGTTGACGAAGCACATGCCCGCCTCCACGGCAGCGGCCACGCGGTGGGCTTTGCCGATGTTCTCCGTCCAGACATAGCTGGACAGGCCGTAGGCGATGTCGTTGGCGATGCGAATCGCATCGGCCTCGTCCTTGAACGGAATCAGGCAGGCCACGGGGCCGAAGATCTCGTCTTGCGCGATCTTCATGCGGTTGTCCACATCGGCGAACACGGTGGGCCACACATAGTTGCCCCCTTGCACATGGCCCGGCAGTTCGGCGGCGTAGCTGGGGCGGTCGATGCCGCCGCACAGCAGACTGGCGCCCTCCTTCGGGCCCAGCTCGATGTAGCTGCGCACCTTGGCCAAATGGGCTTTGGAGATCATCGGGCCGATGGTGGTTTTCTCGTCCAACGGGTCGCCCACCACGATGCGCTTGGCCCGCTCGGTGAACTTCGCCACAAAGTCGGCGTAGATGCTTTGCTGCACCAGGATGCGGCTGCCGGCGGTGCAGCGTTCGCCGTTGTTGCTGAAGATCATGAACACCGCGGCATCGAGCGCCCGGTCGAGATCGGCGTCGTCGAAGATGACGAACGGGCTCTTGCCGCCCAGCTCCATGCTGAACTTCTTCAGACCGGCGGCTTTGACGATGCGGTTGCCGGTGGCGGTGGAGCCGGTGAATGAAATGGCCCGCACATCGGGGTGGGCGCACAGCGGCTCGCCCGCCTCCTTGCCGAAACCGTGCACCACGTTGAGCACCCCGGCAGGAATGCCCGCTTCCAGCGCCAGTTCGCCCAGACGGGCGGCGGTGAGCGGTGAGAGTTCGCTCATCTTGAGCACCGCGGTGTTGCCAAAGGCCAGCGCGGGCGCGACCTTCCAGGTGGCGGTCATGAAGGGCACGTTCCAGGGGCTGATCAGCGCGCACACGCCCACCGGGTGGAACAGCGTGTAGTTCAGGTGGGTGGGCGTGGGGTAGGTGTGGCCGTCCACGCGGGTGCACATCTCGGCGAAATAATAGAAGTTGTCCGAGGCGCGCGGAATCAGCTGCTTGCCGGTCTGGGCGATCACCTGCCCGGTGTCTTGGGTTTCGGTGTTCGCGATCTCGGGCACGTGCTTGGCGATCAGGTCGCCCAGCGCGCGGATCTTCTTCGCCCGCTCGGTCGCGGGCAGGCCGGCCCAGGCTGGGAAGGCGTCTTTCGCGGCCTGCACAGCGGCGTTCACTTCCGCGTCGGTGCCCGAGGCGACTTCGGCGAGCACGCCTTGCGTGGCGGGGTTGACGGTTTCGAAGTAGTCGCTGCCGGCGACGGTCTTGCCGTTGATGAGGTGGTCAATGCGGGTCATGGGGTTTCCTGGGTGCAATCGGTGGAAGGGTTGTCGTTCAGCGCGCGCCGTGGAACTGGCATAGCCAGGCCACGGGCGGGGTCCCCCTGGGGGGAAGCCGCGAAGCGGCGCAGGGAGGTCATCGGTTCACGATGGTGCTGGTGAGGGCGCCAATGCCCTCGATTTCGGTGACGACCACATCGCCCGGCTGGCAGTCGACCACCCCATCGGGCGTGCCGGTGAGGATCAGGTCGCCGGGCATCAGGGTCATGAAGCCGCTGAAGTATTCGATCAGCGTGGCCACGTCAAAAATCATGTCGCGCGTGGAGCCCTGCTGGGTGACGCGGCCATTGACGGTGGTTTTGAGCGCGAGGTTCATCGGATCGGGCACCGCGGCCGCATCCACCAGCCAGGGGCCGATGGGGGTGCATGTGTCGCGGTTCTTCACCCGCAGGTTGGGGCGGTACCAGTTTTCGAGGTAGTCGCGAATGGCGTAGTCGTTGGCCACGGTGTAGCCGGCCACATGAGCCAGCGCATCGGCCTTCTTCACGCCCCGGGCCTGCTTGCCGATCACCACCGCCAGCTCGCACTCGTAGTGCATGTTCTTCACGCCGGCTGGCCGCACAGTGAACGCGTTGTGGCCGATGAGCGAGGCCTCGCCTTTGACGAACGCCAGCGGTTCCTCGGGCGCCTTGAAGGCCAGCTCCCTGGCGTGGTCGGCGTAGTTCAGCCCCAGCGCCAACACCGTGCGCGGGTAGGGCACTGGCGGCAGCGGCGGCAGCCAGACGACTTCGTCAAACGCCACCCGCCTGCCCTGGAGCGCGGGCGTGAGCAGTTCGAGATGGCCTTCACCGGCTTCGATGGCGTCGTGCACCGCGCCGGCCCAGGCCACGCGCGCGCGCCGCGCAAGACCTGCGCCCTTGGGCAGCGGGCGGGCCGGCGCGGTCAGCTCGGCCGCCGACTCGTCCACGAAGTGGTTCACCAGCGGCGCAAAGCCGGTGGCGGTGATTTCCACCGCGTCGCCGCGCCGTGCGAGAGGCCGAGTGCCATCGGGCAGGCAATCGGTGCCCAGCATCAACACGTCACCCGGGCGCAGGCTTTGGAACGCGTTGACCTCGGCCCACAACCGGGCGGCATCGCGCACCAGGTCTTTCAGCGCCACCTGCTGACGCACCACACCGTCTATGCGCAGCTCCAATGCGATGCCCGCCAGGGCAGACAGGCCGCCCAGCGCATCCAGGCTGCGCACCGCGTCGCCCACTCCGAGGAAGCCATCCAGGTTGCGGAACTTCACCGGTGGGCGGTAGTAGCTGTCGTGGGGAATGGCCACGTCGTTGAGCAAGACGCAACCGGCCACCGCGCCGCCCTCGCCCGCCACCAGGCCCAGCGTGGCGCTGACCTCGACCGCCTCCACCGCGCTGGGCAGGGCGATGGCGTGGCCGCTGCGGGTGACCGTGTTGGCGGTCTTGACGTAGAGCACCGGCGCCTCGGGCGGTGCGTTGTAGGGCGCCTGGGCCATGCGGGGTGCCCACAGCGCGCATTCGCGCTGGAAGTTGAGCAAGGTGCCATAGACCGTGCCGGTGGGGTGGTAGGGAAGCGTTTTCATGGGGTGTTCTCCTGGGGAGGGTCGACGGCGACCGGCGCTTCGAGCGCGATCACCTGGTCGAGCAGCGCATACAACTGGCCGAGCTGGGCCTTGCCGAGCTCGGCTTCCATCCAGGCGTAGTGCGCCTCGATGGTTTGTGACAAGGTGGCCACCAGCGCCAGCCCGGCCGGTGTGGCGCGCACCACGGTGCGCCGCGCGTCCTGATCGCAGCGCTGGCGGGCGATCAGGCCATCGCGCTCCATGCGGCTGAGCACGCCGGTGAGGCTGGGGCCGAGCAGCAGGGCTTCGCGCGCCACCCGCCCGGTTTCCACGCCAGCGGGGTCGTCGGCGTGCTCACCCAGCACCCGCAAGACACGCCACTGCTGGTCGGACAGGCCGTGTTCGCGCAGGCTGGGGCGGGTGTGTTGCATCACGGCCTCGCGCGCTTCGAGCAGCAGGCGGGGCAGGTTGCGGTGGACGAAGGATGGGGTTTGGCGGCTCATTTATTTAATATGTTAAATGATTGCCGGCTCGACTCCTAGGCAGGGTTTTCCCGAGGAAGGGCATGGCGACGTTTCGCCGGCCCACAATAGCGCCATGAACGCCCTGACGACGCTGCTCGGCATCGAGCACCCCCTGATCCAGGCGCCCATGGCCGGTGTGCAAGGCGCTGCCCTGGCCGTGGCGGTGTCCAACACCGGCGCATTGGGCTCCCTGCCCTGCGCCATGCTCACGCCCGAGGCCCTCACCCTCGAGCTGCAGGTGCTCCAGGCGGGCACCACCCGGCCAGTCAACCTCAACTTCTTCTGCCACACCCCGCCTCAGGCCGATGCGGCGCGCGAAGCCCGCTGGCGCGAGGCGCTGGCGCCGCACTACGCCGAAGCCGGGCTCGACATCGCCGCCGTGGCCCCGGGGGCTGGCCGGGTGCCCTTCAGCCACGCGATGGCCGACCTGCTGGCGCCGTTGCGCCCGCCCATCCTGAGTTTTCACTTTGGGCTGCCCGAAGCGGGCTTGCTGGACCGCGTCAAAGGCTGGGGCGCCAAGGTGCTGGCGAGCGCGACCACCGTGGACGAGGCGCTGTGGCTGCAGGCCCACGGAGCGGACGCGGTGATTGCGCAAGGCCTGGAAGCCGGGGGGCACCGCGGCATGTTCCTCTCCGAAGACATCAGCACCCAGGTGGGCACGCTGGCGCTGCTGCCCCAGATCGTCTCGGCGGTGAAACTGCCGGTGATCGCTGCGGGCGGCATCGCCGATGCCCACGGCGTGCGCGCGGCCATGGCGCTCGGGGCCGCGGGCGTGCAGGTCGGCACCGCCTACCTCTGCACCCCCGAGGCCACCACGACCGCCTTGCACCGCCGCGCGCTGCAATCGCCCGCCGCCCGCCACACGGTGTTGACCCGGGTTTTCACCGGCCGCCCGGCCCGCGGCATCGTCAACCGGGCCATCGAGGCGCTGGGCGCCATGAGCCCCGCCGCCCCTGCTTTTCCGCTGGCCACTGCCGTCATGGCGCCACTGCGCGCCCACTGGGAGGCGCAAGGCCGCAGCGACTTCTCGCCCCTGTGGGCGGGGCAGAACACCACCGGCTGCCTCGACCTCGATGCCGCCACCCTCACCGGCCAACTTCTGAGCGGCTTCAACAGCCCGGAAGGTCTTTAGCAGGCCGTTGAAAAATTCTCTGCCACCGCCCGTGTGGGCCGCTACGATCTGAAGCCACCCGAGAACGACCCAGACGAGGACGATGAGAGGTAACCAAGACTTCCAGGGGGCGATGTTCAGCTACATCAGCCTTGAAGAGCGAGTGCCGCAGGCCCACCCGCTGCGCAAGTTGCGCGCAGTGGTCGATGCGCTGCTGGCGACGATGAGCAACGAATTCGAGGCGGTGTATGCCCGCCGTGGGCGCCCCTCGGTGCCGCCCGAGATGCTGCTCAAGGCCCTGCTGCTGCAGATCCTGTTCTCCATCCGCAGTGAGCGGCAACTGGTCGAGGCCATCAACTACAACCTGCTGTACCGCTGGTTCGTGGGCCTGAACATCGAGGATAAAGTCTGGGACCACTCCACCTTCAGCGCCAACCGAGAACGCCTGTTCAACGAAGACCTCGCCCGTGCCTTCTTCGAGCGCGTCAAGCTCAGCGCCCAGTGGAGCAAGCTCGCCAGCGACGAGCACTTCAGCGTGGACGGCACCCTGATTGAGGGCCTGGGCCTCGCACAAAAGCTTCAAGCGCAAAGACGATGACAGCGGCACGCCGCCCGGACGCAACCCCGAGGTGGACTTCAAAGGGCAGGAGCGCGCAACGACACCCACCAAAGCACCACGGACGCCGATGCACGGTTGTTCAAGAAGAGCGCGGGTGACAAGTCCCGCCTGTGCCACATGGGGCACATCCTCATGGAGAACCGCAACGGGTTGATCGTGGACGTCGAGATCACCCACGCCAACGGAACCGCCGAGCGCGAGGCGGCGCTGGGGATGCTCAAACGCCGGGGCAACAAAACCAAGCGAGCCACGGTCGGGGCCGACAAGGGCTACGACAGCAAGCCTTCATCAAGGGCTGCAGAAAGCTCAAAGTCACGCCACACGTGGCGGCCAGGACAAGCACTCGGCCGTCGATGGCCGCATCAAGCGCCACGAGGGTTACAAGACCAGCCTCAAAGTGCGCAAGCGCATCGAGGAGGCCTTTGGCTGGATCAAGACGGTGGGTGGTCTGGCCAAGACCCGGCTGATCGGCCAGGCCAAGCTCAGCGGACAGGCGCTGCTGTGCTTTGCCACCTACAACCTGGTGCGCATGGGCAGCATCGGCGGCTGGTGGGACGCTCATCATGCGTGAGCCCTGGGATACGTGCGCCCGAAACGGGGGAGACGGCCTGCAAACGGGCCGAAATGGCCGTCGCCTTCGTTTCGTAGGAGCGTCAGGGCGACTCTCTTCTTCGAAAACCTCGACCCTGGCGCGTTCGATAAGCATTTTTTCAACGGCCTGTTAGAGCAGGAAGCCAACATGTACGTCGTGATCTTCCGCGCCCGCGTGCGCCAATCGATGCGGAATACAGCGCCATGGCCGCGCATGCGCAATCTGGCGCTGGGCAGTTCGGCTGCCTGAGCTTCGCCGCCGCCACCGAAGGCGAGCAGGAAATCGCGGTGTCCTACTGGCCCGATGAAGCCAGCATCCGCGCCTGGAAACAGCACAGCGAACACCTGATGGCGCAACAGCTCGGGCGCGAACGCTGGTACGCGAGCTACGAAGTCGACATTGCCCAGGTGCAACGCAGCTACGCCCACCACGCCGCGCCTGACGGGTGATGGATGACGGGTGACGCAAATGCAGCAGGACACCAAGGTGCGAAGGCGGCTCCGCTTTGCACCCAATCGCTGGTCAAAGCGCGGGGTTGCCTGGCCCTCCCTCACACAACGCCCCGGACCCCGCCCAAAGCACGATGAGCGCTAGAAACTCCCGGTGAACTGGTAGCGCGACGCCGGGTGCCACATGGCGGCCACCGAGGCCACCTTGCCCATCGACCGCGTCTGCCGCCGCAACACCAGGCAAGGCTCGCTGGACGGCATGGCCAGCATCTCGGCCACAGAAGCCGGCGGCAACACCGCCTCGATCTCGAAGCTCACGCCCTGCAGCGGCGCGACCCGCATCAGGTAGGCGTTCGGCGTCTGTGACGTGAAGTCCTGCGTCAGGTAGTCGGGCGCCACTTCGGGGTTCACATGGCGGTCCTCGACCTGAATCGGCTGGTCGTCTTCGAAGTGCACCACCACCGAGTGGAACAGCGTGTGGCCGGGCGCCACAGCAAACGCCCGCCCCAACACCTCGCCCGCCTTCACACGCTCCAGCCGGTGCAGCTCGCTGCGGTGGTGGTGGCCACGGGCGGCGATTTCTTCGGCAATGTTGCGGATCTCCACCAGCGTGGCCTGGTACTTCTGCTGCGCCACATAGGTGCCCGAGCCCTGCACCCTCTCGACGATCTGCTCCTCGCTCAGCTCGCGGATCGCTCGATTGACCGTCATGCGCGAAACGCCGAACTCCCGCGCCAGCGCCTCCTCCGCCCGGAATGGCCTCACCCTCTTCCCAGGTGCCGTCCTGGATGCGCGCCAGCACATGGCGTTTGATGGTTTCGTAGGCGGGCAGCTTGTTGGACATAGGGTTTTCCCTTGCTCTTCGGACGATCAATGGTATTGACAGCTTCGATTCTCATCCATAAAGTTGTATATACATTTAGACCACTTTCTATAAAAGTTGTCTTACATAACCACCCGGAGACACCGCATGAGATCCCAGCGTCGCCGCTGCCAACACCCCAACCTCACCGCCGCCCTGCGCATGCTGGCCTACAGCAGCCTCGGGCTGGCGATGTTTTCCTGCCGGTGGAGATCGCCGGCAAGACCACCATCCTGTTCGACCACACCGCGTCCTGGCTGGCCACACAGCAACGGCCGCTGGCGATTGCCTTCGTGCTGGCGCTCATGGCCTGGGGCGCGGCCTCGCCCTTCGTGTCCGGCCGCTGGCGCGAGAGCACCACCACCCGCGTGTTCAGCGCGCTCAAGGTGCTGGGCCTGTTGCTGGCGCTGATGTACCTCACCGGCAGCGGCCCGGCCGTGCTGTTCCAGAAGGACATGCTGCCCTTCCTGTTCGACAAGCTGGCGCTGACCGTCGGCCTGATCGTGCCGCTGGGCGCGGTTGCACTCGCGTTCCTGGTCGGCTTCGGCCTGCTGGAACTGGTGGGGGTCCTGATGCAGCCCGTCATGCGCCCCATCTGGCGCACCCCCGGCCACTCGGCCATCGATGCCGTGGCCTCCTTCGTGGGCAGCTACTCGGTGGGCCTGCTCATCACCAACCGCGTCTACCTCGAAGGCAAGTACACGGCGCGCGAGGCCGCCATCATTGCCACCGGTTTCTCCACCGTCTCGGCCGCCTTCATGATCATCGTGGCCAAGACGCTGAACCTGATGGGTGCCTGGAACTTCTACTTCTGGTCCACCCTGGTCATCGCCTTCGCCGTCACCGCCATCACCGCCTGGTTGCCGCCGATCTCGCGCATGGACCACACCGGTGGCGTGAGCGGTGCCCTGCCCACCGGCCGCAGCCGCTGGCAAACCGCGTGGGACGCCGGCATGTGCCAGGCCCGGAAAGCGCCCTCGCTCTGGCGCGTGCTCACCGAGAACCTGCGCGACGGCATTGCGATGGCCAGCGCCGTGGTGCCCACCATCCTCGCCGTCGGCCTGATCGGCCTGCTGCTGGCCCGCTACACGCCCGTGTTCGACCTGCTGGGCCTGCTGCTGGTGCCCTTCGTGTGGATCGCCGGCCTGGCCGAGCCCATGCAGACCGCCAAGGCGCTGGCCTCGGGCCTGGCCGAGATGTTCCTGCCCGCCATTCAGCTCAAGGGCGCCGACCCGGTGGTGCGCTATGTGGCCGCCGTGGTCTCGGTCAGCTCGGTGCTGTTCTTCTCGGGGTCCATCCCCTGCGTGCTCGCCACGCGCATCCCGCTGTCGCTGCGCCAGATGGTCACCGTCTGGTTCGTGCGCACCGTCCTGAGCATCCTGCTGGCCGCTGCCGCCGGCCACCTCGCCCTCGCCCAGGGCTGGATCGCCTGATCCCGCCCCCGTCCTTTCTTTCGGAGTCACACCATGTCCACCAACACCGACCCCCGCCTCGACCCCACCCGCGTCGTCCGTGCCCCGCGCGGCAGCCAGTTGCACTGCAAGAACTGGATCGCCGAAGCCGCCTTCCGCATGATCCAGAACAACCTCGACCCCGAGGTGGCCGAGAACCCGCAACACCTGGTGGTCTACGGCGGCATCGGCCGCGCCGCGCGCGACTGGGCCTGCTTCGACCAGATCCTGGCCTCGCTCAAGGACCTGAACGAGAACGAGACCCTGCTGGTGCAGTCGGGCAAGCCGGTCGGCGTGTTCAAGACCCACGCCAACGCCCCGCGCGTATTGCTGGCCAATTCGAATCTCGTTCCCAAATGGGCCAACTGGGAGCACTTCAACGAACTGGACCGCAAGGGCCTGTTCATGTACGGCCAGATGACCGCCGGCAGCTGGATCTACATCGGCAGCCAGGGCATCGTGCAGGGCACCTTCGAGACCTTCGTCGAGGCCGGCAGGCAGCACTACGGGACTGACGGCCCCTTGGCCGCCGCAAGCGGCAACCTGCCCCCCGAGGAGAGCGCGACTGGCTTGGGGCGGCCCGGCGCTCAGTCGCACACGCCCTGGTCCGGCCGCTGGATCCTCACCGCCGGCCTCGGCGGCATGGGCGGCGCGCAGCCGCTGGCCGCCACGCTGGCGGGCGCCTGCTCGCTCAACATCGAGTGCCAGCAGAGCAGCATCGACTTCCGCCTGCGCACGCGCTACGTGGACAAGCAGGCGCGCGACATCGACCACGCGCTGGAACTCATCAAGGAACACACGGCGAAGAAGGAAGCCGTGTCCATCGCCCTGCTGGGCAACGCGGCCGAAGTGCTGCCCGAGCTGGTGAAGCGCGCCAAGGCCGGCGGCATCAAGCCCGACCTGGTCACCGACCAGACCTCGGCCCACGACCTGATCAACGGCTACCTGCCGATCGGCTGGTCGGTGGCCGACTGGAAGGCTGCGCAAAAAGACCCGGCCCAGCACCAGCGCCTGACCGCCGAGGCCGCCCAGGGCTGCGCGGTCCACGTACAGGCCATGCTGGACTTCCAGGCCATGGGCATCCCCACCGTGGACTACGGCAACAACATCCGCCAGGTGGCGTTCGATCAGGGCGTGAAAAACGCCTTCGACTTCCCCGGTTTCGTGCCCGCCTACATCCGGCCGCTGTTCTGCGAGGGCAAGGGTCCGTTCCGCTGGGTGGCGCTCTCGGGCGACCCGGAAGACATCTACAAGACCGACGCAAAGATCAAGGAACTGTTCCCCAACAACAAGCACACCCACCGCTGGCTGGACATGGCGCGCGAGCGCATCAGCTTCCAGGGCCTGCCGGCGCGCATCTGCTGGCTGGGCCTGGGCGAACGCCATCTGGCCGGCCTGGCCTTCAACGAGATGGTGAAGAACGGTGAACTCAAGGCCCCGGTCGTCATCGGTCGCGACCACCTGGACACCGGCTCGGTGGCCAGCCCCAACCGCGAGACCGAGGCCATGAAGGACGGCACCGATGCCGTGTCCGACTGGCCCCTGCTCAACGCGCTGCTGAACACCGCCGGCGGCGCCAGCTGGGTCAGCCTGCACCACGGTGGCGGGGTGGGCATGGGCTACTCGCAACACTCCGGCATGGTGATCGTGGCCGACGGCACCGACGCCGCGGCCGAGCGCCTCGCGCGCGTGCTGGTGAACGACTGCGGCTCGGGCGTGATGCGCCATGCAGATGCAGGGTATGAACTGGCGATTGCGACCGCGAAGAAGCAGGGCTTGAAACTGCCCATGATCGGATGACACTTCCCACCATGACACACACCCTCAACCTCAATCCCGGCCAGATGACCCTGGCCGACCTGCGCACCGTCTGGCAGAACCCGGTCGCCGTGCAGCTGGACGCCAGTGCCCGCACCGCCATCGACGCCTCCGCCGCCGCCATCCACGCCATCGTGGAGAAAGGCGATGCGGCCTACGGCATCAACACCGGCTTCGGCAAGCTGGCCAAGACCCGCATCCCGGACGAGCAGCTGGAACAGCTGCAGCGCAACCTGATCCTGTCGCACTCGGTCGGCACCGGCGAGCCCATGAGCGACGCCACCGTGCGGCTGGTGATGCTGATGAAGGCGGCCAGCCTGGCCCGCGGCTACTCGGGCGTGCGCCCGGTGGTCATCGACACGCTGCTGGCGCTGCTCAACGCGGGCGTGATGCCGGTGATCCCGGTCAAGGGCTCGGTGGGCGCTTCGGGCGACCTCGCGCCGCTGTCGCACATGACGCTGGCCCTGATGGGCGAAGGCCCGGTGCGCGTGAACGGCGAGATGCGGCCGGCCGCCGAGGCGCTGAAGCAGGCCGGCATCAGGCCGCTCGCGCTCGCCGCCAAGGAAGGCCTGGCCCTCATCAACGGCACCCAGGTCTCGACCGCGCTGGCGCTGCACGGCCTGTTCATGGCCGAGCGGCTGCTCGAAGCCGGCACCACCATCGGGGCGCTCTGCGTCGACGCCGCCAAGGGCAGTGACGCGCCCTTCGACCCGCGCATCCACGCCGCGCGCGGCCAGCCGGGCCAGATCGCGCAGGCCGCCGTCACCCGCACCCTGCTGCAAGGCAGTGCGATCCGCCGCTCGCACATGGACAACGACGAGCGCGTGCAGGACCCCTACAGCCTGCGCTGCCAGCCCCAGGTCATGGGCGCCTGCCGCGACCTCATCGCCAACGCCGCGCGCACCCTGTTGATCGAGGCCAACGCCGTGACCGACAACCCGCTGGTCTTCACCGACACCAACGAGGTGCTCTCGGGCGGCAACTTCCACGCCGAGCCCGTGGCCTTCGCGGCCGACACGCTGGCCCTGGCCATCAGCGAGATCGGCGCCATCTCCGAGCGCCGCATCGCGCTGCTGATCGACAGCACGCTCTCGGGCCTGCCGCCCTTCCTGGTGAACAACCCGGGCCTGAACAGCGGCTTCATGATCGCCCACGTCACCGCCGCCGCGCTGGCCTCGGAGAACAAGTCGCACGCCCACCCGGCCAGCGTCGACAGCCTGCCCACCAGCGCCAACCAGGAAGACCACGTGAGCATGGCCACCTACGCCGGTCGCCGCCTGGCCGAGATGGCCGACAACACCGCCACCATCCTCGGCATCGAATGGCTGGCCGCCGCGCAGGGCGTGGATTTCCACCGCCCGCTGGCGACCTCGCCGCGCCTGCAGGCGACGCAGGCCACACTGCGCGAACGCGTGCCTTTCTACGATCAGGACCGGCTGTTCGCCCCCGACATCGAGGCCGCGCGCAACCTCGTGCTGCAAGGACGCGCCACCGACGGCAACGGCGACACCCTGGCCGCCCTCTGGACGCAATGAACGCCCCGCAACTCTGGCGCCACGCCCGCCTCGCCACGCTGACCGGCGACGGCTGGGGCCTCGTCGACGACGGCGCCCTGCTCACCGAAGGTGACCGCATCGCCTGGGCCGGTCCCCTGTCCGAACTGCCCGACGCAGGTCGCACGGCGCAGGAGCGCGATCTGGGCGGCCTGCTGGTCACGCCCGGCCTTGTCGACTGCCACACCCACCTGGTCTATGGCGGCCACCGCGCCGCCGAGGCCGAGATGCGGCTCAACGGCGCCAGCTACGAGGCCATCGCCCGCGCGGGCGGGGGCATCCGTTCCACCGTGGCCGCCACGCGCACCGCCAGCGACGACGCGCTGTTCAGCAGCGCCGCCCGGCGCCTGCGGGCGCTGATGGCCGAGGGCGTGACCACGCTGGAGATCAAGTCGGGCTACGGCCTGTCGCTGGAGGCCGAGGCGCGCTGCCTGCGCGTGGCGCGCCAACTCGGCAACGACCGCCTGGTCGACGTGCGCACCACCTTTCTCGGCGCCCACGCCCTGCCCCCGGAGTTCGAGGGCCGGGCGGACGACTACATCGGCGCCGTCTGCGACTGGCTGCCGGCGCTGCACGCGCAGGGCCTGGTCGATGCGGTCGACGCCTTCTGCGAAAACATCGGCTTCAGCCCCGCCCAGACCCGGCGCGTGTTCGAGGCCGCACAGGCGCTGGGCCTGCCGGTCAAGCTGCACGCCGAGCAACTCTCCGACCAGGGCGGCGCCGCGCTGGCGGCGGCGTTCGGCGCCTTGTCTTGCGACCACCTGGAACACCTGAGCGACCACGGCATCGCAGCGATGAAGGCCGCGGGCACCGTCGCCGTGCTGCTGCCCGGCGCCTTCTACATGCTGCGCGAAACCCAGCTGCCGCCGATCGCGGCGCTGCGTGCGGCCGGCGTGCCCATGGCCGTGGCCACCGACCACAACCCCGGCACCTCGCCCGGCCTGTCGCTGCTGCTCTCGGCCCACATGGCCTGCAGCTTCTTCCGCCTCACACCGCTGGAAGCGGTGCGAGGCATCACCATGCATGCGGCCCGCGCGCTCGGCCTGCGCGACCGGGGGCGGCTCGCCGCCGGACAACGCGCCGATTTCGTCGCCTGGGACCTCGACCACCCGAACGAACTGGCCTACTGGTTCGGCCACAACCCCTGCCGCCGCGTCGTGGCGGCGGGCATGGAGCGCACATGAACAGCCCCGAGCGTTCACCCTTCGTCTGGCAAGGCCGGACCGACAGCGAAGAAACCGGCGACAGCCGCCGCTGGCACCACGTGGTGCGCCCCTTTGGCGCTGCTTCGCAGGGCGGCGTGGCCCTGATTGGCTTTGCGGTCGACGAGGGCGTGCGCCGCAACGGCGGCCGCCCCGGTGCCGCCGAGGGACCGCGCGCGCTGCGCGGTGCGCTGGCCAACCTGCCGGTGCTGGGCGAACCCGCGTTGTGGGACGCGGGCGATGTCGACGGCAACGATCACACCCTGGAAGACGCGCAGCAGACCCTGGCCGGGCGCATTGCCGACGTGGTGGCCCGGGGCAGCCGGCCGCTGGTGATGGGCGGCGGCCACGAGGTCGCCTGGGGCACGTTCCAGGGCATCGCGCGCGCGCACCCGGACCTGAAGCGCCTGCTGATCGTCAACCTCGACGCCCACTTCGACCTGCGCATGGCCGCCCAAGGCAACTCGGGCACACCCTTCCGCCAGATCGCCGACTGGTGCCAGGCGCAGGGCCGGCCCTTCGCCTACCACGTGCTGGGCATCAGCCGCTTTGCCAACACCCAGGCGCTGTTCGACCGCGCGGCTGCGCTGGGCGTGCGCCACCGGCTGGACGAACAGCTGCAGTCCGCCGAGCAGCTGGCACTGGCGCAGGCCGCGCTGGCCGAAGACCTCGCGCGCTGCGACGGGGTCTATCTGACGATCTGCCTGGATGTGTTGCCGGCGCCGCTGGCGCCTGGCGTGTCGGCCCCGGCCCCGCTGGGCCTGCCACTGGCCCATGTGGAAGCGCTGGTGGACCAGGTGCTGGCCAGTGGCCGCGTGCTGGCGGCCGATCTGGCCGAACTCAATCCCCCGCTCGACGAGGGGGGCCGCACCGCGCGCGTGGCCGCCCGGCTGGCGGCGCGCATCGCACGCGGCTTTGCCGCGGCCCACTGAAGGCCGCGGCGGCGGGCATCAATCGCGGTACCGGTGGTGCCCGTGGCCCCGCCCGCGTCCGTGTCCGTGCCAATGACCATGCCCACGGCCATCCCAGCGGCCTGGACGGTCGCGCCAGTTGCCGTAGCCACCGATCACCACCGGGCGCGCAGGCGCATAAACCACCGGCGGGCCGTACACCACGGCAGGCGGCCGGTTGTAGTACACCGGGGCGGGCTGCACCACCACTGGCGACGGAGCGTAGTAATAGGTGGGTGGCTGCTGCACCACCACCGGCGCGTTCGACGCCCCAACGCTGACGCCGGGGCCGCTCACGCCCACAGACCAGTACACGTCGCGGGCCTGCGCCTCACTGGCGGCGGTGGACAGCGCCCAGGCGCCAGCCACCATGCCCACGGCGACCAGGCCACGGACCCATGCGGAAGAGCCTTGCAGGCGTTGTGAGAGGGTGTTCATCGTGAGGTTCTCCATGTGTCGGGGCCTGGATGCGGACCCGGTACAAGAATTACAGAACGCATGCCGGTAACTTGCACCACATGACCGGTCAATCTCGTAGCCATTCGTAACAGAAACCCCCTCGTTTTCCCGAATCGCCGAAAAACCATGAAACAAAATCGGTGGCCGGTTGGGTGGCGGCCCCATATCAAACCGGAAGATTGGCGAAGCCGATGCGACCCCACTCACCGCCGCCGCGGGGCCACAAACGGGTGCTGGCGCAGCCAGCGCTTGAAGCCGTCATCGGTCCTCGCCAACGCCAGGTCCTTGTCCATCCATTCGAGCACCTGCTCCAGTTGCGCCACCTGCTCGTTGAGCACCTTTTGCAGATTTCCCGGGGTCACCCCCAAGCCCTGGGCCACCTCGAACTCCCCACACAACGCGTCCTGCCGCCGCGCCCGCTCACGCTCCAGCTCAGCCACCTGCGCCTTGAGCAAGACCGTCATCGTCGCCAGCCGCTCGGCGCTCCACGAAGCGCTGGCCTCGGGCTCGGCCAGCGCCGCGTCCTGCTGCAAGGCCATCAGCGCAGTGAGGTCCTTGCGGGCGTAGGCGGCATTGGCCTCGCCCATCAGCCGGGTCTTGCGCGCCCGCGCCTCGGGGTCGGTTTCGCGGTCCGGGTGCAAGGCACTGGCCAAGCGGCGAAACAAGGCCCGCAACAGATCGCTGGCCTGCGCCTGTGGGGTCTCTGCCCCATCGCCCGAGGCGCCTGCGGGCTTGGCCTTGCGCGCGCTTTCGGCGGGCCTTGGCGGCCTCCTCGCCGGGCGGCCTCGTCGTCCTGCTGCTGGCGCAACCGCGCCATGCCCGCGGCCCAGACGGCCTGTTCACTGGCGTCGGCCGGCACATCGTCCAGCGGCTGCCCCAGCGCCGCCTCGATCTCGGCTCGCGCCGCGCGCGCACGCCCGGCCTGCAGCTGCGCCAGGCTTTGCGCCGCATGACGGTCGTGCAAAGCGGCCATCTCCTGGTCGCCTTCCCGGGCCAGCGCACCCGCCATGCCACACAACACCTCCACCGCGGCCTTGCGCAGTGGCGCGGCCAGGCGCTTGCTTTCAAGCTGACCGTCAACCAGCCGCACCAACTCGCGCAGCGCCTCCCGGTGCGCCCGCCGCAAGGGCGCCACCTGCTCTGTCAGCGCCGTGCGGTGCCGTTGCGCCAGGCTGTCGAGTTCCGCCAACTGGCTCTTGAGCTTCTGAACGCGCTTGAGCTGCAGCTCATACGCCCGCACCGCCGCGGACGAAGACGGCCGGGGCGGCGCCGAGCTCGCGCGGTCGGCAGCGAGCTCAAGCGTCTGGGGTCTGAAGCGGGGATCGGTCATGCGGTCGGGAGCCAAATGAGAAAGCAGGGGGGAAAGGGGATCAAAAGCGAGAAAGGAGAGAGAGAGAGAGAAAAAAAGACAGGGGCGAACAGCGAAGGGCCAACGGAGCGCTCGGCGGCAAGGCACACCCACCGAGCACGGTATTCTCCTCGCATGGCCAAAGAAAAAACCACCTACGTCTGCAGTGAGTGCGGCGGCACCAGCCCCAAATGGCTGGGCAAGTGCCCCAGCTGCGGCGCCTGGAACACGCTCATCGAGTCCGCCTCGGAGAGCGGTGCGCCCAGCAGGAACCGATTTGCGGCACTGGCCAAAACCGCCGAGGTCGCCGTGTTGTCGGACATCGAGGCGGCCGACGTGGCCCGCACCCCGACCGGTCACGACGAACTCGACCGCGTGCTGGGCGGCGGCATTGTGGAAGGGGGCGTGGTGCTGATCGGCGGTGACCCGGGCATCGGCAAATCCACGCTGCTCTTGCAGGCCCTCGATTCCTTGCAGCGCACAGGGCAAAAGACGCTCTATGTCACCGGCGAAGAAAGCGGCGCCCAGGTGGCCCTGCGCTCGCGCCGCCTGGGGCTGGACGGCTCCCAGGTGAGGGTGCTGGCCGAAATCCAGCTCGAGAAGATTCTCGCCACGCTGGACGCAACAAGCCCCGCCGTGGCGGTGATCGACTCCATACAAACCGTGTATTCCGACCAGCTCACCAGCGCCCCCGGCTCGGTGGCGCAGGTGCGCGAATGCGCCGCCCACCTCACGCGCGCGGCCAAGGCCAGCGGCACGGCCATCGTGCTGGTGGGCCACGTGACCAAGGAAGGCGCTCTGGCAGGCCCGCGGGTGCTCGAACACATGGTCGACACCGTGCTCTATTTCGAAGGCGACACCCATTCGAGCTTCCGCCTGATCCGCGCCATCAAGAACCGCTTTGGCGCGGTCAACGAGATTGGTGTCTTCGCCATGACCGAGCGCGGCCTCAAGGGCGTGAGCAACCCCAGCGCCATCTTCCTCTCGCAACACGCCGAGCCGGTGCCAGGCAGCTGCGTGATGGTGACGCTGGAGGGCACGCGGCCCATGCTGGTGGAAATCCAGGCACTGGTCGACAGCGGCGGGCCATCGCCCCGTCGCCTGTCGGTCGGCCTGGACCGCGACCGCCTGGCCATGCTGCTGGCCGTGTTGCACCGCCACGCGGGCGTGGCCTGCATGGACCAGGACGTGTTCGTCAACGCCGTGGGTGGCGTGCGCATCCGAGCCCGCGGCCGATCTGGCCGGTCATGCTGTCCATCACCAGCAGCTTGCGTGGCAAAGCGCTGCAAGGGCTTCATCGCCTTTGGCGCGGTGGGTCTGGCCGGTGAGGTGCGCCCGGCACCGCGTGGTCAGGAGCGCCTCAAGGAGGCCGCCAAGCTGGGCTTCAGCGTGGCCCTGGTGCCCAAGGCCAATGCCCCGAAAAAGAACGACAAGGCCTTTGAAGGCCTGACGATTCACCCGGTGGAACGCATCGAAGACGCCATGAACCTGGTGCGCAACCTGGCCTGACACGCCCCCCTCACCACCACCCGATGAACTTCAACCCCATCCTGCATGGCCTGCGCGGCATGGCCGCGATGATGGTGCTGCTGTACCACTGGAAAGAAAGCTACCCGGCGTTCGCGGGCGCCTACCGGCAACTGCCTTTTCTGGGCACCCAATGGAACCTCTTCCTGTCCGTCGATTTCGGCTGGATGGGGGTGTTGTGGTTCTTCGTGCTCTCGGGCTACCTGCTGTCGGCCAACCTGTGGCACAAGCCCCTGTCCGCCATGGAGGTGCGCCATTTCTGGGAGCGCCGCTTTGCGCGCATCTACCCCGCGGTGTGGATTCAGCTGCCCATCTTGCTGTGGCTGACGGCCATCGTGGCAGGCCCGTTGGCGGTGCGATGGGAATCGCTGGTGGGCAACTTCGTGTTGTGGGTGGTGCCCTTTGGCGGCGGTGTCTCGCCTTACAACGCGGTCTGGTGGACGCTACCCATCGAATTGGGCTTCTACCTCGTGTTGCCCGCCGTGCTGCTGTTCTACCGGCGGCTGGGCTGGCCCCTCACCTTGCTGCTGGTGGTGGCCATCGCAGCGGCCTGGAAGCTCTGGGTCATCGCGGGCAACGAAGGGGGCAACTACCGGGGTTCCCTGGCCCTGATGCGCTCCCTGCCCGGTGCGCTGTTTGTCTTCATGTGCGGCTTCTACATCAGCCACCGCCAGCACCACGCCCGGCCTCTGCGGCACGGGGCGGGCCCGTGGCTGCTGCTGCTCGTGCTGGCGCTGTTCTACGGCTGGATCCAGTACCTCATCGCTCACCGCAAGACCATCCTGTTCGAGCCTGGCCTGCTGGCGCTGAACGACCCCATCCTGGCCATGCTGATTGCCGCAGTGATTGCGCTGCTGCTGCGCCCCGACATGGCCCAGTCATGGATCAACCGGGTGCTGAGTTCGCGGCCCATGCACTGGCTGGGTGAACTGAGCTACGGCATCTACCTGTGGCACTACCCCTGCCTGCGGGCCATGCCCAAGCTCTTTCCCGGCCACTGGGGCGGCGTGGAGAACAGCGCCTTCGCGCTGGTGGCCTGCCTGCTGTTCACCCTGCCGGCGGCGGCCCTGAGCTATTTCCTGGTGGAACGGCCGGTGCTGACCTGGCTGGCCCGGCGACAAAACGCCCGCCGGCTGGCCGCCACCCACAACGCCGAGGCCCCGACCGGTTCGGCCTCCCGGCTGCCATGACGGCTTGAGCCGTACGGGGGAGTGTCGGTTGCGGCGCCGCGGTCGGCGGCGGGACTCAAGCGCCAACCCGCTCAGGCGCTCAGGCGCTCATTGGCACTTGTAGTCTTCGATGTCCGGACTCTGGCGAAACGGGTCGGTCAGGTCGGCCGAATAAGTGCCCATCAGCAAGCGACGCTTGGGCAGAAAATGCTGGCGGAAGTAGCGGCTGGCCGTGGCCAGCTCCCGGCCCTTTGCGGTCAGCTTGACGCAGCCGTTTTCAATCACGATGGTGCCCGAGGCCTGTTGCTCGGTCAGCCGCACGTCGACCAACCGGTGCTCAGGCAGGTACTCCCGGGTGAACACGTCGGCAAAGCGCTCGCGCTGAATGCCACCACCGCGTTGCTGCAGCTTTTCGAGGATGTAGAACGACAACGAGCGGTCGATCACCGTGGGCACCGAAATGGCAAAGGCGTAGCCCATGAGCAGCCAGATCACCACCAGCTGCGCCTTCTCCAGTCCCGTGAACACCCGAAAAGCGCGCAGCGCCAGCAGCGCCAACCCCATCAGCAAGGCCGCCACCACGCCATCGGCGATGGACGCGTAAAACACCACATCGACCGGCAGGAAGCGCATGTGGGCCAGGTAGACCCCCAGCATCAGCGACACGAAACACACGGTGGCCACCAGGGCGCGAAAGACTTTCATTGTTTGAACACCAGAAACTTGTTGCCCAGGTAGCTGAGCGAGACCTGCAACACCGTGGCAAGCAGAAACCCCCAACGGTAGTCCAGCTTCAACCAATCGGTCCACCCGGAGAGCACGAGCCCGTGGAGCACGGCGATGGCCCCATACAGGCCGGCGAACCGTGTGGCCTCGGTGAGCATCCGCTGCCCGGTGCGGGGGTACACAAAATAGCGGCTGCCCAGAAAAGACACCGCGATACCCACCAGCGCTGCGCAGAAGTTGGCCCAGCCCGCCGAGGTGAAATGCAGCACCTCCAGGTTGAGGGTCAGGGCCGCGAAATGCGCGGCCGTGGCCACCACCCCATTGAGGCCGTACCGCAGCAGTTCGCCCACGGGCAGGCGCCGCGACACGCCGCCCGTCATGCGCGCGTGGCGATGACGCGGTCCACGAAATCGCGGTAGGCCAGCGCTGCACTGACGCTGCCGCTGCGCACCACGCCGGTGAGCATCAAGGTCATCAGCGCCAGGGCACCGGTTTGCATCAGCATCAGCATCAGGATGCCCAGGGCCACCGAAAACCAGCCCGGCGTGGAAAAACCCAGCAACTTCAGCCCGATGACGCTCACCACGCCGACCACCGAAAACCCGGCAATGGCCGCACAGGCAATCCCCACGCGCACCAGCACGTCTTCGGCAAAGACCATCAGCGCCTTGAAGCCATGCAACACCAGCCCGACGAAGTTCATCTTGGACTGCCCCGCGTAGCGCGGCCCCCGGTCCAGCGGACAGGCCACCGAGCGCAGCTTGGACGCCAGCACCGCACCGGCCACATGGATGCTCAGCTCCTGCATGGCCACCAGGCGTTTGACCGCGTGCGACTTCAGCGCCATGAAGTTGCCAAAGCCAATGGTGCGCCCCGTCATCAGGCGAAAGAAGCGCTTGTAGATTTGATAGAACACCTTGAAGCGCACCGTCTCCACCCGGCTCTTGCGCTGCGCCACCACCACGTCGACCTCCGGCGCCTGCAAGGCCGCCACCAGCGGCGCGATCGTGGCGGGCAGGTCCTCACCGTCGGAATCCATCACCACCACCTGCTGCGCAGCGTCCATGTACTCCGCTGCATAACCCAGACCAATGGCGATGGCCCGTTGGTGGCCCACGTTGCGGCGCAGCTTGATCACCACCCCGTCCACACCCGCTCGCTTGAGGCTCTCGATCTCCAGCGGCTGTCGCACAGAGCCGTCGTCCACCGCCACCACAAACACCTGGTCGCCCAACTGCTCGTGCAACTCGTGAAACAGACGCTGGCTTGCCTCGCGGTCTTCATAGACTGGGGTCACCACCAACAGCGGCGCAGAAGTCAGGCTCATGATTGCAACAACTGACGGAAATAACGGATGGTGTGGTCAAGGCCTTCGTCCAGGTCGACCTTGGGCGCCCAGTCCAACGCCGACCGGGCCAGCGAAATGTCGGGCCGCCGCTGTTTGGGATCATCCTGCGGCAAGGGCCTGAACACCAGTTGGGACTTACCCCCCACCTTGTCCAGAACCGCCTGGGCCAACTCGAGCATGGTGAACTCATGCGGATTGCCCAGGTTCATCGGCCCGACCAACTCGCGCGGGCTGTCCATCAGGCGCACAAAGCCCTCCACCAGGTCGTCGACATAACAGAAACTGCGCGTTTGCGAACCATCGCCGTAAATCGTGAGGTCCTGACCCCGCAGCGCCTGCACGATGAAATTGCTCACGACACGCCCATCGTTGGGGTGCATGCGCGGGCCATAGGTGTTGAAAATCCGCGCCACCTTGATCTGCACACCATGTTGGCGGTGGTAATCAAAAAACAGGGTTTCGGCACAGCGCTTGCCTTCGTCGTAACAGGAACGCACCCCAATGGGGTTCACCCGCCCCCAATAGCCCTCGGGCTGGGGGTGCACCTCCGGATCCCCATAGACCTCGCTGGTCGAGGCCTGAAAAATGCGCGCGTTGGTGCGCTTGGCCAAGCCCAGCACATTGATGGCGCCATGCACGCTGGTCTTGGTGGTCTGAACCGGGTCGCGCTGGTAATGCACCGGTGAGGCCGGGCATGCCAGGTTGTAAATCTCGTCCACCTCGACATACAGCGGAAACGTCACATCGTGGCGCATCAATTCGAAGTGGGGATTGCTCAGCAAATGCGCAACGTTGTCTTTGGTCCCGCTATAAAAATTATCAACACATCACTGCCCTGGGCCAGCAATCGTTCGCACAAATGGGAGCCCAAAAAACCAGACCCGCCGGTGACCATGACTCGCTTGCGATTAGTGATGCGCATACACTTGAGCAATTAAAGGAGTTGATCGAGTGTACACGGTCATTCGCCGCCACCGCAACGGCGCATGATTCTTAAAAATCACTTAATTTTCAGGCCGCAAGGCGTGTCATGACACATTCCGCATCCACCAGTGCCCGCTGGCTCCGCCAACACAGCCTATTCCTCATACTGGCGCTTGCCCTATTCGGTTTTTACGCCACCGAATACCGGTCAATTGTTCTGCAATTCGACGCCAATGCGGATCGGGTTAGCGAATTACGGATCGATTTCGCCTCCTCCGGCCAATCGTATTCACCACATCCGCAGCGGCGGATCAAACTCGCACCCGGTCGGGTCAACCCGATCAAGCTGGAAATGGCGTCGCGCACGGCGATTGGCCGGATTCGACTGGCCGTGGTCCAAGGCGATACCACGCCGCGCCTGGCCCACATTCGGCTGATGGCCCCGCGCACCGGCCAATCCCGGGACCATCCACCCCTCTCCCTCGTCAAGGGCGGCGATTCCGGTCCAGCCATCCCCTCGCAACCCCTGCCCACCGGGGAATTCCAGCTCCCACCGGGTCAATGGTTGGAGATCGGGGTTCCGCCAAATCTGTATGCGCAACCGGTCTATCAATGGCTGGAGCTTGGCGCCCTGCTGGGCATCTACATCCTCTTCGCACTGGTGGTTGACGGGCGCCGCCTGCGCCAGCCCGGCGCTGGCAGCCCCTCGCGCTGGTCCGAATTCGGGTTGGCCCTGAGCTGCATTGTGTTCGCGGCCATAGGCACCCACCTGATCAGCTACGGCAGTATCGTGGGCGATGCCGAGGAAAACCTGGCGACCGCTTTCAATTTGCTGCACCACCACATCTATTCCCACCTCAATTCGGAGAACCCTATTCCCGGCAATCTGCGGGAACCCGTGCCCAATTTTTTCTATGCGGCCTGGCTGGTGCTCATTGAAAGATTCGACCACGTCATTAATTTGAATCACCTTTGGGGAGGCTCCGGCACCTACGCGGTCAAACTGGGCAATTTCTTCTGGATTTACGCCGGACTGGTGGCATTTTCGAAAATCATTTCCCGGGTATTGCCGTCTTTTGCCATCAGCTGGGCCGGATTGCTGCTGGCCTTTCTCTCCTTTTTTGGCAATGCCCAATGGGTGGACAGCCTTTACACCGAATTGCACACGGCAGTCTTGTTGCTGTGGTTGGCCCATTTCTCCCTGGCCACGCTGCGCCAGCCCAACCGCAAACACCTGGTGGGCACCGGGGTGTTTGCCGGCCTGCTCATCCTGACCAAAGCCATCTTCCTCTACGTGTTTCTGGTCATGGTTGCGGCATGGGCGATTGCCTGGGCCCGCCACTCATCTTCGCCACACTCGCGCAGCCAGGGCCGTCAAGCGGCTGCCGTGGTGCTCAGTGCCTTGTTGGTGATCACGCCTTGGGCGCTGCGCAACGCCATCCAGTTTGGTTCGCCCAGCATTTCCTCGGTGCGGGGCGGCGGCGTGATGTACTACCGCGCCATGCTTGACGACATGAACCTCGACGAGGTCAAGGGCCTGCTCTATCTCAACGGACCGGCCAGCTACCGCACGCTGAGCGACCATTTCTTCGGCGCGCCCCGCCGTGAAGATTTCCAACGAGATGGGCGTTGGGCGCGTCTGTACATCGGTCCGTCCAACTTCCAGACCGCCGACAAGCTGGCCCGCCTGCAAGGGCGACCGCAAGACGCAGTGTCTTTCCACCAGAAGGCCTCCGCCGAGTTCGTCAAACGCATCGAAGAGGCGAAGTCACAAGGCAGTTCCTATCCGGCACGCGACGCGGACGCGTCCATGGGCCACGACGCGGTTCGCTATTTCCTGCACCACCCACTGCGCCACCTTGCCTTCTCCTTGCCGTTCTTCTGGGCGGGGTTCTGGGGTTTCGGCAACGGCTTCCTCGCTGGCCCGTGGTCCCCGCATTGGGGGCTCATCAATCAACACCGTGTTTGACGCGCGCTCAACGCACGCAGGCGTGGCTTTGCTGGTGGTGTTCGGCTTGGGCTTGAAGCGTTCGGACGGCCGCCTGCTCGCCCTCTCGGCGCCGGCCGTGTTGATGCTGGCCGCCTACACCGCCATCTCGCAAAACCTGCCCCGCTTCTTTGCTCCTACCCACCCACTGATGGTGCTGTGCCTGATGTTGCTGCTCTTCAGCTCGCCGGCGGAGCCAAAGCGGTTGCCGCCGGACCACCTGGTGTTGCTGTCTAACCTTGCATATGAAACCTCGCCAGCGCACCCATGGCTGCGTTGCAAATCCTCGCGATAGCACGAGCCATCACTGCGGTTTGCGCCTTGCCCTGGGCGCGAATCCATCGGTTTCATTTCATGCAACTATTTGCGGGACGGCACACCAGCGCCGGCTCACCCTGCAGGCACTTCACGGTACCGCTGGCAAAACGGCGTCGGCGCCAGCTCCAAGAGATAGGCGCCTGCGCCATTGCCCTCCCACTGCGCAACGATGGGCGCAATCGACTGCAACACCCCCAGCAACGTTCCACGCTGACCAAACCGGTGTGACAGCACAAGCCAGGTTCGCCCCGATTCACCTGCTCGGCAAATCCACCGCTTCGCCGTGGCGAGCGCGTCGTGTTGGGCGTTGTGTGTCGGGCGGTAGACAAAGCGGCGCGTCCCCAGATCGAAGGCGTCCTGATAGAAATCGAAGGCCTTGTTGCTCCAGGCATTGATCATCAGATGATCACCAGGCAGCCGCCGCGCCTGCACGAACGCCATGGCCCCCTTGATGTCTGCCCCGTTGTATGGCGCCAGCGCATGGCGCACCGTCGGGCCAGCGACCACAACCATCAGCGCCAGTGACGAGCCGGTCGCCGCCAGTGTCCCCCATGGTGCCGACCCGGCGCCAGAGGCGACACCACTGCGGCGCCAACCCATACAAACGACCTCCACGGCCGTGGCCACAGCCATCCACAGCAGCGGCACCAGAAACAGGATGAGGCGCGAGCGAAATGGATACAACTGCAAGCCCGATGCCACAAGGCGATGGCGATTGGCAAGGTCACCACGGCCGCCCAGCGCGCACCCAGCCGCCACGCCAGCAACCAGCCCGCGCCGTACACCGCCAGCGCCACGGTCAGGCCATCGGTCCATCCCGGCAGCGCCAGGTGATGGGCAATCCCCACATGGCGAAAGGCCAGGTAGACCAGCCCCAGCGCGTTGTCCCAGTACCAGGCCCCATCGCCTGGCTCAAACGGGGGCAAAGGGGCATACCATCAGCCAGAACCGCGCAAGCTCGGGATTGGCAGCCATGGCACCATCCCCGCGGCATAGTGCAGCCCGAAACTCAGCCCCCACAACCCACCACCAGCAACCCCCACCGCGCGCCACTGCCGCCGCAGGGCGCATTCACCCCAGAGTCAGACCCACAGCGGCCATCACAAAGACGATCGGGTGCGAAAACCACACGCCCAACGCGCCGACCCAGCCCAGGCGCAGGAGGCTGCTGCGCAGGTCGGTGGCACCGAACCGCATGGCCGCCCACACCACCAGCATCGAGGCCAACACATCGCCTCCGTACTGCTTGAATTCCGAAGCGTAGTAAATCAACACCGGCGAAAAGGCCACCAGTCCGACAAACAGGAGCCGGGCAGCGGCGCTGCGCCAGACCAGCATGGTCAACCGCCACGCCACCCACAGCGTTGCCAGACCCGACAGCAGTGGCACCAGGCGCAATGTCCAGTCAGCGCCACCCAAGCCCTCGAAACACGCTTTTGCTGCGATCAGGAAGCCCAGGGGGGCGGCTTGCCCATTGGCCAGCGGCTCGGTCACCAACGCCCAGGTGTCACGCCCAACGAAGTTGGAAGCCAGGTAGGCCTCGTCCAGCCAGAGCGAGCGGTTGAACGCAAACTGCCACAAGCGCAGCGCCACCCCCAGCAACAGGACCAAGCCCATCGCAAGGCGTTGCGGCGCCCACGGCCCTGCGCGGTCCACCATTGCGCCCGACACCGGCGTCCCCGGCGCAGTCCCATCAAATTTCGAGTTCATCCACTCACCGCCCTCGCCACTGTGGCATCGCAGTGCCACCATCCGCCGATTCTCGCGTGTTTGCGCACCCACACCGGACACCGGCCCCCCCACACCCGGTATCGCGCCGGATGCGCACCCACCACACCGTAAAATGGCGGTCCAGGTTGGCGCCACGCTGGCCGCACCGATTCCAAAGGAACCCCCCATGTCCCCCGTAGTCCCTTCTATGTCCGACCGCGACGGCAAAATCTGGATGGATGGCCAGATGGTCGACTGGCGCGACGCCAAGATCCATGTCCTGACCCACACGCTGCACTATGGTTGCGGCGCTTTTGAAGGCGTGCGCGCCTACAAGACCGCCGACGGCGGCACCGCCATTTTCCGACTCGAAGAACACACAGACCGCCTGTTCAACAGCGCCAAGATTCTGCGCATGAACATCCCGTTCACCAAAGAACAGGTGAACGAGGCGCAGAAAGCGGCCGTGCGCGAAAACAAACTGGAAAGCGCCTACATCCGTCCATTGACCTGGGTGGGCGACAAAAAACTGGGTGTCTCCCCCAAGGGCAATACCATCCACCTGATGGTGGCCGCCTGGTCGTGGGGCGCCTACCTGGGTGAAGAGGGCCTCAAACGCGGCATCCGCGTCAAGACCGCCTTCACCCGCACCACGTCAACATCACCATGACGCAGGCCAAAGCGGTGAGCAACTACACCAACTCCATTCTGGCCAACATGGAAGTCACCGAAGAGGGCTACGACGAGGCCCTGCTGCTCGACAGCTCGGGCTTCGTGAGCGAAGGCGCCGGCGAGAACATCTTCGTGGTGAAAAACGGCGTGATCTACACACCCGACCTGTCGGCGGGCGCCTTGAACGGCATCACGCGCAACACCGTTTTCCACATCGCCAAAGACCTGGGCCTGGACATCGTGCAAAAGCGCATCACCCGCGACGAGGTCTACATCGCCGACGAAGCCTTCTTCACCGGCACCGCCGCCGAAGTCACCCCCATCCGCGAACTCGACCGCATCGAGCTCGGCGCCGGCTCGCGCGGCCCGATCACCGAGAAAATCCAGAGCGCGTTCTTCGACATCGTGGGTGGCAAGAATCCCCAATACGCCCACTGGCTGAGCAAGGTCTGAGAGCACCACCATGAGCACGCACACCGTCGAACTCAAAGCCAGCGACCTGAACCACCAGGGCGGCGTGTTCTGCCCCAGCGCCAAAGCCGACATGGCGCTGTGGAACAGCCACCCCAAGGTCTACCTCGATGTGGCCCGAACCGGTCAGGCCAAATGCCCATACTGCGGCACGGTCTACCAGCTCAAGGCCGGGGAAGTGGTCGCACACGGGCACTGACTGTCCCCGCTGCCCATGCCACGCCGGCCCGAGCTGACCGGCGTGGCATTTTTTTGCCCCGCGTTCACGCCAGCCGTCCCCTACCAACCACCTCGCCCACGCAAGGACAAAAAAAAGGCCACCTTTCGGTGGCCTTTAAGTCCAAACAAATGGACATCGTTGGAAATCTCTCGTTACCTGACGGGGTAAAAACCCCCGCCAGACAGACTGCTCATGTAGCGTTGTGACAGCAACAAGTTGATTATCATTAAAGGAGAACTTTTGAACTATCCCCCATTTGGGGGATGTGTGACAAAAAAACAGCAAATCAGGAGGGATCGCTGGCGCTTGCCGCCGCCACCCCCTCTGCGGGCAGACTGAAGACAAACCGCGCGCCCCCACCCTGTCGCTCTTCGCAGCGCACCGAGCCCCCATGGCGCTGGGCAATCGACTTGACCAAAGCCAGGCCAAGCCCCACACCGCCTTCCTTCTCGCTGGCCCCTGGCAGCCGGTAAAACGCCTCAAAGATGCGCTCACGCAACTCCGCAGGCACCCCCGGCCCACGGTCTTCCACCCCGACCTCGGCCCAGGTGGTCACCGCCGAACCCGGAACGCCGGGCCGCAGCGCCACCGTCATCCGGATCGGGGCTTCACCATCGGCGCCGGGTTGATTGGGTTGACCGTATCGGCGCGCATTCTCAAGCAGATTGCGCAACACCCGGCGCAGCAAACGCGGATGGCCGTGAACCAGCACGCTTGAGGCCCCGGCATCGATGTCGAGGTCGGCGCCGGTGCGCGCGCACTCTTCGGCGGCCAACCCCACCAGATCCACCTCTTCGGTGGGCCCCAGCGCCGACGCGTCATTGGCATCGCGCATGTCCAACCGGCTGGCCAGCAGGATTTCGTCAATCAACTGATCCAGTTCCTCGATGCTGCGGGCCATCTCGCGGCGCTGTCGCGCGTGCGCCGGATCGGTGCCCAGCAACTCCAGCCCCATGCGGATCCGGGCCAGCGGCGAGCGCAACTCATGCGAGGCATTGGCCAACAGCGTCTTGTGGGACAGCAGCAGTTGTTCGACGCGCTCGGCCGCCTGATTGAAGCGCGAGAGAACGCTGGCTACCGTGGAAGCCATGCTCAGGCCGGCAGGTCGACAAATCCCCGTGGCCCCACCGGTCAACGCCTTTTGCAGGGTCTCCAGCCGCTTGGTCGAGGCGGCGGAACGGCAGTGCGCACCCAGCGCCACGGCCACCGCCACAAGACCCAGCGTCCACAAGAACCCATAGGTGCCGCTCATGGCGCGCCTGCTGGGCACGCCGCCGGGTGCCGCGAGACGCGAGGCAGCTCGACATAGAGCTTTTGCCCGTCTTTCATCACCACCTGAAACTCAGACCCTGGCCTGGCACCCGCACCGCCTCGGCGGGCGCCTGCCCGACGATCTCGCCCACGCTGTTGCGCAACACGATTTCCCGCGCCACGCGCGCATCGCGCTCCTGGCGGTCGCGGTCCAGCGCCTGACGCCAAAGCCATCCCACGGTCACCGACAGCACCATCACCGCCACCACCACCGCCAACCAGATGCGCAAATACAGGCGCTGACCCAGTCGACCGATCATGGGCAGCCCTTGCGCGGTGGAGATACGTGGAGCAGAACGGGGCGCAGCACCGCCGGGGCACCGCCGATCCGGCTGCGCCGGTCGGCCAGTGCCGCCCCCTTGAGGGGGTCACGCGCAGCGTGGCAGGGGTGGTTCACATCTAATCCTGCGGCAAACACATAGCCCACCCGCGCACGGTCAGGATGCGCTTGGGGTCCCCGCCTTGTCGACTTCAATCGCGTTGCGTATGCGGCCAATGTGCACGTCGATGCTGCGATCAAACGCCTCCAGTTCGCGCCCGCGCACCGCCTCCATGATCTGGTCGCGCGTGAGCCCGCCCCCGCCCGTTCGGCCATGGCCACCAGCAAATCGAACTGGTACGAAGTGAGGTCACAAACCGAATCGCCCACCTGCACCGTTCTCGCGTCGCGGTCGATCTCCAGCGAACCAAAACGCAACGCGGGCAGCGTCTTGCCCACCGGCTGTGCGCTTTCACTGCGGCGGCGCAACACCGCCCGCACACGGGCGAGCAGCTCGCGCGGCTCGAATGGCTTGGGCAGGTAGTCGTCCGCACCCAGCTCCAGGCCGATGATGCGGTCCATCGGGTCGCCTTTGGCGGTCAGCATCAACACCGGCACCCGGGCCGTTGCGTCGGGGAGGGCGCGGATGCGCCGACACACCTCCAACCCATCTATCCCTGGCATCATCAGGTCAAGAATCACCAGCTCGGGCTGCACCAGGGGCAATTGCTCGAGCCCAGCCTCGCCATCGCCCGCGTGGGTCACGTCAAAACCCGACTGGCCCAGGTAGTCCACCACCATCTGGGCCAGGCGGTCATCGTCTTCGATCATCAGGAGTCGAACAGGTGCGGGAGTGCTCATGGGAATCAGTGTAGCGGCTGAAATGCAGCCCACATGATCGCGCGCGCGTGTGGCGCTGGCGTGTGGCTGGCGTAAAGTTAGATGAATGTCTGCCCTGAACACCCCCTGCACGCCCATACCCTCGCCCGTCGACCGCACGCTTGACGCGCAACTGGCCCGCCTGGCGCGAGAACGGCCCGATCACTGTGCCCTGTGGTGGCGCGACACCGAAGCGGCCAGCGCCGGAACCGCGGACTTCACCTACCGCCAACTGCACGCCCTGAGCCGCGCCGCGGCCACGCGCTTGCGCACGCTGCATGGCGTGCAACGGGGCGATCGTGTGGCGTGGCTGGGCCTGAGCCACCCGGCGCAACTGGTCTGCCTGTTTGCCCTGGCCGAATTGGGCGCCACGCTGGTCCCACTGAACCACCGCCTCTCGGCCGTTGAGTGGCAGTCGGTGCTGGCAGACTGCACGCCCGCCCTTCTGATCCACGACACCCACTGGCGCGACGCGGCCAGGGCGCTCGCGCAACAAACGGGCACGCCCTGCGTGTCCGCCGAGGGGTTCACCGAGGCGCCGGCGCCTGCACCTCAAACAACGGCGACGCCGGAAGACCTCTGGCACCAACCCCTGCTGCTGGTCTACACCTCGGGCACCACCGGCCTGCCCAAAGCGGCGGTGCACACCCAAGGCAACCTGCTGAGCAACATGGCCATCGCAGCGCGCACTCAAGGCCTGACGGCCAACGACACCGTGCTCACCATCTTGCCCCTGTTTCATGTGGGTGGGCTGTGCATCCAGACATTGCCGACCCTCTCGGTGGGAGGCACCGTGTTGCTGCTTTCCCGCTTCGAAGCGAAAGCCACGCTGGACGCCATCGAGCAACGCCGCCCCACGTTGACCCTGCAGGTCCCCGCCACCCTCAAAGCCCTGTACGAACTCCCGGATTGGCCGAGCGCCGACGTGTCTTCGCTGCGCGCGGTCTGGGCGGGCTCCAGCGTCTTGCCCCCGGCCGCGCTCGAGGGGTTCCACCAGCGCCACATCCCGGTGTGCAACGTCTACGGCAGCACGGAAACCGGACCGTTTTCAATTGCCTTGCCGCCCGACCACGCCCACAGCCACGCCGGCTCCTGCGGCTGGCCAGCGCCGGGCGTGGAGGTCAAGCTGTGTGACCCGCACGGCGCCGAGGTGCCCACGGGTCGGGTGGGGGAACTGTGCATTCGCGCACCCAATGTGGCGCAACGGTACTGGCCCGACCAACCGGTGGTGGACGCCCAAGGCTACTTCCATTCGGGCGACCTGGCGCGCCAGGCTGACGACGGCAGTTTCACCGTGGTTGGCCGGTCAAAAGACATGATCATCTCGGGTGGGGAAAACATCTACCCCGCCGAAATCGAAAATGCCCTGATCCTTCATCCGCTGGTGAGCGAATGCGCCGTGGTGGCCCAACCCGATCCGCGATGGGGTGAGGTGGCCGTGGCCGTGGTGGTTCTGGCGCCGGGCACCCACGAAGGCGACGGCTGGGCCGACCCGCTGCAGGCGCACCTGGCCACGCGTCTGGCCCGCTACAAGCAACCCCGCAAATGGGTGGCGGTGCCCGGGCTGCCGAAGACGGCGCTGGGCAAGGTGCAGAAAGCCGCGCTCAAGGCGCTGTTGTCGTCCGATCCGCCACAGGCATCGCCCGTGTAGCCAGCCAGACCAACAGCAAGACCGGCAGCCCCAGACAGGCGGTGGCGATGAAGAAGGTCGCATAACCCTGTGCGTCCACGAAAGCGCCGGAGAAGCCCGCCAGCCACTTCGGCGCGAGCAGCATCATGGAGCTGAACAAGGCGTATTGTGTGGCCGAGTACTTCACATTGGTCAGGCTGGAGAGGTAGGCGATGAACGCGGCCGACGCCACACCCGCGCTCAGGTTGTCCGCCGAAATCACGGCGATCAGCGCCGTCACGTCGTGGCCGTGGCCAGCCAGCCAGGCAAACAGCAGGTTGCTCGCCGCCGACAGCACGGCGCCCAACATCAGCACCCGCATCACCCCCAGGCGCAATGAAAGCGCGCCCCCGACAAAGGCCCCCACCAAGGTCATCACAATGCCATAGACCTTGGTGACCGCGGCCACCTCGTCCTTGGTGTAGCCCATGTCCACATAAAACGGGTTGGCCATGATGCCCATGACCACATCGCTGATGCGGTAGACCCCGATGAGCGCCAAAATCAACAGCGCCTGTTTCCCGTAGCGCCGCAGAAAATCTGCAAAGGGTTCCACCAGAGCCCCGCGAAGCCAGGCCATGGCGCTGCGGGCCGGCGGCAGTTCAACCCGAGCGGGCTCGCGGGTGAACAACACCGTCAACACCCCAACCAACATGCTGGCCGCCATGACCAGATAGGCCGTGGTCCAGGCGGCCTGCTGATACAGCACACCGGGTTCGATGGCGGTGCCAGCGGGCGCGGCGACCGGACCGGACGCCACCACCTCTGCCCGCGCCGCGAGCCACAACACCCCCGCGCCGGCCCAGATCATGGCGATGCGGTAACCCGTCTGGTACGTCGCGGCCAGCGCCCCCTGGTGGTCGGCATCGGCCGATTCGATGCGAAAGGCGTCAAGCGCGATGTCTTGTGTGGCCGACGCAAACGCCACGGCCAGAGCGCACCAGACCACCAGCGTCAGTTCCGTGCGAGGGTCGGCCACCGCCATGCCCGCCAGCGCGCCCATGATCGCCACCTGCGACAGCAGCAGCCAGCTGCGCCGCCGGCCCAGCCAACGGGTCAGCAAAGGGATGGGCAAGCGGTCCACCAGCGGCGCCCAGACCCACTTGAAGCCATAGGCCAGCCCCACCCAGCTCAGATAGCCGATGGTGGTGCGGTCCAGCCCGGCCTCGCGCAGCCGAAAACTCAACGTGCCCAGCACCAGCGGCAACGGCAGTCCTGCCGAGAATCCCAGGGTCAGCATGCGCAGACTCGCCGGCTCGAGGTACACGCGAAGGGTCTCTCCCCAGGTGGGCTTTCTGGCCGGTGGCGAGTCGTCTGGTTCGTCGTGTCTGGATGTCATGGCGTGGCAGAGGCGCGTAGTGCATGCAAGATGGTCCCCATTATTGATTGAGACGCCTTTGCCGCCCGCCGGCTGCCTCCTCCGGGCAAAGGGACCAAGCCCCAAGCACCAAACTGCGCAACAAACAGGCCATTCTCTTGTTTCGACAGACATCAGGAACTTCCTGCCATGCGAAGCCGCTCGGGTAGGATCGCTGCCGGGAAGCGCTGCCGAGTGAGCACCGCCGAGTGCCTCAGGACTCCATTGGGCACAGTGCGCCGTCCCACGCCTGGAGCCAGGGCTTCGGCCGGCTCCAACTCGCGACATGAAGAATTGAGTAACTGGTCCAGATGAACCCACTACGCGCCGAAGGCGCCAGCCCCACGTCGAAGATCATCAGTCTGCAATGGTTGCGCTTTCTCGCGGCCTCCATGGTGCTGATCTACCACGCCAGCGTCTACCTGAACCTGGTGCACAAAGACACGTTCGGGCTTGACCGATTTCCATCGTGGTTTGGATCGGTTGGCGTGGCGCTTTTCTTCGCCTTGTCTGGCAATCTGATGGCCTCGGCGATGATGAAGTCCACCGCGCCGAAGTTCCTGCTTCATCGCGTGGGACGGATCTACCCCGCGTTCTTTCTTGTCACGGCGCTGGTGGTGCTCGCCAGCTTCTTCACGCCCGCCCGCACGGTGCTGGACTTGCAGGCGCTGACGCTGTTCCCCTATGGCAAGACCAGCTATCCGCTGGGCGTTGAATGGACGCTGGTGTTCGAAATTGCGTTCTACATGTTCGTGTTCCTCTTGATTCTCTTCAAGAGAACCCCGCATGCCATTGCCTTCCTGATCGGCTGGTTGTCGCTGATCCTCGTTCACAACGTGATCAGTCCGGACAATCCGGCAGTCAATGTGTTTCACCCTTTCACATTGCCGTGGGTGTCACTCAACGTGAGCTTTGCGCTGGGCATGCTCTTTCCGCTTGCGCTGAGGGACATCAAACCCCACCCCATTCTTGCTCTCGTCATTGCCTACAGCGTGTTCATGATTGGCGCTTCACACAGCGTGGTTGGCGTTCGCTGGGGCATGGGCATCGGATCGGCTTTGCTTGTACACAGCCTGAGCCAGTTCAAAGGCATTGCACTGCTTCGCTCGTCGCGATGGCTCAATTTCATGGGTGACAAACTGGGTGCCTACAGCTATGCCCTCTACCTGTGTCACGTCCCGGTGATCCGGACGCTCTACCAGATGATGAGTGGCCACCCCCCGTCAACGCAGTTCTATGTTGTCATCGTCGCCGCACTGCTGATCAGCATTCCATTGGGGGAGGTCGATCTGCGCATGTACCGCGCGATCAAGCGGCGCATAGACCGCGCCAATGGCCCGATCCCTTGGGTACTGACGGCACTGTTCACCGGCGCCTTTTTCTCCTTCGCCTTGTTCGCAGCCTACCAAGGGCCTTAGGTGAGAACTGACCGCAAGCAGCTCGTCAGAGAAACGCCAGGCGACTGACGCAGCGTTGCCTGTGACCTTCAAGAGAGAATGAAGGAAGCGCAGAGAAGCTCTGCCGACCACCCCCCGACAAACTCCACAGACTCACGCCAACCCCGCCCTGTCCAAGCTGGACGAAGCGGGTTCAGTCACGAACGGGCTCGGCGACCGGGTCGCTGCCCACCATACCCAGCCGGTTCATCCACTGGGCCAGTGCGCGTTCCATTTCATTGCCACCGATCAGACCCCCATGCATCGCAGCGTGGGCCTCGGGACGGTGCTGGTTCAGTTTTAGCTTGCACTGGCGTTCGACCACATGCAGCTCGAAGGCCACGATGCCGTTCATCATCTTCTGCTGGTAGGCCTCGTCCAAGCCGCGCCACTGCGCGGCATAGGCCGGATCGTGGTCGTGAATCAAGTGTTTGAGCAAGCGGTCCTTGTCGCTGAACGAAGCAACCAGACGCGCCTCGACGGTGCAATGCACCATGAGGTAGTTCCAGGTCGGGACACGTTCCTGATCCGGATAGACGCGGGGCGTCATGTAGGCATGGGGCCCCATGAAGGTGACCACGGCCCTGGGGCGGGCCTCCAGGTAGCGCCAATGGGGATTCGCCTTTGCACAGTGCCCGAGAAGCACCCATTGACCGCCATCCCCGCCATCCTCTTCCAGGTGCAGGGGCAGTGGGGTGACAAAAGGAAGGCCTGCATCGTCGACCGAGATCAGCTGCGCCAGGGGGTGAGCGCGAATCAGGTCGCGCGCATGCGAAGGGTCTTCGGACTTGAAATTCGGCGTCAGGTACATGGCTCGCATTGTTGCAGGTTCGGTGTCCGCGCCGACGGGGATATCCGGCCGGATTGCCAGTGCTTGTCTATGATGTTTCACCATGTGCTTCATTTGCGATTTCAAGTCCCGACCAACCACCGCATCGGCCCGCCCCTGGCAGGCGCGGCGGGCCTTCTTGCTGGCGGCGGCCACCACAGCCTCTGGCGGGGCCGCGCTTGCTCAGGTCGATGTGGGCAAAGCGTCCAGCCTGCGCAAACTCGTCCCGGCCGAGGACATAGAAAAGGCGGGCGCCCAGCAGTTCGTGGCCACGGTCAACGAGGCGCAACAGAAGAAGGCCCTGCTGCCGCCCAACGCGCCCCAATCGCAACGCCTGAACCGCATCGCGCAACGCCTCATCCCCCATGCGGCGGCCTGGAACCCGCGCGCGCGGCAATGGCAATGGCAGGTGGCCCTGATCCAGAGCGACCAGATCAACGCCTTCTGCCTGCCTGGCGGCAAGATTGCCTTCTACACCGGCATTCTTGATCAGCTCGCGTTGGACGACGACGAAGCGGCCATGATCATGGGCCACGAAATGGCCCATGCCTTGCGCGAGCATGCGCGTGAGCGACTCGCCAAGAGCACCGCCACCAGCCTGGGTTTGCGCCTGGGCTCCGAGCTGCTGGGGCTGGGCAACCTCGGCGCGGCCGCAGCCGATCTGGGCACCCAACTGCTCACCCTGCGCTTCAGCCGTGAAGACGAGAGCGAGGCCGACCTGGTGGGGCTGGAACTGGCCGCGCGCGGCGCCTATCGGCCCGCGGCCAGCGTGAGCCTGTGGAAAAAAATGTCCGCGGCCAACGAACGGCGCAACCTGTCCTTCCTCTCCACCCACCCGAGCGGGCCCGCCCGCATCCGGCAGTTGCAGGCCAACCTGCCCAAGGTGCAAGGCCTGTACGAAGCGGCCCGCAAGGGCTGAGACCTCCGCCGATCAGTCCCTCACATAGGGGTTGAACTGGCGCTCCTCGCCCAGTGTGCCTTCCGGTCCGTGACCGGGAATGAAGACGGTGCTGTCCCCCATCGGCCACAGGCGCTCGCGGATGCTGCCAATGAGCTGGTCGTGGTCGCCCTGCGGGAAATCGGTGCGCCCGATGCTGCCCCGGAACAGCACGTCGCCCACGAACACCCGCTGTGCCTCAGGCGAGTGGAACACGACATGGCCTGGCGTGTGCCCCGGGCAATGGCGCACATGGAGCTGACAGCGACCCACCTGCACCACATCGCCATCGGCCAGCCAGCGGGTGGGGGTGAACGGCTCGCAGTGGGGAAAGCCAAACATCTTGCCCTGCTGGGGCATGCCGTCGATCCAGAACTGGTCGCCCGGGTGGGGGCCGATGATGGGCAGCGAGAGCCGCCCGGCCAGCTCGGCGGTGCCGCCCGCGTGGTCGATGTGGGCGTGGGTGAGCCAGATGGCCTTGAGGTTCACGCCCAGGCGTTTGATCTCCGCCTGCAAGCGCTCCAGATCGCCACCGGGGTCGATGATGGCGGCCTCCATGGTCTGATCGCACCAGACGATGGAGCAGTTCTGGGCGAACGGGGTGACGGGGACGGTGAGGTATTTCAACATTTGAGGGGGAAACGAACGGGGTCAAAACGAGACCCATTGTCATGGCTCGCGCCAATATGGGTCGAGACGTCTGAAAAATGCGCTGCGGCCAGGAATCCTCAACGACTGGGCAGTGGCAACGCGGTCTTGTAACGGACCTGCTTGAGCGCGAAGCTGGAGCGGATTTTCTCCAGCCCCGGGATGGGCGAGAGCTGCTCCAGGATGAAGCGCTCCAAGGCTCCGATGTCGGCCACCGCAACCCGCAGCAAGTAGTCGCTGTCGCCCGACATCAGGTAGCACTCCATCACTTCGTCGTGCTCGGCGATGCGCCGCTCGAATTCGGCCAGCGCGGCCTTGGACTGCTCTTTCAGGCTGACGGAGATGAACACATTGAGCCCCAGCCCCAGGGACTTGGGGTCGGCCAGGGCCACGTAGCGCTCGATCACCCCCTGGTTTTCCAGCGCCTTGACCCGCACCAGGCAAGGCGAGGGTGACAGGTTCACGCGCCGGGCCAGCTCCACGTTGCTCAGCGACCCATCTTCCTGCAATTCGGCCAGTATTCGGATATCCACCGCATCCAAAGTCATAAATGCTTTCAAAAATGAAACTTGACGCATTTTATGCCGCCAACAACCCGAATTCGGTCAGACTTCAAAAGCACATTTGGCGCATTCACCCCTAAAGTTGGCCATGACCGACGCAACAAAAGCCCGTTATCTCAACACCCCCGACAGCGATACCGACCCCTCCGAAACAGCGGAGTGGCGCGAAGCGTTCATGGCGTTGCTGGCCTCACAAGGGCCAGAGCGCGCACGCTTCATGCTCGACGAGATGACGCGGCTGGCGCGGGCACAACGGGTGGGCTGGCAACCCGAACTCAACACCCCGTATGTCAACACCGTCGGCGTGGACCAGCAGCCCGGCTTTCCGGGCGACCTGGCCATCGAAGAACGGCTGGGCTCGATCATGCGCTGGAATGCCCTGGCCATGGTGGTCAAGGCCAACCAGGCCTACGGTGAGCTGGGTGGCCACATCGCCAGCTACGCCAGCGCGGCCGACCTGTTTGAGGTGGGCCACAACCACTTCTTTCGCGGCCGACACCAGGGCCATCTGGGCGACCTCGTGTTCTACCAGCCGCACAGCGCGCCCGGCGTGTACGCCCGCGCGTTTCTGGAAGGCAGGCTGAGCGCCGACGACCTGCGGCACTACCGCCAGGAACTCACCTCGCCCGCCGCCCTGGCCGGAGCCGCCCAGGCCCCCGAGACCGCCGCGGGCAGCGGGCTGGCGCGCGGCCTGTGCAGCTACCCGCACCCCTACCTGATGCCCGATTTCTGGCAGTTCCCCACCGGGTCCATGGGCATCGGTCCGATCAGTTCGATCTACCACGCGCGCTTCATGCGCTACCTCTCCCACCGCCAATTGCTCGACTGCGAGGGCCGCAAGGTCTGGGGGGTGTTTGGCGACGGCGAAATGGACGAGCCCGAGAGCATGAGCGCGCTCACGCTGGCCGCCCGCGAAGGCCTGGACAACCTGGTGTGGGTGGTCAACTGCAACCTGCAGCGGCTGGACGGTCCGGTGCGTGGCAACGGCCGCATCATCGACGAGCTGGAAAGGCTGTTTGCCGGGGCCGGCTGGAACGTGATCAAGCTGGTCTGGGGCAGCGACTGGGACGGCCTCTTCGCCCGCGACACCTCCGGCGCCCTGACGCGCGCCTTTGCCGCCACCGTCGATGGCCAGATGCAGACCTTTGCGGCCAAGGACGGGCGCTTCAACCGCGACAACTTTTTCGGACAGAACGACGAACTCGCCCGGCTGGCGCAGGGCATGACCGACGAGCAGATCGACCGTCTCAAACGCGGTGGACACGATCTGGTGAAGATCCACGCCGCCTACGCGGCCGCCGCCAGCCACCGGGGCCAGCCCACGGTGGTTCTGGCCCACACCAAAAAGGGCTACGGCATGGGCAGCGCCGGTCAGGGCAAGATGACCACGCACAGCCAGAAGACCTTCGACGAGACCGACCTGATCGCGTTCCGCAACCGCTTCAACCTGCCACTGACCGATGAGCAGGTGAAAAGCCTGGCGTTCTACAAGCCCGGCGACGACAGCGCCGAGATGCAATACCTGCACCAACGGCGCCAGCAGCTGGGCGGCTACCTGCCCACCAGGCACACCGCCGCCGAGGTGGTGAAAGTCCCGCCACTGGATCGCTACGCGCCGTTCGCCCTGCAAGCCGAGGGCAAGGAAATGAGCACCACCATGGCGTTTGTTCGCATGTTGGGTGCGCTGCTCAAAGACAGCGAACTGGGTCCGCGCATCGTGCCCATCGTGGCCGATGAGGCGCGCACCTTCGGCATGGCCAACCTGTTCAAGCAGGTGGGCATTTACAGCAGCGTGGGCCAGCGCTACGCGCCCGAGGACATCGGCTCGGTGTTGAGCTACCGCGAAGCGCTGGATGGCCAGATTCTGGAAGAGGGAATTTCCGAGGCCGGCGCCCTGGCCAGTTGGACCGCGGCGGCCACCAGCTACAGCGTGCACGGCCTGGCCATGCTGCCCTTCTACATCTACTACTCCATGTTCGGCTTCCAGCGCGTGGGCGACCAGATCTGGGCCGCCGCCGATCAGCGCGCCAGGGGCTTTCTGCTCGGCGCAACCTCGGGGCGCACCACCCTGGGCGGCGAGGGCCTGCAGCACCAGGATGGCAGCAGCCACCTGATCGCCGCCACCATCCCCAACTGCAAAGCCTACGACCCGGCCCACGCGGGCGAGCTGGCCGTCATCATCGATCGCGGCATGCGCGAGATGCTGGAAGAGCAAAAGGACGTCTTCTACTACGTCACGATGATGAACGCCAACTACGCCCAACCCAGCTTGCCTGCGGACGCGCACGAGGGCGTGGTGCGCGGCTGCTACCGCCTGCGCCAGCCATCGCCATCGCCGTCGGGCAAGGGTGCGGCCGCACAAACGGCCAAGGCCGTCACCCTCATGGGCTCTGGCGCGATCCTGACCGAGGTGCTCGCCGCCGCCGACCAGCTGACCCTGATGGGGATGGCGGTGCACGTGTTCAGCGCGACCAGCTGGAGCGAGCTGGCCCGCGACGGCGCCGCCACACAGACCGGCCAGGAAAGCCACCTTGCACAGCAACTGGCCAGCAGCCAGGGCCCGGTGATCGCGGCGAGCGACTATGTGCGCGCGGTGCCCGAGAGCGTGCGGGCCTACATCCCCGCTGGGCGCGGCTTCACGACACTGGGCACCGACGGCTTCGGCCGCAGCGACACGCGGGCCGCTCTGCGTGCCTTCTTCCAGGTGGATGCGGCCAGCATCGTGCGCGCCGCGCTCGACGCCACCGCCTGAACGCAGGAGACGCCTCACGGCGTGCGGCGGGTCAGCCGCGCGCCATCGCGTCCAGCCAATCTGCCCAATGGTCGATGCAGGCGCGGATCTTGGGCAGGCGGTGGCGCTCTTGCAGCATCACCGCGTAAATGGGGACGCTGGGCGAGTCGAACTGGCCGGGCAACACCCGCACCAGTTCGCCCGAGGCCAGCAAAGGCCGAACCAGCAGATTCATCAGCCGGCCGATGCCCACGCCTTCGCGCACCAGCGACAGGATCACGCTGGAGTTGTCGGTCCGGGTCTGACCTCCCACGATCAAGTCCCCCTGTTCGGCGGCCTCGCCGCTGGTTACCCACCGGTTGAGCACCGGGTAGGTGCTGGCGATCAGGTGGTGGTGGTCCAGGTCTTCCAGGCGGCTGGGCACGCCACGGCGGGCCAGGTAGGCCGGGGAAGCGTAGAGGGAACGGCTGTATTGACCGATCTGGCGGGCCACCAGCGTCTCGCTGTTGGGCGTGCCGGTGCGCAAGGCGATGTCGATGCCCTCGCGCGCCATGTCGGCCATTCGGTCGTCGGCACACAAATCCACATGCAACTGCGGATAGCGCTCGTACAGGCTGTTCAGACTGGGGGCAATCACCAACTGCGCAATCAACGGGCTCATCGACACCCGCACCCAGCCGCTGGGGCCCCCAATCTTCCCCGAGAGCTCCGTTTGCAGTTCTTCGGTGGTTTCCAGCAAGCGGCGGGCATAGGCCAGAAAGGTGTCGCCTTCGTCGGTCAGGCTGAGCCCATGGGTGCTGCGATGCAAGAGGCGCACACCGCAGGCGGCCTCCAGGCGGGCCAGGCTTCGCGTGACCTGGCTGACCGGCACATTGCGCTCGCGCGCCGCGGCCGACAGCGTGCCCAGGGCCACGATGCGCACGAACTGCTCCACGTCAGGAAGTTGCAAATCCATGGGGCATTGTTCTTTTGTTTTGCATTTCCCGCAACACCAATGCGCATTTCATGCGGTTTCCGGCCAGGCCCTACCTCCATAAAGTGACAAGCACCCCGTCACCTGTGCTTTTCACCCCCGTTCAAAGGAGCCTGCCATGTCCACCCGCCACCTCGATGACGCCGCCTGGGCCCGCCTGCACGATGAGGCGCGCCTGCGCGCCGAACTCATGCGCCGTGAAGCCATGAACGATTTCTGGCGCGGCACCCACGCGGTGTTCCAGCGCAGCCTGGCCGCCGAACAAGCCATGGCCCTGCGCGCCGCCAACCGGCTGAAGGCGCGCCTGGCGCGCCGCGCCGATCGCCAGGGCGACCTGGGAAACGGCTCGGCCAGGGCCGCCTGAAACCGACCCACCACCCCTCACCGTTGCCCGGCGCACAGCGTCCGAAAGCGAGCGCCTGCAAACGCCGGGCAGCCCGCTCAACGGCGCAAGAGCCGCAGCCCGTTGCCCACCACCAGCAGGCTGGCCCCCATGTCGGCAAACACCGCCATCCACATGGTGGCCTGGTCCGCCAATGCCAACACCAGAAACACCGCCTTGATGCCCAGCGCCAGCGCGATGTTCTGCATCAGCACGCGGTGCACCCGGCCCGAGAGGCGAATGGTCTCGGGAATGCGGTTCAGGTCGTCGTTCATGATCACCACGTCGGCGGCCTCCATGGCGATGTCGGTGCCCACACCCCCCATGGCAATGCCGAGGTCGGCACGGGCCAGGGCTGGGGCGTCGTTGATCCCGTCGCCGGTCATGGCGGTGAAGCCCTGGCGTTTTTGCAAGTCTTCGATGGCCCGCAGCTTGTCTTGCGGCAGCAGTTCGCCCTGCACGTCATCGATGCCGGCGACCTGTGCGATGGCCGCGGCGGTCGTGCGGTTGTCCCCGGTGAGCATCACGGTGTTCACCCCCATCCGACGCAGCGCCGCCAGAGCCTGAATCGATCCCGGCTTGATCGTGTCGGCCACCGCAAACAGCGCCAGCACCTCGCGGTCATTGGCCAGCATCGTCACGCTGCGGCCCTGGGCCTCATGCACCGCCAAGACCGACTCCAGCTCGGCGTTGCAAAGTCCCTTCTCCTCGATGAGCCGGTGGTTGCCCAGCAGGAGGGGCAGGCCACCCACCCGGGCGCCCACGCCACGCCCGGCCCAGGCGGTGAAGCCTTCCAGCGACCCGGCCAGCGCACCCGTCTCCCCCAGCCCGGTGGCAATCGCCTGCGAAACCGGGTGGTCGGATTCGCGGGCCAAGGCCGCCGCCCAGGCGAGCACCTGCGCCGGGTCGGCCGTCGGGGCCAGCACCGCCTGCGCCACCAGGCGCGGTTTGCCCTCGGTGATGGTGCCTGTCTTGTCCAGCGCGATCGCCCGAATGCGCCGGGCATTCTCCAGGTGCACGCCGCCCTTGATCAGAATGCCGCGGCGCGCTGCCGCCGCCAGCCCGCTCACCACGCTCACCGGTGTGGAGATCACCAGGGCACACGGGCAGGCGATCACCAGCAACACCAGCGCCTTGTAGAGCGCTTCCAGCCAGGGTGCGTTCATCCACAGCGGCAGACCCACGGCAACGAGCACCGCCACCGCAAACACGGCCGGCGTGTACACCCGGGCGAAGCGGTCGACAAACTGCTGTGTGGGTGCACGGCTGCCCTGCGCCTGCTCAACCGCATGGATGATGCGCGCCATCAAGGTGCCACTGGCCTCGGCGCTGACGCGCAGTTCCAGCGTACCGCTCAGGTTCACCGTGCCGGCAAAAGCGGTGTCGCCCACGGCCTTGTCCACGGGCAGGCTTTCGCCGGTCACCGCGCTTTGGTCCAGCGTGCTGCTGCCTGCGGTGACCACCCCGTCCAGCGCCACGCGCGCGCCGGGCCGCACGCGGATGGTGCTTCCCACCACCACCTGCGACACAGGCGTGTCCCGCCAGCCGCCATCGGCCTGCTGCACCTCGGCTGCCTCGGGCGTGAGGCTGAGCAAGCCCTGGATCGCATGGCGCGCGCGGTCCACGGCGCGCGCCTCGATCCACTCGGCTATCGCGTACAAAGCCATCACCATGGCCGCCTCGGGCCATTGCCCGATCAGAAACGCCCCGGTGACCGCCACCGTCATCAGGGCATTGATGTTCAAGCGGCCGTGCCGCAGGGCCGCCAGCCCTTTGGCGTAGGTGGAGAAGCCAGCCAGGGCAATGGCCACCGCCGCCAGCCCCATGCCCGCCAGCGTCCACGGCAGCGCGTCGGGCGCAAAGAAAGCCAGCAGCTCGGCGCCGATGGCCAACCCCAACGCCAGGCCATAGCGGGCGATGCCCGGGCGCATCAGTGCTTTGGCCGCGCGCGAAGCGGGGCCGGCACGGCGCTGTTCGCTGGTGGCAGCGTGGACATGACCACGTCCGTCCTCAGCGCCAACGGATCTTGCCGCGTCTGGCGCCTCTGACGGGCTTGGCGCGTTGAGTTCGACGGGCCGCGCCGGGTAGCCCGCCCGGTTCACCGCCTCGATCGCCCTGGGCACCACGTCCAGAGGGGCATCGACGGTGAGGGTGCGCTGCGCCAGCGAAAAGCGCAGGCTGCGAATGCCCGACACACCCGCCAGCGCATGGCGGATATCGGCCTCTTCGGCGGCGCAGTCCATCAAGGGAATGTGTAACACCACGGCGCCGTTCGGCACAGCGCGCGGCGGCTCGGTGTTCAGCGGCAAGGGGGCGGCACAAGCGCTGTGACAACCACAGGTGGCGGCGGTTTCTTCAGGCGCACCACCCGCTGGATGGACCGTGCCGTTGGCCAGACCATTTTCAGGATCGTTCAAAAAAACATTTGAAACGGCATTTGAGCCGCTTGGGGCATTTGGGGCGTTCGGTGTGGTCATGGCACCATTGGGAACCCTGGACCCACTCCAGAGTCAAGTGCCCCTGCGGGCCATCCGGGTTCTTCAAGAGACGGAAAGCCGCCCACACACCAGGCGCCTTGAACCCACCCGCGCTCTGGCCCTAACATGGGCCCATGAAAATTGGTGCCCTCTCGTCTGCCACCGGTGTGCCCATCGACACCATTCGCCACTATGAGCGCGAGGGGCTGCTGCCGCAGGCCGCACGCACCGAAGGCAACTACCGCATTTACGAACCCGCCCACCAGCAGCGCCTGAACTTCATCCGGCATTGCCGAAGCCTGGACATGACACTCGACGAGATCCGCGTGTTGCTGCACTTCACCGACGCCCCCGGTGAAAACTGCGCCGAAGTCAATACCTTGCTCGATCAGCACATCGGGCACGTGGCCGACCGCATTCGCGAATTGCGCGCGCTGGAGAAGCAGCTGCGCGAACTGCGCGAGACCTGCCGCACGGCCCAGGACGCCGCGCATTGCGGCATCCTCAACCAGCTCAGCCAGAATGCCCACCAGCCACCGCCCCAGCCGGCCCCAGTCAGCCATGTGCACGCCAGCCATGCCAGGCGGCCGGCCAGGCCATCAGGCCGCGGCTAAACGCCGCTTCAAGGCCCGCAGCACCCAGCCCAGCACCGGCCATTGCATGTACAACTCCTCGCCGGTGTCCCAGTAGTCTCGGTGCAGGCTCACCTTGCCGTGCGCGTCGAAACGGAAATGGGTGACACCGTTGACCACCTGCGGCCGCACGGACCGGCCCAGGCGCACGCCAAACCCGAAACGCCAGGCCAGCATGGCCTGCGGGCCTTGCACGATGCGTTCGGTGACCACAAAGCGCGGCGCCTCCACCTGGGTGAACATGTGGCGAAAAATGTGCTGGATGGCCGGCACACCGGTCACATCGTTGAAAGGGTCCTTGAAGCGCGCATCGTCGGCGTACAGATCGCCAATGCGCCAGACGGTCTCGGGAGAGACCGTTTCGAAGAAGTCCACCAGCTCGTCAATCAACATCGCGTCAGCCCCCCGTCATCTTGCGCACCAGCGGAAAGTACAGCCGGTAAGGCAGCAGCGACAAACCCTTCAACAGCCGCGTGAAGCGCTTGGGAAAGTGAATCTCGAAACCGCCGCTGGCAAACCCCGCCAGGATGTCTTGTGCCGCCTGCTCGGGCGAGATCAGCGCGGGCATCTTGAAGTCGTTTTTGGCCGTGAGCCGGGTGGACACAAAACCCGGGTTGATCACCCACACGCCCACGCCCTTCCCCGCAAGGTCCATGTGCAGACACTCCGCGAAATGGATTAACGCGGCTTTGCCCGGGCCATAGGCGAGGGATTTGGGCAAACCCTGGTAGCCCGCCACGCTGGCCACCAACGCCAAGCCGCCCCCTGCCTTCAGCTCAGGCAGGACCGCAGCCGTCAGCCTAACCGCGCCATGAAAGTTGACATCCACCACCCGCTCCAGCACGCCCACGTCCAGCGTGTCCGCCTGCATGGGCTCGTAGCCCCCGGCCATGTAGACCACCAGGTCCACCCCCCCCATGGCGGCCACCAGGGCCTCCTGCGCGGCAGCGATCGAGTCGGGCTGGGTGCTGTCGCACGGCAACAGCAAGGCGCCTTCGATGTTCAAAGCCTCAAGCGAGCTTCGTTTGCGCGAGGACAGCGCCAGGCGCGCCCCTTGGGCCGCCAAGGCGTGGGCCAGCGCCGCACCGATGCCCACCGAGGCCCCCACCAGCCACACGCGTTTGCCCGACCAGTCTTTGATTTTGGGGTTCATGCCGTCTGGGCTCCTGCTTGTCTTGGCGCCATCTATTTCGGACCTCAGTTGGAACGCTTGGTGAAGCTCAGCGTGACATCGCCCAGGTGAAAGCCCCATTTGCTCATGGCCGCGCGGTTGAGCATGACGCGGTCGTCGATCAGGAACATCCAGTCGTCGAAGTCCACGTTGTACACCTTGCCATCCACCGGCAGCGCCATCACATAGCGCCAGTGAAACGCATTGCCCGACACCTGGCCAATGGCCTCGCCAACCACGTCGTCCGCCGTGCCGCGGTAACTGCCGTCCGGCTGGCGCCGCAGCGTCCAGACCCGGCGCGACCGGGTGCCATCGCTCCACTGGAAGGCTTCGTCGAGCACGCCGGTGTCGCCGTCCCATTTGGCGTCCATCACCACCGTGAAACGCCGCGCCACCTCACCATCGCGCCCCTGAAACATGCCCCAGGCGTCGATCGTGCCATTGAAGTAGGTGCGCAAATCGAGGGGGGGCTTCTGGTCCCGGTACTTCGACACCTCGACCGAGCCGCAGCCCGCCAGGCCAAGCGTCATCAGCAGTGTCGCCACGCTGGCTTTGACGGTGCTGATCATCATTTCTGGGTCTCCAATGGAAGCCGCCAACGCCACAACAGCGCAGCGGCCAAAAGTTTGAACACGAGTGGCAACACGGCATAGGCAAAGCGCAGCGCGGGCAGGCCCTCGCCACCCCCGGGCACATAGGCCATCAAGGAGAGCAGCGGCAGGGCCAGGCCGGCGGCCAAGGCCAGATTGAGCTTGGCCACAAAATTCCAGACGCCAAACACCGCACCGCTGAGCTGCTGGCGCTCGCCCAGGTCGGCCGCCATGGCCGCGGGCAAGGCCAGATCGGCGCCCAGCGCCAGGCCCGACATCAGGCAGATCGCCGCAAACGCGGCCGTGTCGCCCGCGCCCAGCAGCCCCGCGCCCGCAAAAGCGACCACCGACAGGGCCATGGCCACCAGCCACGCGCGCACCCGCCCGATGTGCCCAGCCAGCGTCACCCAGGCGGGCAGCGACACCGCCCCGGCGAGGAAATACAAACCCAGCAGGGGGCCGCTGGCTGGTTCGTCTTGCAGCACATCGGCCACAAAGAAAAGAAACAGGGTGGCTGGCAGCGCCGCGGCGATGCCACTGGCGAGAAACACCGTCAGCAAACGGCGAAACGCGGCGTCCGCCACCACGCGCTTCAGACTGTGCCCCAAGGGCGCGGCGCGCGCGGTGCCTGCCACCCGGCCGACCGCCTCGGCCCGGTCCTGCAAAAAGAACCAGGCGGCCGCAGGCATCAACAGCGCGAGCAGCACCCAGGCAAGCCGCTCGGTGCCCACCGCCAGGTCGGCGGACAGCAACGCCGGCAAGGCCGCCGCCAGCAGCACGCCGAGCAGACCAAAGCCCTCCCGCGAGGCGGTGAGCCGGGTGCGCACGCGCGGCTCTTCGCTCAGGGCGGCACCGTGCGCCTGGTACGCAACGGTGGCCGCAGAAAACCCCACGTAGGTCACCAGCAACGCCCCGAGCAACCACCACCCTGGGTGCCCCAGGAGGGGATTGAGCAGCGCCACGAAACCGGCAGCGAAAGGCAGCAGCGCGAGCGCGATCATGCGCCGGCGTGGGAATCGGTCGGCCAGCCAGCCAAGCCAGGGGTCGGTGAAGGCGTCGAACAAGCGCGCGGCCAACAGGATTGCGCCGAGCACGGCCAGATTGAGCCCCGTGACCTGCTCGTAAAAGCGCGGCACATGCACATAGATCGGCAACGCCGCAAACGACAGGGGCAGCGCCAACACCCCATAGGACAACACGCGTCGGGTGCGCATGGTGCTCAACTGGCCGCTCGCTTGAGCAGCGCCGCGCGCAGAGCGGGCTCGCTGGTGCGTGGGTCGAGCCAGATGGCGAAGAACGCGCGGGCGAACGCCGGGTCGGCAATCTCACCGATGGGCGCGTCGTTGAAAAAGAACCGGGCGCGGTCGGGCATTTGAAGGCCCAGGATGCGGTCACCCGGCTTCACGTCGGGGAAGATGGCCAGCATCTGCTGGCCCCAGCGCTCCAGCTGGGTTTCGCTGACGTCGAAGCGGCGCATCTGGTCCACGCTGGCCTGGGCAATGGCTTTGCCCGCGATGTTGCGCTGGTAGGTCAAGCCCAGCGCCAAAGGGGGCGTGGGCCGCTCGCCTTCCCCGGCCCACAAGCTGGCCTCGTAGACCAGAAACCCGAAGCGGCGAAAAGTCCCTTGGCCCCAGGGGCGCAGGTCGGGCAGCAAGGCCGACAAGGCTTTGGGTGGCTGATTGGCCGCGGCCCCGCGCGTGAGCAGACACAGCGGCAGCGCGGCCAGCGCCGCGTTGGCTTCACGCCGGCGCATGGCTCAGCTCGAACTGCACCACGTTCACATTGCCCGCGAGAAAACCCGCTTCACAGTAGGCAAGGTAGAAGTGCCAGAGGCGGCGGAAATGCTCGTCAAAGCCCTGGGCGGCGATGGCGGGCCACTGGCGCTCGAACGCCTCGCGCCATTCGGCCAGGGTGCGCGCGTAATCGGCGCCGAAGGCGTGCTCATCGGTCACCACCAGCCCCTGTTTGGCCGCTGCCGCGTGGAAGGCCCGGCTCGAAGGCAACATGCCGCCCGGGAACACATACTGCTGAATGAAGTCCGTACCCTTGCGATAGGCCTCGAACAGGTCGTCGCGGATGGTGATGGTTTGCAGCATCACCTTGCCACCGGGCTTGAGCGAATCGGCCACCTTCCTGAAATAGGTCGGCCACCATTGCTCGCCCACCGCCTCGAACATCTCGATGGACACCACATGGTCAAAGTGCTCGTCGAGATCCCGGTAGTCCTGCAAACGCAGATCCGCCGTGGGCACCCGGGCCTGGGCCCACCGCAGCTGTTCGGGCGAGAGGGTGACACCCGTCAAAGACAAGCCCCGCGCCACCGCCGCTTCGGCCATGCCGCCCCAACCACAGCCGATCTCCAGCACGCGCTGGCCCGGCTGGGCGCCCAGGCGGTCCAGCATGCGCTGGTACTTGGCCTCTTGCGCCTGCGCCAGGCCCTGATCGGGCGCGGTGTAGAGCGCGCTCGAATAGGTCATGCCCGGGTCAAGCCAGAGGCGGTAGAAATCGTTGCCCAGGTCGTAGTGGGCCATGATGTTGCGCTTGCTGCAGGCCTTGGAATTGCGGTTGAGCCAATGGCGCAGGCGGGCCACCAGCAAACGCCGCCAGGAGCCGTACACCGCGCGTTTGAGCGCGTCCCGGTTGTCGGCCAGCAAGCGCAGCAGAGCGGTGAGGTTGGGTGAGTCCCAGTGGCCATCCAGGTAGGCCTCGGCCAGGCCAATGTCGCCCTTGGCCAGCACCTGTTCAAACACGGCCATGTCGCGCACCCGCATCACCGCGCGGGCCGGGCCTTGCCCGAACACATGGTGGCTGCCGTCAGGCCACCGCATTTCCAGCTGGCCCCCGCGCAACTGCTGGAGCAAACCGCCGATGGTGGCGGCCGCCTGGGGCAACGGGCGCGCGGGCGGTAGGGTCATCGTGGTCGTCATGGCTTGTTTCCTTGCAAGGCTTTTTCTGGTGAGACAGGGGATTTCGCTCCAACAAACGGCACCTTCTTCCACCACAGGCGCAAGGCCTGCCAATGGATGCGGAGCACCACGCCCAGGGTCAAGGCAGGCATGCGCACCACCGTGCGCAGCATGGCCGCGTTGGACCACGGCAGCGTGCGGCCCGAGAGCGCGGTCATCAGCAGTGGCCCTTGGCGGTCGGCGTAGTCGATGCGGATACGCTGCACTTCGCGATTCAGATTCAGGACAAACCGATAGCCGCCTTCAACGCGGTTGAACGGCGAGACATGCAAAGCCTTGTCCACCGACAACACCTGCCCGTCGCGCAAAGGTTCGCCACCCGGGTTGCGGAGCAGGTAGGTGTGGCGCCCGCCAAAGGTGTTGTTGACTTCGGCCAACAGGGCGATGAGGTCACCCGCTGCGTTGTGACAAAACCAGAAACTGACCGGGTTGAAAACGAACCCCATCACCCGGGGGAAGGTTTGCAACACCACCTCACCATCGTCCGGGAGGCCGTGCTCACGCAGGATCCGGTGCGCCCACGGCAACAAAGGTGACCCATCGCGGGGCCCATGGTCCCGGCGGCGCAGCCCCAGCAGGTTGAATCGGTCCACGGAGAACAGCGCGTTGCCTGCCGCGTCCACCCGGCTCAAAGGCAGGCGCACAAAGAACACCGGGTACACAAAGGCATGCACCGTTGGCCGCAGGCGCCGGTGCATCACATGCCCCACCTGAAGCGACGGCGCACCAACCAAGGAGCGGCTCGGATCAGGCATGGGCCTTCGCCTGTTGCGCCACGGCGGCGGGTTGTTGCCAGGGGGCCAACACCCCCATGGCGCTGGCCACGCGCAAGGCGGAGTTCAGACCGTCTTCATGGAACCCGTAGCCGCCCCAGGCCCCGGCCAGCCAGATACCGCGCTCACCCTGCACCTGACCCAGCTGCGCCTGGGCCTCAATGGCCTGGCGATCGAAAATCGGGTGGTCGTATTCAAAACTGGCCAGCACCGTGGCCGGATCAGGTTCTTCCACCGGATTCAACGTGACCACCACCGGGGTCTGGAACGGCAGCGGTTGCAATCGGTTAATCAGGTACGACACGCCCACCGGCTGCGCGCCCGGCTCGCCGTGGCCCGCGAAGTAGTTCCAGGCCGACCACAGCCGCTGGTTGCGCGGCAGCAGGCGGCGGTCGGTGTGCAACACGGCGCGGTTGGGCTGGTAGCGCACCGCGGCCAACACGCGCCGCTGCATGGGCGTGGCCACCTCGTCCAGCAACCTCAGCGACTGGTCGCTGTGGCAGGCCATCACCACCTGATCGAAGGCTTCCGCCCCCTGTCCGTGGCGCACCAGCAGGCCATCACCGAACCGCTCGATACCGGTCACCGGGCAGGCCAGACGCACATCGTCAAGCTGCGCGGCGATCTTGCCCACATAGTTCCGACTGCCCCCTTGCACCGTGCGCCACATGGGCCGGTCAAACACCTGCAGCAGGCCGTGGTTCTGGCAGAAGCGCACAAAGGTGAGCAAGGGCATGTCGAGCATCTGCCCGGTCGGGCACGACCAGATCGCCGCGGCCATGGGCAACAGGTACCAATCCGAAAAGCTCTTGGCGTAGCGCCCCTGCGCCAGAAAGTCGCGCAGGCTCAGCTCATCGCCCGGGTTGTCTTCCAGCCAGGCACAGCTCTCCCGGTTGAAACGCAGCATGTCGCCCAACATGGCCCAAAAATCCTTGCGCAGCAGATTGCGCTTTTGGCCAAAGAGCGTGAAAAGGTTGCTGCCTGCCCACTCCAGATCGGGGTTCTTCAGGCTGACCGCAAAGGTCATCTCGCTGGCCACGCTGGCCACTCCCAGGTGCTTGAACAAGGCAATCAGGTTGGGGTAGGTCCGGTCGTTGAACACCAGAAAACCCGTGTCCACCGGGTAGGTCTGCCCCTCCAACGTCACGTCCACCGTATTGGCGTGCCCGCCCAGACGCGCATCGGACTCAAACAGCGTCACCTCGTTCGACGGCTCCCGCTGGAGCAACCAGGCACTGGCCAAGCCGGCAATGCCGGAACCCACCACGGCAATGCGTTGGGGATGGTTCATCTTCAAACTCCTGCTCAAAAGACCGATGCGGTCGCCGCACCATGCGAGCGACTGCGCTCAAACCGGGTACGCAAGTCCGACCCGCCTGGATTCAAAACCCCTCACCCCGCACCCAAACGGCGTCTCCAAACCGGGATTGACCGGGCTTCGCACTTTTGTCCTGGACAAAAACGGTTTTGGACGTAAGATAGCGATCACCTTCTTCTTTGTCAATACTTTGTCCAGGACAAACATGCCAGAGCCCCGATTGAACATCGCAGCCGTCGAACGCGACGTGGGGCTGTCAAAAGATGTTTTGCGCGTTTGGGAACGGCGCTATGGCTTCCCCTCGCCCGAACGCGACGCCCACGGCGAACGCCTGTACCCGCTGTCGCAAGTCGACCGGCTGAGACTGGTCAAGCGCCTGATGGATCAAGGGCACCGCCCCGGCCGCCTGCTGTCGTCGCCCACGCCCGATCTGGCCAAGCTGCTCGAATCGCGCCCCCTGCCGGTCGAGGCGCCGTCTGCGCACGGACAGGACAGCCCTCTGCAACCCCTGGTCAACCTGATCAAGCAGCACGACGCCACCGCCTACACCCAGGCCCTTCAACAGCGCCTGGCCCGCGATGGCCTGCAGCGATTTGTCCAGGACACAATGGCCCCGCTGACCCAGCTCGTGGGGCTGGCCTGGGAGGCGGGCCAGGTGGCCGTGTTCGAGGAGCACCTGTTCACCGAACTGAGCCAGCGTGTGCTCCGCCAGGCCATCGGTGGCGTGGCGGGCGGCCCGGCGCCCAGGGTGATCTTGACCACCCTGCCCGATGAGCCTCACGGGCTGGGGCTGCTGATGGTCGAAGGGCTGCTGGCACTGGAAGGGGCCCACTGCATTCCACTGGGCACGCAAATGCCCATGGTGTCCATCGCGGAGGCGAGCCGGGCACACCGCGCCGACGTCGTGGCCCTGTCGTTTTCATCGGCGTTTCCTGCCCGGCAGATCCCGGCCTTGCTGCAGCAACTGCGCGATTTGCTGCCCGAAGCCGTGAGCGTGTGGGCGGGTGGCGGCGGTGTCGCGCGCCTGGCGCCAGTGACCGGCACCCGGCTCATGCCGACGCTGGACTCCGTGCAGCCCGCCGTCGCCGCCTGGCGCGAGGCCGCTCGACCCCCACCCTAGGGCCTGTTGCCTGAGGCGGGCGGCCGACCGATCAGATCGACCAGTCGTACTCGATCGTCAGAGGCGCGTGGTCGCTGAACTTCTGATCTTTGTAGATGGCCCAGCGGCGCGCACCAGCGGCGAGCGCAGGCGTGGCCAGGTGGTAATCCAGGCGCCACCCCACGTTGTTCGCATAGGCTTGCCCCCGGTTGCTCCACCAGGTGTAGGCGGTGTCGGTGGCCTCGGGCTCCAGCTGCCGGTACACATCCACAATGCCGCCCTCGCTCAGCAGCTTGGTCATCCAGGCCCGCTCTTCGGGCGTGAAGCCACTGTTCTTCTGGTTGCTGCGCCAGTTCTTCAGGTCGATGTTCTGGTGCGCAATGTTGATGTCGCCACACAGGATGAACTCGCGTTGCGTCTTGAGCGCCATCAGGTGCGGAAACATCAGGTCCAGAAAACGGAACTTGGCCGCCTGGCGCTCATCGCCCGAAGACCCGCTGGGGAAATAGGCGCTGATGATCGAGTGCTTGCGCTGCGGCGTGTCGAAGCGCAGCTCCACATACCGCCCCTCGACATCAAACTCGCCGCCGTCGAAACCCACCACCACATCGCTGGGCTCCAGGGCGGTGTAAATGCCCGCACCCGAATACCCCTTCTTCTCGGCAAAGTGGAAGTGCCCCTTCAAGCCCGAGAGCGCCTCGAACTTGCCGGCCATGTCGGGCGCCTGCGCCTTGACCTCCTGCACGCAAATACAATCGGGCCGGTGCTTGCCCAGCCAATCTTCCAGCCCCTTGGAAGTGGCCGAACGGATGCCGTTAAGGTTGAGGCTGGTGAGTTTGAACAAGGATTTCCCCATGGTTTTGGATCAAGGCGCGCCCGGCGCGGCAACGAACGGCGCCACCGATGCACAGGCCTTTGTGCAGTTCTGCATCGACTCGGGCGTCTTGCGCTTTGGCGAATTCAAGACCAAAGCCGGTCGCCTCTCCCCGTACTTCTTCAATGCAGGGCTGTTTGACGACGGCGCCAAACTGGGCCGACTCGCCCAATTCTATGCACAAGCCCTGATCGCCAGTGGCATGGCCTTCGACATGATCTTCGGCCCCGCCTACAAAGGCATCCCGCTGGGTGCGGCCGTGGCCATCGAACTCGCGCGCCTGGGGCGCAACGTGCCTTTCGCCTACAACCGCAAGGAGGCCAAAGACCACGGCGAAGGCGGCAGCCTGGTGGGCGCACCGCTCAAAGGCCGCGTACTCATCGTGGACGATGTGATGAGCGCAGGCACAGCCGCGCGCGAATCCATCGCCCTGATCCAAGCCGCCGGAGCCACGCCGCACGGCGTGGTCATCGCGCTGGACCGGCAGGAGAAAGCCACCGAGGTCGGCCCCGACGGCCAATTGCGCGATGTGGATCACAGCGCGGTGCAATTCGTTCGCCAACGCTTGGGCTTAGAGGTTTGCGCAATTGCAGGGCTCACCGATTTGCTGCAGTATCTGAACTCCAAGGCTGGCGGCGAAATTGCCGGCCACCGCGACCGGGTGCTGGCCTATCGCCAGCGCTATGGCGTCGAATGAGGACCCCTTTGTGACTTGCCACCGCAATCCGCCAACCCCGCTTCGCTGTGCCACCCTGGTGGCGCTGTGTCTTTTGGCGGCTGCGCCAGCGGCCCGGGCGCAAAACGTCGAAGGCACCTACACCTGCATCGATGCCAAGGGGCGCAAGCTCACCTCGGACCGCCCCATAGCCGCCTGCCTGGACCGCGAGCAGCGCGTGCTCAACAGCACAGGCATCGTCAAGCGCGTGGTGCCCCCAAGCTACACCGCCGAAGAACGGGCGGCCATCGAGGCCAAGCGACGCGAAGAACAGGCCGAGCGCTCCCGGATCCAGGAAGAAAAACGCCGCGACCGGGCCCTGCTGCTGCGCTACCCCAACCAGGCCATGCACGACAAGGAGCGCACCGATGCCCTCGCCCAGGTCGACGACGTGATCAAAGCCGTCAACGAACGCGGCAAGACCCTCCAGCAACAGCGCAAGGAGATCGACACCGAGCTTGAGTTCTACAAGAACGACGAGAGCAAAGCCCCCGCCTGGCTCAAGAGCCGCATCGAGGAAAACAAGGAACAGATGCGCATTCAGCAGCGCTTCCTGATCGAACAGGCCCAGGAGAAGCAGCGCATCAACGCCCGCTTTGACGAAGAGCTGGCACGGCTGCGCCAGCTCTGGGCCCAGTAAGGCTGCTCCCGCAGCGCGCCCAAAAAAAGCGGCCCCAATGGGCCGCCAGGGCGTCAGCCTCCGAAGCGGGCCGCAGCACCCGCCTCAAAGGCTCACTTGAGCTTTTCCCTGAGCAAATCGTTGACCTGCTGCGGGTTGGCCTTGCCTTTGCTTGCCTTCATGCACAAGCCCACTAGGGCGTTGAAGGCCTTGTCTTTGCCCGAGCGGAATTGCTCGACCATGGCGGCATTCGCCGCCAGCACCTCGTCGATGATGGCTTCGACCGCACCACTGTCGTTCATCTGCTTGAGGCCCTTGGCCTCGATGACCGCATCCACCTCGGTGCCGTCGCCAGCCCACAGCGCATCCATCACCTGTTTGGCCGCGTTGTTCGACACCGTGCCGTCTGCGATGCGCTTCAAAAGTGCCGCCAGTGTGTCGGCCCCCACAGGCGCCTCGGCGATGTCCTTTTCTTCGGCATTCAGCCGCCGCGACACATCGCCCATGATCCAGTTGCTGGCCATCTTGGGTTGTCCACTGGCTTGGGCTGACGCCTCGAAATACGCCGCCATGGCGGGGCTTTGGGTGAGCGTGGTCGCATCGTACTCGGGCAGCCCATAGGACTCCACCAGCCGCTGCGCCATCTGACGCGGCAACTCGGGCATGGCCGCGCGCACCTCCTCGACCCACCCGCGCGAAATCACCAGCGGCGGCAGATCGGGGTCAGGGAAGTAACGGTAGTCGGCGGCGTCTTCCTTGGAACGCATGGCACGCGTCTCGCCCGTGTCGGGGTCGAACAGCACCGTGGCCTGCTGGATCTCATAACCGTCTTCGATCTGTTCGATCTGCCAGCGGATCTCGAAATCGATGGCCTGCTGCATGAACTTGAACGAGTTCAGGTTCTTGATTTCGCGACGCGTGCCCAAGGGTTCACCAGGTTTGCGCACCGAAACGTTGGCGTCACAGCGGAAGGAACCCTCCTGCATGTTGCCATCGCACACACCGATCCAGGTCACGATCTTGTGGAGCTCCTTGGCATAGGCCACGGCCTCGGCCGTCGAGCGCATGTCGGGTTCGGTCACGATCTCCAGCAAGGGCGTGCCCGCGCGGTTCAGGTCGATGCCCGACTGGCCGACGAAATCCTCGTGCAACGACTTGCCCGCATCCTCTTCGAGATGGGCCCGCACCAAGCGCACGGTTTTCTTCTCGTCGCCCAGCAAGAACGACACCTCGCCGCCTTGCACCACCGGGATCTCGAACTGGCTGATCTGGTAGCCCTTGGGCAGGTCGGGGTAAAAGTAGTTCTTGCGCGCAAAGACGCTCTGCTCGGCAATGTGGGAACCCAATGCCAGCCCCAGGCGGATAGCGTGTGCCACGGCCTCGCGGTTCATCACCGGCAAGGTGCCGGGCAACGCCATGTCCACCGCACAGGCCTGCGTGTTCGGCTCCGCACCAAAGGCCGTGGGCGCACGGCTGAAGATTTTGCTTTGCGTGGCCAGTTGGGCATGGGTCTCGAAGCCGATCACGACCTCATAACCCTGCACCAGCAGCGAAGCATCTTTCTTGACTGTGTTCATCTCAAAACCTCTTTGCATCCGCGCTTGGGGCACGAAGTGTCTTTGTCCAGAGTTACCGCGGAACCGGCTTGGCCGGGCCGCTGGTGACGCCCCCTTGAGGGGGTGACGCCGAAGGCGGCGCGGGGGTGTTTACCATTAAAGCGCAGGTGCGCGACTGTGCCAGTCGGTGGCTTGCTGGAAGGCGTGTGCAGCCTGCAGCAGTTCCGCCTCTTTGAAGTAGTTGCCAATCAGTTGGAGCCCCACGGGCAAACCGCCTTGGCCAAACCCGGCCGGCACGCTCATGCCGGGCAATCCCGCCAGCGAGGCGGGCAGCGTGTAGATGTCGGCCAGGTAGTTGGCCACCGGGTCATCGCTTTTCTCGCCAATCTCCCAGGCGGTCGTGGGCGCGGCCGGACCGGCGATCACATCGCACTGGGTGAAGGCATTCTGAAAATCCTGGGCAATCAGGCGACGGATCTGCTGCGCCTTGAGGTAATAGGCATCGTAATACCCATGCGAGAGCACATAGGTGCCGATCATGATGCGGCGCTGCACCTCGGGGCCGAAGCCCTCGCTGCGCGACTTCTTGTACATGTCGAGCAAGTCGTCGTACTGGGCGGCGCGGTGACCGAATTTCACCCCGTCGAAGCGGCTCAGGTTGGACGATGCCTCGGCCGGCGCAATGATGTAGTACACCGGGATCGACAGCTCGGTGCGCGGCAGGGAGATGTCCAACAGGGTGGCACCCAGCTTTTCGTATTCGGCGAGCGCGGCGCGCACCGAGGCAACCACATCGGGAGCGCAACCTCCACCGAAGAACTCCTTGGGCAAGCCGATGCGCAAGCCCTTGAGCGGCTGCCCCGCAGTGCCGCCTTCGCGAGGCTGGCCGACCAGGCGGCTGTAGTCCTCGACCGGGTGGTCCAGGCTGGTGGAGTCGCGGTCGATGTCCGGACCGGCCATGGCGGTCAACAGCGTGGCGCAATCGGCGGCGCTGCGTGCCATCGGGCCGGCCTGATCCAGGCTGGAGGCGAAAGCGATCATCCCGTAGCGCGAGCAACGGCCATAGGTGGGCTTGATGCCGGTCACGTTGCAGAAGCTGGCGGGCTGGCGGATCGAGCCGCCGGTGTCGGTCCCGGTGACCGCCGGCGCCAGTCGTGCGGCCACGGCCACGGCCGACCCGCCCGAGGAACCGCCCGGCACGCGCGAGGTGTCCCAGGGGTTGCGGGCCACGCCATAGGCCGAGTTCTCGTTGCTGCCACCCATGGCGAACTCATCACAGTTGAGCTTGCCCAAGGTCACCGCGCCAGCACCCGCCAGTCTGGAAACCACGGTCGCATCGAACGGGCTCTCGTAACCCTTGAGCATCCTGGAGCCTGCCGTGGTGGGAAATTCCCTGGTGACAAAGATGTCCTTGTGCGCCAGCGGCACGCCCAGCAAGGCCCCCCGTTCGCCAGCGGCCACGCGGGCATCCGCAGCCCGGGCCTGGGCCAGTGTGGCTTCCTCATTGAAGGCCAGATAGGCGCCCAGGGTTTCATGGGTTCTGGCGCGGGCCAACAGGTGTTGGGCGGCCTCGACGGCAGAGGTCTTTTTCTCGGCGATGGCGGCGGCCAGCTCGGCCACCCCCATCTGATGCAGATCGGTGGTGCTCATTCAATGACTTTCGGCACAAGAAACAACCCACGCTCAACGGCCGGCGCGCTCTTCTGGTTGGCATCCCGGTTGTTGGGCTCGCTGGCCACGTCGGGGCGCAAGCGCAGGCTGACGTGGTCGATCACGGCAGTGGGGTGAGCCAGAGGCTCGACGCCCGTGGTGTCGACCGCATTCATCTGCTCGACGATGTCAAAAAAACCGTTGAGCTGGGCGAGCATGCGCTCACTGGTCTCGCTGGAAAGCTCCAGACGGGCCAGATTGGCGATGCGCCCAATGTCGGACGAGGTCAAGGACATGGTTGACAGGAAATCCGTGGTTAGGTGAAAGAAACCACCCGGCGCGCAAAAAATGCGGCTGAAACGGGGTGTAAAGTGAGCGCGGCGGCACTCGTCGTGCACCGGAATGCACAGGGGATACGTTATTATCCAGGTTTAGCGGCTGAAGCGTCCCGGGGCGCTTTTTGCCGTTGAATCAAATACTTAACAAACGCTTCCTTGCAGCTTGCCCGTCGCTTCCCCATAGGCTCCCACACACACTTGGCGATGGTCGCGCCAGAACAACAACCCCAAGCGCGCCGTCGCACCTCAGGATTTTTGCACCATGTTTGAATCGTTTCGTCGGCAGTTTTCGACCGACCTTGCCATCGACCTTGGCACCGCCAACACCCTCATCTATGTCCGTGGCAAGGGCATCGTGCTCGACGAGCCTTCCGTGGTGTCCATCCGCCATGAAGGTGGCCCCCAGGGCAAAAAGACCATCCAGGCGGTGGGCCATGAAGCCAAGGCCATGCTGGGCAAGGTGCCTGGCAACATCGAAGCCATCCGGCCCATGAAAGACGGCGTGATCGCCGACTTCACCGTCACCGAGCAGATGCTCAAGCAGTTCATCAAGATGGTGCACCCTCGCTCGATGTTCAAGCCGAGCCCGCGCATCATCATCTGCGTGCCTTGCGGTTCAACCCAGGTCGAGCGCCGCGCGATCCGCGAGTCCGCACTCGGCGCCGGCGCCTCCGAGGTCTACCTGATCGAAGAACCGATGGCCGCGGCCATCGGTGCCGGCCTGCCCGTGTCCGACGCCTCCGGCTCCATGGTGGTCGACATCGGCGGCGGCACGACCGAGGTCGGCGTGATCTCGCTGGGCGGCATGGTTTACAAGGGCAGCGTGCGCGTGGGCGGCGACCGCTTTGACGACGCCATCATCGCCTACATCCGCCGCAACTACGGCATGCTGATCGGCGAACCCACCGCAGAAGCCATCAAGAAGAACATCGGCTCGGCCTTCCCGGGCTCCGAAGTCAAGGAGATGGAGGTCAAGGGCCGCAACCTCAGCGAGGGTGCCGCGCAGCTTCACCATCTCCAGCAACGAGATCCTCGAAGCCCTGACCGACCCGCTCAACAACATCGTCTCGGCCGTCAAGATGGCGCTGGAGCACACGCCACCCGAACTGGGCGCCGACATTGCCGAGCGCGGCATGATGCTCACCGGCGGTGGCGCCCTGCTGCGCGATCTCGACCGCCTGCTGGCCGAAGAAACGGGCCTGCCGGTGCTGGTGGCCGAAGAGCCGCTCACCTGCGTGGTGCGCGGTTGCGGGATGGCGCTGGAGCGCATGGAGCGCCTGGGCACCATCTTCACCAACGAGTAAGGCCAACGCCGGCTGCGGGTCTGCCTGAGCCACCCGACCCGATTTCACCGACATGCCACTGGGCACCCTGGACCGCACGCCCCCCCCGTTTTTCAAACAGGGGCCTTCCGCGCTGTCCAAACTGATGGTGTTCAGCGCCCTCGCCCTGTTCCTGATGGTAGCCGACATGCGGTTTCGCCTCACCATCCCCGTGCGCAGCGCGATGGCCACCGTGCTCTACCCGATCCAGTGGCTGGCCATGCAACCGGTGCGCGCAGCCACCGGTGCCGGCGCCTATTTCACCAGCCTTCACAAGGCGCAGGCCAGCGAAAACGCCGCCCTGGAAAAGCTCGCCACGCAATCGGAACACGCCTTGCAGGTCGAGCAGCTCCGGCTGGAGAATCAGCGCCTTCGAGAACTTCTGGCCATGCGCGAGCGCATCCTGGCGCCATCGATTGGCGCGCAGGTGCTCTATGACGCCGCCGACCCGTTTTCGCGCCGCGTGGTGATCGACCGCGGACAGACCCACGGGGTGGTCGCCGGGTCACCCGTGATCGACGACAACGGCGTGCTCGGCCAGGTGACGCGCGTCTACCCACTGATGTCGGAAGTGACCTTGTTGATCGACAGCGACTACGCCATCCCCGTGCTCAATGTGCGCACAGGCGTGCGCAGCGTGGCCTTCGCTCGCACCGGTCCCAGCGGCGAAGACCTGGAGCTGCGCTACACACTGGCCAATGCCGACATCCAGCAGGGCGACCTGCTGACCACCACGGGCGTCGACGGGGTATTCCCCCCTGGCTTGCCGGTGGCCCGTGTGAAAGAGGTGGGTGAACGCGCAGAATCGTCGTTCAACCGCATCAGTTGTGCGCCCCTGGCCCGCGTTCACGGCGCCATGCACGTGCTGGTGCTCACACCCGTTGGCCTGAACCTGCCGCCCGCACCGCTCCAGGCGCCACTGGGTGCAGCGGCCACCCAGGGGGGCAAGAAGCCATGATCATGCGCCCGGGTCAACAGCTGCTGCTCCCCGCCAACCCCGTCTTCATCTGGTTCACACTGCTCGGGAGTCTGCTGCTCAACACCTTCCTGAGTTCCGGCATCTGGGGGCGCGCTGCCTGGGCGCCCGATATGCTGGCGCTCACACTCGTGTTCTGGGGCGTACACCAGCCACTGCGCATCGGCGTGGGCGTGGCGTTCCTGTTCGGATTGGCCATGGACGTGCAACAAGGCGCCTTGCTCGGCCAGCATGCGCTGGCATACACCGTCCTCGCATTTTTTGCGGTCTCCATTCACCGACGGCTGTTGTGGTTCGACGTGCTCACGCAGGCGGTACAGGTCCTGCCACTGCTGCTGGTGTCCCATGTCTTGCAACTGCTGGTGCGCATGATCGCAGGCGGGTCGTTCCCCGGCTGGGTGCTCTTGCTGAGCCCGGCGATTGAAAGCGCGCTTTGGCCCATCGTGAGCATCCTGCTGCTGGCGCCACAGCGCCGCGCTCCCGATCCCGATGACAACCGCCCGCTTTAGCATGAATGCCGTGCAAAGTCGCTTGTGGCAACAAGTCCATCAACCCGATGGGCGGTTGGGTGCGCCGGTGAAGGTGGTGCCCCTTGACTGAGATTCGCAACGTCGATGCCGACATCGCGCTGTTCCGAACACGCGTCCTGGTCATTGGACTGGCGATTTTTCTGGCTTTCGGACTGATCGTGGCCCGGATGGTCTACCTGCAGGTGATGCGCCACGACGAGCTGCAGGCCCAGGCCGAGAGCAACCGGACCGCGGTGCTGCCGGTGGTGCCCAACCGGGGGCAGATTCTTGATCGCTATGGACGGGTGCTGGCGACCAATTTCTCCGCCTACACCCTGGAGATCACGCCTTCCGAAGACGACCTCAGATAACACTATCGATGAGCTTGGCCGGTTGCTCGATATCACACCCCGCGACAAGCGCCGATTCCGCAAGCTGCTCTCCGAGTCGCGACGCTTCGACTCGCTGCCCATCCGCTCACGCCTGACCGACGAGGAAGTGGCGCGGTTCACCGTGCAGCGATACCGCTTCCCGGGCGTGGACGTGCGTGCGCGCCTGATCCGCCACTACCCCAACGGTGAGGTGGCCAGCCATGTGATCGGCTACATCGGCCGCATCAATCAGCGCGAAAAGGAAAAGATCGAGGACTGGCCCGACGAAGACCAGGCCAATTACCGTGGCACCGACCACATTGGCAAGCTGGGTGCGGAACAGCACTACGAGCGTGAACTCCATGGCCAGACCGGCTTCGAGCGCGTCGAGACCTCGGCCGGGGGACAGGCGGTGCGCCTGCTCGCCAACACGCCCGCGATTCCGGGCAACACCGTGCGGCTGGCCATCGACATCAAGCTGCAGAAACTGATCGAGGACATGTTCGGCGAGCGGCGCGGTGCTCTTGTGGCCATCGATCCGCGCAATGGCGAGGTGCTGGCTTTTGTCAGCAAGCCCACCTTCGATCCCAACCTGTTTGTCGAAGGCATCGACGAGGAGAACTGGAAGCTGCTGAACGAATCGCTGGACAAGCCCCTGCTCAACCGCGCCTTGCGCGGCACCTACCCGCCTGGCTCCACTTACAAGCCCTTCATGGCCATGGCCGCGCTGGAAACGGGAGCGCGCAGTGCCAGCACCGTGGTCAACGACCCAGGCTACTGGATGTTCGGCAACCACCGCTTCCGCAGCCACGGTGACGGCGGGCTGGGCGCGGTGGACATGCGCCGCAGCATCATCAAGTCCAGCAACGTCTACTACTACTCCCTGGCCAACGAGATGGGTGTCGATGCGATTCACGACTTCATGAAGCCCCTCGGGTTCGGGCAGATCACCGGCATCGACCTGCGCGGCGAGGTGCGCGGTGTGCTCCCCAGCCAGGAATGGAAGAGAGAGGCCTACAAGCGCCCAGAACAGCAGCGCTGGTATGCGGGCGAGACGATCTCGCTGGGCATCGGACAGGGCTACAACAACTTCACCATGCTGCAGCTCGCGCACGCCATGGCCACCCTAGCCGGCGGCGGCGTGAAACACCAACCCCACCTCGCCATCGACACCGAAAACGTCATCACCCATGTGGCCACCCCACTCATCGATGGCGCACCCGTCAACCTCGGCTACAAACCCGAGAACATTGCGACCGTGCTGCATGCCATGGAGGCGGTGACCACCGAAGGCACCTCGGCAAGGGTGTTTGCCGGCGCGGGCTACGCCAGCGGCGGCAAAACGGGTACGGCGCAAGCGGTGACGATCGGTCAGAAAGACCGCTACGACGCCCGCAAGCTTGAAGAACACCAGCGCGACCATTCGCTCTACCTGGCCTTTGCGCCGGTGGAGAAACCGCGCGTGGCCTTGGCCGTCGTGGTTGAGAACGCCGGCTTTGGCGCGGCCCATGCCGCGCCCATCGCCCGCCGCGTGTTCGACTACCTGCTGCTCGACCAATACCCGAACGCGCAGGACCTCAAGGCGGTGCAGCGAGGCGAAGCGGCTGCCCCGATCGGCACCCCACTCAAGGCGAGCGAGGTCCCTTGGCCCATCGCTTCCGACACCCCGACCGAGGCCGGCAAACCTGCGCCCTGAGGCCTTTGGACGGATCGGCGAAACCCGGGTTGGTCACCGACGCGTTCAATCCAACGGCGCCAATCCACCAGACAGGCAGAACGCTGCTGCACCCCGCAAGGCCGGGGCCAGCCTGTCAAGGGTGTCGAACCACAGCCCGTCGGCGGAAGCACAGGCCAACCCCGCCTGGCGCTCGGACGGAAAGGCCGGGTCCAGGTCCCGGACCTCCGCCCCCTGGCATGGAAGGCATGTGACCGCGACAGCGGTATCACAGACGGTTCACGCCGCCGCCGAGCAAGCACGCCGTTTGGCTGACGGCATTGTTCGGCCGAGGTGCGCAAACGGGACTGCGCGGAATCGCCGATCCGGGTGCACGACAAGGCCAGGCATCTCCTGCCTGAGCAACTGCAGCAAAGGCACCACCATGCGCACATGGATGTCAGGCTGGACATGGGAGTGGAGATCGGTTGTGTGCTCCGTGGCAAACAAATGTTCGATGGCCCGCAATCGGGCCGGCAAGCTGGAGGCTTTGGGGTACAGGCATTCGCCCGCGGACATGGGCTGCAAACCTCGACGCGACCTTTCGAACAAGGTGGCGCCAAGGCGGTCTCCCAGTCACTTGCTGGCCATGCCGGTCGACGGTTGCGCCACGTGTGAGGCGGTTCGATACGGCCTGCCATTGGCGTGGCTCAGGGCGGCCGTCATAGCCAGGCGTCGTAACCCGTCTTCAAGATCAGCGCCCCGACCACCACGATGAACGCCCAGCGAACAAATGCGCTGCCGTGTTTGAGCGCCAACCGTGTGCCGATCACACTGCCGATGACATTGGCCACCGCCATCGCCAAGGCAAAGTGCCACCAGACATGGCCTTTGATGGCAAACAGCATCAGAGCCGCCAGGTTGGACGTCACATTGAGCAGCTTGGCGCTGGCACTGGCGTGCAGGAAGTCGTAGCCCAGCCAACGCACAAACAGAAAGACGAAGAAGCTGCCAGTGCCCGGGCCGAAGAAGCCGTCGTAGAAGCCAATGGTCAAGCCCAGCAGTGCCGCGGCCAGGGTTTCGGCCCGCCCTTGAAAACGCGGGATGTGGTGGCGGCCCAAGTCCTTTCGTGCCAGGGTGTAGACAAAGACGGCCAGCAGGATCAGCGGCAACACCCGGCGCAGGAAATCGGGTGAGATCACCGTCACCGTCCAGGCCCCCAACATCGAACCGGCGAAGCACACCCCGGCGGCCGGCAACAAGGCACGCCAAGGCATCGTCACCCGCCGTGAGAACTGCACCGTGGCCGCCGCAGTGCCCCAGATGGACGCGCTTTTGTTGACACCAAACAGGGTGGCCGGGTGCGTGTTGGGAAACACAGCGAACAGGGCCGGGATCAGGATCAGGCCGCCCCCACCCACGATGGCATCAACAAAGCCGGCGAACAACGACGCCAAAGTAACCAGCAACAGTTCCATGGCGGCGATTGTCGCCGGGCAACCCGATCAGTGTCCGGTCCAAAACGACCGGCTGTGCGTCGGCGCGCGCCGGCCGACGCTCGCCTGGGCGCTCAACTCTGAGGAAGCGCCGTGCCGGCCACAGGCGCCGTGCGGCGCCGCTGTTGTCTGGGCCATCCCGTGAATCCAAAATCGATGGCAGGCATCTCACCGCTGATCAGCTCGGCAAGGGCCTTGCCCGATCCGGCGCCGTGGGTCCAGCCCAGGGTGCCGTGCCCTGCGTTGATCCAGAGTTTCCCAACCGTGGTACGACCAATCAGCGGGATGTTGGTGGGGGTCGCCGGACGCAGGCCCGTCCAGAACTGCGGGTCACCGCCCTCTTCGGGTGTGCGCGTATCGACCACACCGGGAAACACCTCCTCGATACGGCGCACCAGCATCTCACAGCGCTTCTTGGCCAGCGGCGTGTCCAAGGCCAGATCGAAGCCACCCAGCTCGATGGTGCCCGCCACGCGAAACTGATCGCCCAGGCGCGACATCGCAATCTTCATGGAGTCGTCGATCATGCTGACCCGGGGCGCCATTTCCGGGCGCAGCAGTGGCATGGTGGCGCTGTAGCCTTTGCCTGGATATATCGGCACACGGATTCCGACCGACTTCAACAGCGGCGTCGTGTAGGAGCCGCACGCGACCACGTACGCGTCGGCCTTCAATGCGCGGGTTTCGCCGGTCGCCAACGACCGAACCTGCACCGCGGTTGCCTCACCGCCCGCGGTGTGGATCCGGTCGATCTGGTGTTCAAACAGCATCTCGGCGCCGTGCTCAGCGCACAAAGTCGCGAGTTTCTGGGTGAACACCCGGGCGTCGCCCGACTCGTCCGAGGGTGTGTAGGTGCCACCCACAATGCGGTCGGCATAGGCGCTGAGCGCAGGCTCCACCTTGAGCAACGCCTCGCGGGTCAGAATGTTGCGTTTGACGCCAAACTTGCGCATCAGGGCCGCCGCTTCCGCAGCGCCGTCGAACGACTTCTGATCGCTGTAGTAGTGGGCAATGCCGCACTCCAGGCGGTTGTATTCGATGCCGGTTTCCGTCACCACGTCTTTCAGCGCGGCGTGGCTGTAGGCGCCCAAGGCAACGATCTGAGCCACATTGCGTTCGAAGGCTGTGTCGTTGCACTGCCCCAGGAACTGCAGGCCCCAACGCCATTGGGCTGGATCCATCTGCGGACGAAACAGCAACGGGGAGGTGGGCGAGAACATCCATTTCAGTGCCTTGAGTGGCGCGTCGCGGTTGGCCCAGGGCTCGCAATAGCTCACCGAAATCTGCGCCGCGTTGGCAAAGCTCGTTTCAAGTGCCGCACCAGGCTGGCGGTCAACAATGGTGACGGTGTGTCCCCGTCGCATCAGGTGCCATGCCGTGCTCACACCGATGATGCCCGCGCCCAAGATCACTACCTGCATGACAACCCGCTCCAGAAAGGAAAGATGAATGGATGCCGGAGTATGTAAAAAACGCCGATGGCAGTGAAGTGAAATTACATTAAAATCAATATCATCAGAAATTCTAATAAATAGGCTGGTCACAGTCTTCGGCCCCGATGCGCGGCGACCCGCACCGGGACTGCCAGATCTCAACCGCCACGACCCGCCCATGAGCACCTTTGATCCCGACGCCCTGGAGTGCCTGGCCGCCATCATCGAAGAGGGCGGCTTTGAGCGCGCGGCACAGCGGCTGTCCATCACCCAATCAGCAGTTTCACAACGGCTGCGCGCGCTGGAGGCACAGGTGGGCACCGTCCTGATCGTGCGCAGCCGCCCGCTCAAACCCACCTCGGCCGGGCAGCTCATGCTCAAGCACGCCAAGATGATGCGGCTGCTCCGCGCCGACCTGGAAAAGGACCTCAAGGAGCTTGCTCCCAGCTCAACCGGCAATGGGCGCGAAGAGGAACGCATCGCGGTGGCGATCAATGCCGACAGCATCGCCACCTGGGCGTTGCCCGCGCTCAACCCATTGGCACAAGGCGGGCTGCCGATCGAGATCATCACCGATGACCAGGAGTTCACCCACGAGTGGCTGCGTGAGGGCAAGGTGCTGGGGTGCGTGACCTCTCTGGGCCAGGCCTTGCGCGGCTGCAAGATGGAGGCCCTGGGGTGCATGAACTACGTGCCCGTGGCCTCGGCCGCCTTCGCCGCCGAACACTTGGGCAAAGGCCTGAGCACACACAATTTCCACAAAGTGCCGTTTGTGGCGTTCAACCGGAAAGACCATCTTCAACACGAGTTCGTGAGCCGGGCTTTCGGCCTTTCACGCGTGATGCTCAAGCAGTTGTTCGTGCCCTCCAGCGAAGGACGCGTGCGAGCAGTGCAGGCGGGGTGGGGCGTCAGCGTCTTGCCGGAGCTGCAAGTGCGCGATCTCATCGCCTCGGGCGAGCTGGTCAACCTGGCTCCGCGCCACCACCTGCGGGTGGCCCTGTACTGGCACTGCTGGAACCTCAGCTCCGACGTGCTTGACGCCCTGAGCTCCGCACTTCGTCAGGCCGCGGCCAAGAGCCTCACAGCCAGCTCGACTTTGGACTGACGGCAAAAGGCCCCGCAAGCGGGGCCTTTCTTTCGGCGCTGGTTGCCTTACTTGGGCATGATCACGCTGTCGATCACCTGGATCACGCCGCTGTCTGCGGCGATGTCGGTGGCTGTGACTTTGGCGCTGTCGATCATCAGACCGCCGCTGGCGCTCACCATGATCTCACTGCCCTGCACGGTTTTCACTTTGCCTGCCTTGACGTTGGCGGCCATCACCTTGCCCGGCACCAGCCGGTATGTCAGCACCGCGGTCAGCTTGGCCCAGTCCTTCAACAACGCATCCAGATCGGCTTCGAGGACCTTGGCAAACGCTTCGTCGTTCTGGGCACACACGGTGAACGGTCCAGGCAGTTTCCAGACAGCCTCGACACCAAGCGGTCGCCATTGACGCTGCTCAAGCAGGTGATGCGCCGGACCATTGAGGTACCGTTGGCGGGTGAAATGCCTTCGCTGCCCTGTGAAAGCTCCAGCCCGCGACAGGCTCTGACCACCGCCAAATCCGATAGGGACGCCCTGATGCATGTCAGCAGTCGACCGGGCGGTTGGATTCCTCAAGGGAGCGGGCCCTTGTTCAGAGGCCGAGGTCATTGAAATGGTGATCAACGCCTGTTTTGACGGGCTGAAGAGCCGCTGGCCGCGGCCGGATTCGTGGGTCGAAAAAGTCCGTTGCCAGAGCCCGTTGCGCGAGCCCGATGCCGGTGCGATCTACCGCACCAGCAAGACCGGCACCGCGCAATGAGCGAGCACCTGGGTCGCGACCGAGCCCATCACCAGGCCTGCCAGGGCACCATGGCCGTGGGAGCCCATCATCACCAGGTCGAACCGACCTGACTCGGCCAGCTTGGCGATCTGCTCGCCCGGCTGACCCACCTTGTGCACCACCTTGGGCTCGATGCCATGGCGCTTGAGGAACTTGACCACCGGGTTGGTGACCTTGGCGGCCTCGTCGGCATAGTAGCCAGTGGCGATTGCAGCGCCCACGGCCGCGCGGGCGCGGGGCGGCAAGGGCATTTGCACAGTCAGCATGGTGAAAGCACTGCTGACACGAAAGATGTCGTCGTGGGTCGTCAGGTACGCCAGCATCTTCTTCGTGTAGCTGCTGCCATCGACCGCAAGCAGGATGTTCAAGGGTGGTTCCTCTCAAAAGCAGGGGGGGGGAAATCGGCAATCCAGGGGATCAGTCTACGCCCAAGGTGACCTGCGCTGCCAGGTCAGCCACCCCGCAGTCCAAGATTCAGACGTCGAGCACCAGCGAGGGTTTGAATGCCAGTTGCTCCCCTTTTTCGGCGTAGCCGTAGGGGTTGGCCACGACGCGGCAGCGGCCGAGTTGAATGTCCTGCGGACAGTGCAAATGGCCATGCAACCAGAGGTCTGCGTGGGGCAATAGCTCATCGAGAGCATTGCAAAAGCCCGCGGTGCCCGGGCTCAGGCCGTAGCGCGGGTCGGCGCTGTGGAGGGTGGGTGCGAAATGGGTCACCACGACGGTGCGCCCGCCGAAGGGGCGCAACAAGGCGCCGCTGAGCCACGCCTGGCACTCCAGCGCCAGTTCGCGCATGGCGGCGGCGTCGAACAACGCCCCATGCCGCCGCCCGGCCATTTTGTGCAAGTAGAAATTGGCCGCCCTGAACGCCTTTTCGCGTTGCTGCAAGCGATGCGCCTGCGGGTCGGCTACCGCTCGCTTTGAAGGTCGCTTGCCCGCTCCAGCGGGTGCACCCGCAGATGGCACTCCGACCGGGACCTGCGCCAACGCGTCGTAATCGGCCCACAGTGTCGTGCCGATCAGGCGCACATCACCCATGTCGAGCACCTCGCGCTCCAGCCATTGGATGCCCAGGCGGTCACAGGCCTGCCGAAGGGCCATGTGCGCTTCGTCGACATCCAGCGCGTCGTATTCGTGGTTGCCTGGCACGAACACCACCGGCACTGGCCACCTCGCGTATTGGGGCAAGGGCGAGAAGCGTTGCAAGCCCCAATCGGGCTCCCCCATGACCGAGCCGTCGCGCCTACGTTGATAGGAGCCGATGTCCCCTGCCAGGACAAGCAGGTCGGCCTCCGCCGCCGGCTGCGCCACAAAGTCCGGGTTGGACTCCAGATGCAGATCGCTCAAAAGCTGAAGCCTCATCGGACCACCATGGTCGGCTGCACCGCATTCGCCACGTCGTCGAAACCCTGCAGGGCGGCACGCTCCACCGCATGCCTGAGCCAGCGGTGGGCGCTGCTGTGCTCCACCTGCCGCAACCACAGGGAATCCACATGCACGGTCGGCACCGACAGCGGCAACTCGCTCAGTGCCAGTCTGTGGGCAATGCCAGTGGCCCCGACGAAGTGGCGGGGCAACACCGTCAGCAGGTCTGTGGTGGCCACCACCTGCCCCGCGGTGAAGAACTGATTGACAGTGAGCACGATGCGCCGCTGGCGCGAAACCGCAGTGAGCGCCTCGTCCACGAATCCGAATGGGCGGCCCGAGAAACTCACCAGCAGGTGGCGGGCGGCGCAATAGGCGTCCAGGGTCAACGGGGTCTGCGCCAACGGGTGCCCGCGGCGCATGACCACCACGTATTCCCCATCGTACAGACGCTGGTGCAGAAAGCGCGGGCTGTCTTCCTGCAGGTGGGTCGCGCTCAATTCGGCCAGCACCCCGGGGAAATGGCCGATGGCGAGGTCAAATGCGCCCGACTCCAACAGTTCACGCGGATCCCGGGTGGTGAGCGGGAGAATGCGCAAGGTGACACCGGGTGCTTCCTTTTCCAGGATATCCATCAACGAGGGCACGACCTTGGCCGCGGTGGCATCGGCCATGGCGAGCACAAACACGTCACGGGCGGTCAACGGATCGAACTTGCCCGGTGCCAGCGACTGGCGCAACCGCTCCAGGGCATCGCGCACGGTGGGCCAGATCGCCAGCCCCACCGGCGTCGGCTCCACACCATAGCCGGCACGGCGGACCAGATCGTCGCCAAGCGACTCGCGCAAGCGGCGCAAGGCGTTGCTCACCGCCGGTTGCGTCATGGCCAGATTGTGCGCCGCTCGGGTGAGGTTGCGCTCGGCCATGACCTCGTCAAACACCCGCAGGAGGTTCAGGTCAAGGTGGCGAAAATTGCGCTCATTTATCATTTCTGTGAATGTAATTCATCACAAGAATCAATTGGGCAAAGTCCAGGGTTTACCCTAGTATCAAGACATCGACGGGGTATTCCACCCCACTCAACGGAGTCTCCCATGCGCCCGCAAAACAACCTCACCACCCGCCAGGGCAGCCAGATGCAAGACAGCCTGCTGGCGTTTCCCGCCTGTGGCATGTGGCTCGGACGCCTGTCCACCGAAATCGGCCAATGGGCCCAGGCGTTGCTTGAGAAGCAGCCTGACATCCATCAATGGCAAGTGGCGCTCGACGACGCCAAGGCCTGATGATTGAAAGGTCCGACGTGGGTTCGCCAGATTCGGCGGCGCGCACAGGGCCTACCCCACAATGCCTGCAAGAAGCACCCCAATGGGGCGGCACCTCTTGACGGCGGCAGGCGGCGCTGCCAACAAGACGCCCCCCCATCCACCCAAGCCACCACCGACGCCGGTGGTTTTTTTTCGTCCATTCGCAGCACACAGGTCTGCCCGCCAGCGAATTGTCGCCCCTCGACCACACCGCGGACACGCGACGGGCCCCAGGATGCCTCAAATGCCGGCATCTTGCGCCTATCGAACGTGAATTCCTCCACACCATTCTCATTATGAATGATATGCATCATAAAAATAAATTGGAGAACATTCAGGGTTTACCCTAGTATTCACCCATCGAAAGGCTTTTCTTTCCACAGAGGTTCCCCATGAGCACCATTCTCAACTCCTTCTCCCGTGCCGCTTCGCACGCCGCCACCAACCCGGTGCCGAGCTCGACGAAAGGCGCTTCCCAGCACACACCTTCCCGCGTCGGCGTGCGTGGCCTGACCGTCTTGCTGCTGGCTGCAGCGGTTTCCGCGCTCGTCACCGTTGCCGACCAATATGTCGGTGTCTTGACCGATGGACACCTGTTCTTCGGCTGGGTGGTGTTATGGGCGGTGGTATTCGCTGGCATGGCATTGTTTGCCGACACGGCCCGCACCCTCGCTTCGAAGACCTTGGCAGCGCTCGACCGTTGGTCGCAGTCCATGGCCGAGGCCCGTGCCGAAGCCCGCTTGTGGGAAATCGCCAAGAGCGACCCGCGCGTCATGGCCGAGCTGATGGCAGCCCGCTTGCACTCCCAAGCCGCTGCCGAAGACGATGGATTTGCCGACGCACTCGCCCCCATGGGCTTCGACACGCCGGCCATCGAATCCACCACCTCCGGCTGGGGACGCTTCCCCGAGCGCCTCGCTGCCAGCCGCGCGCACCAGATGCACCTGTATTACATCTGAACCCTGTCCTGTCATACGGACCTAAAAAAAAGCCACCGCTTGCGGTGGCTTTTTTGTGTTCGGTGAGGAGCAAGTCCTGAACGCCTCTCAGTGCATCACACCGCTGCCAGACGCTCCTGCAGCTGTGCCTTGGTCGCCACCAAGGCCTGTGGCAGGTGATAGGCCAGTTGCTCAAAATGGGCATCGTGCAACTTCAGCTCTTCCTGCCATGCGGCCTTGTCAATGCTGGTCACTTTCTGGAACTGTTCGGCGCTGAAGTCCAGCCCGGCCCAGTTGATTTCAGCGTAGGCGGGCGCGGTGCCAAACATGGTGGACTCCCCCTTGGCCTGGCCTTCGATGCGATCGATCATCCACTTCAGCACGCGCATGTTGTCGCCATAGCCGGGCCACACGAATTTGCCAGACTCGTCCTTGCGGAACCAGTTGACGCAGAACATCTTGGGCAAGGCCCCACCCGTCTTGGCCACCGTCTGCTCCATGTCCAGCCAGTGCTGGAAATAATCGCTCATGTTGTAGCCACAGAACGGCAGCATGGCAAACGGATCGCGGCGAACCACCCCTTGGGCGCCAAAGGCCGCGGCGGTGGTTTCGGAACCCATGGTAGCCGCCATGTAGACACCTTCGGTCCAGCTGTTGGCCTCGGTGACCAGAGGCACCGTGGTGGAGCGGCGACCACCGAACATGAAGGCATCGATGGCCACACCTTCGGCATCGTCCCACTGGGGATCCAGGGCTGGGTTGTTTTGGGCCGCCACGGTGAAGCGCGAGTTCGGGTGCGCGGCCTTGGCGCCGGTTTCCTTGCCAATCTGTGGCGTCCAGTCCTTGCCCTGCCAATCGATCAGGTGATCGGGCACCACACCCGTGTCCTTTTCCATGCCTTCCCACCAGACGTCGCCGTCGTCGGTCAGGGCCACGTTGGTGAAGATGACGTTCTTGTTCAGCGACAGCATGCAGTTGGGGTTGGTGTGCATGTTGGTGCCCGGGGCCACGCCAAAGTAGCCCGCCTCGGGGTTGATGGCCACCAGCTTGCCGTCGGCTCGGGGCTTGATCCAGGCAATGTCGTCACCGATCGTGGTCACCTTCCAGCCGGCGAAGCCCGCCTCGGGCGGCACCAGCATGGAGAAGTTGGTCTTGCCGCAAGCGCTGGGGAACGCCGCCGCCACGTGGTACTTCTTGCCTTCGGGATTGGTCACGCCCAGGATCAACATGTGCTCGGCCAGCCAACCCTGGTCGCGGCCCATGCTGGAAGCAATGCGCAAGGCCAGGCACTTCTTGCCCAACAAGGCGTTGCCGCCGTAACCCGAGCCATAGCTCCAGATCTCGCGCGTCTCGGGGTAGTGAACGATGTACTTGACCTTGGGATTGCAAGGCCAGCTGCTGGTGTCTTTTTCACCCTCGGCCAATGGGGCACCGACGGTGTGCATGCAAGGCACAAACTCGCCATCCGTCCCCAGCACATCAAACACCGCCTTGCCCATGCGGGTCATCAGCTTCTGGTTCACGGCCACATAGGCGCTGTCGGTGAGCTCAACGCCAATGTGGGCGATGTGCGAACCCAGCGGGCCCATGCTGAAAGGCACCACGTACACGGTTCTCCCCGCCATGCAGCCGTCGAACAGCGGGTTGAGCGTGGCGCGCATTTCTGCGGGATCCATCCAGTTGTTGGTCGGACCGGCGTCTTCCTTCTTGGCCGAGCAGATGTAGGTGCGATCTTCCACCCGGGCCACATCCGACGGATCGGACCAGGCGAGGTAACTGCCAGGGCGCTTGGCCGGGTTCAGTTTCTTGAAGGTTCCGGCGTCCACCAGTTGCTGGCACAGGCGGTCGTATTCGGCATCGCTGCCATCGCACCACACGACTTCAGCGGGTTTGCACAAGGCCACCATGTCGGCAACCCAGGCCACCAGGCGGGCGTGCTTGACGTAGGAGGGGGTGTTGAGGGCGAGACCCTGCATCGCGGGGGAGTTCATGGAAAGGCTCCTGAAGTTTGTAAAGCGGCGGGCTCAAGAGACGGCAACAGCCGCGGACCGTGCGAATCACGGCGGGCGGCTGTCAGGAATCCCTTGGCAAAAAGGGGCTGGTCGGCGCTCGGGCGGCGCCTGCGGGTGGCAGGCGTCGCCAACCTCGGAGCAAGTCGCTGGATGGGTGGACCCAGCAGGGCTCAGCATTGTCGGCCAATGCCTTCAATTTTATGAAAGCGCCGCGCCAGTTACCGGTAAGTTACATGCAAAACATGCATAACCTGATGCGCGCGTCGCGCCGCGCCACCCACCAGATGAAAAAAAAGCCGGCCACCCGCAGGTTCCGGCTTCTGTCGGAGCAAAAACGCTCAGGCCATGAACACGGCAATGAAGGCCAGCAGGAAGATCAACACCGCGCCTGCCACGGGGAGCACGATCGGCATCATGGGAACGATGGACTCGACCACATCTTGGGGCTCATCGCTGTGGCTCTGCTGGGGGGCGTGGGACATGATCACTCCGGTCTGAATTGACAAAAATCAACCACGATTCTATCGCGACAGGCCCGACACACCAACACTCGCCCCTGGCTCATTGCAGGGCATAGGTGGTGCTCGCACGGCAAACACTCTTGCCGTCGTTGGCCGCGGTGATGTCGATTTCGCCAAACACCAGCGACTTGCCCGCACGAATCACGCGCGCCGTCACCAGCGCGTCCTGGTTGACCAGGGGCTTGAGAAAGCTGGTGTTGAGCTGCACCGTGCTCATGGGTTGCCGGTTGCCCAGGCGGGTGACCACGGCCAGCACCATGGCGGTGTCGGCCGCCGCCATCAGGGCCTGTCCACACACCATGCCACCGATGCGACACAGCTCGGCGCTTTGAGGCAGGCGCAGCGTGACCGCGCCGTCCTCAAAATGCTCGACCCGCAGATCCAGTGCCTGAACCCAGGGCGCAAACCAATCGCGCAAGGCGGCCGTCAGCGTCTCAGCCTCAACGGCCATCGGCATTTCACTCATGGTTGGCGGCTCCGCGGGTTCGCATCGGCATCAGTCTTTTTTGTGCAGCTTGGACAGCCAGTGGTCCATCAGTTTACCGGCGGCTTCACGCCCGCCCAGCCCGAAAGACAGGGCCACGGCAACGGCCACCGCACCGAGGGTGAGACCGAAGGCCAGGTTCACGATGTCATCGGCAATGCCCATGGCCCGCAGGCCCATGGCCAACACCAACGCCAGGATGGCAAAACGCGCAATCTTGGCGAGCCCCTGGGTGTTGGCCCCGCTGGCGCGGTCAATGGCGGTGTATGCCACATTGGCCAGCCAGAACCCGATCACCAGAATGGCACCGCCCAACAACACATCGCCACCAAAGGTGATGAACTGGGTCACCACATCGCTGACCTGGGAAAAGCCCAGCTGCGAAGCCGCCTCGACGGTGGCAAACAGCATGGCAAAAAACATCGCGATGTTGCCCACGAAGGTCGACGCGCTGGTTTTCTCGAAGGCATGGGCCATGCCGATGCGTGCGGGCAGGGTGTCAAAACCCAGGGTGGCCAGCAGGCTGGCCACCAGCTTGGAAGCAAAGGACGCCACCATCCAGGTCACCACCAGAATCAACCCGGCAGCAATCACGTGGGGCACGCTGGACATGAACATCGACAACATGTCGGTGGCCGGCCGGGAGATGGCCTCAACCTTCATGGCATCCAATGCGGCAACCAACGAGGGCAGGAAGACCACCACAAAGGCGAGCAAACCCAAGACATTGGAGATCTTCACCGTGTCCACCAGCCCGGCCTTGCTGCCAATGCCGTCAACACCCGCTGTGCGGCTCAAGTTGGTCACGAGGTTGCGCAGCACCGTGGCCACGATCCAACCCACACCCCCGATCACCAGGGCAGCCACCACTTGGGGCAACATGCCCAGCGTTTTGGTCAACATTTCATTGAGCGGATCCAGCAGGCCGCGCATTTCCAGGGCACCCAGAATGTTTGGCAGGAACAACAGGATCACCACCCAGAACAGGGCGCCGGCCAGGCTGTGGCCAATGGGGGCCATGTCGGCGTGTTCAGAGAGCTTTTCGTCCAGCGTGGTCCGGTCGAGCAGCTTTTGCGTCACCGCGCGCACGATGGTGGCGACCAGCCATGCCACCAGGGCGAGCACCAGCCCCGCCAACAACCTCGGCGCGTACTCGAATATCTGCGTCAACAGCGCGCTGAACGGCCCGGACACGATGGCCAGATCGAGCGAGTTGAACACCGCGACCATGGTCAGCAGCAATACGGTCCAGAAGGCGCCCAAGCCCACCGCGCCCTCCACGTCGATGTTGCTGCCAGCCAGCTTGCCCAGCCTCTGGTTGACGCCGGCAAACCCCAGGGTCTTGCGCACCGCCGCGCGCACCAGAACCGCCAGAAACCACCCTCCGACAAAGATGGCGAGCGCCCCCAGCAGGTGGGGTATGTTGTTGCCCAAATTGTTCTGCAGCGAAGCCCACAACGCGGACATGTTCATGATCTTTCTCCTGTGAACGGTCAAACACCGCCCCATCATGCAAGTCAGGCCCCCCTCAGTCAACTTGCCAGGCCACTTCCACGCCATTGTTTGAGAATTGCATGCGAATCACACAAATTCGCAGCAAGATATCAGCAAATGCACCACGGTTCGGTCCCGCCCGCGGCGCATTTCACAGCTCGAAGGCCTCACCGCCTGTCGGCGAACCGTGACATTGTTCTCGATTCGCCGTGCTCGCGTGGGGCCAGGCCGCGCGAAGTGGCTCGCACAACAGGCCCTAGACCAGCGATGCCTCGAAGCCCTGGGCCTGCAGCGCGGCGATGACCTCGGCCACGTGCGCCCGCCCGCGGGTCTGCAGCACCATCTCGATGGCCACGTTCTGTGCGGCCAGCAAAGTGAAGGCCCGCTGGTGGTGGACCTCGTCCACATTGGCTCCTGCCTCGGCGACGATGCCCGTGATGCGCGCGAGCACGCCGGGCACATCGCGGGCGTTGACCTGGATGCGGGCAAGGCGCCCGGCGCGGACCATGCCACGCTCGATGATGGAGGCCAGCAACAGCGGGTCGATGTTGCCACCGCACAGCACCAGACCCACGTTCTGGCCGGCGAATCGATCGGGGTATTTGATGAGGGCGGCCAGGCCCGCCGCGCCCGCCCCTTCGACCAGGGTTTTCTCGATCTCGAGCAGCATCACGATGGCCTGCTCGATATCGCCTTCATCCACCAGCAGCAGATCGTCCACCCGCTCGCGGATGATGGCCCGGGGAACTTCGCCGGGCGTGCCCACGGCAATGCCTTCGGCGATGGTGCTGCTGCCCTGGGGCAGGTCGGTGCCCTTGATGGCGTTGTACATGGCCGGGAAGCGCTGGGTCTGCACACCGATCACCCGTATCCCGGGCCGAACCGCCTTGGCCACGGTGGCCATGCCGCCAATCAAGCCGCCGCCACCGATGGCGATCACCAGGGTGTCGAGATCGGGCTGTTCGCGCAGCATTTCCAGCGCCACCGTGCCCTGCCCGGCCACGATGGCCTCGTCGTCGTAAGGGTGCACAAACACCAGCCCCTGGCGCTCTGCCAGCTGATAGGCATGGGCGCGGGAGGCTTCCAGCGTGTCGCCATGCAACACCACCTCGGCGCCAAATCCGCGCGTGCGCTCCACCTTGACGCCGGGTGTGAACCGCGGCATCACGATGACGGCACGGATGCCCAGCCGCTGCGCGTGGTAGGCCACGCCCTGGGCGTGGTTGCCCGCGCTCATGGCGACCACACCCCGCGCACGTTCGTCGGCGCTCAGCTGGGAGAGCTTGTTGCAGGCGCCGCGCTCCTTGAACGAGGCGGTGTACTGAAGGTTCTCAAACTTGAGGAAGACGCGGCAACCCACCAACTGCGACAGGGTGCGGGACTCCACGCAAGGGGTGTCCAGAACCTGACCAGCCAGCCGTTCGGCCGCTGCATGGATATCGGAGAGTTGCAACATAGGCCCCGATTGTGACGCGAGTGGCGCGACTTCAGCCCGCCGCCGACAGGCCGCCCAAGCTGGGAAATGCGCCGGCAATCGTCCGGGCGAAGGGAAATGCGGGAAAAGGCGCACAAGCGGGAAAAGCCTATGCAATTTCCGGCTTCCATGAACGATCGCTGCGGTATGGTGCGCCATCAGCGTCTATTCATGACGGCAAAAATCCCCTGTTGTCAAGACTGGAGGTGGTCGAATGAGCAAACGACTGTCGCAGCCCACCGGGTCTGTGACGCGTCCTGCGCCCGAGTTGCGCGGGGGCCATGAGCCGCGCCCTGTGCCGGGTCTGGACGCTCGCGTGTTCGTTCCTCCCAGCCTGCGCCAGGCGCCGGTGCTGGACCTGATGTGTTCCCATTTTGTCCTTGAGTCTGGCGGCCAAACAGGGCCCCCGGTTCAATGTGCGACGCGACCTCAACACCCTGCTGGCTCCTGGCAGGCCGCCACCTGGTGTGGCCGCTGACGGTGCTCAACCGGGTGCGCGCGAATTCCTGGCGCGCCGTTGCAAGGACAACGAGTTGTGGACCGGCAGCAACCGGCTCTCCACGGCCGGGTTCATGGAGCGCTACGGGGTCTGGCGAGGCTCCGTATGAAGAAGGCACGCTGTTCTTCTATCTGGATGAATACGCCAAGGAGTCGCCCAAAGACCTGCTGTCGGTGCTGGCCGTCACGGGAGAGTGGCTCAGCCAGTCGCTCAAGAAGCACTCCACGCTGGTGGAGAAGAACATCGACGCGCTGGCCGGTCTGCTGCAGCTCAACCGCGCCGAACGGGCGCTGCTGCTCTACGGCACATTGGCGCGCTACCAGCGCGACCTGCGGTCGATCCTGGTGGAGTTCAAGGTCAACAACGCCCCCGAGGCGTACGCGGCCATTGCCGAGGTGGCCGGCGTCAAGGCCAGCGAGGTGGGCGAGGCCCTGGCAGCGCAGGCTCGCGCCTGGAGCGCATCGGCATGGTGGAGAACCTGATCTCCGAGCACAACATCACCGATCTGGCCGACCTGATGAAGGTGAGCGAAAAAGCTGCCGCCGGTGCTCATGCGGGAGTACAGCAGCCAGAGCGAGCTGATGGCGGTGTTCACGCGCCCGGCCACCCGGTCCACGCTGACCACCAAAGACTTCAACTACGTGGCCGACGACCGTGCAGCTGCTGTGCGGCCTGTTGCGCGAGGCCGTGGCCCGCAAGGAGCCCGGCGTCAACATCCTGCTGTATGGCCCCCCAGGTACGGGCAAGACCGAACTGGCCCGCGTGGTGGCGGCAGCCGCCAAGCTGGAACTGTTTGAGGTGGAATACGCCGACCGGGACGGCAATGCGCTGAGCGGGCGCGACCGATACCGGTCGCTGCAGATTGCCCAGGTGTTCCTCAAAGGCACGGCGCAATCGGCGCTGCTGTTTGACGAGGTGGAGGATGTGTTCCCGCCGATCTCCAGCGAAGCGGCCCAATTCATGGCGCGCGCCGAGCAGGTGAGCGCGCCCAGCAATGGCAGCGTGAGTGGCAAGGCCTGGGTGAACCAGATTCTGGAATCCAACGCGGTGCCCACGGTGTGGGTGACCAACCGCATCGAGCAGATCGACCCCGCCTTCCGCCGGCGTTTCGCCTACCACCTGGAGCTCAAGAGCCCGCCCCCCGGTGCCCGAGAACAATTGATACGAAAGACCCTGGAGGGCGCACCGGTGTCCGATGCGCTGGTGGCGCGCCTGACCGAGCGCAAGGGACTCACCCCGGCCCAGATCCGCACCGCACTGCGCTTTGCGCAACTCGCGTCGGCGCCGGTCAAAACTCCCGGGCGGCGAAGCAAGAAAACCGCCACGCCAGTGGACATCGACGCGCTGATCGAGCGCCAGCTCAGGAACGCCGACCAGGCGCTGGGACGCCAGCCCGACGAAGCCAAGCGCCCCAGCGTGACGCAGTACAGCCTGGACATGCTCCACGTCGAAAGCCGGTACGACATTCCGCGCATCGTGGCCGCGCTCAAGGCGAGAGGGCATGGCGCGCTGTGTTTCCACGGCGCGCCGGGCACTGGAAAGACCGCGCTGGCCGAGCACATTGCCCAGGCGCTGGAGCGCCCGCTGATGATCCGCCGCGCCAGCGACCTGGTGAGCAAGTTTGTGGGCGAAACCGAGCAACAGATGGCGGCGATGTTCAAGGAGGCAGAGGCGGAGAAGGCGGTGTTGCTGCTCGACGAGGCCGACAGCTTTCTCCAGGACCGGCGTGGCGCACAACGCACCTACGAAGTCACCGAGGTCAATGAGATGCTGCAAGGCATGGAGCGCTACAACGGCGTGTTCATCTGCACCACCAACCTGATGGACAGCATCGATCAGGCCGCGCTGCGCCGCTTCACTTTCAAAATTCGCTTCAAACCCCTGACAGCACCACAACGCGAGCGCATGTTCGTGGTGGAGGCCCTGGACGGCGACGCCTCGTCGCTGGACGACGCCATGAAGGCCCGCCTGGGCAAACTCGAACAGCTGTGCCCTGGCGACTACGCCGCCGTCAAGCGGCAGGTCGACATCCTGGGTGAGTCGCTGGAGCCCACCGAATTCCTGGCCCAGCTGGAAGCCGAACACCGCATCAAACCCGAGGTGCGGGAAGCACGGGGCATGGGCCCCATGCCATAGACACCGCCTTGGGTCGGGCCACTCCCAGCGCCAGGCGGGCGAACTGGGCCAGCACCGACGCCGCCACGGGCGTGGGCTTCATCTGGCTGGAAATCGTTGCCGGATCCAGCCCTTGACGCACACGCGCCTGGCCCAGACCGTCCAGATAGGCGCGCAAGGCATCGACCGAAAACTCCGGGTGGAACTGCACTCCCCAGGCGCAGCGACCGAGGCGGAAGGCGTGGTGGGGCTCATGGGCACTGCTGGCCAACCAGACCGCGCCCTCGGGCAGGCGACTCACCGACTGCCAATGCACCGACAAGGCGTCGAACGCGTGGGGCAGGGTGGCGAACAGCGGGTCGTCTTGTGCCTCCAGGCGCTGCCGCACCTCGATCATGCCCAGCTCCACGCCGTCGGGGTGGTGAATCACCTCGCCGCCCAGGGCATGGGCGAGCAACTGGTGCCCGTAACAAATGCCCAGCACAGGCAACTCAACCGCCACCGCCTGCTGCAGCCAGGACACCAGGGCCTCACTCCAGGTTTCGCGGTCGGACACCATCGCATGAGAACCCGAAATCACCACGCCAGAGACCGAGCTCGGGGCTGGCAAGGCGCCGCCCTGTCGCGGGTCCACCGTGTTGATCGTTTGCGCGCCACCGCTGCGCAAGCCCGCGGCAATCCAGTCGTCGAAGTCACCCAGCTTTGCGCGAATGGCTTCGTGCGTCTGCCCCACCTTCAGGATCAGCAAGGGGCGGGCATCGGCAGCGGGACGAGATTCTGGGTGGCTCATGGCGGGCATTCTAGGAGCTGGCGCACCAGCGTCTCGCGGTTCCGCACAAAAAAAACCCGTCGTCGGGACGGGCTCTGGAACCAGCGCGTGGGCTGGCGAGGAGACTCACCTGAGAAACCGGTCAGCGAGCGTCGGTCAGTGAAGCAAGGCCATGGGACCGGAAGGCAGCTCGGCAGGGGCGTGATCGGGGTGGTGGGCCACAAAAAACTGCAGCTTCTGGTCCAGGCGCGAGACGCGGTCGTGCGCCACGCTTTCGCAGTGGTATTTGGAAATCAGGTTGAACAGCTTGCCGCGCAGAAACCACAGGTCTTTCGGGTTTTCGCAAGAGATGAGCGCCGCGTGCAAACGGGTGCGCACGGGGTCCTGGATATCGGCCATGGCCTCCTGAAATTCTTCCACCAGAAAATCCAGTTCCAGCACCTGCGTGTCTCCGTAGTTGTCCTTCTTGGCTTTGGAAAACCAGGGCAGCTTGAAAAACATGGTCGGCTCCGTCTTGATGGGTGGGTACCGAAGAGCTTCCTCCGGGTTCACACGACATTTCGGCCGGACCAGCGAAATCTTGAGTGTTTGCCGGCCCGGGAAACCGGCGCGAGCGACGAACGGTCCGCGCCTTCAGCGCTTGGTAGTAATGGCTTTGCCGACCCAGCCCAAGGCCTAAACAAAAGCACTCACGATGCGCAACACCTCGGTGCCGTAGGCCTCGCGCTTCTTCTGCCCGATGCCCGCCACCCCATCCAGATCGGCCAGACTGCGGGGCAATTGAGCGGCCAACTCGCGCAAGGTGGCGTCGTGAAAGATCACAAACGCCGGCAGGTTGTGCTCCCGTGCCACCTCTGCCCGCCAGGCCTTGAGCGCCTCCAGGCACTCGCGCTGGGCCAGGCTGAGGGGTTGTCCATCGGGCGCCACATCGTTTTTTGCCGCACCGCGGCGGCCACCACTGCGTGAGCGGCCCGCCGGTTCGCTGGCCTGTTTCATCCAGACCTGCGTCCCGCCTTTGAGGATGGCGCGCGCGCCATCGGCCAGATGCAGGGTGTTGAAGTGGGCCGCATCCACGTAGATCGCTTCGCGGGCAATGAGCTGGCGCAGCAGCGCGCGCCATTGCGACTCGGAAAGATCGGCGCCAATGCCGAAGGTGGAGAGCTTGTCGTGCGCGTACTGTGCCACCTTCTCGGTGTGCTTGCCCCGCAGAATGTCCATGATGTGCCCCGATCCAAAGGCGGTGCCGCTGGCCTGCTGCACCCGGTAGATGCAAGAAAGCAGTTTGCGGGCAGCCTCGGTGGCGTCGTGCAGGGCGGGCGGCTTGATGCAGTTGTCGCAATTGCCGCATTGAGCCCCCACGCTCCCCGCTACGCGTGGTTCGCTGCCCCCCAAGGGGGCTGGCCTGGCTTGGGGCGGCCCTGCGCTGCTGCCCTGAGCCCCCACGCTCCCCGCTACGCGTGGTTCGCTGCCCCCCAAGGGGGCTGGCATGGCTTGGGACGGCCCTGCGCTGCTGCCCTGAGCCCCCACGCTCCCCGCTTCGCGTGGCTCGCTGCCCTCCAAGGGGGCTGGCATGGCTTGGGGCGGCCCTGCGCTGCGGTCGTTGCCTTGCGCCTCGGGGCCTTGGTAGTTTTCGCCAAAGTACGAAAGCAGACGCACCCGCCGGCAATCGGACGCCTCGGCCAGCGTGAGCAGCGCATCGAGCTTGCCCCGCAGCACCTGTTTGAAGGTTTCGGCCGCCGGGCTTTCATCGATCATGCGGCGCTGGTTGACCACGTCTTGCAGGCCGTAGACCATCCACGCATTGGCGGCTTCGCCGTCGCGACCGGCACGACCGGTCTCCTGGTAATAGCCTTCGATGTTCTTGGGCATGTCCAGGTGCGCCACAAAGCGCACATCGGGTTTGTCGATGCCCATGCCGAAGGCGATGGTGGCCACCATGATCAGGCCTTCTTCGCGCAGGAAGCGGTCCTGGTGGTTCTGACGTTTGGCGGCGTCGAGCCCCGCGTGGTACGGCAAGGCGTTGAACCCTGCCTCTTGCAGCATGCCCGCCACTTCTTCCACCCGCTTGCGCGACTGGCAATAGACCACCCCGCGTCGTGCCCCTGGGCGTTGGTGTGTTCGTCGCGGATGAAACGCAGCAGTTGCTGCGTGCCGTCCTTTTTCTCGACGATGGTGTAGCGGATGTTGGGCCGGTCGAAACTGCTGACGAAAGTGCGCGCGTCTTCGAGTTGCAAGCGCTCGACAATGTCGGCGCGGGTCAGGTCGTCGGCGGTGGCGGTGAGTGCCACACGGGGCACATCGGCAAAGCGTTCGTGCAACACCACCAGCCCCCGGTATTCGGGCCGGAAGTCGTGGCCCCACTGACTCACGCAGTGGGCTTCGTCAATCGCGAACAGGCTCAGCTTGCCGCGCTCGTGCAACGAGTCGAGCAGCGCCAGAAAGCGCGGCGTGGTGAGGCGCTCGGGGGCGGCGTAAAGCAGTGTGATGTCGCCGCGCAGCATGTCTTTCTCCACCCGCTGCGCGTCTTCCATCGACAGGCTGGAGTTGAGAAAGGCCGCGGCCACACCCGCTTCCAGCAGCGCGCCCACCTGGTCGTGCATCAGCGCGATCAGTGGCGACACCACGACGGTGAGGCCCAGCCCTGCGCGGGCGCGAACAATGGCCGGCACCTGGTAACACAGCGACTTGCCCCCGCCGGTGGGCATCAGGACCAAGGCATCACCGCCGTCGCTCACATGCGAGACGATCTGTGCCTGCGGCCCGCGAAACGCGTCGTAGCCAAAAACCTCTTGCAGCACGCCCGCGCAGGTTTCCAGGGTTTCGCCCTCCGGCGCGATGTCGATCATGTCCATGCGTCAACCCGTCCCTGCCGATTCCGCGATGCCGACGCGCCGGGGCGGCCGAGGGACAGGCGCCAGCGCGCTGACAGTGCTTTGGCACGGCAAGCGCTGGCAACAACGCGTTCAGTCGGTCCCGGCGCGTCGGTCACATCTGCTCCCAAGGCAGGCCGTCATGCCGCCAGCCATTCAGGGAGGATCGCTTGAAGCTGTCGTTGAGGTCACCCTCAAAACCATGCACCACATGGGCCACCTCGGTAAAACCAGCGGCCTCCAGGGCCTGCCCGGCGTCCAGCGTGCGCTTGCCGCTGCGGCAAATCAGCAGGATCGGTCGCTCCTTGTTCCCGGCCTCCGCCGCCACCGCTGCCGCAAAGCGCGCCGGATCGGGCGTGAGGTCGGGGTACTCGTACCAGGGGATGTTCTCCACGCCTGGCGGGCGGCCCACATAGAGCGACTCGATCTCCATGCGCACGTCCACAAACAGGGGGGGCTCCAACCCGGCGGCCAGACGGCGCTCGGTCTCGGTCTGCAGCCAGGCCAAAGCCTCTTGAGGGGAAAGGTGCTTCATAGCGGAGATTGTCAACGATCGCGCCGCTCACCCTTTCAGCACAGCCCTGTCGGCGCCACCGCGCGGACAGGGCACGCGCCGCAGTGGGGTCGCGAAATGACCGGCTCCGCGCCCAAATGCATACTATTGGCTACACAACACGAACCCATTTGACAAATTCTCGATGTACCCACAAGCCAAACGCCCCCTCGCCCACCTCACCCTGATCAGCGCCATCGCCCTGCTCACCGCCTGCGCCTCCCCACTGCAGCGGGCCGAAAACCAGGCAGAGCTGCAGCGGCTCAACACGCCCATGGAGGTGCCGGTCACGGCGCCACCCTTCAATGAAGCGCAGGCCAGGCAGGCTCTTGCTCGAGGCAACACCACGATCAAAGGAGCGCTGTATTTCAAGCTTGTCAACGGGGGAAGGAACGCTGGGAGCGACGCCGGCCTCCTGAGCTTCCAGGCACCAACGCCTGTGGCCAATGCCCACGTGGTGCTGTATCCGGCCTCAGCGCAACTTGAGGAAATCGTGCGGCTGAGCGAGGAAAACGCCAAGGAGCGGCGCTGGGGGCGCAAGGCCCAACTGAAAACGTTTGTTGGTGAGCCCCAACTCTACAAATATGTTTTACACACCAAGACCGATGAGCACGGCCTGTTTGAATTCAACGGCATGCGGCTCGGTCGTTACCTGATCGCGGCAGAGAATTGGGAAGTCACGTCAAACGGCAGCGAGACCCAGTTCGATGGCGTGAGCATCCAGCCCACGGGCGCCATCGTCAGCGCCTACGGCGTCGCACCGATCTACAACCAGGTGGTCCACAGCTCGCAACGCCACTTCCGGGTCAGAACGGTGGTGACTTTCGAGCATTTCATCGATGTGCCACCCAAGCAAAAGGTGTTCGAGGTGGATGCCCGCATGCGGCCCCGCTAAAGCCCCTTGCTCGCCCACTTCGCCCCCCCTCATCCCTTTCTCGCACCCCTATCGCAGCCTTCTCGCACCCTCTTCGCCCCCCTGACTGCGAGGTCGATGGCGGGTTCGAAAGCCGGATCGAGGGCGAGGTCAAGCCCATTCAGCCAGCCAATGGACCGTTGAGCCCATCCGAGCGCCATCCGAAGCATTTTGAGATAGGCTGAGCGTCCCACAAAAACGGTGACAAAGGCTGGCTCGGTTGCTGGCCTCAGAAAGGAAATGATGAATCGACGGGATCTCTTGGTGGGCGTGCCTGCAATGGCCTATGCGTGGTCGAGCCACGCGGCCCCGGAGCTGGTGGTGGCCCAAGTCTCACCCCTGTCCGGGCCGCTGGGGCCCAACGGGATGGCGAACTACCTGGGCTCGAAAGCGTATTTCGACTTTGTGAACGCCCAGGGCGGGGTGGACGGCGCAAAGATCCGGTTCGTCAAGGAAGACGATCAGTACAAGGCCGACGAAACGCTGCGCCTGTATGAACTGGTCGCCAAACGTGACAAGCCCGTGGCGTTCGTCAACATTCTGGGCTCGTCCAACGTGTCGGCGATGCTCAAAGCGAAATTGCTCGACCGCCTGGAGGTGCCGGTGATCGGGGTCACGCCCGGCGCAGACAGCCTGCGCAACCCCGGAAGCCCCTGGATGTTCCACATCCACGCGGGCGACAAGGCGCAGATCGAGCGCATCCTCACCCACCTGTCCACGCTCGGCATCAAGCGCATTGCCGTCGTGTACCAGGACATTCCTTTCGGCAAAGGCGGCCTGGCCGTGGCCGAAGAATTGGCCGCCCCGCTGAAGGTTGAGATTGTCGGAAGCGTGCCTGCACCCGCCGGCGCCGACGACCTCAAGCCGGCCGCCGCCGCGCTGAAAAAGCTGGAGGCCCAAACCTACCTGATGATCCTGGCGCCCAACAGCGGCGTGGCCCTTGTGCGCGATGTGCGGCTGGGTGGTGACCGCACGCCGATCTACGGCATGTCCTACGTCCCCACCGACGGCATCGTGGCCAAGGCGCCACCCGACTCCGCCACCGGTGTGGCGCTCGCTCAGATCACGCCCAACGCATCAACCCGCACCACCGGACTCACACGCGAATTCCAGCAGGTGTTTGGCAAGTTCGCGCCGGAGGTGAGCGAGCCGTCGCAATTGCATCTGGTGGGTTATCTGGCCGCGCGGGTCACGGTGGAGGGCCTGCGCAAGGCAGGTGCCGGCGCCACGCCCGCGGATCTGGCCAAAGCCCTGCGCCGTGTTCGCATGGACCTGGGCGGGTACACCATCGATTTCACTGGCGGCGGCAACGTCGGCTCTGACTACGTCAACATCGGTGTGGTCAACCGGCGGGGCAACCTGATGTATTGAAGCGCGCGGGGGCGGTGCTGATGGCAGCGGCACCGCAGCACCGCCAGATGCTCGGCCGCGTACCCAGCGCACGTTGTGTGGCAGGCAGCCACCTTGACTTCACCGCTGCGGCTCGCGGCGGGGTTGCTGCCTGGCGTTGCGGCCTGTAGAGCAACCCGCGCCGCCCACGGTCAAGGATGCACGATGATCTTGACCGCCGATTCGTTGTTGTGAATCAACGTTTCAAAGCCTTTGGAAATCAGGTCGTCAAGCGCAATGCGCTGCGTGATGAACGGCGCCAGGTTGATCTTTCCGGCCTCCACCAGTTTGATGGTTTCCTGATGGTCGTTGACGTAGGCAATGGTGCCCCGAATGTCCAGCTCCTTCATCACCACGCTGTGCACATTCACCGTGGCCGGTTGGCTCCAGATGGACACGATCACCAGCACGCCGGTGGGCTTCATGGCGGTGACCAGGGTGTCCAACACCTTGTTGACGCTGCTGCATTCGAACGCCACATCCACGCCCCGCCCGTCGGTGATCTTCATCACCTCGGCCGCCACATCCACCTCCGAAGGGTCCAGCACATGGTCGGCCACGCCCGACTCGCGGGCCTTCTCTTTGCGCTTGGCGCTGAGCTCGGTGACGATCACGGTCAGCCCCTTGGCCTTCAGAATCGCCGACAGCAACAGACCGATCGGCCCGGCCCCGCCCACCAAGGCGGTATCGCCCGCCTTGGCGCCGCTGCGCACGAAGGCGTGGTGTCCCACCGACAGCGGCTCAATCAAGGCGGCCTGGTCCAGCGGGATGGCGTTGGAAATCGGGTGCACCCAACGGCGCTTCACGGCAATCTTTTCAGACAAGCCCCCGCCACGGCCACCCAGGCCAATGAAGTTCATGTTCTTGGACAGGTGGTAGTTGTCCCCAGGCCCGGTGGGCACATCGTCGGCCACGATGTAGGGCTCCACCACCACATGCTGCCCCACCTGAATGTCCTCAACCCCCGCGCCCACGGCGTACACCACGCCTGAAAACTCGTGGCCCATGGTGACCGGTGCCGACTCGCCGGAAATGGGGTGCGGGTGGCCACAAGGGGGATGAAGATCGGCCCCTCCATGAACTCGTGCAAATCGGTGCTGCAGATGCCGCACCAGGCCACCTGAATGCCCACGGCGCCTGCGGCAACCTCGGGTTCCGGAATGTCCTCGATGCGGATATCGCCTTTGTCGTAAAAACGCGCAGCCTTCATGGGTTGCCTGCCTTTCCATTCAGAGTCAAAAGAACCATTCGCCTGCCGCCGCCCTCGCGCATGGCAGACGCTGCCTTTGCGACCGGCGCCTGTGCCCGGCCCAGCAGCCTGCTCAGCGCAAGTGGTGCACCGCCGCCTGCCCGTAGACCGGCGTGTCCAGCCCCTCGTAGCGCGCCTTCAGTTGCAGCGAGAGAAACTTGCGAGTAGTGCCGGCTCTGGTGCAGGTTGCCACCGTGGATCCAGAGCTGCTGCTGGTTGGTGGGCTTCCACATGTTGCGCAGCTCGCCCTCCCAGGGGCCGGGGTCTTTGGTGGTGGCCGAGCCCAGGCCCCAGACCTTGCCCACACGGTCCGCCACCTCGGGCGAGACCAGATCGGCCAGCCAGTGGTTCATGGAGCCATAACCCGTGGCGTAGACCAGCAGATCGGCGGGCAGCTCGGTGCCGTCGGTCAGCGTCACGCTCCTGGGGTTGACGCGCTCGATGTTGTTGTGGCTCTTGAGCTTCACGCTGCCGTTGGCCACCAGCTCGCTGGCGCCCACGTCGATGTAGTAGCCCGAACCGCGGCGCAGGTATTTCATGAACAGGCCCGAACCGTCGTCGCCAAAGTCGAGCATGAAGCCCGCCTTTTCCAGACGGCCATACAGGTCGGCATCGCGCTTCTTCATCTCGTCGTACACCGGGATGTGGAAGGTGTGCATGATCTTGTAGGGCACGCTGGCGAACACCAGATCGGCCTTGTGGTGGTCGATGCCGTTCTTCAATGCCTCTTCGCTGTAGAGCCCGCCCAGCGCCAACTCCATCAGCGAATCGGATGGCGCAATGTGGGTGCTGCTGCGTTGGACCATGGTGACATCGGCGCCGTTTTCCCACAACGCGGCGCAGATGTCGTGCGCCGAGTTGTTCGAACCCAGCACCACCGCCTTCTTGCCGGCATATTTCTCCGGCCCAGGGTGTTTGCTGGAGTGATGCTGGTCGCCCTCGAAGGTTTCGGCGCCGGGGATCTTGGGCACGTTGGCGTAGCCCGACACACCCAGCGCGAACACCAGCTGCTTGGGCCGCAGCACCACCTCTTCGCCCGCCCGGTCCACCACCACCTCCCATTCACCCTTGGCCTCGTTGAAGGTCGCCTTTTTGGCGGTGGTGGAGCCCCAGTAGTTGATCTCCATCACCTTGGCGTACATCTCCAGCCAGTCGCCCACCTTGTCTTTCGGAGCGAACACCGGCCAGTCGTCCGGGAAGGGCAGGTAGGGCAGGTGGTCGTACCAGACCGGGTCGTGCAGACAGAGGGTCTTGTAGCGGTTGCGCCAGCTGTCACCGGCCCGGGGGTTCTTCTCGACCACGATGGTCGGCACGCCCAGGCGCCGCAGCCGCGCGGCCAGGATGATGCCGCCCTGCCCGCCCCCGACGATCACCACATAAGGCTGCTCGGTGTAGCCCAGGCTCGCCTCTTCCTCGCGGCGCCGCTCCAGCCAACTCTTGCGCCCCTTCTGGGCGCCGTGTTCCGCGCCCTTGATGCGGCGCGTGCCCTTCTTCTCTTCGAAACCCTTGAGCTCGACCATGGTGGTCAGCAGCGTCCAGGCCTTGTCGCCTTCTCCGCTGTTTTTCAACCGAAGGTGACCTCGACCGCGCGACACCTGGGTCTCGAACGTGAACCAGGCGTCGACCACGCCATCGGCCTCGGTCGCCTCACCTTCGAGCTGGAAGTTGGAGGCGGCCGTTTCCACCTGGCGGGCAGTGAGCATGTCGCGGATCGCGTCGTGGCCTTCCTGCGTGCGGATGTTCCAGGTGAAAGAAACGAGGTCGCGCCAGTAGCAGTCGGCGTCAAAAAGGGGCAGCACGGCGTCGGGCTTGCCGGTGGCCAGCGCAGCCCCGAACTGGTCCAGCCAGCGTTGGGCCCGCTGGGAGGGCGTGGTATCGCTCATGGGTCTTGTCTCCTGTGAATGCCGGCCTCGATGCGGGCCGGTACCGCTGCTTCACTCAAGACCCGTGCCATGCCTCGGGTGCGGTCAATCAATTGATTTCAAAGGAGTTTTTTTGGGGCCTGGGTGTCACACCCCGTGCACCTGTCACCCAGACGGGTGACAGGTGTCACAGCGGGCGATGGCGTGCATCCGCCCGCAACCGATCCCGTCACCCGAACCCATGAACGTGAGGCACGACGGCCACCGCTTGATGGCTGGTTTGGGGGGCCACAGACATGGTGCCCGAGGCCAACGCTCCGACCATCAAGACCGCGCGGCGACGAATGAGGAATGGCTTTGTTGCCTTGGTGGTACCAAAGATCAGATGCGCCCGTTCGTCATGCCGAACGGGTTCGAAGCGGAGCGCCCACAAGTTCAAAACATCGAACTGCGATGCGCACCAAACCCCGCCATGGCCCCGTCAGCGACCGCCAGCGTGACATTCCCCGCCGCCCGCGCCGCATCACCACACGCAAACACGTTTGGCACGCTGGTGGCCTTGAAATCATCCACTTTGATGAACGGACCCATCGGGCCATCTTCCAGCGCACACCCCAGTTCTTCGGCGATGGGGCTGCTCATGAGCGTTCGAGGTTGTGTGAACAGGGCATTCATGGTGAAGGTGCGGCCATCTTCCAACACCACGTCCGCCAGCCCTTCGATGCGTGCAATGGGCGTGGCCTCAATTTGTGTGCCGCGGCGGGCCATGGCCGCGATCTCTTCTGCCTCGGGGTTGTAAGCCCCGTTCAGGAAAAGAACGGGACGGCCCCAATCCGGCAGCATGATGGCGTGGTGCTGCGCCATGGGTGATGCGGCAATGATGCCGATGGGCCCTGCGTCTGCTTCATACCCATGGCAATACGGGCAATGAAACACGCTTTGCCCCCAACGCTCGGCCAAGCCCGACACGGGCGGCAACTCGTCGCGCACGCCGGTGGCAATGATCAGGCGCTGCGCTCTGACCGCTTCGCTGCCCACGCTGAAGCACAACCAACCGTCTGGCGCCACATGGGCATCAACGGCCGTGCCATGCAACCAATCCACGGTGGGGTAATTCATGAGTTCCTCGCGGGCATCGGCAGCGATTTCGGCCGGCGCGCGCCCATCCTGGGTGAGGTAGCCGTGGGATGTGCCACCAAACGCGTCCACAAAACGGTTGCGCCGCTGGGCGGCGTCCACCACCAGGACTTGGCGGCGCGCGCGCGCCAGTTGCAGGGCCGCGGCCATGCCGGCGTAGCTGCCCCCGATGACAGCAAATTCAATGGTCTTCATGGATGTGATCTTCCAGTTGATGGTGGTGCGAGTGGCCTTGCTCGCGGTGTTGAGCCATGCGGCGGTGAAAGTCAGCCGAAAGCGCCGCCAGCGTGACCGCACCAAATCGCCTGAGCAGCAACGCCTCGGCCTCCTGCATGGCGCCCGCCAAAGCCTGGTTCACAGCCAGGGCCACCAGGCAGCTTGGGTTGTCCTCCCGAAATCCCAGCGACACCAACCTGGGGGCGCCGAGGGCCTGATAGACATCTCCCAGGGTGATGCGGTCCAACGCACACGACAGCGCCCACCCACCACCGTGGCCCTTCTCCGACACCACAAAACCGGCGTCACGAAGCCCGCCCATGAGGCGGCGCAACACCACGGGGTTGGTCCCCATGGCGGCGGCCAAGTCTTCAGAGGGCACGGGGCCATCACTCTCGGCCATGTGGAGCAGGACGTGCAGAACGTCAGAAAGCTGGCTGTTCGTTTTCATGCAACATTATTTGTTGCATGTGTTTAACCAGGCAATCCGCAGGGTCAATCGGCCGGATCGACTGGATGTCGCGTTCTCTCCAAGCGCTTGTTGGCGAGAGACCCATGCCCACACGGCGAGGTGTCTCCTTCCACCTTTCTCGGCACCAAAGCCGTCTTTGCCCACACCAGGGAAGCAGACCGGTTCCGCCACGCCGACCCTGGGCTCACCCGCCTCCCGCCAACACCGCCACCGGCGGTGCCGGTGTGGGACAAACCCATTCGAGGCGCATCCATTCCTCCGCCACAAGACAAGCGGACGCGCAAGCTGCGGCGCGTGGACGTGCGAACGTGTGTTTGGGCTACCCCATCCGGTTCGGCGCCACGATGCCCGCGCGTTTCATGCGGCGGTAAAGGGTCATGCGGGCCACACCCATTTGCCGTGCCACCTCGCTCACATTCCATTGCGCGGCGCGCAGCGCCTGCAGCAGGGCTTGCGGGTCGGGCGCCGGGGTGTCTTGGCTGGGCACGTTGGCAATGCGCGGTGGCGCAGGCGCGGCTTGCAGCTCGGGCAGGTCTTGAAGACCGATGGGGCCTTCGATGCAGATGCTGGCCGCGTAATCCAGCGCATTGCGCAGCTCGCGCAGGTTGCCCGGCCAGGGGTGGGCCAGCAGGCGCTGAAAGGCCGCAGGGGTGAGCGAACGGCTGCCAAGCAGGCGGGTGATCATGGCGCCCAGGTCGCTGCGCTCGCGCAGCGGCGGCAGTTCGATGTGGGCCCCTTTCAGTCGGTAGTACAGGTCGTCGCGGAAGCGCCCGGCCATCACCAGTTGCTCCAGCGGCGCGTGGGTGGCGGCGATCACGCGGATGTCCACCGCCTGCGGTCGGGTGGCGCCCACCGGCAAGACCTCACGCTCGGACAGCACGCGCAGCAAGCGCGCTTGCAAGGCCAGCGGCATGTCGCCGATTTCGTCCAGAAACAAGGTGCCGCCATCGGCTTGGGCAATCAGCCCACGCTTGCCCTTGGCCGAAGCACCCGAGAAACTGCCGGGCAAATGGCCAAACAGCTCACTCTCGATCAGGCTTTCGGGAATGGCCGCGCAGTTGACCGCCACAAAGGGCGGCTGCGCCGCTCACTGCTCTTGTGCACGGCCTTGGCAAAAACTCCTTGCCCGAGCCGGTTTCGCCGGTGATGAGCAGGCCAATGGGGGTGTTCACCAACCGGGCCGCGCGCGCCACCTGGCGGTCCAGCGCGGGGTCGCCTGCCGACAGCGGCCAGCGGCGCCGGCACCGCCGGGCGCGGTGGGCCACCGCCATCGGGCGCATGGGCGGTGGCGTGGCCGACAAAAACAGCAAGCGCTGTTCGCCCTTGCACACCACGGCCCGCTGGTCCGAGGGCTGGGTCAGCACATAGCGACCGATCTGGCTGAACGGCACTTCAAACAGCGCTTCAAATGGCGCGCCCAGCAAAGGCTGGGCACCGGTGCGCAGGGCCAGTTGCGCCCGCCGGTTGTGGCCCACCACCCGACCCGCGCTGTCCAACGCCAGCAGGTAGTCGGGCTGCACGTCGAGAAACTGCGGCGCGGCCGACAGGCGCAGGATCCAGTCGTGGCGGTGGCGGTGCAGAAAGGCCGCGTTTTCGATGTCGTGCGCGGTCATCTTCACCAGTTGCAGCGCCAGGTGCTGGCTGCTCTTGGGCTGGCTGGAGCTGAGCTGCGAGATGTCGAGCACGGCGCTCAATTGGCCAGCGCTGTCGTACACCGGCGCGGTGGTGCAGGTGAGCGGGAATGTGGGTGGCGTCGAAATGGTCGTCCAGGTGCACGGTGAGCGCCTCGCCGGTGCTGATGCAGGTGCCCCACCGCAGGTGCCTGCGTTGTGTTCGCTCCAGTCCGCGCCGAGGTACAGGCCCGCCTTGCGCAGGCTGGGCTCGAACACCAGGTCGCCCAGGAAGTCCACGGTGACGCCGCGTGCGTCGGTGAGCAGCACCACATAGCCCAACCCCGCCACCTTGGTATAGAGCGATTCCAGGCCGTGGCGCGCAATCTGCAACAGCGCTTCCATCTCATCCTGGTGTTCGCGCAGGCGCGCCTGCGGCAGGATGATGGCCTCTTGCATGCGGGTGGGGTCGAGCCCATGCTGGTGCACGCAGCGGTGCCACGAATCGCGAATCACCTGTTCGTGCGCCGCCGCGGCCAATGCCCCCGCGCCGTCCTGCGCCACGTGCATGACGGTGGCAATGTGCTCGTGCTGGGTGGTGGGCATGGGCGGCCCCTGGGCGAAAGAACAGCCTTGCACCATCGGATCAGCGCGGGTTGGTGTCAATGGAGGGTTTACCCGGGGGCTGCGTTCATGAACCGCGTCAGCTACTTGCGCATCTGCCTTACACCAGAGTTGGACAACAAGCGCTCGGTCGCTGGAATCACATCAGCAACACTTCCAACAACTTGGGTAGCGCTAGGGCCTGTTCACCCGACGGCATCTGGGAGACTGGAATTTCATCGAGCGCGTTGCCATCATGGGGCTGAGGCTGGCGGAGTCGATGCCCTTCTGAACGGCAGCTCACGGCCGGCCAGAACGCGCAGCTCCATCGATGAGGCGCTGGGCGTGCGCATCGAGCGCCTGCTGACCGACAACGGCTCGGCCTACGGCAGAACGTGGCAGCACAGCTCAGAGCGCACCGCATGGTTGCCATGCGTTCCTGAGCGACTAAAACACTTGGAGGCCTCACTCGGCTCTCGGTCATCGTCCTCCGGCTTCCCGCCTCGGCGGGAACAACCTGTTGCGACTCAACACCTAGTGTGCCGTCCCGCAAATAGCTGCATGAAATGAAACCGATGGATTCGCGGCCAAGGGAAGGCGCAAACCGCAGTGATAGCTCGTGCTCTCGCGAGGAAGACTTATCAGGCTCCATCACCGCCTCACACGCCAGTCCTGCCACCAGAGCACAGGACAATTTCGGTGTTTTCCGTGCCTTCGAACTGGGCTGGCACTCCAACCCTCCCCCCGGCACATGGCGCTACGCGAGCGGTGCGCCACCCAGCGAAAAATAGAAAGTGGCCCCCTGCCCGGTGGCGGCTTCGGCGCGGATTTTTCCGCCATGTTTTTCGATCACCCGGCTGACCGTGGCGAGCCCGATGCCGGTGCCCGGAAAGTCCTCGGCCTTGTGGAGGCGTTCGAAGGCATCAAACAGTTTCTCGGCGTAAGCCATGTCAAAGCCGGCCCCGTTGTCCCGCACGAAGAACTCGGAGCGGCCATCGCCTGTGAGCTGGGTGCCCATTTCGATCCGGGCATTCGGACTTTTGGACGTGAACTTCCAGGCGTTGCCCAGCAAATTGAGCAAGACAATCTTGATCAACCCCGGATCCCCTCTGGCCTTCATCCCGGGCTCAATCCGAACCTCGACTTCGCGGGTGGGGTGTTCTTCCCTGAGCAGGTCGGTGATCTCATGCGCCAACGCACCGATGTCCAGGTCCTTCACGGCGAGCTCCGATCGCCCGATTCGAGAAAGTTCGAGCATGCCGTTGAGGATGCCGCCCATGTGATCCGATGCGGTGCAAATGCGCTTCAGGTAACCACGCCCCTGCTCATCAAACTGCGCGCCATATTCCGTCAGCAGGATCCGGCTGAATCCATTCAACACGCGCAGCGGCGAGCGCAGGTCGTGGGCGACCGAGTAGGAGAAAGACGCCAGGTCCTTGTTGCTGATCTGAAGCTGCCGATTCGCGTGCGCCATGGCGGCCTGCATTGCGCGCATCTCGGTGACATCCTGAATCGTGGCAATGACGCGCTCGCCCAGCGGGCCATCGATCTTGTTCAACACGATGATGGCCGGGAACTCATGCCCGTCGCGGTGCATGGCGGACAGGGCCCTGCCTCTGGCCATTTCGTGCCGACCAGGCAGTGCCCTTGCGTACCGGCTCACATGCTCGACATGGGTGTCTCTGAAACGGGCGGGAATAAGGCTCTCCACGTTCTTTCCCAGCAATTCATCGGAGGCGTAGCCGAACATCAACTGGGCGTGCTCGTTGGCGAAAACGACCGTTCCGGAGGTGTCCGTTGCCACGATGGCGTCCGGTGCCGACTCCAGCAACTGTCTGGAGTGCGCTTCACTCTTCGCCTGCGATTCCTGCGCTTGGCGACGCTTGTGCAGCAGATGTGCGCCATAGAAGGCAATCACGAAGAACAGGGAAGAGAGCACGGCGAAGGCCACCAGGGCCCGTTGCCGCAACGGCTTGAGATGGGCAGGAAGCGCTGAAGGCGGGAGCCAGGAAGCGAGATACCACGTCATCTCCGCTTCGGGCCTCAAATCGATGCCCGGGATGCTCAGGCGCTCCCGCGGATGGAAAGCACTGGCACTCAGCAATCCACCCGCAACGCCATGCCCGCCCCCCGCGATATCGCTCGCGCCGGTCCGGATGGCAGACCACAGTTCGGGGTGCTGGTCGCCCAGGTGTGCGTTGTCAGCGCGGGGGTCCAGAAACCGCCATTCATCGGCCGGCGTGGGACCAATCATCCAGCCACCATGGCGGTTGAGCAGCCACAATTCAGCACCTTCAGGCAACTGCATGCCCTTGATCAGATCGATCAGGGGCTTGGCCTTGACGTTCAGAACCACAATGCCCCGCTCACGACCCGAGGCGTCCCGCAGCTTGGTACTGAAACGAACCATGGGGTTGTAGGGAATCTCGATTTGGCCCCGCTCGATGTTGAGGTCAAACCGAGAAAGATACACCTGCCCTGCGGGCAAGCGGATGCCCTGTTGAAAGTAGTAGCGGTCGCTTTTGTCCTGCAATTGATCGGCGGATACGACCACCACCTGGCCGTTCACGCTGTCAACGCGCACCATCTCCATGCCCTGTTCGTCGATGTAGCGCGCCTGGGCATAAACGTCCTTTCGGGTGCTCATCAAATCGACGAAAGCCTGCTCGACGACGCCGAAATCCCTGGCGCCTGCCGCCTCAGCGTCGATATGCCGCCCAAGCCGCCCGAGAAGGACCACGTCCCGCTGCACCCAGCCCATGTACGAGGCCATGGCATGCGACGCTTCATGCACGGCCGAGGCTTGCTGATCGGCAATGTTCGATCGCACCGTCTCCTGGCCGGAGCGATACAGAAGCCCCAGCAACACGGCCAGCAGGAGCATCAAGGGCACCCAGATCCTCAAAGCATCCAAGGCGCGCGGCATGACCCACCAGGACGGCTGACGCTGGAGACCCAGGGAAGCGCCGGACAATGGGCTCAATCGCTCGCTCCAAACTTGACCAGGCTCGTGGCCTGCGGCTTTCGGTTTCTACCTTCGCCTGCCCCCGGGACATCGGCAGCCGCGTCGAGCACCCAACCTTGGCGGTCAACCGCGAGGCCTCACCTGCTGCGTTCGATTCCGGCGAACATCTTCTTGCCGACGGTGACAACGCGGTTCCCGCAATTTGCATCGGCAAAATCACCGGACATCGTCAGGGAACGCAGGAATACCAGCAAACCGGGGCAGGAAAGACACTGCTTGTACGAGGGTTTTCGGCGCACAAAACGGCGATCGCTGGTGGCCGTTCCGGCCTCGGCCCTTCGCGTCGGACCATGGTCCGCCCCGGGGCCATCCCTGGCAGTTCGGCCGGCGCGTGGCGCGAGGGACAAAGGATAGGAAAGGATAGGACTCCGATTACGCCTGAGCGGTAGAGCGATGGGTAGGCGCTCACCGGAGACGCCTGTGGCGCGCATGCCTTCGCACTGCGCCCCTGGTGAGGAAATGGCATGAGCCGGAGACGGGCAAATGCCCCCGCGTTCCCTGAGCAAGGATCACATGGCAAAACAAAGCCCAGGCGCACTGCCCTGACAGCTGTCCACGGCTCCCATGCGCGTCCCTGGCCACGCGCATGGGGCTGGCGATGCGCTGGCGCGGGATGGCGGTCCTACTGGGCGAAGAGGACAGCCTTGCACCTCCGAGCGGTGCTGAGAGGTTGTCAGCCAACGATTTTCCCCGTCGGCTGTGGCCCAAGAAACGCCCAACATCCCCAAGCTGTGGGGAAGGCCCAAGGGCATGTACCGCAAGCCAGGATGGCACTGTCAGAAGAAACCAGCACCATCAAAGGCGCCTTGAATCACCGGGTCGTCAACGGAGGCACGCTGGCTGGCAAAGACGCCGGCGCACTCAGTATGAAACCCGCCTACCCCATCCCCAACTCCGAGGTTCTGCTCTATCCGTTCACCGCCCAACTCGAAGAGATTTTGCGTCTGGAGGAAGCAAACGCATCGCGTCGCAAATGGGGCATCGCTACCCAGAAGACCACCTCTATCGGCGACCCCAGGCTATACCAATACGTGAAACTCGCTCAAACAGACAAATACGGGCGCTTTCAATTCACCAAGGTGCGCCCCGGGCGCTATTTGCTGATGTCTCGCGCCTGGGACGTCACCTCCCATGGCAGCAAACAGGTCGTCGAGCCTCAACCCGTGGCCCTTTATCGGCCTTACACGGCCAAGCCGGTATGCGGGTGGGTTGACGAAAAGCGCCTGCGGGACTTCACTGCCAAGACGACCATCTGGTTGCAAGAGTGGGTCGACGTGCCGGGCGACAACCAAGTGGTTGAAGTGGACGCAAGAGCGCGGCCCAGGCCTTGAGCCACTGGCACGGGCGCACAGGCAACACACCACCCATGAAATTGCCTCACACCGCAACGGGGTACAACGCCCACAGCCCACACTTTCTACAATCGACGCATGAACGCCCCTACCTACACCCGCGCCCAGGCGCTGCCCGAGATTCTCAAAAACCGCATCGCCATCCTCGACGGCGCCATGGGCACCATGATCCAGCGCTTCAAGCTGGATGAGGCGGCCTACCGGGGTGAGCGATTCAAGGATTTCCACAAGGACGTCAAAGGCAACAACGAACTGCTCAGCCTGACGCGCCCCGACGTGATTCGCGACATCCATGAAAGCTACCTGGCCGCTGGCGCGGACCTGATCGAGACCAACACCTTTGGCGCCACCACCATCGCGCAAGAGGACTACGACATGGCAAATCTCGCGCGCGAGATGAACGTGGCCTCGGCCCGCATCGCCCGCGAAGCCTGCGACAAATTCAGCACACCCGACAAACCCCGGTTTGTGGCCGGCGCCCTGGGCCCCACCCCCAAGACCGCCAGCATCAGCCCCGACGTCAACGACGCGGGAGCGCGCAATGTGACCTTTGAACAACTTCGCGCAGCCTACCTGGAGCAGATCGAGGGACTGGTCGAAGGCGGCGCCGACGTGCTGCTGGTGGAGACCATCTTCGACACCCTCAATGCCAAGGCCGCGTTGTTCGCGATCGACGAGTACTTCGACAAAAGCGGCGAGCGCCTGCCTGTGATCATCAGCGGCACCGTGACCGACGCCTCCGGCCGCATCCTGAGCGGCCAGACCGTGACCGCGTTCTGGGCCAGCGTGCGCCACATCCAGCCACTGGCCGTAGGCCTGAACTGCGCGCTGGGTGCCACGCTGATGCGCCCCTACATCCAGGAACTGGCCAAGGTGGCGGGCGACACCTTCATCAGCTGCTACCCCAATGCCGGCCTGCCCAACCCCATGAGCGACACGGGTTTTGACGAGACCCCCGAGGTGACCAGTCGTTTGTTGCGCGAGTTCGCCGCCGAGGGCTTGGTGAACATCGTGGGGGGCTGCTGCGGCACCACCCCCCAGCACATCGCGGCCATCCACGACAGCGTGGGTCCGCAGACACCGCGCAGCGTGCAACGCTCGCCGTTTTACAAGGAAGCCGCCGAAGCGGTCTGATCCTCTGCGGCGCCGGTCAGTGTGAGGCCGGGTGCCGTGCGCGGATGCGCGCCACCATGGCCTCGTTGAGCGGCGCCTCCAGCCCGAGCGAGGCCGCCATGCGCGCCACCTCTCCACACAGCACATCGATCTCGGTGGCGCGGCCCAGGGCAAGGTCATCGGCCATGCTGGAACGGGCCTTGGGGTCGATGCGCAGCATGCGCGCCGCCAGGCGCCGGAACAGGGGCGTGGGCAGGCGCAACACCCAGACAAAAAGCCACCAGGGCAAGGGCGTGAGGCGGGCGGGTTCGATGCCGGCGGCCTTGAGCACGCCCAGGGCCTCGTGCACCAGCGCGGCAAACTGGCGCCGGTGGCGCGCGTCGAGCAGCTCGGCCTGCAGCGGCAACCCCGACAAGGCGTTCACCGGGTTGTTGAGGTTCAGCAGCAGCTTGCCCCATTGCATCGGCTTCAGATCGGCATGAACCTCGAAAGGAATCCCCGCGGCTTCGAACAGGGGCTGCCAGCGGATCAGATCGGCCGCGCCCTGCACCGCCAGTTGCCCGGCGGAGCCACGGTGGAAATGGCCCGGCGCCAGCTCGGCGATGTTGTAGGGCACCATGCCCGGCAAGAACCGCAGGCCGGGCGCGGCCAGCTTGGCCGTTTCGACGTTGCGCAAGCCGTTTTGCATGGAGATCACCAGGGTGTTGAATGGCGAGCGCGCCAGCAAGGACCGCGCGGCCTCGGCGGTGGCCGGGCTCTTGACGCACAACAGGACCAGCTCGGGCTCCAGCCCTTCAGGGAGCTGCGCGTGCAGCCGCAGGCTATGGGGCGACAGGTGATGATCGGCACCGTCCAGGTCGGTGATGCGCAGGCCATGGGCTTCAAGATCGGCCAGAACCCGGGGGCGGCCCACAAAATCCACCACCGCACCCGCCGCCTGAAGACAACCGCCAAGGTAACAGCCCACGCTGCCGGCCCCCATGACGAGCACCGTGCCCGGAATGGGTGGCTTCTTGGTCGAGATTGCGTCGGTCATGGGCAGGCGGTGAAAGGCGGTGTGCGCGGGGTTTCGGGGGCGTGGGGCGGATTCGAGGGCCGGGCGGCGCCCGATGAAAAAGGCCTGCGCTCACAAAGGCCGCTTGCAGCCAGCCTCTGGGACTGGTGGCGCGGCCGAGCGACAAGGCCGACCCGGTCTATTTCAAACGGACATCTGGCGTGGGCATGAGGCTATCGATCTCACCTTGCATGGCTTGGACGAGGTTGCTGTAGACCTGCAGCTTGTGGCCGCTCTCGCGAAGGCGTTCGCCCAGCCGCTGGGCAACGGCGGTCATCAGTTTGGCGGCGGTGGTGGGTTGCTCGGCGATCAGCGCCTCCAGCGCTTCACGGGTCAGGACGGCACAACGCACATCTGAACTGGCGATGCAGGAGGCCGACCGGGCCCCACCGTCAACGAGGGCCATTTCGCCAATCAGGCTGCCCGGCCCCAGCACGGTCACGGTGACCGGCGCCGCACGGCTGGCAACGACCGTCTCCACCGTGATCTCACCGCTGAGCACCAGGACCATGAAACCGGTGTTGCTGGTTTCGCCTTGCCGGATGATGGTGTCCCCCGCCTTGAAAAGCCGGGGGCGCATGAAGCCCACCACAGCCATCGCATCGTCGGGTGTGAGTTGCATGAGTGCCGTGGGCGCGCGCAGGAGCTCGGCGGCCGTTCGCGCGCTGTGCGAATCGCCCACCGCCTCCCTGCGCTCGGAGGGCAATCGGGTTTCGGGACCCTCGCCGGCCGCGCGCGAACCAAACAACTTGTCGATCAAAGACATATGAAAACCAGAAAGTAACCACGCAACCACAGGCCTCGAACAGGCCAGGTCATTCTGCGCGCCTGCGCAGCGGGCGTCTGTGGTTGATTACACGGGTATGCCGCCCAGTTTCGCCCAAACGGGCGGCCCAGTGGTAACCAAAGGCTACAGCAGCGGCAGCCACCCCCCGCCCTGTCAATCGGGCGCACAAAAGAACCCCCGAGTCCGGGCAGCGGGATGCGCAGGGCCCTATTCGGGCAGGGGAATGAACTCGTCGTTGTCGTCGGGTGGCAGGGCGAAACGGCCTGCACGCCAATCGGCTTTGGCCTGCTCCAGGCGATCTTTCCGAGACGAGACGAAGTTCCAGAACAGGTGGCGCTCGCCCAGCGGTTCACCACCAAAGACCATGAGCGTGGCGACCGACAACGCTTCCAACTTGACAGCGGCATCCCCATCGAACACCAGCAATTGCCCAGCGCCATAGGTGGTTTCCGCGTGCCCGACCTCCCCCCTCACCACGTACACCGCCTGTTCGCTGTAGCCCCCGGGCAAGGCCAGCTCGGCGCCTGACTCGAGTTCGGCGTGAAGGAAGAACAGGGGCGAATGGGTCTTGACCGGGCTGGTGTCGCCATAGGCCGAGCCCGCCACAAGCCGGGTCCACACGCCGCCCGCGCGCCGCTCGGGCAACAGGGCCCGGTCGTAATGGGTGAAGGCCGGTTCGGTCTCTTCGTCGGCCTCGGGCAAGCCCACCCAGAGCTGCATCAGTTCCAGGCCGCCGTTGGCATAGGAGTCGGGGTAAGTGAAGCGCTCGGAATGTGTGATGCCCCGGCCGGCGGTCATCCAGTTGACTTCACCGGGGCGGATGATCTGCAGCGTCCCCAGGCTGTCGCGGTGGGTGATCTCGCCGCTGAGCAGGTAGCTCACCGTGGACAGGCCAATGTGCGGATGCGGGCGCACATCGGCTTTGCGGTCGTATGCATCGGGCAGCGGCACCGGGCCGGCGTGGTCCAGGAACACAAAGGGCCCCACACTGCGGCGCTTCGCATAAGGCAACAGCCGCCGCACCTTCAATCCGTGTCCCAGATCCGCTTCGCGGGCGCTGATCACCATGTCTGGCATTGCATTCTCCAAAATGGGCGCACGCCATGCACACGACCTGCGTCGCGGCAAAGCCTGCGCGGAATGAGGAACATCACAGAGCGCCCATGCGGCCGCTCTGGAAGTCCACAAAGGCCTGGTGGATCTCGGCCTCGGTGTTCATCACGAACGGCCCATAGCCCACCACTGGCTCATCGATCGGCTCGCCACTGAGCCACAACACGGTGGCGTCGGTGCAGGCTTCGAGTGTGACACCTTCGCCATCGCGCGAGAACACCATCATTTCGGCGTCGCTGGCCTCGGTGCCGTCTGACGCGCGCACCCGGCCATGCAGCACCAGCGGCACGGTGGTGTGGCCCTCGGGCGCGGGCAGCTCGACCACGCTGCCGGCTTTCAGGCGCAGATCCCACACCTGCATGGGCGTGAAAGTGCGGGCCGGCGCCTTGACACCCATGAACGCGCCCGCGATCAGCCGCGCCGTGCCGGCGCCATCGGGCAGATCGACCGTGGGGGTCTGATCGACGGTGATGCCCTGATAGGCGGGAGGTTTCATCTTGTCGCGCGCGGGCAGGTTCACCCACAGCTGCACCATCTCGAAGGGCCCGCCTTCGCGCGCATACCGCTCGCCGTGAAACTCTTCGTGCACGATGCCGGCGGCGGCCGTCATCCACTGAACATCCCCCGGCCCGATGGTGCCGCCCGCGCCGGTGGAGTCGCGGTGGCTGACCTCGCCGTGGTAGACGATGCTCACCGTCTCGAAGCCCCGGTGGGGGTGGGAGCCCACGCCCCGGCGTTCGGTGCTGGTGGCTTCGAACCGCGCCGGCCCGGCGTAGTCCAACAAGAGAAACGGCGAGAAGCGCTCGGGCTGGTCGTTGTAGGAAAAGATGCTGCGCACAGGGAATCCGTCGCCGACCCAGTGGCCGTGGGGATTGCGCTGGATGTGGGAAAGGGATTTCATACGGGGCTCCATCAACCCCGCATTCTCCGCCGTCGCGCACGCTCACGCTGGTGGCGACCTAGATCACTTGACGCCATTGCGGGTTTGATCAGGCCATGCGGGCCGCCTTCAAGCAAGGGTGTTCAGGACAACAAACGGCCCGCGATGGCTGCCGCCGCCGAGCGGGTTTCGACGCCCAGCTTTTCAAAGACATGTTCCAGGTGCTTGTTGACGGTGCGCGGGCTCATGCCCAGGATCTCGGCGATATCGCGGTTGGTCTTGCCTTTGGCCAGCCAGGACAGGACTTCGGTTTCCCGCGGCGTCAGCGCCACCTCCCGCAGACGCTGCAAGGCGGCGTTGTCCGATGGCGTTTGCGCCAGCAGCAACATGGATTCTCCCAGCCCGCCTTGGCCGATGTGGCGTGCCAGCAGGCGCCCATGCGACCCAAACGCCACGCTGGCTTCGCCGCTGTCCCGCGCGCCAGACAGCCATGCCTGAGCAGCCCTTCGCGCCGGCTCGTCCACACCAAACGCCTGCTCCAGCCACTCGGCCACCTTGGGCGACTGCCACGCCGGGCGGCCCAGGGTGTCGAGCAACACGGTGCCCATGCCCGCCACATCCACCGCGGCCTGGGCCAACCGGGCCACCCGCGCGTTGCGCACATGGGTGGCCAGCCGCACCATCACCTCGGGCAGGCGCAGCGGCTTGACCACGTAATCGACCGCCCCGGCGTCGAAGCCGCGCACGATTTGTTCGGTATCGGACAGCCCCGTCATGAACAGGACCGGCACATGTGACCAGGCGGGCGTGGCCTTGATCTGCTGGCACAAGCCAAATCCATCCAGCCCCGGCATGACCGCGTCCAGCAGCACGCCGTCAGGCACGGTCACCTGCAGGCGCTCCACCGCTTCACTGGCATCCCGCGCAGCCACCACCTCATAGCCCTCGACCATGAGCGCGTCGCAGAGCATGCGCAAGGTGTCGGGGGCGTCCTCCACCACCAGAATGACCGGTTGCATGGCGGCGGCAACAAAGGAGTCAATCGGCTGTGACATCGTCGGTCGGTTCAACAGGTTCAGACAACAGGGCCTGCAGGCGCTCGAAATCCATGGCGTCGGCACGCTCCTTCAGCACCAGGATCGTGGGCGCCAGATCGGGGTGCTGCGCAAGCGTTTCCTGGAGCCGCTTGCGCAGACCAGAGACCTGGCCTTTTTGCGCCAGGCTTCGAAGCTCCCCCCGCAGCTCTTCGGGCAACGCGCCCGACGAACAAAGCGGAAATCCCGGCGACTCCAGCCCGGTGGTCTGCGGCAAGGTCCGCACCCACTCCAGCTTGAGTGCGATGCGCAAGGTGTCGAGCAGCTCGGACTCCATCAGGGGTTTTCCCACGAAGCCCTGACAGCCCATGGCGAGCCAGCGGTCGGACTGGTTGTCGAACTGATTGGCCGACACAAACACGATGGGCAATTGATGCGGCGACAGATGCTCGCGCACGGCCTGCGCGGTCTGCCAGCCATCGAATCCATCCATGGTGATGTCCAGCAACAGGAGGTCGGGCACCTGCCGTTCGAGGATCTCCAGACACTCTTGCCCACTGGCCGCTTCCTCGATCACAAAACCCAGGGGCATCAACAGGCCGGCCAACAGTTGCCGGTGCAGCGCCTGATCGTCCACCACCAGAATCCGGCGCGCCGGACCGACATAGCCGGTGATGTTGTGGTGCCCCAGCTCCGGTGCGTTCTGGCGTTCGAACTCGGGTTCGGCACGCGGCAGGTACAGGCGCAAGCTGAACGAAGAGCCCTCGCCGGGGAGGCTGCGCAAGGTGAGCTCGCCGCCCATCATGTCGACCAGCAAATGGGTGATCGTCAAACCGAGCCCGGTGCCCGCGCTGGTGGCGCGCCGCCCGGCGCTGCCGCGCTCAAACGGAAGAAAGATCCGCTTCTGGTCTTGCTGGGCGATGCCGATGCCCGTGTCTTCCACATCGATGCGCGCGACTTGCTGGCGAAAGTCCATCAGCAACCGCACCTCACCACGGGCGGTAAACCGGACCGCATTGCTCAGCAGGTTGATCAGGATCTGGCGAAGGCGCTTGGCATCGCTGCGGATCCAATCGGGCATGTCGCCCTGGTGGCGCACCACGAAGCGCAGCCCCTTGGCCTCGGCCTGCGGCCCGATCATGCGCACCAGGTCTTGCAGAAATGCACCAAAGGGCATGGGGACCGAATCGAGTTTCAGTCGGCCCGCCTCGATGCGCGCCAGATCAAGCGAGCCATCGATGAGGGCGTGCATGTGTTGCCCGCTGCGCTGCATGGTGGCCACCCGTTCACGCGCCCAGTCCGAAAGCGCTTCGCTTTTGAGCAAGAGCTGAGCGTAGCCCAGAATGCTGGTGAGCGGTGTGCGCAACTCGTGTGTCATGCCCGCCACGTAGCGCGTCTTGGCCTGGCTGGCGGCCTCTGCCCGGTCGCGTGCGGCCTGCAGCTCGGCATCGGTCTGGCGATGCGCGTCGATCTCCAGCAAAAGCAGTTGGGTCTGCCGCTCCGACTCGTCCAGCGCCATGCGTCGGCTGTCCGATGTCAACACCACCCACCAGGAGCAGACCGCCGCCAGAACCAGCAACAAAGTGAAGATCTTGAGATAGGGCGTGGTGGACAGCCCGCCGGATGCCTGCAGGCTCTCTTGCACATACACCACCCCGATCATCAGCGCCATGATGGTGCTGAGCAGCACCAACACCAGGAAGTACTGGCCCACCCTGAAGTTCACGCGCGCGGCCAGCCAGCCGGGCAACCAGGCGGTGAGCCAGCCACGCAACTGGTCGACCGCCCTCGAATTGCTCTTGCATCGGTCATGGCAGCGCGACTCCAGGGAACAGCACAGCGAGCAGATGGGTGCCTGGTAGGCGGGGCAGGAGGCCATGTCGTCCGCCTCGAACCGGTTTTCACAGACCGCGCAGCGCAAGACCTGGCCGGGCTTCCACTGGGTGGCCGGTGGACGGGCCAGGTAGTACCGCCCTTTGGTGGCCCACGCCAGCACAGGCGAGAGCAGCATGGCCAGCCCCAGCGCAATGAACGGCGCAAAGGCGGCGGCGGCAAAACCCAACGCCCCGGTGTAGGCCACGCTGGCGACCAGCGCCGCAATCAACATGGCCCCCATGCCCACCGGGTTGAAGTCATACAGATGGGCCCGGCGAAACTCGATGCCCCGAGGGCTCAGCCCCAGGGGCTTGTTGATGACCAAGTCGGCCACCAACGCGCCCACCCAGGCAATGGCCACATTGCTGTACAGCGCCAGTACCTTCTCCAACCCACCGAAGACACCCAGCAGCATCAGCAGCAGCGCAATCGCCACGTTGAAGACCAGCCAGACCACCCGCCCCGGGTGGCTGCGGGCGATGCGGGCAAAGAAGTTGGACCAGGCCAGCGACCCCGCATAGGCATTGGTGACATTGATCTTGATCTGCGAAACGATCACGAACACCACGGTCATGGCCAGCGCCAGCCCGGCGTGCCCGACCACCGCATTGAAGCCTGCGAGGTACATCTGCGTCGGTTCGGCGGAGCGCTCCGGCGCAACCTCGAACTGCAAGGCGGCAAAGGCGAGGAACGCGCCCCCACCCATCTTCAGCATGCCCATCCATATCCAGCCCGGGCCGGAGACCAGCACCGCCAACCACCAGCGAACCCGGTTGTCTGCCGTGCGCTCGGGCAGGAAGCGCAGAAAGTCCACCTGTTCACCGATTTGCACCACCAGTGAGAAGATCACCGCCGCCGCCGCACCAAACATGAGCGGATCGAAGCCGTTGCTTCCCGATCTGATGCCCGACAACCCCGCGAAATCTCGAAACAGCTGCGGTTTGGTGAGCGCAAGCCAGACAAAGGGCAAGATCAAAAGAAACAGCCACACGGGCTGTGTCCAGGCCTGCAGCTTGCTCAGAAACGTGATGCCGCGGATGGCCAGCGGAATGATCACCACCGCAGAGACGATGTAGCAAACGGCCAAAGGCCAGCCGGTGGCCAGCTGCACCGCCAGGCCCATGATCACCGCCTCCAGGGCAAAGAAGATGAAGGTGAAGACGGCGTAGATCAGTGAGGTGATCGTCGACCCGAGGTAGCCAAAGCCAGCGCCGCGGGTGAGCAGGTCCATGTCCAACCCATAGCGCGCGGCGTAGTAGGCGATGGGCAGGCCGGTGCAAAAGATGATCAGGCCCACCACCAGGATGGCCAGCATCGCATTGGTGAACCCATAGTTCACCGCAATCGCACCACCAATGGCCTCCAGAGCCAGGAAAGAGAGCGAACCAAACGCGGTGTTGGCCACGCGCCATTCGCTCCACTTGCGAAAGCTGCGCGGCGTGTAGCGCAAGGCGTAGTCCTCCATGGTCTCGTCGGCCACCCACGAGTTGTACTCGCGGCGAAACCCAAAGATTTTCTGGGTGGCCACGGGCTGGTCCGACGAAGAGGGTGCGTGCATGCCACCGCACAAGCAAGAACCGTTCTCGCCACCCATCGGCATGCCACCGCACCGTTGTTCGCTGGTGCGCGACGGCCCGGAAACCGGGGGCTTGCGCTGCCTATACGTTATTTAACGTATGGGGCAATTCGGGGGTTATCCCTAACCTGTGGGTCAGTCGGCACACCGCCGGTTCCGCTGTTCCAAACCTCGCAGGAGTTTCCCCATGAAGCACGATTCCGATTCGAATGACATCTCCCTCGAAACGCCCGCCGCCAGCCGCCGCCGGGTACTCCAGATGCTGGGGGCCGCTTCGGTGGCGGGCATCCCGGCCTGGAGCTTTGGCCAGCCCACCGCGTCGGTCAACACCACCAAGCTGGCCGTGACCGACACCGAAGTCACGGTGGGTCAGTTGCATTCGAGCACCGGCACGATGGCCATTTCGGAAACCGGTTCGATCCAGGCCGAGCAACTCGCCATCGACCAGATCAACGCCATGGGCGGCATCCTGGGCCGCAAGATCAAGGTCATCAAGGAAGACGGCGCCTCCGACTGGCCCACCTTCGCAGAGAAGTCCAAGAAGCTGCTCATCAACGACCGCTGCGCCGCCGTCTTCGGCTGCTGGACCAGCGCCTCACGCAAGGCCGTGCTGCCGGTGTTCGAGAAAGAGAACGGCCTGCTGTACTACCCCACCTTCTACGAGGGCCTGGAGCAATCCAAAAACGTGATCTACACCGGCCAGGAAGCCACGCAGCAGATCCTCTACAGCCTGGACTGGGCCAAGAAAGAGAAGGGCGCCAAGACCTTCTTCCTGATCGGATCCGACTACATCTGGCCACGCACCTCGATGAAGATCGCGCGCAAGCACATCGAGAATTTCCAGAAGGGCAAGGTCGTCGGCGAGGAGTACTACCCGCTGGGCAGCACCAACTTCGGCTCGCTGATGAACAAGATCAAGCTGCAAAAGCCCGACTGCATCTTTGCCGCCGTGGTGGGTGGCTCCAACGTGGCCTTCTACAAAGCGCTCAAGGCCGCGGGCATCACCGGCGCCAAGCAGCTGCTGGTGACGCTCTCGGTGACCGAGGACGAAATGACCGGCGTGGGCGGTGAAAACTTCGCCGGCTTCTACAGCTCGATGAAGTACTTCCAGTCCCTGGAAAACGACAACAACAAGAAGTTTGTCGCCGCGTTCAAGGCCAAGTACGGCAAAGACGCCGTGATCGGCGACGTGACCCAGGCCGGCTACCTCGGCCCCTGGCTGTGGAAGGCGGCTGTCGAGAAAGCCAAGAGTTTCGACGTGGACAAGGTCGTGGCCGCCTCCGAACTGGGCATCGAATTGACCACCGCGCCGGAAGGCTACGTGAAGCTCGACCAGAACCACCACCTGTGGAGCAAGTCGCGCATCGCCATGGGCATGCCGGACGCGACCTTCAAGGTGGTCTCCGAATCGCCCGAGCTGATCAAACCCGATCCGTTCCCCAAGGGATATCAGTAAACAAGTCCACCCCCGCGCCGCGCCTGCGGCGCGTCACCCCCTCAAGGGGGCGATGCGTGCGGACCGGGTAACCCGGATCCGCCGCATCCTGGAAAGGGCTTCGCTGCGCTTGCCCTTTGAGCGCGGTGTTTCGTATCGCGTGTCTTTCTGGAGTTTCGCCATGAGTTTTGACGACCTGCTCAACATCGGCCTGATGCAAGGCTTTGCGGGCCTGAGCCTGTTTGCCGTGCTGCTGCTCATGGGCCTGGGTCTGGCCATCATCTTCGGCCAGATGGGCGTGATCAACATGGCGCATGGCGAGTTCATGACCATCGGCGCCTACACCATCTACCTTGGCTCGACGCTGGCGGAATCGATCAGCCCCGGGGCGACCGCCGCCTACTTTCCGTTTGCCATCGTGGCCGCCTTCCTGTTTGCCTTTGCCGTCGGCTGGCTGGTCGAGTGGGCGCTGATACGGCACCTCTACAAGCGCCCGCTGGACACCCTGCTGGCCACCTGGGGCATCAGCCTGGCCATGCAGCAGTGCTTCCGCACCTTCATCGGCCCGAAGGAAGTCAGCCCCACGCTGCCCGACTGGCTGCTCGGCTCCTGGGCGCCCACCGAAGGCCTGGACATCCCGATCAATGGCCTGTTCGTGCTGGCGCTGACCGCCGTGGTCACCGGCGGCGTGCTGCTGGCGATGCACAAGAGCCGCTGGGGTTTGCGGGTGCGCGCCACGGTGAGCAACCGCGTGATGGCCAACGCCATCGGCATCGACACCAAAAAGACCGACCGCCTGACCTTTGCCATCGGCTGCGGCATCGCCGGCGTGGCTGGCGCTGCGTTCACCACCATCGGCTCCACCGGCCCCACCTCGGGTTCGCTCTACATCGTCGACGCCTTCCTGGTCGTCACCTTCGGCGGCGCCGCCAGCCTGCTGGGCACCGTGGTCTCGGCCTTCGGCATCGCCCAGGCCCAGTCCATCACCGAGTTCTTCCTCTCGGGCTCGATGGCCAAGATGCTGACCCTTTCGCTGATCGTGCTGATCCTGATGGTGCGCCCGCAAGGCCTGTTCGCCAGCAAGGTGCGCCGATGAGGACATGCATGAACCTGCTGCGCGAACCGCTCTCGCGCCTGCGGTCCTCGCCGTACGGGTGTACGGCTCCGGTCCTCGACGCGACACCGGCCCGCTCGCGACGGTTCCAGCACGCCCTCACACCGATTCAAAAACACGGAGTCCTGTCATGAACACCCTGAAGCAATGGATCACCCGCTACCAGTTGGGCAGCCTGCTCATCCTCACCGTGTTGCTGGCGGTCGTGCTGCCGCTCACGCTCGACATCTTCCGTCTCAACCTGATCGGCAAGTACCTGACCTATGCCTTCGTCGCCATCGGCCTGGTGATGGTCTGGGGTTATGGCGGTGTGCTCAGCCTGGGGCAGGGCGTGTTCTTCGGTCTCGGTGGCTACGCCATGGCCATGTTTCTCAAGCTGGAGGCGTCCGACCCCATCAGCACCAAGATCCAGTCCACGCCCGGCATCCCCGACTTCATGGACTGGAACCAGTTGACCGAGCTGCCGACGTTCTGGCTGCCGTTCAAGAGCCTGCCTTTGGCCCTGATCGCAGTGATCGCGGTGCCCACGCTGCTGGCCTGGATCATCAGCTTCGCCATGTTCAAGCGCCGTGTCGGCGGGGTGTATTTCGCCATCATCACCCAGGCCGTGGCGCTGATCCTGACCGTTCTCATCATCGGTCAGCAGGGCTACACCGGCGGCGTGAACGGCATGACTGACCTCAAGACCCTGCTGGGCTGGGACACCCGCACCGACAGCGCCAAATACGTCCTCTACTTTGTCTGCGTCGCACTGTTGATCGGCTCCATCCTCGTCTGTCGCTGGATACAGACCAGCAAGCTCGGCACCCTGCTGCTGGCCATGCGCGACAAGGAGGACCGGGTGCGGTTCTCGGGATACGACGTGGCCGATTTCCGCATCTTCACCTTCTGCCTGGCGGCGGCCCTCTCCGGCATCGGCGGCGCCATGTTCACCTTGCAGGTCGGCTTCATGTCGCCCAGCTTCGTGGGCATCGTGCCCAGCATCGAGATGGTGATCTTCGCCGCCGTCGGCGGGCGCATGAGCCTGGTCGGTGCGGTCTACGGCGCCTTGCTGGTCAACGCCGGCAAGACCTACTTCTCGGAGAGCTTTCCCGAAGCCTGGCTGTTCCTGATGGCTGCCCTGTTCATCGGCGTGACCATGGCCTTCCCCATGGGCCTGGCCGGGGTATGGGAACAGCGCATCGTGCCCTGGTGGCACAAGCGCCGTGCCGCGCTGAAGGCGGCTTCCACCAACGCCAAGGCTGGCCCGGCGGCACCACGTTCAAGCGAGGGCGCAGCGGCAGCGCCGTCTTCCACCAGCCCGGAAACACTGCCCGAAGGCGTGCGCAGCCAGAGCGCCTGAGACCCCGAGGACCGCCCCATGAGCAACACCGATTTCGCCCTCTCCGTGGAAGACCTGACCGTGTCTTTCGACGGCTTCAAAGCCATTGACGCCTTGACGCTTTACATCGACAAAAACGAGCTGCGCGTGATCATCGGCCCCAACGGTGCGGGCAAGACCACGCTGCTGGACCTGATCTGCGGCAAGACACGCGCCAGCGGCGGCAGCATCAAGTTCAAGAGCGAAGAGATCCTCAGCGTGCCCGAACACAAGCGGGTGCGGCTGGGCATCGGGCGCAAGTTCCAGACGCCCTCGATCTACGAAAACCTCTCGGTGTTCCAGAACCTGGAGGTGTCCTACCCCTCGGGCCGTTCGGTGTGGGGCGCACTGGCCTTCAGGTGCACCGAACCCATCCGCGAGCGGGTCGAGGCGGTGGCGGCCGAGATCGGGCTGGGCGGCGAGCGCCTGCAGACCGAAGCCGGCCTGCTCTCGCACGGCGAGAAGCAGTGGCTGGAGATCGGCATGTTGCTGATGCAGGAGCCCGAGCTGCTGATGCTCGACGAGCCAATTGCCGGCATGAGCGCCCGCGAACGCGACCTCACCGCCGAACTGCTGCAGCGCATCTGCCAGAACCGCGCCGTGATCGTGATCGAACACGACATGGACTTCGTGAAAAAGATCGCCCACAAGGTCACCGTGATGCACCAGGGAAAGATCCTCGCCGAAGGTCCCATGGACAAGGTGCAGGCCGATCCAAAAGTGATTGACGTGTATCTGGGGCATTGAGATGCAACACCCCCTGCGCCGCTTCGCTCGCCTTGCAGGCCGCGTCATCGCCAGAGGCGATGCCTCTTCGTCCCGTCCAAGCCTGCGCAGGCAGGCTTGGGAGCCGCGGTCCTCAGCCCCCTCTCTCGCCTGCGGCGGGAGGGGGACGGCGCCAGAGGCCCGGCAAAGCCGGTTCCTCGACACCCCTCGGGAAGGCACGCGCTTCGGAGCGGTTTCTTAACAAGGAGTCAACATGCTGCAAGTCAAGGACCTGTTTGTCGCCTATGGCCAGAGCGAGGCGCTGCACGGCATTTCGTTCGACGGCAAGGAGAACGAAACCGTGGCCATCATGGGCCGCAACGGCATGGGCAAGACCACGCTGTTCAAGAGCCTGATGGGCATCCTGCCACTCAAGGGCGGCCAGATCACGGTGGCCGGTCAGGACGTGTCGAAGGACGAGAGCTTTCGCCGCGTCGCCAAGGGCATCGCCTATGTGCCGCAAGGCCGCATGATCTTTCCCACCCTCACCGTGGAAGAAAACATCCAGACCGGCCTGGAAAACTCCAGGACGCGTGAAATTCCCGAGGAGATCTACGCGCTGTTTCCCGTGCTCTGGGACATGCGCCGTCGAAAGGGCGGCAACCTGTCGGGCGGTCAGCAGCAGCAGCTCGCCATCGCACGCGCCCTGGTCACCGATCCGAAAGTGCTGCTGCTCGACGAGCCCACCGAGGGCATTCAGCCTTCGATCATCAAGGACATCGCCAAGGCTTTGAACGAGATCCGAAAGATGCGCCAGATCACCATCGTGGTCTCCGAGCAGGTGCTCTCCTTCGCCATGGACGTGGCCGACCGCCTGTTCGTCATCGAAGGCGGGCGCCTGGTGCATGAGACGCACCGCGCCGACACCGACCAGGCGCACATCAAGTCCTACCTGTCTGTCTGATCCCTTTTCGTCCACCCGCAAGCAAGGAGCGCAACATGCCTGAAACCCTCATCAAAGTCGACCTGAACCAGCCCGCGCCGTCCAATGAGATGGTGCACAACCGCTGGCACCCGGACATCCCCATGGCCTGCTGGGTCAACCCGGGTGATGACTTCGTGCTGGAGACCTACGACTGGACCGGCGGCTTCATCAAGAACAACGACAGCGCCGACGACGTGCGCGACATCGACCTGACCACGGTGCACTACCTGTCGGGCCCGGTGGGCGTCAAGGGTGCGGAGCCGGGCGACTTGCTGGTGGTCGACCTGCTCGACATCGGCGCCAAGCAGGACAGCCTCTGGGGCTTCAACGGCTTCTTCTCCAAGACCAACGGCGGCGGCTTCCTGACCGACCATTTCCCCTCGGCCCAGAAGTCGATCTGGGACTTCCACGGCATGTTCACCAGCTCGCGCCACGTGCCCGGCGTGAACTACGCCGGCCTGATCCACCCCGGCCTGATCGGTTGCCTGCCCGATCCCAAGATGCTGGAGATGTGGAACGCGCGCGAGCAGGCCCTGATCGACACCGACCCCACCGCCGGTCTGGCCAACCCGCCCTCGGCCGGCACCGCCCACATGGGCAAGTTCACTGGCGAAGCCAAGGCCAAAGCGGCGGCCACCGGCGCACGCACGGTGCCGCCGCGCGAACACGGCGGCAATTGCGACATCAAGGACCTCTCGCGCGGCTCCAAGGTGTTCTTCCCGGTGTACGTCGAAGGCGCGGGCCTGTCGGTGGGGGACCTGCACTTCAGCCAGGGCGATGGCGAGATCACCTTCTGCGGCGCCATCGAGATGGCCGGCTGGGTGCATGAAGGTGTCACTGATCAAGGGCGGTATGGCCAAGTACGGCATCAAGAACCCGATCTTCAAGCCCAGCCCGATCACGCCGACCTACAACGACTACATCATCTTCGAAGGCATCAGCGTCGACGAAGCCGGCAAGCAGTACTACCTCGACGTCAACGTCGCCTACCGTCAGGCCTGCCTGAACGCCATCGAGTACCTGAAGAAGTTCTGCTACTCCGGCGCGCAGGCCTATTCCATCCTCGGCACCGCGCCGGTGCAGGGCCACATCAGCGGCGTGGTCGACGTGCCGAACTCCTGCGCCACGCTCTGGCTGCCGACGCAAATCTTCGACTTTGACATCAACCCGAGCGCGGCCGGACCGATCAAGCACCTGGATGGCTCGATCGACATGCCGATCTCGATGGATCTTTGACCCACCCCCTCGCCGCTTCGCGTCACCCCCTCAAGGGGGGCCACACCTGCGGCCCGGCGGAGCCGGTTCCGCGGTGTGTGCTGATGAAGGCACTTCGTTCCGGCCAAGGCACGCTTTTCGAGTCAAAGCACGTCTCTCGATTCTCTGGAGTTTTTCATGCCCACCTACGACTACGACTGCCCGTCCTGCGGCGGATTCGATGCCTTTCGCAGCCTGAGTGATCGCAACGAGCCCGCGGCCTGTCCGGACTGCGGCACGGCATCGCCGCGCGTGTTCGCTTCGGCGCCGCGCCTGGCGCTGATGAACAGCTTCACGCGCATGGCCATGGCGACCAACGAGCGCTCGCGCCACGAACCTCAAAGCTCGCGCGACTACCAGCGGCTGAAACACCCGCCGGGTTGCGGCTGCTGCGGCAGCGGGCGCAGCAAGGCGACCGTGACCGCGCCCAACGGCGCCAAGGCGTTTCCTTCAAAGCGGCCCTGGATGATCAGTCACTAGGCTCCCCCCCGCCGCGCTGCGCGCGACCCCCTCAAGGGGGCGGCGCGGTGCGGGCCGGGAAACCCGTCCCGCCGCACCCTGGGCTTGGCTGCGCCGGCTCACCTGAGCCGGCTTTGGGCGAGTGGAGGGGGCATGGGACTGAAGCGAACCTTTCAATCGAACACCCGTTTTCCGGAGTCACCTCCGGCTGAGAATCAAGGAGCATTGCCATGATGCACGGTGACATTTCGAGCAGCAGGGACACGGTCGGTGTGGCCGTGGTGAACTACAAGATGCCGCGTCTGCACACGAAGGCCGAGGTGCTGGACAACGCGCGCAAGATCGCCGACATGATCGTCGGCATGAAGTCGGGGCTGCCGGGCATGGACATGGTGATTTTTCCCGAGTACAGCACGCACGGCATCATGTACGACGCGAAAGAGATGTACGACACGGCGTCCACGGTGCCGGGCGCCGAGACCGAGATCTTTGCCGAGGCCTGCCGCAAGGCCAAGGTCTGGGGCGTGTTCTCGCTCACCGGCGAGCAACACGAGGAGCACCCACACAAGGCGCCCTACAACACCCTGATCCTGATGAACGACCAGGGCGAGATCGTGCAGAAGTACCGCAAGATCATGCCCTGGACCCCGATCGAAGGCTGGTATCCGGGCGACAAAACCCATGTGTCGGACGGCCCCAAGGGCCTGAAGATCAGCCTCATCATCTGCGACGACGGCAACTACCCCGAGATCTGGCGCGACTGCGCGATGAAGGGCGCCGAACTCATCGTGCGCTGCCAGGAGCTACATGTACCCCGCCAAGGAACAGCAGGTGCTGATGGCCAAGGCCATGGCCTGGGCCAACAACAGCTATGTGGCCGTGGCCAACGCGGCGGGTTTTGACGGCGTCTACAGCTACTTCGGCCACAGCGCCATCATCGGCTTCGATGGCCGCACGCTGGGCGAATGCGGCGAGGAAGATTACGGCGTGCAATACGCCGCGCTGTCCACCAGCCTGATCCGCGACTTCCGCAAGAACGCGCAGAGCGAAAACCACCTGTTCAAACTGCTTCACCGCGGCTACACCGGCATGATCAATTCGCAGGACGGCGACAAGGGCGCGGCCGCCTGCCCTTACGAGTTCTATGGCAAATGGGTCAACGACCCCGAGGGCACGCAGAAGGCGGTCGAGGCGATCACGCGGCCCATGGTCGGCACCGAGGAATGCCCGATCGAGGGCATCCCGAACCCGTCGAGCGCCGGCCACCGTTGAACCACCCGGAACGGGCCTGCCTGGGAGTCCGTCGGCCAACGAATGTCCGCACGCCACCCATGAAGCGCCGGGGCGTGGGTGTCAGGCTCCCCCCCTTCCTTCCGCAGCCGTCTGCTCGCGCAACCACGTGGCGGCTGGGGCCTGGTCACCCGGTGGACCTCGATCTGCCCGCGTCGTCCTCATCGAAGGTCCAGGCGGCGCAGGCACACACATCCCGCGCCACCGGTGGCGCCCCGGGGGAGGCCCCCGCCCGCCAAAGGTCGAGCACCATCCGTTCCCGCAGGAGGGCCAACACCAGGGGATCGGTGTGGCTGATGGTGCAGGGGCCTTGCCATGCCTGCAGCACCGCGAGCGCCGCAGGGTCGGGCCGCAATACGAGTGCACCCTGTTCCGGCCGGCTCGCAACGCGCAACCACGCCTTCAACGCCAGACCCGGTGAGGCGACCGGCCTGCAGGGTTCCCCGGTGGTTTCCGTCAGACCATGTCCACCCGGCCGCCAGTGGCAGGCCCAAACGCGCGGCGCATTCGGCTCATCGTGCAAGGAAAACTCGGTCGGTGCGTCTCCGGCAATGGCCTGCATCAACAAGCGGGCTGCTGCGCACGCCGCGGGTGGCGGCAACGAAACCAGCACCAACCCGCCCGGCGCCGTCTGCCCACAGGCCAACAACAGGCGAACCGCAAAATCAATGAGGACCGCGCGCTGGCCCGGACACACCGACTCCGCGCAAGACGACAGGCGCTCCGCGTTCATCGGACAAAGCTCTTGGGCAGATGCACGCCATGTCCGCTGCGCAGCGACGCGCAACCAGACCAGCGCCCATTGGGTCTGGGGCGCCGGGCGCGGTACGCCCGCCGCAGCCGGGTTGAGTAAAAGACAGAGGTCGCCGTGTCCGACAAACCGCCAGCGTCCGGTGGTGGTCGTTGCCAGACCATGGCGCCCCACTTGGGCTCCTGTGGCGGCACGCGCCAGGTCGCCTGCACGCCGCATCGCCACGGCAAGCATGTCGGGCAGTTCGCTCAAACGCGAAATCATTTTGCTGATCTCCCTGAAAATGAACAAAAAGTTCATTTGAAAACAAACCAAAAGTACCACAGGTGAGCCATGAAAACTTACGTTGCTGTTCATGAGCGAAAAACAGGAATTTGCTGCCCGCCTGGGTCTGGCCATGACCAAGGCGGGGTACCCACTGCGACCCGTGGTGCTCGAGCGCGAGTTCAATACCCGCTTCTGGGGGCGCTCCATCTCCTTGCAGGCCGCCCGGCGATGGCTGCGCGGCGAGGCGATCCCGGCGCAGGACAAGCTGCAGGTGTTGGCCGACTGGCTGGGCGTGGCGCCGGAAGAGTTGCGGTTCGGTGTGAGCGTGCGCCAGTCGGTCGAAGAGCGCCGCAAACGCTGGGACGAAGGCGTCGGTTATCTGGAGCGCGAGGCGTTCGAAGCCTTTCTTGCCTTGCCCGCCCCCCAACGCAAGATCGTGCGGGAAGTCA
>JAWKYI010000014.1:0-128498 GCA_041396525.1 Burkholderiaceae bacterium
GCGCACTCTATGCGAGTGACCCGCCAAGAGCGGCTCAACTGGGCGCACGATATGCCGAAATAGAGAATGAATGGCTGGAAGCGATGGAACGCCTGGAGGCGCTAAGCACCGCCTGACCTAACCGGAAAGATCCCACCGCATCTGTGCCATGGCCGCCTCTGTAGAACGACTCACGCTCGATTTTCAACGTGCTTTGCAGGAGTTGCAGGGAGAGCGGCAGCGCACGCAACAGCTTCTGGCCGAGGTGGAGCGGCAAAACCATGAGCTCGACCGACTCCGAAGTTCGGTGCACAGGGAGTCCAACAGCCGCCTGCTCGCCGAAGAGGCGCTGGACGAAACGCGTGATCGCCTGCAATTGGCGGTGGAAGCGGCAGGCCTGGCGCTGTGGGATTGGCAACTGCCGTCGGACCAGGTGTTCCTCACGGCCCGCTGGGGCGAGATGCTGGGTGACATCAGCATGGATGGCTACTGGGGCACCCGCGATCTGAGCGAGCGCACGCACCCTGACGATCGCCCCCGGCTCAGGGTGCTGCTCCATGACCTTCTGAGTGGGCGGGTGACACGGGCAGAGGCACAGTTCCGGGTTCGCGCGGCAGATGGTTGGCTGTGGATAGAGAGCCATGGCATGGTGGCAGAACACGACAGCCAGGGCAAACCGTTGCGGCTGATGGGCACGCACGCGGATATTTCAGCGCGAAAACAGGTGGAAACCGAGAGCCTGCGCGCCCGGACCATGGCCGAGCAGGCCAGCCGTGCAAAGAGTGAGTTTCTGGCCAATATCAGCCACGAGGTGCGCACGCCGTTGAACGCGGTGATGGGGCTGACCCGTCTGCTGATGGATTCCCCACTGACGGAAGAGCAACGGTCCTGGCTGGACTTGATGGACAGCTCGGCCCACGCGCTGCTGGGGCTGCTCAACGATGTGCTGGACCTCTCCCGCATCGAGGCGGGCAAACTGGATATTGAAAGGGTGCCGTATCGGCTGCATGAGGCCCTAGAGGAACTCAGCTCGCTGTACGCCGGGCAGGCAGAGGCGAAATCGATGACCTGGAACCTGGAGCTGGCAGACGATTTACCCGACATGGTGGAGGGCGACCCGGGTCGGTTGCGTCAGGTCCTGGCCAATCTGCTGTCCAACGCGATCAAGTTCACCCCCAAAGGCGGGCGGGTGGGGGTATGCGCTCGGGTGACCACAGATGAGGAGAAACAGCCGTTCCTGCAACTCCAGGTCCAGGACACCGGGGTCGGGATTGCCAAGGACCATCAGGCGACCATTTTTGACGCTTTCACCCAGGCAGATGCGTCCACCGCGCGGCGATATGGTGGCAGCGGTTTGGGCCTGGCCATCTGCGCCAAGCTCACTGCCCTGATGGGCGGAAGAATTGCATTGGAGAGCGAGCTGGGACATGGGAGCCTGTTTACCGTGACCCTGCCGCTGGCGGTTCCCACCGCATTGGGTGCGGTGCGCGATGCCCCGAAAGCCACGCCTGCAGAGCCCGATGACATCAGCGACGCCGGCGACCGTTTTGCCGGTCTCAGCGTGTTGGTGGCGGAGGACCACCCCGTCAACGAGTTGTTGATCAACCAACTGCTCCGGCGTCTGGGATGCGAGGTGCGCAACGCGCGGGATGGGGCCCAGGCGGTCGCCCAGTGGGCCAAGGGGTCGGTGGATCTGGTGTTGATGGATGTGCAGATGCCGGGCACCAATGGCCTGGAGGCCACAAGGAAAATCCGGGAACAGGAGCTCCTCCTGAGGCGCCGCCACACGCCGATCGTGGCGGTCACTGCCAACGCCATGAAAGGCGATCGCGAAGCATGTCTTGCTGCGGGTGTGGATGGCTACATCTCCAAACCCGTCGCTCCACAAGCCTTGATACGGACGATGGAGGAGGTGTTGTCGCGTACCTCGGCCATGCCTGAAACGCCCAACCGACCACCCGCCTCGACCATCGGAGAGTCTCGTCAACCCGCAGCGGCCAGCGCCATGGATCTTGACAAGCTGCGTCGCCGCCTTGATGGGGACGAAGTCACCTTGCACCAGCTCGCCCAGGCCATGCGCATCGATCTGAAGCAGCGGCTGGAGCAGTTGAGAACGGCGCTGCAGCAAGAAGACCCTGACTTGGCCATCGCACACGCACATGGCCTCAAAGGCTCTCTTGGCAGCATGACCGCCGAGCGTGGCGCGCGGCTGGCCAAGGGACTTGAGTTGGCCGCACTGGCCCGCGACTGGTCGCTCTTTGGGCGGGCGCTGCCGTTGATGCAGGCCGAGGCCGACCAGATTGACCGCGTGCTGGCCTCCGTGCTCAACGGGCTTCGGACATCAGGCGGCTGAACACACGCCAAAACGCGGGTTCCTGGGTGGTGGCGAAGTTGATGCGCATGAGGGTACTGGGGGCGCGCGCGGCATGAAACAGTGCGCCAGGGGCGATGAGGTAGCCTTCATCGAGCAGGCGCTGCGCCAGCGCCTCGGTGTCCACCCCGGTATCGACCCATCCGAACAAACCGGCTGGCTCTGAGACAAAGCGGCAACCTGCCCCTTGCGCGAGCTTCGCGCTTCGGGTCCGGGCGGCATTCAGGCGCAGGCGCAGGCGTTCGGCGTGCCGACGCAGTTGCCCTTGCTCGATGCAGATGGCCAGGGCGCGCTCGAGCAGGCTTGGCGTGGTCAAGGTGGTGAGCAGTTTGGTGTCGAGCAAGCGCTCCACCCAATCGGCCGGCGCGGCCAGATACCCCACGCGCCAGTTGGGTGCCAGAATCTTGGCGAAGCCGCCCACGTGAATCGTCCGCTGCAAACCGTCGAGCACGCTCATCCGCGTGGCGTGCTCTGGAGCGATATGGCCATAGGTGTCGTCTTCGACCACATAGAAATCATGCGCCTGCGCAAGCTGCAGGACCCTGTGTGCGCTCGATGGCGACAGGCAGTACCCCGTCGGGTTGTGCAATACGCTGACACTCACGAAAAGCTTGGGCGCATGGGCACGGCAATAGCGGTCCATCACGTCGAGGTCCGGGCCTGCCGGACCACGCGGCACCGGCAGTATGCGCAGGCCCTGCGCATTCAAACGCGCAAACTCAACCGCCCAACCAGGTTCCTCCACCATCACGCTGTCGCCCGGCTTGAGCATGGTCCGGCTGACGATATCGAGCGCCTGCGTGGCGCCGACGGTGGTGATGATCTGACCGGACTCGGCAGGCATGCCCAACCCCTGAAGGCGGGCCGCCAGCACGCGGCGCAAATGGCTGTCTCCCAAAGGCTCCCCATAGCGCAGAGAGACGTCGTTGAGCGATTTGCTGGACGTGACCCGCCGCACAGCGGATTGCATGAAGCTGCTCTCCATCCAATCGGGCGGGAACGCGCCCATGCCGGGCTGGGGCCGCTCGCCCGGGGGCTGGAACATCCCTCGAATCAAGGCCGCTGCGTTGACCGGCGGGCCGGCCTGGGCATTCACTGCACCAAGGGGGGCCGTCGCACCCGCGCGATCCGCCTGCGCGGAGGACAAGCCAACGCGCTGTCGCACGAAGAAACCCCGGTTGCGCTCGGCCACAACCAAGCCTTGTGCCAACAGCAAGTCGTAAGCGGCCACCACGGTGGAGGGACTGAGACCGTGTTGGGCGGCGCACTGGCGCACGCTGGGCAAGCGCGCACCCGGCGCCAGCAGGCGATCGCGGATGCGAACCGCAAAACGTTCGGCCAGTTGTTCGGCCAGGGTGAGCGCCGATTGCCGCATCAGAGCAGGCGCGGAGGCCAGCGGCACCACTTGACCGGCAGCGCCCTCAAGGGCCAGGGCGGCGTCAGACGCGAGGCCGCTGACAGGTTCGGCGTGGGAGGATTTCAGAACCATGGATGGAGACGGGCAAGAGGAAAGAAGAGAAGGGAAAGGCAGCTGCGCAAAGGTGGGTTGGGCCGGGTGTGTGGCCTCGAGGAGCCATACAGTTTCTTCTCTGCACCCTTAAACTGTATTGATGGTGTATTGCTTGGTCAAGCTACAGTGGTTGTCATGTTGTCCAAGCCCCCCGCCAACTCTCCGACTGTCGATGCCCCGTCTTTGGTCGCAGGCATGCCCACGGGGGTTGCTTGAACACCGCCGAACTGACCGCGCTGCTGGTGCTGGCAACCGCCACCAGCTTCACCCCCGGCCCCAACACGACGCTGTCGACGGCCCTGGCGGCCAACGGCGGATTGCCCCGCGCCTTGCCTTTCATTTGTGCGGTTCCGGTGGGCTGGGGTGCGTTGTTTGCCCTGTGCGCAGCGGGACTGGGTTCACTGGTGCTCGCCCATCCTCTGTTGCGCTGGGCAGTTTTGGCGGGAGGGGTGGTGTACTTGCTGTGGCTGGCCAGGCGGCTGTGGGTCAGCCGCGCCATGGGGTCGGTGTCTGCAACGCGGCTGGACGTGACCTTCTGGCAGGGCGTGGGGCTGCAGTTTCTCAACATCAAGGCCTGGATGCTGGCGCTGTCCCTGGTGGCCGGCTGGGTTGCCGGTCACCCCGATGCCTGGCTGCGATTTGGGCAGGTGTTTCCGCTCATGCTGGCTTTTGCGTTCACCAGCAACCTCACTTACGCCTTGGTGGGCTCGGTGCTGCGTCATTGGCTGGCTGGCCCGGTCGTGCAGGGTGTACCCAGCGGTGCACGGCTGGTGGTGTTCAACCGCCTGATGGCGGCGGCCCTGGTGCTCACCGCCTTGTGGATGCTGGCCTCGGGCCTGGCGTCTGGCACCCCGGGAGCCACCACATGACCGCCGCCTTGACGCTGACACCCACCAAGCGCGACGAGAATCTGGGCCTGTGGCTGGGATTCATCGGCGTCGCGGTGTTCGCATTGACCTTGCCCATGACGCGGCTGGCCACCGGCACGGCCGAGGCCCCACAGCTCTCGCCCTGGTTTGTCACCTGGGCCCGGGCCGCCTTGGCCGGTTGCCTGTCGATCATCTACCTGACCGCCACGCGCTCACCCCTGCCCAAGCGAGACCAGCGCTGGCCCCTGGCGTTCTCGCTGTTGGGCAACGCCATCGGTTTCCCCCTGCTGCTGGGGTGGGCATTGCGCGAAGTCACGGCCAGCCACGCGGCTGTGATCACGGCCCTGCTGCCTCTGGCCACCGCGGCCGCGGCGGCCTGGCTGATGCACCAGCGTGCGCGCCTGGGCTTCTGGCTGTTCGCGGTTCTCGGCAGTGCGCTGGTTGTCATCTACAGCCTGCTGCGCGCGCACCAACTCGGCCACGGGTTCGGTCTCAGCCACGCCGATCTGTTGCTGCTGGGTGCCGTGTTGGCCGCGTCGGTGGGCTATGTCACTGGCGCCAAGGTCACGCCGACACTGGGAGCCGAGCGCGTGATCAGTTGGGTCTGCGTCATGGCCCTACCGGTCACATTGCCTGGCGCCTGGCTCACCTGGCCGAACCATCCGATTGACTGGTCGGCATGGCTGGCGCTTGGCTACGTGGGCGTATTCTCGATGTGGGCGGGCTTCTTCGCCTGGTTCCGCGGTCTGGCCTTGGGCGGCGCGCTGCGCGTGAGCCAGATGCAACTGCTGCAACCTTTTCTCAGCATCCTGGCGGCCGTGCCATTGCTGGGTGAATCCCTGGACCTGACCACGCTGTCGTTTGCCACTGCGGTGGTGGCGACGGTGTTCATGGGACGGCGCATGGCGGCTCCGGCCCACCCAAAGGTCAGATGAAAGCCGATTTCCGCGCGCTCCTCGCGACGCTGCCTCTGGCACCGGACAGCCGTTACCCGCACGGGACTCCGTTCATCCCGGCGTTGGCCCATGGCAGCATGCGAATGGAGCTGTTCGCGCCGGCCACCGCGCGCCTGGGACGCGACATCCAGCAACCGCACACCCAGGACGAGCTGTACATCGTGCAAGGCGGCCGCTCGGGTTTCTGGCTACGTGGGACCCGCATCGACGTGCAAAGCGGTGACGTGTTGTTTGTCCCTGCCGGGGCATCACACCGCTTTGAAGATTTCAGCCCCGACTTTGTGACCTGGGTCGTGTTTTACGGCCCGCCTGAAGGAGAAAACCCTTGACTTGGACGTTGGCCCGACGGGCCCAAAAAATGAACCCATCGGTGATCCGCGAGATCCTGAAGATCACCGAAAAACCCGGCATCATCAGCTTCGCGGGCGGTCTGCCCTCGCCCAAGACCTTTCCCATCGCGGCGTTCGCGCAAGCCAGCGAACGCGTGTTGCGCACCGATGGCCAAGCCGCGCTCCAATACGCCGCCAGTGAAGGTTTCGCGCCATTGCGCGAGCATGTGGCGGCGAGCCTGCCTTGGGCCGTCGATCCGGCGCAGGTGCTGATCACCACGGGCAGCCAGCAGGGGCTGGACCTGGTGGCCAAGATTCTGATCGACAGCGGCAGCCGGGTCCTGGTGGAGACACCCACCTACCTGGGCGCCTTGCAAGCCTTCACTCCCATGGAGCCGGAAGTGGTCGGCGTGCAAAGCGACGACGAGGGCGTGAGCCTGGACGACCTTGCCGCCAAGATGGGACACGGCAGCGAGGCCGCGCGCTTTCTGTATGTGCTGCCCAATTTCCAGAACCCCACCGGGCGCAGCATGAGCGAATCGCGACGCGCGGCGCTGGTGGAGCGCGCGGCGTCGCTGGATCTGCCCATTGTGGAAGACAACCCCTATGGCGACCTGTGGTTCGACTCGCCGCCGCCGGCGCCCTTGACGGCCCGCAATCCCGAGAACGGCATCTACCTGGGCTCTTTTTCCAAGGTGCTCGCACCCGGCTTGCGACTGGGCTATATCGTGGCGCCGCCCAGCGTGTTCCCCAAGCTGCTGCAAGCCAAGCAGGCGGCCGATCTGCACACGCCGGGTTACAACCAGCGCGTGGTGGCCGAGGTCATCAAAGACGGGTTCCTGGAGCGACATGTGCCCACCATCCGCGCGCTCTACAAAGCACAGTGCCAGGCGATGCTGAGCGCGCTGGACGAAGAGATGCAAGGACTGGACGTGCAGTGGAACCGGCCCGACGGCGGCATGTTCGTCTGGCTGCGCCTGCCCGCTGGACTGAGCGCGCTCGAACTGCTGCCCACGGCGGTGGAAGCGGGTGTGGCTTTTGTGCCGGGCCAGGCGTTTTATGCCGAGTCCGCCGACCCGCGCACCCTGCGCCTGAGTTTCGTCACAGCCAGCGAGGCGCAAATCCGCACAGGCATTGCCGCCCTCGCCAAGGCCGTTCGCCAATCACCCAAGGGAGAAACTCATGCGGCAGCGCGCGTTCAAACAAGTTGACGTCTTCACCGACACACCCTACCGGGGCAACCCTCTCGCCGTGGTGCTGGACGGCAGCGGCCTGTCGAGCGCCGACATGCAGCACTTCACCAACTGGACGAATCTCTCTGAGTGCACCTTCCTGCTGCCACCCACGGACGAAGGCCGGGCCCAGGGTGCGGACTACCGTGTGCGCATCTTCTGCCCGGGTCGTGAGCTGCCTTTCGCCGGTCACCCCACACTGGGCAGTTGCCATGCCTGGTTGGAAGCGGGCGGCACGCCGCGCGACCCGCAGTTCGTGGTGCAAGAGTGTGGTGTGGGGCTGGTGCGCCTTCGTCGAGATGAAAAGCGCCTGGCTTTCGCGGCGCCGCCCCTGATCAAGAGCGGTCCGCTGGCCCAGGAAGACCTGGCGCTGATCGCCCGGGGTCTGGGTGTGGCCCCGCAAGACATCGTGGCCCACAGCTGGTGCGACAACGGGCCCAACTGGCGCGGCGTGTTGCTGGCCAGCGCCGAACAGGTGTTGGCGCTCAAGCCCGATGGTTCGGTGCTGGCCGGGCTGGACGTGGGCGTGGCGGGCCCCCGCGGCAAGGTCGGTGTGGCCGGCACCCAGGCCGCATCAGACACCCAACTGGAGGTGCGCGCCTTCTTTCCAGGCGCCAACGGGCTTTGCGAAGACCCGGTCACGGGCAGCCTCAACGCGGCGCTGGCCCAATGGCTGATCGGCGCAGAGCTGATGCCCGAGCGGTACGTCGCCGCCCAGGGCACGAAGCTGGACCGCCATGGGCGGGTGCACATCGAACGCGATGGCCAGGGCACCATCTGGGTGGGAGGCGCGTCGGTCACCTGCATCCACGGCGAAGTGGTGATGTGAGTGCCCTGCTCACCTCGACCCAGCTCTGGCTGGCCTGGTCAGCCTATGTCCTGATTGCGGCCAGCCCTGGCCCCAGCAACATGGCCATCGTCGGCGTGGCCATGGCCCGCGGGCGTCGCGACGCGCTGGTCTTCGCTGCGGGCGTGCTCACGGGCACCAGCTTCTGGGCACTGATGGCGGGGGTGGGCCTGTCTCACGCGATGGCCCAATCGGCCCGGGCGATGGACCTGCTGAAGACCCTGGGTGGGCTCTACCTGCTGTGGCTGGCGTTCAAGTCGGCGCGCGCGGCCTGGCGCCAAGCCCCGGAAACGGAGGCATTTCCCAACAAGCTGTCACGGCGGCGGCTCTACCTGCGCGGCTTGGCGCTGCACCTGACAAACCCCAAGGCCATTCTGGCCTGGCTCTCGGTGGCTGCGATTGGCCTGACCGATGCGGCCCCACCATCGGAGACCCTGCTGGTCATCGGCAGTTGCCTGCTTTGGGGCGCCGCGCTGTTTGGCGGCTATGCCATCGCCTTCTCCTCAAGCGCCGTGCGCCGCAACTACCAGACGCTGCGCCGCCCCATCGAGGGCCTGCTGTGCGCCATGTTTGGCTATGCAGGCTTGCGCCTGCTGATATCGCGCCTGCCGTGATTTCGCAACCCACAGCCACCCCGAAGAAGAACCGCCTACCGAGAATCACCGCACTTCCGAAAGACGCCCCCATGACGACCGCCCCACCTGCGCGCGCCGCGCTCGTTGCCGCCGACGTACCTGCACGAAACAAACCCTCGGCCTATCCGGAACCATTCGCTTCGCGCATGACCGGGCGGGAAAAGAAGGCGTTGGGGGATGCCTTCGGCTTGAGCCAGTTCGGTGTCAACCTCACCCGTCTTGCGCCCGGCAGCGCCTCCAGCCTGCGCCATGCCCATACCCGGCAAGACGAGTTCGTGTACATCCTGGAAGGGCACCCCACGTTGCACACCGATGCCGGCGCCACGCCACTCAAACCCGGCGACTGCGCGGGGTTCAAAGCCGGGACGGGCAATGCGCACTGCCTGCGCAACGACACCGACGCGCCTGTGCTGTACCTCGAAGTCGGGGACCGCACAGAAGGCGACGAGGGACACTACCCGGACGACGACCTGAAAGCGGAGCGGCGCGACGGCCAATGGCACTTTGTACACAAAGACGGCACGCCCTACCCGTGAGCCACACCATGAAACACGCCGAACCCGACCACCTTGTGATCGCCGCCGCCTCGCTGGACGAAGGGGTGGCGTGGTGCGAAGCCACACTGGGCGTCACACCCGGCCCTGGTGGCGAACACGCCCTGTTTGGCACCCACAACCGGCTCCTCAGACTCGACAGCCCACACACCCCCAACGTCTACCTGGAGATCATTGCAATCAACCGCGCCAAGGTGCCAAGCCGTGGTGCGCCCGCGAAACGCTGGTTCGATCTGGACGATGCCCGACTGCACGACTCGCTCAAACGCCACGGCCCCCAGGCCATCCACTGGGTTGCACGGGTGCCCCACTTGCCCGAAGCCCTGTCGGCCTGGCGGGCGCTCGGGCTTGACAGCGGGGAACCGCTGGCGGCATCCAGGCCCACACCGGATGGCCTGCTCCAATGGCACATCAGCGTGCGCGAAGACGGACAACGGCTGCTCGACGGCTGCCTGCCCACGCTGATCGAATGGGGAAACACGCACCCCGCAGCCACCATGCCTTCCAGCGGCCTGCGCCTCACCCGTGTTGAAGTCTTCCATCCCCAGGCAACGCTGCTTGCCACTGCATTCGCCGCCATCGGCCTGGACGGCGCCAGCGTGTGCCGGGGCCCGGCACAACTGCGGTTCGAACTGATCACGCCCAACGGGACCATCACCCTGACCACCCACTCCATCGACACCTGACTCGCCGTTCAATGCACCTGCCCACCTTGCCCCAGATCGAAGCGGCCGCCCAGGTCGTTTACCAAGCGTTCTCCGCCACCCCCCAATACCCATGGGCCACCTCGAGCCAACGATTGGGCACCACCTGCTGGGTGAAACACGAGAACCACACCCCCGTCGGCGCGTTCAAGATCCGTGGCGGGCTGACCTATTTCGACCAACTCAAGCGGCAGCACGCGCTGCCGCGCGAAGTCATCAGCGCCACCCGGGGCAACCACGGGCAAAGCGTGGGCTGGGCCGCCCGAACCCACGGCGTGGCCTGCACAATCGTCGTACCCGAAGGCAACTCGCTGGAGAAAAACGCCGCCATGCGTGCTTTGGGCGTCAACCTCATTGAACACGGCAGCGACTTCCAGGAAAGCCGGGAGTACGCGATGGCGCTGGCGACCGAGCGGAACGCCCACATGGTGCCCAGTTTCCACCACGGGCTCTTGCTGGGGGTGAGCACCTATTGGTGGGAGTTCTTCCGAGCAGCACCTGCGCTGGACGTGGTGTACGTGCCGATCGGACAGGGTTCAGGCGCCTGCTCGGCCATCGCGGCCAAACTCGCGCTGGGCCACCGGGTTCGTGTGGTCGGCGTTGTGAGCGCACACGCGACCACCTACGCCGACTCCTTGAAGGCGGGTGAAGTGCGGGCAGCGCCCGTCACCACCGAACTGGCCGACGGCATGGCCTGTCGTGTGGCCGATGCCGCCGCCCTGGACATCCTCAGCCGACACCTGGACCACATGGTCCAGGTCACCGACGACGAAGTGGCGCAGGCCATGCGCGCCCTGTTCGCCGACACACACAACGTGGCCGAAGGCGCTGGCGCCGCCGGCTTTGCGGCCGCCTGGCAGGAGCGCGAACAACTCAAAGGCCTGACGGTGGGCACCACCCTGAGTGGCGGCAACGTCGACACCACCGTCTTTGCCCGTGTCTTGAGCCAGTAACCCGGCCAGACGCCGCGCCCGCCTGGGAAGGGAGGGCCACAACCCTCCCGCCCGCTGCCCTCATGACATCGCGAGCGCGTCCTGCTCTTCCACGCAGGCCTCGATGGCCACCAAGAAGCGGTCCACGGTTTCCTGGATGGTGCGGTCCACCACATCCAGCACGGGCTCGGTCAACCCGCCGGGCATCAGGGCAATCGCTGCGCGGTAGGCAATGTCTTCGTGGGTGGTTTGCTCGGCCGGGTGCACCATGTGCACCTTGAACCAGGCCGTGCCTTTCGTGCCCATGCGGTCCCGGAACTTCTCAGACGACATGAAGGCCTGACTGATGCCCTCGGCCACAATCTCCACGGCCACGAAATCCAGCAAGCGTTGCCACAGCGCCTGGCGCTCCAGCATCGCCTCGGTCACCCGGAGCACGGGCGCGAGCGGCTCCGATTCATAGAGGTCTTCCTCGGGGATGTCGGCGGCCGCCACGCTGCGAAGCCAAAGCGCGCGGTGGTTGCGCTCATCGGTTTCCATCTCACGCAACGCACCCGAAAGCACCTTGCCATGGCGGGCAAACTGCTCGGTGGCCTCGTAGGTCTTTCGGATCACCGCCGGAAATCCGTCCACAAAGGGCCAGTAGCCCACAAACAAGGCGCGCAAGGCGGACTGATCAGGGTCCACAAACCGCGCCATGAGGGGCGAGCCTGTGATTTTCTCCCAGCTCTTGCGTTTGATGAGTTCCTTTTGCTCGGTCGTGATTTGTTCGCGTGCGGCCATGGCGGTTTCCTTCGGTGTGGGTGATGCGCGCAAAGCCGAATCAACCCGATCCAACCCTGCACGGGGGCGCATACATTGCGCCTCCAAAATCAGCCTATCACCTCACCAAGCCGCCCAAACGTAATAATAAGTAATGAATGCCGGCGGTGTGCCTTAAGCCCGAGCAAGCCGCGCCACGACCTCGCAAAAATCCTCCACCGCATCGGTCTTGAACACAACTTCACGCACCCCGGCGGCGGCGGCCTGCGTTTGCAGTTCTTCCGTGATGTAGCCGGAAGCCAGCGCCACGGTCAAAGCCGGGTTGATCGCCAAGACGGCATTGGCCACATCCAGCCCCGACATGCCTGGCATGTTGAAATCGGTCATGAAAACGGCAAACCTCTGAGGCCGCAGACGCACCGCCTCGATGGCCGCTTGCTGATCCGTGAAAGCGCTCACGCGAAAACCCTTGCGCTCCAACAGGCGACGCACCAGAAACACCAGCGACTCATCGTCATCCAGATACAGAACGGCACGCTCTGCACCCTGCGCGCCCAATCCGGTCGCCCCCCCACCCGGTCGCGCCTCTGCGTCCAGGGCAGGCGGCTGCAAGGCGGGCAAGCCCATCATGGGCACGGGATCGTCCGCCGGCACCGCGCCCGCACATTCGTTCCCCGTTGTCGGGCCGTCGGGTGTTTCGGGTGTTTCGGGTGTTTCAGGTGAATGGGGTGTTTCGCGAAAGGCCGACGGCTTGACCGCAGGAAAGAACACGGTGAAGGTGGTACCCACGCCGACCTCGCTGTGCACCTCGATCACGCCACCATGCGATTGAACAATCCCCAGCACCACCGGCAACCCAAGGCCAGTGCTTTGCTGACCCATTTGGGTGGTGAAAAAGGGTTCGAAGATCCGCTCTTGCACCGATGCATCCATGCCACAGCCCTGGTCGCTCACCGAAATACACACCACCCCGGCCGGGGACACCCCCTTGAAAAGCGCCGGTACCCGCAGATCGCTGGCCAGCAGGCGCTCGACCCGAAACTCGATGCGCCCGCTGCGGTCGGCCATGGCATTGAGCGCATTGCTGCCAAGGTTGACGAAAACTTGCCCCATCTGCGTGGCATCGGCCACCACCGTGGCCGACGGGTTCGTCACCACTTGGGCAAGTTCCACTTGAGAAGGCATGGCGGTGCGCAACAAGCGGCACGATTCGGCCAGGACATCCCCCACGTTCACCTCGGTCAACACCTTGGGTTGCCTGCGACTGAAGGCGAGCACCTGCCGCACCAATTCGCGACCCCGCCGCGCCGCCACGCCGATTTCGCGCAAACTGTCATTGGAATGGGCCACGTCGCCCAGGTCCTGCCTGAGCAATTCGGCGTTGCCCAGTATCGATGCCAGGATGTTGTTGAAATCGTGTGCCACACCACCAGCCAACGTACCCAGGGCCTCGAGCTTCTGCGATTGCGCCAATTGATGCTCCAGCAACTCTTTCTGCGCTTGCGCGTTTCGCCGGGCGGTGATGTCGACCAAGGTGAACACCACATGGCGCAAATCACCAATGGCATTGAATTGACCAAAGGCATTGCACAACGCCCAGCGCACCGGAGCCAGCGCATCCGTCTGCACCCCCAGCAAGACATCGCTGACCGAACGGCCACTGGACAAGACCTGCTCCACAGGCGCTTCCTCGGCGGGCATGGGCGTGCCATCCTCCCTCAACAGCCGCCAATCCTTGCTCGACCAGACTTCATCAGAAGCCAGCCCTCAGTCCTGGACCACTCGAGAAACTTGCGTGCCGCTCCGTTGGCGGTCACCACCGTTTGATCGGGGCGCACCACGACCACGCCCGCGTTGATGTTTTCAATCAACGTGCGCAGCTCCTCCTCGCTTTCGGACAACTTGAACTCGGCGGCTTCGCCAATTTGCTGCAGACGCAGTGTCACCAGGAAGGCATACACGACCCGCGTGACACCACGGCAAACGTGATCAGGCCCAACAACAGGTCGACGAAAAAGCCGTGCCCGAGCCTCGGAAACAGGCGGCCACCACAACACACTGGTGAGCACGCTCAGGGCAATGATGAACTCAAAGCGGGCCAGCCAACCCGAGGCCAAGAGTTCGTATTGCTTGACCCCTTCGGTCGCCCCTTTGACATTGCGCTGCGTCAGCCAGGCAAACACCAGCACCACCAGCCACAGCAACACCTTTGGTGCCACCTCGGCATCCACCCACAACACCAAGACCACATTGGTTGCCATCAACAGTGGCCACAACACAAGCAAGGGCCGCACGGGCAGCGACAGCCGAGGAACTCCCGCGTCCCCAGCCAGGCCAGCATGATGCCGCCACTCAGCAACGGCCCAAAGAGCACGGCCGACCAGACCCCGGATCCGCCCTCCCCACCACCAGTGTCAACGTGGACAAACCCGCCATCAAGGCCGCGCGCCACCACCAGCGAGGACCGGCCAGACCGGGCCTCAGAACCGCCAGGCTCAGGTAGACCAGTGTGTACACCGCGTCCAGACACAGCCTTGCCAGCAACAGGGTAAAAGAATCCAGATTCATCACATTGGCCGAAAGACATGCGGTAGTGGCAACGCCCTCTTCTCAAGCAAGGTCACGAAATCCATTGGCGGCAAGCGGCGGCACCTGATCCGAGGGCCGCCCTCCGAGATCGAACAGGCCTCACGCCCCATGCGTCAACGGCCCCGACACCACGACCGGTCGGGTCTCCCCGAGGCTGCCAAGGCCTGAGTCACCCAATACCCGCCCCACCCGATACCCGCCCACCCAATGTCTGGCCACCGGGAGGCACGCAAGCCCAGACCGGCTCAGTGGCGCCCGGCGTCCACCAATCTCGCCACCACCGCGCAGAAATCTTCCACGGCATCGGTCTTGAACACCACCTCCTGCACGCCCGCCGCCTTGGCTTCGGTCTGCAATTCGTCGGTGATGTAGCCCGAGGCCACAGCGACCGGCAGCGAGGGTTGATGGCCAGAACCGCCTTAGCCACATCGAGCCCCGACATCCCAGGCATATTGAAGTCGGTCATCAACAGATCAAAGGCATCTGGCCTGGCCCGCACGGCATCAATGGCCTCGTTCTGGTCTGTGAAAGACGTCACGACGAACCCGCGGCGCTCCAGCAGACGCCGCACCAGGAAAACCAGGGTGTCGTCATCGTCCAGGTAGAGCACGTGGCGGCGGGGTGGTTGCAGTTCGTCGATCATGCTTGCATTCTCCACAGTTCGGGCCTCTTGTGCGACGGTGTTGGTGGTATCCGCGACAGCCGATGCAGATGTGCCAGATACGGCCGTGTCGTGATCGGGCGCTGCTTTGCCCTGGGGCCAGCCAGAGTCTATATAGGAGCTTCCCTGATCTTTGACCGCAGCCGGGAAGTACAGGTTGAACGTGGTCCCTTTGCCGACCTGGCTCGTGACTTCAATCACACCGTCGTGGCCTTCGACAATGCCCAGCACCACAGGCAAACCCAGCCCAGTGCCCGTGCCCAGTTTTCGGGTCGTGAAAAATGGCTCGAAGATGCGTTGGCGTGTGGCCTCGTCCATGCCACACCCCGTGTCGGTCACCTGCACGCGAATCACCCCCAGCCAATCCTTGGGCACATGGGCAGGGAGCAAGGTGGCGTTCGGCGCGAAGCGGTTGACCTGTATGGTGAGCTGCCCCGGCTGTGACCCGATGGCGTGCAGTGCATTGGTGCCCAAATTGAGCAAAACCTGACCCAACTGGGTGGCGTCGGCATTGATGCTCAGGTCGCCTGGACCGCACGCGGTGCCCAATTTGACGTGGGGAGGCAAGGCCGGTTTGAGCAAGCTGCAACTCTCGGCCAGGATCGCCCGCATGCTGACCCGCTTGCGCTCCAAGGGTTGTTGCCGGCTGAAGGCCAGAATTTGTCGCACGAGCTCCCGGCCCCGCCGGGCTGCCACACTGATCTCATTCAGACTCAGGATCGCCATGGACTTCGGATCGGCGTCTTGTCGGGCCAACTCGGCATTGCCCAGTATGGCCGCCAGAATGTTGTTGAAGTCGTGCGCCACGCCACCGGCCAACGTGCCCAGCGCCTGCATCTTCTGCGCCTGGGACAGTTGGGCCTGCAGCGCCTTTTGATCCCGCTCGGCGGCCTGCCGCGAGGTGATGTCGACAAAGGTCAACACCACGTGACGCAATCCGCCAAGGTGGTCGTTCTCGGCAAAAGCGTTGCACAAGGCCCACCGCGTGTCGGCTTGCGCGCCAGGTTGATGGCCCAGAATCACGTCGGCCACCGGCAGTCCGGTGGCCAACACACGCTCGAAGGGCATTTCGTGGCGTGTCATGGGCTGGCCGTCTTCGCGCAACAGCGCCCACTCCAGCACACGGCCCTCCGCATCGCACCCAAGCGGCGCCCCGTCCGACTGCCCAAGGAACCGCCGCGCTGCCGCGTTGATGGTCACGATGGACCTGTCGGGCTTGAGCACGATCACCCCCGCGTGGATGTTGTCGAGCAACGCCCGCAAATCGGCCTTGCCGTCGCGCAATCGCTGTCGGTGGCGCTCACCGACCTGCTGCAATTGGTACACCACGAGGGCACTGAGCATGGCTGTCCGCACCAACGCGTCCAGCGTCATGAAAAGCACAACCAATCGGGCGCCATCCCCCACCAGGGGCATGGGCTCATCCATCGCGCTATACAGCAAGCGCGCCAACACCATGCTCAATATCAGCAACTCGACCCGGAACAGGGTGCGCAATGCGCCAAATTCGGGCGCGCTGTTGGAGTTCCCCTTGCGGCGCAGCAGCCGCAAATTGAGCACCACGATGCACAGGAAAGCGCTGATGAACAGGATGCGACGCAGCGTGGGGATATCCCAGGCAAACAAGAGCATCGCCTGCGCCACGAACATGGCCACGCCGCCCAGCACCGTCCAGCGGACCGCCATGCGCACCGGCAATCCCAAATAGCGACGAAGGCCAAGCCAGATCATGGCCTGCGACAAGGTGCTGGCGGTCAACCCACCGGCCACGTTGATCAGATTCAACGGCCAGCCACCGACCACCACCGAGGCGGCGCACACCGTCCCCAGCGAAGAAGCGATGGCCGCACCGGCCCACCACCGCGGACCACCCAGATCCGGATGCTGGCGGACAAATGACCAGAAAAGCGCGACCAGAAATCCGTCAATGAACAGACGAACCAGCAGCAAGGTGGGCAGGTCAAGACTCATGAACAGGACGGAGATTCGTTGACGAGGTACTCAAGATTGCAGACGATGTGGACAACATTCTGGCTGCAGGCACCACCGTCCCGACAACGACCGGGAGGGAAGCGAACCAAGCGCAGGGAAAGCGGTGTTCATCCAAAACAGGGTGGCTTCTCGGCACGGCCAAAACCGGCGAACGCCCGCCAGACAACACCACCCTGTTGCACCCCATTCCACCACCCGAAGTCGATGCTGAAAGAGCGAACTAACAGGGACATTCTTTGCCAATATCGGTCTTCACCCGCCCAAACTTGATTCATCCAGTCGCTGTCGAGACAAAGCCCAGAGCCAACCGCAGACAGAATGCCGCCCATGGGAACCCTCTATCTTGTGCGCCACGGCCAGGCTTCGTTTGGTGCAGCCGACTACGATCAACTCAGCGAACTGGGCCAGCGCCAGGCCGAGCGGCTGGGCCGCTATTGGGCAGAGCGCAGCATGCGGTTCGATGCGGTGCTGATGGGCTCACTCAAACGCCACGCCCAGACCTGGGAGAGCATTCGCCAGGGTGCGAATTTTCAGAACGAGCCCCTGGTGTGGCCAGGTCTGAACGAGTACGACAGTGAAGCCGTCATCAAGGCCATTCACCCCGATGTGACGGACCACCCCACCACCCCCGAGGGATACAAGCGGCACTTTCACCGCCTGCGCGATGGGCTGAGCCAATGGATGGCAGGCACGGTCAGCCCCAAGGGCATGCCGACCTACACGGAGTTCGTTCGCGGCATCACCAGCGCGCTCGACCATGCGCGCGTGCATCACCAGGATCAGAATGTGCTCATCGTCTCAAGCGGAGGTCCGATCTCCACCGCGGTGGGCCATGTGCTGGGGTTGAGCCCCGAACGCACGATCGACCTGAACATGCGCATTCGCAACAGCGCAGTCACCGAGTTTCACTTTGGTCCCAAGCGCCACTCCCTGTTGACCTTCAACACCCTGCCCCACCTCGACCAACCTGGTCAGGGCGACTGGATCACATTCGCCTGACGGACAACAGGCCGTCACCGACACTCACCGCAACCGCTGCACCGCCTGTGGAGTCACGGCGTTGGCGCGGTTGCCCCAGGACTGGCGCACAAAGCTGGCCACCGCCGCCACCTCGGCATCGTTGAGCAAGGTGCGGAACGGCGGCATGCCATAGGGCTGCGGGTTGCCGTGGGTGGCCGGTGGGAAACCGCCGGCCAGAATGGCTTGAACCGCGTTCACATGGGAGGCCATCACGACACTGCGGTTGCCAGCCAGTGCCGGGTAGGCACCCGACGATCCTTGTCCGGCGTTGCCATGGCAATCCAGGCACCACTGGCGATACACCTTGTCACCCAGCGCCATGGTTTCCGGCTTGGCCGATTCAAAGGCGTCGGGACCACGGCGGCGCTCCGGCAAATCGGTGAGGAAAACGGCCAGTGCCGCAGGTCTTCGCGGCGCAGGTATTGCGTGCCATCGAACACCACCTCCCGCCATGGGCCCTTGGCCGTGGCGCTTTCGGTGCGCCCGGGCTGAAGGAAATCCGCCACCTCATCCACCGCCCACTGCCCCAGGCCAGCCTCCGGCAGATCGCGCAGCGGGGCGCCAGCCAGTGTCCATCAGGCATCAGACCGGCTGACCAGCGCTGCCCCGACCCGCTACCCGCCGAGCGCATCCCGCACTGTGGCAGGCAGGCAATGGGCGAGGCCTTGCCCAGATACGCGCGGTTCCATTCGGCGGTGCGCTGGGCGTCTGGCTGAAATCGGCCAGGCTCAAAATAAAGAACCCGCCACAGGGCCAACGCCGCCTGCGTGTTGACCAGGAAACCCAGAATTGTGCGGTGGCGGGGTGTTTACGGGCGCCAGGCTGCGCAGATACGCAAACAGCGCGTCGCTGTCTTCATCGGTCACCAGCGTGGTGTGGGTATAAGGAAAAACCGGGTACAACAAACGCCCATCCCGCGAACGGCCCTCGTGCAGGGCACGACGAAAGGCTTCGGCACCCCAGGTGCCCAGCCCGGTCACCGGATCGGGGGTGAGGTTGCTGGGTAAACCGTTCCAAGGCGTTCGATCCCCGCCCACCCGCGTAGGGCCGACCACCGCGCTCGGTGTGGCAGGCCAGCCAAGTTGCCTGCCCGGGCGAGGTATGCGCCACGCTCGAGCAGCGCCGGCTCGGGCGACGGAGCCCCCGGCACCTCGGGCAGCGCAACCGCGCGCATCTCCCAGCCCACCACCGCCGCCAACGTGGCACAACCCAACACCACGCCGCCCAATGCCCACCTCAACCATGCGCGACTCATTTCGGCCCCTCAGGCGCCATGCCGCAGCGCAGGGGCATGGGTGTCTGCAGCGATTGAGCGGGGTGGGTGTCAGCGGGCGAGCTGGCTCGCGAGCCAGTCGGCGGCGAACACCTCGTCAGGCGCCAGGCGCTTGGCCATGGGCCATGCAATCGGGTTCGAATGCGCGGCGCAAACCCGTTTGCCAGCCCCAATGACCGATCAGGTAGTCGCGCGGCAAACCGAGCAACCCCGGCACGTTGGGCGCCACGCCGGTGAGCTGTACCATGACACGCCACAGGCGGGCAGCTTGCGCGCCGCATCGCCTCGCGCACCAGATGCGCCCCTTGGGCCAACGCCGCTGGCGACGCACCCGATGGCGCAGGTGGGGGGTAGGGCAATTCCAGGCTGGCAAAGTGGGCGGCAATTTCGCGCAGATAGGCGTCGCTCAACGTGTCGAGCAATGCGGTCATGCCGGCGTTGTTGCGGCGACCTTCAACGGAAATGACGCGGCTGGTGATACAGATAACCTTCGGGCTTGCCAGCGATGCGGGGAAAGAAGCCGGTGTTGGTGGCGCGCCCCTCTTTGCCGTGGCACAGGGTGCAGGCCATCAGCCGCTGCCCCAGAGTGTCGGGCACCGGGCGTGCCACCGCGTCTCCCGCCTGCACGCCAGCAACCATCGCGAGCCCGAGTGTGGCGCCCACACACACCACACGCCGAACCAACATCTGTATATATTTGAAGCACGCCGTCTCGCAGAAAATAGCACAGGCTCGGGCTCGCAAGGCAGCGCCGACCTGGCCTGTCCGACCACGCCATGGCCACCTCACCCGCGACCGATTCCCCACCCAATGCCCGCTTTGCGGCGCAGACAACCGCTGCGCCATGGAAATCGAACGCGCCACCGGGCAAGCGCAACCCCCGTGTTGGTGCGTCCAGGCACATTTCCCTCCCGAGCTGATCACCTCCCTACCCACCGAGGCAGTCGGAGCGTCTGCATTTGCGCGGGGCTGTCTGCAACGCCACGCCCAGGCCGCCCCCCACAACCCGCAAGGTGCCACATGATGCGCTGGCTCGACCGTTTTCCTCTGTGGCTGCTGACCGCGTTGGCGCTCTGGCTTGCCATCGCCCCCATCCTGCCGGAACCCACCTGATCGAGAAACTGCGCATGCTCGGTGAAGGCTCGCTCCAGGCGACCGATCGACATCTTTGATCTGTTGCTTCTGGCGTTCCCCCTGGTCATGCTCGCGGTGCGCCTTTGGCGCCGACGCCGCCAGGACTGATCCGGCCATGAATACGGCTGATGCACCGGCGCTGTAGGGGTAATCGCGTAGGGGCATGGCCATCAAGGCGACCTAGGATCCATGCAGGTGGTCTGCCCGGACGGGCAGCCCACCCTGCCAGTGCCGACCCTGGGCCGCGTGTTGCTGGTCCCAAGCGGCTGACTGACTGTCCGTGCTCTGTCAGGCCCCTGTCCCCCTTTCATGGAACGACTGTGACCCATTCACCCCCACCTTCACACGCTGCTTTGCAGCGGCCGCCCCTGTTGCCTTTGGCCTCCGCGCCCGCGTCGGCCACCGGCATCGACACCGCGGTCGACGGTTTCTTCAACGACTACCTGGGCTGGTTCGCTGCCCTGATCTTCACCTCGGTCCCAATGGGCGACACCAGTTTCCCCCTGATCGCCGGCTGGTTGCTCGTGGCAGCGCTGGTGTTCACGCTGTATTTCGGCTTCATCCAGCTCAAGCAGATCAAGCTTGCCATCGACCTGGTGCGCGGACGCTACGACAACCCCGCACACAGCCACGATGGCGAGGTGTCCCACTTCGCCGCCCTGGCCACCGCGCTGTCGGGCACGGTGGGCCTGGGCAACATCGCCGGGGTGGGCGCGGCGCTGGCCATTGGCGGGCCGGGCGCCACGTTCTGGATGATCGTGGTGGGCATGCTGGGCATGGCCTCCAGAAGTTCACCGAATGCACACTGGTGTGAAGTACGAACCATCCTGCCCTCCGGTGCGGTCTCCGGCGGGCCGATGTACTACCTCCAGCCGGGGCCTGGCCGAGCGCGGCATGGGCGGCTTTGGCGCTTTCTGGCCCCGATGTTTGCCATCATGGTGATTCTGGGCGCCATGGGTGGTGGCAACATGTTCCAGGGCGACCAGGCCAACGCCATGCTGGTGCAGACCTTCGGCCTGCCCGATGGATACGGCTGGGTCACCGGCCTTCTGCTGGCAGCATTCGTGTTCTCCGTGATCATTGGTGGCATACCGTCCCATTGCCACCGTCACCAGCAGGCTGGTCCCGGTCATGGCGGTGTTGTATGTGGGCATGTCCTTGACGGTCATACTCATGAACGTTGATCAACTGGGGGCGGCTTTCGCAGCCATATTTGACGGCGCGTTTTCCGCAGAAGGGGTGGCCGGTGGCTTCGTCGGCGCACTGATCCAGGGCCTCAAACGCGCCACCTTTTCCAACGAAGCAGGCGTTGGTTCGGCATCCATCGCCCATTCTGCGGTGAAACCAGCGAACCGGTCACCGAGGGCCTGGTCTCGCTGCTGGGCCTTCATCGACACGGTGGTGGTGTGCACCATGACCGCGCTCGTCATACCATCGCGAGTTCTCCAACACCGGCCCTACCCCACCCAGAAGGTTGACCGGCGTGCAGCGACGGCCGCCTCGTTCCAGGCCACTTTTGACTGGTTCCCGCTACCCGCTGGCCCTCGCCGTGCTGATGTTTGCGATCTCGACCATGATCTCCTGGTCTTACTGCGGCCTCAAGGGCTGGACCTACCTGTTTGGCGAAGGAAAACAAACGAGCTCGTCTACAAGCTGCTCTTTTGCTTCTTCGTCGTCGTGGGCTGCTCGATCGGCTTCAGTGCGGTGATCGATTTCTCCGATGCGGCCATCTTTGCCATGAGCATCTTCAACATCATCGGGCTGCTGTTCCTGATGCCCGTGGTCAAGGCGGAACTGAACAAGTTCCTGGGCAAAGTGCAGTCCGAGAATTCAAGCGGTACAGCTGAGGCGCGTCCAGCCTCGGGGAAAGAGGCCCATGGGCGCCTCTGGCTTTGGTCCCGTGGTCACCCGAGAGCGCATGAAGCCTAATGCGGCAGGCCCCGCCAAGAAGCCCCCATGTCTTCAGCCCTCCCGATCACTCCCCTTCATCGCACTGCGCGAACGCTACGGCAGGCGCTACCGCTGGTTGCTGCTGTTTTCGGTCATGGTGGGGACCATGGCATCGATCATGTCGTCGACCATCATCAACGTGGCGATCCCCGACATGAGCCAGCATTTCTCCCTGGGACAGGAGCGCGCCCAGTGGGTCACCTCAGGGTTCATGGCGGCCGCTGACCGTGTCCATGCTCACCACGCCATGGCTGCTGGCCGGGTATGGCCACCGCCGGACCTACTCCGGGTTGCATGTGGCTCTTGCTCCTCGGCGTGGCCGGAGGGTTGGCCCAGCACTTCCCGCTGGTGCTCGCTGCGGGTGGCCGAAGGCTGGCGGCGGGGGTGTGCAGCCGATCCCAGCCATCATCACATCCCTGCGCGCCTTTGAGCCCCATGAACAAGGCCGCGCCAGTGGGGTCTTTGGCATGGGCGTCGTGCTTGCGCCGGCCATCGGACCCAGTATTGGCGGCTTGCTGGTCGACAGTCTGGGCTGGCGCTCCATCTTCTACATGGTGGTGCCGTTTTACCTGGCCTCGCTGTGGCTGGCGCGGCGCTATGTGCCCACCAGCGCACCCGGCGGGAAGGCGTCGAACCGGCAAGGCGCCACGCTCGACTGGCCCGGCTTGCTGCTGGCCAGCGTGGGCACGCTGGCGCCTGCTCAACAGCCTGGTCGAACTCCACAGCAACCCCGCCAGCACGGCCAGCCTGGCTGTTGTGCTGGCGATGGCGCTGGTCGGCTTCGTGATGTTGCAGCGGCGCATGCTGAAGTCCCACAACCGGCAGCCAGACCAGACGTGGCACCGTTGATGGAGCCTCTCGCTGTTTGACGACCGCCGCTGCCATGGGCGGCGTGGTGGCCTTCATCTACGGCATTGCCTGTTCAGGATCCCGGCCTACTTGCTGCCCGTCTACATGCAAATGGGCCTGGGTCTGTGCGTCCTATGTCCCGGCCAGCACTCCTGCTGCCCGCGGGCCTGGTCTTGCAGGCGACCATTGCGGTGGTGGGGCGTCTGGCCGACCGGCAACCCACCCACCGCCTGGTCAGCATCGGCCTGTTCTTGCTGGCGGCATCTTTTGCCCTCATGACCACCATTGACCTGCGCAACCCCACCCACATCGTTCCGCTCCTGATGTGCTGGGCGGTCTTGGGTCGCATCGGCCTGGGCTTCATCCTGCCCTCGCTCAACCTCGGGGCCATGCGCGGACTGGACAAGACCCACATCCCGCAGGGCTCCAGTGTCATCAACTTCCTGCGCATGCTGGGCGGGGCGGCTGGCGTGAGCCTGTGCGGCATCGTATTGGAGTGGCGCATCTCCGCACGCGGCTTCCGGCTGGACACCAAGAGCCTCAACCCCGATCGCCTCGCCGCCTTCGACGAGACCTTTCTGATGCTGGCCGCCGTGTGTGCTCTGGCCCTGCTGGCGGCCTGGCAGCTTCGCGAACAACAGCCCGGCACCCCCTCTGCCCACACCGGACGCAGCACCTGAGCGGGTCAACAGGCCAAGCGCAAATCGGACCGAACCGCCAGCGTGGCTAGGGGCACAATACGACCCATGTGCCAACTGCTCGGACTCAACTGCGCCACGCCCACCGACGCCTCGTTCAGCTTCACCGGCTTCTGCCAGCGGGGCGGTGGCACCGACCACCACGCCGACGGGTGGGGCATTGCCTTCTTTGAAGGCAAGGGTTTGCGCCTGTTCGTGGACCCGCTGAGCGCGGCCCACTCCCCCATGGCGGACTTCCTGCAGCACTACCCGCTCAAGAGCAAGAACATCATTGCCCATGTGCGCAAGGCCACCTATGGCGAAGTCAGCCTGCAGAACACGCACCCGTTCACCCGCGAGCTCTGGGGGCGCCACTGGGTTTTCGCCCACAATGGTGACCTGCACAACTACCAGCCCTATCTGCACAGCCACTTCCGGCCCGTGGGCACCTCCGACAGCGAGCAGGCCTTCTGCTGGCTGATGCAGGAGCTGGCGAAATCGCACGCCGCGTTGCCCAGCGTCGACGAGCTGACCATCACCCTGCGCGAACTCGTGCCCCAGGTCCGCCAATTCGGCACCTTCAATTTCCTGCTCTCCAATGGCGAAGCCCTGTGGGCCCACTGCTCGACCAAGCTCCACTACCTGATCCGCCAACATCCTTTCACCCAGGCCACCTTGATGGACCGCGACTGGACAGTGAACTTTGCCGATCTCAACCAGCCCGGTGACCGGGTCGCGGTGATCGTCACCACCCCCCTTACCTCCAATGAGCAGTGGACCGCCTTCGAGCCCGACCAGCTCCTGGTCTTCGTCGACGGGGTGCCTCAACCATGAACCCCTGGATCACCGAGCCTGGCCATCGTGGCGAGGTCGTCGCCACCAGCGCCCTGAAGTCCAGCGAAGGCTTTACCCGCTGGCTGCCGGCATCGCTCGTCATCGCCGGCTATGCCCTGGCCATCTACCTGCTCTCATTGGTGCTCAAGGCCATCCCGGTGGGCGTGGCCTACGCCATCTGGTCAGGGCTGGGCGTGGTGCTGATCACCCTGGTGGCCTGGGTGGTACACGGCCAGCGCATCGACGGGCCCGGCCTGCTGGGCATGGGTCTGATCGTGGCCGGGGTGATCGTGTTGAACCTGTTCTCCGACGCCGCGGCCCACTGAACGCGTAAGGGTGCCCGGGAGACGCCCGGACAGCGCCTCACAACACCTTGAAAAGCTTGACCCGCAACTCGGGCAAGCGCTTGGCGCCCATCACCGTGCCGGCCATGCTGCTCTCCCAGGCGTGGTAAACCTCCCGCAGCTTCTCGGTGGAGTCGGCGTGAAAGATGTCGTGCACCAGCGAGATGCGCATGTTTTGACCAATGATGGCGTTGATCGAATTGATCATGAAGTTGCGCGCCATGTCGTTGTCTTTGAGCGAACGCGAAGACGCTGGCGGCAAACCCTCAATGGATGCCTGCCCTTCTGCGGCTTCGGCGGGGGCATCTGCCCCCTCGCTCTTCGGACTGGCGCTGGCTCCCGTTGCCGACGGACGCCCCCCGGACACCGCTTCCACGCAACCATGGCCCAGCAACTCCTGCAAGATCTGCCCCACGTCGCTACCGGAAGGCAACAAGGCAGCCAGATCCGCCCCTCCCCTTTTTCCGTCGACCAGCACCAGGATGCGGCGCACCAAAGGCGCCAACCCCATTGAGCGGGACTGGATCTCTTGTTGGCCGAGCGGTGTCTTGGCAAAAACCGCCTGCATCAAATCCGTGGTGTCAGACATGGTCGAAATGGTGGCAAAAATGGATTTGGGAAACTACCCAATTTATAGCCACTCGACTTCGAATTCACTAGCGTAAAAACGCTGACGTGGGCCTTAACAAGGCCAATAGGGTTACAAAATGCACACTTCTTTACACAGATTTCTGCGCAACTTGTGGCAACCCAGCCACCAGAATGCGGAAAAATGCCCTTTCGGGACCCGCGGGCGCTGTCGAAGCTTCACCGACAGCCCCAACTGAAGGCCCAGTCACAGCCCGCCCTGGCGCCGGCGCTCACGCAGCATGAAAAGGTAAAGCCCTTCAACCTTCTCCCGCGCCCAAGGCGTCTTTCGCAAAAAGCGCAAACTCGATCCCACGCTGGGATCCACATTGAAGCAGCGCACAGGGATGCGCTCGCCCAACCCCTCCCAGCCAAAGTGGTCGACCAGCGCCTTCACCATGGCTTCGAGCGTCACACCGTGCAGCGGATTGCGAGGCTGGGCGGGATGGCCCGCCCCCTGCCTGGCCTCCTCTGCACTTTCGCCCAACGGGTCACCCTTGAGTGTCATGCCAGGGCCGCCTCCAGCGCATCCACATACATGGCGGCCACATCGAAGCCGCTTTGATCGTAGATTTCCTGAAAACAGGTGGGGCTGGTGACGTTGATTTCGGTCACATGGTTGCCGATCATGTCCAGGCCCACCAGCAGCAAGCCTCGGGCCGCCAACTTCGGCGCCATGGCCTCGGCGATCAGCCGGTTGTCATCGCTCAAGGGCTGGGCGACCCCCTTGCCGCCGGCGGCCAAGGTCCCGCGCACTTCGCCCCCCTGCGGGATGCGCGCCAACACAAACGGGGCCACCTTTCCACCGATCAGCAGCAGGCGTTTGTCGCCATCCACAATTTCGGGCAGGTAGCGCTGGGCCATCACGCTGGTGGAGCCACCCTGGTTGAGGGCCTCCACGATGGCGCCCAGGTTCATGCCGTCCTGGCCCACCCGGAAGATGCCGGTACCACCCATGCCATCGAGCGGCTTGAGGATGATGTCGCGGTGCTCGGCATGAAACGCCCGCAGCGCGTTGGCGTTGCGCGTGACCAGGGTGGGCGGCGCGAACTGGGCAAACTCCATCAAGGCCAGCTTTTCCGGGTGGTCGCGCAGCGCACGCGGGCTGTTGAACACACGCGCCCCCTCACGCTCGGCCTGCTCCAGCAAATGGGTGGCGTAAAAGAACTCGCTGTCAAAAGGCGGGTCCTTGCGCATCAACACCGCGTCAAAGGTGTGCACGGGTTCCCGCGCCTCGTTCGGCACCGTGTACCAATCATCGGCATGGCCGGTGAGCTGCAGGTACCGCACCTGCGCCGTCACCGACTGACCGCTGCGCCAGCTGAGGAAGCGGGGTTCGGTGCTGCAGATCTGATGCCCGCGCTTTTGCAGCTCGCGCATCATGGCGAAGGTGGTGTCTTTGTAAATCTTGAAAGACTCGATGGGGTCGGCGACGAAGAGAATGTTCATGGAGCGGATTGTGACGTTTTGAATTTGTACTGTTGCACAAAGCCATCCGGCCTGCAGATGGCGGCTTTGGTTCCCCCCGGCGCAGCAGCCCCATTTGCTGAAGCCCGCGCCGCCATCAGATTTCGATCTTGGAACCCAGTTCGATCACGGCATTGCTGGGCAGGTTCAGGAACTCCGCCGCCGCGCCCGCATTGTGGTGCATCTGTGCGAACAGCTTCTCCCGCCAGGGGGCCATGCCACTGCCGATGGTCGGCACCACCAGATCGCGCGAGAGGAAATAGCTCGTGAGCATCGGCTCCAGGTCGCACCCCCGGCCCCGCATGGCCGCCAGCGCCTTGGGCACATCCGGGTCGTTCTTGAACCCGTAGTTGATTTCCACCTGCCAGCAGTCATGGCCCAGCGGCTCCACCGCCACCCGCTTGTCCAGCCCGATCCAGGGCACCGGGTGGCTGCGCACGGTCACGAACAGGTTTTGCTCATGCAGCACCTTGTTGTGTTTGAGGTTGTGCAGCAAGGCATTGGGTACCACGCCTGTTTCTGCGGTCAGAAAGACCGCCGTTCCGGCCACCCGCGCCGGCGGCGCCATGAACACCGACTCCATGAAACTCGGCAGGTCCAAGGCATCGACCTTTTGCGCCTTGGCCATCAGCGCCCGCCCCTGCTTCCAGGTCATTATCAAGGTGAACACCAGACCACCAATCATCAGCGGGAACCAGCCGCCGGCCAGGAGCTTGAGCAAGTTGGAGCTGAAGAAGGCCAAGTCAACCACGAAGAAGAAACTGGTGGCGGCAAGGCACAGCCACAACGGGTATTTCCATCCGAACCGCAACACGAAAAAGGTCAGCACCGTGGTGATCAGCATGTCCAACGTGACCGCGATGCCATAGGCGGCCGCCAGATTCGTGGACGACTTGAACATCACCACCGCCAGCACGATGGCGCCAAAAAGGCTCCAGTTCACAAACGGCAGGTAGATCTGCCCCATGTCGCGCACGCTGGTGTGGCGCACCTGCAAGCGGGGCAGGTAACCCAGCTGCATGGCCTGTTTGGTCACGCTGAAGGCCCCGGTGATCAGCGCCTGAGACGCGATCACCGTGGCCATGGTGGCCAACCCCACCAAAGGCAGCAGCGCCCACTCGGGCGCCATGTTGAAAAACGGGTTCTCCACCGCCGAAGGGTCAGCCAGCAGCAGCGCGCCCTGGCCAAAATAATTCAGGGTGAGGCAAGGCATCACGATGGAGAACCAGGCCAGCCGTATCGGCTTCTTCCCGAAATGCCCCAGGTCGGCATAGAGCGCCTCGCCGCCCGTGACGCACAACACCACCGCCCCCAGGATGATGAAGGTCGTGCCAGGCTGTGTCCACATGAAACGAAGCGCATGGTGGGGGCTGAGCGCGCCCAGAATTTCAGGGTGACCAACGATGTGCGAAACACCCAACACCGCCACCGACACGAACCACAACAAAGTGATCGGGCCGAAGAACTTCCCTATACCTCCGGTGCCCCGCTTTTGCACCACGAAAAGACCAAACAGCACCATCAGGGTGATGGGCACCACGTACCGCCGAAAACCGGGCGAGACCACTTCGAGCCCTTCCACGGCAGACAACACGGAGATCGCCGGCGTGATCACGCCATCACCATAGAACAGCGAAGTGCCAAATATGCCCAGCACCAGCAACACGCGGCGCAGTTCCGGACGGTCCTTCACCGCCTCCGAAGCCAGGGCCAACATGGCGATCAGACCACCCTCACCCGCGTTGTCGGCCCGCAAGACCAACACCACGTACTTCAGCGACACGATGACGGTCAGGGTCCAGAAGACGATCGACAGCACACCGTACACGTTGGCCTGGTTGAAAGGCACATGACCCGAGCCAAAAATCTCCTTGATGGCGTAGAGGACACTGGTACCGATGTCGCCGTAAACCACCCCGATGGCGCTGAGGGTGAGGGTGGCAAGTGCGGTTTTTTTGGAAGGTGTCGACACAAGGACGTCCCGGTCAGACAGCACCGGGTTCGGTTGTTCCAAGGAGTCCGATTCTGCGCCCATTTGCGCCCTGGCGCCCCGGCCGCCTGGGCGCCATGTGTGGCGAATGGCTCAATGGCACCTCAACGGGCCGGCGCCAAGGCGCGGCGCTCAGTCGTACTGCTCGGCGTCGGGATCGGTGGCTTCCAGCTCGTAGCTGGCCGCAAGCATGGCCAAACGGCCGATCACGCCATACATGTAGAACCGGTTGGGCACGCTGGCACCGGGTTTCATGCCCGGCTGCGGCAACTGGGCGCTGTGTTCGAAAGCCAGGGGCACGAAACTCGACCCCGGCGCATTGAGGTTCTCATCAACACCGCGCTGGGCATGAACACGGTAGAAGCCACCCACCACATAGCGGTCCATCATGTAGACCACGGGCTCGGCCACGGCCCGGTTGATGCGTTCGTTGGTCAACACCCCTTCCTGGATGATCACCTCACCCACCGACGGGCCGGCCTTGGCCTGCGCCATCCCGGCGCGCGCCTTGGGCGTGAGCGTGTCCAGCTCCTTGACATCGCGCACCGTCATCACGCCCATGCCTGCGGTACCGTTGTCGGCCTTGATCACCACAAAGGGCTTCTCATTGATGCCGTATTCCTTGTATTTGCGGCGGATCTTGCCCAGCAACGCGTCGGTGTTCGAGCGCAGGCACTCCAGCCCGCTGTCCCGATCAAAATCGACCTCGCCGCACTGGCTGAACATCGGGTTGATCAACCAATGGTCCATGCCCAACAACTTGCCAAACCGCTTGGCCACCTCTTCATAGGCCTTGAAATGGTTGCTCTTGCGGCGCGTGCCCCAACCGGCGTGCAGGGGTGGCAGCAGGTACTGCTCATGCAAGTCTTCCAGGATGCCGGGCACACCCGCGCTCAGGTCGTTGTTGAGCAGGATGGTGCATGGGTCGAAGTGTTTGAGACCAAGGCGGCGCTTGCTGCGAACCAGCGGCTCCAGCAGCACCGACTCGCCATCAGGCAGCTCGATCTTTGTGGGGCTGGTGACCTCTTTGGCCAGAGATCCCAGGCGCACATTGAGGCCCGCCTGGTAGAAGATCCGCTGCAGCTGCAGCAAATTGCTCAGGTAGAACGAATCGGAGTTGTTCTCTGGAATGAGCAACAGATTCTTCGCCTCGGGGCAGATTTTCTCGATTGCCGCCATCGCGGCCTGCACGGCCAGAGGCATCATCTCCGGCGTGAGGTGGTTCCAGCCGCCCGGATAGAGATTGGTGTCCACCGGCGCCAGCTTGAAACCCGCGTTGCGCACGTCGACCGACGAGTAGAACGGCGGCGTGTGCTCCATCCATTCCAGGCGAAACCAGCGCTCGATCACGGGCGTGGACTCGAGAATGCGCTGCTCGAGTTCGTTGATGGGGCCGGTCAGGGCGGTAACAAGGTGGGGAACCATATTTGAACGCCCCCGCAACGTCTGCGACACGCCCCTCCTTGGAGGCGCCAGCTGAGGCCCGGCAAAGCGGGTTCACGCTGGCTTGGACGCGCATGCACTGCGTTTGGGCTGAAAGTGGATGATCGAATGGGCGAGAGCTGAAAGGATATGGGGCCAAAAGACGGGCTTGCAAGCGCTGTCAGCCGCGAATTTCACCCTCACCCAACACGACGTACTTCAATGACGTGAGTCCTTCGACGCCGACCGGGCCGCGTGCATGAAACTTGTCGGTCGAAATCCCGATTTCCGCCCCCAAACCGTATTCGAATCCGTCGGCGAAGCGGGTACTCGCATTCACCATGACGCTGGCAGAGTCGACGTCCCGCAGGAACCGCTGCGCGTGCATGTGATCTCGGGTGAGGATGGCATCGGTGTGGTGGCTGCTGTAGCGGTTGATGTGCGCAACGGCCTCATCCAGCCCCTCGACCACCTTGATGCTGATCACCGGCGCCAGGTATTCCTCGCTCCAATCGGCTTCGGTCGCATCGGTCAGCATGGCACCGGTGAGCCCGGCCAGCAGGGCCTTGGCTTGCGGGCAACACCGCATCTCAACCCCTTTGCCCGCATAGACCGCTCCAATCTGAGGCAGGAATTCGGCGGCCACCCCACGGGCCACCAGCAGACTCTCGGTGGCATTGCAGGGGCTGTACTTCTGGGTTTTTGCGTTGTCTGCCACCTTCACCGCCATGGCAAGGTCGCACGGGTCGTCGACATAGGTGTGGCAGTTGCCATCCAGGTGCTTGATGACCGGCACCTTGGCCTCGGCGCTGATGCGCTCGATCAGGCCCTTGCCACCGCGCGGAATGATCACATCCACATACTGCGGCATCGCAATGAGCTGGCCCACGGCGGCCCGATCGGTGGTAGGCACCAGTTGCACCCCGTCCATCGGAAGGCCTGCGCCCGTCAGCGCCTGATGCACCAGATTGATCAGGGCCCTGTTGGAATCAATGGCTTCGGAGCCGCCTCGAAGTATGGCGGCGTTGCCACTCTTGATCGACAGCGACGCCGCCTCAATGGTCACATTGGGACGGCTCTCATAAATCATCCCAAAGACGCCGATCGGAACCCGCATCTGTCCCACGCGAATGCCGCTGGGCATTTGGCGCAGCCCGGAAACCTCACCAATGATGTCGTTCATCGAGGCGAGTTGTTCGCACCCCTCGGCGCAGGTCTCAATCACCTTGGGCGTGAGCTTGAGCCGATCCACCATGGGTTCGGCCAACCCGGCGGCGCGTGCGCGGGCCAGGTCCTTGGCATTTTCCAGTTGCAGCGCATCGGTGCTCGCCCGCAGCAAAGCGGCCAGTGACCGCAAGGCATGCGCCTTCGTGGCCGCACTGGCCTGCGCCATCAGGGCCGAGGCCTGTTTGGCCTGGGCGCCCAAGGTGTTCATCAATTCGGTGGTGTTGGTCGCATTCATGCACCCATTTTCTCACCGACCCGGCACTTTCGCGAGATCGTCGCCGGCGGCCTCACCTCACCTCGCCACGTCGAAACAGCCTGGCATCGCCACGTGCCTGGCACCTGTGTCGGGCGTCCGGGCAGTGAACGGCATCCAAAATACTGCGGGGTGTATAGTGATCGCCAGCCATCTGTGCCTGTCCACACCCGCCTGAAAGGACTCGTATCACCATGCGCAAACCAATTCTCCACGCCACCGCACTCCTCGCCGCCCTCCATGCCCCGAACTGGGCCCTGGCTGCCGACATCGTTTTCAAGGCGGTGGCCCCCGGTGTGTACGCCCACATTGGCGACACCGGCCCGCGCACCTATGAAAACGCAGGGCTCAACAACAACCTGGGATTGGTGGTGACCGCCAATGGCGCGCTGCTCATCGACAGCGGTGCCAACTTTCAGGGCGCGAAGGACATTGAGGAAGCCGCGGAGAAAGTGACCGATCAACCCATCAAATGGGTGATCAACACCGGTGGACAGGACCACCGGTGGTTGGGCAACGGCTATTTCACCGGGCGGGGTGCGCAGGTCATCGCACACGCAGGCGGCAAGGCCGACATGGTCGCACGCGGTGGGCTGCAACTGGCAGCGCTCCAGCCCGTGTTGAAGGAGAAGCTGCAAGACACCCACCCGGTTCTACCCAACCGATGGCTGACCGAAGCCAATGAGAGGCTCGACCTGGCGGGTATGCCCGTCGAGGTCATCTACCGCGGTGGTGCCCACACGCCCGGCGACCTCATGGTGTGGTTGCCCCAGCACAAGGTGGTGTTCAGCGGTGACGTGGTGTACCTCGATCGCATGCTGGGCATCTTCCCTTTCAGCCACACCGGCCGTTGGATGGACAGCCTGCAGGCATTGCAGGCGTTGAAGCCAACCCTTGTCGTGCCCGGCCACGGCCGCGTAGGCGGCCTGGATCAGGTCCAGGCGACACCGGCAACTATTTACAGGCCCTGCGCACCCACATGAAAATCGCGGTTCAGGAAATGACCAACATCAGCGAAGCGGTTCGGTCTTTTGACGCTCAGCCCTACATGCGGCTGCGCAACGCGGCCGACCTCCACCCGGGCAACGCCAGCCGAACCTACCTGGAACTCGAGCGCGAGTGAGCGCCTGTGCAGCGACTCGGCCTCTTTGACCCACCTCACCCATCCTTGTTCAACCCCTTCGGATACACCATGAAAAACGCCCTTGACCTCGTTGCCGCAGCCAAAGCACAAGTCACCGAAATCCCGATCGGCGAAGCGGAGGCCGCCATCCAGAGCGCCGACGTGCTCATCGACGTGCGCGAAGAAAGTGAGTTCGCCGCTGGCCACCTGCCCGGCGCCATTCACGCGTCGCGGGGCATGCTGGAATTCAAGCTCAGCGCCACCCCCGCATTGGCCGCACGCGACATCAAGGTCGTTCTCTACTGCAAGACCAGCGGTCGCGCCGCGCTGGCCGCCGCCGCCATGAAGGAAATGGGCTACTTGAATGTGTCGTCGATCGCCGGCGGCTACGACGCCTGGGTGGCGGCAGGAAAGCCCGTGGTCAAACCCCAGCTCCCCAGCTTCGGCTAAGGTCCGCCCGCCCTCAGCGGGGCGTGCACCCCAGGGCCACGCGCATCGCCATCTGCTGCAAGGCCCCCCAGGCATCACCGGGCCAGCCCGGGGCTTTCAAGCCCTTGACGATGCCGTCCACCGTGTGGGCATCGTCCAACCATTTGCCCAGCACCGCATTGCTCAGCAGAGGCAGCACGCGCTCCATCAGCTTTTCTTTCAAACCCCACACGCGGTTCTCGCGCAAGGCCATCGGCAGCGGTCGCCCTGCGTCCATGGCCAGGCGCACGCGGTGCAGCGTGCGGATGTCTTCGGAGAGCGCCCAATGCACCAACACGGCCGGCTCGCCAACCGCCTGCAAACCATCGAGCATGCGCTGGGCACGCAACACATGGCCGGCCAACACGGCCTCTGCCAGTTTGAACGGTGTGTAGCGGGCCACATTCAACACCGCACTTTCGACCTGCTCGAAACCCAACTCACCCGGCGGGTACAGCAGCCCCAGCTTCTGGATCTCCTGATACGCCGCGAGCAGATTGCCCTCCACGCGATCGGCAAAGAACTGCAACGTCCGCTGCCCTTCCTCGCCCGCCACCACGTTCTGCCCTTGCTGCTGCAAACGCTGGGCGATCCACTGTGGCAAAGCCTGCCGCTCCACCGGGTCCACCTTCACGGTCACCCCAAAGCTGTCCAACGCGCCAAACCAGGCGCCCTTCGCGGTTTGACCATCCAGGCGGGGCAGCAGCACCAGCGTGAGCACGCTGTCATTGTCCTGCGCATTGGCCGCAATCTGCTGCAGCACCTGCGAGCCATCCTTGCCCGGTTTGCCGGTGGGGATGCGGATCTCAACAATCTGCTTGTCTGCAAACAGGCTGAGCGAGCCGCCACTGGCCAACACCTCGCTCCAGTCGAAATGTGCGCCGGCGACGGTGTGCACCGTGCGCTCGGTATATCCCTGCGTGCGGGCCGCGTTGCGGATCGAATCGGCCGCCTCCTGAATCAGCAGCGGTTCATCGCCATGCAGGGTGTAGAGGCTTCGCAAGCCCCGCTGCAGTTGGCCCCCGAGCTGCTGCGCCGCTACCTGCATGCCGGCCGCCAGTCAAAGGGATTTGACGGAAGCCAGACGGCGCATCACCTGCTGCACCACATCGCCTTCCATGTCCTTGAACATCAACTGCTCTTCAGCGGCCTTGGCCAAGGCGGCGGTCTCGCTGAAGCTGATGTCGCGCTCCAGCAGCAGCTCGTTTTCATCGATCAAGCGCTTGCCAGCGGGTGTGGTCAGGCTGTAACGGAATCGGTAACGCAACTCCAGCTCACGCACTTGCCCATTGGACGTCTGCCCCACCACCGCACGTTCACGGCGGTCGATCACCACATTGAGCACCACAGCGTCAGCCAGCCCGGGCGCTGGCGCACCCGTCGCCACCTGAATACCCGACGTGCTCAGCTCGCGTTGCAGCGCTTTGGAAACCGGGCTGCCCGCATTCTGGGTCACATACAGCGCGGTGAAACCGAAGTTCGGCGCCTGCCGGAGGGCAAAGCCACATCCGGTCACCGCGCTGGTGACCACCAGCAGCGCACCGACGCCCGCCACGCGGCGCAGAAAAGGTCGCCGTGACGGCACTTGTGCCACGCGGTCGCTGGAGGCCACCACGGGCAACGGGGTCGGAGAATGGAGTTGTGCGTTCATGTCGCGAGTTTTATACCACCACGTTGACCAAGCGGCCTGGAACCACGATCACTTTCTTGGGCGCCGCACCACCCGCCTGCTTCACAAAGGCCTCACTGGCCAAGGCTGCGGCTTCGATCGCCGCCTTGTCCGCGCTGGCGGGAACGGTGATGCTGCCTCGCAGTTTGCCGTTGATCTGAAGCACCAGCTCGAGCTCGTCCTGCACCAGCGCCGCCTCATCGGCCTGCGGCCACGGCGCATCCAGCAACTCACCCGCCGCAGCGGCATAGCCCAGTGCGACCCACGCCGTGTGCGCGATGTGCGGACAAGCGGGATACAGCATGCGCAGCAACAGCGACATGCCTTCGCAGCGCAAGGCGTTGTCACCTGGGCTGTCATCAAAAGCAAAGTCTTCCAGGGCATTGAGCATTTTCATGCAGCCCGACACCACGGTGTTGTACTGCATGCGCTCGTAGTCGTAGCTCACCTGCTTGAGCACCAGGTGCAACTCGCGGCGCAGCTTTTTGCCTTCGGGCCGCAGGGCAGCGGAAGACAGATCGCTGGCGGTGGCCGCGCGAATGGCTTCGGCGTTTTTGTGGCCAAAACCCCAGACGCGGCGCAGGAAGCGGTAGCTGCCTTCCACGGCGGCATCGTTCCACTCCAGCGTGGCTTCGGGCGGTGCGGTGAACATGGTGTACAGGCGAGCGGTGTCCGCGCCGTAGCGTTCGATCAGGTCCTGTGGATCGACGCCATTGTTCTTGGACTTGGACATCGTGCCCACGCCCTCGTAATCAATGGCCGTGCCCGCAGGCAGGTCGCCCACGGCGTTCTTGAGCTTTGCGCCCACGATCTTGCCGCCTTCATCCAGCACATGCTCCACATCGTGTGGCCAAAAAAATTCCTTGCCGCCCTTGTCGTTGCGACGCGAATAGATGTGGTTGAGCACCATGCCCTGGGTGAGCAACTTTTGGAACGGCTCGTCGATCTTCACCAGCCCCAGGTCGCGCATCACCTTGGTCCAGAAGCGCGCGTAGAGCAAGTGGAGAATGGCGTGTTCGATGCCGCCGATGTACTGGTCCATCGGCATCCAGTAGTCCGCGCCTTCGGCCACCATCTTCTCGCTGTTGGTCGGGTCGCAATAGCGCATGAAGTACCAGGACGAATCCACAAAGGTGTCCATGGTGTCGGTTTCGCGCCGGGCAGGTTTGCCGCAGACGGGACAGGTGACGCCCGCGTGGAAACCTTCGTGCTTGTGCAGCGGATTGCCCGAACCATCGGGGATGCAGTCCTGCGGCAGCACCACCGGAAGGTCTTTTTCGGGCACCGGCACGGCACCATGCTCCTCACAATGAATGATGGGGATTGGCGTTCCCCAGTAGCGCTGGCGGCTCACCCCCCAGTCGCGCAGGCGGAAGGTGGTCTTCTTCTCGCCCAGGCCTTTGGCCGCGAGGAGTTCGGCCACCTTGTCGACCGCCGCCTTGGTGCCCAGGCCGTCCAGCGCGCCCGAGTTCACGCACACGCCGCGCTGCTTGTCGCCATACCAGTCGGCCCAGGCGTCGGCGCTGAACGTCTCGCCCTCGACGCTGACCACCTGCTTGATCGCAATGCCGTACTTCAGCGCGAACGCGAAGTCGCGCTCGTCGTGCGCCGGCACGCCCATCACCGCCCCGTCGCCATAGCTCATGAGCACATAGTTGCCCACCCAGATTTCGACTTGTGCGCCGGTCAGCGGATGGGTGACAAACAGGCCCGTGGGCATGCCCTTCTTCTCCTGCGTGGCCAGCTCGGCTTCGGTGGTGCCGCCCGTCTTGCACTCGTCGATGAAAACCGCCAGGGCAGGGTTTGAGGCGGCAGCGTGCACGGCCAGCGGGTGCTCGGGCGCCACCGCACAGAACGTGACCCCCATGATGGTGTCGGCGCGGGTGGTGAACACATACATGTGGCCACCACCGATGAGGGCATCATCGGCCCCCTGGATGCCGTGGGGGAACGCAAAACGCACCCCTTCGCTCTTGCCGATCCAGTTCTCCTGCATCAGCCGCACCTTGTCGGGCCAGCCATTGAGCGTGGCCTTGGGGTTGCCGACCTGCACATGGTCCAGCAACTCGTCGGCATAAGCGGTGATGTTGAGGTAATAGCCCGGGATTTCGCGTTTCTCGACCGTGGCCCCGGTGCGCCACCCCTTGCCATCAATCACCTGCTCATTGGCAAGCACGGTCTGATCCACAGGGTCCCAGTTCACCACCTGCGTCTTGCGGTAGGCAATGCCTTTTTCCAGCATCTTGAGGAACAGCCACTGGTTCCACCGGTAGTACTCGGGGTCGCAGGTGGCCACTTCGCGGCTCCAGTCGATGGCCAGGCCCATCGCCTGCATCTGCTTCTTCATGTACGCAATGTTCTCGTACGTCCATTTCGCAGGCGGCACCCCGTTCTTCAACGCCGCGTTCTCCGCGGGCAGGCCAAAGGCGTCCCAGCCCATGGGCATCAGCACGTTGTACCCATTCATGCGCAGGTGGCGCGTGAGCATGTCATTGATGGTGTAGTTGCGCACATGGCCCATGTGCAACTTGCCGCTGGGATACGGCAGCATCGAGCAGGCGTAGAACTTCTTCTTGTCTTTGTCTTCGCCGACGCGGTAAGCATCGATGGCGTTCCAGTGGGCGTGCGCGGCGCGCTCGACATCCTTGTGGGCGTAAGTGGATTGCATGAGGGGAAACCAAAAGCCGGGATACCGGCGAAAGAGAAACGGTCAGGGCATCGGACGGCCGGTGCACTTGACCCTGTTCAAAACATGGCTGGGGCGAGGCACCGCCGAGGCAGCCGCAATTTTAGGGCTTGCGCGGCACCAAAGGCTGTGGCTCGCCGGTCTCGGGGTCGGCCAGAAACCCAATGTGCGACAAACCCGCCGCCTGGGCCAGTGCGATCAGTCGCACCACCTGCCCGTAGGGCACAGCCGCATCGGCGCGCAAACGCAGTTCGGTGGCGGGGTCGGCCTTGGCCGCCTGGCTCAGGCGGGTGCGCAGGCCCGGCTCGTCCACCGCGCTGTCATCCCAATACATCTGGCCCTGGGCATCGATGGAGAGTGACACGAACACCTCGGTCTTTTTCACCTTCTCAACCACGGGCTCGGGCGTCCTGGGCAACTCCAGGTCCAGCTGGCTGGACAGCAGCGGCGCCGCAAGAATGAAAATCACCAGCAACACCAACATCACGTCCACCAGGGGTGTCACATTGATGTCGCTCATGGGCCGGTGCCCCATGGGCTTTTCGAGACGACCGAACGCCATGGTGTCAGCCTCCCGCCGCACGGTCCGTGTTCATCGGATGGACCAGCAGCTCCCGCAAATCTCGGGCAAAACCCTCCAGATCGGCTTCGATGCGGGCCACCAGACGACCCAATACGTTGTAGGCCAGCACCGCGGGAATGGCCACCGCCAAGCCTGCGGCCGTCATCACCAGCGCCTCGCCCACCGGACCGGAGACCTGTTCGATCTGGAACTTGCCCTCCATGCCAATGGAGGTCAGCGCATGGTAGATGCCCCACACCGTCCCCAACAGGCCCACAAACGGCGCCGTGGAGCCAACCGTGGCCAACAGCACCTGTCCATATTGCAACCGGTTGAGCACGCCATGCAGCGCGTCGCGCAACACCCGGGTGAGCTGCTGCGAATGGTCACCGGCCGCCGCAAGGGTGCCCGGCGCGGCGTCTTCCAGCGTGCGGGCTGCCTGCAGCAGTGGCAGGACCAGCCGACGCGAGTCGTGGCCTTTGAGGCGCTGCTGCGCCTCATCAAGACCGGCGGCCTGCCAGAACAGCTCGGTAGAGCGCTGCACATCGCGCCCGGCCCTGCGCAGCAGCCAGCCTTTCCAGAGAATCACCACCCAGCTGGCCACCGACATCAACAACAACAGCAAGGCCACGCCGCGGCTGATGGCATCACCTTGCATCACGGTCTGCAAAACACCCATGTTGGAATCCAGTCAAGGGAAGGACAGCTCAGCGAAGGCTGAGCACATCGAACATGTCAAACAGTCCGGTGGCCTTGTCGCTCAAAAAGCGCACCGCCCGGAGACTGCCCTGCGCATAGCCGGCCCGGTTGCTGGATTTGTGCGAGATCTCGATGCGCTCGCCGATCCCGGCAAACATCACCGTGTGGTCGCCCACGATATCGCCGCCACGGATGGTGGCAAACCCGATGCTGGACGGGTCGCGCTCGCCGGTCACCCCTTCCCGGGCATACACCGCGCAGTCTTTCAGATCGCGCCCCAGCGCCCCGGCGATCACCTCACCCATCTTCAGCGCGGTGCCACTGGGGGCATCCACCTTGTGGCGGTGGTGGGCTTCGATCACCTCGATGTCATACCCGGTGGACAACGCCTTGGCCGCCATCTCCAGCAGTTTGAATGTCACGTTGACGCCCACACTCATGTTGGGCGCCATGACGATTGCAATGCGCTTGGCGGCATGGGCGATTTCGGCCTTCTGCTCATCCGTGAAGCCGGTGGTCCCAATCACCAGGTTCACACCCTGTGCCACGCAGGCGTGCATGTGTTCCAGCGTGCCCTCAGGGCGCGTGAAGTCAATCAGGCACTGGCTGTGCGACAACCCGGCAGCAATATCGGCCGTGATGTTCACACCGGTGTGCCGCCCCGTCTGGGCACCGGCATCTTGCCCCAGCGCCGGACTTCCCGCGACGTCCAGGGCGCCCGCAAGAAGGCAGTCGTCGCTGGCGCCCACAGCGTCAATCAGCATCTGCCCCATGCGCCCACTGGCGCCGGCCACACAGATGCGGTGCGGAGGCGCGGCTGGTGTCACGGCATTCATTTCCCGGCCTCCGGCGCTTCCAATGGCGGATAACTCGTGGCTGGTGAGGCCACTGGCGCTGGCGCCGTGTCGGTCACTGGCGGGTTGCTCTTCTCGAATGCTTCGAGTTGCGCCTCCGTGGCCACCAGTTCGGGCACCTTGCCCGGCTTTCGGGTGGAATCCAGCGAAGCCACAAACTCGGCCTCGCTGGGCAGGTCGTCAGACTCAAAGCGTTCAAGCACCCCGTCCTTGAAGAACACCGTCAGGCGCCGGCTTTGTGTGGCCTGCCCCTGGCGGCGGAAGGTGAACACATAGTCCCACCGGTCTGCATGAAACACGCTGGTGAGCAGGGGCGAACCAAGGAGGTCCCTCACCTGCTCGCGCGCCATGCCAGGGCGCAATGCCTGGGACTGCTCGCGGGTCACCACATTGCCTTGAACGATGTCGATCTTGTAGGGTGAGATCACACTGCCCACATCGGGCAGCTTGTCGCGCACCGAGGCACACGCAGACAAGGTGAGCGAAACCGCCGCCAGGCAAGCCAGCACCAAACTCCGGCCAAGGCGCGGGGCATCGCTGGAAGTTGACGATTGACGTGAAATAAACTGGTGCATGAAGGCAACCTGATAGGGGCGTTATGCCGTGGGGTAATGCGCAACAAAAGGCGACCCGGCAGACCGCTGACGATATGATGCTTCATTGTAGCCCCGGGGTCTTGCCCCAGCGGGCATCCAGAGAGACCGCGCGCCGCTGCCGCTGGACCCATCGCCGCTGTGCAAATCCGCCATGACCAATATCGACGAACTCAAGAACACCGGACTCAAAGCCACGCTGCCGCGCTTGAAGATTCTGGAGGTCTTCCAGAACGCCAAGCAACGCCACATGACGGCCGAAGACGTCTACCGCGTGTTGCTCGAGAGCCAGTCGGATATTGGCCTGGCCACGGTGTATCGGGTGCTGATGCAGTTTGAACAGGCCGGCCTGCTCAGCCGAAGCAATTTCGAGTCGGGCAAAGCGGTCTACGAACTGGACGAAGGACAGCACCACGATCACCTCGTTTGTCTCGATTGCGGACGGGTGGAAGAGTTTTTTGATCCAGAGATCGAAAAGCGCCAACAGATGGTGGCCAAGAGCAAAGGTTTCGTGTTGCAGGAACACGCCTTGTCCCTCTATGCCAACTGCAGCAAACCCGACTGCCCCCATCGCAACAGCAACCAGCGCTGACGCCTGAGCCGCGCGCTCAGTCGCCCTTTTGCATGGCAGCCCGGTGACGGGCCACAAACTCCTGGTAGGTGTCGATTCCGCGCAGCTGCAAGATGGTGTTTCGAACAGCGGCCTCCACCAGCACGGCGATGTTGCGCCCGGCCACCACCTGGATCACCGCCTTGCGCACGGGCACGCCCAGAACATCCTGATACAGCGGCTCGTGGGGCATGCGGTCGTAGTCGCGCTCCAGGGTCTCGCGGCGCACCAGGTGCACGATCAGGTTCAAGCGCATCTTGCGGCGCACGGCGGTTTCACCAAAGATGGCCTTGATGTCGAGCAGGCCGATCCCGCGCACCTCCAGCAGGTTTTGAAGCAGCTCGGGGCAGCGCCCCTCCACGCTCGTCTGGTTGGTGCGAAAAATGTCGACCGCATCGTCGGCCACCAGGCCATGCCCGCGTGAAATCAGCTCCAGACCCAGCTCGCTCTTGCCCAGACCGGACTCACCGGTGATCAGCACGCCCATGCCCAGAATGTCCATGAACACGCCGTGCATGGATGACCGGTCGGCAAAATGGCGCGACAGGTAGGCCCGCAACACATCGATGACGAATGCCGCGGGCTCCGGTGAGGCAAACATGGGGATCTGCGCGCGCTCGCACATGGCCACCATGGCCTGGGGCGCCGACTGCCCGTCGGCCAACACCAGAACCGGCGGTTCCAAGGTCACAATGCGCGCAATGCGACGGCGGTTGTCTTCGTCCACCGCACTGGTGAGGTAGTTGATTTCGCGCTCACCGCAAACCTGCACCCGATAGGGATGGATGTAATTCAGGTAGCCCACCAGGTCGGCCCCTGAGCGCGCCTCGCGAATGGCCACCTCGTCGAATCGCCGCTCCGAGGCGCCGAGCCCCGCCACCCACTGCCACTTGAGGCCTTCACGGTGGTCCTCAAACATGACATCGGCACTGACAACGGTGGGTTTCATCCAGGCCTCGCGCGGATCAGGAGCTGTGGGACGCGGACATCACGGCCGATTCGTGGTGCGAACGGACATGCAAGCCAGCGCAAGGCGCTGGAAACGCCCCTGTCCAACAGGGCTGGCGATCAAAGGCAAAGGCCTTCAAGCGGCGGCGTGTGCCGACTGCCAGGCCGTGATCATGCCGTGCAGGCTGGCGGCCTCGTCGGCGGCCTTCATGCGATCACGCAAGGCACTGTCACTGAGCAATTCCGCGATCTCGGAGAGGATCTCCAAATGCTTCTGGGTCGCGGCCTCTGGCACCAGCAGGAATATCAGCAACTGCACCGGCAATTCGTCCGGCGCATCAAATCCAATCGGATTGGCCAGTTGAAACACGGCGGCCAGTGGTTGTTTCAAACCTTTGATGCGCCCATGCGGGATCGCCACACCGTGGCCCAAACCGGTGGAGCCCAGACGCTCGCGGGCGAAAAGGCTGTCGGTGATCAGGGCGCGGTTGAGTCCGTGAAGGGTTTCAAAGAGCAGTCCAGCCTCTTCGAATGCGCGTTTCTTGCTGGTGGCGTCCACGCTCACCAGCACTTGGCCCGCAGGCAATATGGCAGATAGTCGGTTCATGTAGGCCTCTTGGACCGCAAATTATGCCGAGTTGAGGCGCCTTGCCTAGTGTTCGGTTACAAAAAAGCCGCTTGACTTTTCAAGCGGCTTGTTGCATTGCAGCATGGAAGCTGCACCTCGGGGACCGAGCGGTACCAAGACCTCACATGAGGCGTTTGGCAGGCTCGTGATGGTGGTCTTGCGACTTGTCTTTGTAACGAAGAACCTGTCGATCCAGCTTGTCGGCGAGCTCATCGACCGCCGCATACAGATCAGCGTGGGCACTTTCCGCGAACAAATCCTTGCCTTTTACGTGGATATTGCATTCGGCTTTCTGACGCATGTCCTTCTCTTTGAGGTTGTCCACCGTCAGCAGCACTTTGATGTCGACCACTTGATCGAAATGCCGGGAAATGCGCTCCAGTTTGGAAGTGACGTACCCGCGCAGCGCGGGCGTTACATCCAGATGGTGTCCACTGATCGTCAAGTTCATAAAAGAACCTCCTGTTGCTTCAGGTTGATACAAGCCGCCTGTCGGGAGGCCCGACTGGCGACCACGGAGAACCGATGGATCCACTATGCCCATGAAACCGGAGGTGCGCAATCCCGCACTGCAACAAGGGTTGATGTGGCGCAAATCGGTTCTCACAGATGGGATCGGCCGATTCCCGTGGAACATGAGACGCGCCGTGAATCTGTCGACAGGCGGCGCACCAGGCGCCTTGCCGATGCCTTGCTGGTCCCTGTGGGAGGAGAGCTTCCCATGCCCCCCGTGCCTTGTGTCATGATTTTGCGCAGCGTCGGCCAAAGGCCATTCCCGAACCACTCTTACAGGAAGTTTCCCCGGTGTCACTCGACACGCTCATCCACCGCAGCTTTCTGCCCCATCGGCCCACCGCCGGCCACGACGGTGCTTGTGCACTGGTGTTGATGGGCGGGGGAGCGCGCACGGCCTACGAGGCTGGCGTGCTCAAAGCCATTGCCCGCATGCTGGCCATGCGCAACCCGGGTCGCGGCGGCACACCGGCTGCTTTTCCCTTTCGCTGGCTGTTTGGCACCTCTGCGGGCGCCCTCAATGCCAGCTTCTTGGCCAGCCGCGCGCAGTCCGGCCTGCCCGCGTTGGCGGAACTGGCGACCTTCTGGGGCAAGCTGCGATCCCACCGTGTCTACAAGCTCGACGCCCCGGGTTGGGTTCGCGCCAACCGGCTCCTGGCGGGCCTGACGCTGGCGCGCCAGGTCAAGCGCCACAGGGCCCTGCTCGACACCCTGCCACTGGTCGATACCCTGCACCGGGCCATCGACCTCACCGGCATCGAACATGCGCTGCGCGACGGCCTCATCGAGGCGCTGGGGGTGACGGCTTCCAGCTACAGCTCTGGCGAGCACTGGACGTTTTGCCAAACCGCGAGCGACCTGCCGCTGCAACCCTGGCACCGCCCGGGGCGGCGAGCCTCTTTTCAGCCCATCACCATTGAGCACCTGATGGCCTCCAGCGCCATCCCGTTTCTGTTTCCCGCGGTGCCGCTGTGGGTGGACGGTCACAAGGAGTACTTCGGCGACGGCTCCATGCGTCAGCTTTCCCCCCTGTCGCCCGCCATTCAGTTTGGCGCGCGGCGCATCCTGGTGATCGGCGTGGGGCAACCCACGCGAACCGGCAAGCCTCCCATGACCAGCCCCGAGCCCACCGCCGGCACCATCGCCGGGCATGCGATGGCCAGCGTGTTCCACGACACGGTGCACCATGACGTGGAACAGGCGCAGCGGGTGAGTGCGACGCTGGCCAAACTGCCGCCTGAGGTGGCTGCGGCTTTGCCCTATCACGCCGTCAAGGTGGTGTCGGTACAACCGAGCTTTTCCGTTGACGAGCTGGCGCGCAAGCACGTGAACGACCTGCCGCCCGCCACCCGCAACACCCTCAAGGGCCTGGGCGCATTGGAGACCGGAGCGGCCTCTGGCGGCAGCGCTGCTTCGCTGGCGAGCTACCTCATGTTCGAGCCGGGCTTTGTTCAGGCATTGATCGAGCTGGGCGAGCACGATGCCTGGCTGCGCCAAGACGACCTCACCGCACTTTTTCAGCAGGAATGAATCCCTTTTCGGCGGTTTGCCGGGAAGGCCAATGCCATAATCCTGGCTTTCAAGCATTCTCGATCGCATCATGGAAAGCACACCTCCCAGTTGTGTGCTTTCAGCCGACTTCACCGCTGTCTGATTGACGCTGGCGCCGCTTGGCCCGCACCGCTCTGGCAAAGGTTCTGCGGCTGAAAGCGCCGCCAGAACCAATCGCCGGTGGTTCGCGCAGTGCGCGCCCCGGCCCATCAGAATCTTTGCCCAGGAGCACCCATGCTCAACGTTTTCACCCTGGTCAACGGCCGGCTGTTTCAAGAAGAAATCAACTCCAGCGACGCTTTGGAAGGGCTCAAACCCATCTGGATCGATCTGGAGGCCCCCACGCCAGAGGAGCGGCGCTGGGTCAAGCGCATTTTTGGGCTGTCCATCCCGGAAGACGCGATGGACGACGACATCGAGGAATCGGCCCGGTTCTTCGAAGAAGACAACGGCGAGCTGCACGTGCGCAGCGACTTTCTGATCGACGACAGCGAGGACCCGCGCGCCATCCGCGTGGCGTTTATCCTGAACGAGCACAACGACAAGCTGCGAAGCCAGGGCGTGCTGTTCTCGATCCATGACGAAGACGTGCCGGTGTTTCGGCTGTTGCGCATGCGGGCGCGCCGCATGCCGGGGCTGATCGAGAACTCCAAGGACGTTCTGCTGATGCTCTTCGATGCCGACGCCGAATACTGCGCCGACACGCTGGAGAACATCTATGACGACCTGGAAAAGGTCAGCCGGCAGGTGCTGGCCGGTGAGGTGACCGACGACACGGCCGGCCAGGTGCTCTCGGCAATCGCCCGCCACGAAGACATGTCGGGCCGCATCCGCCGCAACGTGATGGACACGCGCCGGGCAGTGAGCTTCATGATGCGCAGCCGCTTGCTCAGCGCCGAGCAGTTCGAGGATGCCCGGCAGATTCTGCGCGACCTGGACTCGCTGGACAGCCACACCGCCTTTCTGTTTGACAAGATCAACTTCCTGATGGACGCCACCGTCGGTTTCATCAACATCAACCAGAACAAGATCATCAAACTGTTCTCGGTGGCCAGCGTCGCCCTGCTGCCACCAACCCTGGTTGCCAGCCTCTATGGCATGAACTTCCAGTACATGCCCGAGCTGAGCCAGAAATGGGGCTATCCGTTTGCGCTGGGGCTGATGGTGCTGTCGGCGGTGGTGCCGATGCTGTACTTCCGCAAGCGCGGCTGGCTGAAATAGGCCGGAGACGGGCAGGGGGTCGCCGATGCGACCCTTTGGCGGCACAACCAAGGGAAAACACGCAGACAGATCCGGATCAACTTGCCTACATTCTTGTATACAAGATTTGTATGTCTGATTAGTCGAGGAGATTCCATGTCCAAATTCTTCCGGTCCCTGTTCGGGCAAGTGGTGCTTGCCCTGCTGCTGGGCGTTGCACTTGGGTTCACCGTGCCCGAGTTCGCGATCCAGCTCAAGCCCTTGGGTGATGGCTTCATCAAGCTCATCAAGATGATCATTCCGGTGCTGGTGTTTTGCGTGGTGGTGCATGGCATTGCCGGCGCCGGCGACCTCAGGCGCGGGGGCCGGGTGGGCGTCAAGGCACTTGATCTACTTCGAGGTCGTGACCTCCATTGCCCTGTTGCTGGGTCTGGTGCTGGGACTCTGGTTCGAGCCGGGTGCGGGCATGAACGTGAATCCGGCCACCCTGGACGGTGCCGCACTGAGCGCCTACGCGAGCAAACTCACCAGCGGCGGCACGGTGGAGTTCCTGATGCGCCTCATCCCCACCACGGCGGTTTCGGCCTTCTCCAGTGGCGACGTGCTCCAGGTGCTGCTGTTTGCGGTGCTCTTCGGCGTTGCACTGGCCCTTCTGGGTGAGCGGGGCGCCCCCATGGTCAGCTTCATCGACACGCTCTCCCACGTGCTGTTCAAGATCATGGGTCTCATCATCAAGCTGGCCCCGCTGGGGGTGCTGGGAGCCATTGCGTTCACCGTCAGCAAGTACGGGCTGGGTTCGCTCAAGGAACTGGGCATGCTGGTGATGCTGTTCTATGTGGCGGTGATCTTCTTCGTCTTCGTGATTCTGGGGTTGATCCTGCGACTGGCCGGATTCAACATCTTCAAGTTGCTGCGCTACCTGCGCGAAGAGCTGGCGGTGGTGTTCGCCACAACCTCATCGGACAGCGTGTTGCCCCAGATCATGGCCAAGCTGCGGGGCATGGGCATCAAGGATTCCACCGTGGGCCTGGTCATTCCCACCGGCTACTCCTTCAACCTGGACGCCTTCTCCATCTACATCACGCTGGCCGCGGTGTTCATTGCCAAGGCCACCAACACGCCGGTGACCAACGCGGACCTGCTGGCCATCCTGGCCATTTCCCTGGTCACGTCCAAAGGTGCCCACGGCGTGCCAGGGTCGGCCATTGTGGTGCTGGCCGCCACGCTGCACGCCATTCCCGCCATTCCAGCCATTGGCTTGGTGCTGGTGCTGTCGGTCGACTGGTTCATGGGCATCGCCCGCGCGCTAGGCAACATGGTGGGCAACTGTGTGGCGACCGTGGTGGTGGCGGCATGGGAAGGCGACATCGACCGCACCAAGGCCCACGCGGTGCTTGATGGCCGCGAAAAGCCCGTGCTGGAGTGAGACAAACGGGTCAGACGAGTCAAACGAACGCAAGGCGTTGGCGCTAAAGTCCGTTCCCATGTCCACCCAGAACGAAATCGCACAACGCGTGGTCGAATCCATCCTGGCGCAGCAACTGGCGCCAGGCCAGCGCCTGGGCGAGCAGGAGTTGGCCGACCTGTTCGAAGTCAGCCGCACCATGGTGCGCGAGGCGCTGATGCAACTGCAAGCCAGGGGCTTTGTGGAAGTGCGCTCGCGCCGGGGCTGGTATGTGGTGGAGCCCTCGGTGGACGACGCCAGGGACGCATTCGCGGCCCGGCGCGTGGTGGAAGCCGGCATCCTGACACCGCCCACCGGACCCAGCCTGAAGAAGGCCGCCCGCTTCAGGAGGTCGCCCGTGCCCTGCGCCGCCACATCGAGGAAGAAGAACAGGCCATTCAGAGGCCGACCTGGCAACCCGCGCCTTCTTGCTGGCGGACTTTCATGTGTGTCTGGCGGAAAACCTCGGGCACCGCCTGCTGTGTGACGTGCTGCGCGACCTCACCGCGCGCACCACCCTGGCCGCCACGCTCTTCCAGTCGACCCACGAGGCGAAACAATCCTGCGCAGAACACGCGGCCATCGTGGAAGCGCTGGAAGCGGGCGACCTGGCGCTGGCCAGGCAGCGCATGCTCAACCACATCGGTCATGTCGAACACGCGCTCAGCGCCGAGGTGCCGGCGCGAAGACCGCCTCCGCCGCGCGTTGTTTCCTGTGACCGCCGCCCGAAAACCCGCCGCCTGATTCGCTCTCAGCGCGACAGAAGCGCGCGAACAATATGGCCGCAGTAGTGACTGGCCACCTCGCGCAGAAACGCGAAAAGTCGACATGGGCCGCGTCGTCGGCGCGGTCCGAGATGGTGCGCACCACCGCCAGCGGCACAGCGAAGTCGTGGCAGACCTGTGCAAAGGCCGCACCCTCCATCTCCACCGCCAAGGCGTCGGGAAGTGCCTCCTGCAGCGCACGACCTCCGCCGTGGTCGCCACAAACCGGTCGCCACTGATGAGCAGACCCCTGGTGCAAGCTCGGAGCCTGAAGGCCATGGGCCTCGACCGTGGCGACGCCCAGGTGTTCCGGCAAACCATGCGCAAAGCATGCCCTCGCAGGCCAGCGCCAACGCGTCGGTCAGCACAGCGTCGGCGTCGAAACGCGACAGGCCATACAGCGGCACCTCATACCGCGGAAACAGGGGAGAGGCATCCATGTCGTGCTGCAGGAAACTGCGTGCCAGCACCACATCACCGACCTGCACACCGGGCCCCAACCCGCCCGCCACGCCGGTGAACACGATACGCCGCACGCCGAAATGCTGTATCAGCAGCGTCGCGGTGGTGGCTGCAGCCACTTTGCCGACACCCGACAGCACAGCCACCACGTCCTGCCCATGCAGATGTCCCGTCCAGAACACGCGCCCACCAACCACCTGCCTGTGCTCGTCGGGCATCAGTTCGAGCACGCTGGCAAGCTCCTCGTGCAAGGCGGCAACGATGGCGGTGGGAGATGTCTTTTTCATCCCCGAATTGGACCAGACGCCATGCGATCACCGCCGGCTGCGGCACGGGTTGGTTTTATGACTTCTTGTCGCGCAACTCCCGACGCAGGATCTTGCCCACCGGGGTCTTGGGCAAGTCGGTTCGAAACTCGATCACCTTGGGCTGCTTGTAGCCGGTGAGGTTGGCCTTGCAGAAAGCGCGCACCTGCTCCTCGGTGAGCGAAGCGTCTTTCTTGACGATCACCAGCTTGACCGCTTCACCCGACTTCTCATCGGGCACCCCAACCACGGCACACTCCATCACGCCGGGCATCTCGGCCACCACTTCTTCCACCTCGTTCGGGTAGACGTTGAAGCCGCTGACCAGCACCATGTCTTTCTTGCGGTCCACGATCTTGAAGTAGCCACGCTCATCCATCACACCCACGTCACCGGTCTTGAAGTAGCCATCGGGCGTCATGACCTTGGCGGCTTCAGCCTGGCCGCTGCCAGTAGCCCGCCATCACCTGGAGGTCCTTGATGGCAATTTCTCCGGGCTGCCCCATCGGCACATCGTTGCCATCGTCGTCGAGCACCTTCATCCAGGTATTGGGCAATGGCAGGCCGATGGTGCCGGTGAACTCCATGTTGGTCACGGGGTTGCAACTGGCCGACGGACTGGTCTCCGACAGGCCATAGCCTTCGCAGATGGGACATCCGGTCTTGTCCAGCCAGAGCTTGGCCACCGCGCCTTGAACCGCCGTGCCGCCCCGACCGAGACCTTGAGATGGCTCCAGTCCACCGTGTTGAAGTCGGGGTGGTTGGCTAGGCCGTTGAACAGCGTGTTGACCGCAGGAAAGCTGTGGAAGCGGTGCTTGGACAGTTCCTTCAACACGGCGGGCAGGTCGCGCGGGTTGGGGATAAGGATCACTTTGCTCCCGGTGCGCATGCCCAGCATCATGTTCACCGTGAAGGCGAAGATGTGATACAGCGGCAAGGCACACACGCTGGTGGGCTGCTCCCCATCGGGCACCTTGCCCATGGCGGGCTGGTTCCAGGCCTCGGACTGCAAGGCATTGGCCACCACATTGCGGTGCAGCAGCACCGCCCCTTTGGACACCCCCGTGGTGCCTCCGGTGTACTGCAACACAGCAACATCATCAGGCCCGATCTCGGGTCGTTTGAGCGAGCCTCGCGACCCACGGGCCATGGCGTCATTGAAACGCACCGCCTGGGGCAGGTTGAAGCTGGGCACCATTTTCTTGACATTGCGCACCACGTAGTTCACCAGCGCGCCCTTGAGCAAGCCCAGCAGGTCACCCATGGCCGCAAGCACCACGTGTTTCACCGGCGTTCTGACCAGGCACTTTTCCAGCGTGCCGGCAAAGTTCTCGATGATCACGATCGCGGCAGAGCCTGAGTCCTTGAGCTGGTGCTCCAGCTCACGCTCGGTGTACAGCGGATTCACATTGACCACCACGAAGCCCGCCCGAAGAATGCCCGCCACCACCACCGGGTATTGCGGCACATTGGGCATCATCACCGCGACCCGGTCGCCCTTGACCAGGCCCAGCCCCTGCAAATAAGCCGCAAACGCCTTGGACATGGTGTCCACCTGGGCGTAACTGACCTCCTTGCCCATGAAGCTGTAGGCCGCGCGGGGCGCAAAGCGCTGGAAACTGTCCTCCAGCAGATGCACCAGCGACGGGTACTGCGCCACATCGATGTCGGCAGGAACGCCCGGCGAGTAGGAAGCCAGCCAAGGGCGGTCGACGGTCGATTCGGTCATGTGATCTCCAGAAAGAATGAAACTGAACGGTCGTTCATTTTCTGCCAGAACGGTGGACGCCGCTCTCGTGTTTTTCCCTTACTTTGGACTGACAGTACACCCGTAACCGCCTGCCAACAAGGCTTCAACGCTATCAAAAGAGAGACGCTGCCGACAGCTGGGTCCATGCCACATGGCTGCAGGGTGGCGGCGAACACGCGCACCCGCCGAGAAAAACAACGACCTTGTGACGCCTTGCGCGCGGTCAGCTCTTCAAAACCACCAACACTTCGTCCAGCATCTTCTTGGCGTCGCCAAAGAGCATGCGGTTGTTGTCTCTATAGAAGAGCGGGTTGTCCACGCCCGCGTAGCCCGAGGCCATCGAACGCTTCATGACGATGGAGGTGCGCGCCTTCCAGACCTCCAGCACGGGCATGCCGGCAATGGGACTTTCGGGATCGTCTTGTGCGGCCGGGTTCACGATGTCGTTGGCGCCGATGACCATGGCCACATCGGTCTCCGGGAAGTCGTCGTTCAACTCGTCCATCTCGAACACGATGTCATACGGAACCTTGGCCTCGGCCAGCAACACGTTCATGTGGCCCGGCATGCGACCGGCCACGGGGTGGATACCGAATCGCACGTTCACACCCTTTTCGCGCAAATGGCGCGTGATTTCAAACACCGTGTGCTGGGCCTGGGCCACCGCCATGCCATAGCCCGGCACGATGATGACGTTCTTGGCGTCGCGCAGCATGTCGGCGGTCTCCTGGGCCAGGATGGGCGCCACCTCGCCAGCCGGTTCCACCGCGCCACCGCCGGACTTGGGCGCGGCACTGGTGGTGCCGAAACCACCGGCGATCACGCTGATGAAGCTGCGGTTCATCGCGTTGCACATGATGTAGGACAGGATGGCGCCGCTGGAGCCCACCAGGGCGCCGGTCACGATCAGCAGGTCGTTGGAGAGCATGAAGCCGGTGGCCGCAGCCGCCCAGCCGGAATAGCTGTTGAGCATGGACACCACCACCGGCATGTCGGCACCACCAATGGCCATGACCATGTGAATACCGAACAGCAGCGCAATCACCGTCATCACAAACAGCGGCACCATGCCGTCCGAGAGCGACTCCGCATGCAGGAAGGCACGGCCAAAGAAGATCACCGCGATCAGACCAGCCAAGTTCAGCCAGTGACGCGCGGGCAGCAGCAAGGGTTTGCCACCCACCCGACCGGAAAGCTTGCCAAAGGCGATCACCGAGCCGGAAAAGGTGACGGCGCCAATGAAAATGCCGATGTAGATTTCCATGGCGTGGATGGTGTGGGCCGCTCCCTCAAAGCCCTGCGAGGCTTGCGGGTCCACGTAAGTGGCATAGCCCACCAACACCGCAGCCATGCCCACCATGCTGTGCATCAGGGCCACCAGCTCGGGCATCTGGGTCATTTGCACGGTGCGCGCCGCGTACAGGCCCACCGCGCCGCCCACCACCATGGCGATGATGATCCAGGGCAGACCTGCGGAGGTGACTTGTGGGCCAAACACCGTCGCCAGCACGGCCAGCGCCATGCCCACCATGCCGTAGAGGTTGCCACGGCGTGTGCGGTTTCCTGGTTGGACAGGCCGCTCAGGCTGAGAATGAAAAAAGAATGGTCGCTCCGATGTAAGAGACTGTGGCCAAACTTGCAGACATTCAAGGTCTCCTTCTTATTTGCGGAACATGGCCAGCATGCGCTGGGTGACGGCGAAGCCGCCGAACATGTTGATGGCGGTGAGCACCAGCGCCAGGGCCGCCAGGATGCCGATCAATGTGTTGGGGCGGTCGGCGGCATCGGCCATGGGCGATATCTGCACCAGCGCGCCAATGGCAATGATCGAGCTGATCGCGTTGGTCACGCTCATGAGGGGTGTGTGCAAGGCGGGCTTGACGTTCCACACCACCATGTAGCCCACAAAGCAGGCCAGCACGAACACCGTGAAGTGCGACAGGAAGGCCGCTGGCGCATAAGCCCCCACCAGCAGCATGAGCACGGCGGTTATGCCCGCCACGATGGCCAGCTGCCCGGCCGGCATGGGGCCTGAAGGCTCGCCATGACCATGGGCTTTTTTCGGCGCGGCCGCGGCCGCGGGCTTGGGCGCCGGTTTGGGCGCGGCGGCCAGCGGCGGCGCGGGCCAGGTGATCTCGCCGTCCTTGATCACGGTCAGACCCCGGATCGCGTCGTCGGCCATGTTGACGTTGATCACCCCGTCCTTGGTCTTGCACAGCTCTTCGCTCAGCCGGAACAGGTTCGTCGCGTACAGGGTGGACGACTGGCGTGCCATGCGGGAAGCCAGATCGGTGTAGCCCACGATGGTCACCCCGTGGCGCACCACCGCCTCACCGGGCACTGTCAGTTCGCAGTTGCCGCCCTGCTCGGCCGCCATGTCGACGATCACGCTGCCGGGCTTCATGCTTTTCACCATCTCGGCCGTGATCAGGCGCGGCGCGGGTTTGCCGGGGATCAGCGCGGTGGTGATGATGATGTCGCACTCCTTGGCCTGCTGCGCGTACATCTCGCGCTGCGCGGCCTGGAAGCCCTCGCTCATCACCTTGGCGTATCCGCCGCCGCCCGAGCCCTCTTCCTCATAGTCCACTTTGACGAACTCGCCACCCAGCGAGACCACCTGATCGGCGACCTCCGCACGCGTGTCGTTGGCGCGCACGATGGCGCCCAGGCTCGCCGCCGCACCAATGGCGGCCAGACCGGCCACACCGGCGCCGGCGATGAACACCTTGGCCGGCGGCACCTTGCCCGCGGCCGTGATCTGGCCATTGAAGAATCGCCCGAAGGCATTGGCCGCCTCCACCACGGCCCGGTAGCCGCTGACCCCCGCCATCGAGGTCAGCGCGTCCATTTTTTGCGCGCGGCTGAGCGTGCGGGGCAGCGCATCGATCGACAGCGCGGTGACCTGGCGCTCAGCGAGTTGTTGCATCAGGTCGGGGTTCTGCGCGGGCCAGATGAAACCGATCAAGGTTTGGCCCGGATGCATCAGAGCCACTTCGTCGGGCGTGGGAGGACGCACCTTGAAGACGATGTCGGCGCCGCGCCAGAGTTCGGCCGCGGACGGGGCAATGCTGGCACCGGCTTCGCGGTAATCCTCATCGCTGAGGTTGGCCAGGTCGCCCGCGCCGCTTTCAACCACCACCGCAAAGCCGAGTTTGATCAGCTTGGTCACGGCCTCAGGCACGGTGGCAACCCGCTTTTCACCGGGAAAGATCTCGCGCGGCACGCCGATGCGTTGCGCTGGCTTGGCGCCAGTGCTTGCCGTTGCCAGGTCATTCGATGCGTCGGAACTCATGTGGCTCTCCTCAAGATGCAATGTTGTAAAGCAAGCTGTCTCACAAGCGCCCGCGCGGCGCCCATGTCCCGCAACAGCACAGGTGCGTCGACCCGGCCATGCGTAAGTCATCCGTCAGATTGTGAGGGATTGTGCCCCAGCTCCTGATCAGGGTCTGCCCTGTCAACGCCGATGAAGACTTGGTTCGCACGGCCCTGATGCACATCGCAAACGTCATGGGTATCAAATCCACTCATGTGCGAATACTGATGCACAAACCGACAACCAACCGCACCCATTCACCGGGTTGTGGCTGATGGGTCCTTTTCATGGGCTGCTGGCAATCGCAAATCGGGCACAGGCAGATTGCCCCGAATGCTGTAGACGCTGTCGGTCGCCGCCTCTTGAAGCAAGCGGCCCCAGCGTATGCTCTTCGCAGAAACCCCATCCTTCCCCGCCTGGTCTTCCGCCGCCGGATCCACCGCAGGCAAAGACTCCGGCGCGACGAAGGCGATCACTTCGACGAATGCGCCGCTATGGGAGAACTGACGCGCGGCAATGGCGTGCATGGACGGCGACCATGTCCAGCCCTCTTTCGCCATCAAATTTTTGACCTGTGGATTCACGTTGTTGGCTGCTACCACGTTGTGCGGCACCGTCACCTGCAGACATTGGAAGGATCTCGCACCAGCCCCCTGCTCACTGCCTTCTGCAAACACGCCACGTGCCCCCTCACATTGCTCGCCGGGGTACTGCACGCCGGAGAAACGCCCTTTGCCAGAGCTGTTCGCCCGAAACCAAAGCAGCGCGTCAATCACCCGATTGGCGCTTCGGTGCACCACCACTTTCCACTCCCCACTTTGCTGAAAGTCCACGCCAGACCCAGCGAAGCGGAGTCCCTCGCCCTTCAAGTCATAAACCTGCCAGGCGTCATCCTCACCCGGCAACCGAACGTCAACCCGCCCAACGGACACCTCCTGCCCAGCATGAACATGTGCCACGCAAACCAGCAAGGCCGATCCCAACCCCATGGTCACCGCATTTATCGACAGCCTCATCGCTCCTCCTCGTCCCGGTCAACGCGCCGGGGTCTCAAGCGCTAAGCTTACGGGAATTGCCAGGGCCGAGCCGCACGCAGGCGACTCCCTCCACTCCCGCACCCGTCCCGACAGGGACTTGCAACTCTTGCGAGCGCATCACGACCCATGAACACCCGTTGGAAACCCAGCGCCACCGTAGCCGCCATCATCGAGCGCGACGGCCGCTACCTGCTGATCGAAGAGCACACACCGGAAGGTTTGCGCCTGAACAACCCGGCGGGGCACCTCGATCCGGGCGAAAGCCCGGAACAGGGCGTGGCCCGCGAGGCACTGGAAGAGACCGCCCATCCGTTCAACCCCACCGCGCTGGTGGGGATCTACCTCTCGCGGTTCCGGCGCGAGAGCACGGGCGAAGACGTCACCTACCTGCGCTTTGCCTATTGCGGCGACGTGGGTGAACCGGAGACCGGGCGGGCACTGGACACGGGCATCGGGCGCACGCTGTGGATGACGCCCGATGAGGTGCGCGCCAGTGTGGCGCAGCACCGCAGTCCACTGGTCTTGCGCTGCATTGAGGACCATCTGGCCGGGCACCGCTACCCCATGGAGCTGGTCCACACCGACCCGTCGGTCTGTGCGCCCTGACGCGGCTTTACTCGCTGCCGCTCACCCGCGCACGCAGCGCCTTGACCTGGCCGCGGTTGACCTTGCTCTGCACCCGGCGACGCTGTGAAGCGAGCGTGGGCCGCGTGGGCTTGCGCGGTTTGGGCGGCGTGGTCACGCTGTCGATCAGCGCCTGCAACCGCGCCAACGCCTCCACCTTGTTTTGCTCCAGGCTTCGGCTGGACTGCGCCTTGATCACCACCACGCCGTCGGTGGTGATGCGCTGATCGCTCATCGCGAGGAGCCGCGCCTGAATCGGCTCGGGCAGCGAAGAGCCGTGAATGGAGAAACGCAGGTGGACCGCGTTGGACACCTTGTTCACGTTTTGCCCGCCCGCGCCCTGCGCCCGAATGGCGGTGAACGCCACGTCGGATTCGCCGATGAGGTACCTGGGTGCGGAGTGCATGGCGAGAGTTTGGCACAGCCCGACCTCTGATCGGGCTGGGGGGGGGCTCACGCCCTCAGATCAATAACGTTCCTTGACCCCGGTGACCATGGCCTTGACCAACCGCGTGCGCTCGATGCGCCCCATCACAATGGCCGCCAGCGCGTGCAAGCCGGCAAAGACCACCAGTGCGTCGGCCAGGTATTTGTGCAGGTTCTGCACCCAGTCTTCGCCAAAAAACGGATCGACGCCCTGCATCCAGCCGGTCAAGCCCAGCGCGAGGACCAGGGCCATCAACAGCAGCATCATGAGCGCCCCCAGCGGGTTGTGACCCCAGTGATGCCGGGTGCTGCCCGCGCGCACCGCCCGCAAGTGCGCCAACAGGCGCGAAGGCGTGGGGAAGAAATCGGCAAAGCGCGCATGCCTGGAGCCGACAAAGCCCCACACGATGCGCGCCACCACAAACCCGGCGGCCAGGTAGCCGGTCCATTCGTGCAGCCACTCGCCCTCTTCCAGCACGAAGTAGTTGAGCACCACACAGGTCACCACCGTCCAGTGAAAGACGCGGACAAAGCGGTCCCAGATCGGGCGGTATTCCACTGCAGGCGAAGCGGGTGCCATGGCTGGTGTGTGCCGTTCGACTCGAGAGGGCTTACTGCGTCACGCGGGCGCCCGTCTCGGGGTTGAACCAGTGCTCGACGTTCTTGCCTTCCTTCTTGCCATAGACCTCGTAGCACTGGCCTTTGTTGACCTTGAACTTCTTGATGGCGTAGCCCTGCTCTTCCACCATCTTCTTGAAGGCGGCCTCAGGCATCCATTTTTCCTTAGGCACATCGCACGAGGGTTCCGCCATGGCCAAACCGGCAACAGCAAGAAGAGCGGCGGAGACAACAATTTTCTTCATGACACGTCCTTGATAAACGAAACCCAGCAAATGCTGGTGGACGTATTTCAGCCAGGCAACTTGAAGGCAACCTTAAATGCGACTGTAAAAAATGTGAGCGCGCATGTGCCGCTGCAACAGGCTGTGCGCGGCGTACGCGCTCGCCTGTAAACCATGTGGGACAACCGCCCTGCCACCACTATGCGACCGGCTGCTTGTCTCGGCGCCACAGCAGCACCAGCGCGAGCAGCGCCGAGGCCACCATCAGAAACAGGCTGACCGCATTGAGCACGGGCGTGGCGCCTTCGCGCATGCGGCTGTACATCAACACCGTGAGCGGTGGGTCCGATCCCACCAGCATCAGGGTGGTGTTGAAGTTCTCGAACGACATCAGAAACGCCATGGCGCCGGCGCCGATCATGCTGGGTCTGAGGTAGGGCAGCGTGATGGTCCACAACACGGCCGCCGGCTGGCGCCCAGGTTGAGCGCGGCTTCTTCCAGCGTGCGATCAAGCGCCGCAGGCTGGCCGAGATGGTGAGCGTGGCGATGGTCACGATGTAGCAAAACTGCCCCAGGATCACCAACGGCAGGCCCGGGCGCAGAAACTCCAGTTCGATCTCCCAGGTGTCGTAGACGAAGTTGGCGATCCGGCTGGCGAAGGCCAGGATGGATATACCCAGAATGACGCCCGGGATCACCAGCGGCAGCATCGCCACCAAGGCCAAAGTCTGCTTGCCGGGAAAGTTGAAACGCTCCAGCAGGAAGGCGTTGCAGGTTCCCACGCCCACCGACAACAGCGTGACCCACACCGCGACCCAGGCGCTGGTCGCCAGGCTACCGAGCAGCTCGCTGTCAAACAGCAGGCCCACGCGCCCATCGGAGCGGGCGACGAACCAGTCCAGGGTGAAGCCTTGCCAAGGTGGGGTGGGGTACGGCGCGCTGTTGAAGGCAAACACGGCCACCACCAGCAGCGGCACAAACAGAAACACGAAGAAGGCCAGCAGATAGGCATTGAGGCCTACGCGCTCCAGCGCACTTCGCGGCAGACTGGGGATCACGTGGCAACCCCCTGCCCGACCGGGTTGCGGCCAGCCCCGACACGCGGAGTGGTGGCGAAGGCGATCTTGTGTGGGCTCATCGGTTCATCACCGCGCCGAAGCGCTGCCCGGTGAGTTTGAGCCCGGCCCACACCAGCGCGCTGGAGAGGAAGAGCAACAGGAAGCCGAATGCGGCGCCCTGGTTCCAGTTGAAGCGGGTGATGAACTGGGTGTAGATCTGCTCCGTGAACCACAGCGAGTTCTTCCCGCCCAGCAAGGTGGGGGTGAGGTAGTTGCCCAGGCAGAGCATGAAAACCACGATGGAGCCCGCGGCGATGCCCGGCGCGGCGTGGGGAATCACGATGCGGCGCACGATGTTGGCGGTGGAGCCGCCGAGGTCGTAGGCCCCCTCGATCAGGCTGTCGTCCAGGCTTTCGAGGCTGTTGACCAGCGGGATCACCATGAACAGCAGCGAGGCGTACACCAGGCCCACGAGGATGGTGGCGTCGTGGTAGAGCAACTCGACCGGCTGCCGGGCCAGCCCCACGGCCTGCAGGAGCGACGAGACGACACCGGTTTCACGCAACAGGATCAACCAACCCAAGGTGCGCACCATTTCACTGACCCAGAACGGCAGCAGGCACATCACCAGCAAGGCGGTTTTCATGCGCCCACGCGCTACCTTGGCAATCGCCCAGGCGGCAGGAAAGGCCAGCAGCAGGGTCAGCACCGTGGCAAGCACCGACAGCGTGGCGGTGCGCACAAAGGTGTTCCAGTACAGGGGCTCGTCGATGAAGGTCTGGTATTGCTCGGTGCTGAAGGCGTATTCGCCCGGCCCGACCCGGCCCTGCAACGACAACAGCAATAGCTCCACATGGGGCAGCACCACCAGCCCCACCAGCCAGAGCAGGGCCGGTGCCAGGAGCAGACCCAGCATCCAGCGGCGGTGCAGCGAAGCGCTCATGGCGAATCGGCGAAACACCAGGCCTGCGAGGGCTGATAGGAAAAATGGACCTGCTCGCCCACCTGAAGGTCGGCCAGCCTGCCGGTGAGCGGCAATGCGATCTGCAACGGGGTGCCGCTGCCCACTTCAACCACTTGCACCGTGGAGTTGCCGCCGTCAAACAGCACGCTGTGCACCTGGGCCTGCCAGGTCGGCATGCCCGGGGGCAGTTCTTCCACCCGGCGCGCGATGTCGATGGCCTCGGGGCGCAAAAACAGCGCCGCTGCCTGGCCCTTGGTGAGCGTGCCTACGCGCTGCGCCCACAGCGCCAGGCCCTGGGGCGTGCGCAGCAAGACGTAGTCGCCATCGCGTTGCTCCACCTGGCCGTCCAGTCGGTTGTTGTTGCCCACGAAACCGGCCACGAATGCGGTGCGCGGCTGGTAATACAGTTGTTGCGGGGTGCCGATCTGTTCAAAGCGCCCGTGGTTCATCACGGCCACGAAGTCGGACATCACCAGCGCTTCCGATTGGTCGTGGGTGATGTAGACGAAGGTGGTGCCGACCTCGGCTTGCAGCTGCTTGAGCTCCACCTTCATGTGTTCGCGCAGTTTGAGGTCGAGCGCGCCCAGGGGCTCGTCGAGCAACAAAAGCGCTGGCTCCAGCACCAGCGAGCGTGCGATCGCCACCCGTTGCTTCTGGCCGCCCGAGAGTTGGTCGATCCGCTTGTTTTCGCTGCCCGCCAGGCCCACGCGATCGAGCATGTCGATCACGCGGGCACGGGCCTGGGTGCCTTTGACGCCGCGGCGCTCCAGGCCGTAGGCGATGTTCTCGCCCACGCTCATCATGGGAAACAGCGCCAGGTGCTGAAACACCATGTTCACCGGGCGCTTGTTGGGTGCCACGCCCGCCATGGACTGGCCCTTGATGCGGATGTCGCCGGCATCGGGCTCGATGAAACCGGCGATCATGCGCAGCAGCGTGGTCTTGCCGCAGCCCGAAGGGCCAAGGATGGAGAAGAAGGCCCCTTGCTGGACGCTGAAACTCAGGTCGTCCACCGCCGCAAAGGCGCCATAGCGCTTGCGGGCCGCCTGGACCTCCAGGTCCAGCAGGTCCACGGTGTCGGGGCTGTCGAGGCCTGGCAAATCCGGGCGCAGCTTATTTGCCCGCTTTGATGCGGTCGAGCACGCGGCCTTCGATCTCTTCGATGCCGGCGGGGACGGCCGGATACCACTTGATGTTGTTGAGCGCGGCTTCGGGGAAGCTCTCGGCAAACTGCTTTTTCAGCACCGGGTCCATCAACTGGTCAGCGCCCTTGCTGGCCGTGAAGTTGCCCGCGGCGCTGGCCACCTTGGCGGCCACCTCGGGGCGCATGTTGAAGTTGATCCAGGCGTAGGCCGCCGCATCGTTCTTGCCCTTGGCTGGAATGGCGAAGGTGTCCACCCAGCCCAGCGCGCCCGACTTGGGGGCGATGAACTTCACATCGGGGTTGCTCTTGTTGAGTTCCCAGCCCCCGGTGTCCCACATCATGGCCGTGGTGAGCTCACCCGAGCGGATGCCGGCGAGGAGCTGGTCTTTGGCGTCCCAGTAGAACTTCACGTTGGCCTTGCAGGCGGCCAGTTTCTTGCCCATGTCGTCCATCAGGGCGCCATAGGCTTTGGGGTCGTTGTACAGCGCAAACGGGTCTTTACCCGAGGCAAAGGCCATGGCGATCAAGGTGGGGCGCTTCAGGCGCATGCTGACCTTGCCGGCGTTCTCAGGCGCGCACAGGTCGGCGTAGTCGGTGGCGTTGGAGGTTTTGGTGTTGACCACCAGACCGTCGGTGCCCCAGATGTGGGGCACGCCGTACACCTTGCCTTTGACCGTGGTGTTCTTCTCGGTGGACTTCAGCATCGAGGGAATGAACAGGTCGGTCTTGAGCTTGCCCAGGTCCAGGGGTTTGTAGATGCGGAACTCGGCCTGAGGGCCGGCGATGCGGTCCTGGCTGGGCTGGGCCAGATCGAAGCCGGCGCCGCCCGTGGCGCGCAGCTTGGAGATCATTTCTTCGTTGTTGGAGGTGGTGACCTCGACCTTGTAGCCCGTCTCCTGGGTGAATTGTTCGATCACTTCCTTGGGTGCGTAACCGCCCCAGGTCAGCAAACGCAGGGTCTTGTCATCGGCGTGGGCGGCACCGGTGGCCAGGAACAGAGCCGCCAGGGCCGACAGGGTCAACGTGGGTTTCATGGAAGCGCTCGCTTTCGGGGTAGGTCCAACGGGGTTCACCGGTGACAAAAAGGGGGCTGCCACGCCAAGCACATTGCTGGCGCAGGCCCCCAGAATCCGGCAACTGCCAGATTAAGTCAAGCAGATGAAGTTTTCGTGACACCCGTCCCGCCTGTCGCGCCAGCGGGTTCATCCTCAATGTGCAGAGCGTCAAATCCGAGGTGGTGCATGAGCTCGCGCAGGATCAGCATCAGGGCGTCACCGGACGGCTCGTCGAACCCCGTGCCGCGCGCCGACGGAGCGCCCTCGGCGCGCGCGGCCAGCGCCTGATACCACTGCTCGACCATGGCCAGGGAAATGGCCTCGTGGTTGGGCACGGGAATGGTTCCCTCGCGTCGCAGGAGCGCCACGGCGCTGCCGGGCATCCGCAGCTGCGCGCCCACCGGCACCCGGTGGTGCATGGTGGCGATCTGGTCTTCCACCACCTGGATGGCGTGCTCGATCGCCCAGGCGGACGGCCCATGGCCCGGCGGCGCGGGCGGCCACAAGGTGTCCAGCCCCATTTGCAAGGAGAAATGTTCGTCGACCGCGCCCGTGGCGCGCAACACCAGGTCGGTCGACCGCCGGCCGATCTCCAGGTTCAGGGTGACAGACGACCCGCCTTGACTGCTCATGGTCTCGCCCCTCAGCCCGCCACCGCGGCGGTCGAGGAAGCCATCTTCTCCGCTTCGGACGCCACCCCGAACTGGTACGCATCCATCGACAACACACCATGGGTGATGCCGCCGTCGATGCGCGTCACCGGAGCCTCCGCACCCGCCGCCCCGGCCGCCACCATCAGCGGCCACAGGTGCTCGGCCGTGGGGTGGGCGCGCTGAGCGTGGGGTGCCACGGCCATGGTCTGCTGCAGCCGCAAGTGGTCGCGGTTTCGCAGCGTCTGTGCTATCCAGGCGGCAAATTCGGTTGCGTAGGTCTCGCCCCGCGCATCGGGTGCATCGAACCGAACCTCGTACAGGTTGTGCGTCAGGCTGCCCGATCCCACGATCAACACCCCCTCGTCGGCCAGCGGCGCGAGCGCCTGGCCATAGGCGTAGGCCCTGGCACCGTCCAGCCGCGCCGGCAGCGAGACCTGGAACACCGGGACATCGGCCTGCGGCAACAGGTACAACAGCGGCACCCAGGCGCCATGGTCCAGTCCCCACTGGGCATCGGCCTCGGCGGACCAACCCGCTGCGCGCAGCACCTCGATGGCGCGTGCGGCCACCTCGGGCGCTCCGGGCGCGGGGTAGTTCAGTTGGTACAGCGCATCCGGAAAGCCGCCAAAGTCGTGGATGGTCTTCGGTGCCGCCGTGGTCGCCACACGCGGTTCGCGCGTCATCCAGTGCGGCGAGACCACCAGCACCGCCTTCGGGCGCGGCAAGGTGGCGCCCAACGCGGCGAGCGCCGGCCCGGCCTTTGCGGGTTCGATGGCGAAGGTGGGCGAGCCATGGGAAATGAAGAGCGTGGGCAGACGGGACATGGTGAAGACCTTTCTCATTGCAGCCCGGAAAGCCGGCTGCGGTGTCAATCAATGTATGCCGAAGACCGCCGGCCATGGTTCTGATGGCTTGCAGGCATCGGTGAAATCGTTTGATGGTTCGCGGGGGTCGCGACCCTTCGCCCTGAAGGACCCGCTCACCGCAATCCCCACCGCAGTCTCTGCTGCAGTCCATTTGCAAATGAGAATTATTCGTATATGATCAATTGCAACACCCGATAGCAAGCCTACGCACACCGGCCCCAGGGCCCCAGACGTGATGCCACGCCAGCCATTTTTTTTCAAACTTTGCTGGTTCCGGTATGCGCATGCACCCTGCTTCCTCCCGGCCGACCCCGTCGCGCCGACACCCCTTCCCCCATCACCTGTTGGCGCTGGCCTGCCTGGCCAGTCTGGCCCCCAATCTTTCCTGGGCCGAGGCCGGGGCCGACACGCCCACGCTGCCCACCGTGGTCGTCACCGGCGCGCGCAGCGAACGGGCGCTGGAGGATGTGCCGGCGGTTGTCGATCTGATCCAGGGCGAAGACCTCGACCCGGCCCAGGTCCAGGACATCCGGGATTTGGTGCGTGGGCGGCCCAACACCAGCGTCAAACGGGCCCCGGCCCGTTTTGGCGGCGTGGTCGGCAGCACGGGCCGGGACGGCAACGCGGGCTTCAACATCCGGGGCCTGGAAGGCAACCGGGTGCTGCTCACCGTGGACGACATTCGCGTGCCGCGTGAGCTTGTCAGCGGTGTGTTTGGCTCGGCGTCGTTTGGCCGCGACTACTTCGATCTTGGGCTGATTTCACGGGTGGAGATCCTGCGCGGCGCGAATTCGGCGCTGTACGGCTCGGACGGCCTGGCTGGCATGGTCGCGATGTTCACCACCGATCCCGCCGATTTGCTGAAGGAAGGGCAAGCCTTGGGCGGCCGGGTGCGCCTGAGCCTGGATGGCGAAGACGATGGCCAGCGGCTGGGCCTCACGCTGGCAGGCCGGGCCAACGAAACGCTCTCGTGGCTGGGGAGCGTCCAGGTCGGTCGCAGCCACGAGCTGGACAACCAGGGGGACAACACCTCGGCCGACCTCAACCGGACCGCCCCCAACCCGCAAGACGACCGGCAGACCGCGTTCATGGGCAAACTGGTGGTCACCCCCGGTGGGGGGCAAAAGCACGTGCTCACGCTCGAACATGTGGACAAATCGAGCGAGGTGGACGTGCTGACAGGGCGCACCGGGCCATCCGCAACGGGCGCTGGCGTGGCCAATCTGGACGGAACGTCCGACATGCGCCGAAGCCGCCTGAGTTGGGATGGCCGGTTCCCTGTCAACACCCCCTGGGCCGACCGGCTGCGGGCCATGGTGGGCCTGCAGTCCTCGGCGTCGCGCGAGGTGAGCGCCGAATACCGACAGATCGGGGCCGAACAGCCGGCCCGGGTGCGCGACGTGCGCTATGAGGAAGACACGGTGCAGGCCGTGTTGCAAGCCGAGAAGCTGCTGCCCATGGGCGACTGGTCGCAAAAGCTGGTGTACGGCGTCGACCTCACCCGCTCCACGCTGGACAACCTGGTGAGCGGGGTGAGCCCGCCGAGCTACGAGACTTATCCGCTGCGCCGCTTTCCCAGAACCGTGGAGGACACGGCCGCCCTGTTCGTGCAAAGCGAATGGGTCAGCGACCGCTGGAGCGTGATCCCCGCGCTGCGCTACGACCGGGTCTCGCTGGACGCCAAGGCCAGCGACCTCTACCCGCTGCCCCCCGCCTCGCTTTCGGCCGATTCGCTGACGCCCAAACTGGGCGCGATCTGGCGCGGCGGTGAGCAATGGAATCTGTTTGGCAACCTGGCCGCGGGTTTCAAGGCGCCTTCGCCGCTTCAGCTCAACAACTATTTTGAAAACCTCTCCAGCCCGTATTACGGTTACCGGGCCATTCCCAACCCCGACCTGAAACCCGAAAAGAGCCGCACGCTCGAGCTGGGTGCGCGTGGGCAAGGAGACCGCCTGGGCTGGGAGGTGGTGGTGTTCGACGGGCGCTACAAAGACTTCATCGAAGACCTGGTCACCGTCGGAGGCGCCGGCACCAACGCCGACCCCACGCTGTACCAGTCGGTCAACCGCCAGCGCGTGACGTTGCGGGGCTTCGAGCTCAAAGGCTCGTACCGGCTCACACCACAGAACACCGTGCGCCTGGCCTATGGCCAGACACGGGGAACCGACACCGCCACCGACCTTCCATTGAACTCGGTCAACCCGGCCAAGCTGGTGCTGGGCGTGGACCACCGCGCCGGCGCATGGAAGCTGGGCGCCAGCCTCACCCACGCCATGAAGAAGTCCACCAAGGACATCGACTTCAGCGGCACCGCCGAGCAGTTCGCCACCCCGGCCTGGACCACGCTCGACCTGAACGCGAGCTGGCAGATCCGCCCTGGCCTCAAGCTCAGCGGCGCCCTGCGCAACCTCACCGACAAGAAGTACTGGGAGTGGACCAATGTGCGCGGCATCGCCGCCAGCTCGACCGTGCTGGACGCCTACACCGCTCCGGGCCGCAGCGTCGCGGTGGCGCTGGTGGCGGATTTCTGACCACCCGTCAGCGCCCAAACCATCCACGCCACCACCCGCGTCGCCACACCCTTCACTTCTTCCCTCCACCGTTCACGGGAGACACCGCCATGTCCAGCGACATCGATCTGAAAAAAGTGCAAGAGGCCTGCCGGGCCTTTCCCTCACAGTTCCAGACCCTGCACCTGGGCACGGTCAGCGCGCAAGGCCACCCCGAGGCCAGCTACGCCCCCTTCGTTGCCGACGCAGGTCGCTACTACGTCTACCTCAGCGAGCTGGCGCGCCACACGGCCAACCTGCGCAGCAGTGGGCGCGCCAGCGTGCTGTTCATCGAAAGCGAGGTGCAGGCCAAACAGGTGTTTGCGCGCGAGCGGCTAACCCTGGCCTGCACGGCGCTCGAATGCGCGCGCGAGACAGCGCCCTTCGAGCGCGTGCTGGACCGCTTCGAACAGCGCTTTGGCAAGTTCATGCAGGTCATCCGCCCGCTGCGCGATTTCCACCTGTTCGAACTCACGCCCACATCTGGCAGCTATGTGGCGGGTTTTGCGCGGGCCTACGCACTCGACGGCGCCGACCTGGGACACCTGCGCCACCGCAACGAACAAGGGCACCGCTCACCCGACGCCGACAGCGAGCGCCGACTGAGCGAACAACTCCCGACCTGAGACCCATCGCCACACCGCCCACCACCCCACCGGAGTCCCACCATGCACACCGCCCCCCTTTGCGAAGAGGAATACACCCTGCCATCGGTCGAAGCGCTGATGGCGGGCACGCTGGCCCTGCTCACCGGCTACGCCCAGTCCGCGCCCGGCTGCGCCCACCGCCCGGTGATGGCGCGCAAGCTCATCGCCAATCTGCGCTTTCTGTCCGAACACCCCCACCTGTCGGCCCCGATGCAAACCATGCTGGGCAACCTGCGCACACGATGGCTGCTGGAACTGGAGCGGGTGGGGCCGACCGGTCCCACCAGCGTCACCCATGGCCTGTGGCACCCCACGCCCGAGGCGGTGCAATGAACGCGGCCGACATCCGCAGCGCCTTTGCCCAGGCGCGCTCGAAGGGCATGCGCGCGCGCGAAGCCGCCATCAGCATCGGCCAGAGCGAAGGGGCGGTGGTCGCCGCGCACGCAGGCCACCACGAACGCGGCCTGCGCTCGGTCCCGCTCAAAGCCGACTGGCTGGCGCTGCTGCAATCGCTCCGGGTCTGCGGCCCCCTCATGGGATTGACGCGCAACGACAGCACGGTGATCGAGAAAACCGGGGTCTACGAAAACCTCTCGGCCCAGGGTCACGTGGGTCTGGCCCTGGGCAGAGACATCGACCTGCGCCTGTTTTTCCACCGTTGGCACGCGGGCTTCTCGGTCACCGAGCGACAAGCCAACGGCACCGATCAAACCAGCCTGCAGTTCTACGACGCCCACGGCGCGGCGGTGCACAAGATCTACCCGCGCGCGCACACCAACCTGCCCGCCTGGGAGAAACTGCACCGCGACTGGGTCGACCCGCAACAGACCCCGGTGTTCCAGAGCAGCCAGCCGGCCCAACCGCAGCGGGCCCCCGACACCGCCGCCCGAGCCCGTGCCAGCGAATTCGCCCAAGCGTGGTCGGCGCTGACCGACACCCACCAGTTTTTCGGCTTGCTGCGCCAATTCGGCCTGGAGCGGCAACAAGCGTTCGCCCTGGTCGAGGGACGCTTCACGCAGCGCGTCCACCCCGAGGCGGCGAGCCAACTGCTGATGGCCGCCGCGCTGGACGCCACCCCCATCATGGTTTTTGTCGGCAGCCCGGCCTGCATTCAGATCCACACCGGGCCGGTGGGGCGCGTCGAACCCATGCAGATGCAAGGCGTGCGCTGGCTCAACGTGCTGGACCCCGGCTTCAACCTGCACCTGCGCGAAGACCGGATCGCCAGCGCCTGGATCGTGGAGAAACCCGGCGACGCCGGCACCGTCACCTCACTGGAACTGTTCGACACCGAAGGCGGGTTGATGGCGATGTTCTTTGGGGCACGCAAACCGGGCGGGCCCGAGCGGGCCGATTGGCGTGCGCTGGTGATGCCCCTGCGCGAAACGGTCTCGCAAGCCGTGTCCGCCTGACCCAACGGCCGACCAACGCCGCCCAACCAACCATGCGCCCCACGCTCGCCAAACCCGACCCGAAACGGACCACACCCCATGCACCAAACCCCACCGTCAAAGAACGCCTGGCCCTTCAGCGCGCCCAGACGGCGCACGCTCGCCTGCCTGGCTGGCTCGGCGCTGCTCGCCGCTGGCACGCCCTGGTGGAGCCGGACTGCGCTTGCTGCCGGATCAACAGCCGCGAACACTGAGCGCGAACCGCGCCTGGTGACCGTGGGCGGCGGCATCACCGAGGTGGTGTACGCCCTGGGCGCCCAGGCACTGCTCGTGGGGACCGACACCACCAGCCTCTTCCCCGAAGCCGCGCAGCACACGCCCAAGGTCGGCTACATGCGCCAGCTCTCCGCCGAAGGTCTGCTCGCGCTGCGGCCCGATGCGCTGGTGGCCGGCACCGACGCGGGCCCGCCCGTGGTGATCGACCAGGTTCGCAGCGCGGGTGTGAAGGTGGCGCTGGTCGAATCCGACCACACCTGGGACGAGGTGCGGCGCAAAGTCGCCGCCGTGGGCCTCGCCACCGGCCGCCAGACCGAGGCGCTCGCCCTGCAGGAGCGGCTCGACGCGCGTTGGGCCGCCGTGCAGACCCAGGTGCGGCAATCGGTCCGGCCCCGCCCGCCGAAGGTGCTTTTCGTGTTGTCGCACACCGGCAGCGCGCTGGTGGCCGGTCAGGCCACGGCCGCCGACGCCGTGATCCGATTCATGGGCGCGACCAACGCACTCAACACCTTCAAGGGCTACCGGCCCATGACCGCCGAAGCCATGGCCGCCGCCGCGCCCGATCTGCTGCTCATGACCACCCAAGGTCTGGAAGCCGTGGGAGGGGTGGACAAACTCTGGCAACGCCCCGAGCTGGCGCTCACACCGGCCTTCCGGCAGCGCCACCGGGCGCGCACGCTGTTGGCGTTTGATGCGCTGGAGCTGCTGGGGTTCGGCCCGCGCCTGCCCGAGGTGATCGGCTCGCTGCACCAACAGGTGTTCGGCGCATGAGCGCCGTGCTGCGCACCCCGGACCTCGCGCGCGCCGTGAACGACTACCAAGCGGTGCTCGGTTTCGGGTGCCGCCACCTTATTCCCGGCGTGTTCGCCCTCCTGCGCCACGGGCCGCTGCAGGTGTCGCTTTGGGCCTGCGCGGCCCCACCGGGGCGCTTCGAAAAACCCGGTGCGCAAGACTGGCCAGCGGCGCATTTCAAGCCAGGAGACCACAGCGTGGTGACCACGCAAAGCCACGCCCTGCACGCCAGCTTGCGCGACGCCCTGTGTCGGGTTGGGGTTCCAGTGAGCCAGCGGTTGCCGCAGGAAACACCCCAACTGCAACCCTGGGGCGCCTGGGAGTTCACGCTGCTCGATGGCGACGGCCACCGCCTGCATTGCGTGGACTGGGGTCTGTGGCGGCCCGATCCAGTGCGCCTGGCCGAACCCGGCTCGCGCTTTGGCGGACCGAATGGCGACGCGGAGGACCCCGCGTGAGCAACACCGCCGTGCTTGAGCGCCCACATCGCGCGCGCCACGCGGGCGCACAACGACTGCGCGGGCCCCAGTTGCTGGCCGCCCTTGCGCTGCTGTTGTTTGGCGTGATGCTCTGGGCCGCGGGCCGTGGCGCCTACGGGCTGCCGCTGACGGATCTGCCCGGTGTGCTCTCACGGGCCTACCACGGCGTGGCCAACGAAGGCGCGGATCTGGTGTTTTTCAACATCCGCCTGCCGCGCCTGTTGCTGGGCCTGTGCGCAGGCGCGGCATTGGGCATGGCCGGTGCGCTGATGCAGGGCCTGTTTCGCAACCCGCTGGCCGACCCGGGGTTGATCGGGGTGAGCAGCGGGGCGGCACTGGCCGCGGGGGTGTCCATCGTCATGGGCGCCACCTGGTTCCCCGACCTGCCGCGCGCGCTGGGCAGCTGGACGCTGGTGCTGATGGCCTTTGGCGGCGGTCTGGCTGTGACCGGTCTGATCTACATGCTCTCGAGGGGCGAGGGTGGCACCCGCGTCGGCCTCATGCTGCTGGCGGGCATCGCCGTCAACGCGCTGGCCGGCGCCGGCCTGGGCCTGCTCAGCTTCCTGGCCAGCGACGAGCAGCTGCGAAGCCTGCAGTTCTGGCTGCTGGGCAGCCTGGGCGGTGCGCGCTGGAGCGCGGTACAGCTGGTGGCGCTGCTGTCGGTGCTGGCGCTGGCCCCCTAACGTTGGCGCGCACCCTCAACGCCATGGCTACATGGGCGAAGCGCAGGCCGTGTTGCTGGGCGTGCCCATCGAGCGCATCAAGCGGCGCGTCATCGTCGTGACCGCGCTGGCCGTGGGTGTGGTCACGGCCACCACCGGCATCATCGGCTTCATCGGCCTGGTCGCGCCCCACATGGTGCGTCTGCTCGCCGGCCCCGATCACCGCTGGGTGTTGCCGGGATCGGCGCTGCTGGGTGCCGCCCTGGTGCGCCGTGGCCGACGCGGTCGCGCGCACCATGGCAGCCCCGCCGAGCTGCCGCGCTGGGCGTGCTCACCGCGCTGGTGGGTGTGCCCTTCTTCCTGCTCCTGCTGCGCAGCGCCCACGGCAAACGGCTATGAACAACCCAACCCTGTTCCACGCTGCGGCGACGGCCATGTCCCCCCCGCCACTGCCCTCCTCTGCGCACGCAGCCACCACCCTGCGCGCCGAGGGCATCGGCGTGCGGATGGGTGGCAACCGCCTGCTCGATCGGGTGAACCTCGAACTGCAAGCCGGCGAGGTGGGCGCGGTGCTGGGGCCCAACGGCGCGGGCAAGTCCACCTTGCTGTCGGTGCTGTCCGGACTGCGAACACCCGATGAAGGTCACGTGTGCCTGGGCAACCGGCTGCTGAGCCAGATGCCGGCCGAACAGCAGGCGCGAGAACGTGCCGTGTTGCCGCAAGACACCGGCGTGGCCTTCGACTTCACGGTGCAAGACGTGGTCGAGCTGGGCCGCTTCCCCCACCGCCTGCAACCCGCGGCCGATGAAGCCACCATTGCACAGGCGGCCATGAGACTCACCGAAGTGGCCCTCCTGGCGCACCGCAACGTCAACAGCCTCGGCGGCGGGGAACGCGCGCGCATCTGCGCGGGTGCTGAGCAAATCTGGCACCCGCTGCCCGATGGCCGGTCACGCTGGCTGCTGCTGGACGAACCCACTGCGGCCCTGGACCTGCGGCATCAGCACAGCACCCTGGCCACCGTGCGCCGCTGGGCCGCGAGCAAGGCGTGGGTGTGCTCGCGGTCTTGCGACCTCAACCTCGCGCTGCGCTACGCCGACCGCGTCCTGGGTTCTGCACCGCGGCCAACTGGAAGCCAGCGGCCGCCCGCGCAGCTCCTCACGCCTGCGCTGCTGCAACAGGTCTGGCGGGTGCACGCCCGCCTCGTGCACGACAACGACGGCTGCCCGCAGTTGCTGATTCGCGCCTGAGCCCAACCACAGCCCACAAGACCCCACCCGACCCCATGCCCCCACAGGCCCCCTCGCGACGGCGCGGCGAGGATAATCTCGACCATGGCAAACAAACAGCAGCGTGTGGTCGTGGGGTTGAAGCGGGGGCGGCCGGACTCCGCGGTGAGCGCGTACCTGCTCAAGCAGCAGGGTTACGAGGTCGTGGGCATCTTCATGAAGAGCTGGGAAGACGACGACGACAGCGAGTACTGCTCCTCCAGCATCGACTTTGTGGACGCCGCCTCGGTGGCCGACGTGATCGGCATCGAGATCGAACACGTCAACTTCGCGGCCAACTACAAGGACCGCGTGTTTGCGGGTTTTGCGCGAGTACCAGGCCGGGCGCACACCCAACCCGGACATCCTGTGCAACGCCGAGATCAAGTTCAAGGCGTTTCTCGACCATGCCATGCGCCTGGGCGCGAAGATCGCCACCGGGCACTGCGCGCGTGTGCGCGAGCGCAACGGCCGTTTCGAGCTGCTCAAAGGCCTCGATCCGCTGAAAGACCAGAGCTATTTCCTGCACCGCCTCAACCAGGCGCAACTGGCCAAGACGCTGTTTCCGGTGGGCGAGCTGCCCAAGACCGAGGTGCGGCGCATCGCCGCCGAGATTGGCCTGCCCAATGCGAAAAAGAAAGACAGCACCGGCATCTGCTTCATTGGGGAACGGCCTTTCCGCGACTTCCTCAACCGCTACATCGCCAAGGAACCCGGGCCGATCAAAGACCCGAATGGCCACACGATTGGTCAGCATGTGGGACTGAGCTTCTACACGCTGGGCCAGCGCCAGGGGCTGGGCATCGGGGGGGTGAAGGCCAAGGGGGCGCAAAAAGGCGGCAACGAACACGCGCCCTGGTTTGTCGCGCGCAAGGACATGGCGTCCAACACGCTGTGGGTGGTGCAGGGCCACGACCACCCCTGGCTCATGGCGCCGACCCTGCGCGCCGAGGACGTGAGCTGGGTGGCCGGGGCCGCGCCCGAGGCCACCGCCATTGCAGCAAAAACGCGCTACCGGCAAGCCGATGCGCCTTGCTCGCTGCAAACCGACCAGACGGGCTTCATGCTGCGCTTTGAAGACCTGCAGTGGGCGGTCACGCCCGGTCAGAGCGCCGTGCTCTACGACGGCGACGTCTGTCTGGGCGGCGGCGTGATCATGACCGAAGCAGCCAACGCCCCGGCCTGACCGCCAGGCCCGGCCTGAGCGGTTGAGGCACTCAGCCCTTGCGGCGCAGCAGCCGGGCGTGCATGGGCCGCACGAAATGCGCCCCATCGGCGGTCATGTGGGGCACAAACGCGGTGTGCACCCGCGCGGTAAGCGCAGGCGTGATGTGGTGGTCGGCGAAGCTGGGGTAGAGCATGCGGCGCTCGAAATCGGCCCAGTCGAGGAAATGCACCGGCTGCGCAAAACGCCGCTCGGTCACGGCCTCCCAGTGCGTGCCCGACGCCAACGCGCGGTCAAGCGCGGCCTGCGCGGCGATTCGCACGGTGTTTTCGTCGTTGTAAAGACGCACAACCTCATTGAGCGCACCGCCGAAGATCGGCTCGCTCACATACAGCCACCCACCCGGCTTGACCACCCGCGCCACCTCGGCCAAGGCTGCATCCATGCCATCCAGCGGCACGTGGTGCAGGCTCTTCAACATCAACGCGCCATCAAAGCCCGCATCGGGAAATGGCACCGACTCGGCACTGCCCGCCACAAACAACAAACGCTCTTGCTGGCTCGACACGTTCTTGGAGTGTTGCTCCAGGTCGACCTCCAGCCCCACCAGGCGGGTGCCGTGGTAGCGGCTGACCAAGGCGCGCGCCAGCCGCGCCGTGCCACAACCCAGTTCGATCAGCCGCTGCTCGGTCAAGGGCACCAGATCCTCAAGAAGGTCCAGTTCGTCACGGATCTGCGGCAATTGGTCGGGGTCGGTTGTGTTGTCGTTCATCTCGGGTGTGCTCGAAATCGCCGGTCACGCCGGGGGGCGGCGCGGCGCCGAGGCGCTGTCATGGGACCAGAAATGATAGCGGTTTACGCACACGTCACATCGGACCAACTGCCCCAGGTTCCAGCCGCATTTTTCCGCGCCAAAACGAACCGGACCAACCGCCACCTGACCACCTTGATGCCGGCGCTGCGGCGCGCCACACCCGCAGCGTTCAGCCAAACGAGGCCGGCATCTGCACGGCCACCACTTCGCCACGCGCGGTGATCACCGGGCCCGCGCTGACCGTGGTCTCGACCACCACCTTGCGCCCCTTGATTTCCTTCACGCGCCCGCGAATGACCAGCTCGCCGCCGATCGGGGTGGGCTTGAGAAAGTCCACATGCAGCGAGCCGGTGACAAAACGGAACGGGGGCTGCGAATCCATGTCGCGCCCCTCTTGCCGGTACATCGCTGCCGCGGCCGTCCCGGTGCTGTGGCAGTCGATCAGTGAAGCGATCAGACCGCCGTACACAAAGCCCGGTACCGAGGTGTGAAACGGCGCCGGTGTGAAGCGGGTGACGGTCTCCTCTCCCTCCCAGACCGTCTTGATCTGGTGGCCCTGGGTGTTCTGGCTGCCGCAACCGTAGCAATGCGAAACGTTCTCGGGGTAATGGTTCTGAAAGGCATCGCTGAGCAAGGTCTCGTGGGGGTTCACGCTGGTCTCCTGGTGATGTGAATGGCGCGTTTGCCTGCGGTCCATGCTCATGGGAGACCAGCGGGCGCGGCGGTGGTGTCCGTGCCGTCGGTCGCCCCGGCCGCTGCGCGGCCCTGACCACATCCGGTCCGATCACCGGTGTTGACCATGTGGTCGGCCATCTGGGCGAAGGCCTGAATCAAACCGTCGCGCAACGCTTCATCAACCACCTGCTCATGCAGCGCCAGGGTCATGCACAGCATCCATTGATCGCGCATGGTCGGGCTGACCGCATAGGGCAGGTGGCGCATGCGCAACCGCGGATGGCCCTTTTTCGCGGTGTAGAGCGGCGGGCCGCCAAGCCAGCCCGAGAGGTACTCACACAGGCTCTCGGCGCTGCCTTTGAGGCTCTCGGGGTGCATCTGGCGCACCGCATAGGCCTCGGGCAGTTCGTCCATGAGCCCGTAAAAACGCGCCACCAGTTCTGAAATGGCAGGCGCTCCGCCCAGGGCTTCGTAAGGGGTCAAGGCTTGGGTTTCTTGGTTCATGGTCATCGGTATTGCTTGAGGTAACGGCCTTCGAAATGCCGCTTGGCCCAATGGAACAAGCGCGTGGAAGGCAGGATGATCTGGCGCTGAGGGTTGCGAAAGACCAGGGTTCCACGATCAAGCGCGTCGATGATGCAGATCAGCTCGACTTTGAACGTGACCTTGGGCGTTTGATCCTGAGTTCCGCCAACACGTTGGCGGCGGCAGCGGCCGCCTGCAGATCGGCCATGTGGGCTTGCTTGGGCATCCAGTCCGGCCCGGGGAAACTGCCCGAGTCACCGACCACATACACCCGCTCGCTGCCCACCACCCGGCACTGCGCATCGGCCTGGAGCAGGCCGCCGGGCGAACGGGCCAGTTCGGTTTGATCAAACCAGGCGTTGCCGGTCATGCCGGGCATGAAGAGGATCAGGTCGGCGCCAAACGCGCCGCCTTCGGTGACCACCTGGTTGGCGTCAAAGCGCGTCATCTTGTGACCCAGGTGGGTGCGGATGCCGCGGCGGTCCATCTCGTCAAGCAGGTGCCTGACCGCCTTGGGGCCCAGGCGCGCGCCCGGCGCCTGGGACGGGTTGAAAAACACCAGCTCGAATCGATCACGGCGCCCCTCGCGCCGGAGTTGTTCGTCGATGCCGAAAAGAAACTCGAACATCGGCCCGCCGCGCACCGCACTGGGCTCCTTGGGATTGCCACCGAAGCCGACCGCGATCGTTCCCCCGGCCATCGCGCGCAAGCGGTCGCGGATCCGCTCCGCCGCGGCAATGCCTTCACACGGCGTGATGGCGTGCTCGATGCCCGGCAGCTTCTTGATGAAGCGCCCGCCACTGGCGATCACCAGCGCGTCGTTGTTGACAGCGCCCGCGGTCGTCTCGACGACCCGCCCCCCTTCGCGCAAGCCGGTGACTTCAGCGGCCACGTGGCGCACGCGCATGCGGCGAAAGAAGTTCGCCAGCGGCACGATCAGTTGCTCTGCGGTGCGCAAACCCGACGGGATCCAGATGATGCCGGGCAGGTAGTGCAATTCGGCGCGTGGCGCGACCAGGGTGATCTCGACCCGGGCATCGCGCTGGCGAAGCGCACGCACGGTGGAGAGCGCGCCAAAGCCGGCGCCGATGACGGTGATGCGGTGGGATGCGTTCATGGTGCATGGCTTTCAAAAGGTCCGCCCGCCGATGAAGGCGGCAGCAAGCCCGCTGCGCGCGCAAGAAACTCGTCTCGGGAACACCCGGCGAGCAAGGGGTGCCAGCGGCGCTGCTCCAGCACGGTGCTCACCGCCCTGGCGCGCCGTTCGTGACCGGCAAACAGCAGGGTTTCATCGGGCAGGGTGAAGATCCGCTGAGACACGCTGTCCCACAGCGCCGCCGCATCGGCCGGAAAGGGCTGCTGGGGACAGGCGTCCACCGCCAGCAAACCCCCACAGAACACCCGGTCGCGCCAGGCAAAACTCAGGCACCCGGTGGTGTGGCCAGGCGTCTTGATCACGCGCACCTGCTCGCCGCCAAAGAACAACACCTCGCCATCGGCCACGTTGCTCGCGCCGGTCGAGTCCACCCCTTGCACCAACGGCACGCGCAGGGATTGCAACGCTTCGCGTTCGCCGGGGCATTGATCGTCGTGGTGGTGGGTGCGCAGCAGCCAGCGCAGGCGAAGACCGCGCTCACCCAGCATGGCGCGCCACACCGCCAGATCGCGCCCATGGGGGTCGACCAGCGCGGCCTCCCCGCCCTCGGCATCACCCAGCAAATAGCTCAGCTCACCGCTGCGCTCGTCGTGGAGCAGGCGAAACAACACCTCAGCCCCCCCAGCGCACAAGCGCCGCCAGCACCAGCCCTGCCAGGCAAGCCCAGCCAGAGAACAGCCACCGCCACACCACGAAGCGCGGCACAAAGCCCACGCCCCGCACCAGCCCCGCGCTCATGGCCCAGAACAGCGCCATGGCCAGGGTGTGATCCGCGTGACCGTGGGCATCGGTGAACAACATGGGGTACACGCTGCCCACACCCATCAACCACAAGGCCACCAGCAGGCAGGGCAGGTGCATGCGGCTGCGCGGCCCCTGCGCGGCCGGTGCCGCCCCCGCGGCGCGGGGAGCCGGTGTGGGCGCCGTCATCTTGGCTTCTCCCCACCCGATTCGGCGCGGGCGTCCTGCGACTCACCCCACATCGCGTTGAGTATGGCGAGCAAGACGGCAAAGCCCACACCCAGTATCCAGGCGAAATACCACATGGTCGAGTTCCTTTTCTTGAAATGCGTCGGGTTCAGCGGGCTGGGGACATTCGGCCAGGCCCGCCATCCCCGGGGTCAATAGGCGCCGTGTTCGTTTTCCCGGATGTAGGCGGCGGTCACCTTGCCGCGCATCACGCGGTAGGCCCATGCGGTGTAGACCACGATCAGGGGCATGAAGATCACCGTGGCCCAGAACATGCTGCCCAGGGTGAGGTGGCTGGACACGCTGTCCCACACCGTCAGGCTGGCCTGGGGCATGGAGCTGGACGGCATGACAAACGGGAACATGGACGCCCCTGCCGTGCCGATCACGCCCACCATCGCCAAGGCCGAGGCGACAAAGGCGGTGAGCGTGCGGCGCATCCGCAAGAGGCCGGCGCTGACCAGGGCGCCCACAACCCCCAAGGCCGGCAGCAGCCACAGCATCGGCTGGGCCGCGTAGTTGCCCATCCACGCGCCCGCTTCCCGCACCACGGTCTTGGACAGCGGATCGGGCAAAGCCGAGCCATCGACCACCGAGGTGATCCGGTAGCCATCGATGCCCTGCAGCCAGAAGCCCGCCGCCACGAAAGCCAACACCATCACCACCGCGGCGCCCGCAGCCCCCTTGATCGCGCGGTCCTGAATCGCGCCCTCGGTGCGGTGCGCCAGGTAGGCGCCCCCATGCAAGGTGATCATGGCGCTGCCCACCACGCCGGTGAGCAGCGCAAAGGGGTTGAGCATCTGCCAGAAGTTGCCGGTGTAGGTGGAGACCAGGTACCCGTCGAACCGAAAAGGCACACCTTGCAGCAGGTTGCCAAAGGCCACGCCAAAGACCACCGGCGGCACAAATCCCCCGATGAACAGGCCCCAGTCCCACAGGCTGCGCCAGGTGGCGTTGTGAATCTTGCTGCGGTAGTCAAAACCGACCGGGCGAAAGAACAGCGCCCACAACACCGCCAGCATGGCCCAGTAGAAGCCGCTGAACGCGGTGGCATAGACCAGCGGCCAGGCGGCGAAGATGGCGCCACCGGCGGTGATGAACCAGACTTGGTTGCCATCCCAATGCGGCCCCACGGTGTTGATCACCACGCGGCGTTCCGTGTCGTCCTTGGCGACAAAGGGAAGCAGGGTGCCCACGCCCATGTCGTGCCCGTCCATGATGGCAAATCCCACCAGCAGCACGCCCACGAGCAGCCACCAGATCAGTTTGTAGGTTTCGTAGTCGAACATGGCGAATCCTTCAGGCGTGGGCCGGTGTGTGAACAGGTTCGTGCTGGTAGCGACCCGTGCCCAGGCTGCCGGGGCCGATGCGCGCGAACTTGACCATGAGGTACATCTCCACCACCAGCAAGACGGTGTAGAAGCCCACGAAGCCCGCCAGCGAGCCATACAGGCTGTTGACGCTGAGCGTGGAAACAGACAGGTGGGTGGGCAGCACGCCGTAGATGGTCCAGGGTTGGCGGCCGTACTCGGCCACAAACCAGCCCAGCTCGCAGGCCAGCCACGGCGCAGGCAACATGAACAGCGCCCACTTGAGCAACCAGGGCCGGGCCTGGCAACGCGCCTTCAGCGTGCTCCAGAAAGCCAGGGCGAACAGCGCCAGCATCAGGAAACCCAGCCCGACCATGATGCGAAAGCTCCAGAACATGGGCGTGACGCGGGGCACGGTGCTGTCCACAGCCCGCTGGATGATCTCGGGCGTGGCGTCGCGCACATCGACCACATACTTCTTCAGCAACAGCCCGAAACCCAGATCCGCCTTGCGCTGCTCGAAGGCTTCCCTCGCGGCCGCATCGTCCGGCTGCTGGCGCAGGGTTTCAAGCGCGGTCACCGCGTGGATGCCGTTTTCGATGCGGGCGCGGTTCTTCTCCTTGATCTCGTGAATTCCCGGAATCTCCTTGGTGAGTGAACGGGTGCCAATAAGGCCCATGACCCAAGGCACCTCGATCTCCCAGTTGTTCTTCTGTTCGGCCTCGTTGATGTCGGCCACCAGCGTGAGGCCTGCCGGCGCCGGCTTGGTTTCCCACATGGCTTCGAGCGCCGCCATCTTGGTTTGCTGGGCCTCGCCCACGGTGTAGCCCGACTCGTCGCCCAGCACGATCACCGAACACACGCTGGCCAGACCAAACGCGGCGGCCACGCGAAAACTGCGTTTGGCAAACGCGATGTCGCGGCCCTTGAGCAGGTACCAGCTGGAAATCGACAGCACAAACATGGCGCCGGTCACGTAGCCCGCAGAGACCGTGTGCACGAACTTCGCCTGCGCATCGGGGTTGAACAGCACCGCCCAGAAGTCGGTCATCTCCATGCGCATGGTCTGGTAGCTGAACTCGGCCCCGACCGGGTTTTGCATCCAGCCGTTGGCGATCAGGATCCACAGCGCAGAGAGGTTGGTGCCCAAGGCCATCAGCGTGGTCACCATCAAATGCTGGGTGCGCGAGAGGCGGTCCCAGCCAAAGAAGAACAGGCCGATCATGGTCGACTCAAGGAAGAAGGCCATCAGGCCCTCGATGGCCAACGGGGCGCCAAAGATGTCGCCCACGTAATGGGAGTAGTAGGCCCAGTTGGTGCCAAACTGGAACTCGAGCGTGATGCCGGTGGTCACCCCCAAGGCGAAGTTGATGCCAAAGAGCTTGCCCCAGAAGCGGGTCATGTCTTTCCAGACCACCTGGCCCGTCATCACATACACGCTCTCCATGATCACCAGCAGCCAGACCATGCCGATGGTCAGGGGCACAAAAAGAAAGTGGTAGAGCGCCGTCGCCGCAAATTGCAGGCGCGACAGGTCGACCAGTTGTTCTGAAATCACGGACGCTCTCCTGGTTGGGGCAAGCGGGGCAACGCAAGCGAGGGGCTGCCCAGCATTTGTGAAGCGGTGGCGCCGGCATCCACCGGCACCCGCTGATCGCGCACGAACCACCACCACAGCCCCACCAGCACGGCCAGCTTGATCACCAGCACGACGGCCAGCTTGCGCACGAGGGTTCGGTCTTGGAGGTTCATGGGCTTGGCCTGACCTTTACAAAAAGCGTGCCCGCCGACGAGAAAGGAAACCCCCTTTGAATTCAACAACTGACGCATGTCCCTTGCGCAAATCCACCGAAAGGCTGCCAGACACTGCCAAGTGACTGCCATTTACCGCCACATATGGCAGTCACTTGGCAGAAAATGGCCCACACTGGAGTGCCCATGGAACCGATGCCCGAACTCACCACCTTTCTGGAGGGCCTGCCCGAGCCCCACATCCTCTTTGACAGCCAGTACCGCATCATTGCGGCCAACGCGGCCTACCGGCGCCAGCACAGTCCCGAGCGCAGCGTCATCGGGCGCACCTGCCACGAGGTGTCCCACCACTTTGCCGTGCCGTGCGACCAGGCCGGCGAATCCTGCCCCCTGGCGAAATCGCGCCAGTCGGGGCAGCGCGAGCGGGTGCTGCACCTGCACCACACGGCCCGGGGTGAGGAATACGTCAACATCGAACTCACGCCCCTGCACACGCCCGGCGGCGACCAGACCTATTTCGTCGAAAAGATGGAGCCGCTGCGGGTGGCCAAAGGCGGGCCCGACGCGCAAGGACTCATCGGGCGCTCCGAGGGCTTTCAGCGCATGCTCTCGCTGGTGGCGCGGGTGGCACCAGCGCGCGCCACGGTGCTGCTGCTCGGCGAATCGGGCACCGGCAAGGAGCTGGTGGCGCGCGCCGTGCACGAAGCCAGCACGCGCGCAAGCAAACCGCTGGTGGCGGTGGATTGCTCCAGCCTGCCGGAGAACCTGTTCGAATCCGAGCTGTTTGGCCACGACCGGGGCGCCTTCACCGGCGCGAACACCGCCAAAGGCGGGCTTGTGGAGGCGGCCAGTGGCGGCACGCTGTTTCTGGACGAGCTCGGCGACATCCCGCTGCCCATGCAGGTCAAGCTGCTGCGCCTGCTGGAGACCGGCACCTACCGCCGGGTGGGCAGCACCGAACTGCGCCACGCCGACATACGCGTGGTCTGTGCCACCCACCGCGACCTGGTGCGCATGGTCAGCGAAGGGCGCTTCCGGGAAGACCTCTATTACCGGTTGAGCACCTTCCCCATCCTGCTGCCGCCCCTGCGCGAACGCGAGGGCGACATCGCCCTGCTGGCCCCCGCGCTGCTGCAACGCGTCACCGCACCCCGCCACATTCGTCTCAGCCCGGGCGCCCTGCGCTTGCTCGAAGCCCAGCCTTACCCGGGCAACATCCGGGAGCTGCGCAACCTGCTGGAGCGCACGGCCTTGCTGTGCGACGGCGATGTGATCGAAGCCAACCACGTGGCCCAGGCGCTCGCCACCGCGCAACCCAGCCCACACCGGGCACCGGTGAACGCCACCCCACCAGCACCGATGCCGCGCGATGCCGCCCGTCCCATCGAAAACGACCAGGCCACGCCTCACCCATGCCCCCTCGGCCTCAAGGCCATGGCCCGCGAAACCCTGCGCCAGCGCCTGCTGACCCACCAAGGCTCCCGCGCCGAACTGGCGGCCGAGCTCGGCATCAGCGAACGCTCGCTGTACCGCCAGATCAAGGCGCTGCAAACGCCAGGTCACCGCTGACCGCGCTTGAAAGGCACCCGCCTGGATACCCCCCGCAGCACCCAGCTTGACCGATGGAAAACATGGCCGAGGCGGCCAAAACGCAGTAGCATCCAAATATTAGGAGACACTAATATGAACAAGCTGCTGGCTTTCGGCGAAGAAGTCGCCGGCTACCCTATTCGGGTGGTCAACGAACGGGCGGTGCGCGCCGCCGCAGGCATTCTGTTTGCGCTGGCCATGGCCTCGTTCATGAACGCCTACCTGCTGGGCAACTACCAGCCCACGCGGCTGTTCGTCATCGTGTTCCTGATCGACATGACGCTGCGCATGCTCAGCCCGCGCTGGGCCCCCAGCATGATCGTGGGCCAATGGATCGTGCGCAATCAGACACCCGAGTGGGTTGGCGCACCGCAAAAACGCTTCGCCTGGGGCCTGGGCATGGCGCTGGGCCTGGTGATGCTCAACCTCATGGTGCTCAACCAGACCATGGGACCGCTGAACCTGCTGGTCTGCGGCAGTTGCCTCACCTTGATGTTCTTCGAGTCGGCCTTCGGCATCTGCCTGGGTTGCAAGCTCTACAACCTGTTCAACAAGGGGCAGGCCCAGTTGTGCCCGGGCGGGGTGTGCGAGGTGCCGGCGCGGGCGGGTTGGGGCCTCAAGCTGTCCGAAGCGGCGGTGATGGCGGTGTTCGCGGGCGCGGTGGTCTGGGCCTCGAACTGGGTGGACCAGACCGGCGGCTCCATGGGCGGCTTCGACGAGATGGCCACCGTGGAAGAAATGGGGCTGAGCGCCTCGACGGGGGCCGCAGGCTCAGCCCAGGCCCAGCGTTGCACGCCACCGGCGTTCGTGCGCTGGCTGGGGCATGAAGACAAATGGAAGCAGCACAACGGTTGCCCCTGAAGCCATGGGCTGGGCTCAGACCGCAACCCGCAGGCTGAACCCAAAATGGGGGCCCGGCTTCTGACCCAGCGGCCCCGCCCGATCGAAGCCCCCGAACAGCGCCAGGGCAGCGTTTCTCCGCCTCACACCACGGCGCTCAATGCCCGGCGTGCAGCTTCTCGTGGATTTTTTTGGTGGTGCGCCACACCGCCCACAACACCAGTGGAATCAGCGCGCCCGCAGCCATTTCGGGGTTGATCGGCAGACCCATGGCCTTGCCCGCCTTGCCCACATAGAGCAACAGACTCACCACGTAGTACGAGATCGCCGCAATCGACAGGCCCTCCACCGTGGACTGCAAGCGCAATTGCAGATCCTGGCCGCGCGTGAGCCGCGCCAGCAGTTCCTGGTTTTGCAGCTCGGTGGCGATGTCGACCCGGGTGCGCAGCAAGGCGCTGGTGCGCGCAATGCGCTCCGACAACGACGCCAGCCGCTGCGAGGTGGCCGCCACCGTGGCCATGGCCGGTTTCAGGCGGTGTTGCAGGAACTCGCCCAGGGTCTGGGTACCCGGGATCGGGCTTTCCCGCAATTCGCCCAGGCGCTGGGTGACCAGCGCGTCGTAGGCCCGCGTGGCAGAGAAGCGGTAGACGTTCTCGGCGGTGGCGCGCTCCACCCCGCCGGCCAGCGACACCAGGGTGTCGAGCAGTGCCTGGTCCGAGCAGCTCTTGTTCTCCAGCTGCGCGGTGATCGAGGTGAGCTGCCGCTCGGATTCGGCCAGCAGGGGGGCCAGGTCCTTGACCACCGGCAGGGCGCGCAAGGCCATCAGGCGGTAGGTCTCCAGCTCCAGCAGGCGCGCCGCGATGCGCCCGGCCCGGGTTTGTGAGGTGCCCGCTGGACACACCACCACCATGCGCTCAAAGCCACTGGGGTGCAGCCAGAAATCGGTCACCGCCATGGAGTGGCCGTTGTTGCCCATGAGGGAGGCCACCACCGTGTGGTCACCCAGCCAGTTGCGCGCCCTGGCCAGTGCGGGCGCAGGCGGGCTGATGGGCGCGTCAAACATGACCATGTGAATGGCCGCGATGGTGCGCCCCGGGATGCCACCGAGCCAGCCCGGCGGGGTGACCACATGGGCCAGCAGGTCGGGCTCCTGCGCATCCAGATCGCAGCCCGGTGGCAGCGCCTGCACGATGGAGTAACGGGTGAACTCGGTGTGCCGCTCCCACTTGAGCGTGTAGCCCGGGCAACGCAGCCGCAGAAAATTGGCCTGCAAAGCCTCTGGCGCGAGGTTCTCGTGACCGGGCAGTTGCCGCAGGTGCGCGCACTCGGTCTCGCGGGTGATGTCTTCGTTGAACACCGCCACGTAGGTGACCAGCGCGGGCAGGTGGATGCGCGCCGGCGGCCGCGCGTGCACCTCGTTGTGCAGCAATGTGCGCTGGGGATCGTTGGTGGGCAGGTGGGGGGTCGCGTGGTCCATGGTGCGATTGTGCCGCGCCCGCAGCATTCAGCCCGGCATGCGCCCGATCCAGCGGGTCACATGCGCCAGCCCCTGATGCCCAGGCCCTTCCGACAGAACGGTCTCACCGTCCCAGGCCATGTCGGTCGTCAGCAGCCCCTCAAAGTCCTTGCCCAGCATCTCGGGCGTGTAGAGCATGCCCGGGTCCTTGGGGCCACCACTGCTGCGCGGCAGTTGCCCCGGATGAAAACACTCCAGGATCAGCCATCCCCCAGGGCGCAGCCCCGCGGCCAAGCGGCGGTGGGCCGCACGGCGGATGGCCTCGGGCAGGTGCACATAGGTGAGCACCACCGCGTCAAACCGCCCCACCTCAGGCGCCCATTCGGTCAGATCGCCCTGCACGGTTTGCAGCGCCACGCGGCGCTCGGTGGCCAAGGCACGGGCCTTCTCCAGCCCCACCGAAGAGGCATCCATGGCGGTCACCTTGAAGCCCTGCTGTGCCAGCCACACGCTGTTGCGGCCCTCACCGTCGCCCGGCACCAGCACCTCGCCACCGGGCTTGATCCGCTGCGCCTGCTCAGCCAGAAACGCGTTGGGCGCGGTGCCGTATTTGTAGCCGGGGATGGAAAAGTTCTGGTCCCAGAAACTGCTCATGGTCGGTATCACCTCCTGAATCACCAGGGTCTGTTCACACTATTTTTCCGAGTGCGAAAAATAGTGTGAACAGACCCTAACCCACAAAGAAAAAGGCGCCCGCAGGCGCCTGTATGGTCTTCCCAGGCCAGTATACCGCCCGGGGTACCAAATCAATAGAGGCCCACGGCGTTGAGGTACCACCCCTTGAAGCGGTAATCGGTATGCCGCAGGTCGTCGCTGAAGCCGGTGAAGTTGTAGCCCGCGCCCAGCCGGAAGTTGGGCGTGATCTGCTTGTCCACACCCACCAGCCAGCCCGAGCGCTTGTTCTTGTCTTGCACCGTGCGCAGGAAGCGGTGTTCGACCAGCAGCTCCCACGACTGCAGCAACTGGTAACGCAGCTGCGCGGCCACGAAGTGGCGCGTGTTTTCGTACCAGTCGCCTGTGTTGCGGCCTTCGCGCAACTCGCCGGTGCGGTAGGCGTATTTGCCACCGACCTCCCATTGGGGATTGAGCCGGTACAACACCTCGGTGGCCACGATGTGCGCGCGCTGGTCCACCGAATTGTTGGCCACGCCGCCCGTCGGGGAGATCTGCGTCAGCGCGCCCAGGTCGTAGAGGTAGGTGTAGCGCGAGAGCCAGGCCCAACGGTTGTTGGCCGCCGGGCGATAGGCCAGGCCGAGATTGACCTCGGAGAACTTGGCGTCGTCCTGGCGGTCGCGCTTGTCTTTCGTCAGCGCGGTGCGCAGCCGCAGGGCGGTGCGCCAGTCTTCGCTGAACTTGCGGGTCAGGCCCATGCTGAGCAGGTACTGATCGCGGGACTGCACGCCGCGGTCGCGCCGGTATTCGAACCGGGGCGTGAAGCTGGTGCGGTTGTCGTTGTAGGTGGCCGAGGTCGACGCGGTGCGCCGCGTGGTCGTGCCGCCGTCGGTCTCGTCCAACCGGCTTTGGGTGTACCGCAATCCCAGCTGCCAGTTCTGGGCCACGTTGTAGTCCATGCCAAGGCTCTGGCCCCGGCTGCGCTCATCGGACCGATCGGTCAACTGCGCTTCCTGGTACAGGCTCAACCCATCCCCGGCATTCCACCGCTGCCCCAGCGACAGGCTGCGGCCGCTGCCGGTCTCGAAGGGGTCACTGCCAAAGAGATCGCCAGGGTGGGCGGTATAGGCGTAGCGGGTGTAGAGGTTGTAGTCGGGCGTGACGTAGTAGCTGCCTTCCAGCTTGCCGGCCAGCCCGTGGGTGCCGGTGGAGACTTCGGCCGTGGCCGAAGAGCGCTCGCCGAAGCGGTGCGTGGCACCGAGACCGATGCGGTTGTTCTTCAGCGTCTCGTCGCTTTGCAGCGTGCTCTGGCCAAACACATAGCCTTCGGTCCGGCCGCTGAACTTGCGCTTGTAGCGCAGGCCAAGGTAGGTCGCCGTGCCCAGGCCCTGCCCGCTGTTCTGCAAATCCGGATCGCGCGCCACGAAGTCCACGCCAGGCTCGCTGCTGCGCAGGCGGCGCAGCTCCAACCCCACGCTTTGCACATCGTCCAGACGCCAGTTGCCCACCAACTGTGCCTGCTCCAGTGTGGTCTGCGTATCGGCTTCGCGCCGACTCAGCCGCGCACCGACGTCCAGATGGTCGCCCACCTCGGCCAGCGCCTCGACACCGGCTTCGCGGCTGTGCAGCCCGCCACTCTCGGCGCGCGCTGTGGAGTAGCCCGCTTCGCGGTCCTTGAACCAGGCGCCCCGTTCACATTGCCCTCGGTCACGCCCAGCTCGAAGAGGTTCACCCGCGCCTCCACGCCCACCGCACGACCCGAGCGGTCCTCGGTGTCCAGCGCAGGCGTTTGCTGGGTGAAGCTCAGGCCACCGTTGTCCGAGAAAAACACGTCGGCCTGTGTGGACTCACTCTTGGCCACCTCGGCCTTGAGGTAGGTGTCTTTGCCCGCGCGCAGCGTCACGTCCACACCTTGCAGGCTGTAGTCATCGCCAGCCCGGTCTTCCGACACCACGGTGCCGCCCACAGCCACATGGTCGCCGGCCCAGACCTGCCCGCGGGCGCCCACCACCATGTTCTTGATGTCGGCGGGCACGTATTCGTAATCCACCAGCAGGTGGTTCTCCAGGTCGCCATTGGCGCTCAACCGGGTGATGCCGAAACCGCTGTCCAGATCGCTGCGGTCAAGCGGGCGGCTCAGGATGATGCGCCCCTGGATGTAATCGATCTCGTAGTCGGTGCCGTAGGCCAGCCGGCCCCGCTGCACCACCTGCCCGGTCACGGCGTCTCGCACCTCGATGTGCAACTGCTCGGAACCGCGCAGGATGTCGGTGTGCTTGAGGTAGTACAGGCTGCCGCCGGTGCCCAGCAGATCGCTGTAGCCCTTGGCGGTCTGGGCCTCAGAGGCAAACACCGTGGCCTGTGCCTTGGGGTCGTCGTAGCGGGTGGTTTCCTCGTGGCGCCATTTGAGCGCACCGCCGTACAGCGTGCGCTGGTACTGGTTGAACTCGCCGCCGTCGATGGCGGTGTTGAAGTTGCCCCAAACCGCCTGGTTCTTGTCCCAGTCCAGCCGCACATACAGCTTGCCGGCGCTGTCCACGTCGCGGTAGCTGGTGGCGTCGTCCCCGTAGACCGAGTAGTACTGGTCGGGGTCGAGGCGGCGGAAGATGTCTTGCGGCGTGGCCTTGAAGAAGTCCTTGAACAGGTTGTTCAACTCCTGGTCTTCGGTGTCGGCATGGGCGTTGATGAGGTACTTGCCCTTGATCTTGCCCTTCAGATAGAAAGCCAAGCGGCCTTCCTTGAGCAGCTCCTGGTCAAAGCCATCGGCCTCGGAGGCGGGCTCGATGTTGCCCGTCACCTTGGATTTGGACAGGTAGAAATCGGCCATGCCGACCATGAAGAAATACTCGCCCCGCACATTCACATCGAGCGTGCGCGAAAAGTCGGGCGCATCCTTCAGGCCCACCGCATCGATCTTCAATGCGTGAGGACCCACGGGCAACAGAAACTCCGAGACGAAGCGGCGGTTGTTGTCGATCAGGGCGTTGCGGTCGTTGATGCGGATCTGCGCATCCCCCGGAATGTCCTGCCCGTAGATGCGCACGATCGAGCCCGACAACGGGATGTTCTGCTGGCTCAGCCCATTGACCTGCCGCGCCTCGCGCGCCAGCCGTTGGTCCAGCGTGAGGCCATCGGCCAGGCGGTTGTTTTCGTTGAGCAACTGCTCCTTGGCCTGAAGCCACTCGGCCTCGGTGTAAAGGCGCACGCTGCGGGTTTGGGTTTCGTCGATCTGACCGCCTTTGCCATAGGCGCGGATCTGGTAGACCAGCGTGTCGCCCGCCCGCAATCCGTGGCCGGCCGGCAGCTTGCCGTCCCAGTCGAACACGCCTTCACCGGTCAAGGGCAGGCTCATCGCCATCAGGGGACGCACGAGGTCGGCATCGCGCCCGTTGTAGATCAGCACCTCCAGGCGGTCGATGAAGCTGGCGTAGTTGGTGCTGTAGTTGAAGCTCAGCCCGTCGATCAACTGGTCGTCGCGCAAGCCGGCAATCGACGTCGCCGAGACGTTCAATTGCGGCGTCAGGTTGGCCGGGTCTTCGGTCGCCCACAACCGCCCGCCGCCAGGCAGGCGCAACACCTGCCCGGGCTGAACCGCCTGGGAGGCCACGCCCTGCGGCTGCGCCGCCTGGGTTTTTGGCGTTGCCGCATCGGTCGGCTGGGCGATGGCCGCCAGCGGGCCAAGCGTGAGGGCGGCGCCCAGCGGCAACAGGGCGGCGCCCTTAAGCCAGCCTGCGGCCAGGCGCTGGCATCGCAGGGTAAGAAGCTGGTCGTTCTGATCGTGGGTGGAAGTCATCTTGCGGCCAATCGTGCGTGTGGTGGTTGGTCTCTCAGCGGTGGTCAAACGGTGGCGGGCTCACTGCGAAAACCCGATGCCGAAATCGAACCGCACCATGAGGCCACCGGTGAGGCGGCGCACCAGGGGATTGCGGGTCATGACCCGTGCCCCTGGCGGCAAGCTGGCAGGGTCCAGCTTGAGCACGAAGTTGCGACCGTGCGCGCGCGCCGCCGCATCAATGCCCTCCAGGTGGAAGCGGCCATAGCTGTCGGTCTGCACCACCAGACCTTCCGGGCTGGCCAGACGAACGCCCGGAATGCCCGACTCGGACACACCGCGGTTGGTGATGACGTAGTCCACCCGGTACTGCCCGCCTTGCGGCGTCACGGTGCGCTCAACACCCAGCACCTGGCCATTGCCGACGGTCTCGCCATCGGCGGCGGACACCACTTCGCCCGAGGGCTTGATCAGCAGCCGCGTGCCTTCACCGGTGGTGAGCACCGTGTCGCCCACGAAGGCTGCCGAGGTCAGCAGTTGGCTCACCACCACCCGGCCCATCGGCGAAGCGTCGCCCTCATCGCTGCGCCCGGGCAAGGTGCCCAGATCGATCCCATGCAGCAGTGGCGCGCTGGCATCGGCCAACGGCTGGGCGCCCTGCCCGCGGTCCACCGTGGTGGACCCCGCCACATACGCAGCCGGGTCAAAGCCGCCCTGGATGCGCACGCCGCTGGCATCGGCGCTGTCTTGCAGACCGTCGCCATTGCGGTCGACAAAGACGCTGCCAATCACGGTGGTCTCGTCGGTGTCCGGATCGGCCACCACCGCGACCACGGCCTTGGCCGTGGTACCCACCTGCTCACCCTCATGGACGGGGGTGGCGGCGTTGACCGCGTTGCCCCGCCGCGCATTGGCGCCCACGCGCATGGCGTAGGTCACGTAGGCCCGACCATTGGCGGCCAGATCAATGTTCCCCAGCGTGAACGGCGCGGTGCCGCTGGCGGTGCCGCTGTCGTCGACGTCCTGGAAGCGCACACTGCCAGTCACCAGGCTGAAGCCCGGTGGCGCAATGTCCTCAATCTGCAAGCCTTCGACCTCGGTGTCGTTTTCCGACAGGTTGTCGATCTGCAAGGTGTAGGACACAAAGCCCCCCACACGGGTCTGCGCGGTGTTGGCGGTCTTGACCACACGCACCAGCACCTGGCACTGCTGGACCTTCACCACGATCGTGGCGGTGTCGCAGTTGTTCGAAACGGCGCGCTGGCAGATCCGGTAAGTGATCGAGTAGGTGCCTCCGGGCGTGCCAGCAGGCACCTTCACATCACCGGTGGCGGTGTTCAGCTCGGGTACCGGCTTGCCTGGTTTGACGGCTTTGGCCGGCGAGACCACCGAGGTCAAGACGTCGGCGGGTCGCACGGCGCGGCCATCGATGCTGTCGTTGCGCAAGGCGTTGCCCACCACCACATCCCCCTTGGGACACATCAGCTCGCCAAAGTCGTCGTTCTTGGCGCGCACCACGGCCGGCACGACCTGCGTGCTCAAGGTGACCCGGCACTGCGGGTCCTGGCTGCCAGCGGCGCACACCGCGCTGCTGGCCGTGGCCACGTTCACCACACTGCGCCGCGCCGCATCGGCGGCGGTCACGGTGTAGGTGCCGCGCAGCACACAGCTCTGTCCGGGCAACACAGTGGCGCAGGTGGCGCTGGACGGAGAGATGCGCGTGTCGTTCACCACCACATTGGTCAGTGCCACCGACCCCGTGTTGTTCACGGTGACCTGGTAGGTCAGCGTGTCGCCGAGCGACACCTTGCCATTGCCATCCTGGTCGGCATTACCCACCACCGTTTTGCTCAGCGCCTGACGCGGTGCGCCGGTGCTCTTGAGCTGGAAGGTGAAGACACCGGTCTGCCCACCAGCGTCGGTCACGGTGATCACCGGGTTGAAAGTGCCCACATCGGTGGCCGAGCCCGCCAGAAGACCGCTGGGGCTGAGCGTCAGGCCCGCCGGGAGCGAACCCGAGGTCAGCGCGAAGCTGTAAGGCGCCACACCACCCGTGACCGTGAATTGCTGGCTGAAGGCATCACCAGCCACCGTGTCGGGCAGCGTGGTGGGGGCAATCACAAAAGTGGGGGCGGGCACATCGAGCGTGTAGTTCTGCGCCACCGAAAACGGTGCGCCCACGCCAGTGAGCGCGGTGTCGGTGGCCGTGACGGTCACCGGGAAACTGCCGGTCGCCGTGGGGGTGCCCGAAAGGGTGCCGCCGCTGAAGGTCACTCCCGTGGGCAAGCTGCCCGTGAGGACATAGCTGTAGGGCCCAGGGCTGCCGCTGGCCGTGAAGGCCTGGGCGTAGGCGCTGCCATAGGGCAACGACAGGGTGCCGGCCGCCGGGGTCATGGCGAGCGTGGGGGCGCCCACGGTCACGGTGTAGGCCCGGGCCCCGGTCTGGCTGTTGGCGTCGGTGGCGGTGACCGTGAAGTTGAACGTGCCCACCTGGGTGGCGGTTCCGGTCAGCGCACCGGAGGTGCTCAGAAGCAGACCCGAAGGCAGGGCCCCGGCGCTGACTGTGAAGCTGTAGGGCGCGATGCCCCCACTGGCCGAGAGGGTCTGGCTGTAGGCTGTTCCCGTGGCAGGGTTGGGCAGTGTAGGGACTGACCACCACGGTCGGTGCGGGCACGGCCACGGTGTAGTTGTCGGTCACCGTGAACGGCGCCCGGGCCTGTGGTGGTGGTGTCTGTGGCGGTGATCGCGATCGGAAATTTCCCGAGACCGTGGGTGTGCCCGACAACACGTTGCCACTGAAGCTCAGACCGGCGGGCAATGCGCCGGTCAGGCTGTAGCTGAACGGCCCCGGGCTTCCGCTGGCGGTGAAGGTCTGCGAATACGCCGCGCCGTAGGGTGCGTTCAGCATGCCGGCCGCCGGGGTCAGGGCCAGCGTGGGCGCCCCGACGGTGACGGTGTAAGCCTGGCTGCCCGTCTGGGCGTTGGCATCGGAGGCCGTCACGGTGAAATTGAAGGTGCCCACCGTGGTGGGGGTACCGCTCAGGGTGCCGCCGCTGCTCAAGGTCAACCCCCCTGGTACCGCGCCCGCGCTGACGCTATAGGTGTAGGTACCCACGCCACCAGACGCGCTCAGCGTCTGACTGTAGGCCGTCCCCAACGCCGGGTTGGGCAGTGTGGTCGGGCTCAAGGCAATGGCCGCCGGACCCACGGACAACACATAGTTGTCCACCACTTCAAAAGGCGAACCCGAGCCGCTGGCGCCGTTGTCGCGGGACACGATGGCGAAGTTGTAGGTGCCCGGGGCGGTGGGCGTGCCCGACAGGGTGTCCCCCACCAAGGCGCCACCGGGCGGCATGGTGCCGATCAACGAGTAGGTGTAGGGGCCAATGCCGCCGCTGGTGCTGAAAGTCTGGGCCAGTGCCGTGCCATAGGGTGCGGTCAAGCCACCACCAAATGGCGTCAACACCAACGTCGGCCCGGCCACGGTGAAGGAATAGGCCTGTGAGCCTGCCTGGGTGTTGGCGTCGGTGGCGGTCACTGTGAAGCTGAAGGCTCCGGCGGCCGTCGGCGTGCCACTCAATACACCCCCACTGCTCAGGGTCATACCGGCAGGCAAGGCGCCCGCGCTCACAGCGTAGGTGTAGGGAGCGACGCCCCCAGAGGCGCTCACCGACTGGCTGTAGGCCGCCCCAACGGTGGGGGCTGGCAACGTGGCCGGGCTCAAGGCAATCGCCGCTGGGCTCACCGTCAACACGTAGTTGTCCGTCACTTCGAATGGCGAGCCAGCACCACTGGCGCCAGTGTCGCGGGACACGATGGCGAAGTTGTAGGTGCCGGGGGACGTTGGCGTGCCCGACAGCGTGTCACCCACCAAAGAGCCGCCCGGCGGCATGGTGCCGATCAGCGAATAGGTGTAGGGCCCAATGCCCCCACTGGTGCTGAAAGTCTGGGCCAACGGCGTCCCATAGGGGACGGTCAAGCCGCCGCCAAACGGGGTGAGCACCAGGGTCGGCCCGGCCACCGCCAATGTGTAGCTCTGGCTGCCACTGAACGGCCCCGGGGCGCCGGTGCTGTCGGTGGCGGTCACGGTGAAATTGAAAGTCCCGGCGACAGACGGTGTGCCACTCAGCACCCCCGCGCTGCTCAAGCTCAAGCCACCCGGCAAGCTGCCTGTTGTGACGGCGAACCCATAGGGCGCGGTACCACCGCTGGCGGTCAGCGTCTGGCTATAGGCCGCGCCCACGGTGGCACCAGGCAGGGAGCCGGGCGACACCTGCACATCGTCATCCAGGATGGTGCCGGTGGCGCTGGCGGGTGCGCCCACGGTGTAGCCACTGCCTGGCGCCACGGTCAGCGTTACCGTCTCGCTGGCTTCAGGGGTGGTATCACTGGTCGGGTTGACGATGATCGTTGCCGTGGTGCTCCCGCCCGGGATGGTCACCGTCAACGTGGTGCCGCTGTAATCGGTACCCGCGGTAGCCGTGCCGCTGGTGGTGATGTTCACGATGGTTGACGAAGCCAGACTGAGGCTGCGGGTCAAGGTGTAGACGAGGTTGGTCGCACCGTCTTCGCTCACGCTGGCCGGGGAAACAGCGATCGAGACAGACGGACCGGCACTGACGGTGAGCGTGAAACTCTCCAGCTCGTGGTAGCTGCCAGAGCCGGTGCTGGCATCGGTGACCCGCAAGGTCACCGGGTAGCTGCCTGTGGCGGCAGAGGTGGTGCCACTGATCAACCCCGCAGGCGAAATGGAAATGCCCGCAGGAAAGGAGCCTGTCTCCAACGCAAAGGTGTAGGGCGCCACACCGCCGCTGGCCGTCACAGTCTGCGAAAAGGCAATGTTCTGCACGGCAGCGGCCGACGTGGGCGAAATCGACAGGGTCGGGTTCCCCACCGAGCCTGCGTATGCCCTGTCCACAAATGTGCTGACACTGTCGGTCGAGCGAACCGTAAAGCTGAAACTCCCACGCTGCGTTGGCGTGCCACTGAGCACTCCCGCGCTGGACAGGCTGAGACCGACCGGCAAAGTGCCGGACTGCACGGTGTAGGTGTATGGCGCGGTACCGCCGCTGGAAGTCAGGGTCTGAGAAAACGGCGTACCGGCGGTCATGGTCGGCAACGTCGCCGGACTCACGGTGATGGGCGAGGCAGGCGGACTGATGGTGACGTTGAATGTCAGCAAGTCACCGTTTTCATCTTCCAGTTTGAAGGTGTCGGTGGTGGTCGCACTGCCGTTGTGGGTGTAGGTGACCGTTTCATTGCCCGGCCCGGTTTGCCCACTGAGTATCGCGGTGCCGTTGACAGCCAGATAGGGCGGGAAGGGGCCTCCCATCCCGAAATTGAATGGGCCATCGCAATTGATCAAATCGATCGAGGTCACCGACCCGCCATTGCTCACCGTGAGGTTTTGCGTGGGGCAATAGGGAGACACACCCTGGGCCATCGCCAAGCCCGGCAGACACAGCGCCAATGTCAGCCAAAGCAACCGTGCCAGCAACAACGATCCGACGCGCAAGCGGCGCACGCCCGGAAACACACTCAGATCCCCAAACCCTGCTGGCATTTTGCCCCTCCCTCACGGTCGATTCGACCTGAGCTGTTGACTGGATCGGCGCACAGAAGCACCCCGATGAGCCGACCAGTATAGTTGTTACAAGGGGCTACAAAAAGTGGCGGATTGACCACAACCGTACCCCTTTCTTACTTTTTTTCAGGCCACGCCCGTGAAGCTTTTGGCAGAAACGAGGTTCGGCCAGACAGCCGGTGCACCGCTGTTGCACAGCGCGCCACCGAAGGCAGTCGTTGCCATCGAACGCCACACCTTGCAGGCCCGAAGGGCATCGATCAGCCCCCCATGGCGCGCAGACCGGGGTGTGCGACGCGGCCTTGCCTCGACCGCGCAATGCACACAGAATGCAACGCACCGGTGCCGCACCTGCGGTGCCACCAAACACCAAGGGGGGGTTGAAGTGAGCGATTTCTTCATTGGCCAGGTCATGATGACCGGCTTCAATTTCGCGCCGAAATTCTGGGCGCAGTGCAACGGACAGCTGTTGCCGATCAACCAGAACCAAGCGCTGTTTTCCCTGCTCGGCACGCAGTTCGGTGGCAACGGCACCACCAACTTCGCCCTGCCCGACCTGCGAAGTCGCACGCCCGTGGGTTTCGCCACTTCGGTGGACCCGAGCTGGCAACCCCCAGCGGTGCAGATGGGCCAAGCGGGCGGTGCCGAGAGCGTCACGCTGTTGTCCGGCAACCTGCCTGCGCACACCCACAACATGGCGGCGTCGACCGCGGCGGGTGACAGCCGCACCCCGGTGAGCGGCTTGCTGGCCACCAGCTCCAACACCGGCACGGCGGCCAACCTGTACGCCGCCTCGAACGGTGCGCAAGTGGCAATGAACGCCCAATCGGTGGCCATGACCGGTGGCAACCAGCCGCATTCGAACCTGCAGCCCTACACCGCGATCAATTTCTGCATTGCGCTCAGCGGCCTCTTCCCCTCACGCAACTGACGGCCCGACCCAAGGCCCCCCGATTGACCATTCGGAGCACCGTTTCATGTCCACACCCTACATTGGCGAAATTCGCATGTTCGGCTTCGGCCGCACCCCCACCGGCTGGCAGGCCTGCGACGGCAGCCTGCTGCCGATCGCCCAGTTCGACGCCCTGTTTGCCCTCATTGGCACCACCTACGGTGGCGACGGCCAGAACACCTTTGCCCTGCCCGACCTGCGTGGCCGCCTGCCCATCCACCAAGGCCAGGGCCCGGGACTGAGCAACTACGCCATGGGCCAGAAGTCAGGCACCGAAAACGTGACCTTGCTGGCGAACCAGATGCCAGCGCACACCCACACCATGATCGCCACCACAGGCGCATCGACCTCACCGACACCAGGCAGCAGCTTGCTGCCCGGCGCTGTCAGCGGGGACGTCTTTTACGCCACCGATCTCACCGGCGCCACCCCGGCACCGATGTCCGCGCAATCCACCTCCGTCAGTGGCGGCTCGCACGCCCACGAAAACACCATGCCCACGTTGACCGTGCAGTACTGCATCGCGACCGCGGGCCTCTTCCCGCAATCGGCCTGAACACAGAACAACCCCACGAAGGAATCAGATCATGAGCGAACCCTATGTTGGCGAAATCCAGATGTTCGGCTTCAATTTCAACCCGCGCGGCTGGGCGTACTGCAACGGTGCCACCCTGCCGATCTCGCAAAACACCGCGCTGTTCTCCCTCATCGGCACCCGCTACGGTAGCGGCGGGCAAACCACGTTCAGCTGCCCAATTTCGCAGCCCGCGCGGGCTGCGAACAAGGCAGGGGCCCAGGTCTCACTGAACGGATGCTGGGCGAGACCTTCGGTACCAACACGGTCACCCTCAACAGCACCGAAATCCCGGCCCACAACCGGCGTCAATGCGTTTGCCCAACCGGACCAGCAAAAAAAGTGGCACGCCTGGCAACAACAGTGCGCTTTCCACGCTGGGCAGCAGCATACCTGCAGGCCGTTCAACGACGAGTCCCCCAACACCACCTTCGCCCCGAACATGATTTCGCCCAGCCTGAACGGCGGTATCCCACACGAAAACCAGCAACCCTACCTCAGCGTGAATTTCTGCATCGCGCTGCAAGGCTTGTTCCCCTCCTTCTCCTGACATGGTGGCGGCCATCCCGAACGGGCTGCCGCCGTTCCCTTCAGGGTGCACCGGCCGCTCGCCCGAGCCCGCGCTTTTCACCGAACGGGTTTTCTATGCGCGCGTTGCGCGACGCAGACCTGCCCTGGTTGTGCGATCTCTATGCCAGCACGCGCAGCGACGAGATGGCCCTGGTGCCGTGGCCGGACCCGGTCAAACGCCAGTTCATCGAACAGCAATTCATGCTGCAGCACCGGCACTATCTGGCGCACTACCCCGAGGCCTCGTTCTGGGCCATCGAGCACCGGCACAGCGGTGCACGATCGAACAACTACTACCTGCTGCGCACGCCACCCGAACACTTGATCATCCACATCAGCCTGCTTCCGAACGCGCGCAACGGCGGGCTGGGTTCGGCGCTGATCCAACAATGCCAGGCCGATGCGGCCGCCGACGGGTGCGGTGTGCGCCTGCACGTGCGCGCAGACCAACACCGGTGCCCGCCAGCTCTACGAACGCCTGGGCTTCATCGCCGAAGCAGACGGGGGCTCACACCTGCTGATGCGCTGGGCGCCCTGACCGGCAGAACAACCGAGAGCGCGCGAGCCACCGGCCCGGCGCCCCGCGCCCGACACCGCTCAGTTGAACACCGCCTGGTAAAGAAAGCCAGCTTTCTCGACAGCAATGGGCACCAGAAAGATGCCCACCTCCCCCCCGTGCATGGCGCATGGCAGGAGTATATCTTCTGCGGAAACACGACCGCCGCAGAGTTGCGAAAAAGCAGAGAAAACGGTTGCCGGGCCTGGTTCGGCCCCATGGTGCCAGCCTGGCGCGCCTCCACCAGCACGAACTCCAGGGGCACGTCATCCAACTGCGAGACAAAGGTCTCGTTCACGCAACCCGCAAAATCTTCCAGCTTCAGCAATTCCATGACACGGTTCTGTTGAAGGCAATGCCATGCATTGTGAAGCAGCCACAGGTCCGACACACAACAGGCCCCGCGCGCTGCGCGCCAGAACCAGAGCGGCAGCGAAACACCTCGACCGTCCGCATGCACCCAGACCGAGTCCATGCGCTGCCATTGCCGTTTGACACAGGCCCCTCGAATGGGCATGCTGCACCACTCGGGCGGCGCAGCGCGTGCGCCAGACAGAACCCGAATCGAGATTCCCTTCATCAACGAGTGCGGCACCTTCGTCGCCAGCTTCCCCCTTCTCTGGAGAACCCATGGGCACCCCTCTCGCCAACATCCCCCTTTCCATCGCATCGAGCACCCACAACGGCCAGGTCTTCAGCGCGAGAATGGCCATTGGCAACAACGTGCTCACCCAACAGGAATCGTCGGGCGGTGGCTACTACTGGTTTGTGGTGATCAACCGCAGCACCCTGGCCGTGGAATACAACGCCCTGCAAACAAAGAACAACGTGGCGCCCGACATTGGCAAGTGGAACACCAGCGACCACATCCTGCTGGTCGCGACCATGGGCGTGGGGTTGAACATGACGCCACAAGGCGAGCTGTTCGAGTTCCTCGACCAAAACGGCGCTGGTCGCCAGTTGCGGCGTGTCGACCAGTTTGGCCAACAGTTCAACTGCGGCACCTATGGCACGTTCGCCTATGCGCTGTGCGGCGTCCTGGGCAACCAGAACATGCCGGGCTTCGAAGAGAGCGCATTGGGCAACGGCAGTCCAGGCCCTTTTCTCACCATCCAGCTGATGCCCAACACCATCAACGGCACAACCAGGTACACACCCATTCAACTCAGCAACGCCTGAAGACCGCCACCATGGGTGCCGAACCCGGCGAGCGGATCGACTGGGACAGGGCCCGATCTTGAGCGCCCGCCCCCATCTGCTGCTGGGCGGTTGGTACAAGCCCGGATCGGGCTTCACGCGCGTCCTGCTCGCCCTGATGCCCCACCTGCGCCAGGCTTTTCGCATCACCTGGCTGGGCGTGGGTTACCAGGGCCCGGCTTTTGAACTGGCCCCGGGCGTGCAGGTCTTGCCCACCAACCTTCACGGCGGCGATCTGGTGGGTGCCTATCACGCGCGCCGGCACTGGAGCGCCCTCTCCCCCGACCTGGTGCCGTGCTCAACGACCTCTGGTACCTCAAACACTACGCCAACGAGTTTGCGCTGCTCAAGGGCACGCAAGTGCCCATGGTGGGCTATCTTCCGCTGGACGGCGGCATCGACGACACCACGCTGGTCAGCGACCTGACGGGGTTCACACAGTTGGTGACCTACACCGAGTGGGCTGCGGACCAGTTGCGCCAGGCCCTTCGAGCGCAAAAGAACCCCACCCCGGTGTCCGTCGCAGGCCACGGGGTCGACCTGTCGAGCTTTCACATGCAACCCGAAGGCACCACACCGGAAGCACGAATGGCCCGCGCACAAGCCCTGTTTGGGCTCGATGAGCCCGCATTTGTCGTGCTCAACGCCAGCCGCCCGGACCCCCGCAAACGACTCGATCTGACGCTGGAAGCGTTTGCCCTCTTCGCCAGGGACAAACCCGCCCATGTCCTGTGCCTGCACCAGGCCATTGCCCACGAGATCTTTGTCCGCCCCTTGCGCGAACAAGCAGCGCAGCGCGGGGATCGAAGATCGCATCCTCTGGTATCCGCCGTTCGATGGCCCGCTGGACGACAGCGCGCTCAACACTTTTTGTACAACGCCTGCGCGGTGGGACTCAACACCGCCATGGGAGAAGGGTTTGGTCTGGTCAGTTTCGAGCATGCGGCCACCGGAGCCCCGCAAGTCCTGCCGGCCCACCCTGCGCTGACGGAACTCTGGCGGGGCAACGCCGACATGGTGGGACCGGTGCGACCAACCCACTTCGAATACTCCCCGCTCCTGATGGGAGAGGTCAGCGCGGCCTCGGTAAGCGCCGCGCTCGAGCGCACGTCTGCCGCGACCCCGCCCTACACGCGCCTGGCCAATTCGGGCCTGCGCCACGCAGCAACCCCGTTTCAGTGGTCGGTGCCGGCCAAACACCTGGTGGACGCGCTGCGTGGTGCGGTCACCCAGTCAACAACTGGCTGACCACCAGAACAACCGAACCGCGCCCGGGCCCGCGTTGAAAGGTCGCCTGACGGGCCTCGATCAGATCAAGATCAAAGATCAAATCAAATCAAATCAAATCAAATCAGATCAGAACGGGATGTCGTCGTCCATGTCATCAAAGCCGCTGGCCGGACGGGCCGCGGCTGGCGCAGGCGCCGGGGCGGGACGTGCGGGAGCCTGGCGTGGCGCCGCAGCGGGCCGCGAATAGCCACCGCCGCCACCACCTTCTCCGCCGCCCATGCCTTCGCGACCACCCAGAAGCTGAAGCTCGGTGGCGATGATGTCCACCGTGTTCTTCTCAACGCCCGTGGCCTTGTCGGTGTAGGTGCCGTACTTCAGCCGACCTTCCACATAGATCGGGCGCCCCTTCTTGACGTATTCGCCAGCGATCTCGGCCAGGCGGTCATAGAACGTCACGCGGTGCCACTGGGTGTCCTCGATCATCTCCCCGCTGTTGCGGTCTTTGCGACGACTGGAGGTGGCCACACTGACATTGGCCACGGCCTGGCCCGATGGCAAATAACGAATTTCGGGGTCGCGACCACAATTGCCGACGAGAATCACTTTGTTGACGGAGGCCATGGCGGGTTCCTTGAGCTGGCTGTGAAAAATGGGGTGACCTGGCCGGCAAAAGCCGCCAAGTCGTGGCGACGATTGTGCCGCAAGCCACTGCCGGAACGTGAAATGCCACAATAGGGACGCCAACCATGAACCGCGAACCCGACTTTTTCCAGAATCTCCACGATGAGCTCCATGATGGCCGTGCGTGGCTCGACCGCAGTATCGTCCTGGGCTACGCCGTGCTGGCGGGTCTCTTTGTGGTGGCGTTCACCATGCTCAGTGAAACCGCATTCGAGTGGTTTCAACACATGAACAAGGCCTACCCCTGGGCAGTGCTCATCTGGACACCAACGCTCACCGCGGGCATCGTGTGGGCCACGCGCCGGTTCTTTCCGGGGTCTTCCGGCTCAGGCATCCCGCAAGTGATGGCCGCCATCGACCCGCGGGTCAACTCCGTGGCCCGGCGCCACTTCATCTCCTTGCGCCTGACCCTGGCCAAGATGGGCCTGGGTGCGGCCACCATGCTGGCCGGTCTGTCGGCCGGTCGCGAAGGGCCCTCGGTTCAAGTGGCCGCGGGTGTGATGCACGGCGCGCGGCATTGGTTGCGGCCGGGATCGGCCATGAACGACTACGCTTTGCTGGTCGCAGGAGGTGCCGCCGGGATCGCCGCGGCCTTCAATGCGCCATTGGCCGGGGTGGTGTTTGCCATCGAGGAGCTGTCCAAGCGCATGGACTCGCGCAACAACACCGTGATCATCTCGGCCATCGTGGTGGCCGGTCTGGTCAATATTTCGTTCTTCGGCAACCTCACCTATTTCGGCTCCATCGCCGTGCCCCGGCTGAGCTGGGCAGCCTTCTGGCCTGGTTTGGTGGTGGTGGTGATCTGCGGTCTGCTGGGCGGCCTGTTCGCGCGCTTGCTGGCGGCCTCCATTGAAGGCCTGCCCGACCGATTCAGCCGCTGGCGCCACCAGACCCCGATCCGGTTCGCGGCGGGTGTGGGACTGGCCGTGGCGGTGATCGGCATCGTCACCGGGGGTGCCACCTATGGCGCGGGTGCCGAAGAGGTTCGGCACATGCTCGCCGGCGAAAGCGACGTGACGCGCCTGTATTTCCTGCTGAAGTTCGTGGCCACCTGGATCACCTCCTGGAGTGGCGTGCCGGGCGGCATCTTTGCCCCTTCGCTGTCCATCGGCGCGGGTGTGGGCCACGACGTGGCGCAGATCTTTGCCGGCAACAACAGCGCTCTCGCGCCCAGCCTGATCGCCCTGGGCATGGCCGCCTACCTGGCCGCAGCCACCCAGGCGCCCCTGACCTCGTTCATCATCGTGATGGAGATGATCGACGGTCGCTCCATGGTGCTCAGCCTGATGGCCGCCTCCATGCTGGCCAGCCTGATTGCCCGGCTGATCAGCCGCCCGCTGTACCACACGCTGTCCAACCTGATGATCAACGCGGTGATCAAGACGGCCGAACCGCCCGAGCGCAACGAAACCGACGAAGCACCGCCGGCCTCTGGCGAGACGGTTGTTTCCGGAGGCCCCGTCGAGCCGGTGGGGCCCATTGTGGACACCCCGGTTGTGGCCCCCGCTGGCGATCAGGCGACCGCCGCCACGCCCCAGGTTGAGCCTGTACTGCCCATCGGACCTCCGCCGTCTGCAGCCGCTCCGACACCGGTACCGCCCCAGATTGGCCTGTTTGACAAAACCAGCGACGATGGCCCACCACCAGCCCGTTCGGGCGACGCCGACCTGAGCGAGCGCCCGACATCGCCACCTGACCCCGCCCCCGACGATCCAACCGCCGACGGATCAAAGCCCCACTGAGGCAATCAGCCGCAGGCCAGTCTCTCGATCAAGAGACTTGCGCACCACAACGCACTCAGCGCCGCGGTGGTGGCACCCTCATGGGCCAGGCCAGTGCCAGCCACGCCAACCCCGCCAGCGCACAGGCCACAAACAACCCTGTAGGCCCCTGGTTGCGGGCCAGCCACCCGCCAAGCGCACCACCGGCAAAGAAACCCAGGGACTGCAAGGTGTTGTACACACCCAGCGCGGCGCCACGCGCGTGGGCGGGTGCCAGGCGCGAGACCAGACTGGGCTGGCTGGCTTCCAGCATGTTGAAGCCGATGAAGAACACAAACATCAGGCTGCCCAGGGCCCAAAGGCTGGGAGCCACGGCGCCCTCAGCCGCCGCAGAGCGGGCCACCCACCACAGGCCGATCTGCACGCAGGCGATCAGGCCAATCGAGATCAGGAAGGCCGCACGCAACTGTCCGCGCCGCTCCATGGGGAACAAAACGCCCCCCATCACCACAAGGGAGGCCACCACCGCTGGCAGGTACACCTGCCAATGCGCTGCCTTGGGCAGTCCCGCCTGCACCAGCAACGCCGGCACCGCCATCCACATGGCGAGCTGCACCGCGTGCAACACGAACACCCCCAGGTTCAGGCGCATCAAACCTGCGTGGCGCAACACCTCGCCCAGGCCCGCACCCCGAATCTGCCCCACCGCCGCGGGCTCGTGCTCGCGCGGCTCCGTCGGCGCGACCCAGATCACCACGGCCACGCCGGTCAAGGCGAGCGCACAGGTAATGCCGAAAATGCCCGACAAGCCGACCCAGCCTGCCAACAAAGGCGCTGCCACCAGCGACACGGCAAACATCAGCGCGATGCTGGCACCCACGATCGCCATGGCTTTGGTGCGCACGCTCTCCCGGGTCACGTCGGCCAGAAAGGCAGTGACCGCCGCCGAAATGGCTCCCGCCCCCTGCACCGCGCGGCCCACCGCCAACCAGGTGAGGTCGGGGGCCCAGGCCGCAATGGCGCTGCCCAGGGCAAACACCATCAGACCGGCCACGATGGTGGGTTTGCGGCCGAAGCGGTCCGACGCCAATCCGAAGGGAATCTGCAAGAAAGCCTGCGTCAATCCGTACAGGCCCATCGCCAAACCGACACGGGCAGGATCATCCCCCCCCGGCAATCGGGCTGCCTCCAGGGCAAACACGGGCAACACGATGAAAAGCCCCAGCATGCGCAGAGCGAACACAAGGGCCAACGACGCGCTGGCCCGCCGTTCCTGACCAGTCATGCGACCGGCGTCGGACGGGCTTTCAGTGGCGGGGGCGAGATGCGGGGTGGTGGAAGACACAATGAAGCAGCCAAAGACAAACGGGTATTGCGCGGCCCAAAGGCGTGCGCGCCGCCCTATTGTGCGTGAAGCCGCTGGGGGTATCCCCAGGCGAACCAGGGCAACCGTGTCCGATCCGGGCGCGATTCATGCATCGGATTCAGCACATTCTTTCCAGGCGATTTATCATGCCCGGTTGCCCACACGGTCCTGCACCTGCCATTGCCTTGACACCAAACGCCCCCCATGCGCCCGATGCAACGAGCCGCATCGCCCAGAACACCGCCACGCTTTCGGTGCGCGGCGCGCGCACGCACAACCTCAAGAACATCGATGTCGACATCCCCAAACACGCCTTGGTGGTGATCACCGGCCTGTCCGGTTCGGGCAAATCCAGCCTGGCCTTCGACACCCTCTACGCCGAGGGGCAACGCCGCTATGTGGAGAGCCTCTCGGCCTACGCCCGACAGTTCCTGCAGCTGATGGACAAGCCCGATGTGGACCTGATTGAAGGCCTCTCGCCGGCCATCGCCATCGAACAAAAGGCCACCAGCCACAACCCGCGCTCCACGGTGGGCACGGTCACCGAGATCCACGACTACCTGCGCCTGCTGTACGCCCGCGCGGGCACGCCCCACTGCCCCGACCACGATCTGCCCCTGACCTCGCAAAGCGTGGCCCAGATGGTTGACACCGTGTTGTCCATGCCGGAAGGCACCCGCCTCATGATCGTCGCGCCGGTGGCGCGAGAGAAGAAAGGCGAGTTCCACGACCTGTTCGTCGACATGCAGGCACAAGGCTACGTGCGGTTTCGGCTCAACGGCGAGGTGATCGAGGCTGACGACCTGCCGACCCTGAAGAAAACCGAAAAACACAACATCGACGTGGTCGTCGACCGCATCAAGGTGCGCGCCCACGACGAAGCGGACACCGCCGCAGACGGGCCAGCAACGCCCACAGGGGACGGCACCTCGCCCATGGTCAATCCGCTGCGCCAGCGACTGGCCGAGAGCTTCGAAGCGGCATTGCGCCTGGCCGAAGGCCGCGCACTGGCCGTCGACATGGACAGCGGCGTCGAGCATGGGTTTTCGGCCAAATTCGCCTGCCCGGTGTGCAACCACACCGTGGGCGAGCTTGAACCCCGCCTGTTTTCGTTCAACTCCCCCTTGGGCGCCTGCCCGAGCTGCGACGGCCTGGGGCACACGGAGGTGTTCGACCCCGCGCGTGTCGTGGCCTTCCCATCGCTGAGCCTGGCCAGCGGCGCCATCAAGGGATGGGACCGCCGCAACGGCTACTACTTCGCCATGATCGAAAGCCTGGCCACCCACTACCGCTTCGACGCCGAAGCGCCATGGGAATCGCTGCCAGAGGCCGTGCAGCAGGTGCTGCTCTATGGCTCCGGCGAAGAGGAGATCAAATTCAGCTACGCGCTGGAGTCCGGCGAACGTGCGGGCAAGAAGATCAACAAGAAGCACCCCTTCGAGGGCATCATCCGCAACTTCGAGCGCCGCTACCGCGAAACCGACAGCGCCCATGTGCGGGAAGAACTGGCGCGCTACCGTGCCACCCAACCCTGCCCAGAATGCCAGGGCACACGGTTGTGCAAGGAAGCCAGGCATGTCTTTGTGGGTGAGGGGGAGCAACGCCAGCCCATCTACAAGATCAGCCACATCACCCTGGGCGAATCGCTGGCCTACTTCCAGACACTGCATTTGCCCGGTGCCAAAGGCGATATCGCCGCCCGGGTGATCAACGAGATCCGCCAGCGGCTGAAGTTTCTCAACGATGTGGGCCTGAACTACCTCAGCCTGGACCGCAGCGCCGACACGCTCAGCGGCGGCGAGGCCCAGCGCATCCGCCTGGCCAGCCAGATCGGCAGTGGCCTGACAGGCGTGATGTATGTGCTTGATGAACCGAGCATCGGGCTGCATCAGCGAGACAACGACCGATTGATCGCCACCTTGCAGCACCTGCGCGACCTGGGCAACACCGTGCTGGTGGTCGAGCACGATGAAGACATGATCCGCACCGCCGACCATGTGATCGACATGGGACCGGGCGCGGGGGTGCACGGCGGACATGTGATGGCCCAGGGGACTTGCGCCCAGGTGATGAACACGCCGGGCTCGCTGACCGGTGAATACCTGAGCGGTGTGCGCCGCATCGCGGTGCCCGAGCGCCGCACGCCCTGGCTGCCGGTGGTCAAAAAAAAGGCCGCCCCGGTGCCTGCCAAGGCCCGCTACGCGCCCAGCCCTGCCGCCCAGCGCCGCGCTGCCCGGGAAGCAGCCCACATTGCCACCTTGGGCGAACTGCAGGAAATCCGCGTGGTCGGCGCCAGCGGACACAGCCTCAAGAATGTCAGCGTGGCCTTTCCCGTGGGGCTCTTGACCTGTGTGACCGGTGTGTCCGGCTCGGGCAAGTCCACCCTGGTCAACGACACCCTGTACGCCGCGGTGGCACGCACGCTGTACCGCTCACACGACGAGCCCGCCGCGCACGAAGCGATTGAAGGCATCGAACACTTCGACAAGGTCATCAACGTCGATCAGAGCCCGATCGGCCGCACGCCCCGCAGCAACCCGGCGACCTACACCGGTCTGTTCACCGGCATTCGCGAACTGATGGCCGAGGTGCCGACGGCGCGCGAACGCGGCTACGGGCCGGGTCGCTTCAGCTTCAACGTGGCGGGGGGCCGCTGTGAGGCCTGCCAGGGCGATGGCGTGGTCAAGGTGGAAATGCACTTCCTGCCCGACGTGTACGTGCCTTGCGAGGTCTGCCACGGCCAACGCTACAACCGCGAGACGCTGGACGTGCAATACAAGGGCAAGAACATTGCCCAGATCCTGAACATGACCGTGGAGCAGGCCTACGGCTTTTTTGCCGCCGTGCCCACCCTGCACCGCAAGCTGCAAACGCTGATGGACGTGGGCCTGACCTACATCCAGCTGGGCCAGAGCGCGACCACACTCTCGGGCGGCGAGGCCCAGCGGGTGAAACTCGCGCTGGAACTGAGCAAGCGCGACACAGGCCGCACACTCTACATCCTCGACGAGCCGACCACTGGCCTGCATTTCGCCGACATCGAACTGCTGCTCAAGGTACTGCACCAATTGCGCGACGCGGGCAACACGATTGTCGTCATCGAGCACAACCTGGACGTCATCAAAACCGCCGACTGGCTGATCGACATGGGGCCCGAGGGCGGGGCGGGCGGTGGCACGGTGGTCGGGCAAGGCACGCCCGAAGAACTGGCCGCCAATGCCGCCAGCCACACAGGCCGCTACCTGGCCCGCCTGCTCGATCACTGAGGCAGCACGACGCACAAGTGCGGAGGCCGCGCAGGCCCCGTCTTGGCCGCTATTTGCTGCGGTAGGCCAGACCCACGCTCAGGCCATGGGTGGTCACGCGACCGACCAGCGGACTGTGGGCAGCACCGCGCAGCAGGCGGGAGAGATCCAGGCCACCGAAGGTCACCCAATGCTTGCTGATCGCATGGGTGAACTGCACGCTGGTCCGAAAGCTCTCCCAACCACTGCCCAGCAGGTAGGGGGCTCGACCGGTGTTGACCGCCGAGGCCATGTCGATGCCGTATTGGGTCTGGAGGTAGCGCCCATTGCCCCAGGTCGCAGATGTCGAGAAATCCCAATGGGTCTGGTCGGACACGCGCCAGCGGTAGCCCACCCCCTGGCTCAGGCGCATCCCACCCTGCCGCCCCAATATGTCCTGGTCCACCGAGGCATTCCAGTTCCAGTCGGGGCCCAGCGGGCGGCTGATCGACAGGCGTGCGCGCAAGGTCGTGCGCACGTCCGGCAAACCGGCCAGATCGGGGTCTTCGTCAAAGCTGCGACCGTTGTCCATGCGCAAGGACGCGCCCAGACGCCAGTCGCTGAAAATGTCGAAGTCGGTGCTCAGACCGGTCTCCAGTTTCTCGCGCCCCGCACTCATCAACGAGGAGGCACGCGAGCGGGAAACCCGCACCGACCCGAGTTGGAAGGCCCACATGGGTTTGAGCGTGTATTGGGCTTTGGCATGACCGACGTGGCTGGACGACGAAGCCACGGAAGCACCAATCAGGTAGCCCTCGTCCCCCGCAGGCACGGTCAATGCGCCGGTGGCCGACGCGAGTCCACCGACGCCCATCCCCATCACCAACAGCGCCAGGCACCGTCCACGTTTGATTGTCATGCCGAGATCATAGCCACCCTGCAAAGGGTTTCCGCGCCAGCCGCGCCGCTGCACGGAAATCAGGCCCGGGAGCTGGGCCGCGCAGCCACGCGATCGCGCCAGGCCTGCAACGCCGAAAACCCTTCGTCTGCGGCATTGAAACGCATCAATCGGGCAAACTCCAGCGCCACAAAGGCCGTGATGTCCGCGATGGTGAAGCGCTCGCCAGCCACCCAGGGCCTCTCACCCAGTTCCTGATCCAGCCAACGGGCGATGTCGCGGAGCTTTTGCCCCTGGGACTGCCCAAACTCGGGAAACTGGGGCTGCTCCAGCGGCGCCAAGCCTGGGTGGGTGTGGCGCACACAGTTGGCGATGGGCAGCAGGAAATACCATTCGATGCGCCGGTCGGCCATCTCGATGAAAGCGCGCTCGGTGTCGTCGACCCCCATGAGGTTGGGCTCGGGGTACAGGCCTTCCATGTAGGTGCAGATGGCCCGGGTTTCAGTCAGCACGCGACCATCGTCCAACTCCAGCGCCGGCACCCGGGCCAACGGGCTCTTGGCCAGGTAGGCGGGCTGTTTGTGCTCCTGGGCATTCAAGTCCACATTCACCAGCTCAAGCCCATTGATGTTCTTCTCGACCAGGAACATCAACACGCGGCGCGGGCTGGGCGCGCGGGGCGAAACAAACAGCTTCATTCTGCAGCACTCCCATCTGTTGAGCGAGGTTGGCCCATTTCCACCAGGCTGCGGGCCTCCTGCGAGAACCGGCGCGCCGCTTCATCACCATCGCGGCCCAGCTCAACGCGCGGTAGCGGCATTTCAATGCCCCTGGCCACCGCCGGACGCGCGCGCAGGGCGTCCCGCCAACGCTTGAGGTGGGGCAGTCCGTCGAGCGACACACCCGACCAGCGGTGCGTGCGCACCCAGGCCCAGTTGGCGATGTCGGCGATGGAGTAGTCCCCAGCCAGGTACTCGTGGCTTTTCAGGTGCCCATCAAGAACGCCAAACAGGCGCCGGGTTTCACCCTGGTAGCGATCAATGACCGCCGGTATCTTCTCGGGAAAGTAGCGGTGGAACACGTTGGCCTGACCCATCATCGGACCGATGCCCCCCATCTGGAACATGAGCCATTGCATCACCCGCGAGCGCCCCTTGGTGTCGCCCGGCATCAAGCGACCAGTCTTCTCTGCCAGGTAGATCAGACAGGCGCCCGATTCGAACACCGCGAAATCGCCGGCTTCATGGTCCACGATGGCCGGTATGCGCCCGTTGGGGCAAATGGCCAGAAAGGCCGGTTGTTTCTGCTCACCGCTGGCCAGGTCGAGCACCGCCAGCCGATAAGGCAGCCCCAACTCTTCCAGGGCGATGGACACCTTGTGGCCGTTGGGCGTGGCGGCGGTGTAAAGGGTGATCATGCAAGCGGAGCCAGGTGGGCCAGGATCATCACATCGTACGCTCACCAACGCGCACCTGTAGTCGCCCGAACGACGCCCTCAGGGCCTGGCCGCGTTCAGGGCGTCGCGCGTGCGGGCCGCCTCGGCCCGCGCGGCCTTGGCGAAATCATCTTCACCGGACGCATAGAGAATGGCGCGCGACGAGTTCACGATCACCGCGCCTGTCGTATGCCCCTCGGCGTCTGTGCGCAATCCGGCTCGCACCGTCGCCACCGCATCGCCACCTTGCGCACCCACACCGGGTATCAGCAGAGGCAAGGTCGGCGCGAGTTCGCGCACCCGTTCGATTTCCTTGGGGTAGGTGGCACCCACCACCAGTCCCAGTTGGCCATTCTCATTCCAGGGGCCCTGGGCCAGGCGCGCCACGTGTTCGTACAGCGGCGGCTGGCCCTCCAGCGACGCCAGGCGCTGGTTCTGAAGGTCGTCGCCGCCTGGATTGGAGGTGCGGCACAACAGGATGGCGCCTTTGTCGTGGTACTTCAAATAGGGCTGCACCGAATCGAAACCCATGAACGGCGACAGCGTGACCGCGTCGGCGCCGTAGCGCTCAAAGGCCTCGATCGCATACTGTTCGGCGGTGCTGCCGATGTCGCCGCGCTTGGCATCCAGAATCACCGGCACCTCGGGTGCCACGGCTTTCATGTGGGCCACCAGCCGCTCAAGCTGCGCCTCGGCGGTGCGCGGCGAAATAGGCAATCTGTGGCTTGAAGGCGATCACCAGGTCGGTCGTGGCATCCACCACAGCGGCGCAGAAGTCGTAGATGCGACCGGCGTTGCCTTTGAGGTGGGCCGGAAAGCGGGCCGGGTCGGGGTCGAGACCCACACACAACAAGGATTGGTTCTGCGCCTGAGCGCGCTGCAGCATGTGGGTGAATGTCATGGGTGCCATTTTATTCGGCACCCCGTCCGGTGCCGACTCAGGCTGGCAAAGCCTCGCGCAAGAAAGTCTCGATCACTGTGGCCAGCGCCACAGGGGTCTCGTCCATCGGGTAATGGCCGGCGTTGGCCATGACCTCCAGGCGCGCGTTGGGGTAGTGCTGCAACCAGGTGGCACGGCAGGTGGCTTCGCCCAGTGCGGGGTCGTGTTCGCCAGCCACCACCAGCACAGGCAAAGTCTTGCCCTGAATGCGCTCGGCAAATGGCGTCTTGGCCCAGGCGGTGAGGTAGGCGCCAAAGGCCTCCTCGTCGGACCGGGCCAGCGAGCTTTGGGTCATGGCGTCGAGCCAGGTGCCGGTGAGTCGGCTGCCGGTGGTGATGTTGATGATCTCGCGGCGCGCGCCGGCGTCTTTGGCGGCACTGGAGAAAAACGCCCAGCCCGCTTCATCGAACGGCACGCCGCTGGCGGGCACCGGCGTGATGCCCACCAGGGCCTGGACCCGCTCGGGCGCGTCGGCCAGCACCATCTGGATCGCCCCGCCGCCCATGGAATGCCCCATCAGCGCAAAGCGCTCCCAGCCCAGGCTGTCGGCCAGGGTGAGCGCATCCTGAGCGAGTTGGGCGAAGGTGTAGGGGCCACCACTGCCTTTGCGCTGACCGTAGCCGCGCTGCTCCATGAACGCGTAGGTGAATGCCTGCGTGTCCAGGCTTTGCTCCAAAGGCCCCCAGCCCCGGGCGTGGCCAAACCAGCCGTTCAGAGCAATGACATGGCGGGGGCCCGTGCCGATGACATGGGCGAGTTCGTTCGTTTGCATGGTGGTCTCCTGGATCGATGTGTCGCGTGGCCATCATGATGCCCCAGCCTGGCGCAGGTGCCAAGAAAGGGCTGAGCAGCGCGCGGGTTCGGGCTGGTCCGGGTGTTCCCGGTGTGACATTTCATCGTGGTGATTTATCGTGAAATGGCAAGTCGGGCTCCACGATTCGCAGACAGAACGACGCACCCAGCCGCGCCCGACACCGGCGTGCGCGACAACACCCAGGAGACAACATGACCCACCGCGCCACTTTCACCCGCATGGAAGAGAGCACCGCCGCCGATTGGAAAACCATTGGAGGGGAGTTCATGCAATTCGCCGCCAAACTGCCCGACCGCATCATCAGCCATCTGCGTCTGCTGGAAAACGACTATGGCGGCTTCCCGGTGGACCGCTACACCCACTGCCTGCAAACCGCCACGCGTGCGCTCGAAGACGGGCGCGATGAGGAGTACGTGGTGTGCGCGCTGCTGCACGACATCGGCGACACCCTGGGCAGCTTCAACCACGCCGACGTCGCGGCCGCCATTCTGCAGCCTTTCGTGAGCGAGGAAAACCACTGGATGGTCAAACACCACGCCATCTTCCAGGGCTACTACTTCTTCCAGCACATCGGCATGGACCGCAACCTGCGCGACAACTACAAGTCCCACCCGGCCTTCGAACGCACCGCCGAGTTCTGCGCGCTCTACGACAACCCCGCGTTCGATCCCAAGGGAGCCACGCTGCCGCTGTCAACCTTCGAACCCATGTTGCGGCGGGTCATGGCCAGCCCCAAACAGTCGCTCTACAAATCCGCCACGGTGCTCAAGGCCGAGACAGCCTGACCGCCCCTCACCCCCCCCCCGCCCACCTGCCGGAGTCCCCATGAACATCCCATCCCTGCAAGGCCAAGTCAGCGAAGAAGAATGGCGGCTGCGCGTTGACCTCGCGGCCGCCTACCGCCTCGTGGCGCTTTACGGCTGGAGCGACCTGGTCTTCACCCACATCAGCGCACGCATCCCCGGCCCCGAACACCATTTCCTGATCAACCCCTATGGCCTGATGTTCGACGAAATCACGGCCAGCAGTCTGGTCAAGGTCGACCAGGCCTGCAACAAGCTGAGCGACTCACCCTTCCCAGTCAACCCCGCCGGGTTCACGATCCACAGCTGCATCCACGCCGTGCGCGACGACGCAGGCTGCGTGCTGCACACCCACAGCCGGGCGGGCGTGGCGGTGAGCGCACAGAAGTGCGGCGTGCTGCCCATCAGCCAGCAAAGCACCTTCGTACTCGGCTCGCTGGCCTACCACACCTACGAGGGCGTGGCGCTGCGCGAAGAGGAACAGCCACGCCTCCAGGCCGATCTGGGCCGCAACAACTACCTGATGCTGCGCAACCACGGCCTGCTCACCGTGGGCAAAACCATCGCGGATGCGTTTCTTTCGATGTACCTCTTTGAGAGCACCTGCCGCATCCAGATCGACGCCCAGGCGGGCGGCGAACTGCAGTTCGTGGATCCCCGCATCCTGGAAGGCATGTCAACCGTCATGAAAACAGCCACCGCCGGCCAAGGCGCCAACCTGGCTTGGCCGGCGCTGCTGCGCAAGGTCGAGCGAAGCGACCCCGGCTTCAAGACCTGAGGGCCTGACCGAGCCGCGGCCGCGCTGACCGGCAGCCGCTCAGCGGTTCAAGCCTGAGGGGCCTGGGCGGCCACGGTCATGGCCAGGCAAAGATCGGCCCAGGCCTTGGCCTTGTCCGATTGGGTGCGCAACAAGGCGTTGGGGTGGTAGGTGGCGATCACCGGCACACCTTCGAACGCGTGCGCACGACCCCGCAACTTGCCCAGGTGGTCGCGGCTGGGTCAGCACCTCAGAGCGCAAGCGCCCCATGGCAATGATGACTTTGGGCTTGACCCAGCCACCTCGCGGGCCAGGTAAGCCGAGCACTGTGCGAGCTCCTGGGCCGAAGGAATGGCGCGGCTGGGCGGTCGGCACTTGGTCACCGACGTCACATAGGCTCCCGCGCTCGCGGCCCACACCACGGCACGCAACATGTTGTCCAGCAACTCGCCTGCCGGCCCGGCAAAAGGCCGACCTTGCACCTCATCTTCTTCCGAAGGAGGGTCGCCGACCACCAACCAGTCGGCCTGCGCATCGCCCATGCCCCAGACCGTGTTCTTGCGCCGCTGACACAAGCCACGGGCTGGCAACCACTGGCTGCCGTTGCCAATGCGCCCCAGTCCATCGCCGCCAGCCCATCGGGAAGGGGCTGCAACGCCGGTGACGGTGACGGTGACGGTGACGCCGCAGGGTCTCTCGCCGCGGGCGCCAAAGGCGGCGGCACGGCGCGGCCCACAGGCGCTACCGGTGGCGAGGCCACGGCCGCTTGCAACGGCGGTGGTTCGGACGCGGACGCAACGGCAGGTTCAACCGCCGCGTCCCGTTGCGGGCGCCTTGGCCTGGGCGCCCACACCCGCACCCCCATCTCGGCGAGCATCGCGCGCTGCCGAGCGTCAAGCGAGGGAACAAAGGAGGTATCGGGCGAACCCTCGACCGGAGATTGATCATCCATGGCTGTGCGTCTCCTGCGGTGGGGCGGCCAGGTCCAGGCTCATCACCACCGCATCTTCCCGTTTGAACTGCCCGGCCGGGTAATAGGCTTTGCGCAAGCCAACCTCACGAAACCCATAGGCATCGTAGACATGGCGCGCCCGAGCGTTGCTCGACCGCACCTCCAGCCACAACCAGGCGGCGCGCTGCCCTCTCGACCAGAACACCAGCGCGTCCAGCAAGCAGCGCGCCCATCCCTGGCGTTGGTGGGCCGGGCTCACGGTGACATTGAGCAAATGCACCTCGTCCACGCCATGCATGGCCACGAGATACCCCAGCAATAGCCGGCCATCGGCCCGCACGGGCCACACGGTCTCATCGCTTCCCGCCTCACCCAGCAAGAGAATGGCCGGGTAGCCCGCCACCAGCGAGTCCGCAAAGTGCTTGCGCGTCCAAGGGTGCGTGTAGCTCGCCTTTTCCACCTCGCACACGGCGTCGAGGTCGCTCTCCAGCATCGGCGCAAACGCCACGCGGCGCCCCGGCCCTTGCACGGCCCGGACCCCGCAAGACACATCGGGCCAGACGGACAGCCAACCCGGGGCAGAGGACAAGTCGCAAGCCATCGCCACGCTCAGGCCACCGAACCCGTTTGCTGGGCAAGCCGCAGGCGCTCGCGCTCATCGGTGGTCTGGGCCACCTTGTCGCGCACATACAAAGGCATGGCCTCGTGGGCCGATACGGCCAGGCCAGCGCCCAGCAAGTCGGGCGCCAGGCGCAACAGGGCGGTGGCCGTGGGCCACGCCACCTGCCGCCGCGACGGCAAGCCCGCCAAGGCCTCGGCATAGGCTTCGAACACGTTGCCGGCCCACAGCGCTGCGGCACAGTCCAGTCCGTCGACCGAGCGCAAAAGATCCTCCAGCGCCCCTGGGGCGCACAGGCTGGGCGCAAGCAGCGCCTTCGGATCCACACGCCCCTGCCGCAACGCGTACACCGCCACATACACCTCGCCCATGCGGGCATCAAGCAACGCCACCACCGCGGGCGGCAAGTCGTGCCCGGCATCGGCGTACCGCCAGCGCGCCTCCTCCGCCACCGCCAGCAGCGTGTCGACAGGCAACACCGGCACGCCCTCCGCAAGCCCCTGAGCGCGGGCGCCATAGGCCAGCCCCTGTGTGACCGCGCAGGCGGTGCGCAACCCCGTGAACGAACCCGGGCCGCGCCCGAACACGATCGCATCAAGCCCGCCGAGCGACCAGCCGGCCTGATCGAGCAACCGCTCGACGGTTGGCAACAGATGCAACGACGACTGAGCAGCTCCCGGGCCGTCGTGGCTCAGCAGCACCCCGCCCGGCTGCGCTTCACCCAATGCCACCGACATGCGATCGGTGCTGGTTTCGATGGCCAGCAAACGCAGCGGCGGTGGAGCGGTCAGGTTTTCAGTCGACATCAGGCCATTATCGCAACGCACCGCCGATCGCCGCCACGCCGGCCCTTTGTCGAGGAATCCACACCTGGCCAACCCGAAACAGTACAAACAAGGGCGACGCACCGCCATAATTGCCCGGGATGCCCCAAGCCACCTCTCCACCGCCGGCGCCCCCGCTCGCCAACACCAGCCGCTGGGCGCGCTGCCTGACGGCGCTGAGCCTGGCGCTCCCCCTCGGGCTGACAGGCCTGACCGCCGCCGCACAGGCCCAGGATCTGGTGTACCCCTTCAGGCCAGGGCCACCGGCAGCGCCCGCCCAGGCCGCCGAGGCCCCGCTGCCACTCTCCCCCGCAGGGCTGGAGCCTGCGGCCCCTGCGCAACCAGACACCCCATTGCCCGCCAGCGTGCTGCAGGCGCTGGCCCGCGCAGGCGTGCCCACCAGCGCAATGTCGGCACTGGTGGTACCGGTCAATGGCGCACGCGCCGACCGCCTTCGCTACCAGGCCGATCAACCGGTCAACCCGGCTTCGGTGATGAAGCTGGTGACGACCTACGCCGCCATGGACATGCTGGGCACCGACTTCACCTGGCGCACCGACTTCTTCACCGACGGACCGATCGACCACGGCACCCTGCGCGGCAACCTCTATGTGCGCGGCGGTGGTGACCCCAAGCTGGTGCTTGAACGCATCCAGGACACCTTCTTCGCGCTGCACGACAAAGGGGTGCAGGTGATCCTGGGCGACATGGTGCTCGACCACAGCGGATTCGACCTGCCCGCCCACGACCCGGGCGAGTTCGACGGGGAGGCGCTTCGCCCCTACAACGCCAGCCCCGATGCGCTGCTGGTGAACTTCAAATCGGTGGTGCTGACCTTCCAGCCCGACGCCCGCGCGGGCGTGGCCCGTGTGACCAGCGAGCCCCCGCTGGCCGGTCTGGCGATCGATGCCACCGTGGCGTTGTCCAACGGGGCCTGCGGCGACTGGCGCAGCGAACTCCAGGCACGTTTTGACGACGCCAACGCCATCCGCTTCGAAGGCCGCTTTCCCAAACGCTGCGGCGAACGGGTGTGGCCCGTGGCTTACCAGGACCCTGGCAGCTACGCAGAGCGCGCGTTTGAAGGGCTGTGGCGCGCCAGCGGTGGCGCCATCACCGGGCGGGTGCGCGTGGGGCTGGTGCCCAAAGGCGCGCGCCTGCTGCACCAGGCCCAGTCCTTGCCATTGACCGACATCATTGCCGACGTCAACCACTGGAGCAACAACGTCATGGCACAGCAAGTGTTTCTCACGCTGGGCCGCCTGGCCCCGCCCACACGCCAGGAAGTCCGGGGGGCAACCGGCACCCGTTTCACCCCCTTGCGCACAGGCCGTTTCGAACGCTCCCGCGAGGCGGTGGCCCGCTGGTGGCACAGCACCTTTGGCATCCGCTCCACCCCGCCGGTGATGGAAAACGGTTCAGGCCTTTCGCGCACCGAGCGCATCACCCCGCAAGGGCTGGCCGATCTGCTGCGCCACGCCGCCCGGCATCCACAAGGCGACAAGTTTGTCGAATCGCTGTCGGTGGCGGGCGTCAGCGGCACCGCCGCCCGCCTGGCCCGCAGCCGCAACAGCGCCGCCCGCGGCAACGCCTGGATCAAGACAGGCACGCTGCGGGATGTCACCGGCATCGCCGGCTATGTCGATGCGCTGGACGGCCAGCGCTATGCGGTGGTGGGATTCGTCAACCACCCCAATGCCATGGCCGCCCGACCGGCCCTTGATGCGCTGCTGGAGTGGGCCGCCTCGCCCTCAGACTGACAACCAGACCACACAAGCCGCCAACAGCGCCGCGGCCAGCACCGCCAGCCAGCGCGGCGCCCCGCGGCGGCGATGGGCCTGCAACGCCATGGCCTGGCGGCGCGCCATGGCCGCGTCCACCAGATGGTCCCCGGACACCTCCGATTGCACCGTGTTGTAGTACTGGTGCAGGGTCGTGGAGTTCACCGCCAAGGGGTCGTTCTCTGACCGGCGGGACGGAATGGCGGCTCGGTTCATCGTGTCACCTCGTGGTTAATACAAATTTGCAACGGCCGGCCCAGAGACAACAGACGGGTGGCGCCACACAAGAACGGCGCGCCTGCGTATCATCCTCTCACCATGCGCCTTGACGACCTTATCGGCTACCTTGCCGCTTTCTTGACCACCTTCAGCTTTCTGCCCCAGGTGTGGCACACGTTTCGCTCGCGCGACGTCAGCGGCATCTCGCTGGGCATGTACGGCTGCTTCACCGTTGGGGTGGCAATGTGGCTCGTCTATGGGCTTTATCTGGGCGCCTGGCCGATAGTGATCGCCAACTTCATCACCCTGACACTGGCGCTGATGATCCTGGCGATGAAGCTGCGCTACTCGCGCCCTGTGCTCGGGCGCGACCCTTCAATCTGAGACAGGCGGCGGGGCCAGACTGGCGTGTGCGGCGGCCTTGACCGCCTGCGTCAGGCGCTGGGCTGAGGGCGCTTCGCGCGCCCAGTGTTGCCAATACAAGACCACATCCACCCAGGCACCTGGCACCAGTTCCTGCAGCTCTGGCAGGTTCGGCGCGTGCAACGCCGGCACCATGCCCCACCCCATGCCCAGCGTCAGGGCCTTTTCGAATGCGTCGACGGCGGGCGCGAAATGGCGCGGGTAGTTGGGTTGTTTCAGGCCAAAGTGCTGCGCCAGGAAAACATCCTGCAAGCCATCCTTGCGGTTGAAGATCACCGCGGGCTGGGCCAACAACCGGTGGGGAGAAATCGTCCCGCCCGGCGTGCGGCAGCGCTCCAGCACGGAAGGCGCGACCAGACACAGGTACCGCATCACCCCAAGGGGTTCGGCCACACAACCCCGCATGGGTTCGGCCAGTGTGGTCACGCAGCCGATCACCTCGCCACTCTTGAGGGCGTCGTGGGTGTGGTCCTGGTCCTCGATCAGGATGTCCAGCAGCAAGCGGTGGCGCTGAAGCATCGGAGCCACGCCCGGCAAGAACCAGCTGGCCAGCGAATCGGCGTTCACCGCCACGGCCAGCGTCTGCCAAGTCGCACGCGCGCCCCGGCCGGCTCCGCCGCCTTGCAACCCGCCCAGCACATCGGCCTCCATCATCCGGACCTGTTTGACATGCGCCAGCAAGGCCTGCCCCGCCGCCGTGGCCCTCACAGCTTTGCCTCTCACCAGCAGGCGTTGACCCAGTTCCTCCTCCAAGCCACGAATGCGAAGCGACACGGCCGCCAGCGTGATCGAAAGCGCCTTGGCGGCCGGACCGAAGCCCCCGTGTTCCACCACGGCCGCAAAGGCTTCAAGTTGTCGCGCATCGAGCATGATCAAATTTTATTTAACAGATAGGAGTTTTATTTAACTTGATTTAATTTAGTCGGATATCGGCGCACACTTCGCTCCGCATCAGACCCGTGACCCGCACAACAGAAAACACAACAACATGATCCTCACCGCCCCCACCTTCACCGCCGGCATGGTGCTCAGCCTCTCGCTGATCATGGCCATCGGCCCGCAAAACGCCCACATCCTGCGCATGGGCCTGACGCGCCAACACGTGTGGCTCACCATTGCCATCTGCGCCGTGTCCGACATCGTCCTGATTGCCCTGGGTGTCTTGGGTCTGGCGCAGCTCGGTGGCTTGTCGGACAAGCTGATGGGTGCCATGGTGGGCGCTGGCTGCCTCTTTCTTGCCATCTACGGCTGGCAGGCCTTCCAGCGTTTCTGGCATGCCGACGCGGCCTCGTCTGCATCCACCAGACAAGCGGCAACGACCCAGGCGCACCCCGTGACCCGCCGCCAGGCGGTGCTATCGGCATTGGCCTTCACCTGGCTCAACCCCCACGCCTGGATCGACACCGCCGTGCTGATCGGCACCGCCTCGATCGCCTACGGCGCCGAGAGCCCCGTGTTCGGCATGGGCGCGGCCACCGGGTCGGTGGTGTGGTTCTCGCTGCTGGGGGTGGCCACCTTCTGGCTGGGGCGCCGCCTCAACTCGGTGCTCGTGTGGCGTGCCCTGGACGGCCTGGTTGCCCTCATGATGTGGGGTACCGCCATTGTCCTGCTCAAAGGCCTGTTCTGATGTCAGCCCGTCGCACCCCCTCGTCCCCTGTGACCGTCTTCGGACCCGATTTCCCCTTCGCCTATGACGACTGGCTGACCCACCCCGCCGGGTTGGGCAACCTGCCGCCCGCCGCCCATGGCCAGGAGGTGGCCATCGTGGGGGCCGGCATGGCCGGCATGGTGGCGGCCTACGAACTGATGAGGCTGGGTCTCAAGCCGGTGGTCTACGAAGCCTCCCGCATGGGGGGCCGCCTGCGGTCCCAGGCCTTTGCGGGCGCGCCCGGCATCGTGGCGGAGCTGGGAGGCATGCGGTTTCCCGCCTCAAGCACCGCCTTCTTTCACTACGTGAACCTGTTGGGGCTGAAAACCCGCCCCTTCCCCAACCCGCTCACCCCCGCGGCCGGCAGCACCGTCATCGACATCGAGGGCCAGACCCACTACGCACGCAGCCTGGCCGACCTGCCCCCGCTGTTCCACGAAGTGGCCAACGCGTGGGCGCAGGCGCTGGAAGCCGATGCGCGCTTCTCGGACTTGCAGGCGGCCCTGCGCGAGCGCAATGTGCCGCGCCTCAAGGCCATCTGGGACGCCTTGGTCCCCCTTTGGGACGACCGCACTTTCTACGATTTCGTGGCCCAGTCCGACGCTTTCTCCAAGCTCTCCTTCCACCACCGCGAGGTTTTCGGGCAGGTGGGCTTTGGCACCGGCGGCTGGGATTCCGACTTTCCCAACTCCATGCTGGAGATCCTGCGCGTGGTGCTCACCGGATGCGACGAAACCAGCACCTGATCGAAGGCGGCGCCCAGCAGGTACCCAGCGGGTCTGTGGACCCACGCGCCTGAGCGGCCCGCCCACTGGCCCCAGGGCACGACGCTGGCCAGCCTGCACCAGGGCGCACCGCGCCGGGGGTGACCGCCATTTCCCGCAGCGACAACCAGCAACTCGCCGTGACCGACACCTGGGCACCACCCGCCGCTACGGCGCCGTGCTGGTGACCTGCCAAAGCTGGCTGCTCACCACCCAGATCGCGGTCGAAGAGTCGCTGTTTTCCCACAAGCTCTGGATGGCGCTGGACCGCACCCGCTACATGCAGTCGAGCAAGACCTTTGTGATGGTTGACCGTCCGTTCTGGAAAGACGTCGACCCCACCACCGGTCAGGAAGTGATGAGCATGACGCTCACCGACCGGCTCACCCGGGGCACCTACCTGTTTGACCACGGCCCGGACCAGCCCGGCGTAATCTGCCTGAGCTACGCCTGGATGGGGGATGCGTTGAAGATGCTGCCCCAGTCCAGCGAGCGGCGCGTGCAGCTCGCCCTTGCCGCGCTCAAGAAGATCTACCCCACGGTGGACATCGCCAGCCACATCATTGGCGAACCCATCACCGTGTCCTGGGAAGCGGACCCCTACTTCCTTGGTGCCTTCAAGGGCGCCCTGCCCGGCCACTACCGCTACAACCACCGCATGTACCGCCACTTCATGCAGGACGGGCTGCCACCCGCCGAGCGGGGTATCTTTCTCGCGGGCGACGACGTCTCCTGGACCCCCGCCTGGGTGGAAGGCGCCGTACAAACGTCGCTGAACGCGGTCTGGGGCATTCTTCGCCAGTTTGGCGGCGCCTGCCCGCCCGACAACCCAGGTCCGGGAGAGCTGTTTCCCCACATCGGTCCCGTGGCTTTGCCCGACTGAGACCGCCCAACCGCCGCATCGTCAGACCCGCCAGACCCGCGCACCATGCCAGACCAACCGCTGCACCTCGCCCTTTGGCAAAGCCCGCACGCGACGCCCGACACTGGCGTACCCCGGGGCTTGCAGCGGCTGGCGAGCGCTGCCGAACAAGCTCGCAGCCTGGGTGCCCACTGCCTGGTCTGCCCGGAGATGGGCCTGACCGGCTATGCCATCGGCGCAGACGCCGTGCAAGCGCTGGCCGAACCACCGGATGGCCCCATGGCCCAAGCCGTGGCGGGCATCGCCCGCCAGCACGGCATCGCCATCGTCTACGGCTACCCCGAGCACAACCCCCGGTCAGGCCAGAAACCGTTCAATGCCGTGCAGGCCATCGACGAACAAGGCCACGCCATCGGCCACTACCGGAAAACCCACCTGTACGGTGCGCTTGACCAGCAGCAGTTCAGCCCGGGCGACGCCCCCTCACAGGTGTTCACCTGCCGGGGCTGGCGCGTGGGCCTGCTGGTCTGCTTCGACGTGGAGTTTCCGGAGGCGGTGCGCCTGCTGGCCTTGCAGGGCGCGGACGCGGTGTTGGTGCCTACCGCCAACATGATCGCCTTCGACGAAGTACCCGAGCGGCTGGTGCCCGCACGGGCGTGTGAGAACCGGATGTATGTGGCCTACGCCAATGCCTGTGGCTGCGAAGGTGAGGTGCACTACGGTGGCAAAAGCCTGGTCGCGAACGCCCTGGGCGACGTGGTCGCACACGCCGATCGGGCAGAAACCCTGCTGCTCGCCACACTCAACCCGAACCACCTGTCAGAAGCGCGGCGGAACAGCTACCTGCCGCACCGCCGCCCCGACCTGTACGCCGCGCTGGGCGCCGCTCAGAAGTGAACCGCCGACGGCGCGTTGGCCTGGATAAACTCCAGCACGCGAGGCGTCTGCACATTGGTGAAGCTTGAGGTGTTGTTGGCCCCGCAGTCCAGCGTCTCCGAATTCGACGTGACCCCCACCAGCCCCGGGCGATCGCCCACCAACCGGTAGATCGGCCCGCCCGAATCGCCGGCACAGATGGTGCTCGCCTCGCCGGTGTACTTGACCTGAAGAAACTCGGCGCCCACGGCCGATACCGTCGCGGCGCCCACGGCCAGGCTTTCCAGCTCGGGCAAGCCCCAACCGGCAAAGTAGACCAGTTGGCCCTTCTTCACCGGCGCGCTGTCGAGAATGCCCATGATCGGGTTGGGCAGGCCATCAGGAAAGCGCACGATGGCGGCGTCATAGGCAAAGCGCCCGGTGCCCACATAGTCCGGGTGGACCACCCAGGCGGTCGCGTCCAGCCCGCTCACCTCGCTGTCGGTCTTGAACACCCCGGCCACCACCCGCTTGGGCTGATCGCTCACGCAATGGGCGGCCGTCAACACCTCGTTGTTGGAGATGCGGGTCCCGGAGCACAGCTTGACCTGCCTGTCAGCCCCCACGGCATACAGCACCACCACCGGTGTCGTCCGGTAGGAACCACAACTGGCGCCGTTGAGCACCTTGGGCTCGGCCCCGGCGCTGTGGCACAGCACGGCGGGATCCAGGTCCACGGATTCCTTGCTGGAACCACCACCACACCCCACCAGCCACACCGGCGCCAAAGCCAGCGCAAGCCATTGCCAACGGTTCATCGTCATGCCTGATCCTGCTTTCAAATGACAGCGCAACCGCTTCAAATCTCGGCGGCACCCGGCGCGTGCGTCCGGATGAAATCGAGAACGGTGGCGCTCTGGGTATTGGTGAACAACGACACGTCGCCTCCACCGCATCCCTCCACCGAACCGGTCGAGGTGACACCCACCACCCCGGCCGGCCCACCCACGCCCCGATAGGCGGGGCCACCCGAGTCACCGCTGCAGGTGTTGCTGCCCTGTCCCTCCTTGTAGACAAAGCCGATGTGGTTTTCGTCCACCTGGGTGATGCGGGCATACCCGGCGGCCAGATCCGACACGGGCACACCCCATCCGGCGATGAACACCTCATCGCCCTTGCGCGACGGCGAGCTCACCAACAAGGGCATCGAAGGGTTGGACATGCCCGAACGAAGGGTGACCACACCCACATCGTTGATCAACCCTTTTGCCGTCGCCGCATAGCCCGGATGCGCCGCCCAGGACGATGCATAGACCAGACTTCCGGTGCCATTGCTGCGCCACTGGACGGCCGCCATCTGACGCGCGCCGGCCGGCATGCAATGGGCCGCCGTCAGGACCCGGCTGGGCGTCAACATCGTGCCCGAGCAGCTCTTGGTCGTGCCATCACCATCCAGAAACAGCAGCAAGACCACAGGCGAGCGCTCGGGATGAGCGCAAGTGGCCCCGTTGACGATCTTCGGCACCACCCCGGCGCTGGCGCACAGGGTGCTGGCCTCGGGCACCACCAATTCGCCGCCACCGCCACCGCCACAGGCCGCCACAAACGTTGCTGCCAGGGCCACCCCAGCCCACTTAAAAATCGATTGCATGATTCCCCCCCCCTTGTGTTGCTCGACCATTGAAGGTGACAGGGGCCAGTCCCGCCCCTGCACGGAATATAGCCGCCCTCAGCCGGCCCCATGCCAGTATTCGGCCTGGCCATAGTGGTGCTTGAGAAAATCGATCCACAGCCGCACCCGCAATGCCAGGTGCTTGCGTTGCGGGAAAAGGGCGTAGATTCCGTTGGGCGGCGCGGCAAAGGTGTCCAGCACGGTTTCCAGCCGGCCTGCTGCGATGTCGCGCTCCACCTCCCAGGTGCTGCGCCAGGCAATGCCGTAGCCAGCCAGGCACCACTCGTGCAACACCTGCCCGTCGGAGCAGTCCAGTGGCCCGCCCGGGCGCATGTGCAGGATCTGGGTCTCGCCGTCGACGGCCTGCCCCGCCCCGCTGGCGTCATCGCCGGCCGACTTGGGCACCGCAAAGGCCCAGCCACGGGTCTGCGAAGCGTCGCTGGACAGCGTGAGGCAATCGAATCGAACCAGGTCGGCGGGCACCTCCGGGCGCCCGTGCCGCTGCAGATACTGGGGCGTCGCCACACACAGACGGCGGTTTTCCGCCAGGCGCACACTCACCAGCGAAGAATCGGGCAGATCGCCCACCCGCACCGCGCAATCGTAGGCCTCCCCCGCCACGTCCACCACCCGGTCGCTCAGGTTCAGCGAAATCGTGACCTCCGGGTGCCGCTCGCGAAACAGGGGCACCAGCGGGGCCACATGCCGCCGCCCGAAGCCCGCCGGCGCAGTCAGGCGCAGGTGCCCACTGGCCTTGACCCCGCCCGCGCTCACGCTGGCTTCCGCATCGGCCAGCTCAACCAGCAGCCGCTGGCAGTCTTCAAGAAAAGCGCTGCCCTCATGGGTGAGCGTGATGCGGCGGGTGGTGCGCACCATCAGCTTGACCCCCAGGCGGGCTTCAAGCGCGTCCAGGCGACGCCCGATGATGGCCGGCGCCACGCCCTCTGCCCGTGCGGCGGCCGTGAGACTGCCCCGCGTGGCCACCGAGGCAAACGTCTCCATCTGTTTGAGCTTGTCCATGGCCGGGCAGATTAACGCATTACCGCATCAAAAGGCAGCAATCAATCCCGGTTCCACCGAAATTGTTGACCAAAAATCACCCACAAAAACAAAGGGCCGCCCGAGGCAGCCCGCTTTTCAGACCTCAGCACCGGTTCGCACCGGCCGCCTGGTCTATCGGTCCACTCAGTTGCACTGGGCCGGCAGGTTGGGAATGGGCCCGCAAGACAGACCACCGCTGGCGGTGCAGTTCTGGTTGGCCGCCGTCTGCGCGTCAAAAGCCGAGCCGCCCGCGGCCACGGCAATCACCAGTTGGCCCGACGCATTGTTCGACGCCGATGCCGCCCCACATTGTTTGAACTGCAGGACCACCTTGCAATCGTCTTCATCGCACTTGTCCCGCGCGGCGTCGTTGGCGAATGACTGCGTCACCCCACCGGTCACGATCGCCACGTAGGACGTCGACTCGCTCACCGCGATCGAACCGTAGCCATCGCTGCCACCACCGCCACAAGCGGTCAAACCCAGCGCCGCCACGGCGGCCACCAGCGCCCATTTCAGTTGAATTGCCATTGCTGCCACTCCCAATGAAGTAAATTGATTCCCAGCGCCCACCCCGCGTGCGCACCGTTGCCCGTCAAGTTTAGCCCGCCCAGGCGGATCGCCCCAAGCTTTCGCGCCACGCAAAGGCTCAGGCGGCCCGCGCCTGAAAGGCCCGCACATTGGCCGCGAGCGCGCGCACCTCCTCGCCTGCGGCCTGCGCCGGCAGCGCACCGGCCAGGGCATTGGCCACCAGCCGCTCCAGGGTGTGGGCATGGGGCGTCACGGGCCCGAAAAACAACACGGTGTCGCCGCGCACCAACAACAGCGTGGGGACGTTCTGTACATCCAGATCCCCCACCACCTCGTCGTCGTCCTCGATGTCGATCCAGACTGGGTGCACCGCTGGAGCACCGAGTGTGGCCAGGGTGCGCGACATCACCGGGGCGTAATCGCGACACACCCCGCACCACTGGGCGCACAGGCAGGCCACCAGCAAAGGCTCGCTCTCGGGCTGTACGGACTCGGGCATTTCAGACGCAGCAATATCAGGCATGGGCCCTCCAGTGTGCCCGAGCTTGACTGGCGGTGTCATCGCGCGCCCGAGCCAACCCTGGCGCGGGCGTCAGTTCATCATGGTGCCCGGCAGCCACAGCGCGATTTGCGGCCACCACATGATCAGGGCCATCACCGCGATCATCAGCAACACATAGGGCAACGAGCCGCGCACGATGTCGCCCATGGGGGCCTTGGTGATGGCCTTGATGGTGAACAGGTTCATGCCCACCGGTGGCGTGATCTGGGCCAGTTCGAGGTTGATCACCAGCAGCACCCCATACCAGATCGGATTGATGCCCAGGTGGTGCATGGCGGGCAGGATCACCGGCATCGTGATCAGGATGATCGAGATCGACTCAAGGAACATGCCCAGCACAAAGATGAGCAACATCAACACCACCAGAAAACCCGCCACGCCAATGTCCACCGCAATGACCGATTCCACGATCTGCTGCGGGATGCGCAGCTTGGTCAGCACATGGCCAAACACCGACGCCCCCGCCAGAATCATGAACAGCATCGCCGAGACCCGGCTGGCGTCCAACGCCGAATCCCAGATCGCGCGCCAGCCCACCGTGCGGTACACCACGACTGCGACGAACAACGCCAGCCAGGCCCCGGCGGCTGCGGCCTCGGTGGCCGTGAAGACGCCGGCGTACATGCCACCCAGCACAAACACCGGCAATGAAATGGCCCAGGCGGACTTGCGCACCGCCTTCAGCGCCTCGCGCCAGGTGGCACGGGGCTCGCGGGCAACCTGGCGGCTGGCGCGCGAGGCACTGAAAATGCTCCAGGCCACGAACACGCCCGCCATCAGAATGCCCGGCACGATGCCGGCCATGAACAAGCCACCGATGGATGTGTCGGTGGTCACGCCGTACAGCACCATGGGACCGGACGGAGGGATCAGAATGCCCAGCGTGCCGCCCGCCGCCACCAAACCATACGCCGCCCGGGGTTCGTAGCCAAAGCGGATCATTTGCGGAATGGCCACCGAACCAATGGTCAGGGCGGTGGCCACGCTGGAGCCGGAGATGGCGGCAAAGAGGGTGCAAGCCAGAATGGTGGCGATGCCCAGGCCGCCCGGCAGATGGCGGGTGAGGGTGTAGGCGGAGCTGTACAGGTCGTCGACGATCTTGCCGCGAATCATGATGTAGGCCATGAACGCAAACAGAGGAATGGCCACCAGCAGATAGCGGTTGAGCTCCCCGAAGACCACCTCGGTGACCGACCCCATCTCGCCCTGGGTCACCCACATCACCGCACCACCGAACACCGCCAGCCCCGCGAAGATCGGCAGACCGGTGAAAAGCAACAGCATCAAGCCCAAAAAGAGCAGCGCAATGGTCATGGCGCCTCTCCTCTCCCTCGCCCGGGAGCCCATGGGAAGACGGGAAGGTCAGCGCCTGGCCCGCAAGCGCCCGCCACACCGATTCCACCGCCGCCAACAGCAACAAGGCGCCGCCAACGGGCATCAGCATCATCAACCACCAGATGGGCCACTCAAGATGGCCTTCGGTGAGCAGCCCCAGCATGCGCGCGAGCGCAACGGTCTCCCAGCCGTTGACCATCAGCACCACGCCGACCACGCCGGTCACCACCGCGGCCCAGGCCTGCGCCCAGCGCCGCCCGGTGGGGGAGAGCCGGCTCACCAACACATCCACCCCGATGTGCTCGCCACGGCGAAACGTCTGCGCAGCCCCCAGCAACACGGTGACGACCAGGGCAAATCCCACCACCTCGTCCACCCAGACCGGGGCCGCGTTGAACACATAGCGCATCACCACGGCCCAGCCGATCAACACCAGCGAGAGCAGCAGCCCGCTCGCGGCCAGTGCCATGGCCAGGCCGGTGAGCAAGGCCACAAGACGGCTCAGAACGCGCAAAGGCAGGCTCTCGGGCGCCGGCACATCCGGCCCCCCGGTCGGGTCTTTCTTCATCAGGCAATCAAAGCTTGTTGATCATTTCCAGCAGCTTGACGCCGTCGGGCGCGGTTTCGCCCAGGAACTCTTTCTTGACCGCCGGCTGCATGGCTTCGGCCATGGCTTTCTCCTGCTCCTTGGTCAGCACGATGGTCTGCATGCCCGCATCGTTGAGCGCTTTCACATCCTCGGGCGGCACGCCATCGGTGGTGCGGATGGAGCGCTGCACCGCCTTGTCGGCCGCTTGCTGAATGGCCGTGCGGATGTCGGCAGGCAAACCGTTCCACCACGCCGGGTTCACCACCAGGTTGTCGTAGGCCAGGATGATGTTGGAGGCCACACCGAATTTCTGCACTTCGTAGAACTTGCGGCTGTGGGCCGCCTTCACCGCGGTGAAGCCCGCGTCGATCACGCCCGTTTGCAGCGCCTGATACACCTCGGAACCGGGCATTGCCGATGGCGCAGCACCCATGGCGGAGAGCCCCTGGTCAAACAGCTTGTTCAGCCCACGGATCTTCAGCCCGGCGAAGTCGGCCGGCTTGACCAACGGGGCCTTGGCCGAGGTGAAGATGCCGTCGTTGGTGTCCACGATCCAGGCGATGTTCTTCACGCCCTTGGCCTCCATCTTGGCATCAAGCAGCTTGCTCGCTGGCGACCCGATGAAGGCTTTTTGCTTGGCCACCGAGGTCATCAGGTAAGGAATGATGGTCACACTCATCTCGGGAATGTTGCCGCCCCACTGGAAGCTCAGGATGGCCGCCGCCTCCACCTTGCCGCTGGCCACGGCCGGGTGGTTCTGGTTGGGCTTGAACAGCTGGGCCGCACCGAAGTTCTGAACCTCGACACGGCCTTTGGTCGCCGCGTTCACATCTTTGGCGAATTGCTCCAGGTTGATCGCCGTGTGGTGGGTGGGCGGGAACTGATGGCTGATGCGCATCGTGTACTCGGCAGCCAGCGCTGGGCCGGTCAGGCCCAAGGCCAACGCAGTGGCGAGAAAGGTGCGGCGTGCCGTGTGATGGGAAATCTTGCTCATGGGTTGTCTCCTGTTCTTCCTGTCAAAAAAATCGGTTTTCAAGCCACCGCCCCGGCGGCGCGCAGGCGGTCGCGTTCGGTGGCACTGTAGCCCAAGCCTTCGAGCAAAGCCTCGGTGCTCTCGCCCAGGGTGGGTGGCTGCAGGCGCACCCCCAGCCGCTGACCGTCCATGGTGAAGGGAAACAGCGTGGTCTTGGCGGTCTGCCCGGCGCGATCGCCATCGGGCAAGGTGATGTCTGCCAGGCCACCGGTGGCCAGCAGGTGTTCGTCGTCGTACAGCTCTTCAGGGCGGCGGATGGGCGCAAACGGCAACCCGGCCCGCTCGAACATCGCGGCCAGCTCATCGGCCGACCAGGCCGTCAACCGCTCGCGCAGCACGGGCAGGAGCTCGCCGCGCAGGCTGACCCTCGAATTGTTGGAGTGGTAGCGCGGATCGGCCTTGAGGTCGGCAAACCCGAGCAGGTCGCAAAACACCACCCACTGCGCATCGCTCACCGCGGCCAGAAAGATCTGCTCGCCGTTCTTCACGGTGAACACGTCGTACACCGCCCAGGCCGAGATGCGGTTGGGCATCGGGTCGGCCGCCAGACCCGTGATCGCGTATTGCAGCATGTGCTGCCCCACGAGAAACACGTTGTTCTCGAACAGCGCCGTCTGCACTTCCTGGCCTTTGCCGGTGATGCCCCGCTGGATCAAGGCGCCCATCGCCCCGATGGCCCCAAACATGCCACCCATGATGTCGTTGACGCTGGTGCCCGCGCGCAGGGGGTCGCCCGGCCGCCCGGTCATGTAGGCCAACCCGCCCATCATCTGCACCACCTCGTCAAGCGCGGTGCGGTGCTCGTAGGGGCCGGGCAAAAAGCCCTTGTGGGCCACGTAAATCAGGCGCGGGTTGACGGCCGACAGGGCCGCGTAGTCCAGCCCGTACTTCGCCATCGTGCCGGGTTTGAAATTCTCGGCCACGATGTCGGCGCTGGCGGCAAGCTTGCGCGCCACCGCCGCCCCATCGGGGTGGTGCAAATCGATGGCGATGCTTTTCTTATTGCGGTTGAACATCGGGAAGAAACCGGCGCCCGCACCCAGCAGATGGCGCGTGCGGTCGCCGGCAATCGGCTCCACCTTGATCACCTCGGCGCCCAGGTCGGCCAGCACCATGCCACAGGTCGGCCCCATCACCATGTGGGTGAACTCCACCACCCTCAGTCCGGCCAGCGGCAGCGGGGGATGGGATGTGTCTTTGTCTGTTGGGCTCATGGTCTTGTCCGGGTCTCTGGGGTTCGCGCTGGCTCAGGCACAGGCCGCAGCGGGCGCCGCCCCATCGGCCACCATGGTGCGAGGCAGGCCGGCACGCCAGATGCTGCCCGCCAGGCGCTCGCCCTCCAGCCACTGCGCCACCTGGGCCCGCAGCGCCATCAGTTTGGTGAAATCGATGCCGGTGGGCAGGCCCATGCTCGCAAACAGGTAGACCAGGTCTTCCATGGCCACGTTGCCGCTGGCGCCCGGCGCATGGGGGCAGCCCCCGATGCCGGCCAGACAGGCATCGAAGCGGGTCACGCCGGTCTCCAGCGCCGCCATCACGTTGGCAATGCCCAGCCCCCGCGTGTCGTGAAAGTGGCCACAGCCCAGCCGCGCCCCCGCCACCTTGAACCCCGCCTCGAACAGCTCGCGCACCATGCGCGGGTCGGCGTAGCCCACCGTGTCGGCCAGGCCCACGCGATCGGCGCCCGCGTCCAGCACCGCCTGGAGCAAACGCAACACTTCGGCGGGCTCGACATGCCCTTGAATCGTGCAACCAAACGCGGTGCTCAAACCCACCTCGATTTCACACCGCGAGCCTGCGGCGTCTCGGGCGGCGCGGATCGCGGCGACGTCCGCCACCACCTCATCGGGCGTGCGGCGCATGTTGGCCAGGCTGTGAGCGTGGCTGGCAGAGAGCGGCACCAGCATCGAATCGACCCCAGCCTCCAAG
>JAWKYI010000015.1:0-128365 GCA_041396525.1 Burkholderiaceae bacterium
CCGGGTAAGGGCCCGGATCGCTTTCATCGCCATAGGCGGTCCAGAGGATGTTCACACGCGGCTGCGCCCCTGAAACCACCACATAGGGAATACCGATCGGCGCACCGTTGTAAGTACCCGAACCGAAGTCGGGATGCAGCCCGCGGTCCAGCCCGATGCTGGCGATCAGCGCATCCGAGTTCGGGTCGCGCGGCAGGGCGGACACGTCCGCGTTCCAGGCGTTGTCTGCCGGAAACGGCACGCACCCATTGAGCGCCGCCCCCACACCCAGGTCCGCCCTCGCGCATTGCCCGTAGCTGCGCACGTACTCGGTCGGCGCAGGCGCATCCCCCACCACGTAGTACCCCACCCCTTCCGCCACGTATTGCGGCAGGAATGCCACCTCCGACGGGTTGATGGAGTAGAAGTGAAACCCCTTGTTTGCGAGAAAGAATCGGCTCAACGGCCGCCAGCCCGCACCCGGCACCAGGCTGGCGTAATAGGCCACCCCTTCATAGACAAACTGGGGCAGATTCGCTTGCACATGGGCCTGCTCCGATTCGCTGATGGTGTAGAAATGCACCCCCGTCTGGCGGTTGTAAAAACGGTGCACCGGGCTCAGCCCGGCGGCAGGCTGCAAGCTGGCCTCGAACGCCGCCCCTTCATAGACCATGTTGGCCAGCGAGGCCCGCACCCGGTCGCGCTCTTCGGCGCTCACGGTGTAGAAATGCGCGCCGGTGAGGCGGTTGTAGAAACGATAGACCGGCACGGCGGCCAGCGCCTTGGTCTGCGCGGCAAAGCCCGCCTTGTCGCGCGCCTCTGCCAGCGCCTGCGCATTGAGCGCGGCCCCCTCAGCCAACACCGTGGCCAGCGCCTTCTCGTTCATGCCCTTCCCAGACATTGCACCGCCCTCTGCCACGCTGACGCGGGTGCCCGCCCCCCTCCCCGCATCGTCGGCACCACCACACCCGGCCAGGGCCAGTAGCGCCACCCACGAAGCCACCCACGCCACCATCAAACCCCGGATGGACCGTTGGCGCTTGAGGACGGCTTGAACATTTGGCATGGCGAATGGGGCGTCAAAGAGGACAACAAAGAGAGGACAACAAAGGTCGGGCGACCAAGGGGCAGCGTTCACACCGCTCGTGGCCCAAACCGCCGCAGTGACCATCGCCTGCGCGGCCCGCAGCATGCTCGGTACCAGCGCAGTATGGCACTGCGCAGCAGCCCGCGAAAGACGGCAAAGACACCCACACACGCAGCTCGCCAGCCGGGCGGTGTCACGCGGAGTGGCGCCACAATAGCCACCATGCACAAAACGCCCGATTTCAAACCCCCTGCTTTCTACCGCGACGCCAAAGCCGCCTGGAACAGGTGCAAGCCATCTACCAGCGCAGCATCGACCACCTGCGCGCAGCCATGCGCGACTTCGTGGCCGGGGAAGACTTCAGCCAGACCCGCGTGAGGGCCTGCTTGCCCTTCGTGCGGCTGCACACGCACAGCGTGACCACAAAGGCTCCAGCCGCCTGAGCTATGGCTTTGTCGCCGGCCCCGGCCGATTCGAAACCGCGCTCACGCGGCCCGACCTCTACGCCGACTACCTGCTGGATCAGTTCCAGTTGCTCCTGGCCAACCATGGCGGCGAGCTGGAAGTGGGCACCAGCACACAGCCCCCATCCACTTCTCCTTCGCCGGGCGACCACGTGGAAGGCCAGCTCGAATGCCGAGCGGCGCGCCCCCTGATGCGCGCGACGTCTTCGACCTGCCCGACCTCACCGCCATGGACGATGGCATTGCCAACGGCACCCACGCCACGCGCCCGGGCGAGGCCCAGCCACTGGCCCTGTTCACGGCGCCGCGCACCGACTACTCCCTGCAGCGCCTGCGCCACTTCACACCGGCACCGCGCCCGAGTGGTTTCAGAACTTTGTGCTGTTCACCAACTACCAGTTCTACATCGACGAATTCATCAAACTCGGCCACGCCGAATGGCCAACCCCGAGGCGAATACACGTGGCCTTTGTCAGGCCTGGCAACCTCGTCACGCGCCGCCAAGGCCTTGCCCCGAAGCCATTGACGCGCTCGGTGTGGCCCCCACCCCGTCTGCCACAGATGCCGGCATACCACCTCATGCGCAAGGACCGCACCGGCATCACCATGGTCAACATCGGCGTGGGCCCGGCCAACGCCAAAACCATCACCGACCACATCGCGGTGCTGCGCCCCCACGCCTGGCTCATGCTGGGCCACTGCGCCGGCCTGCGCAACAGCCAGCAACTCGGCGACTACGTGCTGGCCCCACGCCTACGTGCGAAGACCACGTGCTCGACGAAGACCTGCCGCTGTGGGTCCCCATCCCCGCGCTGGCCGAGATCCAGCTCGCGCTGGAAGCCGCCGTGGCCGACGTCACCGAAGCGCGCCCCCGGCCGATTCAAGCGCATCATGCGCACCGGCACCGTGGCCAGCACCGACAACCCGCAACTGGGAACGCTGCTGCCCGACAACACCCGCAACGCCGGTTTTCACAATCGCGCGCGGTGGCGCTCGACATGGAAAGTGCCACCATCGCCGCCAACAGTTTCCGCCGCGTGCCCTACGGCACCTTGCTTTGCGTGAGCGACAAGCCATTGCACGGCGAAATCAAACTGCCTGCCCGGCGCAGGCCAGCCACTTCTACCGTGAGCGGGTCGACTTTCTGCGCATCGGTATCCGGGCAGTCGAACGCCTGCGCGGCGGCGGGGCCGGTCAAGTTGCACAGCCGCAAACTGCGCAGCTTCGCCGAAGTGGCCTTCCAGTAACGCAATCACCCTCCCAGCGCATGCAATCGATTCGAGAATTTTCATCCAGAACTTTGGCATTGAAGCCTGGCTGGCAGCCATGGTGCTGGCGATCGTCGTCGTGGCCCTTTTGCTGAGCCAGGCTTCACGCATGGTCTACAACCAGTTCGACAAACTGGCCCGGCGAACCAGACCATCTGGGACGAATCCTGATCCACCGCGGCCCGCCGCCCGACCCACACCTGCTGATCACCGTCCTGGCGCACTGGCCGGCATTGCCCGCTGATGGTGCTCACCCAATGGCCAGATATCGACCTTTGCCGAAGAAGTCATCCAGGCCCGCAACGTGGGCGTCGTGCTGGCCGTGGCGTGGTTTGGCTGGAAATTCGTGCAACTGATCACCAGCAGCACCGTGGCCCGGGGCAGGCAGGATGGCCACGAGTTCGACCTGACCGTCTTTGCGCTGAGCAAGCTCACGCGCCTGCTGATCTTGGTGGTGGCGGCCATCACCGTGGCCCACACCATGGGTTTCAATGTGGGCGCACTGCTCGCTTTGGGCGGTGTGGGCGGCATTGCGGTCGGTCTGGCGGCCAAGGACTTGCTGGCCAACTTTGGCGGCCTCACCATCTACATGGACAGGCCATTCAGCGTCGGCGACTGGATACGCTCACCCGACAAGAGCATCGAAGGCACGGTGGAGTACATCCAGTTGGCGCCACACCCACGCATCCGCGCCTTCAACAAGAACCCGATCTATGTGCCCAACGCGGTGTTCACCACCATCGTGGTGGAAAGCCCCTCGCGCATGAGCCACCGGCGACTCAAGGAAACCATCGGGCTGCGCTACGACTTGATTTTGCGCAGGTTGAGGCCATCGTGTCCGAGATCAGGCAATTCCTGGAGAAACACCCCGAAATCGACACCGACCAGACCCTGATCGTCAGCTTCAACGCCTTTGCCGCCAGTTCGCTGGACATCATGATCTACACGTTCACGCGCACCCGCGACTGGGTGAAGTTTCACCATGAAATCAAGCAAGCGGTGTTGCTCGAAGTGGGGGCCATCATCGAACGCCACGGCGCCGAAGTCGCCTTCCCCACGCAGACACTTCATCTGGCCAACCCCGCCCGCGCTGGTCGCGGGCGAAGCCACCGCCGAGCCGTCAGAGAAGGCGGCAAAAGCCGATCAGGGCGCGAACCGGTAGTTCTGCCCGCCGCGGCTGGCAATCTTGGTCGCGCCGATGCTGTTGCCCAGCTCGGCGCAGCGGATAACGACCAGCCTTGGGCCAGACCGTGCAGCAGCGCGGCCCGGAACGCATCGCCACAGCCGGTGGGGGTCCCTTCCACCGCTTCGACACCCGGCTTTGCCCGTCTTCTGGCCACCTTCCCACACGTCGCAGCCCTGTTCGGCCAGCGTCACCACCACGCCCACCTTGACCTTTGCGCGATGGCCTCCATCGCCAGCCCCGATGCGCTCGCACAGCATCTGTCCCTCGTAATCGTTGACGCTGACCCAGGTGGCGAGGTCAACGAAAATGGCGCAGTTCCTCCCCGTTGAACATGGGCAGGCCCATCCCGGGTCGAACATGAAGGAATGCCCGCGGCGTGCAGTTGCTCGGCGTGCGAGAGCATGGCGTCGCGGCCATCGGGCGAAATGATGGCCAGGCGATATCGCCGCGCGCGGGCACCGAATTTTCATGGGCCATGGACATCGCGCCTGGATGAAAGGCGGTGATCTGGTTGTTGTCGCGGTCGGTCATGATCATGGCCTGCGGTGTAACTGTCTTTCACGGTCTGCACATGCCGGGTGTCGACCCCCAGCGCCGTCATGCGCTCCACATAGGCCTGCCCGTCTGGGCCGACCGCCGCCAGCAGGGTCACCTCATCACCCAGCTGGCGCAGCCCGTAGGCAATGTTCCCGGCTAACCGCCAAACTCGCGGCACAAGGCCGGCACCAGAAACGACACATTGAGGATGTGCAGCTGTGGGCAGGATCTGCTCGGCAAAGCGCCCTCCAAGGAAGGTCATGATGGTGTCGAAGGCCCAAGGAGCCGCATGCAAAGTGGTCGCCGGGTGCTTTCAGAATCGAATAAGGTGAAGATGGCAATCAGGGATAAAAAACCAAGGCGCGGTAACCCGCCATGTTGACCAGATCGCTCTCGGAAAGCGAGAGCTGCATGCTCACCGACAACCGCCCTTTCGGCGGCACCACCGTGGGCGTACCCGGCAGCTCTTGGGCAGGAACACGCGCCGGGCAATTTCCTTGTCGCGGGAGTCGGTCAGGCTCAGCTCCAGCGCGGGCATGGCCACCGCCATGGGTTCGCTGTTCTTGACCACCAGATCAAACCCGAATAGAACTGGCCCAGCTTGCGGGTGAGCGTTGAACTGGTCGATCGCGACCACGCCTCGATGCGGCGGGGCGCAGACGGGGAGCAACCCGTGACCGCACAGGGTCTTCAAGGCCGACTCCATCGCCGGATACCGGGCAGCCAGCTGGTCCCGCTCGAAGCTGGCCCACTGCAAACAGCAACGCACCCAATGCGATGGCCATCAGCAACAAAAAGGCCCCGCATGACCGGCGTGCGCCAGAACGCCTCGCGGCGCGCCTTCACCACAAAGGTGGGCTCGGCTCGGCCCCGAAGCCACTGTCCGGGATCGTCCGCCTCCAACTGGGACATGGCCCACTGCGAACCGGCGGCCTCCGGAGGCGCCGGAGGGGGCCGGAAAAGTGGAGCGCCTGACCTGCGTTTCGCCTGCGGCAGCGGACGGCGGCGGGGCCGAGTTTCCTTCACTTGCGTTGTCACTGGGGCGGGCGCAGGCGACGGGGCTGGGCTCGCTTCGGGCGACTGCGCGGGTGGCACGCTCGCGCTCAAACCGGCAAACGCACCCAACTCTCAGCTCCGAACTCAGGATCCGCACCGGTTGGGGTTGCGCGGCACCCCAGCCCCTTTCCCCGCCTGCGACCGAAGCTCCTGCTCCACCGCCTCGCGGTGCCGGGAAGCTGTTGCTCCGGGCTCAGCAACCAATCGTGGTCCCACTGATCGGCGTCGGCTTCGCCAGCCCCGAAGCAGCAGCGCCGATTCGTCTTCCGGCGGCGCTGCCACCTTGTCTGATCGGACAGCGGCCTGCGCAGCTGGAACCAGCCGCATGGGGGTTTGGCAGGACATCAGCGGTCGACTGTGCGGCCAGGGCGCCAGTCCTCCAGCGCATGGGTACCGTCGCAGAAAACGGCGGAGGGTCGACCTCGATCGGTGCGGGGGCCTGTGTGGCCGCTTGCCGCGCCGATGGCGGCGGTGGCGGTGACGGAGGCGGTGGTGAGGGCGGAGAGAAGAGGCCGGAACGGTTGCCGGAGGCGCCGATGGGGCTGGTGCGGGAATCGGCGTGCGACGGATCACCACCCGTGGGGCACCGGTTTCCGCAGGGACAGGCGCTTTGCGCCGGACGGGCTTGCGGTGGCGCGGGCGCAACAGATTCCTGCAGGTTCAACATGGCGTCGAACACACGTCGGAACAATGCCCGCGCACCCAGCCGTCAGAGATCTTCAGTTGGTCGGGAACGACCCTGAACATCGTTCCGCAAGCCGGGCAACGGGTGGTGAAACTCATGGCGGGATTATTGCAGCACGCCGCAGACCTCAGAACCTACCTGCAGGCCGATCCGAGGCACCGCGGCGACAAGCGCTCACACCTCCAGGCCCGTTGGGCCGTCATCAGTATCAGCCGTCACTTCCTCATCGCCCACCGACAATGCCAGCCAAGGGGCATAAGCGGCCTGGAGCTCTTCAGCCTGACGGGCCAGAATGCCAGCCAGCACGAGATGCCCCCTGGCTTCACATGCTGGCAGAGCAGGGCGCCAGCACCTTGAGCGGCGTGGCCAGGATGTTGGCCCAGAGACACGGTCGTATTCCCCTTGGGCGGCCTCGGGAAGGCCGGGTTTCAGGACACGTGGTTGGCCGCCGCATTCAGCTGCGTGGACTCCACCGCCGCCGGATCGATGTCCACGGCATCGATTTCGACAACGCCAAACGGCCGCACCAATGGCGAGAATGCCCGAGCCACAGCCGTAATCCAGCACGCGCAAGCCCTTTTGCGCCCTGACGTGCTGCCGTCCAGCGCAGACACATGCGGGTGGTGGGATGGGTGCCTGTGCCAAAGGCCAGACCGGGATCGAGCCGGACCAGTCTCCTTTGCCTGGGCAGGCGGCTCATGCCAGGTCGGAACGATCAGAAAGTGGGGTGATCTCCACCGGGTCGAACTGGGACTGTGTCAACCGCACCCCAATCCTGTTCCACCACCGGCTGCACCCCCAGCACCTGACAGCCGACAAAAAAATCTTGCGGCGCCAGCAACCCGCCGCTTCGCGCGCGGCCGCCTCGTTGGGGAAAGAGCGCCGCACCACCCGGGAGCGCTGCCACCCTTCGCGCGGCGGCGGCATGCCGGGCTTTCACCGAAGACCAGGGCTTGCTCTGCCGGCGTCAAGGCGTCAGCATCCTCCACCGAGACCTCAAGGCATCCAGCGCGACCAGTGCATCGCCCACCATCTCAACCGCTGCTTCGGGGCCATCAGCAGCTCAAACAGCGAAGAGCCTGCACGCCTTCCGGCTTTTCAGCGCTCATGTTGAGACAGCCACTCTTCGAGGTAATGGATGTTGGTCCCGCCTGCCACGAATTTGGCATCGACCATGATCTCGCGGTGCAAGGGATGTTGGTCTTGATGCCCTCGATGGCGGTCTCTGCCAAAAAGCGAGAGATTGCGCATGCGGGCCAAAGCCTGCTCACGGGTGTCGCCATAGACAATCAGCTTGCCAATCATCGAGTCGTAATTGGGCGGCACGAAGTAGTTGGCATAGGCATGGGAATCCCACGCGAACGCCCGGCCCTCCCGGCATGTGCCAGGTGGTGATACGACCCGGGAGGGGCATTGTTGAATTTATAGGCGTCCTCCGCGTTGATTCGGCACTCGATGGCATGCCCCTTCAGCTGGATCTGGCGCTGGGTGAAGAGGGCAGCTTTTCGCCAGCAGCCACCGCCGTCTGGGTGCGCACGATGTCCACGCCACTGATCCACTCGGTCACCGGGTGTTCCACCTGGACCCGGGTATTCATTTCGATGAAATAGAACTCGCCGTTTTCATAGAGGAACTCGAAGGTGCCGGCACCGCGGTAATTCATCTTCTTGCAAGCGCGGCACAACGCTCACCAATCTTCTCGATAGCGCGGCGTGGAATACCGGGCGCGGGGGCTTCTTCGATCACCTTCTGATGGCGCCGCTGCATCGAGCGGTCGCGCTCACCAGATACCGCATTGCGGTGCGTGTCGGCCAGAATCTGGATCTCGACGTGCCGTGGGTTCTGGAGGTACTTCTCCATGTAAACCATCAGGGTTGCCAAATCGCGGCCCGCCTCCCAGCCCTTGGTGGTCTGGCCGCGTGCAGCAAAGGAACCGCCTCGGTGTGCACCACCCCATGCCGCGGCCGCCGCCGCCGGCCATGATGATCACCGGGTAACCAATCGCCTTGGCCACCTTCTTGATCGCGGCCGGATCGGTTGGCAATGCCCCTTCCGAACCGGGCACACATGGCACGCCCGCACGAATCATGGCCTGTACTGGCCGACACCTTGTCACCCATCATGCGAATGGACTCTGGCGTGGGGCCAATGAACGTGAAGCCGCTCTTCTCCACCCGCTCGGCGAAATCGGCGTTCTCGCTCAGAAAACCACCGTAGCCAGGGTGAATCGCCTCGGCGTCCATTTCGGTCACTTCGGCCGCCGAAATGATGGCAGGCATCTTGAGGTAGCTGCCGACTGGGCCGGGCCAATGCAAACGGCCTCGTCGGCCAACGATGTACTTGGCATCCCGGTCCGCCTCGGAGTACGCACCATCACCGCCTTGATGCCCATCTCCCGACAGGCGCTGAATGCGCAAGGCAATCTCTCGCCCCGGTTGGCAATCAGAATTTTCTTGAACATGGGCTGGCCGCTTATTCGATGATATTGAACAAAGGCTGACCGTACTCCACGGCCTCGCCGTTGTTCACCAGAATGCGGGTGACGGTGCCGGTTTGTCGGCTTCGATCTCATTGAGGCATCTTCCATCGCCTCCACGATGCAGATCGTCTCGCCTTCCTTGATCGCATCGCCCACCTCGACAAACGGCGGCACCCGGACTGGACGCTGGAAATGGAAGGTACTGACCATGGGTGAAGTCACCGTGTGACCTTCCTCTGCAGCCGGTGCAAGCGCCCAGGCGCAGCCTCCGAATTGCCGAAGAAAGCCCGCCACTGCTGGCATACAACCGCGGGCGCCATGCTGTAGGTGATCGGTGCGCGCGCTCCGCAGGCGCGCTCACCCGATAATGCTGGACCGTGCCTCGGCTTCGGTTTCCAACTCAGACACGTTGGATTCGGTTTCGGGGTCAGTCCAACGTCTTCTATTTTCTCAAATCCATGATTTCTCCATCGAACTTCGGTTAAATCGGCCAAACTTCCGGCAACGTCGCCAATTTTCACCCCTCAAACCGACAAGGTGCCGCAGTGTACACGAAGTAACAGGTCAATCAAGGTCCGGCGACCACCGCCCATCGCCGAACATATCCACTCGACGCTACTCTGGATATCGGCACATTTTCCCTCACTTTGTGATTTTGGGCCTGGCCACGCGGCGTGGGGCCATCGGCGTTTCAGACCTTCATGCCGACCCAGGCATCCAGATCTTCCTGGTGTACCTTGCCGATCTTCTGGTGCCGAACCACGCTGCATCAAAAACGACCGTGAAGGGCAGCCCCCGTTCGGGTTGCCCAGCGTGCGGCTGAGTTCCACACCGCCAAAACCCGCCACCCACTGGAAAGCGCAACGGCAGGCGTTGCATGAAGAAATTTGAACCGCTTGGCCTGATCGACCGCAAGGCCCACGACGCCAGCCCCGGGCCGCGTGCGCCTCGTAAAACGCATTGAGCAAGGGCAACTCTTCCACGCAGGGTGGGCACCAGGTGGCCCAGAAGTTGACCAGCAACGGTCGCCCCCGGAACGCCGCCAGGCTCAGCGGCTGCCCCTGTAAGTTCCGGTTGCGCGGCCCAGAAACCCTGCTCCGCCTCCGATAGCACCGCCTTGGGGGGGAGTGGCGCCACCAGGCCAGTCCCGCCCCGGCGGCCCCGGCCAGACGGCCGCCAGGCCCAACAAGGGTTCGCCTTTGCACACTCATCGCGTGTCATCCTTTCCATCCGTTTCCAGCAAAGCGCGCACCGCCGCCGAAGCCTCCCCGGGGCTTGCGGCCTTGGGCGTCGGGCTTCAGCGCACCACGCACGTCGTCGCGGTCGTACACCAGCAGGTGCACCAACGCCCGCACTGGCCCAGAGCATCGCAGCGCTCCCGCACGCTCAACGCATCCACAGGCTCGCCCTTCCAGCCGGTCACGGTGCCAACCTGGAATTCCACCTTGTCCAGCAGGCGCCATTCGGCGGCCTTTGGGTCGTCGCAAAAACAGCCCAGCTGAATATGGATATCGGTATGGCGCGCGTCGCCGTGCCGTGCCACGCAGCGCCCCCAGAAAGGGTGAACGCTTCCAGCAACCGATCCATCCAGACCAGCGCCAGTTCGCGCAAGGCACGAAGCTCCCCAGGCTGTGTGTCCGCGCAAAAGATGGCGATCATGTTCACGCACCGCCGCGTCCATCAGCGCCGCGTCCGGCAGGGGCACCCGCAACCCCGACAGACCCAGCAATTTCGCGGCCTGGCGTTTGGCGCTCGCGTAATCCAGGCCTCGTCCTGCCAAGCGAGCGGCCGTGGCAGCCAACTCGGCGCCCATTTGAGTCGCGTCCATTTGCATGGGATTGTGCCTGCGCGTCGCAGCTCCGCCGCGGCCGCCCGCTTCACCCCAAATTCTTGCCGCTCAACTCTCCCCTAGAATTGCCGAATGCATATTCACATTCTGGGCATTTGCGGCACTTTCATGGGCGGTCTGGCCGCGCTGGCCCGGAGGCCGGCCATCGGGTCACGAGGCTGCGACAGGCGTCTACCCCCATGAGCGATCAGTTGCGAGCAGGTATCCGATCTCATCCGAAGGCTTCGACGCCGACCAACTGGCCCTCAACCCGGATGTTTTTGTCGTTGGCAATGTGATAAGCCGGGCCCGCCAGACCCGATGGAGCCCCCAAGTTCCCATTGGTGGAGGCCATCCTGGAGAGGAGTGGGGTGCGCTACATCAGCGGCCCCCAATGGCTGGCCGAAAACGTGCTGCAAGGCCGGCGCATTGCTGGCCAGCCGTCGCACCGGCGCACCCATGGAAGAGCCACCACCACCGCCATGCTGAGCTGGATTCTGGAAGCCACCGGGCACGAACCCGGCTTCCTGATCGGAGGCGTGCCCATGAACTTCGGCGTTTCAGCCCGGCTCGGGGGCCCCGGACACCACCCACGCGCGCCCCCTGTTCGCGATCGAGGCGGACGAATACGACACCGCCTTCTTCGACAAACGCAGCAAGTTCGTTCATTACCGGCCACGCACGGCCATCTTGAACAACCTGGAATTCGACCACGCAGACATTTTTGACAACCTGACCGCCATCGAACGCCAGTTTCACCACCTCGTTCGCACCGTGCCAGCCTCAGGCCGCATTGTGGTCAATGGCGTGGAGGAAAGCCTGGAGCGCGTGCTGCACATGGGGTGCTGGAGTGAGGTGCGCAGCTTTGGAGCCGCCGTGAGCGATTTCACCGCCGAGGGCGAACCGCACAGCTTCGACGTTCTGGAGCGAGGCCAGCGGGTGGCGAGGGTGGCATGGACGCTCACCGGGGTGCACAACCAGCTCAACGCACTGGCTGCCATCGCCGCGGCACAGGACGCAGGCGTGCACCCAACGGCGGCAGCCGATGCCCTGTCGCAGTTTGTCAACGTGCGGCGGCGCATGGAGGTGCGTGGGACGGTGAGCCATCCGGATGGCGACATCACTGTCTACGACGATTTCGCCCACCACCCCACAGCCATCCGCACCACGCTGGACGGGCTGCGACGGCGGCTGAATCAGCAGTCGCCAGACGCCAAAGCCCGCATCGTTGCGGTGTTCGAGCCCCGCAGCAACACCATGAAACTGGGCACCATGAAAGCGCAACTGCCCTGGAGCCTCGAAGCGGCCGACATCGCGATCTGCCACGCGGGTGGCCTGGACTGGAGCGCAGCCGAGGCACTGGCCCCCATGGGCACGCGCGCCCAAGTGGCGCAAAGCATCGACGAAACAGTGAAGATGGTGGTGTCAGCAGCCCGCCCGGGGGACCACATCGTCTGCATGAGCAACGGGGGATTTGGTGGTATTCACACGCGCCTGCTCGACGCCCTGGCCAACCGCGGTCAATAACTGACGGCCATGCTGCCGAGATCCACGGTCACCACTGGCTTGGCCAGCGCGGCACTGACCGCACGCGCATAGGTGGTGGCCCACTCCCTGTGCTCGGGCTGGGAAAAACGGGTTTGACCGGCGGCCTGGGCAACCAGCAAGACCTTGTCTGCCGTCAGGACCTTGCCACTGAGCCGGATGGGATCGCATTCGAGCTCGGTGAACTCTTTTGATCGAGCCAGATGCGGGCCTGCTCATGCGGCATGGGTTGCACCTCCTCCAGATCGATGAGGTAGGTGCTGGTTTCGCTCCAGAACACTTTCACTTGGCTTCGCATGCGCACGGCTCCTTGCACTTTGGGTGAACAACAGCCCCATTTTGCGCCGGGTTGGTCCAGCACGGTTTGCGCTGGCGCAGGGTTTCAGTCCTTGCGCACCGAGGTGCGCAACGGCGAGTGCATCGCGTCGCGCAGCATTGAGGTCGGGGCGATGAGGTCCGAGCTGCGAAAACGGTTCTTCATATCGCTGTCGGTTTCCTTGCCATCCAACTTGAGCATGGTCAGCGACAGGCGCGTCTGGCCCTCGGAGCGGCGGGCACTTTCGGGATCTGTGGTCAAACCACCTGCGTGATAGAGGGCAGCAAGGCTGTGGGCCAGCAGGGTCGCCGCCATGCCGGTTCGCTCCAGCAACTCGTCAAAAGTGGCCGGCGACTGGGTCAGCGTGTGCATGAGCTCCAGGTGCTCAGGACCAAACCAGCGAGCGGGCAACTGCGGCACACGACGAAGGTAGATGCGGCAGCGCCGGTAGCGCTCGGGCAACACGTCACGCGCGGTGCGCACCGCGTAGGTCCACATCACACGGTGCAGCGACAGGCGGATGAAAGTGGGAGGAATGTCGCTGGCCGAAGCCGGATGCGAAACCCACTCGGCCATGCTCAACTCCACCGGCCTGGCTGGCACCAGAATCCCGGCTTGCCAGCGAACAAAATCCAGCACCGCCAACAACTTGCCTTCAAGCACCAGGTGGACCACGTCGCGCAGCCCACTTTGGCGACTGGCAACCGCAGCCCCCAAGGCGAACTGGCTGCGCAGCGGGCGCAGCCAGGCCTCGAACCGCTGCAGACGCTGGCGCACGCTCTGCTCATCGCCAGCGTCAAAAAACTCGGCTGAGGCAAAGCCCTCGGGCAATGGGGCGGCAAATGCCAGCGGCCGATCCACCTCGGCCCGGTGCAGGGTCAGGCGCTCCTGGCTGCCGAACGGGTGGTTGATCACCAGCTCATCACGCCCCTTCACCTTCACCGCGCTGCCATTGATCATCCAGGCATCGGCCACATGGGGGTCGTAACAACGCCAGCGCGGCCAACCTTCCCGCTCTTCACTCGCCAGGGCCTGCAACCGCAACCCCACATCATTTGAAAACCCGAGCATGCCCAGGCGCAATAAAGGCTGTTCCACTCTTGCTCCGTTGTTGTCGCTTCAAGCCGGACTTTTGCCCGACCCACGACTTCCACGCCACCGCTGTCCAATCCAACCGATCAGCGCCTCCAACCTCCGAGAATAGCGCCACCGCCGGAAGCTGGAAACTCGCCTGTCGTTTTAAGCGCTAAGGATGCACTGGCCTGGCCGGCTGAAATCGTGGGGCACGCGCCTACCGACGAGCAGCACGGACACCCTCGGACAGGATCGCCAACGCCCTTTCCGAATCAGACCACCCCAGGCAGGCATCGGTGATGCTCTGGCCGTACACCAAGGCATCCACACTGTCCTTGCCGGGCGTGAACTTCTGCGCCCCCGCCTCGATGTGGCTCTCGATCATGACGCCAAAGACGTTGCCGGAACCTTCCGCAAGCTGTCCGGCGATGTTTTTCGCGACATCGAGCTGCTTCTCATGCTGCTTGCTGCTGTTGGCGTGGCTGCAGTCAACCATCAGGCGGGGCGTCAGCTTGGCCGCCTCAAGCTCCTTGACGGCCGCCTGAACATGGGACGCATCGTAGTTGGGTTCCTTCCCCCCTCGAAGAATCACGTGGCAATCCTTGTTGCCATTGGTCTGCACGATGGCCACCTGGCCGTTCTTGTGCACCGAAAGGAAATGATGGCCGCGCCCGGCCGCCTGTATGGCGTCGGTGGCGATCTTGATGTTGCCATCCGTTCCGTTCTTGAACCCGATCGGCGCCGACAGACCCGAGGCCAACTCCCGGTGCACCTGGCTTTCGGTCGTGCGCGCGCCAATAGCACCCCAGGCGATCAGGTCACCGATGTACTGGGGTGAAATCACATCAAGAAACTCACTGCCTGCGGGCATGCCCATGCGGTTGATCTCGATCAGCAACTGCCTCGCAATCCGGAGCCCCTCATCAATGCGGAAGCTCTGATCGAGATAGGGGTCATTGATCAGTCCCTTCCAGCCCACTGTGGTGCGGGGCTTTTCGAAATACACCCGCATCACGATCTCCAAGGTGTCGGCGTACTTGTCACGCAACGGCTTGAGCCGACGCGCGTAGTCCAGCGCGGCCGCGGGGTCGTGAATGGAGCACGGGCCGATGACCACCAGCAAACGTTTGTCCTTGCCATGCAGGATGTTGCGAATGCGCCGACGCGTCTGGCTGATCAGCTTCTCCTTGGGGGGTACCGCCAATCGGGAAGAAGCGGATCAAATGCTCGGGGAGGCGGCAACACGGTGATGTCTTTGATGCGTTCGTCGTCGGTCTGGCTGGTGCGGTCGGCGGGGCGCTGGTGCCAGGCATCTGGTGCGACAGTGGCGGGGGTCTTCGAGGTCATCACGGGCTCCTGAACAAGGTGTCGAAATTGAAAGAAAGAAAAAATGGAAGGGGCAAAAAAAAACCGCCGAGCTCTGGGCGCCGGCGGTTTGATCGAGAATCGGAGTCGCGTTTACAGCTTCGCCTCTCGTCCGCCAGGGACTGAGAACCAAAAGTAAAAGGCAAAAAAGGACACGGCTGCGAATTTCATTGGACTCGAATGTAGCACAGGCGGCTGACCGCTGCCTGTCAGGCCGTGCCCCCCACGGTCAAGCCATCGATGCGCAGCGTCGGCTGCCCCACCCCGACCGGCACACTCTGGCCGTCTTTGCCGCAAGTGCCCACGCCCGTGTCGAGCCGCATGTCATTGCCGATCATGGTGACCTTCTTCAACGATTCGGGACCGCTGCCCACCAGCGTCGCCCCTTTGACCGGGTATTGAATCTGACCGTTTTCCACCCAGAAGGCCTGGCTGGCGGAAAACACGAACTTGCCCGACGTAATGTCCACCTGGCCACCACCGAAATTCGTCGCGTACAGGCCCTTCTTGATGCTCGCCACAATCTCTTGCGGCGCCTTGTCGCCACTGGTCATGTAGGTATTGGTCATGCGCGGCATCGGCACATGGGCGTAGCTCTCCCGGCGGCCATTGCCGGTGGCCTTGACCCCCATCAGGCGGGCGTTCATGGCGTCCTGGATGTAACCCCGCAATATGCCGTCCTCGATCAGCACATTCTTCTGTGACGGATGGCCTTCGTCGTCCACATTGAGGGAACCGCGGCGGTCGGCAATGGTGCCGTCATCAAGCACGGTCACCCCTTTGGCGGCGACACGCTGACCGATCTTGCCGGAAAACGCGCTGGAGCCCTTGCGGTTGAAGTCACCCTCCAGCCCGTGTCCCACGGCCTCGTGCAACAAGATACCCGGCCAGCCCGAACCCAGCACCACCACCATCTCTCCCGCGGGAGCCGGACGGGCATCCAGATTCGTCAGTGCATTGCTCACCGCATCGTCCACATAGGACTGCACCATGGCGTCATCGAAGTACGCCAGACCAAAGCGTCCGCCACCGCCCGACGACCCGACTTCACGACGCCCTTTTTGCTCGGCGATCACAGTAACCGAAAGGCGGATCAATGGGCGCACATCGGCAGCCAACGTCCCGTCGGCGCGGGCAATCAGCACCACATCGTGCTCGGCGGCCAATCCCGCCATCACCTGCACCACACGGGGGTCCTTGGCTTTGGCCAGCCTTTCGACCTTTTCAAGCAAAGCCACCTTGGCGGCACTGTTCAGAGTGGCGATGGGATCCAGGTCGGGGTAAAGGGAGCGCGACTTTGCCACCTTGGCCGCCCGCACCTTCACGCGCCGGTCCTGTCCTTGCCCGGCAATGGAGCGCACAGTGTGGGCAGCATCCCGAAGCGAAGCCCACGAGAGGTCGTCCGAATAGGCGAAAGCGGTCTTTTCGCCACTCACCGCGCGCACGCCCACCCCCTGGTCGATGCTGAAACTCCCCGTCTTGACAATGCCTTCCTCGAGACTCCAGCCCTCGCTTCGGGTGGTCTGGAAATAAAGATCGGCGTCATCGGCGCCGCGGACCATGATCTCGCCCAAGGCCTGTTGCAATAGTGCAGGGGTCAGGCCATAGGGATCGAGCAAGAGGCTTTGGGCGTGGGCCAGGCGGGCCAGGGTGGGTTCGCGTGAAATCATGGCCCCATTGTAAGAAGGCCGGACCCGGCGCGCTGACAGCGTGGTTATCGAGGGCCGCGCAAAAAGGTCAGCAAGGCGGCATCGTCCAGATCGGCCAGGCCCGCCGCGTGCGCCTGGGCAAATGCCTGCGCCGCACGCGGCCCCAAAGGCCCGTCAAAACCGACCGCGCGGGCCGCCTGCATGGCCAGTCCCGTGTCCTTTTCCAGCAGCGTCACATGGGCGCGGGGTGCAAAGTCGCCGGCAAGGGCGCGGCGCATGCGGTCCGATCCGATCCAGCTTTGCCCGCTGGACTGCTCGATCACCGCCAGCGTCGTGCTCAGATCGAGTCCGAGCCGCTCTGCCAGCGCCAGGGCTTCCGCTGCCCCCACCAGGTTGATCCCCGCGAGCATGTTGTTCACCAGCTTCGTGCGCGCGCGCCGTCCCCGGGTGCTCCCCGATCACGAAACGCTGGCTCGACAAGGCCTCAAGCAGGGGAAGTCGTGGTGCAGAGCCAGGACATCCTTACGACCGGCCAGCATCAGGCTCATGCTCCCTTCCCGCGCACGCGCGGGCCCCCCCGACATGGGTGCATCGATGCAGGCCACCCCGCGCTCGCCCAAAAGGGCCGCCATCGCCTCCACCTCGTCTGGCGCGATGGTGGGGCACAACATCACCACCTGGTCCTGCCTCAGGTGGCCAATGGCACCTTCGGCACCCGACAGCACCTCGCGACACTGCGCAGCAGTGACCACGGCCAGCACCAGGACGCCGCCTGCGGCCAGGGCTTCAACCGCTGCGGCGGGCGAGGCGCAGACCAATGCACCAGCGGCGCGCGCTTCTTCCTGACGCGCGGGATCAACATCGCACACCGCCACCGGCCAGCCCAAGGCACGCAGGCGGGCGACCATGGCACCTCCCATGTTGCCCGAGCCGACAAAGGCCACCCGACAAGAGCCGCCATGCTGCCCACCTTTTGCCACGTCGGTCATGACTGCATCAGGCGTTTGGATTTCGCAATCGACATCAGAATGCCCAGGCCCACCCCGAGCGTCACCATGGCCGTGCCCCCATAACTGATGAACGGCAAGGGCACCCCCACCACTGGCAGGATGCCGCTGACCATGCCCATATTGACAAAAGCGTAGACAAACAGGTTGATGGTCATGGCGCCAGCCAACAGGCGGGCAAACAGGGTGGGCGCGTCGGCAGCAATGGCCAGTCCGCGCAACACCAGAAACAGAAACCCCATGATCAGGCCCACGGTGCCCACCAGACCAAATTCCTCCGAATAGGCCGCGTAGATGAAATCGGTGGTGCGTTCAGGGATGAACTCCAGGTGTGTCTGGGTGCCTTGCATGAAGCCTTTGCCCCACACGCCGCCGGCGCCGATGGCGATCATGCCCTGAATGATGTGAAAGCCCTTGCCCAAGGGGTCCTGAAACGGGTCGAGCAAGGTGCAGACACGCTGGCGCTGATATTCGTGCAGAAAGTACCAGTCAACCCCCTTGGCGCACCAAGGCTCCTCCATGACAACCAGTGTCGCGATGCCGACCAAGGCGATCAGGACCGGCGGCAGGATCAGCCGCCAGCTCAGCCCGGCAAAGAAGATCACCGCCAAACCCGAGGCCAGCACCAGCAAGGTGGTGCCCAGATCGGGTTGCTTGAGTATCAGGGCCGCCGGGATGGCCAGAAGAATCGCGGCCACCGCAAAATCCAGGGGCTTGAGCTGCCCTTCCCGGCGCTGAAACCACCAGGCCAGCATCAGGGGCATGGCCACCTTCATCAGCTCGCTGGGTTGGATCACGATGCCCACGTTGAGCCAGCGTTGCGCGCCCTTTTTCTCAATCCCAAACAGAAACACCGCCAGCAGCAGCGCCACCCCCAGGGTGTACATCGGCACCGCCAGAGACATCAGGCGCTGTGGCGGCACCTGTGCCACCAGAAACAGCACGCCTGCAGCAAGAATCATGTTGCGGCCGTGGCTGACAAACCGGGTGCCATGGTCAAAGCCCACCGAGTACATGGTCATCAGCCCGACGCCGGCCATCACCAGAATACCGAGCATCAGCGGCACATCAAACCCCTGAAATACCGGAGCAATGCGCTGCCACAACGAGGGTTTGTCAAATACAACTGCCATGCGCCAGATTATCGCAAGCCAGACCAGACCCTATGCTCACGACATGATCTCCGAAAACCGCCCCACCCGTTTGCCAACCACCCACCTGCTCTACCTGCACGGTTTCCGCTCGTCGCCACAGTCGGCCAAGGCGAGAAAAGTCGCAACCCGGGTCCACGCCCAACACCCTGGGGTGGTCTGGTGGTGCCCCCAGTTGCCCCCCTCGCCCCATGAGGCCATGCAATTGCTGCTGCAAGGCACAGCCGACTGGCCTGCGGCAGGGACCACGGTCATCGGCTCCTCCCTTGGGGGGTTCTACGCCAGAGGCTTTTCGTTACAAAAAAACTGCCGCGCAGCCCTCCTCAATCCAGCGGTCTTTCCTGCCCGCGACCTCGCACGGCACATTGGCGAACAGACCGCCTGGCACGACCCCCAGGAGCGCTTTTTCTTCCGCCCCGAGTTCGTGTCCGAACTCACGCGCCAGCAAGAGGCCATCGCACAGGCCGCAGCGAGACATCCCGCGACCCCGGACGAACTGTTCGCCATTGTGGCCAAGGGCGACGAAGTGCTGGACTGGCGCGAAATGTGCCAATTCTGCGAGGGAGGCGACATTCGCCTGCTACCCGGTGGCGACCACGCCATCAGCGACTTTGACGCCCACATCGACACCCTGTTCGACTTCCTCAAGCTCAGCCCTTGACGCGGAAAGGGGTCAGTGACGCATGGGACAATCCGCGCATGCACATACTGTTCGACGACGCCGGCAAACTCATGACCGGTCGCCTCATGTCCGAAGCCGAGAGCTCGCTCCAGGTGGAATTGGATTCGGGCAAGCGGGTCAAGGTGAAGACCGCCAACACCCTTTTGCGCTTCGAGAAGCCCGCTCCTGCAGAACTCATGTCGGCGGCCACCGCACTGGCCGAGTCCATGGAACTGGAGCTCGCCTACGAATTTGCCCCGGAAGACGATTTCGCCTTTGTCGACCTGGCCCACGAGTACTTCAGCGACCAGGCCACGACCACCGAGCAGGTGGCCGCCCTGATGTGCCTGCAAGGGGCGCCCCACTATTTCCGCCGGGCGGGAAAAGGCCGCTACAAGAAGGCTCCCCCCGACATCCTGGCCCAGGCGCTGGCCGCCATTGAAAAGAAGAAACAGGTCCAAGCCCAGATCGAAGCCTGGGCCGCCGAGCTCGTGGCGGGTGTGTGTCCCGCCCCTGTCCGCGAACAGCTGTACAAGATCCTGTTCAAACCCGACAAGAACGCAGCGGAATACAAGGCCGTGGTCGAGGCCTCGCGCAACAGCCACATGGCGCCCCTGGCCTTGCTGGAAAAGGCGGGCGCCATCAACAACGCCTATCAGTTCCACTGGCAACGCTTCCTCTTCGACCAGTTCCCCAAGGGCACCGGGTTTCCCGCCCTGGAGGCCCCTGCCATTGCCGAGGAACTGCCCCTGGCCAATGGGCAGGCCTTCTCGATTGACGATTCCCAGACCACCGAAATCGACGATGCGCTGTCGTTGCAAGGGCTGGGCAGCGGCTCCGTCACATTGGGAATCCACATTGCCGCGCCCGGTCTCGCCATTGAGCCGGAAAGCGCCATCGATCAGGTGGCGCGCAGCCGCCTGTCCACTGTGTACATGCCGGGCCACAAGATCACCATGCTGCCCGATGAGGTGGTGCAGCGCTACACACTGATGGCGGGACGGGAATGCCCGGCTGTTTCGCTCTACGTGACGTTTGACGAAGCTTCCCTGAACGTGACCGCCTCGCGCACCGCACTGGAGCGTGTCCCCATCACCCACAACCTGCGCCACGACCAGCTCGATCGCGTGATCACCGAGGCCTGGCTCGACGGCGAAGCGGTGGCGTCCGCCGTACCGAGCGAGATTGCCGGGCTGCAGACGTCCCTGGTGTTCCTCTGGCGCCTGGCGCGCCACCTGAAGGCGCAGCGCGAGGTGGTCAGGGGCAAGCCTGAGACCTTCAACCGCCCCGACTACAGCTTCCGCCTGGAAGATGTCAAAGACGACGCGCCCGATGGCACGGAGACCGTCGTCATCACCACTCGGCAACGGGGTGCCCCACTGGACCTGATGGTGGCCGAAGCCATGATTCTGGCCAACAGCACCTGGGGACAGTGGCTGTCGGCCTGTGGCGTGCCGGGCATCTACCGCAGTCAGGCCAGCCTGGCGCCGGGCGTCAAGGTCCGCATGGGCACCAAAGCCCAGCCACATGCGGGTATCGGCGTGCCAGCCTACGCCTGGAGCACGTCGCCACTGCGTCGCTATGTGGACCTGGTCAACCAGTGGCAGATCATCGCCTGTGCGCGGCATGGGGCCACTGCGGCCCTGGCAGCACCCTTCAAGCCCAAGGACGCCAACCTCTTTGCCGTGATCAGCGCCTTCGATGCGGCCTATGCCGCGTACAACGGCTTCCAGAATGGCATGGAGCGGTACTGGACGCTCAAGCACCTGGCTCAGGCGGGCATCACCGAAGTCACCGCCACACTTTTCAAAGACAACTTGGTGCGGGCCGACACCCTGCCACTGGTGCTGCCGGTCATGGGTGCCGAAGGGCTGGCGCGAGGTGCGCGGGTGCGTGTGCGCCTGGGCGAGGTGGACGAAATCACCCTCGACGTCTCGGGCACCGTGATCGAACGCCTGGACACGCCTGCGGACGTGGCGTCGAACAACGACGAGCCCGAGGATGACGCAGACGATGCCGGTATTTCCAGCCCATTGGCGCTGGCCATCGACATCGAAGAGGACACAGGCGAGGAAACGCCTGCATCCGCCAACGCCGGTTGAGGCGTCCCCCGCAAAACGGATAATGCCCGCGTGAAACCGCTACCCGCTTTCCTGAAGACCCTCTCCACCATGCAATGGGCATTGCTGGTCTCTGTGGGGCTGCATGCCACTTTGCTCACGGTGCGCTTTGTGGCCCCCGAGCATTTCAACCGGGTGTTCCAAGACACGCCGCTGGAAGTCATTCTGGTCAATGCCAAAAGCAACGAAGCGCCAGAAAAAGCCCGCGCCATCGCACAGGCGTCCTTGGCCGGCGGCGGCGACGCAGCCGACCACGTACGCGCCACATCACCCCTGCCCTCCGAGGCCATCGCCAAGCTCGGTGACGCGGCCGAGGATCAGGAGGAGCGGCGGATCCGGGAACTCAAGGAGCAGCAGAACCAGATGCTGGCGCAGATCAAAAAGCAGCTGGCCAGCATGCCGCCGCCCGACTTGCAGGCGGTCAACCCCAGCCGCGAATCGATCGAGCGTGAGCGCAAGCGCCAGGCGCTGGTGAAGATTCTGGCCGAAATCGAGAAGCGGATCCGCGAAGAGAACGCTCGGCCCCGAAAGCGCTATATCAGCCCGGCCACAAGAGAAGAGGTCTACGCGATCTATTACGACGACCTGCGGCGCAAGATCGAGGAACGCGGGACCAACAACTTTCCTGAAGCAGGCGGCCGCAAGCTGTACGGCGAGCTCACCATGGTGATCACCGTGAACCACACCGGTGAGGTGCTGGATACCGAAGTGGTTCAGACATCGGGCAACCCGACACTGGATCGGCGGGCACAAGCGATCGTCAAGAGCCTGGAGTTCGGCGGTTTCAACGACGCCATGCGGCGCCGCGCTGACCAGATTGTGGTGGTTTCGCGCTTCCGTTTCACCCGAGAGGCGGGGCTGACCACACAGATCAGCAATTGAACATGAACACCCATTGCATGGCCATGACCGCCGCCTGTTTGGGCGGGCAGCGCTTGGCAAGCCCGAAATCCACAAGTGGCAGCGTGCCGCGTCACCCATTGGAGCCGGGCTGCGTTGAAAGGGGGCAAGCTTGAAGTCGTTTGGCCGCTGGCTGCTTTGGATTGTCCTCGCCGGAGTCGCGCTGCAGTTGTACTTTCTGGCCCGCATTGCGCTGATGCTGGTCATCGCACCCGAGAGCACCGCGTTCATGCGGTCCGAGGCCTGGCGCATTGCGGAACAGCGCCTGGACGGCGAGGGCACCTGGCAGTGGTCAAACGAGTGGGTGCCCTACGACAAGATCAGCCCCAACCTCAAGCGGGCCGTCATGGCTTCCGAGGACGCAGGGTTTACCAGCCACGGCGGTGTGGACTGGGATGCGATTCAGGCCGCCTGGGAGAAAAACGAAAAACGCCAGGCCGTTGCAGAGCGGGCCGCAGCGCGACGCGCAGAACGCGAGGCCCGGCTTGCCGCGCGCCAAGGCAAGGCCAAGACGGCGCCAACCAGCAGCGCCGCGCCCAGCGCGGCCGCCAGCAAGCCGGTCAAGGTGGTGGGTGGCTCCACGATCACCCAACAACTCGCCAAGAACCTGCTGCTCTCGGGAGAGCGCAACCTGCTGCGCAAGGGTCAGGAACTGGTATTGACGCTGATGCTCGAGGCCCTTCTGAGCAAGCAGCGCATCCTGGAGATCTACCTCAACAGCGTGGAATGGGGCAGCGGGGTCTTTGGCGCCGAGGCGGCCGCCCAACGTTACTTCAAGAAGCCAGCCAGCCAGCTCAGCGCCCGCGAGGCGGCTCGACTGGCGGTGATGCTGCCCAGCCCGAAGTTTTTTGAGACGCGCCAGGGTTCGGCCTATCTGGCGCGCCGAACCAATGTGATCGTCGCCCGCATGAATGACGTGGGGCCCCCATGAAGGCGGAGGACCATTGCAAGCCGGCATTGAATCACCAAGGCATGGCTTCTCGACAATCGCAGGGGGCCTGCGCCATGCCTTGCATCGAGCGCAAGGGTTGCCCCAAGGAGCGGCCTGGATGGTGACGCTGGGTGCCAAAGCCATGGGCCTGTTCTTGCTGGCGCTGATCCGCTTGCTCACAGGCGCACAAGCCCGCTGGCATGGCTGCCCGCCCAAGGCGGAGCAGCGCATTTACTTTGCCAACCACCAGAGCCACGCCGATCTGGTGTTGATCTGGGCGGCGTTGCCCAGCGAGCTGCGCAGCATCACGCGCCCGATCGCTGCCAAGGACTACTGGACTTCCTCCCGGTTCAAACGCTGGATCACCACCGATGTGTTTCACGCGGTCTACGTCGAGCGGGAACGCAAAGGGGAAGAAGACCCTTTGCAGCCATTGATCGAGGCGCTGGAGAGCGGCGATTCGCTCATCATCTTCCCCGAAGGAACCCGAGGCTTTGAGGAGGAACCGCAAGCCTTCAAGTCGGGGTTGTTCAACCTGGCACAACGCTTTCCCGATGTGGTTCTGGTGCCCGCGTGGATCCACAACGTGCAACGTGTCATCCCGAAGGGCGAAGTGATTCCCGTGCCCGTGCTGTGTTCGGTGACGTTTGGCGAACCCGTCAAACTGGGCGCCGATGAACCGCGCGCCGACTTCCTGACCCGAGCCCGCCTGGCGGTGGTGGCATTGCGCGACGCATGACATCCTTCCTGCGCAACCTCACCGCCGATCAGCAGGTCAGCCTGCTCTTTGTGCTGGTCTTCGGATTCCTGACCTTGGCAAGCACCGCGTTGCTGATGCTGTCCTTGCGCGAGCGGCCTGCCCTGGACGAAGCGCCCTCCGACCGCAGCCTTCGGCTGAAGGACTACCAGGGATTGATGCGCACCTCCTGGCTGATGGCCCTGGTGTTTTGGCTGGCGTGGGCAGCGGGCGACGGGTTCGCCACCACGCTGTTTGCCCTGGTGTCGTTTCTCGTCTTGAGGGAGTTCATCAGCCTATCTCCCACCCGCCGGGGCGACCACCGAAGCCTGGTGCTGGCGTTCTTCGTGGTGCTGCCCTTGCAGTACCTGCTGGTGTGGACCGAGCACTTCAACCTGTTCACCGTGTTCATCCCGGTCTATGTCTTTCTCGCCATTCCCACCACCGGCGCTTTGGGCAACGATCCGCAGCATTTTCTGGCGCGCAATGCAAAGCTCCAATGGGGCATCATGGTGTGCGTATTTGGCATGAGCCATGTCCCCGCCTTGCTGCTGCTCGATTTCCCGCAGTACCATGGACGCTCCGCGTTTCTGGTCTTCTTCCTGGTGATGGTGGTACAGACCGCCATGCTGGTACAGCACATCGTTTCGCGCCACAAGGGCAATGCGGTGGCGCCTGCGATCAGCGGCAGCTTCAACTGGTATGGCTGGGGTGCGGGGGTGTTGGCAGGTGGTCTGATCGGCGCGGCCTTGGCGGGGATCACCCCGTTCAAACCCCTCCCTGCCATGGCCATGGCGCTGGTGGCCTCGGCATCGGGCAGCTTCGGGCACCTGGTGATGAAGGCCATCAAGCGGGACCGCGGCGTCACCCACTGGGGTGCAGCGGGCAGGTCAACCACGGGTGCCAGCGGCCTGCTCGACCGGGTGGATGCTTTGTGTTTTGCCGCCCCGATCTTCTTCCACTCGGTGCGCTGGAACTTCGACCTATAGGATCAGGAGACGGCTTCCCATGCGCATTCTCGGTATCGATCCTGGCCTTCAGTGCACCGGCTTTGGCGTGGTTGACTGCGAGGGCGCTCAGCTCAACTACGTCGCCAGCGGCACCATCCAGACCAGCCCCAAGGACGGCGCCTTGCTGCCCGAGCGCTTGAAAGTTCTTTTTGATGGCATCAGCGAGGTGGTCCAGCGCTACCAACCGGAGGTGTCTGCCTGTGAGATCGTGTTCGTCAACGTCAACCCTCAAGCCACTTTGCTGCTTGGGCAGGCCCGCGGTGCCTGCCTGACCGCCCTGGTGGCCAACGGTTTGACGGTGTCGGAATACACCGCCCTCCAATTGAAAAAGGCGGTGGTGGGGTACGGCCGCGCCGACAAAACCCAGATGCAGGCGATGGTGAAACGGCTGTTGGCGCTGCCAGGACTCCCGGGAAAAGACGCCGCCGATGCCCTGGGCCTTTGCATCACGCATGCCCAAGTCGCGCGGTCCGTGGCAGCCATCAACAAGGTTTCACCATTGCAGGCACGCACCCACGCGGCCTACAAGGACGGGCGGAACTACTGATCGCGCCGGACGGAAGCTGGGGACAGGTCCACATGCGCGGCCGCTTCACTGCACATACACACGCCCTCCCGGGTTCACACCGTCGGCCTGGCCATGCGAGCCAGGCTGGGTTGGGCTGCTTTGGTTCGGTGCCCGCCTGACTTCCGCACCGCGGTGGCACGCTCGCCCTGGAGGGCCGTTGCGCTCAAGGAGCTAAAGAATGCGCTCCAGCACCAGCACACCGAAGAACCCCAGGCCCGCCATCACGGCCCACTTGAGGAGCCGCACCCCATATTGGCGAAAGCGCAATTGGCCGGTGCCGATGTAGAACGCAAACGACACGCCCGCGGCCAGCAACAGAAAGAAAACGACAAAACGAAACAGCAGCACGCTTGAGCACTCAGTTCAACAGCTTCACCAGGCTGGCGCGAGTTGCGCAAACCCTTTGGGTGCTTCGCGGTCTTGCTGAAAGCTCACGATGTCGTAGGCGTCTGGCTGTGCCAGCAACGCGCGCAGCAAGAGGTTGTTCATCGCATGCCCGGATCGGAATGCGCTGTAGGCTGCGAGTAACGGCTTGCCCACCACATACAGATCGCCAATGGCATCCAGGATTTTGTGTTTGACGAACTCATCCTGGTAGCGCAGACCATCGGCGTTGAGAACCTTCACATCGTCCATCACGATGGCGTTGTCCAGCCCACCGCCCAGCGCCAGGCCGTGGGAACGCATCATTTCCACATCCCGGGTGAAGCCGAAGGTGCGCGCCCGCGCAATCTCCCGGGCATAGCGCCCACTGCCCATGTCAAATTCCACGCGTTGGCCAGTGGAGGTCACTGCCGGGTGGTCAAACTCGATTTCGAACGCCAGTTTGTAGCCGTGATAGGGGTCCAGGCGCGCCCATTTGAGGTTGCGCCCCTCCCCTTCCCGCACTTCAACGGGTTTCTTGATCCGAATAAAGCGCTTGGGTGCGGCCTGGAGAGCAATGCCTGCGCTCTGCAGCAAATAGACAAACGAGGCAGAGGACCCGTCAAGAATCGGCACTTCTTCAGCGGTGATGTCCACATAGAGGTTGTCCAGCCCCAACCCGGCCGCCGCGCTCATGAGATGCTCGATGGTGTGGACCTTGGCACCGCCTTTGGAGATGGTGGACGCCAGACGCGTGTCGGTCACCGCTTCGGCATTGACCGGGATGTCGACGGGCTCAGGCAAATCGACCCGCCGAAATACGATGCCGGTGTCTGGCGCGGCCGGGCGCAAGGTCAACTCAACCCGCTGCCCGCTGTGCAGGCCTACCCCCACCGCCTTGGAGAGTGATTTCAGGGTTCGTTGAGCAAGCATGGGCGTATTTTAGTTTTTCGTCGAAAAACCTGCCGAGATGAAAAGCTATGGGATCGATATCCGTTTCCAACCAGGCAGCGGCAGTGGGCACGACCCGACCGCGAACGGTCAATGACAGACGCCCAGCAGGCGCCACCTCCCCACCATGCTGAAGCGCGGTGGGGAGGTGGCCGGGCCGCCCTTTGAAAGGGGTGGCCTTGCCGTGTCGCTCAGTCTGCCTGCTTGCGCAAGAAGGCCGGGATTTCGTAGTCGTCCATTCCGCCCGAGGACAGCGCTTCGACCTTGGCCGCCGCCTGGGTGCGGTTGGTGCGCCAGACGCTGGGGGTCGACAGGCTGCTGTAGTCCGGCTGTTGCATGGCACCAGGACCACCGACAGCGCTGTTCATCGTGGGCACATTCAGCGGCACGTTGTCGGTACCGGTGCGCAACACCTGCAGCGGAGGCGCCGCACGGCGTGCGCCTTGGCTGGACAGTCCGGTGGCCACCACGGTCACTCGCATCTCGTCGCCCAGGCTGTCGTCGTATGCCGCGCCATAGATGACATGGGCCTCTTCGGATGCGTAGGCGCGGATGGTGTTCATGGCCAGCTTGGATTCCGACAGCTTGAGCGAGCCCTTGGCCGCCGTGACCAGCACCAGCACGCCTTTGGCGCCCGAGAGGTCGATGCCTTCGAGCAGTGGGCAGGCCACAGCCTGTTCCGCAGCGATGCGCGCACGGTCGGGACCGGCGGCAACGGCGGTGCCCATCATGGCCTTGCCTGGTTCGCCCATCACGGTGCGCACGTCTTCGAAGTCGACGTTCACGTTGCCGTACTCGTTGATGATCTCGGCAATGCCGCCCACGGCATTCTTCAGCACATCGTTGGCGTGCGCGAAAGCCTCGTCCTGGGTCACTTCGTCACCCAGCACTTCCAGCAGCTTGTCGTTGAGCACCACGATGAGGGAGTCGACATTGGCTTCGAGCTCGGCCAGGCCTTCGTCGGCGTTCTGAAGGCGCTTGCCACCTTCAAAGTCAAACGGCTTGGTGACCACGCCCACGGTCAGGATGCCCATCTCCTTGGCCACGCGCGCGATCACGGGTGCCGCGCCAGTGCCCGTACCACCACCCATGCCAGCGGTGATGAACAGCATGTGGGCGCCATCGATGGCGTCACGGATCTCATCGAGCGCCATTTCGGCCGCTTCACGCCCTTTGTCGGGCTTGCTGCCCGCGCCCAGACCACTCAGACCGAGCTGGATGGTGCGGCCGGCCGAGCTGCGGGTCAGCGCCTGCGCATCGGTGTTGGCGCAGATGAACTCCACGCCTTGCACACTGCGGGCAATCATGTGGTCCACGGCATTGCCACCGCCACCGCCCACACCAATCACCTTGATCTGGGTGCCTTGGTTGAATTCTTCAACTTCAATCATTTCGATGCTCATATCACTCTCCTGTTGGTGCCCTCAAGCCCTGTGAGGGCGGGCGATTCTTGAAAACAAAAACGGTTACTGGCAAAACGTGGCAAAGGTGATCGCCATCGGTGAGGCGGCCCGGTGCAAGCTCGGCACAGGGCCGCCGGCCTTCGGCGCCGGGGCGGGGGACCGCCGGCGCCCGGGTCGTGGCGCAGGGACAGACGGGTGTGTTCACGCGTGTTGTTCATCAGAAGGTCCCCACAAACCAGTTTTTCATGCGCTCCAGCGCGCCTTGCATGGAGCCGGCCTTTTGCGCCACCTTGTGTCCCCGCACCCGGGCCAGACGCGCCTCTTCCAGCAGGCCCATCACGGCCGAGGCGCGTGGTTGGGCCACCATGTCCGACAAGGCGCTGGCGTAGTTCGGCGTGCCCCGGCGAACCGGCTTGAGGAAGATGTCTTCACCCAGCTCCACCATGCCCGGCATCACCGCGCTGCCGCCGGTGAGCACGATGCCCGAAGAGAGCACCTCCTCGAAACCGGATTCGCGCACCACTTGCTGCACCAGCGCAAAAATCTCTTCGACGCGCGGCTCGATCACGCCGGCCAACGCCTGGCGGCCCAGCATGCGCGGACCGCGGTCCCCCAACCCGGGCACCTCGACCTGTTGCTCGGGATCGGCGAGCAACTGCTTGGCGCAACCGCTCTCGACCTTGATGTCTTCCGCGTCTTTGGTCGGCGTGCGAAGCGCCATGGCAATGTCGCTGGTGATCAAGTCGCCCGCGATGGGGATGACTGCGGTGTGGCGGATGGAGCCGCCCGCGAAGATCGCCACATCGGTGGTCCCGGCCCCGATGTCCACCAACACCACGCCCAGGTCTTTTTCGTCTTCCGTCAACACCGCCTGGCTGGAAGCCAGCGGGTTGAGCATGAGCTGGTCAACCTCCAGCCCGCAGCGGCGCACGCATTTGATGATGTTTTCTGCGGCACTTTGGGCGCCGGTCACGATGTGCACCTTGGCCTCCAGGCGGATGCCGCTCATGCCGATCGGCTCCTTCACCTCCTGGCCGTCAATCACAAACTCCTGCGGCTCCACCAACAGCAGCCGCTGATCGGTGGAGATGTTGATCGCCTTGGCTGTCTCGATCACCCGCGCCACATCGGCAGAAGTGACTTCGCGGTCTTTGATGGCCACCATGCCGCTGGAGTTGATGCCACGGATGTGGCTGCCGGTGATGCCGGTGTAGACACGGGCAATGCGGCAATCGGCCATCAGCTCGGCCTCCTTCAACGCCGCCTGGATGCTTTGCACGGTGGCGTCGATATTGACCACCACGCCGCGCTTCAAGCCATGACTCGCCGAGACGCCCAGGCCCGCGAGCTTGAGTTGTCCATCGGACTGCACCTCGGCCACCACCACCATGATTTTGGCGGTGCCGATGTCGAGTCCGACGACGAGATCCTTGTATTCCTTGGCCATGATCGTGTATTGGTTACCGGGTCTTTGAGTTGGATTTCTTGTCGCCATCGACGACGGTGGTCACGCCGCGCACACGCAGGGCATAACCATTTGGATAACGCAAATCGACCGACTCCACCGCGCCGGGATAGCGCTGGGCGAGCTGTGCGATGGTGGCGGTGAACCGCTTCATGCGGGCGAAGAGTTCGTCGGGCTCGCCACGCCCGAGCTCGATCACCGCGCCCGTGTCAAGACGGGCGCGCCAGTTGCCCCGGTCGCTGAGCTCCAGGCGCTCGACCCCCAGATCAAGGCCCGCCATCTCGTGCTGGAGACGCTGGTACAGCGACCAGACCCGCTCGGATTGCTCTGGAGGGCCAACCAGTTCGGGCAAGCCCTCGCCCTCGTCGGGGCTGGCCTCAAAAACTTCACCCAGTCGGTTCACCAGAAATCCCGACCCGGATTCGCCCCACCACCCCACGGCATGGTGTTCTTCCAGCGTCACCCGCAGGCGATTGGGAAACTCGCGCTGAACCTTGGCCTGACGCACCCAGGGCACCGACTCGTACATCGACTTGACAGGCTCCAGGTCCAGCGCCAGCAGGCCTCCCGCCAGCGTTGTTTTCATCGAAGTGGCCAGCTGGGCACGCAGTCCGACCGCGTTCTGGTGGTCTACCTCGCCCTGCACGTCGATGGCGCGCACGGTCCAGAAGGGATGCCGTACCACCCAGTGACCCAGGGCGGCCAGACACAGGACGACGAACACCAACACCAGGGTGTTGGTCATCACCGTCATGAGCTTGACGTCCAGAGGCAGATCGGTCTGAGGCATGGCTTTCTTCAAGGGATCAGCCGTTGTTCGGTTGTGCGTTGTCCAGCGAAGCGCCGGCCAACAACGAGAAACACAGGTCTTCGTACGACAACCCGGCCGCGCGTGCAGACATCGGCACCAGCGAATGGCTGGTCATGCCCGGTGAGGTATTGATCTCCAACAAGTAGGGCTGGCGCGTTTTCGCATCGATCATCACGTCCGCGCGGGCCCAGCCGCGGCAGTCCAGCAGACGAAACGCCTTGAGCACCAACGCCTGGATCGCCGCCTCCTCACCCTCCGGCAAACCACAGGGCACAAGGTACTGCGTGTCGTCAGTGAAGTATTTGTTCTGGTAGTCGTAGTTCCCGTCGGGCGCCACGATACGGATGACGGGCAAGGCTTGAGCGGCATCGCCCGTACCCAGCACCGGGCAGGTCACCTCGTCGCCAGCGATGAACTGCTCGCACATCACCAGCGGATCCTGTTTCGAAGCCAACGCGTAAGCCGCATCACATTGGTCCAGGTTCATCACCTTGGTCAGGCCAATGGTGGAGCCCTCGCGCACGGGTTTGACGATCATGGGCGAACCCAAGGCATCAAATGCCGCACGGGTGTCGGCGGCGCTCCGAACCTGGCGCCAGGCTGGGGTCGACAAACCCTCGGCCAGCCAGATGCGCTTGGTCATGAGCTTGTCCATGGCGACGCTGGAAGCCATCACGCCAGGCCCGGTGTAGGGCAGGTTCATCAGCTCCAGCGCGCCCTGCACCGTGCCGTCTTCGCCGAAGCGGCCGTGCAAAGCGATGAAGCAGCGGTCAAAGCCTTCCCGCTTGAGCTCGCCCAGATCGCGTTCCGCCGGGTCAAATGGGTGGGCATTCACGCCCTTGGCCCTGAGCGCCGCCAGGACCCCGTTGCCCGACATCAGGGACACCTCTCGCTCGGCGGAGCGCCCACCCAACAGAACCGCCACTTTGCCCATGGCGCGTGCATCGCCTGCGGGCAACAGCCTCAAGTCCACGCTCATGCCCGCTCCCCTTTCATGGCGCCTTCCTGCGCAATCTCAACCGTCTGCCCTGCGACGGCGCCAATAGAGCCCGCACCCATGCAGAGAACGACATCACCGTCGCGCGCGTTGTCCAGAATGGCCTGTGGCATGGCGGTGATGTCGTCCACGAAAACCGGCTCGAGCCGCCCGGCCACGCGCAACGCACGGGCCAGAGAGCGCCCATCGGCGGCGACGATCGGTGCCTCGCCTGCGGCATAAACCTCCGCCAGCAACACGGCGTCGGCCGAGCCGATGACCTTGACGAAATCTTCAAAACAATCGCGTGTGCGGCTGTACCGGTGGGGTTGAAACGCCAACACCAGACGGCGGTCGGGAAACGCGCCGCGGGCGGCGGCCAGGGTGGCGGCCATTTCGACAGGGTGGTGGCCGTAGTCGTCCACCAGGGTGCAACTGCCACCCGAAGGCAAAGCGGCTTCACCGTAGCGCTGAAAACGCCGCCCCACACCTTTGAAGTCCGCCAGCGCTGCGACCACCGCCGCATCGGGCACGCCCAGCTCTTCGGCAATGCCAATGGCGGCCAGCGCATTGAGCACGTTGTGTTCGCCTGGAAGGTTCAGCACAACGTCCAGGTCACCACCATCTTTTCGTTGCACGGTGAAGTGCATCTGTCCGTCCACCGGGCGAACGTTCACGGCGCGCAATTGGGCGTCGGACGAAAAGCCATAGCCGGTGATGGGGCGGGCAATCTGCGGCAGGATCTCGCGAATCGCCGGGTCGTCCACGCAAACCACGGCGGCGCCATAGAAGGGCATGCGGTGCAGGAACTCCACGAAGGCGGCCTTGAGGCGGCCGAAGTCGTGCCCATAGGTGTCCATATGGTCGGCGTCGATGTTGGTGACCACCGCCACCATGGGCAAGAGGTTGAGGAAGGACGCGTCCGACTCGTCGGCTTCAACGACGATGTATTCGCCCGATCCCAACTGGGCGTTCGCACCCGCGCTGTTCAGGCGCCCGCCAATCACAAAGGTGGGGTCCATGTCGGCCGCCGCCAGCACGCTGGCGACCAGGCTGGTGGTGGTGGTCTTGCCATGGGTGCCGGCAATGGCCACCCCCTTCTTCAACCGCATCAGCTCGGCCAGCATGACCGCCCTGGGCACCACGGGCACCAGCTTGTCGTGCGCCGCCACCACTTCCGGGTTGTCTTCCTTGACGGCGGTGGACGTGACGATGGCGTCAGCCCCCTCGATGTAGCTGGCATCGTGTCCGGTGTGAACCTGCGCCCCAAGCGACACCAGTCTGCGGGTGGCGGCGTTTTCTCCGAGGTCGCTGCCCGAGACACGGTAACCCTGGTTGAGCAAGACCTCAGCAATCCCGCTCATGCCGGAACCGCCGATCCCGACGAAATGGATATGGCGAATGGCATGTTTCATGCCGTTTTCACTTTCGAAAGTTGTTCACAAGCGGCCACCACGGCCTGCACTGCTTCGGTTTTCTGCATCAACTTGGCCTTTTCGGCGGTTGCAAGCAATTGCTCGCGTGTCAGGTTCGCCAGGCGTTCGGCCAGAACGGCCGGCGTGAGGTCGGCTTGTTGCACCAACCACGCCCCCCCCTGATCAACCAAAAACCGCGCATTCGTGGTCTGGTGGTCATCCACCGCGAACGGAAATGGAACGAACAAGGCCGCAGCGCCCACAGCGGCGATCTCGGTCACGGTGCTGGCGCCCGAGCGGCACACGATCAGATCGGCCTGCGCAAACGCCTCGGCGGTGTCTTGGATGAACGGGGTGAGTTCAGCTTGCACACCCGCGGCTGCGTAGTTGGCCCGCAATGCCTCGATCTGCTTCTCGCCGCTTTGATGCAAAACCAGCGGTCGCTGCTCGGGGCGCAACAACGCCAGCGCCTTGGGCACCGTGTCGTTCAACGCTTTGGCGCCCAGGCTTCCCCCCACAACCAGCATGCGCAGAGGACCGGACCTGCCGGCAAAGCGCTCGGCTGGGGGCGGCTGGCGCAAAAACGCCGTGCGCAGGGGATTGCCTACCCAGTCGGCTTTCTTGAACACCGCAGGAAAGGCCGTGAAAACGCGGTCGGCCAGCGCACTGAGTACCTTGTTGGCCAGGCCCGCGACGGAATTCTGTTCATGCAGCACCATGGGCCGCCCCAGCAGCGTGCCCATCATGCCGCCAGGGAAGGTGATGTAGCCACCCAGACCCACCAGAACATCGGGCTGGACACGCCGCACCACCTGCAACGCCTGCCAAAACGCCTTGAGCAGGCGCAGCGGCAACAGCAACAGCGTCTTGAGCCCCTTGCCGCGCACGCCGCCAAACTCGATGGTTTCCAACGCAAAGCCACGGGGGGGCACCAGGCGGCTCTCCATGCTGCCGGGCGAACCCAGCCAATGCACGCGCCAGCCTTTTTCGCGCAAGGCCTCGGCCACCGCCAGACCCGGGAAGATATGGCCGCCGGTGCCACCTGCCATCACGAGTGCGCAAGGTTGCGTGCTCATGAGCGGCCCCCCTTCATCAACTGACGGTTCTCGAAATCGACGCGCAAAACAATGGCCAAGGCGACCAGTTCCAGCAAGATGGCCGACCCGCCATAGCTCATCAGCGGCAAGGTCAAGCCCTTCGTGGGCAAAGCGCCGAGGTTCACCCCAATGTTGATGAACGCCTGAAACCCGATCCACAGCCCCACGCCTTGCGCCACCAGGCCGGCAAAGACCTGATCCAACGCGATGGCCTGTCGACCAATGTGCATGATCCGGCGAATCGTCCAAAGAAAGAGACCGATGACGATCAGAACACCGACCAGCCCGAACTCTTCACCGACCACCGCCAACAGGAAATCGGTGTGCGCCTCGGGCAGCCAATGCAGCTTCTCCACACTGCCTCCCAGTCCCACGCCAAAGATCTCTCCGCGCCCAAAGGCGATCAGCGAATGTGAGAGTTGGTAGCCCTTGCCCAAGGCGTATTGCTCACTCCAGGGATCCAGGTACGCGAAAATCCGCTCACGGCGCCAGTCGCTCAACATCACCATCAACGAGAAAGCCGCGACCACCACCAGCCCGATCAGGAAGAACATGCGGGCATTGACCCCCCCCAGAAACAGGATGCCCATGGCAATGACCACGATCACCATGAACGCACCCATGTCTGGCTCGGCCAGCAGCAGCATGCCCACCACCGCCAGCGCCACCGCCATGGGGGCCACCGCAGCGAAGAACCGCTCTTTCACCTCCATCTTTCGAACCATGTAGTCCGCGGCGTACAGCAGAACCGTGAGCTTGGCGAGTTCGGAAGGCTGAAAGCTGATGGGCCCCAGCGCAAACCAACGGCGCGCACCGTTGACCCCTTTGCCAATAAACGGCATCAACACCAGCACCAGCAGCACCAGGGCCAGCACGAACAGCCAGGGCGCCAAGCGCTCCCAGGTCTTCATCGGGAACTGAAAGGTGAACAAGGCGGCCACCAACCCGATCAAAATGAACAACCCGTGGCGCACAACAAAATGGGTTTGTGCGTAGTTGGCGAAGCGTGGGTTGTCAGGAAGGGCAATCGAGGCCGAGTAAACCATCACCAGCCCCCAGGCCAAAAGACCCATCACCACCCACAGCAACGCCTGGTCGAACCCGCGCTCGCCCATCGGCGTGTCGCGCGTCCCGGCGTAGGTGCGGCTGGACAGGCGCACAGGCAAGCCATCGCCGGTGGCCGGTGGGAGCCCCACCAGACGAGGCAACTGAGCAACCACCCAGGCGCGGGTATTGGCGATCGATTCGCGCAGGGCTTGCATCACAGCACCCCCTCCAAATCCACGCCGCGGTCGTGAGCCAGTTCGGTCACCGCCTCGACAAACACACGGGCTCGGTGCGCGTAGTTGTCAAACTGGTCAAGACTGGAGCAAGCAGGCGACAACAACACCGCGTCGCCTTCGACGGCGGCCTCGGCGGCCAGTACCACCGCTTGGGTGAGGTCGGTCACACCGACCAAATCCACGCCCGCCTGCGCCAAGTCTGTTTCCACGCTGGCCCGAATCACGGGGGCGTCGCGGCCAATCAGGAACGCGGCGCGGGCATGGCGCGCCAAGGCAGGGCCCAGGGGCGCAAAATCCTGCCCCTTGCCATCGCCGCCGAGTATCAGCACCAGCCGCCGCTCGGCACCGAGCCCTTGAATGGCGGCCAATGTGGCCCCCACGTTGGTGCCCTTGCTGTCATCGAAGTATTCCACCCCGTCAATCACCGCGACCGATTCCACGCGGTGAGGTTCACCCCGGTATTCCCGCAAACCATGCAACATGGGCGCCAGTGCGGCGCCTGTGGAGGTGGCCAAGGCCAACGCAGCCAGTGCATTGGCTGCGTTGTGGCGCCCGCGAATGCGCAAGGCATCGGCCGGCATCAGGCGCTGGAAATAGACTTCCTCGTCTTCTTCCTGGCCACGGCCCTTCTTGCGGGTTTCGTCCACCGCCAAGGCGCGCACCAACCAGGCCATGCCGTTGACCGTCTCCAGGCCCCAGTCCCCGGGGCGCGAAGGTGCATCGAGACCAAAGCTGGCCCAAGCCCGCGCTGGGCGCTGGCGATTGCGCCCACCGATTTTCATGGTCACCAGGGGCGGGGTAAAGGCCATCGTGGCGGCATCGTCCCGGTTCAGAAGCATCAGGGCTTCGGCGCCAAAGATGCCCGCTTTCGCCTGGGCATAAGCCTCCATCGAGCCATGCCAGTCAAGGTGGTCCTCCGAAATGTTGAGTACCGTGGCGGCGGTGGGCACCGGCGGCCAAGCCCCCTGGGCAACGCCGTCCAGCTGAAAGCTGGACAGCTCCAGAACCCAGACGGCGGGCAAATGCGGTGGCGCGGGGGGCTCGACCGGCGGTGGCACCAATTGCAAGGCCTTGCCTTCGCCCTCGTCACCGTCCTCGCCGCTCCCCTCTCCCCCCCCGTCGTCAGCGCCGCTGCGATCCCCATCCTCTTCGGCGGGCGCGCCATCGGCGTTGACGCCGTCTGCCACCTGGCGTTCGTGGGCTTGCGCAGGCACCTGCACCTCGGCGTCCGACGGGGACTCACTCGGGGTCGCCTGGCCCGCCGCTTGCGCGGCGTCCTGCGCCGCTTGTTCGGCCTCGGCCTGCGCTTCGGCGTTCGCCCGCACTTCGTCTTCCAGCGCCTGCGAAAGCACATCCATCAAGGCCGGCCCGATGTTGCCCGCCACGGCGACTTTCAGGCCGCAGCGCTCCAGCAACAAGCCGGTCAACGAGGTCACCGTGGTCTTGCCGTTGGTGCCCGTGATGGCCAACACCTTGGGTCGATAGGGCAGCACCTCACGCTGGGCAAGTTCGACCAGGGCGCTGGAGAAAAAGTCCAATTCCCCCCAGTAGGGCACGCCCTGGGCGGCGGTCCATTCGCGCGCCGCCTCCAACGCACTGGGCGCAAGCCCCGGACTGCGGGCCACCAGCGTCCAAGTGGCACTCGCCATCAAAGCCGCATCGAAGGCGCCGTGAACAAACCGGGCTGCCGGGCAATCCGCACGCAATGCCTCCAGCTGAGGCGGCGCTGACCGTGTGTCGGCCACGGTCACCGAAGCACCCGCGCGGGCGCACCAACGCGCCATCGCCAGGCCGGAAATCCCCAGGCCCAGGATGAGAACGTGTTGGTCTTTCAGGTGATTCATCGCAGCTTCAAAGTCGACAAGCCCACCAGGCACAACAGCATGGTGATGATCCAGAAACGCACCACCACCTGGGTTTCTTTCCAACCCTCTTTTTCGAAGTGGTGATGCAAGGGCGCCATCTTGAGCAGGCGGCGCCCTTGCCCGTGGCGGCGCTTGGTGTACTTGAACCAGGTGACCTGGGCCATGACCGACAGCGCCTCCACCACGAAAATGCCGCCCATGATGGCCAGCACGATTTCCTGGCGAACGATGACGGCGATGGTGCCCAGTGCACCACCGAGCGCCAGCGCCCCGACGTCACCCATGAATACCTGCGCCGGGTGGGTGTTGAACCACAAAAATGCCAGGCCCGCTCCGGCCATTGCCGCGCAGAACACCAGCAGCTCGCCAGCGCCGGGAATGTGGGGCAGCAGCAGATAACGTGAGAACACGGAGCTTCCGGTGGCGTAGGCAAACACCCCCAGCGCCGACCCCACCATCACGACCGGCATGATGGCCAGTCCGTCCAGTCCATCGGTCAGGTTCACCGCATTGCTGGACCCTACGATCACCACATAGGTCATGGCCACAAAACCAAACACCCCAAGCGGGTAGCTCACTTCCTTGAAGAACGGCACCATGAGCCCTGCGCGGGGAGGCAACTCCACCGTGAAGCCCGATATCACCCAGTTGTAGAACAGCTCCAGCACCCGCAGGTTGCTGGTCTCGGACACACTGAACACGAGGTAGAAGGCGGCCAGAAGCCCGATCACCGACTGCCAGAAGTACTTTTCGCGGGAACGCATGCCCTCGGGGTCTTTGTGGACCACCTTGCGCCAGTCGTCCACCCAACCGATCGCCCCGAATCCCAGGGTCACGATCAGCACGATCCAGACAAACCGGTTCGACAGGTCGAACCACAGCAGCGTGGACAACGCGATGGAAAACAGAATCAGCACGCCGCCCATGGTGGGTGTGCCCGTCTTGCTCATGTGCGACTGCATCGCGTAATCGCGGATTGGCTGCCCGATCTTCAATGCCGTCAGACGGCGGATGAAATAGGGCCCGGCCATCAGGCCGACGATCAACGCCGTCATTGCGGCCATCACCGCACGGAAAGTCAGGTACTGCACCACACGCAGGAACCCGAACTCGGGGCCAAGTGTTTGCAGCCACTGGGCCAGGCTAAGCAGCATGGGTGGACTCCTTTTCTTGTTGTTGTTTGTCCGGAGCCGTCGCCTGAACCGCTTTCACGACGCGCTCCATGCGCATGAAGCGCGAGCCCTTGACCAGAATGCTGCTTTGTTGACCCGCCACCTCCGCCACATGGGCGGCCAATGCGTCCACGTCAGCCCAGTGCCGAATACCCTGCACACCTTCGGCAACCAGCACCTCAGCCGCCTGCCGCATCCACTCACCCGCGACCTCCACCGAGCCCAAGCCACTGGCCGATGCCAGGCGCAGCACCTCCAGGTGATAGGCCAGCCCTTGCTCGCCAACTTCACCCATGTCGCCCAAGACGAGCAAACGGGGGGCGGGCAGTTCGGCCAATACGCGGATTGCCGCCACCACGGAATCGGGATTGGCGTTGTAGGTGTCGTCCACCAAGGTGACAGTCCCTTCCCGCAGGCTCAATGACAAGGCGCGGGAGCGGCCCCCGACAGGTTCAAAGGCGGCCAGCCCGGCCCGAATCGCATCGGGTGCAACGCCTGCAGCCAAGGCACAAGCCGCCGCCGCCAAGGCGTTGCGCACGTTGTGGCGGCCTGCGATGCGCAGTGCAATTTCGCAATCGCCCGCGGGCGTGGACATGCACACCAGCCAGGCACCATCTCGCCATTGCGCCTCGGTGGCACGCACATCAGCCGCCGGATCGCTGTCACTGAACGTCAATTGGCGGCGCTGCCCCGCCAACCCACGCCAGATGGGCGTGTGTTCATCGTCGCTCGGGAACACCGCCACGCCATCGTCGGGCAGGGCGCGGATGGCCTCGCCGTTCTCGCGCGCCACCGCTTCCACCGTGGCCATGAACTCCTGGTGTTCCCGCTGAGCGTTGTTGACCAGCGCCACCGTCGGGGCCGCCAGTCGGGCGATATATGCAATCTCACCGGGGTGGTTCATTCCCAGCTCCACCACCGCCAGCCGGTGATGGTCCTGCAAACGCAGCAGCGTCAGCGGCACACCAATATGATTGTTGAAGTTGCCCTGAGTGGCCAGCGCCGCGTCGCCCGCTGCGGCGCGCAAGATGGCGGCCACCATTTGCGTGACCGTGGTCTTGCCGTTGCTGCCCGTGACCGCGATCAACGGACCTTGCCACTGCTGGCGCCACAGTCCCGCCAACTCACCCAGGGCCACCAGCGTGTCGGGCACTTCCACACCCGGCAGATCCGCCTGAGCGAGACCGGCCTGAGCCATGGCGCCGACCGCGCCAGCGGCTTTGGCCTGCGGCAAGAAGGTGTGGGCATCAAAGGACGCACCCTTGAGGGCCACGAAGAAGTCGCCCGGTTGCAGGGTGCGCGTGTCCGTATGCACCCGCAAGACGCGCTGCTCCACCGTGCCGACGGGTCGTCCACCCTGGAGTTGTGACAGCAAGGATGCCAGCGGTCTCATGCAACCACCCCTTGCCCGTCGCGCCGACGCGCCAGCGCATCGGCCGCCTGGGCGGCATCGGAGAAGGGGCGCTTCACCCCCTGAATCTCCTGATAGTCCTCGTGACCTTTGCCCGCAATCAGCACCACGTCGGCCGCCTTGGCCTGCAAAACGGCCAAGCCAATGGCCGCAGCACGATCGACTTCGACACGCGCATCCTCCGGACGCAGCAAGCCTTCGACCATCTGTTTCAGGATCGCGAAAGGGTCCTCGCTTCGCGGGTTGTCACTGGTCAAAACCACCTGTTGCGCCTCGCGCTGCGCCACCGCGGCCATCAGCGGCCGCTTTCCGGCATCGCGGTCACCGCCACAGCCAACCACCACCCACAATGCGCCGCCACGAGCGGCGGCCAAAGGCTGCAGAGCCTGCAGCGCTTTTTCCAGGGCATCAGGGGTGTGTGCGTAATCGATCAACACCAGCGGCTCATCCTCGCCGCCCTCCCAGGCTCGCTCCATGCGTCCCGGCACCGGGGTCAGGTGCCCACAAGCCTGGAGCGCCTCGGCCAGTGGGATCGACAGAGAGCGGGCGGCGGCCACAGCGCACAACACATTGCTCACGTTGTAGCGCCCCACCAGAGACAGGTTCAGGGCGCCCCGAGCCACCTCAGAACCGCCTGCATCCCGCTCCACCACCTCGAAGCGCAAGCCAACCGGGGTGTGCTCCAGGCTTTGAGCCGACAAACGCGCACCCGCATGGGCACCGATTGCAACAGTCCAAAGGTCCAATCCACCAGCGGCGAGGTGTGCATGAAGCGCCACCCCCTTGGGGTCGTCCAGATTGACCACCGCAGCCGCAAGACCTGGCCAGCCGAACAAGGCCTGTTTGGCCTGCCAATAGCCCTCCATATCGCCGTGGAAATCCAGGTGGTCTTGTGTGAAGTTGGTGAACACCGCCACACGAATGTGCGTGGCGTTCAGGCGCCCTTCAATCAATCCGATGGACGAGGCCTCGATGGCGCAGGCCCTCAGCCCTTCATTGACCATGTCGCGCAGGCGCGCCTGCAACAGCACCGGATCAGGTGTCGTCAAGCCCGTGGACACCATGGATGATCGGTCTTCTCCCGCCAACGGTGGACGCCCACCCCAGCGTGCCAACCAGACCACAGGGCAGCTTTGCGGCCCCAGAAGCTGCGCCACCCACCACGCGGTGGATGTCTTGCCGTTGGTGCCCGTGATGGCGACCACCGACATCGAAGCACTGGGGTCATCGTGATAGGCCCCGGCGATCGCCCCGGCCTTCGCCTTGAGCTCGTGCACCGCCAACACGCGGTCGTCATTGAACTCAAACGCCTCCACCCCGTCGCGCTCGACCAATGCTGCCGACGCCCCGCCAGCAAGCGCGTCGCGCACGAACTTGCGCCCATCGGTCGCTGCGCCCGGCCAGGCCACAAAGCCGTCGCCTCGCTCAAGCAAGCGGCTGTCACACAACAGGCGACCCTTCACGCGCTGGCGCAACCAACGGGCGATGTCGGTGGGGTGGGTGATGGCATCGCTCAAAACGATTCCTCCACCGCTTCGGTGACGATCTGAGGCTTGACCGTCATGTCGGGCTGCACGCCCAGAATGCGCAGCGTCTGCTGAACCGTCTCGCTGAACACCGGGGCGGCCACCAAACCGCCAAAGTACTGGCCATTGGTGGGCTCGTCGATCATCACGGCCACGACGATCCGAGGCGAATCCACCGGCGCCAGCCCCACAAACCAGCTGCGGTACTTGTTGGCGGAATAACCTTTGCCCTCCACCTTGTGTGCCGTGCCGGTCTTGCCACCCACGGAGTACCCCATGGTCTGTGCCAACGGTGCCGTTCCGCCCGGCCCGGCGGCCATCTCCAGCATCTTGCGAACCGCAAGGGTGTTCTTGGCGCTGAAAACGCGCACGCCCGCAGCGGGCGCTTCATTCTTCACCAGGGATATGGGCATCAACTCGCCATCGCTGGCGAAGATGGTGTAAGCCTGCGCGAGCTGAAAGAGCGACGCCGACAGGCCATACCCATAGCTCATGGTTGCCTGTTCGATGGGCCGCCATGACTTGTACGGACGCAACCGCCCCGCCACGGCACCGGGGAAGTGAATCTGGGGCTTCTGGCCAAACCCCGCCTGGGCAAACGTCTCCCACATTTCACGCGGGTGCATTTGCATGGCAAGTTTGACCGTGCCCACGTTGCTCGATTTCTGGATGACCTCGTTGACCGTGAGCACGCCATGGGGGTGTGAGTCGCGAATCGTGGAGCCGCCGATGGTGATGCGCCCAGGTGCCGTGGCAATCGGCGTGGTGGGTTTCACCATGCCCTTCTCCAGCGCCAGCATGATGGTGAACGGCTTCATCGTCGAACCGGGCTCGAAGCTGTCGGTCAAGGCGCGGTTGCGCAATTGCTCCCCGGTCAGGTTCGTGCGCTTGTTCGGATTGAAGCTGGGGTAGTTGGCCAATGCCAGCACTTCGCCGCTCTTGGCATCGAGCACCACCACGCTGCCCGCACGCGCCTTGTTCTTCTGCACCGCCTCTCGCAGTTTCTGATACGCAAAGTACTGGACCTTGCTGTCAATGGACAATTGCAGATCGGGCCCATCCACGGGGGGCACCACGTCTCGCACATCTTCAACCACCCGGCCCAGACGGTCCTTGATCACCCGGCGGGAACCGTTGCGTCCGGAGAGCTGCTTGTTGAAGGCGAGCTCCACCCCCTCCTGGCCACGGTCTTCCACGTTGGTGAACCCCACCACGTGCGCAGCCGCTTCGCCTTCGGGGTACTGGCGCTTGTATTCATGGCGCTGGTAAATCCCCTTGATGTCCAGTGCGGCAATTTCCTTGGCGATGGGGTCGTCCACCTGGCGCTTGACCCAGACAAAGGTTCTGTCCTCGTTGGCCAGACGCTTCTTCAGCGTGCCGTAGGGCATTTCCAGCAATTTGGCCAGTTGCCTGAGCTTCGGATCACCCTTGTCGACATCCTCGGGGATGGCCCAGATGCTCTGCGCCACCACGCTCGAAGCCAGAATCAGACCATTGCGATCCAGAATGCGCCCCCGGTTGGCCGGCAGTTCCAGCGTGCGCGCAAACCGCACCTCGCCCTGGCGCTGGAAGAAGTCGTTGCCCACCACCTGAACATAAGCTGCCCGGGCGCCCAGGCCCGCAAAGGCCAGGGCCAGCGCCGCCACAATGAGCTTGCTGCGCCACACCGGCGTCTTGCTGGCCAGCAAAGGACTTGCGCTGTAGTTGATGCTGGGCGAGGAGGCGCGACGCTTCATGGCCTGGCCTCCTGTGCCGGCAATTGCGCCACCCCATCACCCCCCATCGTCACGTACTCCGTGATCCCGGGTGTCACCGGGCGCATGGAGAGCTTGCTGGTGGCAAGCTTCTGCACTCGCGCCGAGGTGGCCTGTTCGCGCTTGAGCACCCGCAATTGTTCATGCTCGGACTCCAGCTTGCGCGCGGCAGCGTTGGCGCGATCGACGGCGGTGTAGAGGCGGCGCGATTCGTATTGGGTATGGACCAGGTAAAACGCACTGACCATGACCACCAGCAACAGACCGAGGTTCAATCGCATCATGCCGGCGCCTCCGTGCGGGTGGCCACCCGCATCACCGAGCTGCGCGAACGCGGATTGGCGTCCACCTCGGCCCTGGAGGGCATGACCCTCGCAACCCCGGTGAACGGCATGGCTCGCGGCTCCATGAACGGCACGCGACGATCCACCACGGCGCGCGAATGCCGCGCCATGAACTGCTTGACCATGCGGTCTTCCAGCGAATGGAAGCTGATCACCACCAATTGCCCCTCGGGACGCAACACATGCAAGCTGGCCTCTAACGCCTGTTGCAACTCTTCAAGCTCGGCGTTGATGAAAATCCGAAAGGCCTGAAATGTGCGCGTTGCAGGGTCCTTGCCCGGCTCGCGGGTTTTGACCGCGCCAGCCACGACTTCGGCCAACTCACGGGTGGTTCGAAAATGGCCCCGTTCCTGTCGGCGACGATCAATCGCCTTTGCAACCTGTTGAGCAAACCGTTCTTCGCCATATTCACGTATCACCTCCGCCAGGGTGGTTACTTCCGCCGTCTCCAACCACTGCGCCACGCTTTGGCCGCGCGTGGTGTCCATGCGCATGTCCAAAGGCCCGTCGTGGCGAAAAGAAAAACCCCTTGCGGGGTCGTCGATCTGGGGTGAGCTCACACCCAAGTCCATCAACACCCCGTCCGCAGCACCACTGCCCAGCTCGCCCAGATGGGCAAAGCCCTCGTGCCGCACCGAAACCCTTCGGTCGTTGCAGGCCAAGGCCTGCGCCTGGGCAATCGCTTGCGGATCCTTGTCGAACACCGTCAACCGTCCGTGGGTCGACAAGCGCTCGAGAATCAGGCGCGAATGCCCGCCGCGTCCGAAAGTCGCGTCCACGTAGTGACCGTCTGGGTTGATCGCCAAGGCATCGACTGCCTCGCTCAACATCACGGTCTGGTGTAGCCATTCGTCTTGCACCTCGGGCCTTCAGAAGGAAAAGTCCTTGAGCACATCGGGCATTTCGGCCTGCTTGGCCTCGGCTTCCTTGAGCATGTAAGTGGAGGCATCCCACAGCTCGAGATACGAGCCCATGCCCACCAGGCGGCACTCACGGGAAATCCCGGCATCCCCCCTCAGCTCGGGCGACACCAGCACCCGGCCGGTCCCGTCCATCTCCACATCCATTGCATTGCCCAGAAAGATGCGCCGCCACCACTGGGCCTGCATCGGCAACGCGGCAACGCGATCACGGAACTGCTCCCAGGCCGGCTGGGGGAATATCATCAGGCAGCCGTCCGGGTGCTTGGTGATCGTGATTACCCCTCCACCCACGCTCAAGGCGTCACGATGCCTTGTGGGCACGGCGAGCCGGCCCTTGGCATCGAGACTGAGAGAGGAAGCACCGAGAAACACCGATCAAGCCCCAGAAAACACTTTTCACCACTTAATTGCACTTTTTCCCACTTTATCAGGAATTTGGGGAAGTGCAATCGCGGTGTCACAGTTTTTTTCAATGAAATCAACTACTTAGAGCGGCTTTCGCATCAAGATATTGCGAAAAATTACTGCAAAAGCAAGCACTTAGAGCCGGCTATGAAAGTGATGGATGAAAAGCGTCCGTTCATCTGAACGCGCAGCAAAGTCGAAATCGTTCTCACATCGCGCGCGAAACACGCCGAGATGGCCAGCCTGGGCAGACAAAAAAAAGCGCGCTGCACCTGAGGTGCAACGCGCATTTTTTGTCCCGACGAGGCTCTACAGGATGTAACGAGAGAGGTCCTCATTGCGGCTGAGTTCGGACAACCGCCCGTCCACATAGGCGGCATCGACCGTCACCGTCTGCCCCTGCAGCTGGGTAGCCCCGAAGCTCACCTCGTCCAGCAAATGCTCCATCACCGTGGCCAGGCGCCGAGCTCCGATATTCTCGGTGCGTTCGTTGACGTCACAGGCGATTTGGGCCAACCGCTGAATGCCATCGGAACTGAACTCAATCGTTACGCCTTCGGTCGCCAGCAGGGCCTGGTACTGGCGCACCAACGACGCATGGGTCTGCGTGAGGATGGCCTCGAAATCACCCACCGACAGCGATTGCAACTCGACACGTATCGGGAACCGGCCCTGCAACTCCGGAATGAGGTCGCTGGGTTTGGCCAGGTGAAACGCGCCACTGGCGATGAACAGGATGTGGTCGGTCTTGATCATGCCGTGCTTGGTCGTCACCGTCGTGCCTTCAACCAGCGGCAGCAGATCGCGTTGCACGCCTTGGCGGGACACCTCACCACTGCCCCCTTCCGCACGGGACGCCACCTTGTCGATCTCGTCGATGAACACGATGCCATTCTGCTCCGCATTGGTGAGCGCCAGCGTCTTGATCTCCTCTTCGTTGACGAGCTTGCCGGCCTCCTCGTCAATCAGCAACTTCATGGCCTCCGCAATCGGCAATTTGCGCTTGCGCCGCTTGTCTTGCGCCATGTGGCTGAACATGCCGCGCAACTGCTCGGCCATGTCCTCCATGCCGGCGGGCCCGAGGATATCCATCGTCGGCCGGGGCTCAACCAGGTCGATTTCAATTTCATGCGTATCCAGCAACCCTTCACGCAATTTCTTGCGAAAAGCCTGTCGCGCGGTGTTGTCGCTGGTCACCGCAGGCGGTTCGCCGGCGGCACTGCGCGGAGGAGGCACCAACACATCCAGTATGCGCTCTTCAGCGGCGTCCTCGGCCCTGGCGCGCTGCTTGCGCATTTCCACTTCACGCGTTTGCTTGATCGCAATGTCCACCAGGTCGCGAATGATCGCGTCCACATCCTTGCCCACATAGCCAACCTCGGTGTACTTGGTGGCCTCCACCTTGATGAAAGGGGCGTCCGCCAACGCTGCCAGCCGGCGCGCAATTTCCGTCTTGCCCACACCGGTGGGCCCGATCATCAAAATGTTCTTGGGTGTGATCTCGGGTCGAAGCTTGGCATCGACATGCTGGCGGCGCCACCGGTTGCGCAAGGCAATGGCCACGGCGCGCTTGGCACCTTGTTGCCCAATAATGAAACGATCGAGTTCGGAGACGATCTCCTGGGGGTCATCGAGGACATAAAAAGGGACTTCAGACAGCTGGCGAAGTGGGGAGCACCTCGACCGTATGGTTCATATTGGTGTAGATGCAGATCTCGCCCGCGATGGCAAGCGATTGGCGCACCACATCCTCGGCGGACAGGCTGGTGTGATGAACCAGCGCCCTTGCAGCCGCCTGCGCATAAGCACCGCCCGATCCGATGGCCACCACCCCATGTTCCGGCTCAAGCACATCGCCTTGCCCGGTGATGATCAACGCCGCGCTGTGATCCGCCACCGCCAGCATGGCTTCCAGCTTGCGGAGGACGCGATCGGTGCGCCAGTCCTTGGTGAGCTCGATGGCGGCGCGCACCAGATGGCCCTGATGCTTTTCCAGCTTGGCTTCGAAACGTTCAAACAGGGTAAATGCGTCTGCGGTGGCGCCCGCGAACCCGGCCAGCACCTGGTCCCGGTAGATCTTTCTGACCTTGCGGGCCGAACCCTTGACGACGATGTTGCCCAGGGTGACCTGGCCATCGCCCCCAATGGCCACCTGCACCCCTTCAGGCGTTTCGCGCCGGACGCAAACGATTGTGGTTCCGTGAAATGATTCCATCCGGCTCAGATGCGGCCGGAAGAGACAAGTTCAAGTCTGGCAGCGCCAAATCCTGTGGGCGGCGCCATGCCCCACCAGATATCAGTCGTTTCGAACCACGACCTTGGCGTATTCGGTGATCCCGATCACATGGAAGAAGGCCGAAACCAGCCGATGCACGTCCACAAACTGCACCAACCGCCCTTCGGCATGGTGACCCGACACCCAATTCAGCAGGGTGCCGGCTGCTGAGAAATCCACCCGGATCAGGTTTCGGCAGGAAATGATGAGCACATCAGCCCCCTGAAGGCGCCCTTCCAATTGCGTCAGCATCTCCTGCGGGTCACCGAGGACCTCGCCCGACAACTCGACCAGGCCCAGGTGGTTCAGGCCGGAACTCAGACTGTCCGAGGCGCTGTCGCCGGCTTCGCTTGAGAACCCGGATGGCACCTGCTCCAACACGCTCTCACCCAGCACCGAAGCGTCGCCCTCCGGATCGCCGTTTTCCCCACTCATTGCGCGGAAGTGGCACCGCGGAGGCTCCCAGCCCGGCGGCGAAACCTCATAAGTCACGCAGAAATCCAACGCGGTCAGTTCAAACTCATCAGGGCGGTTCATGACCCGCAGAATCGCCATGCGCAGCTCCCACCACAGCTGCTCGATATCCCGGCGCCCGGACGGCGTCATCTTCTTCAGCAGGGCCCGAAGCTCCGAGGAACCCAGGAAGCACAGCTCCACATCCTGGTCACCCCACAGGGTGAACATGCCGAGCAGCGCCCGGGCCGACTTCAGGTCGATGGACTCAAGCGGCGTCCAGTCGATCACCCAAGGCTGGCTGACCCGCATCAACACGGTCTGCAAGGTGCCCACCGCATGGGCATCCAGCTCCGCATCGCTCACCCATGCAGCTCTCGCATTGGCAATGGGCGCTCGCCGGGTTTTTCCGGTTTGGGCCGAGACGGCACCCGGCATGTCCACCCACTGGGGAGCGGATCGGCCAAACCGGTTCACGAAATCAAGGGCCTGGTTCTCGAAAGGGGTCAACTGGCCGGTGGCACGGTACAGGTCGAAGAGAGCCAACCAATCGTCCACCCGGCGAGCCTCTTCCCCATCACGGCCCAGCACATCCAACAAACCTTGTTCGGCCCCTGCGTCGTCGCCGTTGGCAAACCGAATGGCCGCTTCTTCGACCTCGGGATCCTGGGCAATCTCATGCACGTCCAATGCAAAGAAATGCGAAGCCGAAAAACCCGATGGCGAGCCGCTGGAGCTGCCATGGGAAGACTGCGCCATCAAGCCGGTCCGTGGCTTGGACGGCGCCGCAGGCGGGTTTACCGCGCCGCTATTGGCTATGTCGGAAGAAGCCGGCGTGACAGCCCGCTCACCAGACGGCTCCACACCGGCTGAAAGAGCTGGCGTCGAAACGTCGAACGGAGCGCCAGCCTCGGCAGCCGGGCTGACTGGCGCCGACCCGGGCGCTGGGGCAGCGGGAGCTGGCACCAAGGGTGAAGGCTCGGTTTCCTTGTATTGCGCAACGCGGGCGGCCGACACCTGCTCGGTTTGAGCCGAAGCGGCGTCCTTCTTGGTGCCATCCTTGCCTTGCTGTCCTGCTCCACCATGGCCCGTGTTCAGTTGGGAGCCCGTCGATGTCAGGGAGTCGGGCCCTTTGGTCTTCCACCACTGCATCGACATCTGCGCTTCGATCTCATCGATCTTTTTCAGTGTCATCGCCCGGTCATCGGGCTTGGAAGGCAAACTGCTCTGGAAGAACGAAGGGCGGACCCCTTGACCCGCGTCCACCGTAATCTCGCGATTGCGAATCTTGCGCAACATGTCGAACTCGCGCCGGCGCACAAAGTCGTTGCGCCGCTTGCGCTCGATCATCTCTTTAAGCGCGGCCTTGCTGTACTCACTTTCGCGGTCGGCACTGCGCGTATCGAGATCCGACCAGCTCGTGGTCGGATGACGCACGAACTTCACCACTTTGGACAAGAAGCCGCCGTTGGAGTCGTCCTTGGACATGAAAGCGTTGTGCCTGAGAGGTGGTTTCGAGAATCGGCCGACCGGATCAGTCGCCAAACATCTTCTGCTTGAGTTCGCGCCGCTGCTGAGCTTCCAGAGACAGGCTGGCGGTGGGACGGGCCATCAGCCGGGCCACGCCAATTGCTTCACCGGTTTCGTCACAGTAGCCATAGTCGCCTGCATCGATCCGGCCAATGGATTGCTGAATCTTTTTCAACAGTTTGCGCTCGCGGTCGCGCGTGCGCAACTCCAGCGCATGCTCTTCTTCGATGGTGGCGCGGTCTGCCGGGTCGGGAACCACCACCGTGTCTTCCCGAAGGTGTTCGGTGGTTTCGCCCGCGTTGGCCAACATGTCCGCCTTGAGCTGGGACAGCTTGCGCCGGAAAAACGCCAGTTGAACATCGTTCATGTACTCGCTGTCGGGCATGGCCAGCACATCGAGGTCCGTCAGTTCTTCGACTGGCAGTGTTTTCCAATTGTTGGCCCGCTTGGGGTCTTTCTGAATCGAGGATGGCACGGGAGGAGTCAATACACGTTCGTTCATGGTGGAAAAAGTCGCTTTCGCGGCATCGGGAGCGTGGGTGGGAACCACCGCAGCTTGCATCATCTGTTCCATCATCACCTTTTTTGCCGCCCGCTTGCCCAAGGGTTTGGGCGTCGGCTCGATTTTTGGCGTGGCAGCAACGGATGGGGACTTTTTCGACGCAACCGCAGGCTTCTTGAGCGTTGGCGCGGTGCTGGCTTTGACCGCCACCTTGGCCGCGGGCTTTGCGCTGGCTGTCTTGGCCGCCACCGTCTTGGCAGCGGGCTTGGTTGCCACCGGCTTCACAACGGCCTTCTTGGCGGCTGGCTTGGGTGCTGCGGTCTTTGAAACGGGTCCGGAAGAGACAGCCACCTTGCGAGCAGGCTGCGCCGCCCGTGCCTTGGCCTGCACGGGCGCAGCCGTGGTTTTCTTGGCAGTCTTCTTGGCCGTGGCGTTCACAAGGTATCTCCTCTGGATGACTGACAAAACCGGGATCGACGACCGCTTTCCCAGCGAAAACGGCTTTCACTTGGGTGGCCGCTTCTGACAGCCCGGCTTCTTGTTATACCCCGTTTGCAAACCGGGTTTGCGACAAGGCAAAACACCGGATTCACGCAAATGGCCGCCCTGCCCGGGCAACCAACTTGGGCCGCGATTGTAGCCATCCTGGGCGCCCAGGTGCTGACGTGGCTCAAATGAAGCCGGCGAACCGTTGGAGATTCAACACAAACGGCTCGGACGTGCTTCATGGTGGTGCGCGACGGTGTATGCGTCAGGCCAGCGCCTGGTCCAGCCCTTGAACCAGGATGTCACGCGGCAGATCCAGTCCGATAAAGACCATTTTGCTCACGCGTTCCTCACCGTCACCCCAGGGTGGGCCCAGATCGCTGCCCATGAGCTGGTGAACCCCTTGGAAGATCACCTTGCGATCGGTGCCTTTCATGTCGAGCACCCCCTTGTATCGCAACATCCGTGGGCCGTAGACCTGAACCACCGCGCCGAGAAAGTCCTCCAGTTTGGCCGGGTCAAACGGTTTGGTGGCCCGGTAAACAAAGCTCTTGACGTCATCGTCATGGTGGTGGTGATGACCATGGCTGTGGTGGTGGGACGGGTGATTGCACGCCTCACCCGGGGCATGGTCATGCCCCTCATGTCCGTGGTCGTGGTCGTGGTCGTGGTCGTGGTCGTGGTCGTGGTCGTGGTCGTGGTCGTGGTCGTGGTCGTCAGCCTTGAGGAAGTCGGGATCGATGTCCAGCTTGGCGTTGAGATTGAAGCCCCGCAGGTCAAACACATCCTTGATGGCCACTTCGCCAAAATGGACAGCGCGCACCGGCGCACGGGGGTTCATGTGTTTGAGACGATGGGTCAGGGCGTCGAGCTCTTCCGCCCCAACCAGATCGGCTTTGCTGATGAACAGCTGATCGGCAAAACCCACTTGGCGGCGAGCCTCTTGCCGGTCATTGAGTTGCTGGGCGGCGTGTTTGGCGTCCACCAGCGTGAGAATCGCATCGAGCAGGTATTGCTCGGCCACCTCATCGTCCATGAAGAAGGTCTGGGCCACAGGCCCTGGGTCTGCCAGACCTGTGGTTTCGATCACAACCCGGTCAAAATCGATCTCCCCTTTGCGCTTGCGCGTGGCGAGGTCTTGCAAGGTCGACCGCAGGTCATCGCGAATGGTGCAGCAAATGCAGCCATTGCTCATCTGAATGATGTTCTCGGTGGTGTCCGACACCAGGATGTCGCTGTCGATGTTCTCTTCTCCGAACTCGTTCTCCACCACGGCGATCTTCTGCCCGTGCGCCTCGCTCAGCACGCGCTTGAGCAAAGTGGTCTTTCCTGAGCCCAGGAAACCGGTGAGGATGGTGGCGGGGATGAGGGACATGGCGTCAGGAGATCCAGAAAGTGACGGCACAGACCGTCGAAGCGCAGGAGTTTAGACCAGTCAGTCCCTTGGATGCCGAGCGGGCCGAGCACTGGCCTGTGCTTCGGGGTCTTTGTCCGGGGCCGGTGATGGAGCCCCGCGCGCGGAACGGGCCAGGGCGCGCGGGTGCGCGGCGTCATACACCTTGGCCAGGTGTTGAAAGTCGAGGCGGGTATAGACCTGCGTGGTGCCGATGCTGGCGTGGCCCAGCAATTCCTGCACGGCCCGCAGATCGCCACTCGACTGCAAGACGTGGCTGGCGAACGAGTGGCGCAGCATGTGGGGGTGCACCGGGGCACTCAAACCCGCCAGCTGCGATCGGCGCCTGAGACGCACGCGGATGTGCTGAGGCGTCAGCCGCTGGCCACGCGAGCCGATGAACAAGGCGCTGTCCTCGCCAGCCCAGGACAGCCTCAGGTCCAACCACTGATCCAGCGCGGCCAACGCGGCCCGCCCCACCGGCACGGTGCGCCGCTTGGCACCCTTGCCCAGAACATGGGCTTCTGCGGCCTGCCGGTCAATCCAACCACGCGCCTGCGGACCTGCGACCACGTCGAGCCCCACCAACTCACCGATCCGCAGGCCACAGCCATACAGAAGCTCGGTGATGCATCGGTCGCGCGCCTCCAGCCCCGGCGGATCGGATGCCTGCACGTGAGAGGCCAACTGAACCGACTCCTCCACACCCAGGGCCTTGGGCAAGGGTTTACCGGCTTTGGGCGCGCGCACATCCTGCACCGGGTTGTGGTCCATCATGCCCTGGCGAATCAGCCAAACATAGAGGCCCCGCCAACCCGACAGGATGAGGGCGATGCCCCGGGCACTGCGGCCCCCGCTGTGCATCTGGGCCACCCAGCGGCGCATGTGGCTGTTCTGGACCTGCCGCAGCCCAACCCCGGCGGTTTGGGCGCTGGCCAACAGCTTCTGAAGGTCCAGGGTGTAGAGCGCCACCGTGCGCTCGGCCAAGCGCTTCTCCACCCTGACATGGGTGAGGTAGGTGTTCAGCAGGGTTGCGTCGTCTGCCTCGGCAAGCGCCTCGCAGGGCTGTGCAGAGAACGGCCCCATGCCGACCGCCTCAGGCCTGGGCAGGTTCGGCGTCTGGTCGCAGGCGAGAAAGCGCTGCGCTGCAATAGATGCCGATGCGTTCAAGAAAGCTGGTGCCCATGTCGGCGGCAAAACGGGTGGCGTCGTCCGAAGCCAGCACCAACAGGCCAAAGGCCGCCGTTTCGCCCTCGGCGCGCAACGGGATCAACGCCAGGGAGTTGGCGGCCTTGGCATCCTCCAGCCACTGCGCCGCTTCCAGCCCGGGGTTGGCCCCGCAATAGGGACGGGTCAGGGACGAGGCAAAGGCCTTGACATCGTCGCTGACACCCTGGGTGAAGGGCGCCTCCACGTATGCTGCGGCCAGGTCCCACAAGCGGACCGCCACCTGGGGCACGTGAAAGTGCGACGCGATTTCTGTCGTCACGACCTCGGGCAGGGACGCCGGATCCCGCGCCAGCAGCAGGGCCTGCGTCCAGTCCTGGAGGCGCTCGGCTATGCCGGAATTCTCCTGCCCGTGGCGCATCATCTCCATGAGGCGCAATTCCAGCCCCTTGATTTTCTCGCGCAGCATCTCGGCCTGGCGTTCCTGCAGACTCACGGCGCGGTTGCCATGGGGGCTGGTCAACTGCACGGTGGCCAGCACACCCGCATGCCGCTCGAAGAAATCGGGCGTGTTGGCCAGGTACTCGGCGATGTCGTCTTCGGTGATCGGAGGAATGCTGGGTTCGGTCATAAGGCGAAGCATAGCGCAGCGCCCGCGCCGACGGTCAAGTCAGATCGGGGACGTCGATGGTGCCTTCGAAGACGGTGGTGGCGGGGCCCGTCAGGAAGACCGGCGCATGAAGGCCGGAGGTGTGCTGCCATTCGATGGTGAGCACGCCGCCATGGGTGCGCACATCGACCCGCTCGTCGAGCAACCCCAACCGGATACCGGCGACCACGGCGGCGCAGGCCCCGGTGCCGCAGGCCAGGGTTTCGCCAGCCCCGCGCTCAAACACCCGCAGGCGCACCTCGCCTCGACTCACCACCTGCATGAAGCCGGTGTTCACGCGGGCGGGAAAGCGCTCGTGGTGCTCGATCAACGGTCCCCACTGCTGGACCGGGGCGGTATCGACATCGCCCACCAGCAACACGGCATGCGGATTGCCCATGGACACGGTCGAGAGCAACACCTCGCCCACTTCGGGCAGCACCACGGGCCACCGCACGAAATGGCCCATGGGTTGGGCGGTCAGACCGGTGGCGTCGAATGGCACGTCAGGGGGATCGAACACGGGGGGGCCCATGTCCACGGTCACGCGGCCGTCATCGCTCATGCGCAGCGAAAGCTCACCTTTTTTCACCTTCACCCGAACCGGATTGTGGTCGGTGAGCCCTTTTTCCCGGACGTAGCGCACAAAGCAACGCGCGCCATTGCCACAGTGCTCAACCTCACCGCCATCGGCATTGTGAATCACGTACTCAAAATCCAGACCCGGGCCAGGCGAGGGGCGCACAGTGAGGACTTGGTCGGCCCCCACACCAAAGTGCCGGTCGGCCAGCCAGCGGTACTGCGCCGAGGTCAGCCCCAGGCGCGCACGGGTCTCGTCGAGCACGACAAAGTCGTTGCCCGCGCCCTGCATTTTGGTGAAGTGGATGTGCATCGCCGGATTATCCCTCGCCGCACGCAGACGCGCTGACCCACGCATCGGCGCGGTGCGCCCGCACCGCCTTGGTCCGCTCCCGGCAGCCCCCGCCCCAGTTTGCGCACAAAGCTGGTGCTGTTTTGTATGCAATCCAACCTCCGAGGCCACCTCAACGCCCTTCCTTTGCCTGGCACAGCTCGTGCTTTATCAAGGCCCATGCAAGCCACTCCCTCTTCAAACGCCGCTGTGGAGCTCATCGCACTGACCAAGCGCTATGGCCAAGGCAGCGCGGCGGTCGACGGCATCCACCTTCGCATCGCCCCCAACAGCTATTGCTGTCTTTTGGGCCCTTCCGGCTGCGGCAAGAGCACCACGCTGCGAATGATCGCGGGGCACGAAAGCACCACCAGCGGCGACATCCTGCTCGACAACCGAAACATCACCGACTTGCCGGCCGCCGCGCGGGGCACGGCCATGATGTTCCAGAGCTTCGCGCTGTTTCCCCATCTGAGCGCGCTGGACAACGTGGCTTTCAGCCTCAAGATGAAGGGCGTGGGAAAAACAGAACGCCGTGCCAAGGCACAGGCGCTGCTGGAGCGCGTGGCCATGGGCCACCTGAGTGCCCGCCTGCCGGGTGAGCTCTCCGGCGGACAACAACAGCGTGTGGCCCTGGCCAGGGCGCTCATCACACAACCCCGCGTGCTCCTGCTCGACGAGCCCCTCTCCGCGCTCGATCCCTTTCTGCGCATTCAGATGCGCGCGGAGCTGCGCCACTGGCAAAAAGAGCTGGGGCTGACCTTCATCCACGTGACCCATTCGCAGGAAGAGGCCATGGCACTGGCCGACACCATGGTGGTGATGAACCACGGCCACATCGAACAGGTGGGCCCGCCGTACACGGTCTACAACCAACCCGCCAGCGAGTTTGTGGCCCGCTTCATGGGGGGCCACAACGTGCTCACCACGTCAGGCGGCAAGGTGGCCGTGCGCAACGATCACATCCGCCTGTCCAGCGACAGCACGTCGGACTGGGCCGCCACGGTGAGTGACGTCGAGTACCAGGGCACGTTCGTCTTGCTGGGCCTGCACCTCGACGGCCAGGCTGCCAGCGACCCGGTGTCGGTGATGCTGCCCGAAGCCGATTTTCTGCGCCACCCCTATCAACCGGGAGACCGGGCCCAGCTTCATTGGGATCCGACCCTTGCCCACACGCTGCCCGCCTGAACCGCGCCCGCGTGCGGCCGTCTCCAGCGGCGCCACCTCAATTTCGTTTTCAACCCCTCCCTCCCCACCGTTCCCAGGAGTATTCATGTCAGATTCCACCGCATCCAAACAGCTCATCGGCATTTCCCGCCGCCACTTGTTGCAAGGCACGGCCGGCCTGGCCGGCATCCTCGCCAGTGGCCTGTCGCCTGCCATCGCGCAGGAAAAGATCACCTTGCGTTACCTGGGCACAGCGGTGAACCAGGACAAGAAGATCGCGGAAAAATTCGAGGCCGACACCGGGATCAAGATCCAGTATGTGGCCGTGACCACCGACGACGTGACCAAGCGCGCCGTCACCGCGCCCAACAGCTTCGACCTGATCGACACCGAATACTTCTCGCTGAAGAAGATCGTGCCCACCGGCAACCTCAAAGGCATCGACACCAAGAAGATCAAAAACGCCGACAAGATCACCACGCTCTTCACCACCGGCACCGTGGGTGGCAAGGCGGTGGGCGATCAGGGCACGGCGCCCAAGAAGGTCATCTTCCTCGAAGGCGAGAAGAGCAAGGTGTTCGCCAAGTCGCCGACGCAGTTCATGAGCCTGATTCCCACCGTGTACAACGCGGACACGCTGGGCATTCGCCCCGACCTGATCAAGCGCCCCATCAGCTCATGGGCCGAGTTGCTGAACCCCGAATTCAAGGGTAAGGCCGCCATCCTCAACATCCCATCGATCGGCATCATGGACGCGGCCATGGTCGTCAGAAGCCATGGGCATCCACAAGTACGCCGACAAGGGCAACATGACCAAGGCCGAGATCGACCTGACGATCAAGACCCTGATCGAGGCCAAGAAGGCCGGCCAGTTCCGCGCGCTGTGGAAGGACTTCAACGAATCCGTCAACCTGATGGCCTCGGGCGAAGTGGTGATCCAGTCGATGTGGAGCCCTGCGGTCACCGCCGTGCGCAACCAAAGGCATTGACTGTGTGTTCCAGCCGCTCAAAGAAGCTATCGCGCCTGGGCGGCCGGCTTTGGTCTGCCCACCACCCTCAGCGGCCGCAAACTCGACGGCGCCTACGAGTTCATCAACTGGTTCCTCGACGGATGGGCCGGTGCCTACCTCAACCGCCAGGGTTACTACAGCGCGGTGCTGGAAACCGCCAAGGCCAAGATGGAGCCCTACGAATGGGCCTACTGGATGGAAGGCAAACCCGCCGCCCAGGACATCAAGAGCCCCAACGGTGACTTGCTGGCCAAGGCGGGCTCGGTGCGCGATGGCGGCAGCTACGAACAGCGCATGGGCGGCATCGCCTGCTGGAACGCGGTCATGGACGAGAACGAGTACATGGTCAGGAAGTGGAATCGAATTTGTCGCGGCCTGACGAACTGATCACCCCCGCGCCGCGCCTGCGGCGCGTCACCCTCAAGGGGGCACCACCAGCGGCCCGGCAAAGCCGGTTCCGCGGTGGCCTGGGGGCTAAGGCACGTCATAACTGACCCTCCACTTTCATTCGTCAACCCCCATGAGCAGTCCATCCGCCTCCACCGCCGCGCTGGTCACCGACAGCCCGAACCGCACGGTGCCAGCCTGGTGGCAGGCGACACCGTACACGCTGGTGTTCGTGCTGTTCTTCCTGATTCCGCTGGGTCTGGTGCTGATGGTGAGCTTCTGGGATTTCAACGAATACGAGTTGATCCCGGCCTTCACCCTGCGCAACTACCTGGCCATCTTCGAGGGATGCTCCACGCTGACCGATCACGGCGACTTCTGCGTCACGCTCTCGACCTATCTCTCCACGCTGAAGTTCAGTTTCCTGGTCTGGATCATCACGCTGGTGCTGGGCTTTGCCGTGGCCTATTTCCTGGCTTTCCACGTCCGCTCTGCCGGCATGCAGACGGCGCTGTTCGTGCTGTGCACGGTGCCTTTCTGGACCTCCAACGTCATCCGCATGATTTCGTGGGTGCCTCGCTGGGCCGCAATGGTCTGGTCAACCAGACGTTGCAGGGCATGGGCGTCATCGACACGCCGATTGAGTGGCTGCTATTTTCCGACTTTTCGGTGGTGCTGGCCTTCGTCCACCTCTACACGATGTTCATGATCGTGCCCATCTTCAACAGCATGATGCGCATCGACCGCAGCCTGCTGGAAGCCGCCAACGACGCCGGTGCCAGCGCCTGGCAGACGCTCTGGAACGTGATCGTGCCGCTGTCCAAAACCGGGATCATCATCGGCCTGATTTTTGTGGTCACCATCGTGATGGGCGACTTCGTGACCATTGGCGTCATGGGCGGCCAGCAGATCGCCTCGGTGGGCAAGATCATTCAGGTGCAGACCAACTACCTGCAGTTCCCGCTGGCCGCGGCCAACGCGGTGATTCTGCTGGCCGTCGTGCTCATGATCATCTGGGGGCTGACCCGGGTGGTGGACATTCGCAAGGAACTATGACCACCCCCTTTGCTCACCCGCATCGTGTCGCCGCCGCCCCCTCAAGGGCGCAACACCCGCAACCCGCCAAAGCCGGTTCCGCGGCGTTCCTGGGTGAGGCGGTTGCACGCCCTCATCCGTGCTGAAACAAGGACACTGAACATGCCACATTCCTCTGAATCGCGCGCTTCAGGCTTCTGGCCATTGGCCGTCGTCTTCGCGCTCTTCGTGCTGTTCATGTACGGGCCGATGTTCGTCATTTTTGTGCTCAGTTTTCAGGGCCCCGAGGGTGGGCTGACCTTCCCGCTGCGTGGGGTGTCGCTGCACTGGTTCCGCCAGCTCGCCGAAGGACTGGGCACGGTGGACATTGGCGCGGCCTTCTTGCGTTCGCTGATGCTGGGTGGCGTGGTGATGCTCTTGACCGTGGTGTTTTCGGTGCTGGCCGGCCTGGCATTTCGCAAGAAGCTCAACGGTGGCAATGCGTTGTTCTACGTGACCGTGGCCAGTCTGATCATGCCGTCCATCATCGTCTCCCTGGGCATCGGCCTGCAGTTCCGGCTGCTCGATGGCGGCATCAAATGGCTGCTGGAGGCCATGGGGGCGACCTCGACGCTGGAAGAGTACGGCACCGCACTGGGCCTGTTCACCTCGGCGCTGGGCGCCCACCTGACCTGGACCCTGCCCTTTGGGTTGCTGATCATGTTTGCGGTGTTCAACCGCTTCAACCCCGCCTACGAAGAGGCCGCGCGCGACCTTGGCGCCACGCCGTGGCAAACCTTCCGCCATGTGGTGCTGCCGCTGATCGCGCCGTCGGTGGTCGGCGTGGGCATGTTCGGCTTCACGCTGAGCTGGGACGAGATCGCCCGCACCTCCCAAGCCATTGGCGACGTCAACACGCTGCCCCTGGAGCTGCAAAGCCTCACCTCCACCGTCACCACCCCGGCCATCTACGCGCTGGGCACGGTCACGACCGTGGTGTCGTTTGCCGTCATGACCTTCACCGTCTTGCTGGCGGTCTGGCTGGATCGCGGTCGCAAGGCCCGACAACGGAGCGCCACATGAGCGCAGACACCGTGCGCGCGGCCATCAAAGCCCCAACCAGGCCAGGGCCGGGCGAAGCGGCTGCCAAGCGCGCCCCGGTGAGCGACGGCGACATCTATGAACGGATGATCTCTGCTGTGCTGGATCACCGCCTGCCCCCCGGCACCAAACTGGTCGAAGACCGGCTGGCCGAGGCCTTCGGGGTGTCGCGAACGCGCATCCGCCCGGTGCTGGTGCGCCTGGCCAATGAGCAGGTGGTCACGCTCACCCCCAACCGGGGCGCCTCCATCGCGGAGCCGACTGAACAGGAAGCCAGGGAGGTGTTTGAAGTGCGGCGCCTGATCGAGCCCACCTTGGTGGAGCGCTTCTTGGCGCGCGCCGCCACCGCCGACATCCAGACCCTCACCCGACTGATCCGCGACGAAGAAGCCGCGCGTGTTGGTGGTGACATGCACCGCGCGATTCGCCTGTCGGGCGAGTTTCACCTGCGCATCGCCGACGGTGCGGGGCACGCCACGCTGGGGCGCGTCTTGCGCGAACTCGTCTCGCGCACCTCCCTGGTCTTGATGACCTACAGCCCATCGCTCCCGCAAGCCCGGGAAGAGGCCAACGCCTGCGGTTGCCAGGAACACCAGGCTTTGCTGGGGGCGATCAAACTGCGCGACGCCAAAGAGGCAGCCCGGCTGATGCGCGCCCACTTGCTGCGGCTGGAGTCGGGGCTGCGGTTCGAGACCTTGCCCGGCGAGGCGCCCGACTTTGTGACCCTGTTCAGTCGATAAAAAGCGTAGGCCAACGTATGCGCGAACTCCTGATCGTGAACCCCAACACCAGCGAGCCGGTGAGCGCTCTACTGCAAAAACACGCCCAGGCGGCCGCGGGTTCGCATGTGCGCGTGTGCACCACCACCGCCCGCTTTGGCGCGCCCTACATCGCCGATGAAGCCAGCTTCGCCGTGGCCGCCCACGCCGCCCTGGACGCCTGGGCCGCCCACCTCGCCCGCCACCCTGTCGCGCCCGACGCGGTGCTGATCGGTTGCTTCGGCGACCCCGGCCTCATGGCCTTGCGGGAATCGAGCCCGGTGCCGGTGACAGGCCTGGCCGAGGCGTCCTTCATCGAAGCGGCGCGTCATGGCCGCTATGCCATCGTGACCGGCGGTCAGCGCTGGGGGCCGATGCTGCAACGGCTTGCGCAGGCGTTGGGCCAGTCACAGCAGCTCGCCGGCATCCATACCGTGGTGCCCACCGGCGCCCAACTCGCTGCCGACCCTGCGGCAGCACACCGCCTGCTGGCCCAGGCCTGCTGCGATGCGGTGCACCAACTGGGCGATGTGCAGGCCGTGATCCTGGGCGGCGCCGGTCTGGCGGGCATGGCCCAAGCGGTGCAGGCGGGTGTGCCGGTGCCGGTGATTGACAGCGTCACGGCCGGGGTGAACTGGGCACTGCGCCACGCACCGGTCGCCCCGGCGCGGAAAACCCCCGGCTTCGACATCGCCTGGCAAAGGCTGTCTCCCGAGATGGCCGCCCTGGGCCTGCCGCCCTCAACCACCGGGTGACCCCAGCCCCGACGAAAGCCCCGAGCCCAGACGACTGCGCCTTGCGGAAAATCACCGCACAATGGCGCCATGGTTCGAACATCCCAACTGCTCCACGCGCAGCGCCCACCCGCCGCCCTGCGCCCCGCCGCCACCGTCTTGCTGTTGCGCGACGGCCCTGAGGGTCTGGAAGTTCTCATGACCCGCCGCTCGATGACCGCCAGCTTCGCGCCCGGCGCCTATGTGTTTCCCGGCGGAGGCATCGACCCGACCGATGCCTTGGCCCACGGCATCTCATCGCGACGCACCACCCAAAGCGACCGCCACCTGACCCAGGCCATTGCCGCCATCCGCGAGAGCTTCGAAGAGCTCGGCATCCTGCTGGCGCGGCGGGCCGACGGCAGCCACCTGAACACCGCGGAGATCGCCGCGCTTGACCGGGGTGCCCCGTTTGCCGAGCAGTGCGCCGCCCAGGGTCTGACCCTCTCGGGCGCCGAGGTCCATGTGCTCGCCCACTGGATCACCGACCGCGACCTGCCCCGCCGTTTTGACGTGCCGTTTCTCGTGGCGCGCATGCCGCTCGGGCAAGAACCGGTGGCCGACGAGTCGGAACAGTTCGAGCCCGTCTGGGTGCGCCCAGCCGATGCGCTGGCGCGCCACGAAGCGGGCGGCTTCTTCATCATCTTCCCCACCATTCGCACACTGGAGCGCCTCAAGGCCTTCGACACGGTCGAGGCGGTCATCGCGGCCTGTGCCGTCAACGACGAGGCTCTGTTCACCAGTTGCCCCCGTGCGGGCTGGCTCAACGGCGCCGAGTCGCGCCACATGGAACACGAAGCGCCCTTCGGGGAACTCGCGCTGGTCAGCGCCGATGGCCAAATCGTGCACGCCCTGGACTGGCAATCCGAGCGGCCCGTGCCCCTGCTGAAGAACGTCATGCGCCTGACCGCGCCCAACCCGGGCTTCATGACCGGCCCGGGCACCAACAGTTACCTGGTGGGCGACCCCGATACCGGCTACCTGGCCATCGATCCCGGCCCCGCCGACGCGGAACACGTTGAGCGCCTGTGGCGCGCGGCCGGTGGCCACATCCGCGCCATTGTCTGCACCCATTCCCACGCCGACCATTCGCCGGGTGCCAGCGTGTTGCAGGCACTGTGTCCACACCAACCGCCCATCCTGGGCCTGCCCAGCGCCCCCACCGCCCGGGCCAACAGCCAGTTCACCCCCGATCGCGCGCTCGCCAACGACGAACGCCTCACACTGCGCAGCGCCGCCGACAACGAGGTCAGGCACACCCTGCGCGTGGTGCACACGCCCGGCCACGCCGCCAACCACCTCTGCCTGGTGCTGGAGGAAGATGGCCTGCTGTTCTCCGGCGACCACATCCTCAACGGCAGCACCACCGTCATCGACCCGCCCGACGGCCACATGGGCGACTACCTGGCATCGCTGGACCGCCTGGCGGCGCTGTGCGACGAGCATGGCATCGACTTCATCCTGCCGGCCCATGGCTATGTGCTGGGCGATCTGCGCCAGACGGCCGGACAAACCGGCCCCACTCGGTAGCGCCAAGGCCGCCATCGCCCACCAAAGCCCACCGCCTCGCCCGCGAAGCCAAGATCGCCCTCGCCATGCAGGCCGCCCCCCACGGCACCATGGACGACTGGGTGAAGCTGGCCTACGACGATGTGCCCGAGCGGCTCTGGCCTGTGGCCAAGCGCTCCATGCTGGCTCATGTGGAACACATCCAGAGCCTGGGTGGCTTCAACGGCTGAAAGCGGGTGGTACGCATGCGCATCGCTTTCGTTTCGGATATTCACGGCAACCTGGCGGCGCTGGAGGCCGTGATCGATGACCTGGCGCGGCGGCGGGTAGACCAGGTGGTCAACCTGGGCGACACGGTGAGCGGCCCGCTGCTGCCCCGCGAAACCGTGGCGCGGCTGCGGGACCTGCCCTGGCTGCACATCGCCGGCAACCACGAGCGACAGGTCTTGAACACCCCGCCCGAGCGCCAACAGCAATCCGATGCCTACGCCAGCGCTCAATTGACCGAAGACGACAAGGCCTGGCTGCGCAGCCACACCGACTCTTGCGACCCACGGCTGCACGAGGCCACCCTGTGGCCTTCCCGCCTGGGGTCTGATCTGGCGCTGTGCCACGGCAGCCCCCGCAGCGACCTGGAGTACCTGCTGGAGACCCCGGTGGACGAGGAAGCCCGGCTGGCCACGCCCGACGAGATTGCGCAGCGGCTTGGTGCGCGCATCCCACCCCATATCCGGTTGCTGGCCTGTGGCCACAGCCATGTGGCACGGGTCGTGGCGCTGACCAGTGGTCTGATGATCGTCAACCCCGGCAGCGTGGGCTTGCCGGCGTACGACGACGACCACCCCCTGCCCTTGTCCCGCTTCCACCGGATCGAGACCGGGGGCCCGTTGGCGCGCTACGCGCTGGCCGAAAAGCTTGGTGATCGATGGGTTTGCGATCTGGTGAGCCTGCCCTACGACGCCGAGCCCATGGCCCAACTCGCCGAGCGCAATGGCCGTCCCGACTGGGCCCACGCGCTGCGCGCGGGCTGGATGCCGCGTACCTGAGGCCTTGAGAAATAAAGTGTGAAGCGCGCCGATACGCCGGATTTTGTGCACCCCGGTCGCCCGGGGTGTGACCGTCATTCCTCTGGGCCGCCGGTCACCCAAGCGGCTCGATGCTACCTACCCGCCAGCTCCGCGGAACCACATCAACGCTGGCCTATTTGGTATTGCTGCGCGTAGAGATTGCCCGTTTCACCCGCACTGAAGCGGCTCGTCTCTGTTGCTCTGATCCTCACCTTAGGGCCTTTCAGAGAACGCCTAGGCGAATCCTCAAAGCTTGTCGGTGGAGAGGTGTTACCTCCTACGCTGTCCTGTGCAGTCCGGACGTTCCTCCAGTGCGGCCTTTCGGCGATTGCACCAGCGACGGTCTGGCGCGCTCCACGGGCAGAATTATCACCTCCAACGCGCGGCCATTTGCCTGTCCCTAGACCAGCCGCTCAATCTTTTGTGTTTCCACACCAACTTGTAATAGGCGGTCTGGCTTACCAGCATGGCCGCGTACGCCACCGGGAACGCCATCCACACGCCTTCGAGCCCCAGGCGGGCGTCAAGCAAGTAGGCCACCGGCACTTGCACCAGCACGATGCAGGCAATCGAGATCGCCACCGGCACCAGCACCACGCCGCTGGCGCGCATGATGCCGCCCACCACCGCCTGAAAACCAAACAGCATCAGGCTCCACAACATGATGTGCAGCAGGTGCTCGGCCTGCAGGCGCACCGAGTCCTGGGTGATGAACAGCCCGAGCAGCCAATGAGACAGCGCATAGCCCACCAAGATGAGCGAGCCGGTGATCACCGCGTTCAGCACCAGGCCGGTTTGCAAAATGGCCCGAACCCGGTCCAGCATGCCCGCACCGATGGCCTGGGCGCCCAGAATGGAAGCCGTGATGGCAATCGACAGGGCGGGAAACTGCACGTAGTTCACCACCTGCGTCACCGCGCCGTAGGCCGCTGTGGCCTCCGAGCCGTGGCGGTTGACCAGGGCCAGGATCACCAGTTCGGAGACCGAAATCACCACCATCTGCACGCCGGTGGGCAGGCCAATGCGCATCACCTTGCGCAAAATCTCGCCGTCCAGCCGGAAGGCCGCCCACAGCGCCCGGTCCGGCGCGAGCACATGGGCCCGCCGCCGCAATCGCACCACGAGAAAGGCCAGCGCCAGCGTCGTGGACACAAAGGCGGCCAGCGCCGCACTCTGAATACCCAGGGGCGGCAACCCCAGCCAACCCTTGATCAAGGCCGGCGTGAGCGCCAGGCCAATCGCCGTTGAGATCAACAAGGCCAGCAACGGCGAGAGCGTGTCGCTCACCCCGCGCAGCAATTGCGTGAAGAGAATGAACGTCAACAGCACCGGCATGAGCAACATCATCATGCGCGCGTAACCCGCCGCGTCGTCCAGCACGTCGGCGGGTGTGCCCAACGCTGCCAGGGCTTCGCGGGCAAATATGCCACCGAGAACGGCTCCCACCAAGCCAATCAGAGCGCCCACCGCGAGGGCCGTTCCGGCGATCGTCTTGACTTTGTCGGGCTGCTTGGCGCCCCAGGCCTGGCCGATGAGCACCGAGGCGCCCGCCCCCAGGCCGATCACCAGCGAAACAAAAAGAAGATGATCGGAAACATGCCCGACACCGCGGCCAGCGCGTGGGTGCCCAGCATCTGCCCGATGTAGATCCCGTTGATGGTGCCCGAGAGGCTCTGCAACAGGTTGGACAGCACCATGGGCGCCAGGAAAGTCAGGTAGACCAGCCACAGTGCACGCGGCGGTCGGGCCCCCTGCGGGGCCGGTGGTTTTGATTGAGCGGTCATGAAGGCCGTGATTTGAAGAATGAAGAGAAGGGCCTGGCGGCGGGGCAACCGGAGAGACGGTGGTCAGTCGGCAGCGAATGCGCCTCGGGCCAGGTGGACCAAATGCGCCCGCACATCGGCAGGCCATGCCTGAATGCGTTGCGCAAAGGCGCCGCCATCGTGGGCAAACAAGGCACGGGAGGCTTCCTCGAAGCCAGGCAAGCCACCCGCCATGGCAGACATGAAACGATAGGCCCGCTCTTTGGCATGGCGCTGGGCATCCTGCTCGGCGTGGGTCTTTCTCGCCTCGTCGACCAAGCGCCGCAGCGCCGCTGACGCACCACCCCGCTGGGCCGCCAGCCATTCCCAATGGCGCGGCAACAGCGTGACTTCGCGGGCCACCACGCCCAGGCGCGGACGCCCCACGCCCGCCGCACCGGCGGGTGGCGCTTCTGGCTCCTCAACAACCGGCACCGGCTGCGTCGGTGCGTAACCGGCGGGCCACGGGTAATCGACCAAAGCACCGGTGGCGTCATCAAACACCAGCAGCCCCCCACCCTGCCCCACCCCCTGCTCGGCCAGCGCCCGCGCGACCTCGTCGTAACCGCCTGCGGCAATGCGGGTGGTGCCCAGAAATGCCGTGCACGTGGGCGAAGGGATGGCCTGGGGTGAAGAATTCATTGGCGAATTATACCCGGGTTTTATTTCGCGCCAAGCGCGAGTCGTCGTGCCGCCGGACGCCGCACAGCCAGCAGGGCTTTGCGACAATACACAACCCGCAGGATGGCGCCCGCGCCCCGCCTGCCCCCCCGATTGCTTGATCGCCACAAGCCTTGGAAAGCCCGCCCACATGATCCGCCTGTCCGAACTCAAGTTGCCCCTGGCCGAGGTGCCGACCGAACACCGCCGCGCCGCCGATGCCCCCACCGAAACCCGGGCCGATCGCGAACCGCCACCCCACCCCACCGACGCACTGCGCGCGCTGGCGGCCCAGGCACTGGGCATCGACCCTGGCGCCATCGCCAGCCTGCAGGTGTTCAAGCGCAGTTTCGACGCCCGCAAGGCCGCGCTGCTGGCGGTGTACATCGTGGACGTCACCCTGGTCGATGCGGCCCAGACCGCGCCATTGCTGGCCCGGTTCGCCCAACACCCCCACATCCAACCCACCCCCGACATGGCGTGGCACGCGCCCGGTCAAGCCCCCGCCAACTGGCCGCAGGGCCTTGAAGCGCAGCGGCCCGTGGTGATCGGCCTGGGCCCTTGCGGGCTCTTCGCGGCCCTGGCGCTGGCTCAGATGGGGCTCAGGCCCATCGTGCTGGAACGGGGCAAGCCGGTGCGCCAGCGCACCAAGGACACCTGGGGCTTGTGGCGCCACCAAAAGCTCAACCCGCAAAGCAATGTGCAATACGGCGAAGGTGGCGCCGGCCTGTTTTCCGACGGCAAGCTCTACAGCCAGATCAAAGACCCCCGCTTTCTCGGCCGCAAGGTCATGCAGGAGTTTGTGGACGCCGGCGCGCCCAAAGAGATCCTCTACACCGCCCACCCCCACATCGGCACCTTCAAATTGGTGAAGGTGGTCGAGGCCATGCGAGAGAAAATCGTGGCGCTGGGCGGCGAAATCCGCTTTCAGCACCAGGTGACAGGCTTTGTTTTTGACCCGCTGACCGATGGCCTGCAGCAGCTCACCCGACTGCGCGTGCAACACCTGGACAGCGGGGAAACCACCGAGCTGCCCACACGCCACGCCGTGCTGGCACTGGGCCACAGCTCGCGCGACACCTTCGCCTTGCTGCACGACGCGGGTGTCTACCTGGAAGCCAAGGCCTTCTCGATCGGCTTTCGCATAGAACACCCACAAAGCGTGATCGACCGCGCCCGCTGGGGCCGTCACGCGGGCCACCCGCTGCTTGGCGCGGCGGACTACAAGCTGGTGCACCACGCCAAAAACGGCCGGGCGGTCTACAGCTTTTGCATGTGCCCCGGCGGCACGGTGGTGGCCGCGACCAGCGAGCCTGGGCGCGTGGTCACCAATGGCATGAGCCAGTACTCCCGCAACGAACGCAACGCCAATGCAGGCATGGTGGTCGGCATCGAACCCAGCGACTTTCCGCTGCAGTTCCCGCAGGACGCGCCCTTGTGGACAGCCGCGTTCGGCCCCACCGATGGACCGCGCTACGCCGCCCAGGCCGAAGCCATGGCCGCCCGAGGCACCACCCACCCGTTGGCGGGCATCGTGTTGCAACGCCAATTGGAATCGCGGGCTTTCGAACTCGGTGGTGGCACCTACGAAGCCCCGGGGCAATTGGTGGGCGACTTCCTCGCCGAGCGCCCTTCGCAGACCCTGGCCGAAGTGCAGCCTTCCTACAAACCCGGGGTCAGGCTGGGTGACCTCGCGCCCGCGCTGCCCGCTTACGCCATCGAAGCCATGCGCGAAGCGCTGCCGGTCTTTGGTCGCAAGATCAAGGGTTACGACATGCCGGGCGCCCTGCTCACCGGCGTGGAAACGCGCACCTCCGCCCCCTTGCGCATCACCCGGGGCGGCGACTTCCAAAGCCTCAACACCCGTGGCCTTTATCCGGCCGGAGAAGGCGCGGGCTACGCCGGCGGCATTCTCTCGGCTGGCGTGGACGGCCTCAAGGTGGCCGAGGCGGTGGCCAAGGACCTGCTGGGTGTGCCGGCGTCTGAGGCGGCATGACAACCACCAGGACCTGTTCACACTTGGTTACAACAAGCGCCGCAGCTTTACCTGACAGGCGATTGGCATTGACAAGGCGGCGGCACAGTGGAGGCTCCTCAACCAAGGAGCCTTCCATGAAAACAATCAACCGCAACGTTCTTCTTCCCGTCATCGCTGGCGTGGTTGCCTTGGCGGCTGCCACCAGCGCCCAGGCCCGGGACGAACGGGGCCGTGTGATCAGCAGCACCCCCGTCATCCAGCAGGTGGCCGTGCCGCGCGAAGTCTGCCAGAACGTCACCGTGCGCGAACCCGGTCACCGCACCGGTGCCGGCGCGTTGATGGGTGGCATTGCTGGCGGCGCGATGGGCAATGCCGTGGGCAGTGGCTCCGGACGCGCCGCCGCCACCATGATTGGCGTGCTGGGCGGGGCCATCCTGGGCAACCGCATCGAGGGGCGCGGTCAGGACACGGTGCGCACCGTGCAGGAATGCACCACCCAAAACACCTATGAAAACCAGACCGTGGCCTACGACGTGGTCTACGAATACGCCGGTCGCCGCTACAGCGTGCAGATGGACCAGGACCCCGGCCGCTATGTGCCGGTCAATGTGCAGCCCGCCATTGAGGTGCGCCCGATGCCTCGCCCCCTGGTCCAATACCAGCCAGTCGAGCCTGTGGAGCCCGAGGTGGTCTACATCGGCCGCACGCCCCGCCACCCGCACTGGGACCAGGGCCGCCATTACCGCGACGACGAGCGCTGGGACCGCGACTGGCGCTGACTGTCATTCATCAGCAGGCCTCCGATCCCCGACGAAGGGTGCTCGGACACCCGACCGGGCCTCCGTTCCCCCCTCAGCCAAAGCGACCTCCGGGTCGCTTTCTTGCTTGGCAAGCGCGCGCCGCGCCCACCCATGCCCCGCATCAAGGTCTACACCGATCAATCAAATGGTGCAGCCGTCGGAGCCATCAGGCCAGCGGCCTTGAGTTGGGCGCATGCGTGACCCTAAAACACCACCCCCGCATAAAGAATGGCGTTGGCATACGGCGTGAACTCGCCGGTACGGACCACCGCCTTGGCCTGGTTGGTCAACCCTTTGAAGTCGGTGTGTGACACCTTGTCCAGGCTCATGCCCGACAAAGGCAGACACCAGGCCGGCAGTTGGCCAAGGGCGGCATCCATGGCTTCGTTCGCAATCACCACCCGCTCAACCTGCATCTCGGACAACACCGCCCGAAGGACCTCGGCCACAGACGGTATGCCTTGCATGAGCGCAAGATCGATGCACCGCACCCCGCTCGGCACGGGCAGCCCGGCATCTCCAACAACCACCATATCGCCGTGGCCCAGGGTGGCGATCAGATGGGACAACTCGGCATTCAAAAGAATCGTTCGTTTCATAGTGATTTCCAAGGGGGTGCCAGTGGGGTCTTCAACACCGCCGCCCGGGACGGAATGGAGGGCTGGGCACCCACGGTCTGCACGCACAGGCTGGCCGCGCGCAACCCCATCGAGACACCTTCGTCCAGCGTGTCCCCCCGGGCCAGCGACACCACCAGCGCGCCCAGAAAGGTGTCGCCCGCGGCTGTCGTGTCCACGGCGTCCACAGCCAAGGCCGGATGGAAGCGACTGCCGTGTGCGTCCGTTGCCACCGCCCCCTGAGCCCCCAGCGTGACCACCACCTGCCGCACCCCGTGGGACAGGAACCATTGCGAGGCCATCGCTGCCTCAAGTGGGCTGGGCACGGCCATCTGCGTCAGCGCCTGCGCCTCGCTCTCGTTGAGCACCACGGTATCGACCCAAGCCCACAAACTGTCGGGCAAATTCTGAGAGGGAGAAGGGTTGAGCACCACGCGGCATGCATTGACCTTTGCCTGCTCTGCGGCCATCAACACGGCGGCCAGCGGGACCTCCAACTGCATCACCAGCCATTGCGCATCCTGGAGTCTGGCCGCCAGCATCGAGGGATCCGGGTTCAGCCGGCCGTTGGCCCCTGGCACCACCACAATGCGGTTCTGCGCCTGATCGTCCACCACGACCACCGCCACACCGGTGGCCTCGACCGGGTCGACACACACATCGCCGTGCCGGATGCCATCCTGCGACAGCGCGGCGCACAGGGCCACCCCGTGCGGGTCGTCACCCACCTGCCCGATCAGGTGCACCGAAGCGCCCTGGCGCGCGCAGCTGACCGCCTGGTTGCCCCCTTTCCCGCCAGGCAGGTAGGCGACGGAACGCCCTTCAATGGTTTCGCCACCGGCGGGGGCTCTGGACACACGGACCACCACGTCCATGTTGAGACTGCCCAGCACCAGAACCGAAGGGGGATCCTGTTGAGAAAGAGAGGGAGGGGAAGGAGGCAAACTCATTGGGGAGACGGACCGCTGGAACTGCGCACCCGCAGTTCAGGTTGCAAAAGCACTTTGCGGGGCTGGGTGCGCCCACCCATGATGCGTTCGAGCAGCATGTCGACCGCCAGCACACCGATGCGCTGCTTGGGCTGCGCGATGGTGGTCAGCGGCGGGCTGGTGTAGCTGGCAAGTTCGATGTCGTCGAAACCGACCAGCGACAGCTCGGCCGGGACCCGCAGATCGGCTTCATGGGCCGCGCGCAACGCACCGATGGCCATCAGGTCGTTGCACACGAAGAGCGCACTGGGCATGTCTTTCTGCTTGAGCATCGCTTGCATGGCGACATACCCCCCATGGCTGGTGAAATCGCCGTGCATCAGAAACTCGCCGGGCATGGCCGGCAGCCCGGCGTCGTGCATGGCCCGACGCCAGCCCTGTATGCGCTGTTCACTGGCGTCAAGTCCGCGCGGCCCCGCCATGCAGGCGATGCGGCGGTGTCCCAACCCGATGAGATGCTGGGTGGCCATCAAACCCCCCTGCTCGTGCGCGGTCTCCACCAGGTCGCACTTCAACTCGGTCAACTCCCTGTCCACCAGCACCGTGGGAATGGTCAGGCCCTGCAACTGAGCGGCCAGGCTGTTGTCGTCCCCCGTGGACACCACGATCAGGCCATCGATGCGTCGCTCCGCCAGCACTTGCAAATACACGCTTTGACGGTTCGCCTCGTCGTTGGTGTTGCACAAGATCAGGTTGTAGCCGGCGCCAAAACAATGCTTCTCGACGCTGTGCACCATCTCTGCAAAATAGGGGTTGGAACTGTTGGGGATCAACATGCCCAGCGTTCTCGTGGATTTTCCCTGGAGGCTGCGGGCCACCGCGCTGGGCACATAACCCACGCGGCGAATCGCCTCTTCAACCGCCTGGGTGCTTTCGGGCTGACAAAGCGCGTCTTGTTGACCACGTGCGACACGGTGGTCACCGACACTTTGGCGAGGCGTGCAACGTCCTTGATGGTGGCCATGGATTCCCTGCGAACGAATGGAGTGGTGGGTCCTCAGCGCGCCGCACTGCGCCGCTGGCGCATCATGTCGATGATCACCGCCACCACAATCACGCAGCCGGTGATGATGCGCTTGGTGGGATCACTGGCCCCGACCTGCGCGAGACCCGCTTCGAGCACCGCGATGATAAGGACACCGAAGATCGTGTTGACCACCGAGCCCCGTCCTCCCATCAGGCTGGTGCCACCGATGACCACGGCCGCAATGACCTGCAACTCCATACCCGTCCCTGCGTTGGGGTCGGCGGCTTCGAGCCTGGCCGCCTGCATCAGGCCAGCCAGTCCTGCCAGCAAGCCCATCGCTGCAAAAATCAATACGCGGATCGGCCGCGGATCCACCCCGGCCAGGCGCATGGCCTCTTCGTTGGTGCCGATGCCCACGGCATAACGCCCGAGCACGGTGCGCGACAACACCAGTTGCGCCACCACGGCCAGCAACAAAGCCAGTACGAACGCCGATGAGAGCCCAGCCACCCAAGGCTTGGCCAGACCCGCCATCGCCTCGCCCACATACTGCGTGCGCGAGTCGGTGACGAGGTAGGCACTGCCCCGCACCGCTTCGAGCATCCCCAGCGACACGATGAACGACGGCAGGCGCCAGGCCACCGACACCGCGCCCGTGACCGCCCCACAAACCAGTCCAGCGGCCAGACCCAAGGCCGCCGCGGAGACCGCGCCCCATTGCCATTGCAGAATGGCGGTGGCCGAGATCGCCGCGCTCAGGGCCAACACCGAGCCGACCGAGAGATCGATGCCCGCGATGATCAATACAAACGTCATGCCGATGGCCATCACCATCAGCGCCGGGATCTCGTTGGCGATGGTCACAAACGTGTCGACGCTGATGAAGTACTCGCTCATCCAGCCAAACAGGGCAATCATGCCGATCAGCACACCGCTGAGCCCCAGGTAGGTGCTGAGCTGCCCGTTGGCCTTCATGGTCGGCGCGGTGGGGGTGAGCGAAAGTGGGGGGTCTGATTTGAGGGTCGACATAAATGCAATGGCGCGGTTCGTTGGGGCGGCTTTTGGGGGTGGAACAGTCTCTTCTTCGGGGGCTGTGCAGGCTCAGTGGGTGCGGCGGGTCGGATCCTCAAAGGCGCTCGACAAGATCTGTTGCTCGCTCCACTCGCCCCGCTCATAGGTTGCAACCAGACGCCCCTGATTCATGACGCCGATTCGGTCGCACACGGCCATCAGCTCGCGCAGATCGCTGGACACCATCAGCAACGCCTTGCCAGCCTCGGTCATGCGGTCCAGTTCGGCATAGAGATCAGCGCGCGCGCCCACATCCACCCCCCGGGTGGGCTCGTCCAACAACAACACGTTGCACTCGCGGTGCAGCCAGCGAGAGAACACCACCTTCTGCTGGTTGCCACCACTGAGCGTTCCAACGCTTTGCTCCGGGCCCTGGCAGCGCACCCTGAGCGCCTCGATCCAGCGCCGGGCGACGCGCGTCTCTTTGGCCCGCAGCAACCAACCCCAGCGTGACAGTGGCGTCAGGTCGCTCAAGGTGGTGTTCACACGAATGGACTGTGCCAGCAGCAGACCTTGCGACTTGCGGTCTTCGGTCACCAGACCCACGCCCGCGCGGATGGCATGCATGGGCGAGCGCCAACCGCGCGGCTTTCGGTGGGTCGGCTCGGAGGCGCCCTGCTCGTACAGGCGCACCTCCCCGCGGTCTGCGCGGTCGGCGCCGAACAGGAGGCGCACCAGTTCGGTCCGCCCGGAGCCCACCAAACCCGCCAGGCCCATGATCTCGCCGCCATGGAGCGCGAGGTCAACGCCCTTGACCGCGTCGCCGCGACCCAGCTGCTGCGCCACCAGCCGCACAGGCCCGGCGGCCCGGCGCGGTCGGCCGTCGTGTTCCTGGACATCGCGCCCCACCATGCGCTGCACGATGTCTTGTTCGCTCACACTGGCGATCGGACACACGTCCACCAGGCGCCCATCGCGCAACACCGCCACGGTGTCGGCAATCTGTTTGAGCTCTTCGAGGCGGTGGGAAACGTAGATGATGGCCACGCCGCGCTGTTTCAGCAGCGCGATCTGGTCGAACAGGTGGTTGATTTCACGGTGGGTCAGCATCGCGGTGGGCTCATCCAGCACCAGCACCTGGGTGTCGTCTTGCAGGTTGCGCGCAATCTCAACCATCTGCTGCTGCCCGATTCCCAATTGCGCCACCGGGGTCTCGGGCGCAATGTCGGTCAGCCCGATCTTGGCCAACTGCTTCAAGGCCAGATCGCGCAGCGCCTGCTGGCGGACCCACCCGCCGGCGAACTTCCCCCAACTGGGCAGGCGGCCCAGCAGCAGGTTCTCGGCCACCGTCAGGGTCGGCACCAGGCTCAGTTCCTGCATCACCATGCGCACCCCAAGCGCCTCGGCCTGGCGCCGTGAACCCGGTGCGAATGGCTGTCCGGAGAGGGTCATGTGCCCGCGGGTGGGCGGCACCAGGCCGCAGAGTATTTTGGACAGCGTGCTCTTGCCCGCGCCGTTTTCTCCCGTGAGGGCCAGGACCTCACCGGCCCGCAAGCTGAGCGAGACGCCATCCAGCACCGTGCTGGCGTAGTCCTTGCCCACCGCATGCATTTCAAGCACGACAGGGGCAACAGTGAGTGATGAAACAGAGCTGGGCATGGAGCGGGAAATCTCAAATGGGGCGAGACCTGGGCAGCAGCGCATGGCGCACCGCCCAGAGCTCTCGGCCCGATTCGGGCCAGGACGTCGGACTTATTTGCTGTCCTTGGTGATCAACACCACGTCTGTCTTGATGATCTCTGGCATGTCGGCCTGTTTGGTCTTGGCACTCAGCGCCTTGAAGGCGATGTCGATGGCAAACACCGCCTGTTTGGCGCCAAACTGGTCGGCGGTGGCCAGCATGCGCCCGTCCTTGAGCAGCGGCTTGACCGCGTCGATGTTGTCGTAACCCACCACCTGCACCTGACCGGTCTTGCCCGCGGCCTTCACTGCGGCCACGGCACCGAGGGCCATGCTGTCGTTGCCGGCCAAAAGCGCCTTGAGATCGGGATGCTCGCGCATCATGCCGGCAGCCACCGTGTTCGCTTTGCCGATTTCCCAGTCGCCCGACTGCACTCCCACGACCGTTGCGCCAGCGGCTTTCATGGCGTCCTGGTAGCCCAGCGTGCGTTGCTGCGCATTGAAGGTCGTGGACACGCCTTCCAGAATGCCCACTTTGTCGCCAGCTTTCAGACTTTTGCCCAGAAAGTCGCCCACCAGCTTGGCACCAGCGCGGTTGTCAGGCCCCACGAACGGGATCTGGATGCCCTTCTCCTTTTGTGCTTCGCGGTCAAGCTGGTTATCGATGTTCACCACCAGAATGCCTTTGTCGATGGCGGTCTTGAGCACCGGCACCAAGGCTTTGGAGTCGGCCGGGGCAATGACGATGGCGTCCACCCGCTGGGTGATCATTTGCTCGACCATCTTGATCTGGGCCGCGGTATCCGTCTCGTCCTTGATGCCGTTGGACACCAGCGTGAAATCGGCAGCGTGGGCTTTCTGGTGGGCCTTGGCCCCATCTTCCATGGTGCGGAAGAACTCGTTGGCCAGCGACTTCATGACCAAGGCCACTTTGGGCTTGTCGGCGGCAAAGCTGGGCGACGCGAAAAGGGCCCCGACGAGGGACAGGGCCATCGAAGCCTGCAGGGTACGGCGCGTGATTTTCATGGGGGATATCTCCATTGATCGTTGGTGGAATGCAACTCGACAGGTCTTGCCCAGGCATCCACGGATGCATGCGCCGGAAGCGGAACCTGACGGGCGATATTATCAGTGGCAAACGTTTGCGTAAACGTTTGCTATTCCGTGTTTTCCCTGATCCAGCCGTCAAGGGATCAGCCCTTCTCGGCGCACGCAGTGGCTGTCCCGCCCATCGCATCCTGTCAACCGCCCCAGCCTTCGGGCCAAAGGCGCCCGGACGGCGCACTGGCCGGATCGGGCCTTTTTGCTGCCAACCGGTTGCCGCAAATGCCCAAATGCACCGGCCCTTGAACAGGCATGACCACACACCCGCGAGGCGCCGCCACAGCGACGCCACAGCGACGCCACCACGCCAGGAACCCGGGACAACCGGGGGGGGGGCGGGTCGGCCATGGATGACCCCTTCACCGATTGCCCAGAAAAAAAGCGGCTCGAAAGCCGCTTTTTGACATGAAAGAGTCTCCCGCCGGTCAGAGCTTCTGCAAGGCCGCGATCCGCTCTTCCATGGGCGGGTGGGTTGAGAACAGTTTGCCCAGTCCACCTGCAATGCCCATGGCCTGCATGGTCTTGGGCAGTTCACCCGGCGTCAGGCCACCCAGACGGGCCAGCGCATTGATCATCGGCTGTTTGCGACCCATGAACTGCGCAGCTCCGGCATCGGCGCGGAACTCCCGCTGACGGCTGAACCATGCCACGATGATGGCGGCGACGAAGCCCAGCACGATGTCGAGCACGATGGTGGTCACCATGTAGCCGATGCCCGGACCGCTGCGCTCCTGGCCGCGGTTGAGAAACGCATCGATGGCATAGCCGATGGCCCGGCTGAGGAACACGACGAAGGTGTTCATCACACCCTGGATCAGCGTCATGGTGACCATGTCGCCGTTGGCCACGTGGGCCACCTCGTGACCGATCACCGCTTCAACCTCTTCCCGGGTCATGCTTTGCAGCAGACCGGTGGAGACCGCCACCAGTGCGGAGTCCTTGAAGGCCCCGGTCGCAAACGCATTGGGCGCGCCCTCATAGATCGCCACCTCCGGCATGCCGATGCCGGCCGTCTGAGCGAACCGCTGGACGGTCTGCACGATCCAGGCCTCGTCCGCGTTCTGCGGCTGCTCGATCACGCGCGCGCCGGTGCTCATCTTGGCCATGGTTTTGCTCATGAGCAGCGAGATGATCGCTCCCCCGAAACCGATGATCAGAGAAAAGCCCGCCAACGCGGTCATGTTCAGGCCATTGGCGGTCAGGTAGCGGTCCACACCGAACAAACGGGTGGTGATCAACAACACCGCCATCACGGCGAAGTTGGTCATGACAAATAACAGAATGCGTTTCATGGCAGCTCCAGTCAAAAGAAACGGTGCGGTTCTATGCGCATCATATGGGGCCCGACGATACCCAATTTCAAGCCCGGTTTTTTCAGATAAAAATTCAGTTATTTACGAATAATTTTCGCACTATCAACTCGAAAAACCGAAGTGTCATCATAAAACACCGGATCTTCGCTGGCCGCCCACCAACCCGGAACACCCAACACGGGCAGGGGCGTGAATGGCTTGCCGGCCAGGCTGGGCGCATCGAGTTGATCGGCCAGCCAGGCATCCCAACGGCTCAGATCGCCATCCAGCGCCAGGGGCACGGGTACGCGGAACACATGGGCCGTGATGCTTTTGTAAGGCACCACGAGTTTTTCCATCAGCGCGTGGCCAAACAGAACCAGCCTGGCCGCCCCCCACCGCGGGCGCAACTCGACAAACAGCCGCCGCCAATCGCGCGCCACCAATGCCTCCCAAAGGTCCTCCGGGGCTTGCAGCAGCGCCGCATTTTCATCAAACAGGGTCAGGGCATCGCGCACCGGCCCGCGCACCTGTCCCACCCCACCTGCCTTGGCAATCTCTGCGGCCTGCAACTGGTTGAGTCGGCGCTTGGTCAGTGGGTAGCGCATCCAGCAAAGGCCGTTGAAGAAATCGTGCAGGCCTTCCCGGGTGGGCACACAACCGGTGTCGAAAATATGCTGCTCGTAGGCGGTGCCAGCAGGCAGTTCGCCTTGCGCCACGAAGCGCAAGCGGGCAGCGTCACCGCTGGTCAGCGATCGCCATTGCCGGGTCAGGGCAACCGGCAGCGGCTGGCCAGCCTCGCAAGCCCGGCGCACAGTTGGTCCGTGTTCCGCCACCGGGCCAAACCAAGGCTGCGACCAGTCCGGCCCGACCCACAGCGGCCCGCCTTCAGCGGTCTCTTGCACTTCCCCGCCCTGCCTCAGCGCGTCAACCGACCAGCCTCCAAGGCAGCGCGTCGCCCGAACGCAGCGGCTTCAGTTCGGCTTCACCAAACGCGTAACTCTCCGGGGGCGTCCAGCTTTCTCGGCGCAAGGTGATTTGCCCCGTATTGCGGGGCAGGCCGTAAAAGTCGGCGCCATGGAAACTGGCGAACCCTTCCAGACGATCCAGGGCACCCGCGTTGTCAAAGGCCTCGGCGTACATCTCGATGGCCGCGTGGGCGGTGTAGCAACCGGCGCAGCCGCTGGCGTGTTCTTTCAGGTGGGCCGGATGGGGCGCGCTGTCGGTGCCCAGGAAGAACTTCGGATTGCCCCCGGTGGCCGCGGCCACCAGCGCCTGGCGGTGCACCTCCCGCTTGAGCACTGGCAGGCAGTAGTAGTGGGGTCGGATGCCGCCCGTGAAAATGGCATTGCGGTTGAACAGCAGGTGGTGGGCGGTGATGGTGGCGCCCAGGTGCGGCCCGGCCTCGGCCACGTACTGCGCCGCCTCTTTGGTGGTGATGTGCTCCATCACAATTTTCAGCTCCGGGAAGTCGCGGCGAAGCGGCGCCAGTTGCTGCTCGATGAACACCGCCTCGCGATCGAACAAATCGATATCGGGGCTGGTGACCTCGCCGTGCACAAGCAGCAACAGGCCCGCGCGTTGCATGGCTTCCAGCGTTTTGTAGGTCTTGCGGATATCGGTCACACCGGCGTCGCTGTTCGTGGTGGCGCCGGCAGGGTACAGCTTGAGGGCGACCACGCCAGCCACCTTGGCCCGTTCAATCTCCTCTGGCGGCAGGTTGTCAGTCAGGTAGAGCGTCATCAGCGGCTCGAAGGCCATGCCTGCAGGCACTGCCGCGCGGATGCGATCGGCGTACGCCCGGGCCTGCGCCGCGGTGGTCACCGGCGGCTTGAGGTTGGGCATGATGATGGCGCGGGCAAACTGGGCCGCGGTGTGGGGCACCACGGTGCCTAGGGCCTGGCCGTCTCGCACATGAAGGTGCCAGTCGTCCGGGCGGGTGATGGTGAGGGTCTGGGCGGTGGCGGAGGAATTCATCCTCCGATTGTCTCAAATGCCAAGGCGTCAACGCGCAGCCTTGGCCTCCAGGTGCTGCTGCAGCTCCGACCAGAACTTCTCCAGTTGGCGCTTGGCTTTGCGGGCATTGGGGCGTTCGCGGTAGATGCGGATATCCAGCGCGGTCTCGAAGCCCTCGCCCGCGGGCACCAGCTTCTTCGCGCGCACATCCTTGCGCACCGAACTGGCCGGCAGGAAGGCAATGCCATGCCCCTCCAGCGCCATGGCCTTCAGGCCTTCAGCCATGTCGGTCTCATAGATGCGGTCCAGGTGCACGGGCACGGCACTCTGTTTGACCAGGTGGTCAACGGCACGCCCCAGATAGGCTCCGGGCGCATAGGCCAGAAAAGGCGCGGGCCGTGACACGGTACCAGGCAGGCTGTAACGCGGCGCGCCGGTGTCGTCAGGCTGCACATACGGTGAGAGGCGCTCCGTCCCCAGGTACAGCATTTCATACCGATCGGCATCCAGCTGGATGGGCTGGGACGGATGGTGGTAGGCGATCAGCAAATCGCAACTGCCTTCCACCAGGCGCATCACGGCGTCGTGCACGTTTTGCGCGATCAAGCGGCTCTTGATCGGCCCGCAATCTTCACGCAAGCCCGAGAGCCAGGACGGGAAGAAGGTGAACGCCAGCGAATGCGGCACCGCAAACTCGATCACATCTTGAGCGGCCGCGGTGTGAGCCCGCAGCGTGGCACGGGTGCTTTGCAGGGCGTGCAGCATTTCCAGCGCCTGGTCATACAGGGTCTTGCCCGCCTGTGTCAGCTTGGTGGGGTAGGACGAGCGGTCCACCAGATCGGTGCCCGCCCAGGCTTCCAGGGCCTGGATTCGGCGGGAAAAAGCCGGCTGCGTGACGTGGCGCAGTTGGGCCGAGCGGCTGAAACTGCGCGTTTCAGCCAGGCTCACGAAATCTTCCAGCCATTTGGTTTCCATAAACCGGGATTATCGCGCGCCGCCGGCCCAAACAAAGCCGATCATCGCCAGATAAACCCTGACGCCGCCCCCTCACTCACCCGACTGTTGCAATGCCCACATCCCGGCGTACACACCCCCGGGCCGAGCAACAAGATCGGCGTGGTGGCCGCGCTCGACCACCTCGCCATTGACCAGCACGAGGATCTCGTGGGCGTCCACCACGGTGGACAGGCGGTGGGCAATGACGAGCGACGTTTTGTTGCGCGCGGCGGTGCGCAGCTCGGCCTGAATGGCCCGCTCGTTGGCCGAATCAGCGCCGAAATTGGCCTCATCGAAGATGACAATGGGCGGAGTTCTTGAGCAGAGGTGCGGGGCAATGGCCACGCGCTGCTTCTCCCCGCCCGAGAGATTTCAGTCCGCGCTCGCCCACCATGGTGGCGTAGCCTTTGGGCAGTCGCTCGATGAAGGCGTGAATGTGCGCGGCCTTGGCTGCCGCCACGGCGGCTTCGTGGCCAGCCTCGGGACGGCCGTACAGAATGTTGTATTCGATGGTGTCGTTGAACAGCACCGTGTCCTGCGGCACGATGCCGATCGCCTGGCGCACGCTGGCCTGGGTGACTTCGCGGATGTCCTGCCCCCGATGGTGATGCGCCCGGCGCCCTGGGGGCCGTGTCGTCGTGGTTGCTCACGTCGTAGAAGCGTGAGCAACGCCGGGCCAGCGTCGACTTGCCCGAACCCGAGGGCCCCACCACGGCCACCGTCTTCCCGGCCGGGATCTCGAAACTCACCCCGTGCAGGATCTCGCGGGCGGGCTCGTAGGCAAACCGCACGTTTTCAAACCGCACCGCCGGCGGCCCGTCGAGCACCAGATCGGTGGCGCCGGGTCGGTCCGCAATCTCCCGCTCCTTCTCCAGCAGGACAAACATCTTGTCCAGGTCGGTCAGGCTTTGCTTGATCTCGCGGTAGAGCACGCCCAGAAAACCCAGCGGGATGTAGAGCTGGATCATGAAGGCGTTGACCATCACCAGGTCTCCCAGCGTCATGTGGCCCTGGGCCACGCCCTGGGTGGCGCGGTGAAACATCGGGATCAGCGCGGTGGCGATCACCAGTTGCTGGCCGGTGTTGAGCATGGACAGGGTTGTCTGGCTCTTGATGCGCGCCAGGCGCAGCTTTTCCAACGCGGCGTTGTAGCGCTCGGTTTCAGAAGACGCCTCGTTGTTGAAGTACTTGACCGTCTCGAGGATGACAGCGAGTCGATGGCGCGGGTCTGGCTGGCCGATTCGAGCTCGTTCATCTCGCGGCAGGACTGGATGCGCCATTCGGTGACCTTGACGGTGAAGGTCACGTAAAACACCAGCGCACCCAGCGTGATCCAGACGTAACCTATGTCGAACTTGGTGCCCAGCAACACCGGCACCATGGAGACCTCGATCAGGAGTGGGAAGATGCTGTAGAGCGAATACGACACCAGCGACTGCACACCCGCGTGCCGCGGTCGATGTCTCGCTCATCCCACCGGTCGGCGTTCAGGTGGAAACGCAGGCTGAGGTTGTGCAAGTGGCCGAACACCTGCAACGCGATGCTGCGGGTGGCGCCCTCCGTGGCCTTGGCAAAGATGAGCTCTCACGCAGCTCGGTGAACAGCGAGTGCACAGGCGCAACCCCGTAAGCCAGCAACAGGCCCACAGGCACCACCAGCAGGGCCTCCACGCTGCCTGGCTGGATCGTCATCACATCCACCAGCTTTGTTGAGCAGCAGCGGCACCCCGACATTGGCCATCTTGGCCCCCACCATGAAGGCCAGCGCTGCCGCCACACCGCCATTTGTATTGCCAGAGATAGGGAAACAGGCGCGAGAGAGCGTGGCCCAGTCGAACAGCGCTGCTGCTGCATCGCGGGCACGCTCGGCGGCCGTCTGTTCAGGGCTGGATGGGAGGAGGCGGAAGAAGACGGTCGCATGCGGGACAATGGTGGGCTGTTGAAACCAGATTGTGCCCATGTCGATCGAATCAAGCCCCCGTCCAGAGAGTGCCCTTCCCCAAGGGCGTGAGCTCGTGCTCAAGGTCATCCCATGCCCGCCGACACCAACGGCAACGGCGACATCGCTTCGGCGGCTGGGTCATGGCTTGAGTCACGGCCTGGCCGGCTCGGTCTTGCCAGCACGCCACGTGCAAGGGCGCATGGCCACGGTGGCGGTGAACCAGTTCGTCTTCAAACAACCGGTCCGCGTGGGCGACATCCTGAGCTTCTTTGCCCACATCGAGCGCCTAGGCAACACCTCGATCACGGTGCAGGTGGAGGTGTACGCCGAAAGCTTCCGCACGCAAGGCAAGTACGTGAAGGTGACCGAAGCCAGCCTCACCTACGTGGCCATCGACGACCAGGGAAGGCCGCGGCCCATTCCACGCTGAGCGGGCGCCCGGCCCCGCGCGGAGGGACTGCCCGCCTCAGGCCTTCTTGATCGAGGGCAGAAACGCCGTCAACAGGCCGATCAGCGGCAGGAACGCGCACACCTGATACACGGTTTCGATGCCCGCGGCATCGGCCAGTTGACCCAACAGCGCCGCGCCGATGCCGCCCATGCCGAATGCAAAGCCAAAGAACAGGCCCGAGATGGCCCCCACCTTGCCTGGCATGAGCTCCTGCGCGTAAACCAGGATCGCAGAGAAGGCCGAGGCCAGCACCATGCCGATGACGACCGAGAGGATGCCGGTCCAGAACAGATCGGCATGTGGCAGCATCAGGGTGAACGGCGCAACGCCCAGGATCGAGCCCCAGATCACGCGCTTGCGCCCGATGCGGTCCCCGATCGGGCCGCCCGCCACCGTGCCGGCGGCCACGGCAAAGAGAAACACGAAGAGGTAGATCTGGGCCTGCGGCAGGCTCAGGCCGAACTTGTGCATCAGGTAGAAGGTGTAGTAACTGCTCAGGCTGGCCATGTAGAAGAACTTGGAGAAGATCAACATGCCGAGGATGGCCAGCGACCAGCCGATCTGGCGCCGTGTGAGCCCGTTGTCGGCCTGGGCCTTCATGCGCTTGCGAAACCCGGCGACATGGTGGCTGGACCAGCGCCCGACGAAGCTGAGCACGACCACCCCGATCAACGCGAACAGCGCAAACCACGCCGCGCTGCCCTGACCGTGGGGCACGATGATGAGCGCGGCCAGCAGCGGGCCAATGGCCGAGCCAAAGTTGCCCCCGATCTGGAACAGCGACTGCGCCAACCCCGGCTGGTTGCCCGCGGCCATCCGGGCCACGCGCGAGGACTCAGGGTGAAACACGGAAGAACCCATGCCGATCAGCATCGCCGAGATCAGCACCGCGGTGAAACTGCTGGCTTGCGAAAGCGACAGCAGGCCCACCAGGGTGAAGCACATGCCGATCGGCAACGAATAGGGTTTGGGCCGGTGGTCGGTGTAGAGGCCGATCACCGGCTGCAACAGCGAGGCGGTGAACTGGAAGGCCAGCGTGATCAGGCCAATCTGCCCGAAGCTGAGGTGCAGGCCCTGCTTGAGCATGGGGTAGATGGCGATCAGCACCGACTGCATCATGTCGTTGAGCAGGTGCGAAAAGCTGATCGCGGCAATGATGGGGAAGCGGGTGGCGTTGAGCGCGTGCGGCGTCTGTGTGGCGGGTGCCAAGGCGCGCTGCGGCCTGCGCGTTGACGTTGAGCGCTTGTTCCATGGAAAGGGGGCGAATTGAACTGGGAACACCAGTCTAAAATGACTGGTTCAAACATGTCCTGACAATAAATATCGTGAACTGGACAATCGCAGGGGCCGAGGCGCCCGCCCACGACGACCAACACCAGACCCTGCCACACCCGGTGACGGCCAAGGCGCGCAACTACCGCAGCGGCGAAACGCCCCGCACAGCCACCCACGCGCCCAGCTGGTGTACGCCGGCAGTGGCGTCATGCGCGTGGAGACCGAAACCGGCTGCTGGGTGGTGCCCCCCGTGCGAGGGGTTTGGATACCCGCCAACACGGTGCACCGCGTGGTCATGCTCGGCCCCGTGGAGATGCGCACGCTCTACATCCGCCCTGACGCGGCCCCCGGTCTGCCCGAGAGCTGCTGCCTGCTGGAAGTGAGCCCGCTCCTGCGGGCGCTGATCTTTGCCTTGCTGGACGAGCCGCTGGCCTACGACCAGAACGGGCGTGCCGGTCAGATCGCCGCCCTGGTGCTCACCGAGCTGCGCTGCCTGAAGATTCCCGCGCTGCACCTGCCCATGCCCAGCGAAGCCCGGCTGCGGGCGCTGTGCGAGGCGCTGATCGCGACCCCGGACAGCCACGACACCCTGGAGCGCCTGGCCGAGCGGCAAGCCACCAGCAGCCGCACACTGGCCCGCCAGTTCCAGCGCGAGACCGGCATGGGTTTTCGGCAGTGGCGGCAACAGGCCCGGCTGGTGAGCGCGCTGGGCCAGTTGGCCAACAATATGCCGGTGGCCCAGGTGGCCGACCAGTTGGGCTACAGCAGTGCCAGCGCGTTCACCGCCATGTTCCGGCGCGCTTTGGGGATAGAGCCGCGCCGGTATTTCTCCAGCGGGCCCGACACAGATGCCGTAGCGCAGACGCCAGAGGAGCCGGCCAGCCAGTGACCCCAGCCTCTGGGAGACTTTTAGGGGCAAGCCCAAAGCCCCCTGCCCTACGAACCCGCCCACAGCAATCGCACCGCGGCCAGGCTGCTGCGGTTGGCGTAATCCACGCGCCCCGAGCTGAAGTTGGTCTGCCAGGCAAAGTTGGTCAGCCCGATGGCGGGGGAAGATGCCCAGACATTGCCCGCCAACGCCCCCGGGAAGGCGGCAGCCGACAGGCGCACGCCACCGGACACCGACAGATCGGCGAGGCTGGCCAGCTCTTTGGCATTGGGCAGGCGCCAACCCGTCTGATCACGCGCATGGGCCAAGGCCTGCTCATGCGCCCAGGTGGTGGCGGCACCGGTGCAGGTGGTGCCATTCCAGGTGCGCCCCTGCTCACAGCGTCGCCATTGCAGGCCGCTCCAGGCGTCGTTGACCAGGTTGTTCGCGGCGTCGCCCCCATAGGCCACCGTGCTGTAGGTGAAGCGGGTGCCCGAAGGCGCGTCGCCCCGCACCAGGCGCACCGCATGGGTGCTGGAGCGGTCATCCAACAGGCTGGCCCCACCCGAACCACTGAAATCCACCACCCAGGCCTTGGCCGGGTCGGTGCTGTCGCCATCGGCCGTCCAATACATCGCGCTCGCGGTGTTGGGGAATTGGGTGGTGGCGATCTTGGGCGCCACGGCCGCACCCAGGCTCACCAGGTTCAGCAACTCCAGACGGGTGGGCAGACGCCAGTCGGCGTAGCCGCAGGGACGCAGCGCATTGACGTCCTGCACATAGCGGCTGACATCACCGGCCATGCCATTGACCAGATGGGTGTAGGCGAAAGCCCCTGAGCGCACACCCGACGCCGTCTTGCCCTCCCAGGTCAGCCCGGTGATGTCGTCCCTGACGCACTGGGTCGACGGCTGCCCATTCACCGCGCTGTAGCTCATGGTGTTGAGCGCCGCGCGGTGCCCGTCCTGCTGCGGGTTCAACGCCCCCGCCCCGGCGCTGGCGCAAGCCACCAGCGCGGAGCTGCCCGCTTCATGGCATTGGCTGGTGCCCACCCCGGTGTGCGGCAATTTCTCCGCCCGCCAGTCGCTGGCCAATACCTGGTACCCCACCCCTTCGTACTGGTAGGTCGACGCCAGGTTGGCGATGATGTTGTCGCGTTCACTCTGGCTGGCAGTGTAGAAATGAAAGCCCTTGCTGGGCACGTAAAACCGGTACAACGGCACCAATCCCGCCCCCGACACCTGGCTGGCGTAATAGGCCACGCCTTCGTAGGTGAACTGCGGCAGATTGGTGGCCACATTGCTGCGCTCGGTTTCGCTGATGGTGTAGAAATGCACCCCGGTCTGGGTGTTGTAGAAGCGGTGGACAGGGCTCAGCCCAGGCGAGGCGGCGCTGGCCACGGAAAACGCCGGCCCATCGAAACTGTAGGGCGGCGACAGGGTGCCCGCCACATGGGCCCGCTCGGTCTCGCTGGTGGTGTAGAAATGGGCGGTGGTTCGGGTGTTGTAAAAGCGGTAGGCGGGAATGCGAACGGCCGCAGCCTTGCTCGCCACCTGCCCAAGCAGATAGGCCCGCTTGGGCATCACCGCGCCGCCCCCCAACGCCGCTGCGGCATCGCCATCGGCCGCCTCGGCCAGCGCCTCCGCGGATGACAGAGTCCTGGCATTCAAGACCGCGCCCAGCGCCAGTTTGCGCTCGGTGCTGCTGGCCGTTGCGACTGCTGGGGCGTCCATCGTCTGCGGCGCCGTGCCCGCTCCCTCGCCTCCGCCACAAGCAACCAGCGCAGTCCCCATGCCCACACAAAGCGCCGACCATCGACAGCCCCATTGAAGGGCACGAATCGCGCACCTCAGAAGCGGCTGGCGTGGCTGTGTGGGGCCCGCGCCACGCGCGCGAAGCCGATGCAACGCCAAAGCCAATCGGGGACCACGAGGAGAGGGGGGAGAGAAGTGGGCGGACATCATGGACAAACGAAATCTTCAGCCTTACATTGCGACACAACCCAAGGCCGAGATCAATAGGCCGATTGGTCTATGGCCCGCTTGCCGGGCACCCATTTCACCACCACGCATGCATCAGGAAAAAACCACGGAATCGAGTGCCCTGGCCGGATTCGGGCTTTTGTTGCTGGACGACCACGCCCTGTTTCGCGATGGCCTGGTCATGGCACTGAATCAGCTGGCACCCGCATGCGATGTGGTGGCCGTCGCCACCCGCCAGGCGGCCTTGTCGGCGCTGGCAGCCGAGCCCGAGCGCTTCGATCTGGCGTTGGTGGACTACAAACTACCCGACAGCAATGGCCTTGAATTGGCCACCGAGATTCGCGCCATCCACCCGTGCCTGAGCGTGGGCTTGCTGTCGGGCGAGGACGATGCCGACCTACCCACGCAGGCGCGGGCCGCCGGCCTGGTGGCGTTTATGTCCAAGTCGCTGGACATGAACGCCCTGCTCACCGCCCTCACCCAACTGGCCCGGGGCGAGACCGTGTTCACGCCCCAGATGCCGGCCCGCGCACCTGCCGGGGCAGAGCCGGCTTTCGGGCTGACGCCCAGGCAGCTCGACGTGTTGACCCTGTTGGCCACAGGCCAGAGCAACAAGGCCATCGCCCAGGCCATGGGCATCTCACCGGCCACGGTGAAAAACCACCTCGATGGCATATTCGCCAAGATGGGCGTGGCCAACCGATTGCAGGCGGTGATGCTGGCACGGACCGCGCTTCGTTGAGTCGCCAGCCCGCGCCCGCCAATGACCCCGTCAGACCCAGCGCAACGCGCGCGCATCGACCGCGAGATTTTCAGCCTCAGCGTGGACCTGCGCACCGGCTCGGTGATCCTGCAAGTGACCATCTGCCTGATCGCCACAGTGTTCTTTGGCTACCCGGACCACGGCCTCTCGGCCGCGCTGTGGGCGGCGCTGGTGCTCGGGTCGCTGAGCATGCGGGTGCTGCTCCCGATGACCGCGCCGGGCGACGACCCCGAGCAGATCGCCCAGCGCCTGCGCACGCATCAGCGGCGCGTGTTGCTCAGCGCGCTGGCCTGGGGCAGTGCGGGCGTCCTGCTGTTCGACCGCCAGGACCAGGCCAGCCAATTGGCGCTGACCGTGTTCATCGTGTCGACCAGCATCGGGTTTTCCTTCTCGGCTTCGTCACACGGCCCGACCCTCAAACGCGCCCTGCCGTTGCTGGTGGGACCGGTGGTGGTGTCTCTGCTGCTCAGCCCGCAGCCCACCATGTGGGTGATGGCGCTGATGGGCAGCAGCTTTCTGGTGCTGATGCACCGGCTGGTCAGCGAGCGCAGCCGCCAGTTGGAGGAAACCCTGCTGCTGCGGCTCCTGGCGCAAGAAGCCCGGGAAGAAAAACAACGCTTCTTCGCCGCCGCCAGCCACGACCTGCGCCAGCCCTTGCAAGCGCTCAACCTCTACCAAGGCCTGCTGGCCCAGGGCGACACCAGCCCGGGGGTCGTCCAGCGCATGGGCGAGTGCATTGAGGCGCTGGACCGCCTGCTCACCGGCGTGCTCGACATCTCCCGGCTCGACGCGGGCAAGATCACGCCGCACATAGAGGCCGTCCACCTGCCCGGTCTGATGATGCGCCTGGCCACGCTGCACGAACCGGCGGTGCGCGCCAAAGGCCTGCGCTGGCGCCTGCACCCCCAGGAGGTGTGGGTGCACAGCGACCCCGCACTGCTCGAACGCATCCTGTCCAACTTGTTGGGCAACGCCTGCCGCTACACCGAGGCGGGCACCGTGCTGTTCGCGGCCCGCCTACGAGGCACGCAGGTGCTGCTCCAGGTCATCGACACCGGCATTGGTGTCCCTGCCGAATCCCAAAAAGCCATCTTCGCCGAGTTCACCCAGCTCCAGAACCCGCAGCGCGACCCCAGGCTGGGCACGGGGCTGGGCCTGGCGACCGCCAAGCGGCTGGCGCATTTGCTGGGGCTCCGCATCGCCCTGCGCTCCACCCCGGGCAAAGGGTCGTGCTTCGAGATCGCCGTGCCGTTGTGCACGTCCCCCGCACACAACGCGACGCACAGCGACACGCCGCCCGACCACCGCAGCGACAACCTCGTCTCCGTGCTGGCGCAGACACGGGTGCTGGTGGTTGAAGACAACGGGATGGTTCGCGACGCTCTCGTCAGCTTGCTGGGCTCCTGGGGAATGCTGGCGACCACGGTCGGCAACGCCCGGCAGGCCATCGAACAGCTGGACGCGTCCCGCTTCGATGTGGTCCTGAGCGACTGGCGCCTGCCGGGCGAGCTGGACGGCCTGGCGGTGCTGCAAAAGGCCCAGACCCAACCCCACGTGCGGCTGGCGGCCTTGCTCACCGGCGACAAGACAACCCACCCGCCGACCACCTTCCCGGTCGTGTCCAAGCCGGTGCGCCCGTTGCGTCTGCGCGCACTGCTGCTCAGCCATCTGACCAACGAGCAGGCCAGCGATCCACCCCCAGCGCCCTAGGAAACAACCGCCACCCGCGCGCGCCTGCCGAGGCAAGGGTCAGCCGCGCCGCACGGCTACTTCTTGACCAAGGCCCGGATGAAGGCAACCAGGTCGGCGATGAACAGCGCAATGGCCGCGGCCAGTTGCATCACCTTGGCCGCCAACGAGGCACCGCCCGTGCCAATGAGCAAGAGCAGCGAAGCCAGCAACTGGACGATGGCCACGGCGTAGTCCAGCCAGGACAGCGATTTCAAGAAGGTGCCTACCACGGTCTTGAGGTTGGTGGAGCCGCGCAGCCAGAAGAGCACCTTCTTGATCAGCTCGATCTTTTTTCCGGCCTCCTCCAGCCGCTTGAGCTCCCGAACAGCCGCCGGGTTCATCAGCCGTTTGAGGAAGCCGCCCAGCGGGCCTTGCAGGCTCCTGGCCACCTTGGTCTTGTTCACCTCCACATGCACGCTGGCCGCGGCAGCGACGATGCTCAACACATCGATCACGAGAAAGCAGCCATAAATGATGGCGTCTGCGTTGGCCGACAGCATGAGTGCCGCGTTCGCGCTGGCCGGGATGGTCAGAATGGGTTGCCCATCGAGCAAATGCACATAGGCGCCGTTCTCCAGGCGCGTCTGGTAGTCCACCTGAGCGCTGCCCCCAGGCGCGCATCGGCCTGTGGGCCCAGCGGTGCGGCCACGGCGCTTTCGAGCTCGGTCTTGAGCTGCGCCGGCGACAGCTTCTTCTCCTGAATGGCTTTTTGCACATCCGGATCGTCGGCCAGCTCGGCCCATGCCATGGCAACCGCCGCCTCGGCATTGGCCGCACCCGCAGCGGCTTCATCCTCGGCGGTGGCGGTCAGGGGAACCTCTTGCGGGGATTGCAACATCAACGCAATGGTCTCTTCGGTAAAGAACTCGGCGGCGTACTGGATGCCCTCGTTCCTGAAAGTAGTCAGTGCCATGGCGATCACCTCGTGTGTTGGGGAGGAGTGCGCAACGCGTCGCGCGGGCCAGGTACCGCAGCGGCAACGGCGGTCTGGATCGACAGGATCCCGCGTGTGTCGGATCCCACGGGCCAATCCAGGGCCTGTTCACACTATTTTTCCGAGTGCGAAAGGACGCAACAACGCCAATCTAGGCGCGGGACGACGGTCGACTGGGCGTCTGACCTAGAGCGCAACGACAGTGGCGTTGTTTGCGCCCTTCTTCGGGTTGCAGCCAAGCCATGCGCGGCGTCCCTCGCCGGGAGAACCCCGGCTGCGTTTTGCGCCTTGCGCATGGCCGATCGCAACGATCCGGAAAAATAGTGTGAACAGGCCCTGGTCCTGCGTCCCCCGTGGCTCAACCCCAATCGGGGGGACCAAGGCACCCGACCTCCACCAACGGGGGCACCTCACACGCCCGCCGAGACGCGGCAAGCCAAAGGGGCAACACGCCCAAACGGGTGGGCGCCAACGCCGGACATGCCGCCGCCAGCCGTGCCTCCGTGCGTCAGTGCCTCAGGAAACGATGTAGGCGCCCGAACCGCAGGACAACAGCTTGCCGTCGGCGCCCAGGAACTCCATGCGGGTGGAGGCCACGCGTGAGCCCAGGCGCATGACTTCGGCTCGCAACTCGAAGTGGTCGCCAATGGCCGGGCGCAGGTAGTCAATGCGCAGGTCGATGGTGCCCAGCTTGGCGAAACGCAGCAGGCGCTGCTCGGGCGACTCGTCCATGTGGCGCGCGCCAATGGCTGCCATGCAGGCCAGGCCACCCATGGCGTCGAGCCCAGCGCTGATCACGCCCCCGTGCAGCCGGTTGTGGCTGTAATGCCCCACCAGCTCGGGTTTCATGGCCAGGGTCCCGACCACGCGTTCGGGTGTGACCGATGCAATCGCCAGGCCCAACACCTGGTTGAAGACGATGCGCTCTTCGAAAATCGTTTTGAGCCCCGCCACAAACGCGGGTTCGAAAGCGTCGGGAATCGGTGTTTTTTTGGTCATGTGGTGCATTGTGCGACCGCCGAGCGATGGTGGTGGGTGTCGCAGTCGCCCAGGTGGCAGCAAACGGTGGCGTGACACCCGCTCTGCGGTTGGGTGTCGATGAGAGAGACCGGGCTGGGCTGGCGGCGCTCATGGCCGCGAACGAAAGCAATCCAAGCAACACCCAACCAACTCGCGCAAGGCGCAAAGCAGGCCCAAACACGAGCACCTCCGGCCCCGGACAGCGTGGCAACGCGGCACCTGAGGCGTTTTGCCACAAGTGCATCAGTCGGTCATACTGCAGTGCAACAATAGACCAATGAAACGAGATCCCAACCCGCCAAGCCCACCCCAACCGAGCCAGGACGCCGCCTGGATGACGGTTGCCCGCGCTGTGGCCCGCTGCCATGGCCGGCGCGCTGATTCGCCAGGGTTCCACACTCGTGGCCAAGAACCTGCGCTTCGTGGAGCAGGAAATTCGCCACCACCACCCCAAGCCGCCCGAGCTGGCCACCGCCCACCAGACCCGTCTCGATCTGCGCACCATGGTGCTGCGGGACTATGGCCAGCCCGGGCAAGGCATTCCCACCCTGGTCGACGCGCCGCACGCGGGACACACCGCCGCCATCGCCGACTACCACGAAGGCCAGAGCCTGGTCGAGACCTTGCTGGCCAACGGTGTGCCACATGTGGCGCTGACCGACTGGAAAAGCGCCACGCCCGACATGAAAGACCTGGAGATCGACAACTACCTGGCGGAGATGGTCGTGGCCATCGACGACCTGGGCGGTCGCGTGAACCTGGTGGGCCTGTGCCAGGGTGGTTGGGTGTCGACCATGCTGGCCGCGCGCTTCCCCGAGAAGGTCAACTCGCTGGTGCTCGCGGGCGCCCCCATCGACACCGACGCGGGCGACGGACCCATCCGGAAAATGGTGCAGACCTCGCCCCTGTCGTTCTACGAAGAGCTGGTGGCGCTCGGCGGCGGTCTGATGCGGGGCAAGTTCATGCTGCAGGGCTGGAAAAACATGCACCCCGAGCAACACTACATGCAGGACCACATCGACCTGTACGAACACATCGAAGACGAGGCCTACCTGGCCAAACAGGAAACCTTTGAACGCTGGTACGAGAGCCCGATCGACCTGCCCGGACGCTGGTACCTCCAGGTGATCCAGCAACTCTTCAAGGAAAACCGCCTGGCCAAGGGGCAGTTCGTGGCGCTGGGGCGCCAGCTGGATTTGCGCCACATCACCTGCCCGCTGTACCTGCTGGCCGGTGCCGGTGACGACATCACCACGCCTGAGCAGGTGCTCAACGCCGCACACCTGGTCGGTACCCCGGCCCACAAGATCCACAAGAAAACCGTACCGGGCGGCCACATCGGCCTCTTCATGGGCGCCCGCACCCTGTCCGATCACTGGCCGGCCATCGCCCGCTGGATCGCCGCTCAATCGGCCTAGGACCCCAGACGCACTCGCCGCCATGAACCCGCCCACGCCGTCCATCGAAACCGCCTCCCCGACGCCTGGTGCACCAACAGGCCAGGTGGTGGCGGTGCGCGGCGGGGTGGTGGACGTGCGCTTTGACAATGGTCCACTGCCTGCCATACACCACGCACTGGAAATACTGTGGGACGACGATCAGCCGCTGGTGCTGGAGGTGGAGGCCGAACTCGACGAGCACACCGTGCGAACCGTGGCCTTGCAAGAAACCCAGGGGCTGGCGCGCGGCGCGCCAGTGCGCAACACGGGCCAAGTCCTGGCGGTGCCCGTGGGCGAGGCGCTGCTGGGCCGGCTGATCGATGTGCTTGGGCGACCGGGCGACAACCAGGGACCGATCGAAGAAGGCGTGCCGCGCCGCGGCATCCACCGCCCCCCGCTGCCCTTGTCCAAGCGCCGGGCTGCCGTTGAAGTTTTTGAAACCGGCATCAAGGTCATCGACCTGCTCGCACCGCTGGCGCTGGGCAGCAAGGCCGCGATGTTCGGTGGTGCTGGCGTGGGCAAGACCGTGCTGGTCATGGAGCTGATCCACGTCATGGCCGACACCTACAAAGGCATCTCGGTGTTTGCCGGTGTGGGTGAGCGCAGCCGCGAGGGCCACGAACTGCTGCTCGACATGCGCGAATCGGGCATGCTCGACAACAGCGTGCTGGTGTTCGGGCAGATGAACGAGCCTTCCGGCGCGCGCTGGCGCAGCCCCCTGACGGCGCTGACCATCGCGGAGTACTTTCGCGACGAACAGCAACGCAACGTGCTCTTGCTGATGGACAACGTGTTCCGGTTTGTCCAGGCCGGTGCCGAGGTCTCGGGACTGCTCGGTCGGCTGCCTTCGCGGGTGGGTTACCAACCCACCCTGGCCAGCGAAGTGGCCGCGGTGCAGGAACGCATCGCCTGTGCCGAACACGCCTCGGTCACCGCGATTGAAGCCGTCTACGTACCGGCCGACGACTTCACCGACCCGGCCGTCACCACCCTAGCCGCCCACCTCGACAGCCGCATCATGCTCTCGCGCGCGCTGGCAGCCGAAGGCATGTACCCGGCCATCGATCCGCTCACCTCCCAATCGATGTTGCTCGACCCGCTGGTGGTGGGCGCGGCCCATTGCGATCTGGCACGCGACGTGCGCGAAACCATCGCTCGCTACCGCGAGCTGCAAGACATCATCGCCTTGCTGGGCATCAACGAGCTCAGCGTCGAAGACCGCCGCCTGGTGGGGCGTGCGCGCCGCCTCCAGCGCTTCCTGACCCAGCCCTTCACCGTGACCCAGGCCTTCACCGGCAAGCCCGGGCGCCAGGTGCCCCTGGCCGAGACGCTCCAGGGCTGCCGCGCCATCCTGAATGGCGAATGCGACGACTGGCCCGAGCACGTTTTCTTCATGGCGGGTAATCTCGACGAAGTCCGATCCCGCGTCGCATCATGAGCCCTGCCAACGCCGACCACCCGAACACCGCCTGCTGGCCGCATGCCGATGGCCTGCACCTCGTGCTCAGCAGCCTGGGCGAGGTGGTGGTGGACGCCACAGGCGTCACCTCGGTGCGAGCGGAAGACGCCAGCGGTGGGTTCGGACTCTGGCCAGGTCACGCCGACTTTCTCACCGTGCTGGGGGTGGGGGTGTTGAGCTGGAAAGACCGCGACGGCCACTGGCACCATTGCGCCGTGCGCCGCGGCGTGATGACGCTCAGCCGAGGCGCTGAACTCAAGGTTGCCACCCGCGAAGCCATCCCTGGCGACGACCTCGACCAGCTGGAGCGCGATGTCATCGAACAACTCACCAAACGCCAAAAGCTGGAAGACGAAACGCGCCGCCACGCGCGCCAGCTGGAGGTGCGCGCGTTGCGCGAACTCGTGCGCCCAAAGCGACTGCGGGCGTGCCCACCGGACACTGGCCATGACCGACGACACGCAGCCCGACCCTACCGACAAAAGCGCGCACCCGAAGGATGCCAGCGACAGGCTGCTGCTCGACCAGGTGCGCCGCCGTGCCAGCTCAACCCAGCGCTGGCTGCGCGAAGGCGAGCCGACGTTGGCGCGGCAGTTTGCCGCAGTGGGGGTGTTGGGCTGGATCGTGGTCATTCCCGCCTTGTTGGGCATCTGGTTGGGCCGAGCGCTCGACCGCTGGCTGTCCACCGGCATCACCTTCACCGCGGCCTTGCTGCTGCTGGGCGTGCTGCTCGGCGGCTGGTCGGCCTGGCGGTGGATGCACGAACCCTGAGGCGCGCATGGAACCCAACATGAATGCACTGAACTCCATCCTCTTTGGCGGCGTGGGTGTGCTGCTTGGCCTGTGGCATTTCGCTTCGCTGCGTTGGCTCACCGCGCGCTTGGTCGATCAAGCTGGCCCCCAATGGCGCCGCCTGGCCGCGGTGCACCTGTTGCGCATCGCCGTGCTCGTGGCCGCGTGCTGGTGGGCGGTGGGACACGGCGCATGGGCACTGATCGCACTGACGGCGGGCATGGTGCTGGCCCGTGTGCTGCTGCTGAAATGGACCGGGCGAAAAGACGGGGCAGCCCCATGAAATCCAACCCTTTTGATCACGAACTGGTCTGGCAGATCGGCCCGGTGCTCATCACCCGTCCGGTGGTCACCACCTGGGCGGTGATGGCGGTGATGGTGGCCCTGGCCTGGTGGACCACGCGGCGCCTCTCAGTCGATCGACCTGGCCGCCTTCAGGCGTTTGCCGAGCTGCTCCTCACCACCTTGCGCGACGAAATGCGCGCCACCATGAAACTCGACCCCGAGCCCTTCCTGCCCCTGATTGCCACGCTGTTTCTGTTCATCCTGTGTGCCAATCTCACAGGCCTCGTGCCCGCCGCCGAGGCCCCCACCGCCGCACTGGAGACCGATCTGGTGCTGGCACTGGCGGTCTTCTTCGCCGTGGTGGGCTGGGGCGTGCAACGCCACGGCCTGTGGGGCTACCTCAAGACCTATGCCCAACCCAGCCTCTTTGTGCTGCCATTGAACCTGCTCGAAGCGGTGACCCGCGTGCTGTCGATGACGGTGCGCCTCTTTGGCAACATCATGAGCGGCATGTTCATCTCCGCCGTGGTCCTGACACTGGCCGGCCTGCTCGTCCCCATCCCCTTCATGGCGCTGGATTTGCTGACCGGCCTGATCCAAGCCTACATCTTCACCATCCTCGCCATGGTCTTCATCGCCGCCGCGGCCGGCAACGCAGAGACCTGACCCCCCATCGAAAGGAAACCCCATGGACAACAACACCTGGCTTCAGTTGGTGAGCATCGTCTGCGCGGCATTCGCCGTGGCATTCGGTGCCATCGGTCCCGCCCTGGCCGAGGGCCGCTCGGTGGCCGCCGCCATGGATGCCCTGGCCCGCCAGCCCGAGGCCGCCAGCACCATCTCGCGCACGCTCTTTGTCGGTCTGGCCATGATCGAAACCACGGCCATCTACTGCCTGGTGATCGCCCTCCTGCTGCTGTTCGCCAACCCCTTCGTGAACTGACCATGCACATCGATGGATGGACCCTGCTGCTGCAGGCGATCAACCTGGCGGTGCTGCTGGTGCTGTTGCGCTGGCTGCTCTACAAACCGCTCATGGCTGTGATCGACCAGCGCCAGCAACGCGTCAACGAAGCGCTCGCCGCCGCACAGCGCGAGCGCGAACAGGCAGAACAAGAGCGCCAGGCGCTGGCCACCCAGCGGGCCCAGACAAGCGCCAGCCGCGACGCCTGGCTTCAAGGCGCCCGTGCAAGCGCCGAGGCCGAGCGCCAGGCCTTGCTGAGCAAGGCCCGAACCGAAGCCCAAAGCGAGCAGGCGCAGGCGCGTGCCCAGGTCGCGCAGGAGCGGGAGCAGGCCGCGCAAGCCGTGGTGGAAGAGGCGGCTTCGCTGGCGGTGGACCTGGCCACCAGGCTGCTCGCCCACAGCCCCTGCCCACCGGGCGACGCGGACTTCACCGAGGCCTTGCTGACTCAGTGGGCAGATACCAGCGAAACAGCCCGCCAACGCATGGCCGGCAGTGCCCAGCCCGCCCGCGTCACGCTCGTCTGCGCCAGCGAGCCCAGTGAGGCCACGCTCGCCCGTGTGCGCGAGCGGCTCACCCAGTCGCTGGGCCGCGGCGTCGAGGTGCAAGGGCGGGCGCAAGCCGACCTGCTGCGCGGCGCCGAACTGCATTTCGAACACGGTGTGCTGTCCCAAAGCTGGGCGGCCGAACTGGCCGCGGCCCGGGACACCCTGCTGCCCAAACGCCCATGAACGACCGCGCCCCCTCCATGACCGCCGCCCTGGCCACCTGGCGCGAGCAAGCGGCCGCGCGCCTGGCCGGTCAATCCGCCCAGGGCCCTCGCCTGGAAGAGGTGGGACGGGTGCACAGCGTGGCCGATGGCATCGCCCAAGTCACCGGCCTGACCGATGTGCGCCTCAACGAGCTGCTGCACTTTCCCGGTAACCGCATGGGCTACGCGGCCAGCCTGGCCCCCGAACACATCGACTGCGTATTGCTCGACGAGCCCGACCGGGTGCGCGCCGGCCAGCGCGTCACCCGCGGCGGCGGCGTGGTGCAGGTGCCGGTGGGCCCGGCCCTGCTCGGGCGCGTGATCGATCCGCTCGGGCGGCCCCTGGACGACGGGCCGGCCATCGACGCCGACAAGTTCCTGCCCGCCGAGCGGCCTGCGCCCACCATCATCGAACGCGCCCTGGTGCGCGAACCCGTGCACACCGGTACGCTGGCAGTGGACGCGCTGTTTCCCCTGGGGCGCGGCCAGCGCGAACTCATCATTGGTGACCGGGGCACAGGCAAAACCTCGGTGGCGGTCGATGCGTTGCTGGCGCAACGCGACAGCGAGCTGATCTGCGTCTACATCTCGGTGGGGCAGAAGTCGGAAGCCACCGCCGCGGTGATCGACGCCGTGCGCCGGCTGGGCGCGCCCGAACGCACCATCTTCGTGGTTGCCGCCAGCACCGCCGCCCCGGGCCTGCAATGGCTGGCTCCGTTTGCGGGCTTCTCGGTCGCCGAGTACTTCCGAGACCGCGGACAACATGCCCTGGTCGTTGTTGACGACCTGAGCAAACACGCCGCCACCCACCGCGAGCTGGCCCTGCTCATGCATCAGCCCCCGGGGCGCGAGGCCTACCCTGGCGACATCTTCCACCTGCACGCGCGACTGCTGGAGCGCGCGGCCAAGCTGTCGCCCGAGCGCGGTGGTGGCTCGCTCACGGCCCTGCCCATCGCGCAGACCGAAGCGGGCAACCTGGCCGCCTACATTCCCACCAACCTGATCTCCATCACCGACGGCCAGATCGTGCTCGACGCCAAACAGTTTCACCTTGGCCAGTTGCCCGCGGTGGACACCGGCCTGAGCGTGAGCCGTGTGGGTGGCAAGACGCAGGCGCCGCTGATGCGCGAGGCGGTCAGTTCCTTGCGCCTTGAATACGCGCAGTTTTTGGAGCTCGAACAGTTCACACGCTTTGGCACCGAGCTCGACCCGAAGGTACACGTGCAGATCGCGCGCGGCCAGCGCATACGCGCCGCCCTGGCACAGCCCCGCCTGGCCCCGCAAACCGCCGTCACGCAGATCGCCCTCGTGCTCGCGCTGCAAGCAGGCTTGCTCGATGCCGTGGCCCCGTCCGACATCGGGTCGCTGGTGCAGCGCCTGGACCAGGCACTGGCGGCGCAGCCCCAGCTCTCGGCGCAACTGGCCACGCGCAGCGCGGTCAATGAAGAGGATCGCGAGCGTCTCCGGGAAGCCGTGCGCCAATTGCTGGCCTCGCCGCCAACGAGCTGACCATGGAGCAGCGCGCTGCCGAAGTGCAGGCCCGGCTGGCCACCGTCAGCAGTTTTGGCGAACTGGTGGGTGCCATGCAGGGCGTGGCGGCGGCCCGCGCCGAACACGCGCGACGGCGCATCGACGGCACCAACACCCACGCCCAAACCGTGGCCGACGCCGTCGCCCAGGCCATGGCCCTGTTGCCGCCCGACCACCACGCGAACCCCATGGCCACCGGGCGCCGGCCGCTGTGGGTCCTGTTCTGCCCCGAGCAGCCCTTCAATGGCAGCCTGAGTGAGCAGGTGCTGGCGGCGGTGCCCAACCTTGCCCAGGGCAGGGTGATGCTGCTGGGCGCCCAGGGCGTGCGTGCCGCGCCGCTGCGGGGCATCTACCCCGAATGGACCGCCCCGCTCATCGCCCATGCCGACGCCGTGGTGCCCGCCAGCGACCGCCTTCAAACCGCTTTGCAGCAGGCCCTGGGCCGCGAACCGGCCAGCGAGGTGGGGCTGGTGTTTGCCGAAGTGGGCGACGGCCACCGCCACCAGGTGGTCAGCCGGCGCCTGCTGCCGCTGGACCTGGAGGCCGCGCCGTTGCGCGAAGGTTCACGCCCCGTGACCCACCTGGCACCCCAGGTGTTGCTCGACCAGCTCATCGACGAGTACCTCTCCACACGCCTGGCCCACGCCCTGCTCCACAGCCACTGCGCCGAAAACCTGGCCCGCCTGCAAGCCATGGCCGCCGCCCACGACAACGTGGTCCACCTGGCCGAGTCCCTTGGCGCACAGGCTCGCAGGCTGCGCCAGGAAGCGATCACCGAAGAAATCATGGAACTGGCGGCCGGCATGCAGGCGCTGCACCGCCCGTGATCCAGGGCCTTGACGAAAACGGCGCGCCACCACACCATGATGCCAGGGCTTGTGGCCTGCGATCAGGCCCGTGACCCTTGAACCTCAACGCCAGCAAAAGGACAGAGATGGTCAAACACCGGCCGGTCAAAACCACGGGCACCGGCGCCGCCAGGCGCAGCGCATTGCAGCAATACCGCATGCGGGCCCACCAGTACGACCTGGAGCTCCAGCCCTTCGAGCCCTTGCGACAGGAGGCCATTGCCCGCCTGCGCCTGCAACCGGGCGAGGTGGTGGTCGACGTCGGGTGCGGCACCGGTCTGAGTTTTGCCCCGTTGATGGAGAAATTGGGGCCCACCGGACGGGTGGTGGGTATCGAGCAATGCCCCGAGATGATGACCAGGGCCAGCGAACGCATTGATCGGTCTGACTGGAAAACACAGGTGTCGCTGATACAAGCCTCCGCGCAAGAGGCCCAATGGCGGGGCCGGGCGGATGCGGCCATTTTCCATTTCACCCACGACGTCCTGCGCAGCCCCGCCGCCATCGGGAACGTGCTCGCCCACCTTCGCCCTGGCGCCCGTGTGGTGGCCACCGGGTTGCAGTGGGCGGCACCCTGGGCCGGGCCCGTGAACCTCTTTGTGATGGGTGCGGCTTTGTATTCGGTGACCTCGCTGGACGGCCTGGCGCAGCCCTGGAGCGAGTTGGCCAAACGCTTGCAGGATTTCGAACACCAACCCACCTGGATGGGCTGTGTCTACATCGCCACCGGCACCTGGCCGGGGCCGGCGTCAACCTGACGCCCGACCGGTCTCCAAAACCCACTCACACCATCGTCAAACGGCAAGCGGCGCGCTGCGAATCCATGGCCGAGGCTCATTCCGCCCACGTTTGCCGCCCTGCACAGGGCCACTGGAATCTGCAACGCATCGTTGAAGAACGTCATGAACCGACCCTAGCTCCAAAGCTCGCGCACCGGTGTGTCGGGTGAAAAGCGGTGGGCCACCTGGGCCTGCAGCAGTTCGGCCGAGGCCAGCGCATCGGTCAGCGCATGGTGGGGACGGTAACGCGGCAGGTTGTAGCGCAACCGGCTGTCGGCCAGGCGAATGGAAACGGGCGATGGGTGGCGCCCCAAGGCCCAGTCGAGCCACCGCCTGGGCTGGTTGCGGTACAGCCGGGCTTCCAGCGCCATGGTGTCGATCACCGGGAACGCAATGTCTTCCCCAATGCGCGGGCGCAGCGCACCGCTCAGAAACTGGCGCTCGATGTCGGCGCAGTGCACCACCAGCACATGGCCGGCCATCGCCTGCAACACCTCGGCCAGCACCTGATTGAGATCGGGCGCAGCCACCACCTGCGAATCGGTGATGCCGTGAATCGTCACGGACTCTTCGCCCAGCGGCACACGCGGTTTGAGCACCCAGTGGCGAGATGCACTGGCCCGTATGCGGTCCAACCCCATCGGCACCAGGCCGATGCTGACGATGCCGTCCCTGACGGGGTCGAGCCCGGTGGTCTCCACATCCAGCGCCATCAGCGGCACGGCCGACAAAGGCGTCTCGCCGTCGACCATGCCCGCCGCATAGAACGCCCGCAGCCGCGCATCGCGGGCGGTTTGAGACAGCGCTTCGAAACGCTTGCGCCAATCGCTCACCACCGCGGCGTCGGCAACAGGCGGGCGAAGCATGTCCGGGCGCAACACGGCCGACCGGCTCAGGTGGACCGCCCCGGCTGGTAGCGGAACTTCAGGTAGCCCTGCGCATCGCCCAAAATGGAAAATGCATCGCGCAGGCTCTTGCGCTCGAAGGCCGACAGCTTGTCGGGTTCGATGCTGTTGTCAGGCTCCAGGCCCGCCACCAGATCGTCGGCCTGGTTGCGGATGCGCACGCTGGAGATGAACTCCAGCGAATCGTGCAGGTCCTGCCCCCGCCCCGGCGGCAAAACGTCAGCGGCCACCACGTCTTGCAGCCGCTCGAACGAGTTCTGCGCCAGCGAGCCCACCGCCAGCGCGTGCACGCGAATCAGATCGGCCATCGGGGCGGTGCCACGCCGCTTGAGGTTGATGGCCTTGCTGTGGCGCCCATCGGCTTCGACCACGAAGTCCTTGAAGAACCCCAGCGGTGGCGTGCGCAGCAAAGCGTTGCGCGCCATGCTGGCGAGAAAGCGCGACTGCCCTTTGGCTTTGCGCGCAATCAGCTTGCGCAGGTGTTCTGCCCATTCCACCTGGCCCCACACACCATCCAGATCAAAGAAGATGTTGGCGCTCAACAGCGACTCGGCTGTGGGTTGTTCGATCCACTGGTTGAAATAACCCTCCCACAACCTCAAGGGCTGGCGCCAGCGGGAGTTGGTGGCCATGATGCCCCCGGAACAGTAGCTGTAGCCCAGGCGCGCCAGGCCGTCGCTCACAAAGGTTGCCAACGCACTGAAATAGGCATCGTGCAAGGCGGGGTCGAACCGGTTGTCGAGCACCAGGGCATTGTCCTGGTCGGTCACCAACAGTTGCTCGTTGCGCGCCATTGAGCCCAAGGCCAGAAAGCAATACGGCACCGGCGGTGGCCCCAGCTCGGCCTCGGCCAGCGCCAACAACTGTTGCTTGAAACTGCGCCCGATCAAGGCCATGGCCGAGCCCACCATGCGCGAGCTGGCCTCTTCACGAACCATGCGCACGAAGCTCGCATGCACGTCGGTCGTCAAGGCCGCCAGCTCATCCACACTGGTGCGGCGAAAAATGCTGCTGACCACGAACAGGCTGTTGCGGCTTTCGTAGTGCACCACATCGGACAAGGCAATCACCCCCAGAGGCCGGCCATGGCGCATCACCGGCAGGTGGTGCACGTTGTGGCGCAGCATCTGCAGCATGGCCTCAAACACCAGTTGGTTGTGCTCCACCGTGACCAGGCTGGCTGTCATGATGTCGCTCACCCCGGTGTCATAGCCCAGCCCCCCTGCCACCAGACGGGTGCGCAGATCGCGGTCGGTGATGATGCCGGCGACGACAGGATCAGCCGACTCACTGGCCGACCCCAGAATCAGCAGCGAAGACACCCCGGCTTCGGTCATGCGGCGCGCCGCTTCCAGCACATTGGCGGTGTGGGGCAGCGTTACCGGCTCTCGGACGATCAGGGTTTCGACCGTGGCCGACATCAGCTGGTTCGACCCTTCCCGCCTGGACATCACCTGGCGCAGTCGGGTCCGGTCTTCGATCTCCACCTGATCGGCGAAAGCCTCATGGGTGTCGAACAGCTCGGAGAACACCGCCCCAGGAACCAGGTAGAGCAGCGTGTCTTCCAGCGCCACCACGGGGAAGCGCACCTTCTTCTTTTGCAGCAGGCCCGCCTCGCCGAAATGGCCGCCTTCGGTCAGGCGGTTGTAGAGCGTGCCGTCGCGGCGAAACACCTCCACCGCGCCACTGCGCAACACAAACCAGAACTCGGCCGGCTGGCCAAACTCAAGAATGTGGCTGCCCGCTTTGAAGTAGCGCACATCCACCGAGGCGGCCACGCGGTGCAGCGCATCCTCAGGCAGCGCAGCGAAGGCCGGCTGGCCCCGCAGAAACTGCAGGATCTCCAGTTGCTCGTCCTGCATGGTCGGGGCCACACCGGTCAAGCGCGCGGCTCAGACATCAGCCCTTTGACCACCGCCAGGGTCGCCACCAGCAAGACCACTGTGAACGGGAAGCCCGTGGACACGGCCATCGCCTGCAAAGCGACCAGGCCACCCCCCAGGATCAGCGCGATGGCCACCAGCCCTTCGAACAGGCACCAGAACACGCGCTGGGGTGTGGGTGCGTCCACCTTGCCGCCCGCAGCGATCACGTCGATCACCAGCGAGCCCGAGTCGGACGAGGTCACAAAAAACACCACCACCAGCACGATGGCCAGGAACGAGGTGATCTGTGCCAGCGGCAACACGTCGAGCATCTGGAAGATCTGCAGCGGCAAGGCGGCTTCGGCCACCGCCTTGTACCCATCGGCAACCAGTTGCGTGATGGCCGTGCCACCAAACACCGTCATCCACAATACGCAGGCCAACGAAGGCACGATCAGCACCGAGACCACGAACTCACGCACCGTACGACCTCGCGAAACGCGGGCAATGAACATCCCGACGAAGGGTGACCAGCTGATCCACCAGGCCCAGTAAAAAGCGGTCCAGCCCTGCGAGAAATTTGCATCGTCACGGCCAAAGGGGCTCGCCAGCGCGGGCAGGTACTGGGCATAGGCACCCAGGTTGGAGAAGAAGCCGGTCATGATGGCCAATGTGGGGCCCACCGCGATCACAAACAACAGCAACAGGATGGCCAGCACCATGTTGATCTCTGACAGGCGCTTCACCCCGGCGTCCAGCCCGGCCAGCACCGAGGTCAGCGCAATTGCGGTGATGCCGATCACCAGCACGATCTGCGTGGTGTTGCCCAGCGGGATGTCGAACAGGTAGTTGAGGCCGGCCGCCGCTTGAGACGCACCCAGACCGAGCGAGGTGGCCAGACCAAACATGGTCGCCAGCACCGCGAGGATATCGATCACGTGACCAGGCCAGCCCCAGATCCGCTCGCCCAGCAGCGGATAGAAGACCGAGCGGATGGTCAGCGGCAACCCCTTGTTGAAAGAGAACAGGGCCAGGCCCAGCGCGAGAATGGCGTAAATCGCCCAAGGGTGCAGGCCCCAATGGAAGATGGTTGCGGCCATGGCCAGGCGCCTGGCGCCTTCCGCGTCGCCTGCGGCCGCGCCCAGGGGTGCCCAGTCGGTGCGCGCGCCATTTTCCAAAACGGTGCCCCCCATGGAACTGCCGAAGTGCGACAGCGGCTCGGACACACCGTAGAACATGAGCCCAATGCCCATGCCAGCGGCAAACAGCATCGAGAACCAGCCGGTGTAGGTGTAGTCGGGCTTGGCTTTGGTGCCGCCCAGCCTGACCTTGCCCAGGGGGGAGATAGCCAGCACGATGCACACCACCACAAAGATGTTGCCCGCCGAGAGGAAGAACCAGTCGAGGTTGGAGGTGAGCCAGCCGCGCAAACTGCCGAACAGAGGTTCGGCCTGAGACTGGAACATCAGCGTCAACACCACGAAAGCGATCACCGCCAGGGCTGAAATGACAAACACGCGGTTGTGAATGTCCAGCCCGAAGGGGCCCAAGTTCAGAACGATGTTGTCTTGCCCGATCTTGTAATCGGTGCTGATCGGGTTGACTTCGCCGTCGGGCTTCATCGGATCGTGGGTTTCACTCAACTGTTTTCTCCTGTTCACTATCGAACTGCCTTCAGATGAAGCAATCGAGAGTCCGACGAACAGCGTGAAACCGAGCCCGACGCTCGAAGCGGCAGTGGGTGTCAAAGGGTAACACGCATGTCAATCTGCGGATACCCAAAGCCCTCTTCCAAAGCGTCGCCCTGTTGACAGCGCGCACAGACGTCCCGTTCAGGCGGGTTCGCTCACAAGCGGCGTCTGCTGATCGATGACGCTGGCGGCCACCAGATCGCCGGCCACGTTGAGTGTGGTGCGGCTCATGTCGAGAATGCGGTCGACCCCGATGATGAGGGCGATGCCCTCCGCCGGGATACCCAGAGTGCCCAGCATCATCGCAAGGATGACGATGCCCACCCCGGGCGTGCCCGGCGACCCGATCGACGCGCCCACGGCCAGCACCACCACCAGCAACAAGCCCGACAAACCCACATCGACCTGGTACACCTGAGCCAGAAACAGTGTGGCGATCACCTGGTAGAGCGCGGTGCCAGCCATGTTGATGGTGGTGCCCAGCGGGATCACAAACCGGGCGACACGCTGCTGCACACCGAGCGACTCCTCGGCGGTGCGGATGGTCAATGGCATCACCGCCGCCGAGCTGGAGGTGGAGAACGCAAGCAGCAGAACATCGCGAGCGCCACGCACAAAGGTCAGCGGCGAACGGCGACGGCCCAGCGCATACACCGCCATCAGAAAGACAAACGCCAGCCCCAGCGCGCCCAGCACGGTGGCCACATAGACGCCCATGCCCAGCAGCGCCTCCAACCCCATGCGCGCGGTCAGTTGCGTCATCAGCCCGAACACCGCCGCGGGCACCAGATACATCGCCCAGCGAACGACCACCATGCTCACCTCTTGCACGGCACCCAGGAGATCCAGCAGCGGCTTGGCCAGCTTGCTGTCCATGGTGACCAGGGCCACACCCACGAAAATGGCGAACACCACCACCTGCAACATGTTCTGGTCCACGCTGGCCTGCAGGGGGTTGGTCGGCACAATGCGCACGATCTGCAAAGGCAATGTGGTCAACGAGGGCGGCGCCGACGTGGCCGCCACCGAAGCGGCGGCGGTGGGCAGCTCAGCACCCTGCAAGTAGCTGCCGGGTTGCACCGCAAGCGCAACCACCAGGCCGATGGCGGCGGCCACCAGGGTGGTGAAGACAAAGAACAGCCCGGTGCGCAGCCCCATGCTGCGCAACTGCTGCATGTCGCGCGAGCTCGCCATGCCCAGAATGATCGAAGCCACCACCAGCGGAATCACGATCATCTGGACCATGGCCAGAAACAGGTAACCGGGCATGGCCACCCAGTTGCTCACGAGCTGGGCGGTGGCCGGCGCAAGCCAACCTCCGGTGGGGCCGATCGCCATGCCGGTCGCCACACCGGCGCCCATCGCAACAAGCACCTGCAACCACAGCCGCGCGCGCACAAACCCCCTCAAGCGAAACGCCAGCCGGGCGATGGATGGATCGGTGGTGATGGGCAAGGGAAAGGGAAACACGGGCGACTCCAGGACCAAGTCACCCCTCTGGGTGACAAGCTCAGGATAACCAGTGACAGCCCAAAGCCGTTTGATCTCGGACAGGCGTCAGACCGACCACCGCAGGCGCCTTCCCGGCCCAGGGTGCCAGTGCCTGTTCACACCATTCTCCGAGTGCGAAAAAAGTTGTGAACAGGCCCTAGTGGGCGCGGACAGGCGGTGCTTGAATCCCGGGCACCATGCTGGCCAACACCCCATCGCGAAGGCGCAGGTGGTGATATATGGCCGCGGCCGCATGCATCCCCGCCAACCACAGAATGGCGTCCCCCAGCAGGCTGTGCACATCGCCCCAGTCGGCCAACGACAACCACATGGCTGGCGCAAACCGGCTCAACGCCTCGACGCGAAAACCCCCCAGCAAAGTCAGCGGCGCCGGTTCACTGCCCAGGGTGAGCAGCGCCGTCACCGGCGTGAGCAACAACAAGGCCCACAGCGCCACGTGCGTCAACTTGCTCATCCGGCGCAAGGCGCCCGACATGGCGACCTGCGGCGCCGCTGGCCGCACGGCGGCCCACACCAACCGCAGCACGGTCAGCGCAAACACCAGCATGCCCAGCGATTCGTGCCAGACGATGTCCAGTCGCGTCCCGGGATCGATGCCTTGGTGCAGCAGGCGACCAAATCCACCCGGCCCCAAGACAAAGGCGGCCAGCACCGCGATGGCGGTGGTCCAGTGAAAGGCCATGCTGACGGCGTCGTATCGGGGCTGCGCTGCGTTTTTCATCGTGGAGGCTCCAGAAGTGAAGGCATTCTCCCGAGCGCGGGTTAACCACACCTGAAGCCAAGGGCCGATCGGACCTTCAATCGAGCGGCCAGGGCAGGTCATCGCCACGACGCCCCGGCGGTCGCGCCTCACCCGATGGTGGAGATGCAGGTGCAAATGCCGCCGCAGGCCCTGCCCCCAGGGCGCGCCACCAAGGCTCCACCGGACGCTGCTCCCGCGGTTCAACCGCCTGCCCCAAGCGCGGCATGAGCAGCGCGTGGCGCGAAGGCGCATGGGCAAGCAGCGTCTCGGGCGGCTCGTCCCAGGCGTGCATGGCCAGACTGAAAGTGCCCCAATGCACCGGCATGAAAGCGCCACCGCCCAACAGTTCATGGGCCTTCAGGGCGTTCATCGGGCCGAGGTGAATGTCGCCCCAGGCCGGATGGAACGCACCCACCTCCAGCATCACAAGATCGAACGGGCCGAGCCGATCACGGATCGCCGCGTATTCGCTGGTCAGTCCGGTGTCGCCACTGAAGAAGACGGCGTGGCGCTCGCCGCGCACGACCATGGACGACCACAACGTGGCATTGCGGTCTTTGAGCCCCCGGCCCGAGAAATGCTGTGAAGGTGCCGCCGTGATCGTGAGCCCTGTGCCCGCCACGCGGTGGGTCTCCCACCAGTCGAGCTCGGTGATGCGTTCCGGGGGCACGCCCCAGGCCTGCAGATGCGCCCCGACACCCAGCGAGGTCACGAACGGCACGCGGCTGTTGCGGGCCAGTGCGCGGATGGTGGGGAAATCAAGATGATCGTAGTGGTCGTGCGAGATCACCACCACATCCACCTCCGGCATGTCACGCAACCGCAGCGGCACCGGCTGAAAGCGCTTGGGGCCCAGCAGTCGAAACGGGGAAGCCCGCGTACCCCACACCGGATCGGTCAGCACCCGCGCGCCATCGATCTCGATCAACACCGTGGAGTGCCCCAGCCAGGTGGTGCGCAGGCCGCTGGTCGGCGCCTTCTGCCATGCCAGGCGCGGATCGTGCGAAGGCAGCGGTGCCTCGGGCGTGCGCCGCTCGCCCCCCAGCAGAAAGTCTTTCAACGAGGGCATGCTGGCGTTCGGATCGCGCAGACCGGGCTCGATCGGGTGCAGGTTGCGAAAACCGCCATCCCGCCAGCGGGGCGAGGCCGCCATGCGCTCCAATCGTGCGCCCTCTGCGCGCATTCCCAGTGATTTCATCTGATGCCTCTTCGGTTGTGGCGCCAACAGCGCCGCCCCAGTCTACGGCCTGCTCACGCCTGAGCCGCTTGCGCGCGTTGCAATAGCCACCGCTTTTCAGGTTCATTGCGCGTCAGGTCGGCGGCCCTCAGAAAGGCGTCTCTGGCCTGTGCTTGTCGACCCAGCTTCTCCAGAAGGTCGCCCTGCACCGCGGGCAACCAGGGGTAGTTCTGCAACGCCTTGTCATCGCGCAGCTTGTCCAGAATGGCCAGCCCGGCCGCGGGCCCTTCGGCCATCCCCACCGCCACGGCGCGGTTGAGCTCGACCACCGGCGAGGGGGCCACCCGCATGAGCTGCCCGTACAGGTCCGCAATCCGCACCCAGTCGGTCTGGTCCACATGGGTCGCCCGCGCGTGACAGGCGGCGATCTCGGCCTGCAACTGGTAGCTGCCGGCCGGCTGCCCCAGTGCCTGTGCGCGCGCCAAGGCGCCAAGGCCTTGTTCGATGCGCGCAGCGTCCCATCGCCCCCGGTCCTGATCCGCCAGCAACACCACATTGCCCTCGCTGTCGGTGCGTGCGGCCACCCGGGACGCCTGAATGGCCATCAACGCCTCCAACCCATGCACCTCGGATTGCCCGGGCGCGATATCGGCCAGCAACCGCCCCAGGCGCAAGGCCTCATCGCACAGCGCGGGCCGCATCCAGTCGGCCCCGCTGGTGGCGGTATAGCCTTCATTGAAGATCAGGTAGATCACCTCCAGCACCGAACCGAGCCGCCCCACCAGTTCCTCGCCCCTGGGCGCTTCGAACGGCACGCCGGCCTCTGCCAGCGTGCGCTTGGCCCGAACCAGGCGCTGTGCCACCGTCGCCTCCGGCACCAGAAAGGCGCGCGCGATTTCGGCGGTGGTGAGCCCACCCAGCAACTTGAGGGTGAGCGCCACGCGGGCCTGCGTGGCCAATATGGGATGACAGGCGGTGAACATGAGGCGCAGCAGATCGTCGCCCAATGCGGCGGTCTCCCGCGCCGCGTCCAGCGTCTCGCTGAAGTCGGGCACCATGTGGGCACCCTGGGCTTGCAGGTCGCCCGCCAGATCGTCGTGTTTGACCTGGGCCATCTGGCGGTGGCGCAGATGGTCCAGCGCGCGGTTCTTGGCCGTCGTCATGAGCCAGGCCGCCGGATTGGCAGGCACCCCTTGCGCAGGCCAGTGATCCAGTGCGGCCACCACGGCGTCCTGTGCCAGTTCCTCGGCCACACCGATATCGCGCACATAGCGCGCCACGGTGGCCACCAGGCGCGCCGACTCCTGACGCCAGACGGCGGCAACGGTGGCATGGACGGTGTGGAGTGCGGGTGCGGGGCTCACGCGCCGTGTTTTACACCGCCGCGCTCAACCCTGCGCGGCCGCCGCCTCTTCATCCATCCAGAACACTTCCCACTGGTGGCCATCGAGGTCGGCAAAACCGTGCTGGTACATGAAACCGAAATCCTTGGGTTCGATCGGCGTGGTGGCGCCAGCGGCCACCGCCTTGCGCACCACCTCCTCCACCTCGGCGCGGCTGTCCACCGACAAGGCCAAGAGCACCTCGGTGCTCTTGTGCGCGTCACTGACCGGCTTCTTGGTGAAGCCCTGGAAAAAGGGTTCGACCAGCAGCATGGCGGAGAAGTTCTCGCCAATCTCCAGGCAAGCGCCTTGCTCGTTGGTGAAGCGCGCGTTGAAGCTCAGGCCCAGGGCTTTGAAGAAAGCCTGCGAACGGGCCATGTCCTTGATGGGCAGGTTGACGAAGATTTGTCGAAACATGGTGGTCTCCTAGGGATAAAACTCAGGTCTTTTCGGCCAATGCCTTGAGGTTGGCCAGGCCCGCTTCAAAATCCTGGCCAACCATCTGGTCCATGTTGACGAAGAGCCCCATCACCTTGGTGATGAAGGCACTGGGTCCGTGCATGGCCCAGGTCACGCGGGTGTCGGCTCCCTCGGGGACGAGCGAGAACACCACGGTGTTGTGGCCCTCGAAAGGCTCGAACATGTCCAGTTGCATGGTCACCTCCGAAGGCGCTGTGGCCTCCTGAAGGGTGATGCGCCCCTTTCCCACAGCCTTGTTGCCCGAGAAATCCAGGCGGGCACCCATGGCCGTTGCGGGGTCGGTGAACTGCACGGCCATGGCGGGGTCTTTGCGCGCGTAGGGATTCCAGGTATTGAAGGCGCGCAAGTCGGCAATCAACGGGAACAGCCGCTCGGCAGGGGCGGCAATGCGAATCGAACGCTCAACACGGAAGCTGTCGGGCCGCGTGGCGGCAAACAACAACACCAGAACAAGGCTGGCAGCCACCAGAAAAATCACTGCTTTGATCATGTAAGAAGCTCCCACTGAAGCGGGCTCAGCCCTTGCATGCCGCGGGCTGCATGTTGGGTTCCAGCATGCTGTTGTGGTTGCCCTCGGTGTCGCAAAAAGCCACATACTGGCCCACGCCGGGAATGGCCATGGGCTCGCTCAGCACCTCGCCACCGGCTTCGCGCACCCGCAGCATGGCTGCCACAATGCCGGGCACGCCAATCACGACCGATGGGTGCTGCATGGGCCAGTCGGCCTTGAACGGAAACAAGCCTCCATTGATCGACCCCAGCGCCGCCTCGGGCGGCACCGGCGGCCGGGCGCCGGCGGGCGCTGTGTTGACCAGCACATAGTCGCCCATCTCGGCGCCAAGGAACTGGTGCGTCCAGCCGAAGGCCGCGGCGTAGAAACGGGCCGCGCGCTCGCGGTCTTTGTAAGGCATCTCGAAGTGCACGACGGCACACATGGGCACAGCAGCGGTGTTCACCGGCATCTCCTTATTGGGGGGTCTCGCACAGGGTCTTCAGGGCTTGCAAGGCTTTGGGCCAGGTTTCGTTCATCCAGGCGTCGTAGGTGCCAAACACATCGCAGTCCACGCGCACATGGGTGCCGCCACCGTCATCGGCAAAGTGGTAGTTCTCGAAGCAGGGCATCCAGGCGCGCACCGTCTCGCTGGTCGTGTCTTCCAACCCGTTGTGGACCATGCCGACATGGCGGATCGAGACGTATTCGGCCGGTCTGTGCTCGGCAATTTCCGAGAGCATGCCGTCGCCGTTGGGCGCACAGAAGCGGATGGCTGAGCCTTGCTCCCATGTGCCTTCATAGCTCGACCCTTCGCAGAAGGTCGCCGTCCAGCGTTCATAGGTTGGCGAATAAAGCATGCTGCGCCAGACAAGTGCGCGGGGCGCGGCAATGTGGATGTCGAAATGCAAGGTGGTCATGGGAAGCCCCTCGGTGTTCAGCGTCCCCAGCGGGCGCGCTCAAGAACAGCGGCCTTGCGTTGAACGTCAAAGCCATCGCGCAACACGCCGGTGATGCGCGGGTTAGGAATCACCTCCGCGCAAGAACGGTCGACTTCTTCAGCCTGGTGGCTGAACCCGCGGCAGGTGTGGACATTGGCACTCATACCGCTACGACGAAACAACCCGCGCCGTTTCGACCGGCGCCAACCTAGGGATAACCCTGATCAGGCGTGGCTTTCCTCGAAGCAGGGCGCCAAGGCCCGCACCTCCACCGTGCACCACTGGGCCGCCGGGCATTCGTGGGCCAGGGCCACCGCCTCTTCATGGGTGACGTTCTGCAACAGAAAGAAGCCACCGATCATTTCCTTGGCTTCGGCAAACGGCCCGTCCAGCGTCCGGGCTTGCCCGCTGGCCCTGCTCACCCGCACCGCACCGTCCAGTCCGGCCAACGACTCCACTGCCTTGAGCCGCCCCTGCGCGGTCAACCGCTCGCCAAAGGCCACCATGGCGGCATAAGCGGCACGGCCCTCGGCCTCGGTGCGGGTGGCGCGCTGGCCCACCGGCTCAACGATCAGCAACATGTATGACATGGTTTCGTCCAGAAAAAAGTGTGAGAAGCGACGCGCAAGAGCCCGAGCCCCTTCCAGGTCCCGCCATTTTCCGCGGGGCCCCGCAGCAACCGACCAGGCAACCCAGTGGCGAACTCTACTTGAGTTGCACCCGGCTGGCAGCGGACAGCGACATGCCGTTCAAATAGACAAGCCATCCCGTGGACAATGGCGCCATGGATGTCATCGCCCTCACCTTCCTGCTCGCCTTCGGCGCCTTCTTCATCAAAAATGCCGAGCAGCGCCAGCGCATCGGCTGGCTGGCCTCGATCCTGGGCCCGATCCAGCTAGAGAAGAACATCGAAACCCTGGCCACAGGCTATATGCGGGCGCTTGCGGAAAACGACCCCGAACGCAGCGGTCCGATCTGGCGCATGCTGGAAGCCACCGAGGCCACCCTGGCACGGCAGCTTGATCGCCTCAGCAGGGACATCCAGACACTCTCCCCGGCCCGTGCGCGAATCAGCCAATGGTCACTGGCGCTGCCCATGGCCACCCGCCTATTTCCCAACGCCACCGTGGACCTTCGCGCGCTGATCCAGATCCACGCCCAGGGTTTCGCGATGGGCGTGGCCAACCCAGGTGGCCTCTCCCGCAAACAGCAGGCCCGCCAACTGCTGGCCGAGCTCTATTTGTTTCAACACACCTGCCACTGGTACTGCCGCTCCAAAGCGGTGGCCTCGGCGCGCCTGGTGATGCGCCACCAGACCACCTACGAACAGACCCTGGCCCTGGTGTCGGACCAGACACGCAAGGCCTATACCGCGCTGGTCACAGAGTGAGGCACCGCGTCACAGCTTGGAGAAGTCGGGCTTGCGCCGCTCCATGAACGCCCCGAAAGCTTCGCGGGCGGCGGGCTCGCGCAACATGCGACCAAAACTCTGCCCTTCCTCGGCCATGACTGCCATCACCGGCTCGCGCTGCCCCTGCTTCATCAAACGCTTCGTTTCGACCAGGGCCGACAACGGCTTGTCCGCCAGACGCCTTGCCACGGTCTGGGCATAACCGGCGGCTTCCGTCGGGGGCAACACGCGGTTGACCAGACCCACTTCCAGCGCGGCCTCGGCCATGAAGGGCTCGCCCAGCAACAGCGCCTCGGCAGCCCGGTGGTAGCCCATCATCTGGGGCACCAGCATGCTCGACGCAAACTCGGGGCACAGCCCCAGGTTGACAAACGGCATGGAGAAAGCCGCGTTGTCGCCGGCGTAGACCAGGTCACAGTGCAGCAACAGGGTGGTGCCAATGCCCACCGCCGGACCACACACCGCCGCCAACACCGGCTTGGTGAAACCCGTCAGGGCGCGCATGAAACGAAACACCGGCGAATCGCCGGTGGACGGTGGCTGGTTGAGGAAGTCGCCAATGTCATTGCCCGCGCTGAACACCGTCTCGTTGCCCTGAAACACCACGCAACGCACCGCCTCGTCGGCCTGCGCTGCCTCCAGCGCATCGGCCAGCGCGGCATACATGGCCGAGGTGATGGAGTTCTTCTTGTCGGGTCGATTGAAAGTCAGGGTCGCGATGCCCGCTTCGGTATGCACAAGGATGTCACTGCTCATGGTGGTCTCGTCTGGCTGTCGTGAAAGAAAGGGGTATCAAATTAACAGAATCATCAAGGCCTGTCCGCAAAGCCGAGCCCTGTGGGTGACAGGTGAGTGAGGCCATCCGGCCAACGCTCAATCTGGACGTTCGCTACTCCTTGAAGTACACCACCTGGTGGCTGGTGGCCAAAAGGGTGCCCTGCCGATTCCAAAGCTGCGCTGAGTGGTCAAAGAAGCCCTGCCCGAACGCCTGGCCCTGCGCCTGGCCCAGCAGGTGTTGATCCCCGCAGGCGGCCAACACCGCGCCGCTGGCGTGAAAGTACACCGTGATCGAGACCGTGCCCAATGGAACGAAGCGCGCCCGGCGATGCCAGATGCGCGGTGCGAACACATCGGCCATCGACGCCAGTGACGCAAAATCCAGCGCCCGTGGCGGCTGATCCCGAATCCACTGGCGCGAACGGCTGTGACCCTGATCGCGCCCATCCCACACCCCCGGGAATCCGCCCTCGATGAACCGCATCTCATAGCGGTTGATCCACTCCACGCGGCCGCGCGCCGTGGGCAAGGGCACGTCTTCGGGAGGCGGCACCTCGGGCATGGTGTGCTCCACCGCCGCCCAGGTGTCGCGCCGCACCGCCGTCATCGCCGTCGCCGTGATCACCGTTTCATCGCCCTGCTTGATATCGATCGTCCAATGCTGGGTGGAACGGTTGGTGCGCGCAGGCACGGCGGCGACCACGAACGGCCCGTCGGTGAGGGCCGCGCAAAAATTGACCGTTAGCGCCACCGGCTCGCCCAGCAAGGCCGGGTGCAACAGCACCGCATTCAATGCCGTCGCTGCCGTGATTCCGCCGTAAGGCCCCACCATGTTGGCATAGGCTGGAGACGTGTGACCGAGGAAACTGCCATCTGGCCGCGGCTGCAATGCAATGGCGCCGTCGAAAGCGGCTCCGCTCATACGACACCTGGCCTGGCCAGACCCAGCAGCCACTGCTGCATACGGGGCCACAAAATGCTTTCGTGCTCTCGGCGAAAGAGACCGAAGTGACCCAATCGGCGCACAGAGACGTCGGCGGGTTCCAGCCGCTGGACATTGACCGGCGCGTTTTCGTACAAGCGGAACAAACTTTGCGTGCCCCTAAACGTCATGAGTTCGTCGTCGGCGATGGACAACGCGGTGATGGGAAACTGGACCCTGGCGTAACGCTGGCGAGCGCCCTCGCCTTCGGCACCCACGCTGTATCGGGAATTGAGGCACCATCGGCGCCATTGAAGCATCACACCCGCCGGCAGGTCGCCTACCTTGCCTATCCGCTTGCCCGGGAAATACCCGCACAGCGCCGTGGCCAGCGGCACGAGGATGAACCAGAAGTAAGGCACGACGCGTTTGAGGCGCGGAGCATTTTCACGCCAGTAGCCGCTGCCCGCAGCGACGCTGAGCAAACCGCTGACCTTGTGCGGGTTGTTGATCAACCCGGGCAGTTGGGCGCCGAGGCTGTGGCCCAGCAAATAGAGTGGGCGCCCCGCAGAAGCAGCGTGGGCGTGGTCGATCACGGCTTCGTAGTCGCGTGCCCAGTCGAACAGATCTGCCTTGAAACCCTTGAGGCCGCCTGCTGGCGTATCGGGCAGGGATTCGCCGCTGCCCCGATAGTCGAACGTGGTCACTCGCCAGCCATGCTCCGCAAGCCACTGGGCAAATGGCGCGTAGTAGTCCTGGCGCACGCCCATCGCCCCGCCAATCACCACGCTACCGCGCTCCTGATGCCCTGGCAAATACGCCCGAACGGCGATGCGAGCACCATCCGGGGTCTCCAAATTCAAAACCTGCATGCCCCGGTCTCCCTTGCCCTTCAGGCCCAAAGTGATCGCGCTGGCGCGTTCAGACACCGCTTGCGACGTGCGTCAAATGCGCTCAAAAATGCCGGCGGCGCCCTGCCCCATGCCCACGCACATCGTGACCATGCCGTACTTCTTGTTGTGCCGCTTGAGCGCGTGCACCACGGTGGCCGAGCGGATGGCGCCGGTGGCGCCCAGAGGGTGTCCCAAAGCAATGGCACCGCCCATGGGGTTGACCTTCGCCGGGTCCAGGCCCAGGGTGTTCATCACGGCCAATGACTGCGCAGCAAAAGCCTCGTTCAGCTCGAACCAGTCGATGTCGTCCTGCTTCAGGCCGGCGTACTTGAGCGCGGCCGGAATGGCCTCGATCGGGCCGATGCCCATGATGTGCGGCGGCACGCCACGGCTGGCGTAGCTGACGAAGCGCGCCAGCGGCGTGAGGTTGTAGCGCTTGAGCGCGGCCTCACTCACCAGAATCAGCGCGCCCGCTCCATCGCTGGTCTGCGAGCTGTTGCCCGCCGTGACCGAGCCGCGCGCGGCGAACACGGTGCGCAGCTTGGCCAGACCTTCCAGGCTGGTGTCGGGCGCGCGCGCCTTCGTCGAGCTCACGGTGCATCGGCGATCGACACCTCAGCGGATTCGGTCCATGCGCTCCTGCACCGTCACCGGCGTGATCTCGTCGGTGAACTCGCCGTTCTTCATGGCGATCACGGCGCGCTGGTGCGACTGCACTGCAAACGCGTCCTGCGCGTCGCGGCTCACCTTCCACTGCTGGGCCACCTTCTCTGCCGTCAGGCCCATGCCGCTCGGCGATACCGCCAGCTCTCGATGTCGTCGGTGTTGCGGAAGATGGTGGGCGAGGGCTGGGCTGTTGCCCATCATCGGCACCATGCTCGCTGCTCTCGGTGCCGGCGGCGATCATCGTCGGCTTCGCCACGCGAATGCGGTCAGCCGCCATCGCCACGGCCGAGAGGCCCGAGGCGCAGAAACGGTTGACGGTGATGCGCCCGCACTGTTGGGCAAGCCGGCCAGGATGGCGCCGATGCGCGCACGTTCAGGCCCTGCTGGGCTTCGGGAATCGCGCAGCCGGCGATCACATCTTCCACCACCGCCTTGGGGTCCAGGTTCGGCACCTGGGCCATGGCCCGGGCTGCAGGGCGTGGGCCAGCAGGTCGTCCGGACGCCAGTTCTTGAACGAGCCTTTGTGCGAACGACCGATGGTACCGGGTGGCGGCGACGATGTAGGCGTCTTGGATCTGTTTCATGTCGCTTCCTCAGTTGCGGACGGGCTTGCCGGTGTTGAGCATGCCCAGAATGCGCTCTTGCGTTTTCGGGTGGACGATCAGCGAGCAGAAGGCCTTCCGCTCCAGCGTCATCAGGTATTCCTCGCTCACCAGCGTGCCGGGGTCCACGTCTCCTCCGGTGACCACGTTGGCGATCAGGCTGGCGATATGGAAATCGTGTCGGCTGATGAAGCCGCCATCGCGCATGTTGACCAGGCTGCCCAGGATGGTGGCTTTGCCATCGCGACCGGCGACCGGGAACAGCCGTTTGTGCGGCGCGCGGTAGCCGCCCGCGAACAGCGACTTGGCCTCGTTGATGGCCACGAACAGCAGCTCATCCTTGTGGGGCACGATCAGATCGGAATGCAACACATAGCCGAGCTTGCGCGATTCGATGGCGCTGGTACCCACCTTGGCCATGGCCGCAGCGGTGAAGCCTTCGGTCAGGAAGGGCAGCAGGTCCTTGCCTGTCGAGTTTTCGGCGTTCTCGGCCGCGCGGCGGGCGATGTAGGTCAGGCCGCCAGCGCCAGGCACCAGGCCCACGCCGACTTCCACCAGACCGACATAGCTTTCCATGTGCAGCACGCGGCGTGCGCTGTGCACCGCCAGTTCGCAGCCACCGCCCAGCGCCAGCCCACGCACGGCGGAGACCACCGGCACGTTGGCGTAGCGCAGGCGCAGCATCACCTGCTGCATGAAGCCCTCGGCGTCTTCGATGGCGGCCACGCCCACGGCCATGAAGGCCGGCAACATGGCCTGCAGGTCGGCGCCGGCACTGAAGGGCTCGTCGCCCGACCAGATCACCAAGCCCTGGTACTCGGCTTCTGCCAGGTCAATGGCCGCCATCAGACCCTCACAGACCTCGGGGCTGATCGCATGCATCTTGGTCTTGATGCTGGCGATCAGCACCTCACCATCCAGCGTCCAGGTGCGCAGGCTGGCGTTTTCGTCGATGGTGGTGCCAGCGGTCTCGAACTTCGGCCCGGCCTCACCGAGCAGCAGCTCGGGGAAGTGCTGGCGTTCATAGACCGGCAGGTTGCGCCGCGGCTCGAACACGCCTTTGGTGGGGTTCCACGAACCTTGGGCGGTGTGCACGCCACCGGCCTCGGCGACCAGGCCTGAACACCAGTCGGGCAGCAGGGCCTTGCTCAGCGCCTTGCCGCGTCGATGTCCTCCTGAACCATCTTCGCCACTTCGAGCCAGCCGGCCTCCTGCCACAGCTCGAACGGCCCCTGCTTCATGCCAAAGCCCCAGCGCATGGCCTGGTCCACGTCGCGCGCAGTCTCGGCGATCGAGGCCAGGTGTACGGCCGCATAGTGGAAGCCATTGCGCAGGATGGCCCAGAGGAACTGGCCCTGCGGGCCTTCGCTGTGGCGCAGCAGCTTCAGGCGCTCGGCAGCCGGTCGCTTGAGCATGCGGCCGTAGACCTCGTCGGCCTTCTGACCGGCCGGCACGTATTCTTCGCTCTCCAGTTCAAAGCGCAGGATGTCGCGCCCCACCTTCTTGAAGAAGCCGGCCTTGGCCTTTTGCCCCAGGTTGCCTTTCTCGATCAGCTTGGCCAGCACCGGCGGCGTGCCGAAGCTGCCATAGAACGGATCGGTTTGCTCGTTCAGGTTGTCCTGCAGCGTCTTGATGACGTGAGCCATGGTGTCCAGGCCCACCACGTCGGCGGTACGGAAAGTGCCACTGCTGGCGCGACCCAGGCGCTTGCCGGTCAGGTCGTCGACCACGTCGTAGGTGAGCCCGAAGTTCTCCACCTCCGTCATGGTCGCCAGCATGCCGGCGATGCCGATGCGGTTGGCCACGAAGTTGGGCGTGTCCTTGGCCCTCACCACGCCCTTGCCCAGCCCGCTGGTGACGAAGGTTTCCAGGTCGTCGAGGATCTGCGCGTCGGTGGTCGGTGTGTTGATCAGCTCCACCAGTGTCATGTAACGCGGCGGGTTGAAGAAGTGGATGCCGCAAAAGCGCGGCTTGATCGCTTCGGGCAGGCCTTCGCTGAGCTTGGTGATCGACAGGCCCGAGGTGTTCGAAGCGACGATGGCGCGCTCGGCGACGAAGGGCGCGATTTTCTCGTACAGATCGAGCTTCCAGTCCATGCGCTCGGCGATGGCCTCGATGATGAGGTCGCAATCGCGCAGTTGGTCCATGTGCTCCTCGTAGTTGGCCTGACCAATCAAGTCGGCATCCGAGGCCACACCCAGCGGCGAAGGCTTGAGCTTCTTGAGGTTTTCGATCGCCCGCGTGACGATGCCGTTCTTGGCACCCTCTTTGGCCGGCAGGTCGAACAACACAACCGGCACCTTGACGTTGACCAGGTGCGCGGCGATCTGCGCACCCATCACACCCGCGCCCAGCACGGCGACTTTTTTGATTTGAAAACGTTTCATTGGGGTTCCATGAAGGGAATGGGCAGGTGCATCATTCGACGCGCTGCCAGATCTGGGTCCGATAGAAGGGGCCGATGTAACCGCGCACCTGCAGTTGCTTGCCACCCTCCAGCGGGGTCATGCGCAAGGTGTACTCCTTGCCGTTTTCAGGGTCGAGGATCTTGCCCTCCTCCCACACCAGTTCCGAAGCCGACTTCTTGGCGCCCCGGATGATCTCCATGCCGACCTTGGGTTGCCCCTTGCGGTCGTCGGTGCAGGCGGTGCAATTGGGCTCATCGCTCTTGATCAAAGCCTTCTCAACCTTGCCATTGAGCACGCCCGCCGGCGTGGCGGCAATGCGTATCTCGGCCTTGGCGTCGCCGGTCTTGTCGTCAACATTGCGCCACAGCCCCTCCGGCGTCATCTGGGCGAACGCTACGGTAGCGGTAAAGCTCAGCATGGCTGCAATTGCCGTCTTGTTCATCAAAGGCTCCTGCTCTTGTAGTGTCGTTCCACCCCGCACACCGCTGAGCGGCCTTGGCCAGACCGGTGGCGCTGCCCCCTTGAGAAAAGGACAGCGCGCGGCGTCACAGGGAGGGGGCAACTCATGCCAGTGCTTCGTCGGTGTCCATCAACACCTTCGAACCGGCGCGCGCGGTGCGCATGAGGGTTGCGGTCTCCGGAAAGAGCTTGGCGAAATAGAAGCGCGCCGTCTGCAGTTTGGCGCGGTAGAACGGGTCTGTGTTGCCGGCCGCGATCTCACGCAGTGCCACCTGCGCCATGCGGGCCCAGAAGTAACCGAACACCAGGTGACCCGCCACGCGCAGGTAGTCCACGGCCGCCGCGCCCACCTCATCAGGATTCTGCAGACCCTTGAACCCAACCTCCATGGTGAACTTGGTGATTTGTTCGCCCAGCACGGCAATCGGGTTGATGAACTCGGCCATCTTCTCGTTGACGCCTTCTTCCTGGACGAGTGCCCCGACCAGCTTGCCAAACTTCTTCAGCGCCGCGCCGTTGTCGCCCAGCACCTTGCGACCCAGCAGGTCGAGCGACTGAATGGTGTTGGTGCCTTCGTAAATCATGTTGATGCGGGCGTCGCGCACAAATTGCTCCATGCCCCATTCTTTGATGTACCCATGGCCCCCAAATACCTGCTGGCACATGGTGGTGGCCTGGTAGCCGTTGTCGGTCAGGAAGGCCTTGACGATGGGGGTCAGCAAGGAGAGCATTTCGTCGCTTTCCTTGCGCACCTGCTCATCGGGGTGGTGGTGCACCTTCTCCAGCAACACCGAGCTGTAGAGAGCCAGCGCCCGGCCACCTTCTGCGTACGCCTTGGCCGTGAGCAACATCTTGCGCACATCCGGGTGCACGATGATCGGATCGGCCGGCTTGTCCTTGGCCTTGGTGCCGCTGAGCGAACGCATCTGGATGCGGTCTTTTGCATAGGCCAAAGCGTTTTGATAAGCCACCTCGGTCAGCCCCAGGGACTGATTGCCCACCCCCAGGCGAGCGGCGTTCATCATCACAAACATGCCTTGCATGCCCTTGTTCGGCTTGCCCACCAGTGTGCCGACGGCGCCGTCCATCACGATCTGCGCAGTGGCGTTTGCCTTGATGCCCATTTTGTGTTCCAGCCCACCGCAATGGATCGCGTTGCGCTCGCCCAGCGAGCCATCTGCGTTCACCAGGTACTTCGGCACAACAAACAGGCTCACGCCTTTGATGCCGGCAGGCGCATCAGGCAGGCGGGCCAACACCAGGTGGACGATGTTCTCCGCCATGTCGTGTTCACCGGCACTGATGAAGATCTTGTTGCCAGTGAGTTTGTAGGTGCCATCGGCTTGCGGCTCGGCCTTGGTGCGCATCAGCCCGAGGTCGGTGCCACAGTGTGGCTCGGTCAGGCACATCGTGCCCGTCCATTCGCCACTGGTCATCTTGCCCAGATAGGTGGCTTTTTGGTCGTCGGTTCCATGGGCATGCAAGGCGGCGTAGGCACCATGGGTGAGCCCTGGATACATGGTCCAAGCCTGGTTGGCCGAGTTCATCATTTCGTAGACGCACTGGTTCACGACCAAGGGCAGCCCCTGCCCGCCGTATGCCGTGTCACAGGAAAGCCCGGCCCAGCCTCCGTCGATGTAGGTGCGGTAGGCCTCCTTGAATCCCTTCGGGGTGGTCACCTCATGGGTTTTCGGGTTCAAGGTGCAGCCTTCGGCATCGCCGCTGATATTCAGAGGGAAGATCACCTCGCAGGCAAACTTGCCCGCCTCTTCAAGAACCGCATTGACCGTATCCACGTCCACTTCCGCATGCTGCGGCATGGCCTTGAAATCTTCGGTGACGTTGAGCAACTCGTGCATCACGAACTGCATGTCGCGCAAGGGCGGGTTATAGACGGGCATGAGAGTCTCCTGATGAAATGGTGGGTAGACAGATGGAAAGACAAGAACAAATACGGGGTCAGTTGCCGCTCTTCAAGACGCCCCGTTTGTGCGGGGGTTGAGGGCTATTGACCGGGTCGGTCAGAGACCGCTCGATCATCGCGTCGAAGGCGGTTTGGGCGCGGCTCACCGAGTTGGGGCGGTGCAGGAAGCGCACCTCATAGTGCAACGCAAGAATGAGTGCGTGGATTTCAAAAGCCAGTTGGCCAGGGTCCAGGTCTTTGCGCAGGTGCCCTTCGTCCAGGGACAGCTGGATCGCCCGGCGCATCGCCGCCAGCCAGGTGTTCACCGAGCTGGCCAGGGCATCCCGGACGGGACCGGGTCGGTCATCGAACTCAACCGCTCCACTGATGTAGATGCAGCCCGAATCCAGCTCCACGGAGGTGCGCCGCATCCAGTTGGCAAACAGGGCACGCAAGCGCGGCAGCCCGCGCGGCATTTGCATCGCCGGGGCAAACACCTCTTCTTCAAAGCGCGTGTGGTACTCCCGAATGACAGAGATCTGCAACTCCTCGCGCGACCCGAAGTGGGCAAACACGCCGGATTTGCTCATTTGCATCACCTCTGCCAAGGCACCAATGGACAGCCCCTCCATGCCAATCTGCGTGGCAAGGCCCAGCGCCGCATCCACGATCGCGGCCTTGGTCTGACGCCCTTTTTGCATGGGACGCTCTGCGCCAGAGGCGGCGCGCCTGGTGCGGCTGGCAATGGCAACGGGACTTGTGCTCATGAGAAGACGTGCTGGAGAAACAGAAAGCCGGAGATATAAAAACGAACGACCGTGCTATTTTTACATCAAATACGGGCAATGCCAAAACAATTTGTGCGCAGGCCCCAGAACTTCGAAGGCTTTTCGATGAAAAAGGCGCACGATGGACACACGGCGCCCCGCGCCGCCGCCCCTTCGCATACCGCGGAAAGAAGAAAGCCAGTGCCTCCGGTGCCCGCTGCTCACCGCGGGCAAAAGCGGTGTGGGTGGCCCCGGCTGATTCAAGGCCGACTTGCCTGGACAACACACCCTAAAACGGCACCGCGCAAGGCGGGGCAACAGCGATCCTCAGGCTGGCAACATGAGTGCCAGGCTGTGTTCCAGGCTTTCGCTGGGCGATCGTTTAAAACCGCTTCGGGCAAAGCGCTGCAGCCGGCCAAGGCAGAAGGCAGAGATCACCGACGCCGTGGCTTGCGCGTCCACCGAAGGCGTGGCCGAACCACCGCTGGCCATGGCTTCGCGAAGGTCCTGGCGCAATGCCGACTCAATCTTGTCAAAAAAGAGGTTCATGCGCTGCTGCAAGCGATCGTTCTCGAACACCAGGGCGTCTCCCACCATGACGCGGGTCATGCCCGGGTTGCGCTCTCCAAACTGAAGCAGGAGCGTAACCAGCTTTCGACAACGTGCGACAGCGTCGGGCTCCCGCTCGCCCAACTGATTCACCAGACTGAAAACCGAGTGCTCGATGAACTCGATCAGCGCCTCGAACATTTGCGCCTTGCTGGCGAAGTGGCGGTACAGCGCCGCCTCACTCACCTCCAGGCGGGCGGCCAAGGCCGCGGTGGTGACCCGCTCGGCGCCGGGTTGTTCCAGCATGGCTGCCAACGCCTGAAGAATTTGCACCCGCCGCTCGCCCGGCTTGGGCCGTTTGCGAGAAGCCACTTCGGCCGATTTGACCTGCACCTCCCCGGCATCTTCCGCAACCGGGTCAGAGGTGGGCAATGAGTCGTCACTGGCGGTCATGGCTTGGGTCGGTTCGGGTTGGAAATTCCACCGGTCGGCCACCCAAGGTCGACTGGCGGCACGGGACCTTCAGGAATTCTCGCACACCGGCCGGAACCCTCGTCGTGCAGATCAGTGCGAACGAATCATGGTGCCGAATGGCTGGTTGCCCAACACCTCGAGCAACAGGGCGTGAGGCACCCGCCCGTCAATGATGTGCACCGCGGTGACGCCACTCTTCGCCGCATCGAGCGCACCGGCGATCTTGGGAATCATGCCGCCGGAAATGGTGCCGTCGTCGATCAACTCGTCGATGCGCCGAGGTGTGAGCTCGGTGAGCAACTCGCCGTCCTTGTCGAGCACGCCGCGGATGTTGGTAAGCATCAACAGTTTCTCTGCCTGCAACACCGTGGCCAGCTTGGCTGCCACGACATCCGCATTGATGTTGTAGCTCTCGTTGTCGACACCAAACCCGATGGGGCTCACCACCGGAATGAAGGCGTCATCCTGCAAAGCTTTCACTGCGCTGGGGTCGATGCTCTCAATGTCCCCCACCTGACCCACGTCGTGCTCCTGGGTGGGGTCTTTTTGGTCTGCCAGTCGCAGTTTGCGCGCGCGGATCATGGCGCCGTCACGACCGGTGAGCCCCACTGCCTTGCCACCCGCGGCGTTGATCATGCCCACGATGTCCTGCTGCACTTCGCCAGCCAGCACCCACTCAACCACTTCCATGGTCTCGGCGTCGGTCACCCGCATGCCCTGAATGAACTCGCCTTTTTTTCCCAGACGTTTGAGCAGGGTCTCGATCTGCGGTCCACCACCATGCACCACCACAGGGTTGATCCCAACGAGTTTCAACAGCACCACGTCTTCTGCAAAGTCCTGCTGCAATGCCGGGTCGGTCATGGCGTTGCCGCCGTACTTGATGACCATGGTCTTGCCGTGAAACTTGCGTATATAGGGCAGGGCCTGCGCCAGGATCTCCGCTTTCTCGCGCGGCTGAATGTGGGCAAGTTCGTCGGTGTGGGCGGGCAGATTGGACATGGCGGCTTCTTTCAATGGCGGAATTGGGGCTGAAAGGAAATTGTAGGCGCCCACCGGCACACCGCCGGCAAGCCCAACCCAAACCCCTCGGCCTGCCGCCGGCCAAGGCAGAGGCACCACAAAGACCAGAAACAAGAAAAGCCACCCGAAGGTGGCTTTTCTTGTGTGGCCCCGAAACCTGGGGCCAGTCATGTGGAGCGGGATAAGAGGCTCGAACTCTCGACCTATACCTTGGCAAGGTATCGCTCTACCAACTGAGCTAATCCCGCATGACTCTCTCAAACAAAAGCCCATCGCTTGACGGGCTTTTGAACCAATTTGGTGGCCTGGGACGGAATCGAACCATCGACACGCGGATTTTCAATCCGCTGCTCTACCAACTGAGCTACCGGGCCAAACAGAAGCGAGATTGTAGCAGCTTCTTTGGCCATTTCTGACCATGGCCCAACTTAAAGCGCATTGCGTTTGCTGCGCGCAAGATCGACACCCAGTTGCTTGAGCTTGCGGTACAGGTGCGTGCGCTCCAGACCCGTCTTTTCGGCCACCCGGGTCATGGATCCGGACTCGCGCGCCAGGTGGTACTCAAAGTAGGCTTTCTCGAATTCGTCGCGGGCTTCGCGCAACGGGCAGTCCAGGTTGAACGATTGCATGGACTGCGGCCCTATGTCCATCACAACCTCGGGCAGGGTGCCTCCCGTCATCGCCGCCTCAACCGTCAGATCGGGTGGCGGAGAGGCCACCGATCCGCCCACAGACGTGGGCAAAGGCGTCGCCGGCATCATGCCGGTGGGCGACTTGGCCATGGGTTTGTTCAGACCCAGGTCCACCGCCTTGAGCAGTTTCTGCAGTGTGATCGGCTTTTCAAGAAAGGCCGTGGCACCGATGCGCGTGGCCTCCACCGCGGTGTCAATGGTGGCGTGGCCACTCATCATGATCACCGGCATCGTGAGCTGACCGGTCCCCGACCATTCCTTGAGCAAGGTGACCCCGTCCGTGTCGGGCATCCAGATATCCAGAAGCACCAGGTCAGGACACATCGCGGCCCGTGCCGCACGGGCTTGCGCCGCGTTTTCGGCCAGTTCAACGGTGTGCCCCTCGTCGTTCAGGATTTCTGAGAGCAGGTCCCGAATCCCCAATTCGTCATCAACGACCAATATTGTTGCCATGGCTTGCTGTGGTTCTCTCTTTGGATGTTGTCAATTTGCAACTTCGAATGATAACGACACTTGGGCCCCCACCACCTTTCCATCCAATACGCGGTTGTGAATGTCGACCCGCCCCCCATGCTCTTCCATGATTTTCTTGACCACGGCAAGCCCAAGACCCGTGCCTTTGGCCTTGGTGGTCACATAGGGTTCGAAGGCGCGTTTCAAGATGGTCTCCGAGAATCCCGGCCCATGGTCAATCACCAGCAGGCGAACCCAAGGGCCCGACGCGGCGCGCCGCGTTTGTATCAACACCGGCATGTCGTTGCGCCCGGCCATCGCATCCTGGGCGTTTTGCACCAGGTTGTGAATGATCTGCCTCAATTGCTGGGGATCGGCCATCACCGGGGGACAGTCCTCGGCCAGCTCGGTCTGCACCGGTGCGCCGGTGTGCTCATACAACGACAGGATGTCGCGCACGAGCGCATTGAGGTCTGTGCGCACTGGGGCGGCAGTCGGCAGGCGCGCATAGTCGCGAAACTCGTTCACCAGGCGCTTCATCGCATCCACCTGCTCGACGATGGTGCGCACCGATTTGTCGAGCAGTGCCTGCTCTGCCGGTTGCACCTTGCCCTGCAACTTCATCGCCAGCCGCTCGGCCGACAACTGGATGGGCGTCAGCGGATTCTTGATCTCATGGGCCAGGCGACGGGCCACCTCACCCCAGGCCTGCGCGCGCTGGGCCGACGCGATTTCGGAGACATCGTCAAACACCAGCAATCGCTCGTTGTAGGGCAGCAGCGCGCCCCGGGCGATCAAGGTGATGCCGCGGTCGAAAGGCGTGGCGTCGTCTGCACCCAGCTCGAAAGACTGCTGCCAGTGTCCCCCGCCCTGCGGCGTGCCATCGGACAGGAACAGCTCGAACTGTTGGGCCACTTGGGCGCCAAAGTTCTGCAGCCCCGCCACGCTGGACAACGGTTTTCCCAATTGCAGCGACAGTGGCGTGTGCAAGATGCGCGAGGCACCAGGATTCACGCTGAGCAAGTTGTTTTGCGGGTCCAGCACCGCGACCCCGGTGGTGAGGTTGTCCAGAATCGTCTGCAGGTTTTCCCGAGAGGCATCGACTTGCTGCATGCTGCGCTGCACGGCCGAACGCGCATCGGCCAGGTCTTGTGTCATGCGGGCAAAGGTGCGGGTCAGCCCCGCCAGCTCATCGCGCGCGGCCAGTTCGACTTTGGGCGCCAGATTGCCCAACGCGACCTCCCGCATTCCCTCGGCCAAGACAAGCAGGGGCCGCAACAGTTGGTTGCCCAAAACCACCGCGAGCAGCACGGCGCCGATCACCGCAAGAAACAGCGCCAGGGTCAAGGTGCCGATGTACATGCGCTGCAAACCCTCCCGGCCCAAGGCCCGCTCCTGGTACTCGCGGTTGGCCACCTGCACAGCCAGGGCGTCGGCAACCAGGGCCGCAGGCAGCGGCGCCAGCACCTCAAGGTAGCGCGGCTCCGGGGCGATGCCGAAATCGCTGGAGCTCACCAGCGCAAGCACGCGCACATGGGCCAGCGCGGGGCGTGCGCCACTGTCGGCACTCACCTCCCCCGCCTCCTCCAGCCCCTCGATGTTGGACACAACACGGTTGGCCCTCACCGAGCGCAAAACCGCCGAGCTGGGGCGCACAGGGGTGAAGTTGAAGCGTGAGGTTCCAGCACTGGCAAGGGCCTGCCCCGAGGCGCTCCATAGCACCATGTCCGAAGCCCCCATCTGTTCGCGCAGCCGCTCCAGCGCCAGCACAGTCGGCCCCTGGGGTGAGCGCCCGAGCTCCTCGGCCGCCAGCCGGGTTTGGGCACTCAGATCGGCGCTCAGGGTGTCCAGTGCGGTGCGCCCCAGGTTGAGGCCCGCCACCAGCGCCGATTCCACCCGCACGTCAAACCAGCTCTCAATCGAACGCGACACGAACTGGTAGGAGACCGTGTAGATCAACACACCGGGTAACACGCCGACCAGGCCAATGATGGCGGCCAGTTTGAGCAACAGGCGACTGCCAAACTTGCGCAACCGAAAGCGCAAGGCCAGGCGCACCACCAGCCAGACAATGGCGAGCAGCAACAAGGCTGCCACGGCCACATTCAGACTGGCCAACCAGACGAAATTTTGTTCATACAGCGCCCTGTTTCGGGTTGCGAGCGTGAGCAGGAACAACAACACCAGGCCCAGGCCCGTCATGAACACCAGCGCGCCCACCACCGCCCAGCGCGCGCGGGCACTGCATCGGGACGGGTCGTGGGGCCGCTCCGGCTTTGAGACGGGGCTTTCAGCCATGGATTACCGTGCCCATGAGCTCATTTCACCCCTTCCGGCGATGGCATCAGGTGCGGCGGCTCTGGCGCCTGATCGAGTTCCGGCGAGGCCGGCGGGGGCACGTCCAATCGTTGCTGAACGGAAATGCGCCAGTCCGGATCGCTGGCCATGCCCAGCTGAAAAGGGCGCGGCAGCAGCGCCAGGTCCAGATCAAACTGCCATTCCACACGCAGGTCCCCATCGCTCAACTGGCTCGCGTCGGCCACTTGCCAGCCCGCCACCCGTCCGACCACGGCAAGGGCCGCATCCAGGGTGTCAAACGACTGGTGCAAAGCGTAGGTGAGGCCCAGTCCGCCGTTGTCGGCCTCGCTTTCAGTGGACACGCTCAGACGCCAACGGCGGGTCAACGGCTGGTAGGCCAGGCGCAAGGTGCGGTGAACCACCGACTCCTTCTTGTCGTACCAGTACCAGCGATCACGGATCATTTCGGCGTGCCACACAAAGTACACCGGCACGCCCTTGATCAACGCCTGTTCAACCGCTGGCGTGGCACGCAAGTCCAGGCGCACGTTGAGCTGCAGCCCCTGCGCGGACCGCTGCAGACCACTGGCGACGATTCGGGGTTCGTTGGCCCATGCCGCGGCAGTGACGCACAACAACGCGCACATGAGAAGCCAGGCGCGCAGCCGCGCGCCAAAGCCTTCGCGGTTGCTCACCACCGGCCTTCCTTCAAGGCCCTGCCTTGTCCAGTCGTGCGTAAAAAAACCCGTCGTATCCACCCGGCACATTGTCGTTGAACTCGCCGCGCCCAGGGTCGCAACCAGGGATCAAATGCCCCGGCGCAGGCTGTGCCAGTGCGTCGTTGTGGCGCGCAAGGAACGCATCGACCTGGTCTGCCCCTTCGGCACGAAACACCGAACACGTGGCATACACCAGGCGCCCACCCGGCTTGAGAAGGGGCCAAAGGGCGTCCAGCAAGCGGGCCTGGATGGCCACCAACTGCGCCACATCGGTGCTGCGCCGCAACCAGCGGGCATCTGGATGGCGCCTCACGATGCCCGAGGCTGTGCACGGCGCATCCAGCAAAATCCCATCGAATGGACGCCCGTCCCACCACGCGTCAGGCTGCGCCGCGTCCGCGACTTTCACAGTTGCGCTCAGTCCCAGTCGCTGGAGGTTCTCGTTGACCCGTCGGCAACGGCGCGCATCCACATCCAGCGCCACCACGGAAGCCGCTGAACGCTCCAGAAGATGCGCTGTCTTGCCACCTGGCGCCGCGCAGGCGTCCAACAAACGGTCGTCCGGTCGCCACTCACGGCCATCCAGCAGCAATCCCGCCGCCATTTGAGCCGCCCCATCCTGAACAGAACAACTGCCATGCACAAAACCGGGAAGCCGCTCAACCGGCGCCGGGGCCAACAGCTGCAGCCCGTCTTCGCCCAAGGGCAAGGCCTCAATTCCCTCACCCGCCAGCGCCGCCTGGTAGTCCGCCCGTGTGTGTTGGCGCCGGTTGACCCGCAAAACCATGGGCGGCTGAGCCTGACCCGCGCTCAGGACACGCTCCCAATGCAGCGGGTGGTCAGCGCGAACGCGCTCGATCCACCAGAGTGGGTGGTTCCACCGCGCCACGGGATCGGCTGCGACCACGGCCATCAAACCGCTTCTTTCCCGCAGAAAGCGGCGCAGGCAGGCATTCAGAAAACCCGCTTGCATGCGCGTCTCACGCAGCTGCTTTGCAGCCTCCACTGCTTGATCGACGAGGGTGTGCGCCGCGTAGCGAGCGCCTCCTTCATCACTGGACAGCAGAGCCAGGGCCGCGTGCAGCAAGGCCAATGCCGGTGGGGCGGGCGCACGCTTTGCCAGCACCTTGGCCAGCGCCTGCGCCGTTCCCAGGTGACGAAGCACGTCAAACGTGAGCGCTTGCACGCCTGGCCGCAACGCGTCAGGCACGCCGGGCAACACCTCCGTCAGGGAGCGCCCCTTTTCCACTGCCAGCACACATTGCCCCACCCACTTCAACTGTGTCGCCAAAGTGGGACCGTGAAATGGGGTGTTCAGAGGTTGCTCTTTGAAAGTCAAATGGATGGCTCTACAAGATGGGAGGAAAGGAAGAATACGCGAAGCAAAAAAGTAAGTCGGCGCAGCGACACCAGAGTGGCCCTCCACGCCCTGTTTCATAAGGCGTGCGTGGGTTGCGAACCCTGGGTCGAGGATTCGCGTCGATTGCTTTTGTGCCGAGCACCTGGCCTGTCGGGCACACGGCGCATTCTCGACGAAAGGTGTCAACAGGCCCTAGCAGGCCGTTGAAAAATCCCCTGCGAGCGTC
>JAWKYI010000016.1:0-115195 GCA_041396525.1 Burkholderiaceae bacterium
CCGCATTTGTTCGCGAAGCGCAGGCGGCCCATGTGGTTTACACCCCCGACCAACGACACCCGGTGGAGGTGGGAGCCAAGGAGGAAACCCACCTCATTCAGTGGCTCTCACGCCGCCTGGGCACGCCTTTGAAAGCACCCCACCTGGAGAGCGAGGGTTTCTCGCTGATTGGCGGGCGCCTGCTTTCCGGCGAAGACAACCAGCCGCGCGCCCTCTTCATGTATGAAAACGGCCACGGTGAGCGCATCACGCTGCACGTGTCAGCAAGGCCGGCGGACCAAGGCACCGCGAACAGCGCGGCGCCCGACACCGCGTTCCAGTTCAACCGCGTGCAAGACACCGAAACCTTCTACTGGGTCGATCAACGTCTGGGCTATGCCCTGAGCGGCAACCTGCCCCGCACACAGCTCGCCCAGATTGCCGCACACGTCTACCCGCAACTGCTGCCGTGAGGGCCCGTGCGGCGAGGCCGCAAGGCCCGCCCATTCAGGTCAGCGCTTTCGCGTGGTGGCGCAAATGGTCTTCCACAAAGGTGCTGATGAAGTAGTAGCCGTGGTCGTAGCCCTCGTGGCGGCGCAGCGTCAATGGCTGCCCCACCTGGGCACAAGCCGCCTCCAGCGCCTCGGGGTGCAGTTGCTCCGCCAGAAATTTGTCAGCCAGACCCTGGTCCACCAGAATGCCTGCCGGGTACGGGGCCGCGGTCTGACCCGCCATGAGCACGCTGGCATCGTGCGCGCCCCAGGTCGATTCGTCTTGCCCAAGGTAGCCGGTGAACGCCTTGTGGCCCCAGGGGCACTGGGTGGGTGCGCAAATCGGTGCAAACGCGGACAGGCTGCGGAACCGCCCCGGGTGGCGAAGCGCCAGCGTCAGCGCCCCGTGCCCGCCCATGGAATGACCGAACAGCCCGAGTCGCTCGCCATCCAGCGCGAAGGCCTCGATCACCTCGGGCAGCAGTTCCTTGACCAGATAACTTTCCATGCACCAGTGGCCGGACCACGGGGCCTGCGTGGCATCGAGATAGAAACCGGCGCCCACACCAAAATCCCAGTGGTGGTCTTCGCTGTCCACCCCGGTGTTGCGCGGGCTGGTGTCGGGGGTGAGCAAGGCTAGCCCCAGCTCGGCAGCCAGCTGGGCTCCCGCCTTGAATGCAAATGTCTCTTCGGTGCAGGTCAGGCCAGCCAGAAATGTCAGCAGCGGCACCTTCTCACCCGCCAGCCTTGGCAGGCAGAAAAAGCCGAAGCGCATCGGCAGGCCGATTTCGCTGGACATGTGTTTGTAAAAACGCTGCACACCGCCAAAGCAGGCGTGCTCGCTCAACAGTTCAAGGCGTTCGAAGGAAGGGTTCATGACGGGGTGTCCATAGATGCGAATCAACAAAGGGGGAGGTCATTCCAGACCACCGCCGATCCGGCCTCGCCGGTCGGCCGGCGTTGCCCCTTGGGAGTGACGCGCCCTACAGGCGCGGTGCGGGTCAATACAAGACCACGCCGCGGATCGACTCCCGCGCTTCATCAGGTCGAAACCCTTGTTGATGTCTTCCAGCGGCATCGTGTGGGTGATGAGGTCGTCGATGTTGATCTTGCCGTCCATGTACCAGTCCACGATCTTTGGGCACATCGGTACGACCGCGGGCGCCACCAAAGCCGATCCTTCCCATTTGCGCCTCACGAGCGAATGGGCGGGTGGAGATTTCAGCGCCGGCCTCGGCCACCCCGATGATGATGCTGCGGCCCCAGCCCTTGTGGGTGCATTCCAGCGCGTCGCGCATGACCTTGGTGTTGCCACGCACTCGAAGCCGTAATCGGCGCCACCATCGGTGAGTTGCACGATCGCATCCACCACGTTCTCCACGTCCTTCGGGTTGATGAAGTGGGTCAGTGCCGAACTTGCGGGCCATGGCCTCACGCTCGGGGTTCAGGTCGATGCTGATGATCTTGTCGGCACCCACCATCTTGGCACCCTGATCACGTTCAGGCCGATGCTGCCCAGCCCGAACACAACCACATTCGCACCTCGCCTCGACCTTGGCGGTGAAGATCACGGCGCCAATACCGGTGGTCACACCGCAGCCGATGTAGCAGACCTTGTCGAAGGGCGCATCCTCGCGAATCTTCGCCAGCGAGATTTCCGGGGCCACGGTGTAGTTGCTGAAGGTGCTGGTGCCCATGTAGTGAAAGATGGGCTTGCCATCCAGGCCGAAGCGGCTGGTCGCGTCGGGCATCAGGCCTTTGCCCTGGGTACCGCGAATGAGCTGACACAGGTTGGTCTTGCGGCTCAGGCAGAACTTGCACTGGCGGCACTCGGGCGTGTAGAGGGGGATCACATGGTCACCCTTGAGCGAAGTCACGCCCGGGCCCACGTCCACCACGATGCCCGCGCCTTTCGTGGCCCAGGATGGCTGGCGATGCCTTCCTGATCGGCGCCGGACAGCGTGTAGTAATCGGTGTGGCAGATGCCTGTGGCCTTGATCTCCACCAACACCTCGCCCAGCTTGGGGCCCTGGAGATCAACGGTTTCAATGGTCAGCGGTTGGCCTGCTTGCCAGGCGACGGCGGCTTTGGTCTTCATGGTCGGCGATCGTGTTGAACAACCGGCCAAGGTTAACGCAAGCGAATGCCCCGAGCGGTCACGGGCGAAATGCCCCCCACCGAATGCCAGCGCAGGGGCCTGCTTTGCCCGACCGCGAGGGGGCGTCCTGTTCAGGGCCTGTTCACACTATTTTTCCGGAAAGGGGCGCAAACAACGCCAATCCAGGCGGGGGACTTCCATCGACGGTCAGACTCGGCGTCCGACCTAGGAGCGCAACGACGAGTGGCGTTGTTTGCGTCCTTTCTTCGGGTTGTGCCAAAGGTCATGCGCGGCGTTGCGAAACCTGGCCGGGGGAGAACCCGGCCGCGTTTTTGCGCCTTGCGCATGGCCTTTTGATCTGCAACGCATTTCGGAAAAATAGTGTGAACAGGCCCCAGCCGCCGCGTCGAATGCAACTGCGCGGCAACGCAGCCTCCGGCCGCTATTGGGCGCCGCCCTCAAACCACCGCGCGAACAAAGCGCGCTCTGCCTCGGTAAGACCGGTCGCATTGTTCAAAGGCATGGTCTTGCTCACGACCACCTGTTGGTAGATCGCCTGCGCGTGCTGCTTCAAACTCTCGTGTGAGTCAAAACGAAGCCCCTTGATTGCAGCGCTTCGCCATGACACATGACGCAACGCTCGGCCACCACCGGCTGCAACTGCGCATAACCCACCGTCTCGGGCACCGCCACCGCTTCCACCACCGCCGGCCTGAGCTGCAAGGCAATCAGCGCCAGCAACACCACCACGCCCACGGCGGCATACGGTAATAGGTGGCCATTGCGCCCCAGTTTGAACCCGTGGCGCAACACAAAGAACTGGCGGATGGCCGCCCCAGCAAACATCCTCGCAATCAGGACGAGCCAGTTTTGCGGGTGGCCATAGGTGAAGCTGTAATGGTTGCTCAGCATCGCAAACAGCACCGGCAGCGTGAAATAGGTGTTGTGCACGCTGCGCTGCTTGCCGCGCTGGCCATGAATCGGGTCCACCGGTCGCCCAGCCTTGAGGTCGGCCACCACCGTGCGCTGCCCCGGGATGATCCAGAAAAACACATTGGCGCTCATGGAGGTCGCCAACATGGCCCCCATCAGCAGGAACGCTGCCCGGCCGGCAAACATGTGGGTGGCGGCGTAGGCGGCCACACAGACCAGCACCAACACCGCAGCGCCGACTTTGGCGTCGCCGTTCCTGGTCTGCCCCAAGGTGCGGCAGATGCCGTCGTACAGCAGCCAGAACACCACGAGATAGGCCAGGGCCGCCCCGATGGCGCCCGCCGGGCTCCAGGTCATGACGTTCGGATCGATCAGGTAGACGCTGGGGTTCCAGAGGTAGGAAATGAGGAACAGCGCAAAACCCGACAACCAGGTGGAGTAACTCTCCCAATAGAACCAGTGCAGGTGGTCCGGCAAGCGGGGCGGCGACACCGCGAACTTGACGGGGTGGTAGAAGCCCCCGCCGTGCACCGCCCACAACTCGCCGCTGACACCGCCCTTCTTCAGCTGCTCGTCTTCGGGCGGGGTGAGGCTGCTGTCAAGAAAGACAAAGTAGAAAGACGAGCCAATCCAGGCAATCGCCACGATGACGTGCAGCCAGCGAAGGAGCAGATTGCCCCAGTCAAGCAAATAGGTTTCCATGGCACCTCAACAAGAACGGACAGGCCGTTGAACGCTTCGACTCACCACCGCGGGCGCTCTGAGTCGGCTGAGGGCCGCGATTGCACGGCGCGGCGCGGTGCACCGTGCCGCCTGCTCCGCTGCGACCATTGGGCGCAAAGTGTATACAGTTTTCGCAAACAGCCCACCGGACTAACCCGAAGCGCCGCGCCATCATCCGGCCCGCCCCTGCGAACGAAGCAGCAAAAGCTGTGCCACCACCGAGGCCGCGATGACCGCCGGCTCCTTGCCCGTCAGGCCAGGCAGGCCAATGGGACAGGTCACCCGCGCCAACGCCGCCTCGCTGAAGCCCCGGGCCAGCAACCGGTGGCGAAACGTGGCCCATTTGGTCTTGCTGCCGATCAAACCGACAAACCCCAGGTCGTCGGTCTGGCGCAAGCGTTCCAGACAGGCCGCCACGATGTCCAGGTCTTCCGCGTGCGAAAAGCTCATGATCAACACCGCCGCCCCTGCCGGCAGGTCGGCCACCGCAGCTTGCACCGGCTCGGAATGGCCGGTCTGGACCGCCGCAGGCAGACCGGCAGGAAACACCTCATCGCGGCTGTCGGTCCAGACCACCCGGTACGGCAAAGGCGCCAGGGCGCGCACCAGCGCACGCCCCACGTGGCCTCCCCCAAACAACGCCACAGTCTGCAAGGGCTCAACCAGCCGCGCCCGCAACGCCACCACGTCGGCCGCGCTCACCCGCTCAAACCCCAGCCGCATCACCCCACCGCAACACTGCCCCAAACTGGGTCCAAGGCGGACCTCCTGCGTCCATGCCGGGGGACTGTCCTCAGCGCCATCGGCCAGGTGCGCACGACAGCGACGAAGGGCATCCCACTCCAGATGCCCGCCTCCGATCGTGCCCAGTTGCCCCTTAGGCCAAACCGCCATCCAGGCGCCAGGTTCGCGCGGCACCGACCCACGCGCTTCCTGCACGGTCACCAGCACCGCAGGCGCCTGGGCCAACCGATCCAGAAAACGGTCACGCTCGGAGGCGTCCACGTTCAAAAATGTGGCGTTTGCGCCAACGATTTCATCGTCCATCAAGAATCCTGCCCATTCATGTCGAGTATCACCACCTTTTCGGGCACACAAAAGGTGCGACTCCCCATACACTTCATCCTCGCCACTGTATGTCGCCCCCGCGATTTGCCTGGACGCCTGCCCGACAAGGCAACCCGCAACGCCTTCGTAAGAGCCGATACATGACCACCAAAGAGATCCCCCTCTTATGCCCGGCGGCCGCGCCGTCGGTGCCCTCACGCGCCCTGACCTGGGCGGCCCTTGGCTTGGCCGTGCTGCTGGCCTCGTGCGCCGCACCCAAAGCGCCGACGACGCCGGAGCCGGCGCCCGTCATCGAAACGCCCGTCGCACCACCCGCGCCGGTGCCCGAACTGGTTTCGGAAGCCGACAATCCCCGGGCCTATCGGCAGGATGGCGCGCGCCACCTCTACGGCAAGAACCGCGCGCGCATCTTCCACGGCCAATTGCCGCCGCTGATGCACGCCGTGGGCGTGTTGCAGGTTCAGCTCGATCGCATGGGTCAGGTGGTTGGTCTGCACTGGATGCGTGCGCCTCACACGCCCCTGACGTGGTGAAAGAAATCGAACGCACCGTTTATGCCGCCGCCCGTTCCCGGCGCCGGTGCGCATGGGCGGGGTGACCTACACCGATGTGTGGCTGTGGGATAAAAGCGGCAACTTCCAGCTCGACACGCTGACCGAAGCGCCAGCGCCGCAAGTAGCACAGCCGCGCACCGCCGCCGCCGTCAGGCGAGACAGGCGGTGCCCTGGTACGCATCCGCGGGCCCACAGACCAAAACCAACACGGCGCCACAGAGGCGGCACGCCGGGTTGTGGCCGCACGCAAGGCCTGGCGGGTCGCCCCCGGCATGATCCGGCCCGGCGATCCATTTGCCCGGTTTCAACTGCCCCGGTAGGTGGAGTAGCTCCAAGGACTCACCAGCAACGGTACGTGGTAGTGCTGATCCACATGGGCCACCCCGAAGTCCAGCGCCACCCGGTTCAGGAAACTGGGCTCGGGCAGCGACACGCCCTTGGCCGAAAAATAACCTTTCACATCGAACACCAGCCGATAGGTGCCCACCTTCAGGCTGGCGTTGTCGTACAGCGGCCCATCGGGATTTCGGCCGTCGGCATTGAGTTCAAAGCGCTTGACCAGGGTGGCCTGATCGCCATCGGTGGTGTAAAGCTCGACGCCCATGCCCGCAGCCGGGCAGCCGTGCATGGTGTCCAGTACGTGGGTGCTCAGGCCCATGGCGGTTCCTTTCGGGTGATTGCGGTCGACCAAAAGTGTATACACTTTTTTCTTTTCTGGATATGATGAATCCATGGAAACGTCCAGCACCCACCACATCGTCGAATCCCTGACCCGCGCCATCGTCGAGCACCGGCTGCACCCGGGCGCCAAACTGGCCGAGCAGAAACTCGCCGATCATTTTGGCGTATCAAGAACCTTGGTGCGGCAAGCGCTCTATCAGCTCGCGCAGAACCGGTTGATTCGGCTGGAGCCGGCCCGGGGGGCCTTTGTGGCGGCGCCCTCTGTCGATGAAGCCAAACAGGTCTTTGCGGTGAGGCGCATGCTGGAGTCTGAAATGACGCGCGCCTTCGTCCGACAGGTCACCCCGGCCAAGATCAAAGCCCTGCGCGAACACGTGGCGCAGGAAAAGCAGGCCGTGGCCAAACAGGACGTCCCGGGGCGCACCGAACTGCTGGGTGACTTCCACGTCCGCATGGCCGAACTCATGGGCAACGAAGTGCTCGCGGAGATGTTGCGAGAGCTGATCTCGCGCTGCGCCCTGATCACGCTGATGTACCAAAGCGCCCACGCAGCGGAGCACTCCAACGAAGAACACGTGGAGATCGTGCGCGCACTGGCCGCCAAGGACGAGTCCCTGGCGGTGCGATTGATGGACGAGCACCTGGCCCACGTGGTGGAGAACCTCACCTTCGACCGCAAACAGCCTGCCAACGAACTGTCCATGGCGCTCGGTTGACCCCGGCGGCTCCCGCTTCCCCCGACCTCCTGAAACACCGGGTCCGACCCGGCCCCGCACCGCCACTCAACAACGCCCCCTCTGCCATGACCCTTTACGACGCCACCGCCCCCTATCCTCGCGACCTCATGGGCTACGGCCCAGATGTGCCACACGCCCGCTGGCCCAATGGCGCACGCATCGCGGTGCAGTTTGTTCTCAACTACGAAGAAGGTGGTGAAAACTGCGTGTTGCATGGCGACGCGGCTTCGGAGCAGTTTCTCTCGGAGATGTTCAACCCCGCCGCATTTCCCGAACGCCACATCAGCATGGAGGGCATTTACGAATACGGCTCGCGTGCGGGCGTGTGGCGATTGCTTCGGGAGTTCGAGAAACGCGGCCTCCCATTGACCGTTTTTGGTGTGGCCACAGCGCTGCAACGCGCGCCCGAGGTGGTCGCAGCGGTGCGCGAACTGGGCCATGAGGTGGCCTGCCACGGCCTGAAGTGGATTCACTACCAGAACGTCGATGAAGCGACCGAGCGCGCCCACATGGCCGAGGCCATGGCCATCATGCAAAGCCTGTTGGGTGAGCGCCCCCTGGGGTGGTACACCGGACGCGACAGCCCCAACACGCGCCGCCTGGTGGCCGATTTCGGCGGCTTCGAGTACGACAGCGACTACTACGGTGACGACCTGCCCTTCTGGATGAAGGTCCGCAAGACCAACGGCACCGATGCCCACCAGCTCATCGTGCCCTACACACTCGACTGCAACGACATGCGCTTTGCGCTGCCCCAGGGCTACTCCCACGCCGACCCTTTCTTCCAGTACATGCGCGACACCTTCGATGCCTTGTACGCCGAGGGCGACCCACATGGCCTCGATCGACCCAAGATGATGAGCGTCGGCATGCACTGCCGTTTGCTTGGTCGCCCAGGCCGCATCACGGCCTTGCAACGCTTTCTGGACCACATCCAGGCGCACGAAGGGGTCTGGGTGGCGCGCCGGCTCGACATTGCGCGCCACTGGAAAACCACCCATCCGCTGGCCATTTGAGTCCCTCACCATGATCATCACACTCGAACAACTCAACACCGCCGCGGTCGCCGATGCGGTAAAGATGCTGGACGGCGTCTATGAGCACTCGCCCTGGATCGCCGAAATGGCTATGGCCAAACGCCCCTTTGTGTCGTTGGCGGCCCTCAAGCACGCCATGGTGCAAGCGCTTGATGCGGCCGGCGTGGATGCCCAGCTCGCGCTGATCCGCGCCCACCCGGAACTCGCGGGCAAGGCCATGGTGGACCGGTCGCTCACCGCCGAGTCCACCCACGAGCAAAGCCAGGCCGGCCTCACGCAATGCACGCCCGACGAGTTTGCCCACATCCAGCGCCTCAACGCCGACTACAACGCCCGCTTCGGATTTCCCTTCATCCTGGCCGTGCGCGGCCCGCGCGGCACAGGCCTGCCAAAGGCGGAGATCATCGCCGCATTCGAACGACGACTGCACAACCCGCCAGACTTCGAGCGCGCCGAGTGCCTGCGCCACATCCACCGCATCGCCGAGATCCGATTGAATGACAAGTTCGGCTTTGAACCCGTCTTGGGCCATGCCGTCTGGGACTGGCACGAAGCCCTGGCCCAACACACCGACCCGGGGTATGACGCGCTCGGGCAGCTGACGGTCACCTACCTCACCGACGCTCACCGCGCCTGCGCCACGCAGTTGCAGCAGCAGATGCTGGACGCCGGCTTTGACGAGGTGCACATCGATGCCGTGGGCAACGTGGTGGGCCGCTACGGCCAGCACAGCACAGGCACCCACGCTGCTCACGGGCAGCCACTACGACACCGTGCGAAACGGCGGCAAATACGACGGTCGGCTGGGCATCTACGTGCCCATGGCCAGTGTGCGGGAGCTCCATCGCGCGCAGCAACGCTCGCCTTTTCACCTTGAGGTGGTGGGCTTTGCCGAGGAAGAAGGGCAACGCTACAAAGCCACCTTCCTCGGCTCGGGCGCTTTGACCGGCCATTTCAACCCCGCCTGGCTGGACCAGCAAGACGCCGATGGCATCCCGATGCGAGACGCCATGCGCCACGCCGGACTGCCGGCCACGCTCGAAGCCATCGCGGCGCTGCGGCGCGATCCCGCCAGGTACCTCGGGTTTGTCGAGGTTCATATTGAGCAGGGCCCGGTTCTCAACGAACTGGACATTCCCCTGGGCATCGTCACCTCGATCAATGCCAGCGTGCGCTACCAGGGTGAAATCGTGGGCATGGCCTGCCACGCCGGGACCACCCCCATGGAGCGCCGTCGCGATGCCGCCTGCGCGGTGGCCGAACTCGCCCTGTTCGCCGAGCAGCGCGCACGGCGCGACGGTGATTCCGTGGCCACCGTGGGCATGCTGCAAGTGCCCAACGGCTCCATCAACGTGGTGCCCGGGCTGTGCCGCTTCTCGCTCGACCTGCGCGCACCCAGCGATGCCCAGCGCGACGCCATGGCCGACGACGTGCTCGCCCAGTTGCGTGAGATCTGCGAACGCCGCGGCGTGCGCTTTCAGTTGGAAGAAACCATGCGCGCCGCCGCCGCCCCAAGCAACCCTGTCTGGCAGGCACGCTGGGAGGCCGCGGTGCAAAGCCTGGGCGTTCCCCTGCACCGCCTGCCCAGTGGCGCCGGGCACGATGCCATGAAGCTGCACGAAATCATGCCGCAGGCGATGCTTTTCGTGCGCGGCATGAACAGCGGCATCAGCCACAACCCGCTCGAGTCCACCACCAGCGACGACATGGATCTGTGTGTGCGCGCCTTCTCCCATTTGCTGCAGCAGGTCGCCACGGCCTGAACCTAGTCAACCCATCACTTCCCTGAAAGCCCTTGATGACCTCTTCCCTTGACCAGATCGACGCCTGGATCGACAGCCACTTTGACGAAGAAGTGAGCTTCCTGCAGGCGCTTGTGCGCGTGCCCACCGACACCCCCCCGGGCAACAACGCCCCCCATGCCGAGCGAACCGCCGAGCTGCTGGAGGCGATGGGACTGACCGCGGAGAAACACACCGTGCCAGAGGCTGAGGTCAAAGCGGCCGGGCTCGAAACCATCACCAACCTGATCGTGCGACGCCATTACGGCGACGGCGGCAAGACCATTGCGCTCAACGCCCATGGCGACGTCGTCCCACCGGGCGAAGGCTGGACCCACGACCCCTACGGTGGCGAAGTTGTTGACGGCAAGATCTATGGCCGCGCCACGGCGGTGAGCAAATGCGACATCGCCAGCTTCACCTTTGCCATCCGCGCGCTGGAATCGCTGGGTGCCAAGCTTGCAGGCGGCGTGGAACTGCATGTCACCTACGACGAGGAGTTCGGCGGCTCGGTGGGGCCGGGCTGGCTGCTCGAACACGGCCTGACCAAGCCCGACCTGATGATCGCCGCTGGATTCAGCTACCAGGTGGTGGTGGCCCACAACGGCTGCCTGCAACTGCAAGCCACTGTCCATGGCGAGATGGCACACGCAGCCATTCCCGACTCCGGTACCGACGCGCTTCAAGCCGCCAACCACATCCTCAATGCCCTGTACGCCCTCAACGAGGACTACCTCAAGGTCACGTCGTCCGTTGAAGGCATCACCCACCCCTATCTCAATGTCGGCCAGATCGTCGGGGGCACCAACACCAACGTGATACCGGGCAAGGTGGTGCTCAACATCGATCGCCGCATGATTCCAGAAGAAGACCCCGCCGAGGTGGAGGCGTCCATCCGCCAGACCATCGAACAAGCCGCCGCCTCCTACAACCCACCGCGTGGCGGCAAGAAGGTCGGCGTCGAGATCAAAAGGCTGCTGCTGTCCCGTGCCATGAAACCACTCCCTGGCAACCAGCCACTGGTTGAGGCCATCCAGCGCAATGCGCTGGCGGTCCTCGGGGAAGCCATTCCTGCACTGGGAACACCGCTGTACACCGATGTGCGTCTGTATGTGGAGCGGGGCATCCCCGGCGTGATCTACGGCGCGGGTCCGCGAACGGTTCTGGAGTCTCACGCCAAGCGGGCCGACGAGAGGCTTGATCTCCATGACTTGCGCGCCGCCACCAAAGTCATCGCGCGCACGCTCTTCGAATTGTTGCAGCCAACCTGAAAGATGCCGAACCAGTGACCCAAATCGGCAGGAGATGGGGCTTCCCCCCACGCCCCCCCCGCAAATGCCGTGACACAATGATTTGAAAGCACCCGATTCAGGAGACTCCATGACCCCAGCAGAAGAAGCCTTGCGCGACGCCGCGTTCGAGTACCACCGTTCCCCCGGCAAAGGGAAGATCTCTGTCACACCAACCAAACCCTTGTCCAACCAGCGCGATCTGTCGCTGGCCTATTCCCCGGGCGTGGCGTATCCGTGCCTCGCCATTGAAGCCGACCCCGCCACCGCAGCCGAGTACACCGCACGCGGCAACCTGGTCGGTGTGGTCACCAATGGCACCGCCGTGCTCGGCCTGGGCGACATCGGCCCGCTGGCGTCCAAGCCGGTGATGGAAGGCAAGGGCTGCCTGTTCAAGAAGTTCGCCGGGGTCGATGTGTTCGACATCGAGCTGGCCGAGCGCGATCCCGACAAACTCGTCGACATCATCGCGGCACTGAGCCCACCCTGGGCGGGATCAACCTGGAAGACATCAAGGCGCCTGAGTGCTTCTACATCGAGAGGAAGCTGCGTGAGCGCATGAACATTCCGGTGTTCCACGACGACCAGCACGGCACCGCCATCATCTCCAGTGCCGCCCTGCTCAACGGACTGGAACTGGTCGGCAAGGCCATCGACCAGGTCAAGATCGCGGTCTCCGGCGCCGGTGCAGCCGCCATTGCCTGCCTGGACGTCATGGTCGGCCTGGGCGTCAAGGTGGAGAACATCCTGGTGTGCGACTCCAAGGGTGTCATCCAGACAGAACGCGAAGACGCCAAAGCGGGCAGCCTCGACGCGTCCAAACAGCGTTATTGCAGCACCACCACCAACCGAACCCTGGCGGATGCCGTCCGAGGCGCCGACGTGTTCCTGGGGTGCTCGGCCCCTGGCGTGATGACGGTGGAAATGGTCAAGACCATGGCCGACAAACCCATCATCCTGGCCCTGGCCAACCCCGAACCGGAAATCCGCCCCGAATTGGCCAAAACAGCCCGCCCGGACTGCATCATCGCCACCGGCCGTTCCGACTACCCCAACCAGGTCAACAACGTCCTGTGTTTCCCCTACATCTTCCGCGGCGCCCTCGACTGCGGTGCCACACGCATCACGGAAGAGATGAAACTGGCCTGCGTGCGCCAGATCGCGGAGCTGGTCAAGAGCGAAACCAGTGAAGAGGTGGCCAACGCCTATGCCGGTCAGGAACTCACCTTTGGTCCGGACTACCTCATTCCCAAACCCTTCGATTCCCGCCTGATTCTGAAAATCGCGCCCGCCGTGGCCCAGGCCGCGGCCGACTCGGGCGTGGCCACGCGGCCCATTGAAGACATGGACGCCTACCGCGAAAGCCTGGGCCGCTTCGTCTACCAGACCGGCATTCTGATGCGCCCCATCTTCAACGCGGCCAAAATGCTGCCCAAAGACAGGAAGCGCGTGGCCTACGCCGATGGCGAAGATGAGCGCGCGCTGCGAGCGGCGCAAATGGCCATCGACGACAACCTGGCCACACCGATCCTCATCGGTCGCCCGGCCGTGATCGCCGCGCGCATCGAAAAGGCCGGCCTGCGCATGCGGCTGGGGGTCGATGTGGAGAACTGCAATCCCGAAGACGATCCACGCTTCCGGCAATACTGGGAGCACTACCACAAGCTCATGGTGCGCAATGGCGCCACGCCCGAAGTGGCCAAAGCCGCCGTTCGCCGTTCCAACACCATCATTGGCTCATTGATGGTGTCACTCGGCGACGCCGATGCGCTGATCTGCGGCCTGGTGGGCAGCTACATGACCCACCTGGAGCGCATCGACAGCATCATCGGCAAGCAACCCGGTGTCACCAACTACGCCGCTGTCAACGCCCTGATGACCGACAAAGGACCACTCTTCGTGGCGGACACCTACGTCAACGACGATCCCGGCGCCGAACAACTGGCCGAGATTGCCTGGATGGCCGCCCAGGAGGTGCAACGGTTTGGCATTCCGCCCAAAGTCGCCTTCCTGTCGCATTCCAGTTTCGGCTCGTCCAAGCGCACCAGCGCCAGGAAGATGCGCCAGGCCCGCGACATTTTCGTGGCCCGCCATCCCGAGATCGAGTGCGACGGCGAGCTGCACGGCGATGCGGCCCTGCAACCCGAGATCCGCCACAGCTACAACGGCGAGACCACGCTCAGCGGCTCGGCCAACCTGCTGATCTGCCCCAACCTGGACGCGGCCAACATCCTCTACAACGTCCTCAAAACCACCACCAGCGGCGGCGTGACGGTTGGGCCAGTCCTCATGGGTGCGGCTGCCACCGCCTACATCCTCACCCCTGCGGCCACGGTGCGCCGCGTGCTCAACATGACGGCCCTGGCCGCGGCCGCGGTGCACACCGCACCCTGACCCGACCGGCTCGGTGCAACGCATGAAAGGGACGCTTCGGCGTCCCTTTGCTTTTTCCGCCACCAGTGGATCACTCCAGATTGCAATCCACGCCGCGGCCCGGCCTGGAAACGTGTCCAGACGGGTGTCCAAGCGAGCCCGCCACATCTTCGGGTATCCACGGGGGTCGCCCCATCCTCGTCGTACACATAATTTGTATACGATTCAAAACAGGCAAGCCCTCGGGCATGGTTCATGCATTGATATGGCATCAGCTGCGGCAACACGCAAGCCCAACGAGGAAAACACCATGAACTCCACTGCCCACCCGGTCGACGAACGCCTGCCCGCCGGAAAACTCGCCGCCCTCGGCTTGCAACACGTATTGGTGATGTACGCCGGCGCCGTCGCCGTGCCGCTGATTGTGGGCCGGGCCCTCAAACTCAGCCCCGAACAAGTGGCCATGCTGATTTCGGCCGACCTGTTTTGTTGCGGCCTGGTGACCCTGATCCAGTCGCTGGGGGCCACCCAGTGGTTCGGCATCAAGTTGCCGGTGATGGATGGTGTGACCTTTGCCTCGGTGGCCCCGATGGTCGCCATGGCCAACAGCAACCCGGGTTTGCAGGGGGCGGGCCTGATATTGGCTCCATCATTGGCGCCGGGCTGATTTCCATCCTCATCGCCCCTTTGGTGAGCCGCATGCTGCGCTTCTTCCTGCCGGTGGTCACTGGCACGATCATCGCGGTGATCGGCACCAGCCTCATGCGCGTGGGCATCAACTGGATATTCGGTCTGCCCTTTGGCCCCACTGCCCCGAAAATCGTCAACCCCGAACACCTCGCCTGGCTTGATGCCGTCAAGCAGATGGCTGGCCGGTGGCGCCACCGTGCCCCATATGCCCAAAGGCATGAACATCGTGGGCAGCGTGCCCAACCCCCAGTACGCTCAACTCCCCCACATCGCCATTTCGGCCGTGGTTCTGGCGTCCATCCTGCTCATCGCCAAATTCGCCAAGGGTTTCTTTACCAACATCTCGGTGCTGCTGGGCATCGTCATCGGCGGAGTGATCGCTGCCAGCGCCGGCCTCATGTCGTTTGAAAAAGTGCGCGCCGGGTGGTTCGACCTGGAAGCTGCCCTTCGAGATCGCCGCGCCCGTCTTCGACCCTGTTCTCATCCTCACCATGAGCCTGGTGAGATCGTGGTGATGATCGTGGTCCACTGGAATGTTCCTCGCCCGGGCGAGATGACCGGCAAGCCTGTCGACCAGCCCATGCTCACCCGGGGCTTGCGCACCGACGGCCTGGGCACCCTCATCGGCGGGCTGTTCAACACCTTCCCCTACACCAGCTTTTCGCAGAACGTCGGTCTGGTCGGCGTCACCGGCGTGAAAAGCCGCTACGTCTGCGTGGCCGGCGGTCTGATCCTGATCGTTCTGGGCTTGCTGCCCAAGATGGCCGCCCTGGTGGAATCGCTGCCCACCTTCGTGCTCGGAGGCGCGGGGCTGGTCATGTTTGGCATGGTCGCGGCCACCGGCATTCGTGATCCTGGCGTCGATTTCAAAGCAACCGAAACAACCTCTTCGTCGTGGCGGTGTCGATCGGCATCGGCATGATCCCGCTGATCGCACCCGACTTCAAACTGTGGCTGCCCCACGGCATTCACCCACTGATCGAATCCGGCATTCTTCTGGCGTCCATCAGCGCAGTGCTGCTGAACCTCTTCTTCAACGGCAGCCAGGGCGACGCCAGCGCGTCCATCGATGGCACAAGCAGGCCGACGCGCACTGAATCGCATTCCGGGCGTCGCCTGAACGCCACAGCCAACCCACACCCAGGCGCCCTCAGGGGCCGTCAAGCGCCCTCGATCTGGAGAGAAATGTCGGGTGTTCACCCATGTTTTCCCCATTTTGGCGGGTCGACACTCCCGGGAGAATGGGCTCTCTGTGAGCCCCTGGAAACGCTTTCGGTCCATCCACAACCTTTCCCTATGCCTGCCCCGTCCAGCGACCTCCGCGAAGCCTCCGCGCTCGTCATCGACGGCAACCCCAATCGCGCTCCATCCTGGTCTCACAGCTGCGCGAATTTGGTGTGGGCAGCATCGTCCAATGCTCGCGACTCTCGGATGCCCGCTCCAGGCTGGAGTTCAGCGCCTACGATCTGGTCATCTGCGAACAGTACTTCGACAAGGAAAGCCAGACCGGTCAGGACCTGCTGGACGACCTGCGGCGCAACCAGTTGCTGCCCTTCTACACCGTCTTTGTGATGGTCACCTCGAGGCCTCTCCTACAGCAAGGTGGCCGAAGCCGGCGGAGTCGGCCCTGGATGCCTACCTGCTCAAACCGCACGCCGCGTCAGGCCTGGCCGAGCGCATCTACCTCGCCCGTGACCGCAAGTTCGCCCTGCACGACATCTTCTCCGCCATCGGCTGAGGACTTCGACAAGGCCACCGAAATCTGCAAGAAGCGCTTCGAGGCCAGCAAGGCCCGTACTGCTCGTATGCCGCCTGCATCGGCGCCGAGCTCATGCTGCGGGTCGGCCGGATATCCGAAGCCCAGCCTCTACGAAGCGGTGGTCGAGGCCAAAACCCTGCCCTGGGCCAAGCTCGGCGTTGCACGCTCCCAACTCGAAGCCGGCTTCCCCCAACGGGCCGAGACCACGCTCAAAGGCCTGATCGAAACCGAGCCCGGCTTCAGTGATGCGTACGACGTGATGGGGCGGGCACAGTTTGAACTGGGCAACTTCGAAGGCGCGCTGGACACCTTCCGCATGGCCACCAAGCTCACGCCGTCTTCCGTCAACCGCCTGCTCAAACACGGCATGTTGGCCTACTACACCGGCGACCGGACGAAGGGCTGGAGATGCTCGGACCGCGCCACCTGCATCGGACCTAACTCCAAGCTCTACGATCCCCAGGCCCTGATCCTGCTCGCCTTCGCCCGCCTGGACGAAAACGACTCCCGTGGTCTGACCCGCTGCGTCGACCGCCTGTTGCATCTGCGTGAGCGCCAGCCCGACAGCGCGCGGCTGGAGCGCCTGTACGACGTTGCCGGCCGCCTTGTTGGCCATTCAGGGGTTTCAGACCGCGCGCGCGCTCGATGAAATGCGGCGCATGAACAAGAGCATCAAATCCCGGCTTCGACTTCGAGGCCGCCAGCAACCTGCTGGCACTGATGACCCGGCTGGCTGCGCGCTCCATCCAGCTCTACGAGGTCGACACGGCGGTCGAGATCGTCAGCAGGTGGTTTTGCACCAGCCGCGCCCTCACTGAGCTGCTGATCTGCGCCTGTGAAGACCGTCAGGCTTCGTCAACCGCGTGCGGGCCGCACACACCGAAGTGCTCAAGATCACCGAACAGGCCATGACGCTGGAGCCTCAAAGGCAATCCGCAGGCCGCCGTGGAGAAGCTGCTCGAGCAGTTGGTGACGATCAATGGCAAGATCATCGAGTCGGCCCACCTCGTGCTGCAACGCTACAAAGACAAGATCCACAACCACGAAGCGCTGCAACAGCGCGCACAAGCCTTGCGGGAGAAATACCGAACCTTCGGAAATCCACGCCGGACTGGGTGAGAAAGCCCACACCAGCGGTGCGCCGGCGGCATGTCCCTGCCATCGGCCTACAAACCCCAAAGCCACGATGGCTTGCTGGCCAAGGTGAACGCGGTCTGAGCGCCTGAACAGCGATCAGGCCACCGGTGCCGGCGGCCCTTCGTACAGCCACGGGTTGTCGAGCAGATGCTCGCCCATGACCCACATGGCCAGGTTGCGCGCGCCCCTCAACGCGCCTTGCGCATGAAAGATGGTGCCATTGCGCGCCGAGCGCGCCTGCACACGCGCGTTGCGCTGCCAGCGCGTGCGCGCCATCCGCTGCAGCAGGCCGGGCCAGTCATCTACCCGCCCCTGGGCCTGCCCGACCAATTCACCCAGCGTCCAGGCGTCCTCCAGGGCCATCGCTGCGCCCTGGGCCAGATAGGGTCGCAAGGGATGCGCCGCATCCCCGAGCAAGGCCACCCGGCCCTGCGCATGCTCATGGGCACCTGCCATGGGTGGCCGATCGTTCAAAGGCCACAACTTCCATGCCCCCACCGCATCGACCATGGCCAAGAGGTCCTTGTCGACCTCACCCAGCGTGCGCCGCAGGTCGGTTGCGTGGGCTTCATGCGTCCAACTCTGGGGATCGCTGTCCACCACCCCGCCGTGCCCCTGCCCGATAACCCCCTGAACCACGACGACCAGGTTGAACCAATCCCCTCCGCGCACCGGGTAATGCACGGCATGCAGCCGAGGACCCAGCCAGGCCGTGACCAAGGGCGCGCGCGCAACGCCGACGGCAGATCGGTGCTGCGCACCATGCCCCGGTAGGCCAGGCCTGCTGGAGCGCACGGGGGTGCGCCCCCAACAGTTGCGCGCACCCGACTCCAGAGCCCATCACACCCGAGTAGGGTAGCGCCTCCAGTTGCGCACCGCACTCATCGACGACCTGCACCCCCGCGCTGCCTTGGGCAAACGAGGCCACTCGCTGGTTCAGGTGCAAGCGCACCCCTTCGTGGTGTCTCACGGCATTCAGCAACAAACCATGAAGATCGGCACGGTGCACCGTGGCGTAAGGCTGACCATAGCGTTGCCGGGCATCGAAACCCAGGGCCAGCGCGCCCAGCAACGCACCGCTGCGCACATCGCGCACGCGCAGCTGCTCGGGAAACGCCGCCAAGGCCTTCAGCCCGTCGAGCAAACCCCAGGCGTCCAGAACGCGCACGGCGTTGGGGCCCAGTTGCAAACCGGCACCCACCTCGCCAGTCGCGCTGGCCTGCTCCAGCAACGCCACCGGCACGCCATGGCGCGCCAACGCCAGGGCCGCTCCCCAAACCGCCGATCCCACCACCGGCCACCACCACTTGTCTTTCCATGGGCGGCATTGTGCCCTGCCCGACATCCGCGCTATTGACCCAGCGCAAACCTCATGCCACGCGTTGGAACCACCAGAGCGACAAACCCGCCGACAACACCACCAGCAAAGCCCCAGAAGCGCCAACAAGCCGGAAACCTCAACTTCCTTTTCTTGCACCGACAACCGTGTGCCCAGGGTCTCGTATACCTGTTTCCAAGTCTTCAGCGGTACCGGCGTAGTAGTAGCTGCCCTGGGTGATGCGCGCTACGTCTTTCAGCGTGTCCTCATCCAGCCGCACCCGCATCGACCACCCCTCAAAAGCCAATCACTTCGCCCTCCACCGTGCCCACACCCACGGTGTAGACCCGCACCCCGCGTTCAGCGGCCATCTCGGCCGCTTCGGTGGTGTCGACCCCGGTGGTGCGCTGCCCATCGGTGAGCAAGATCACCGCCGCCGATCGGTATGACCCTGGTTCCACGGGAACAAACGGCTTCTTTTCCACTTCTGGCCGCCCCAAGCGCGGCCCTGTGGCGCAAAGGGCCGCCCCGCGGGGCAAAGGTCATCTGCCCCAGGTCAATCCCCTCGTCAGGGAACAGCTCGACAGCGCCACCACGATCGCGCTGCCGATCGCCATGGCGCGCCGCAATTGAACTTGTCGATGGCAGCGTTCAAGTCTTCGCGGCTGAGTGTCACCGGCTGCACGACCTGGGCCGTGCCCGCAAAGGCCACAATGCCCACCTTCACGTTGCGCGGCAGTTCCGCCAGGAATGCCTTGGCCGCCACCTGCGAAGCCGCCAACCGATTGGGCTGCACATCGGTGGCGCGCATGCTCCCCGACACGTCCATGGCCAAAATGATCGTCTGCTCTGTGGTCGGCAAGGTCAGCCGCGCCACAGGCCGCGCAGACGCCAACAGCATCGCCGCCAGCGCCAGCAACAACAGCATCGGCGGCACATGGCGGCGCCAGCCGGGTCCACGCCCCAGCAGCGCCTCTCGCACCACAGCCACACTGGCCAGCCGCACCGTGGCGCGCCGTCGCCGAGCCATCAGCCACCAGTACAACAGCACCAGCACCGGCAAAACGAGCAAGGCCCAGAGAAAATCCGGCCAGATGAAATCCACCGGCCACCCACGAAGGGCCGCGTTCAGCCAAGGCATCACGGTCGACTCAAGCCACGCCTTCATGCCACACTCCGCAAACTGGGGGCCAGGTGAGCCTTGAACGATGCCGCCTGGCCCTTGCCGCCCGCCCGAGCTCGGTACCCGCGCATGTCCACAAAACGCCGCACGGCATCCAGCAAATCGTCATCGGTGCACAGCTCCAACGCGTCCACCCCGGCCTGCGCGAAGCTCTCGCGCAGTTGCGCTTCCCGCTGCGCCGCAATCCGGACGTAACGCTGCCGAAAACCGGCGTCGTGCGTGTCCACCCATACCTGCTCGCCGGTCTCCGCATCGCGCACCGTGAGCATGCCCAGATCGGGCAGCGACAGCTCCAGCGGATCCAGCAGACGCACCACCACCACATCGTGCCGCATCGCCAGCTCACCCAGCGGCTTTTCCCACCCAGGCTCACTGATGAAGTCGGAGACCACAAACACCGTGCTGCGTTGGCGGATGGTGTGGCGGGCCGCGCGCATCAGGTCGGCCAGCCGCGTGACCTGCCCATCCCCGTCCAGGCGGCGCTCCGCCTCGTCCATGCGGTGCAGCAGCTGCAACACCTGCGCCCGCCCGCCACGCGCTGGCAGCACCAGATTGCCGCCGCCACCGCCCCAGAGCATCGCACCGAGGCGGTTGCCATGGCGACCGAGCAGCCGCGCCACCACCCCAACGAATCCCCGGAGCACGTCGCTCTTGCGCCGATCGCCTGAGCCGAACTCCATCGAAGGGCTCAGATCCAGCAAAAACCAGGCGGCCATCTCACGGTCCTCGGTGAACACCCGCACATGCGGCTGCTGCAAACGGGCCGTCACATTCCAGTCCATGTGGCGCACATCGTCATGGTGCTGGTATTCCCGCAAATCGGCCAGGTCCAGCCCATTGCCGCGCATCAAGGTGCGGTGGTCCCCCTGCAGCAAGCCATCAAGGCGGCGCAAGACCGTCCACTCCAGGCGTTGCAACAGAGCGTCCGCACGCTCGCGCGGCACCACCTTGGGCGCTGGGCCCGTTCGAGATTTGAACAGACCAAACATCGCCATTTCCTCAGGCAGCGCGCAGTTCGGGCGCCAGCAACTTGGTTGGCGGCTTCACCGCCGCCATGATCCGCCCGACCAATGCATCGGCGTCCAACCCTTCCGACAACCCGTCGTAAGACAACACCAAGCGGTGCCGAAGCACATCGGGCACCAGGTCCACCATGTCTTCCGGCAGCGCGTACTGCCGCCCGCGCAGCAAGGCCAGCGCCCGCGCCCCCTCCACCAGACCGATGGTGGCCCGGGGGCTGGCGCCAAAGGTGATGAACCCGGTCAACTCTTTCAACCCATGGCGCTCGGGCGCACGCGTGGCCGAGACCAGCTTGACGGCGTACTGCACCAGCGCAGGGTCCACATACACCGAACGACACGCTTTCTGAAGCTCGGCCAACTGGCCGGTGGTGGCCACCACGTTGGGCACCACCTTTGGCCCCGTCACCCGTTCCACGATGACGTACTCCTCCTCATCGGTCGGGTAATCCACCTGGACCTTCATCAGAAATCGGTCCACCTGGGCCTCGGGCAACGGGTAGGTGCCCTCCGTCTCGATGGGGTTCTGGGTGGCCATCACCAGAAACGGGCTGGGCACCGGATGCGTTTCGCCCGCAATCGTGACCTGGCGCTCCTGCATCACCTCCAGCAAGGCGCTTTGCACCTTCGCTGGCGCCCTGTTGATTTCGTCGGCCAGCAGAAGATTGGCAAACACCGGGCCCAGCGACGTGCTGAACTCTCCCGTCTTCTGGTTGTAGATGCGCGTACCCACCAGATCAGCCGGCACCAGGTCGGGCGTGAACTGGATGCGCTTGAAGCGGCCCTGCACCACTTCGGCCAGCGTCTTGACCGTGAGCGTCTTGGCCAGGCCAGGCACCCCTTCCACCAGCAGGTGCCCCTGCGCCAGCATGGCCACCATCACCCGCTCCAAAAAACGGTCCTGACCAACCACCACCCGTTTCACCTCATAGAGAATCTGCTCCATCAGCTTGGCGGTGTCGGGGGATTCAAAGGCATTCATGGGTGTTCCAGAAAAGACAGGCATGGCACAAAAAGGTCGGCTCGATGCACCTTCGGCCCGCCGCACCGCAGAACTGGCCCCGCCAGACCGGTGCGATTTCCCTCCCGCGAAAGACGAAAGAAGGGAAAGGTGTGAAGCGGTGCAATCGGTGGTCATCTCAGAACGGTGGCATCCCGGCCGCCGCGGCCGCGCCCTCGATCGGCACCGCAAATCCGATGCCAACAAATGTCCGGTGGTTGGTGGGATTCAGAATCCCGGTCACGATCCCCACCACCTCGCCATCCAAGGTCACCAGCGGCCCACCCGAGTTGCCCGGGTTGGCCGCCGCATCAAATTGAATCAGGTTGCCGATTTCCTGCTTGCCTTGGGGCGATTTGAACTCCCGCCCAAGGCCCGAGACCACCCCCGACGACACCGATGGGCCGATTCCAAAGGGAAAACCCACCGCCACCACGGCCTCACCGGGCAAAAGATCGGAAGAAGAACGCAAGGTGGCGGCACGCAGATCGTCGGGCACCACGTCCGCTTGCAAGACCGCCAGGTCGCGCTCGGCCTGCACGCCCCGAATCCGTGCACCGGACTCCGAGCCGTCGTCAAACGACAGGCGGATCGTCTGCGCTCCTTGCACCACGTGCAAGTTGGTCAGGATCACACCCTTGTCCACGATGACCACGCCCGTGCCCACGCTGGATTCCACCTCCTCGCCCTTCTTGTTGGTCGTCACGCCCGCCACGCGCACCACCGAGGGGCGAATCTTCTCCGCCGCGCGCGCCGTGGCAGACGGCAGCACCTGGGTGGTCAGCGTGCGCAGCACCGCCGCATCAATGTCCTTCTGGGTCAGTGCCGGCGCCCGCGCGCCGAGCGAACCGCTCAAGCTGACCCCGAGCAAGCCGGCCAACAGCGCCACGGCAGACCACATGACTTTCGGGCTGCGGCCCCAGCGCCTCAGGCGCGAAGAGGGCCGTGCTGCTGCCGCCTGAACCGCCTCTGCAGGCACCGGCTCAGCCTCGACCGCAGGCGCCACCGAAGCCAACGGGCCACGGGGAGAGCGTCGAGACGAACTGTAGAGAGCGGGCTTTCGCATAAGAGGGGCTCCTGGACGCGCCACGGGCGATGAGCTACATCATGCCGCGAAGCGGCGCCACCCTCAAGCGCTCAACAACTGCCGCAGGACAAAAGGCAGGATGCCGCCCGCTTTGTAGTAGCTCACCTCCACCGGGGTGTCGATGCGCAGGGTCACCGTGGTTTCCACCGTTTCGCCATTGGCGCGCGTGATGACCAGACGCGCCTTGCTCTGCGGCGCCAGTTTGGGATGGGGGTATACATCCACGGTCTCATCACCCTTCAAGCCCAGCGTCTCCCAGGACTCACCCGCCTTGAACTGCAAGGGCAACACACCCATGCCCACCAGATTGCTGCGGTGGATGCGCTCGAAACTGCGCGCCACCACAGCGCGGATTCCCAGCAACTGGGTGCCCTTTGCCGCCCAGTCGCGGCTGGAACCGGTGCCGTACTCTTCGCCCGCAAACACCACGGTCGGCTTCCCTTGCGCCATGTAGAGCTGGGCCGCGTCAAAGATCGACACCTTCTCTCCACGCCCCTCGAAGAGGGTGAAGCCCCCCTCCACCCTGGAGCCATCCGGGGCCGCAGGCAACATCAGGTTCTTGATGCGCACGTTGGCAAAGGTACCGCGCATCATCACATCGTGGTTCCCGCGTCGGGCGCCATAGCTGTTGAAATCGGCCTTCATCACACCGCGCGAATTCAGCCAGGCCCCCGCGGGCGAACTCTCCTTGATGGACCCCGCAGGCGAAATATGGTCGGTGGTGATCGAGTCACCAAACAAGGCCATCACCTTGGCACCGATCACCGCCGGCTTTTGCTCGGCGGGTTCGGCCACCGCAAAGCCTTCGAAGAACGGGGGCTCGGCAATGTAGGTGCTGGTCGGCCAGGAATAGGCATTGCCCTTGACCCCTTTGATCTTCTCCCACAACTTGCCCGGGTCGGTTTTGACCAGTTCGTAGTTGCTGCGGTACGCCTTGCCCTTCATCGCGTGCTTCATCAGCGCATGGATTTCTTCGCTGCTGGGCCACACATCGCCAAGGTAAACCGGCTTGCCGCCTTTGCCCTTGCCCAAGGGCTGCGTCATCACATCGGTCAACACGGAACCGGCAATGGCATAGGCCACCACCAGCGGCGGACTGGCGAGGAAGTTGGCCTTGAGGTTGGGATGGATGCGGGCTTCGAAGTTGCGGTTGCCCGACAAGACCGACGCACACACCAGGTTGTTCTGGGTGATGACCTCGTTGAGCTCGGAGGTCAGGTCACCCGCGTTGCCGATGCAGGTGGTGCAACCGTAGCCCGCCAATGCAAAACCCAGCTTCTCCAGATAGGGAAGCAACCCGGTGGCGGTCAGGTATTCGGTGACGATGCGCGAACCTGGCGCCAGTGACGTCTTGACGTGTGGCTTCACTTTCAGCCCCGCCTCAACGGCCTTCTTTGCCAGCAAGCCCGCCGCCAGCAAAACACCGGGGTTGCTGGTGTTGGTGCAGCTGGTGATGGCCGCAATCAGCACATCGCCATTTTTCACGGGAATGCCGCTGGCCGTCGAAAATGTCTCTCCCAGCTTCTCGGCGGGCTGATTGAAGCCGTTTTGCGCATTGGGCAAGCTGAAGAGCGACTCGAACTGGCGCGAAACGCCGCCCAGCTCGATGCGGTCCTGCGGGCGCTTGGGCCCGGCCAGGCTGGGTGTGACCGATCCCAGATCCAGCTTGACCACTTGCGAATAATCGATGTCGCCCGCTTTGGGCACACCGAACATGCCCTGCGCACGAAAGTAAGCCTCAAAGGCTTCGATCTCCGACTTGCTGCGACCGGTGCCGCGGAAATAGTCCAAGGTCTTCTCGTCCACCGGGAAGAAGCCCATGGTCGCGCCATACTCGGGTGCCATGTTGGCGATGGTGGCGCGATCGGGCAACGCCAGCGACGCCGTGCCTTCGCCATAGAACTCGACAAACTTGCCAACCACCTTGTGTTGTCGCAAGATTTCCGTCACCGTCAGCACCAGGTCGGTGGCTGTCACGCCTTCGCGCAACTGCCCGGTCAACTCGAAACCCACCACGTCTGGCGTAAGAATGTAGACAGGCTGCCCCAACATGGCCGCCTCTGCCTCGATACCCCCCACACCCCAGCCCACCACACCGATGCCGTTGATCATGGTGGTGTGGCTGTCGGTACCCACCAGGGTGTCGGGGTAGTACAGCCCGCCCTTCATGTGCACGCCGCGCGCCAGGTACTCCAGATTGACCTGGTGCACGATGCCAAAGCCCGGCGGCACCACACCAAAGGTATCGAAGGCCTGCATGCCCCACTTGAGGAACTGGTACCGCTCCTGGTTGCGCTGGAACTCCAGCTTCATGTTGAGGTCCAGCGCGTTCTTCTGCCCGAAGTAGTCGATCATGATCGAGTGGTCCACCACCAGATCCACCGGCACCAGGGGCTCGATCTTCTTGGGATCCTGACCCAGCCGTTGCGCGGTGCTGCGCATGGCCGCCAGATCGGCCAGCAAAGGCACGCCGGTGAAATCCTGCAAGACCACACGGGCCACCGTGAAGGGGATTTCGGCACTGCGGCTTGCTTTCGGCTTCCAGTTGGCCAGTTGCGCCACATGGGCCTCGGTCACCCTCTCGCCATCGCAATGGCGCAACACGCTCTCCAGCACGATCCGCAAGGAGAGGGGCAGGCGCTGCACATTGGGAAACTGCTTGGCCAATGCAGGCAAAGAGTAGAGGCGGCCACTCTTGCCGGACGCGGTCTTGAACGGCTTGAGTGTCTTGGCAAACGGGTGGGAGAAAGACTGGGAGGCCATGGGATTTCCTTCTTTTCGGTATCAAACACCACACCATTGTGCGCATCGGCGAAGCCCGAGCTCGTTGCGCGGTTTCTGCAGATGTATCCGGCTGTGCGCCTGGCGCCAGCTGCGCGGCGCGACCGGGGGAAGCCGACCTGACCACCGCAGACGCCGAGGCCATTCGCCTCAGGCGTCCAGGCGCCGGCTCAGAACCGACGGCTCTCGGTCTTGCCACCTGCGGGAATTGAGAGCCCCCACTGGGCAAATACGATGGTGCTGGTGTCACTCGACCCATTGAACCGCACTCCCAGCGCCTCCTCCCCCTTGACCCAGAGCACCTGGCTTGTGCGAGCCCCCTGGGACGGGTCAACCGGTACCAAGGCGATGACCTGTGCCTTGGTCATCCCTGAAGCCAGCGCGACATACGCGTCGTGCAACGTGTCGATCGATGGGGACGAGGACCCGCCGCCACCACAGCCTGCCAAGGCCAGCCCGAGCGCGGCGGCAAGGCCGCCTGCCGCGCGACGGCGGTTCACATTGCGCAAAGGAGAGTCGTTCAGGGGGATAAAGCCAAAAGTGTTGTTCATGATTCAACCAAAGTAGTGTGCGACAAGGGTCGAATCATACAAAAGCATTCAATCATGCGATCTTGCGCCGCTGCACCGCGCCCCAGAACACCAAGCCATGTCGAGACAGGCGTGGACAGACGCCGGGAGATGCCGCCTTTTGCGGGACAATTCGAAGGTGAACCTCAAGGCCCCCGAACTTCTGCTTCCCGCCGGCTCGCTGCAACGCATGCGCGCCGCCTACGATTTTGGCGCCGACGCCGTGTACGCCGGGCAACCCCGGTATTCGCTGCGCGCCCGCAACAACGAATTCCGGCTGGAACAACTGGCCCAGGGCATCGAAGAGGCCCACCAACGAGGCAAAAAGTTCTTCGTCACCAGCAACCTCATCGCGCACAACGACAAGCTGCGCACCTACCTGCGAGACCTGGAACCGGTGGTTGCCCTGAGGCCCGACGCGCTCATCATGGCCGACGCGGGTTTGATCATGCTGGTGCGCGAGCAAATGGAAAAAGGTCGCTGGCCCGAGGTGCCCATCCACCTCTCGGTGCAAGCCAATACCACCAACAGCGCCGCCGTGAAGTTCTGGCACAGGCAAGGCATTGCCCGCGTCATCCTGTCGCGCGAGTTGAGCCTGGACGAAGTGGCTGCCATCCGCGATGACTGCCCGGATGTCGAGCTGGAAGTGTTCGTCCATGGCGCCCTGTGCATCGCGTATTCGGGCCGCTGCCTGCTCAGCGGCTATTTCAACCGCCGCGATCCCAACCAGGGGACCTGCACCAACGCTTGCCGCTGGGAATACCAAACGCAGCAGGCCACGGTCGATGCCGGCACCGGCGAGGCCGTGCCCACGCAACAACTCGGCAGCGACTTCAGCTTTGCCCAGGAAGCTGAGGCCGCTGACAACGGCACCCCCACCTGTGGTGGCGGCCAGCGCCACCCTCTGGCCGACCGGGTCTGGCTGCTCGAAGAGAAAGAGCGGCCAGGCGAGCTCATGCCCATCATGGAAGACGAGCATGGCACCTACATCCTCAACAGCAAGGACCTGCGCGCCGTCGAGCATGTGGCCAGACTGACCCAGATCGGCATCGATTCGCTCAAGATCGAAGGCCGCACCAAGAGCCACTATTACGTGGCACGGACCGCCCAGGTCTATCGCCGGGCCATTGACGACGCGGTGGCTGGCAAGCCCTTCAACCCCGAACTGCTGCTGGAGCTGGAAGGTTTGTCCAACCGAGGCTACACAGGCGGATTGCTCGAACGCCGCCCGAGCCAGGCGTATCAGAACTACCTCAGCGGCAGTTCCACCACCCAGCGCAGCCAGTTCGTGGGTGAGGTGCGGCGGGTGCGCGAAGACGGCTGGGCCGAGGTCGAGACAAAGAACCGTTTCGCCGTCGGCGACCGGCTCGAAGTCATTCACCCCAGCGGCAACCGCGTGGTGCAGCTCGACGCCATGAAGAACCAGGACGGCCAGGCGATCGAGGTCGCCCAGGGCAGCCCGGTCAAGGTCTGGGTGCCACTGGCCGCACCCAGCGAAGGTGCCTTGATCGCACGGCTGCTCTGAGCTCGGGCCTCAGGCGGCAGCCAGCGTCGGCGTGGCCGAGGCCCCGCCCCACTCCAACTCGGCCAACACGAAGACCGTCACCGCCTGCAACAACACCCAGCCCATGCCGAGGGTGGTGAGCGACAGACCGGCGCCCCAGACCACCCACAGGCTGGCCACCACCCAGCCGAAGTTGCCAGCGGCCAGCAAGCGCACTGCGCCGGCAGCCGGTCTGGACCGGGTGGCCAACCACCCGGCCATGGCGGCAGCGGCCAGGACGATCAGCGCCCCCCACCGCAGCCAGGGCGCAGGCATGCCGAAGCGCTCGGCCATTGCCTCGGCCGCCAGCAGATGGGACACGCCCATGGCGAGGCCCAGCAGGGCATCGGTGGCCAACACGCGGCGAAGGAAAGTGGATGACATCTTGAACATGGTGATCTCCTTGCAGTAGATGAACGACGGGATTGAGAGCCTCCATGCTCTTTGCTGGGGCGCAGCAAGTCCATGACCCCGGAGGTCATGACATCCGCACCCAAACCGCCCTACCATGGGTTCATGAACACCTTCACGCCACCACGTCGCGCCGCCGTCGGAGACCATCTGCGCCACTGGCGTCAGCAACGCCGCCTGAGCCAGCAGGACCTGGCGCTGGACGCCGGTCTGTCCACCCGGCACCTGAGCTGCGTGGAGACGGGCAAGGCCAGTCCCAGCCGCGAAGTGGTGCTGCGCCTGTGCGAACGGCTGGCGGTGCCGCTGCGCGAGCGCAACGACTGGCTGACCGCTGCCGGCTATGCGCCGATGTACCGCGAACACCGGCTGGACGACCCCCAGCTGCTGGCGGCCCGCGAGGCGGTGCAACACATCCTGAATGGCCACGAGCCATGGCCCGCCGTGGCGTTCGATCGGCACTGGAATCTGGTTCTGTCCAACCGCACGGTCGCGCCGCTGCTGACCGGGGTGGCGCCGGACTTGCTCGAACCGCCGGTGAACCTGCTGAGAGTGAGCCTGCATCCGGCGGGTCTGGCCCCGCGCATCGCCAACCTGCACCAGTGGCGCGAGCACCTGTTCGCACGCCTGCAACAGCAGATCCAGGCCACCGGCGATACCAGCCTCGCCCGTTTGCTGCAGGAACTGAAAGCCTACCCGGACCAGCCTCCGGAACACATCCAACGGATCGCCGGCGAACACGCTGGCGTGCTCATGCCATTGCTGGTGCACACACCAGCGGGACTGCTGCACCTGATCAGCACCACGACGGTATTCGGGTCTCCCAGCGACATTACCCTGCAGGAGCTGGCGCTGGAGACGTTTTTCCCCGGCGATGCAGGGACCGCGCAGGCATTGCGAGCCCTGGCGGCACGCGAGGTCTGAACGCCTCCACCCTGGGAAAGCGTTCCTGCCCCGTCCATCGCTAGCTCACGCGCCGCTTCTCCAGCTTGCGGGTCAGCGTGCGGCGGTGCATCCCCAGGCGTCGGGCCGCCTCTGAAATATTGAAATCTGTCTCGGCCAGCACCTCGTGAATCCGCTCCCACTCCAGCGTCTTGATGGAGCTGGCGCGGTTGGTGATTTGAACCTCGGTGTTGCCGGCCTGCATGCCGAAGGCCTCCTCGATGTCGTCGGTGTTGGAGGGTTTGGCCAGGTAGTGACAGGCGCCCAGCTTCACCGCCTCCACCGCCGTGGCAATGCTGGCGAAGCCTGTGAGCACCACAATCAGCATGTCTTCGTTGGCCGCGTGCAGCGTCTGCACGCTCGCCAGCCCGGAAGCCTCCCCCTTCAGCTTGAGGTCGACCACGGCGTATTGCGGCATGCAGCGCGTGAGCACCTCCTCCACCTCCGACAGGCTGCTGGCCCTCACCACCTGGTACCCACGCCGTTCAAACGAGCGACTCAGCGTTCGCGCGAAGGCCTCATCGTCCTCCACGAGCAGCAACAATCTGGTGTCAGCGGTGTCAGGTTCCATGGTCTTGGTGGGGCGCCCGGGGCAGCGCCACAGAGGAAAGCGGCAATCGGATGGTCACGGCCCCGCCACCTTGGGGAAGGTTGTTCACTTCGACGCTGCCTCCCAGTGTGCGGGCGACGTTGAACACCAGAAACATCCCCAGGCCCGCGCCGGCCCGGTTCTTGGTGGACTGGTAGGGCGTTCCCACACGGGACAGAATCTGGGGGCCCGGCCCCCGATCGGTGAATATCGATGCACGCTCATCGGCCTGGCGTGTCACACTCAACGCACCCAATCCGGGAAGCCTCGCGCCTTTATCGAGCACATTGAATACCATCTGCTGAAAAGTGGTATCCGACACCATGCGCCACATCGTCGCCAAATCCAGATTTTTCATAGATCAGCGTGCCGATCGTGCGCGAGTTGCGCCACTCCGCACCAGCGCATCCACAAACGCCCGAACCGTTGTCTGGGCAGAGCCTCCCCCCGCGTTTCACCCACCGAGAGAAGGATATCGCTCACGATGCGTTTGCAGCGGCTGACCTGGCGCTCCATCTCTTCGATGTCTTCCTGCATCACCGGATCCAGTGCCACCCTGGGTTCGCGCTTCCAGTCCCCCAGAATCACCGCCAGCGTGGACAGTGGCGTGCCCAGTTCGTGTGCCGCGCCAGAGGCGAAGCAAGCCCATGCGGACAATGTGCTCCTCTTCGGCCCGGCGCCGGCGGGCAGCCGCTAATCGTGCATCGCGTTCGCGCAGGTTGCGCTGGATGCGCGTCATGAACACGCTGACCAGCAAGGCATTGAGCAGAAAACAAACCGCCAACCCGGTGGCATAGAGGTTGGAAAACCCGATCTGCTGATCATGGACACCCGGCAATGGCCGGTGGTGATTGGCCAGCACGCCAAAGCACACACGGTGATCACGGTCTCGCAGGCCAGATGAACTGGCCGCGCAACTGCCGCGCCCGAGGTGACCTGCGGCAGGTACAGTGCGAACGGGTTGGCGGTGCCGCCGCTCAGGTAAAGCTGCAAGGTCAGCACACCCACATCCACCAGCAGCGCCACGAACACTTCGCCGCTGCTGGCCTCGTGCCCGCTCAGTCGAAGGCGCAACGCACGCTGATGATGTTGAACAAAACCAGGCAGCCGATGACCATCAGCATGTCGCGATAGGGCAATGCCAAGCCCGGATCTCGCGCGCCACTTCAATGGTGGCCACCTGCCCGACCACGGCAATCGCGCAGTTGCACCAACTGCTGCAAGTTCTTCACGCCCACGGTGCCCTCCCTTGACCGGGGTCTTGCGTGCCGGTGCGGAGGGCGAGTCAATGGAACGAGCGGTCATGAAGGCGCTTGTGGTCTGGGGTAAACACACCTAGCGGGAGGTGCGACCAGAGCGTGCCACATACCCCACCGCCCCCGCAACCATGAGGGCAAGCGAGAACCAGGTCAGTGCGTACACCAGATGGTTGTTGGAGAAACGCACAACGGTCAGGCCCTGCCGGGGCCACCCATCGGATGCGGCGCTCGAACCCGGCAGCCCGGCATCCACAAAAAATGGTGACGCCTTCGCAAGGCCGCGGGCTTGGGCCATGGCGACCACATCGCGGGAATACCTTTCGTTGGCAGGGTCGTTGGCGCGGAGAAACCCGCCACCCGGCTCATTCACCCGCACCAACCCCGCCAGGGAAACCACCCCGATCTCCAGCAATACGGCTTCTTGCGCGTCTCCAGCCACCGGGCGCGCTGATCGCTGAGCACGAAACCGCAGTTCACCCAGACACTGGCACCACTCTCAACTCGGCGGCGTCCCATCGCAAGGAAGCCACTGCCCTGCGCCGTGACGGCTTTGGACAGACCATCCGTCCGACCGCCAACGCCCTTGCAAGGTCACGGGCTGGTAAGCAGTTGGCCCAATCGAGCTGCGCCACTGGGCCGGCGTGGGCGGCGCACCGGGCGTGTGGCGCGCAGGCTGCTCGACGCGCTCGATGAGGGCGAGCTTCCAAGCCCGGCGCACGGTTGCCATGAGTGCCCAGCGCCGAGAACCCGGCCATCAGTGCCAGCCCCAGCAAGCCCAACACCACCCGTTGGCGCACCGAGGGGCGAGAGGCCACAACAGATCCCCGGTCGACGATGCTCAAGACGCCGTCGACTCCACCGCCATGGGCATCGTTGGCGCGCTGTGGACGTGCCCGGGCATCATGTTGTTCATGTGGAACATGACCAGCGTGCCGGCGATCGCGATGGCGACAAACACCACCGTAAAAATGGTCGAAGAAGGGTCCAGCCCCCTCGTGCCTGCATTCATGTGAATCACCATGTGAACCACGATCGCCGGATCACCGCCAATGCGCCAACTGCCACCGCCATGTTGCGCTCGGCGATCACCCCGTTCATCACCAGCCAGAACGGAACGGCCGTCAGAGCGATCCGACAGCAGAAAGCCAATCAGCGAAAACGAGCTGTGTGGCCCCACATCGCCGTGGGCATCGTGGTGCCCGGCATCGTGCGTCATGTCGTGTTATCAATCACAGCACCCCCATCAGATAGACAAATGTGAAAACGCCAATCCAGACGACGTCCAGGAAGTGCCAGAACATGGAGAGGCACATCAGGCGGCGCTTGTTTTCATGAATCAGACCGCGTTGACCGATCTGCACCATCAACACCACCATCCACACCAGGCCAAAGCTCACGTGCAGCCCGTGGAGGTGCCGACGAGCGCGAAAAAGGCCGACAGGAAGGCGCTGCGCTGTGGCCCGCCCCCTCTTGAATCAGGTGATGAAACTCGTAGAGCTCCAGGCCGAGAAAACAGAGACCGAAGAAACCGGTCACCGCTAGCCAAAGCAGCGTGCCTTTGACATCGCCCAGTTGCTTGCGCAGCATGGCAAAGCCGAAGGTGATGGAAGAGAACAACAGAAACGCGGTGTTGATCACCACCAGTTTCAGGTCAGGCGCAACTCGGCCCCAGGTGGGCCCTGCGGCATAGCTTCGACCGAGCACACCATAGGTCATAAACAGCGCGGCAAAGTGAAGCGATCACTCATCAGGTACAGCCAGAAACCGAGCGAAGTGCCGTTCTCCAGGGTGTGGGTCGTGCGCGAAATTGGTACTCGCGGGAGGACAGGGCGGCGCTCACGGCGCCCACGGCGTATTGACGATCAGACATGGGCAGCAAGCAATTGGGTGCGAACGTTTTCCGCGGCAGTGACTTCTTCTGCCGGGATGTAATAGTCGCGCTGGTAGTTGAAGGTGTGAACAATGGCCACCACCAGCAAGCCCGCGAACGGACGGCAGCCAGCAGCCATGTGCCAGATCAGGGCGAAGCCAAGCACCAGCGAGATGCCCGAGATCACCACCCCTGCCCCGGTGGCGGGCATGTGGATCGACTGGAAACCGCCCAGCGGACGCCGATAACCATGCTTCTTCATGTCCCACCAGAGCGTCAGTCTCGTGGACCACCGGCGTGAAGGCAAGTTGTAGACCGGCGGAGGCGATGATGTCGCCCACTCCAGCGTGCGCGTCCCAGGGGGTCGCCGGTGAGGTCGCGGTTTTCGTCGCGCTTGCGATAGAGGACACCACCAACTGGACCGAAACAGCCGATGCCCAGGGCGATCAAGACCGCCCCAAGCGTACCTGGAACCAGATCTGCAGGAAGCTGTCTTCGAAATGGTTGGCGCAGCATCGCCCCCATCAGCCCCAACACATAAAGGGGCATGAACGCCACATAGAAGCCCACCACCCACAGCCAGAACGAGCGCAGGCCCCAGGTGCGATCAAGCGTGTAGCCAAAGGCCTTGGGGAACCAGTAGTTCATCCCGGCAAAAAGGCCAAAGAGCACGCCACCGATGATGACGTTGTGGAAGTGCGCAATCAGGAACAGGCTGTTGTGCAACACAAAGTCGGCCGGTGGCACGGCCAGCAACACGCCCGTCATCCCGCCGATGGCAAAGGTCACCATGAACGCCACGGTCCACATCATCGGCAGCTCGAAGCGGATGCGGCCCTTGTACATCGTGAAAAGCCAGTTGAAGATCTTCGCCCCGGTCGGAATCGAGATGATCATGGTCGTGATGCCAAAGAAGGCATTCACACTCGCGCCCGAGCCCATGGTGAAGAAGTGGTGCAGCCAGACGATGTACGACAGGATGGTGATCACCACGGTGGCGTACACCATCGAGGTGTAGCCAAACAGGCGCTTGCGGCTGAAGGTGGCCACGACCTCGGAGAAGATGCCAAAGCACGGCAGGATCAGGATATAGACCTCGGGGTGGCCCCAGATCCAGATCAGGTTCACGTACAGCATGGCGTTGCCGCCCATGTCGTTGGTGAAGAAATGGGTGCCGACATAGCGGTCCAGGCTCATCAACACCAAAGCGGCCGTCAACACCGGGAACGACGCCACGATCAACGCATTGGTGCACAGCGAGGTCCAGGTGAAGACCGGCATCTTCATCAGGCTCATGCCCGGTGCGCGCCATCATCTTGACGATGGTGACGATCAGGTTGATACCCGACAGCGTGGTGCCCACCCCCGCAATCTGCAGCGACCAGATGTAGTAGTCCAGCCCCACTCCCGGGTTCTGCGCACCAAGATTCGACAGCGCCAGCCAGCCAGAGGTTGAAAACTCGCCGACCGAGCAACCAGCATCACCAACACCGCGCCCGCCGTGGTCATCCAGAAAGCTGAAGTTGTTCCAGGAATGAGATACATCGCGGGCGCCGATCTCAACCCGGCACCAGGTAGTTCATCAAACCTGTGACCAGTGGCATGGCCACGAAGAAAATCATGATCACGCCGTGGGCGTTGAAGATCTGGTCGTAATGGTGCGGCGGCAGGTAGCCCATGCTGTCGCCAAAGGCCATGGCCTGCTGCAGTCGCATCATGGCGGCGTCTGCGAACCCGCGCAACAGCATCACGACGCCCAGCACCATGTACATGATGCCGATCTTCTTGTGGTCGATGCTGCAGAACCAGTCGCGCCACATCGTGCCCCAAAGTCGGTATTTGGTGATCAGGGCCAACACGGCAAGACCACCCAGGACCACGGCGACGAAGGTCCACAACAGGATAGGCTCATGCACCATGGGAAAGGAATCCCGGGTCAGCCGACCCAGCGCCCAGTGGGCTTCAGAGGGAGGAACGGAGGAGGCAGTCTTTCTATATGAGGTGGCTTCGTGGGCCGCCAGTCAGCGGCCTTCGAATGGGTGGTCACGGAAGGGGGTTGGCAAAGCGGGCGGCATGGCTTCTCATCGCTGCGACCACTTGAACAGATTCCTCGGTGGTGCAGATGTCGTCCAGCAGGCTCAGGCGAAGCGCTTTGCCGCTCGGGCTGTTGGCCGCTGCATCGATGGCCATCATCTGGTGCATGCACATCTGGCCTTCCTCCACACACCGGTTGAGCACACGGTCGTACAGAAAGCCGCTCTCCACGGTGGCAAAACCTTCGCACCAGGTCGCGCTCACTGGGCGCCGCCAGTTGCGGTAGCTCGCCCGGTTCAACGCATGGCCTGTGGTTCTCGCCTGATCAACACGCTCAAAATCCGTCTGGCTCAGGCCTCTGAAGTGAAAAGTCATCCCGGAGAAACCTGAGCCGCTGTAGTGCGAAGCCATGCCCCGGTAGTCGCCAGGCTGGTTGATGACCGCATTGAGCTCGGTCTGCATGCCAGGCATGGCGTAGATCATGCCAGCCAGGTCGGGCACGTAGAACGCGTTCATGGTGGACGAAGCGGTGAGCTTGAAATGGATCGGGCGGTCCACCGGCGCGGCCAGTTCGTTGACCGTGGCAATCCCCTGCTCCGGGTAGAAAAACAGCCACTTCCAGTCCAGGGCAACCACCTGCACCTCCAGCGGCTTGACATCGGGCTGCAATGCCTGCGTTGCCGAAATGCGATCCAGGGGGCGGTAGGGGTCGAGCTTGTGGGTGCCAATCCAGGTGATCGCGCCAGGGCAGCCAGTGATCAGCAGCGGCGCTCCAGATCACCAGCTCCAACACGGTGGAATGGTGCCAGTCCGGGGCGTAGTCAGACTCGGTGTTGGCCGCATTGGACTGGCGGTACTTCCAGGCAAACCACAGCGTGAGGGTGATCACCGGCACGATGATGATCAGCATCAACAAAGTGGCCTGGATCACCAGGTGTGCCTGTTGGGCCGCCACGTCGCCTGCGGGATTGAGAACCACCGCCTTGCTGCAACGGCCAGCCCAGGGGCCGAAATGCGGCACAGGCGATCCGACGGGCCCGCCCGGCCAACGGCGAAATAGGTGTTCGAAACATCGGGAGAGAAAGGAATTAAGGGAAAATGCGGATGACAAAGATCAACAACCGCTCTAATTTAGCGCGCATTTTTTCTTTGTCGATTGGACATTTTGTCCAATGTCAAAGCTGTGATGCTTTTTTTCCTGTAGCGGCACATCGGGAGAACCCCTCCTTGCCGGGCAGATGGCCTGGGTGTAGAAACCTGTGGGATTGCCACCCGATTCCACCCAGAGACTTGCACTGACCAGCGCCACCCTCGCCGCCGACAGCCCGGCCGGCTTCCCAGAGAGCCACCGACCCTCTCGAGAGCCGACACCCATGAAGAGGTCACTTCTGGCGAGGTGGCCGTGGGCGTGATCATTGGCCGGGCATCCGAGTACTTCGACTTCTTCGTCTTCGGGATCGCTTGTGTGCTGGTCTTCCCCGCCCTGCTGTTCCCTTTCCACTCCTCACCCCTGGACGGCACCCTGGCCGCCTTCGGCCTGCTGGCTGTCGCATTCGTGGTGCGACCTCTGGGCACCGCCGCCTCCATGGCCATCCAGCGGCATTGGGGGCGGGGCACCAAGCTCACCATCGCCCTCTTCCTCCTGGGCGTGAGCACGGTGGCATGGCCTTCTTGCCCAGCCATGCGTCCGCCGGCCACATGGCCATCGTGGCTCTGTTGGTCCTTCGCATCGGACAAGGGCTGGCGCTGGGCGGGTCCTGGGACGGTCTGCCGTCTTTGCTGGCCATGTCTGCGCCCCCCGAGCGCCGCGGCTGGTACGCCATGGTGGGCCAACTGGGCGCGCCACTGGGCTTCATCCTGGCCGCCAGCCTGTTCGCCTACCTTTACGGCAGCCTGAGCCGGGAAGAATTTCTGAGCTGGGGCTGGCGCTACCCCTTCTTCGTGGCGTTTGCCATCAACGTGGTCGCCCTCTTTGCGCGCCTGCGCCTGGTGGTCGGCCAGTCGTACTCCCGCTTGTTGTCCGAGCGTGAGCTTCAGCCGGTTGCGGTGGGCCGCGTGATCCGGCATGAAGGTGGCAATGTGGTGCTGGGTGCGTTTGCCGCTTTGGCCAGTTTTGCCCTGTTTCACCTGGTGACCGTGTTTCCCCTGTCCTGGATTGCGCTGAAAGGCTCCCAACCGGTGAGCGAGGTGCTGGGCGTGCAGATTCTGGGCGCCTTCCTGGCGGCCGGGGCTGTGATGCTCTCCGGCTGGTTGGCCGATCGTGTGGGGCGCCGCACTTTGTTGGGTTCCATGGCGGCGCTCATCGCACTGTTCAGCCTGATCACACCGTGGATCCTGGGTGAAGGGGTGGTGGGCAACAACCTGTTCCTGCTCGCCGGCTTCGTCCTCCTTGGCCTGTCCTACGGCCAGGCCTCGGGCACGGTGACCTCCAACTTCTCTCCCCACTACCGCTACACGGGCGCCGCACTCTCCACCGACCTGGCTTGGCTCATCGGTGCCGCTTTCGCCCCGCTGCTGGCCTTGGGGCTTTCCTACCGCTTCGGTCTGGGAGCGGTGTCGCTGTACCTGCTCTCGGGTGCTGTCTGCACGCTGGTGGCCCTGCGAGTCAACCGCCTGATCGAACAGCAAGGCACATGAAGCCCCCCCGCAGCGCGGGCCGTGGCAATGCTCAATTGACCTGCCGTCTGCCAACACAGACCACGGCCCACCCGGGCCGTTTTTTCTGGCGCGACAACAGAGGCGCAACAACCCACAACCCCGCTTCGTCGGTCAACGCGGCAACGGCCCACAATGGTGGAAAGCCACCTTCGGGTAATCAAAGCCACAACGCCCTGCCGCCGCCAGGAACCGGTTGGCGCGCCGCCAAACCTGGCCTGAACCTTCCTGTGCCTGGCGAAGCAATGTGTCATAAACGTGTTTCACCACAACGGCCTGACTGCCTGGCTTGCAATGGATCTGCTCATAGATCCTATCCATTGCCTCGATTGCGGCCCGATCACCGCTGCTTTGCGCCGCCTTTTGGAAGGCCTGCAGCTGGACGCGGGTCTGGCGGTAGCCCACATTGAACCCATCGCGGTAACTCTGCCGGTCGGCATGGCCGGTTTTGACCGAGTTTCTGAACGCCTTGCCCAGCGGCATGGTGGAGCGGTCCCGGTGATCGGGTCCATCCACCATCGCATAGGCCGCCCCCATCAGCGCCCCATGAAGGTGATGGGGATCCTCACCGCCAAGCTCCTGTTTGATCGCTTCGGCGTACCGCTCCAGGAGCAGGCAGGCCGCACCACCGATGAACCGCGTCTCCGGGTCGGCCCGCTTCAACCCCTTGCGCACCGCTTTGCAGACCGGGCTGTTGTGGCCGTCCTTGATGAACGCATACAGTGCTTGGGCGGGTTCGAAGCGCTTGGGCTCCAGACCCAATACCGTGCGGGTGAACTGGTGGGCCTGTGCCTTGCTCAAAGGCTTGCAACTGCGAGGGGGCGGGACAACGTCGTCCGGGGGGTCGAGAAAGGTGATCTCAACGCGGCGGTTTCGGGCCCTGTTGTCCTGTGCCTCCCGCGAAGTGCTGTCCACCATGTTGTCCACCTGAGGATCCTTGTCCGCGCGCCCTCCCCAGACAATGGTCACATCCGCATTCGGGTCGGGCTCGCAAGTGGTTTTCGCGCTCGCGGTGCAGGCATTGGTGCGGCCAAGGCCCACCTGATCCTCGGCCAGGTGGGCAACGCTTCGGCTGGAGCCCCTCTCAAAGAGCGCCTTGAGAAAGGCCGCCGCGCTCTTGGCCCGCTCTGTCGAACGCTTGCAATAGGTCTCTTCCGAGATGTCGCGCCAGGTGGCGGCGTGCCCGACCACCCGAAGACACTTCTTCTTGCCGGCACTGATCAGCGTGTCGAGCTCATCGGCTGCGAGAGTCAGCAAATCCTCCTGATCTTCGGTGAGGTCGGTCTGGCTCACCGGAAACGCCTCCAGCACATAGTGAAACGGCTCTGCACCCTGGCTCTGTTCTGCCCTTGCCAAACCGCTGGCCACTGCGAATGCGCCCGACAGACAGACCGCGAAGGCGCAAGACAACATGCGATTTTTCATCGTCAACTCCCTTTCTTTCACGCGTTGGATCCACGCTCAGCCCGCAGAACAATCGATGAACTTGAATGTTCGACACTGGTTGCGTGTGAAGTCGTTTTGCCCTTCGCTGCAAAGCTTGCCGTTGGCGTACTGTGTTCGGAAACGGGTGGCATGAATCGGATTTCCGGACCGCCAATCCCACTTCGCCCACCGGGCGGCATCACCCAGGCCCTTCTCACGACACAAGCGCGTGGCTGCCTTTTCTCCGCAGCCTTTGTCCGCCCGGTTGCACACGTCGGGATACACGTCGACATTGTTTCCACCATCGCTGCCGCCGCGGGCCTTCGACACAATCAGGTCTTCGGCCCACAAACGTTGGGTGCCCTGCGCCGGCTTGTTCTCTGCGATGTAGCGGCATTTCGCCTCGCCCGTTCCGGAAGCGCAGGCTCCTTAGCCAGCGCGTGCATTGCCGGCAAAAGCTGCTTTCCCGAAGGGTGCGTCACCACAAACCCGGCGGCGGTGCAGGTGGCAGGCGGAGCCATAGGCATTGCGCATGAAGTCCTCTGCCCAACGCGGGCGTTCGATATCGGGAAAATTGCTGAACCGCGCCAGAAGGTTCTCGCACGCCTGGGTCCATTCATGCAGGCACCCTTTGGACTCTCGCATCTTTCCCTTCAGGTAGTTCAGCTCGCGGTTGAGTGCCTGCGCCGCGTGTTTGACATCGCGCTGATCCACCTGCCCGACCGAAGAACCGTGTTTCGCATCGGCCCGCGCAGTGTTCAGCGCACTCTGCAACGCGCCCAAGCCATTGAGTATGGTTTCGACTTTGCGCATCTGCCGCGGACCCAGCCCCAGCCCGAAGTCCTCGATATCAAGAATGTCCTTGTAGGGCACCACGTACACAAACCGGTAGGTCTGCGTCTCCCGCAGCGGCCGCGCAGAAAACGCTTCGAAGGCCTCACGCAGCTTGCGAAAGTTGTGGGCGCCCCGCACCCGCGTATCGCCCGACGCGGTGTAACTGATCTCCATCTGAAGGTCTTTTGCCTCCCGCGTCTCCGCCTGCGAAAGGCTCACGCTTGCGCTCATCTTGGACAGCATGTAGCGCGCGGCCAGCTCGGTCTTGATATCGCGCGACCGGCCTTCAAAGCTGGCGCTCTCGGCCAAGGTGCCCACGCCCCTGAACTCCCGCCCTTTCTGATAGCCCACCAGGACCGAGTCACCGCATTCGCGTTCGAACTTCTGAAACCGCCCCTTCTTCAAGGCCTCCATCGCCTCCTGACCACGCTGGTTCAGCGCCAACCTTGCATTCGGGCTGACAAAGACCGGCGCGGCCAGGTCGGTGTAGCGCGCGTAGGCGGCTTTGGACTTCAGCTTTTCCCGCACCTGCTCTTCAAAGCTCGTGTCCACCGCACCAGAGACCGAGCCGACCCCGAGATTTACCGAGAGACGCGCGCTCACGTCCAGAGAACGGTCTTTGGTCAGCTCATCGACCGAGCTGACGATTCGGAACACGCTGTCAGCATCCGGACTGGCCCCGGTCGAGCGCTGGTTGACATTGCGGATGCACTGCTCCTTGTAGGCGCCGGTGCGCGAGTCATAACCCACCAGCAACTTGATCGCGGTGTCGTTCGGAGCAGCGATCTTGCGCTGATCCGATGGCTTATAGGCATGTGCCTGACCCCCAACGAGTGCGCCCAGCAAAGTGACGGCAAGCGCGGCAATCCATGGGCGCTCTCCCAGGCTGCCGCTTGAAACGTTGTTCATCGTGGTCAACTCCCTTCGTCGAAATCACACGCTCAAAGCGTGGTCTCGAAACGAGATTAACCGTCACCCGCCATGCGAATCATGAGTGCGCATACGCATTTTTCGCCGCGCGGCATACCCAGATTTGGTCAATGAAGCGATTGGAGCAGCCAAGGCTCGCTCTGCACCCGCAGCATCAGGTCGATGCGGTTGGCCGATTGCGTTTTCGACAAAATGGAAGACACATGGTTCTCGACCGTGCGCCTGGAGCGACCAACTGCCTCCGCAATGGCGGCATTGCTCAGACCTTCGACCATCATCCGCATGATCTGCTGCTCTTTCCCAGTCAGCCCAAGCGGATGGCTGCGCGCCGCCCGATAAGGCCCGCGCTCAAGCGGCGGCAGCCCCGCGCTGGGCCACCGCATGCGCAGGCATCGGCGAGCCGCCAATGCACCGATATCCCGCAACAGCGCATCCGCTGGGGCCAACAACACAGCGTCGCGCGCTGCCACCAGCGCCCATGCCCCAAGATAGTCCGAACGCTCAGCCAGAAAAGCCTCGGACGCCTCAGCAAAGGCCCCTGAAGAGAACAGCGCAAATGGGCGAGGCAGATCGATCCCCTCGGCCAGATGCCCCAAATCGCCCACTCCCGCCATATGGGACCAGAACAGCGCCTCACCACACTTGCGCGGACTCAGCAGGGCGCGGTCCACTTGGTCAAGCCATCGGGCAGAGGCTTGTGCAACGGCAGCATCGCCGCTCAAAGCCGCCAATTCGAGATCGGCGATGGCAACCGCCGCCAGGTACTGGGGTTCGGCAATTCTCTCCGCCGCCTCCCGCGCCTGGGCCAGCGCCTCGGCCGCCTCCCGGGGACTGCACCGCATCAGCGCGCGGGCCAGCACGATCATCGCCGGCATTTTCATCAACAAAGTCTGGTTCTCGCGGGCGAGCACATCACGGGCTATCGCGATGGCCTCGTCACAGGCATCCTGCTCCAGTCGGAGCTGCGCCTTTCGACCCACTAGGTAGAAAGTCCAGGCATCCAGATCATGGGCCGTGTCGAATGCCACCCCTTCTTCGATCAGCGCCTCAGCCCGCTCGAGCGCGCGCAACTCAATCAGGCACTCGGAAAGGTTGGTGTAGACCCGTGCGGCCTGTTCATGAAGGCCCAAGCTGAGAGCCAAGGCCAGGCTGTCACGAAGCAAGGCTTCACCTTCCCAATTGCCTCGAAACAGGAGGGCCGACCCGACGGTATTGAGCGCATGCACCCGCACCTCATCATCACCCACCGCCTCTGACATCGCCAGCGCCCGCTGCCCCCACGACACCGCCTCCTCCATGCAGTCTTGCAACATGAAAAACTGTGCGCGCAACGCCAGCGCCTTCGCCTTGGCCGAAGAAGGCGCCTCCCCCTCCAGCAGCGCAATCGCTTCGGCCACATAACGCTGCGCGGCCTCGGCCTCGCCGCGATACCAGTGCATGCGCGACAACCACCAGAGGTTTTCCCCCACCCGATCCAGCCGCCCCACCGCCCGCCACAACTCCGCCGCCTTGTGGCGCGCCGCAATCACCTCGGCATCAATGACAAGGGCAAGGCCCGCCTCATAAGCCCAGGACTCATGGAGCTCGGCAGCCTGAGCCGCAGGCAAACCTTCCGAGCGCCGCAACGCATGCGAAAGATGGCGTGCCGCTTCGCGATGCGCGCCCATGGCGGCCGCCCGGGCTGCCGCCCGAGGAGCGAATTGCAAAAGCGCATCGCCATCGTCGGCCCCAAGCGCCAGGTGCACCGCCACATCGAGCTCGGCATCATGATCGGCGCCCCCAGTCAAGACGCCCAGAAGGTGGGCATGCGCATCAGCGCGAGGACCCGGCTCCATCCTGTCGAGCACCGCGCGGCGCGCGAGTTCGTGGCGAAATCCGACCCGGCCATCGCGTTCCACCAGAATCCGACGGCGCAAGGCCAGCTCAAGCGCTGCAGAAGAACGCACTTGCGGCAGCGATTCGATCACCTTCCTCGGTGCGGGTCCTGGCCAGCAGGCGATCAGTCCCAAGAGCGACACCACGTCCCCAGGCAAAGCGTTCAGACGCGCGTTGATTGCCTCCGCCACCGAGCGCGGCACCGCTTCGCCATCGCAGGATCCACCCAGCAATTCGGTGAGCAAGAACGGATTGCCCCCCGTGACCTCGAGCAAGGCCTCGGGCGTTGACGCGTGGTCCAATGCCATTTCGCGCACAGCCTGCAGCGACAACGGGCCCAGCGACAACCAGGTCGTGCGGGCCGCAGGGATCAACCCAAGCGCCGTGCGCACCGGGTGCGCCGCATCCAATTCGTCATCGCGAAAGCTACAGACCAACAACACCGGCACCTGGGCGATACGGCGCCCCAGGAACTTCAACCAGTCGAGGGTGCGCTCGTCCACCCAGTGCAGATCTTCGATCACCAGCAACACCGGTCGGTCAGCGCAGGCCAAGGCCGCCATCAACCCCTCAAAACACCGAACCTCATCACCCCCCTCGCCTGCCGAAGGACCCAGCAACTTCCAGGTGATGTCGCGAATGGGGCCCAGCGGGCGCGGCGTATCGAGCGGGTCACACAGCCCCCATGCAACAGTGTGCGGACCTTTCTCCAGCTCGACAAAGCGGGCGATCAGCGAAGTCTTGCCTATACCCGCCTCGCCACACACCAGAACCACCCGCCCACCCGAATGGTCGACGGATCCAAGTGCCGCAAGCAGCGCCTGCAGTTCCCGATCCCGCTCCAGCATCATTCCCGAATCCTTCCCCTCTCCTGCCCCACATTGGAGACATCCTGCCACTCCGACAGGCATCGACAGACTGGGGGTCAAGCCCCGCTGAAATCAAGTATAGAGAGTGGGCTGGCAAGCGCCCTCCAGCGCAATTGGACGGCCTCCCAACACAGCCCAAGGCGCCCGAAGGCAGAGCGCCAGACGCCAAGGAACTGGGCCATCGCGTTCTGTCGCGCAGCGCATTCACACCGCCACACCTTGGTGTCGATGGGCATACAAACACCGCCCCCACCTGGCCGAGCAAAAAAAAGCGGCCTGCAAGGGCCGCTTTCCGTTCAAAACACGTTCAATCAGGCCGCAACACCTTTGGCCGTGTCTGCGTACTCTTCGATCTGATCGAAGTTCATGTATTTGTAGATGGACGCGCCGTCTTTGTTCACGATGCCCATGGCCTCGTGGTATTCCGACACCGTGGGAATCTTGCCGAGCTTGGAAGCGATGGCCGCCAACTCGGCGGAGGCCAGGTACACGTTCGTGTTCTTGCCCAGTCGGTTCGGGAAGTTGCGGGTAGAGGTCGACACCACGGTTGCCCCTTCGCGCACCTGAGCCTGATTGCCCATGCACAGGGAGCAGCCGGGCATCTCGGTGCGGGCACCTGCAGACGCAAACGAAGCGTAGTGGCCTTCCTTGATCAGTTCGCTCTCGTCCATCTTGGTTGGAGGCGCCACCCACAGCTTGACCGGGATATCCCGCTGGGAGCCCAGCAATTTGGCCGCGGCACGGAAATGACCGATGTTGGTCATGCACGAACCGATGAACGCCTCGTCAATCTTGGTACCGGCCACTTCGGACAGCGTCTTGGCGTCGTCCGGATCGTTGGGGCAGCACAGAATTGGCTCTTTGATTTCGGACAAGTCGATTTCGATGACGTGCGCGTACTCGGCGTTCTTGTCCGCTTCGAGCAGCGTGGGGTTGGCGAGCCAGGCTTCCACCTTTTCGATGCGGCGCTGCAAGGTGCGAGCGTCGGCATAACCTTCGGCGATCATGTTCTTCATCAGCACCACGTTGCTGGTGAGGTACTCCTTGATGGGCTCGGGGTTGAGTTTGATGGTGCAACCAGCGGCCGAGCGCTCGGCGGATGCATCGGACAACTCGAAAGCCTGCTCCACCTTCAGGTCGGGCAAACCTTCAATCTCCAGAATCCGGCCCGAGAACTCGTTGATCTTGCCGGCCTTGGCCACGGTCAACAACCCTTGCTTGATGGCATGCAGCGGAATCGCATGCACCAGATCGCGCAAGGTGACGCCGGGCTGCATCTCACCCTTGAAACGCACCAGCACCGACTCGGGCATGTCCAGCGGCATCACACCGGTGGCCGCGCCAAACGCCACCAGACCAGAGCCCGCCGGGAAGCTGATGCCGATCGGGAAGCGGGTGTGGCTGTCACCACCGGTGCCCACGGTATCGGGCAACAGCAGACGGTTGAGCCAGCTGTGGATCACGCCGTCGCCTGGGCGCAGCGCCACGCCGCCACGGCTGCTGATGAAAGCAGGCAATTCGCGGTGGGTCTTGACGTCCACAGGCTTGGGATAGGCCGCGGTATGGCAGAACGACTGCATCACCAGATCGGCCGAGAAGCCCAGGCAGGCCAGGTCTTTCAGCTCGTCGCGGGTCATCGGGCCGGTGGTGTCTTGCGAACCCACGGTCGTCATCTTGGGCTCGCAGTAAGTACCCGGGCGCACGCCCTGGCCCTCGGGCAGACCCACTGCGCGACCCACCATCTTCTGGGCCAATGTGAAGCCGGCTTTCGACTCCTTCGGCGGTGCAGGCAGGCGGAACAGCGTGGACGCGGGCAAGCCCAGAAACTCGCGGGCCTTGGCGGTCAAACCACGTCCGATGATGAGGTTGATGCGGCCGCCGGCGCGCACCTCGTCAAACAGCACATCGCTCTTGAGCTTGAACTCGGCAACGGTCTCACCGTTCTTGACGATCTTGCCGTCGTAGGGCATCACGTCAACCACGTCACCCATCTCCAGCTTGGACACATCCACCTCGATGGGCAGCGAGCCCGAATCTTCTTGCGTGTTGAAGAAGATGGGGGCGATCTTGCCACCCAGCGTCACGCCACCGAAACGCTTGTTGGGCACAAAAGGAATGTCCTGGCCCGTGGCCCAGACCACCGAGTTGGTGGCCGACTTGCGGCTGGAACCGGTGCCGACCACATCGCCCACATAGGCCACGAGGTTGCCCTTCTTCTTCAGGTCTTCGATGAACTGCATCGGGCCGCGCTTGCCATCCTCTTCGGGCTTGAACGCCGCATCTGGGCGGGTGTTCTTCAACATTGCCAGGTAGTGCATCGGAATGTCTGGGCGGGTGGTGGCGTCGGGCGCGGGCGAGAGGTCATCGGTATTGGTCTCGCCGGGCACTTTGAACACCGTCACAGTGATCTTCTTCTCCACCTCAGGCCGGCTGGTGAACCACTCGGCATCTGCCCAGCTTTGCATGACTTCCTTGGCCTTGGCATTGCCTGCCTTGGCCTTTTCCGCCACATCGTTGAAGAAGTCGAACATCAGCAAGGTCTTCTTCAAGCCCTCAGCGGCAACCGAAGCCACCTCGGCATCGTCAAGCAGCTCGATCAATGGGTGCACATTGAAACCACCCACCATGGTGCCCAACAGTTCCGTGGCCTTGGCCTTGGAGATCAGCGCCACCTTTTCGTCCCCGTGCGCCACGGCGGCGAGAAAGCTGGCCTTGACCTTGGCGGCGTCGTCCACACCCGGCGGCACCCGGTGCGTGAGCAAGTCCATCAGAAACCCCTCTTCACCAGCCGGTGGATTTTTGATCAGCTCAATCAAGGCAGCGACTTGTTTGGCGTCCAGCGCGAGCGGCGGAATGCCCAGGGCAGCGCGTTCGGCCACATGGGCGCGGTAGTCGGTCAGAAAGTCGGACATGGTTTTCTCCAAAGAGGTGGGAGGGAACAGTAATAAAAAAACGAAATAGGGATCAGCGATTCATCTTCTCGACAAACCACTTCGTGGCCTTTTCCGGCAATGTGCGCCCCGTTTGGTGCGCACGCTCAAGCAATTGCCAATAAAAGCGGTAGCTCGCCCGGTCGTGCAACCGCCCCTCGACCGACACCGGCGCCCAATCCGACGCACTGGCCAGGTCGATGATCTCGGCAGCCAGTTGAACCGCTTCTTCATCCGGTGCAAACGCATTCAGAATGGGGTGAATCTGGTCCGGATGGATGCTCCACATGCGGGTAAAGCCCAGCTCACTGGCTGCCTTCCGGGCGGCGCCAGCCAAAGCCTGCGCATCCTTGAATTCGGTAACCACATTGTGTGATGGGACCTTTCCATGGGCGTGGCACGCCGAGGCAATGGCCAGCTTGGCTCGCAAGACCAACGGATGGGTGAACTGCCCCGCAAGTCCCATGCCCGCTTCGGGAATGGCGCCGCCATGGGCAGACACAAAGTCCATCAACCCAAAACTGAGCGACTGCACCCTCGGATGGGCCGCAACATCAAAGGCACGGTGCACCGCCGCAGGCGACTCGATCAATGCATGAATAGGGAGTTGTGCGGCGCCGGCCGCATCCATGGCAGCCACCGCACGCTCCACATCGTCGACGGACTCCACTTTGGGCACCATCACATGGCACAAATGCTGTGCAGCGCGCCCCAAAATTGTCTGAATATCGGCTTCGAACGCAGCGTGCCCGACAGGATGAACCCGCACCGCCACGCGCGCGCCCGGTGCGGCGGTCATCGCCAACTCGGTCACCAGGGCAGCATGTTCGGCTTCACCGCCCACTGGCGCCCCGTCTTCGCAGTCCAGGGTCACATCAAAGACACAAGCACCAAACTCGTCGCTCATGTCGGCCTGCAATTGCAGGCTCTTGCGCATCCGCGATTCAACACCGCTGTAGTGATCACAAACCGGCAGCGAGAACGCGCCGGCCTGGGCACCAAGCAGTATCTGGGCGGGATGCGGTTTCACACTCGATTCAATCAAAGGCAACGCGCTGTTTCAACTGACCATGCCACAGTGGCACACACCCCACCCTTGACCCAGGGAAAGCCGATGCGGTGATCTCCGGCAAATGGCGAGAAACAGCGCACAGGCATCACAGCAGGTGCTTGACGCCGTCCTTCTCGCCTTCGAGCTCAGCCAGGGTCTTGTTGATGCACTCTTGCGAGAAAGCGTCGATTTCCAGACCCTCAACGACCTTGTATTCACCGTTCTCGCAGGTCACGGGGAAACCGAACATGGTGTCCTTGGGAATGCCATACCAGCCTTGCGAAGGAATGCCCATGGTGACCCATTCACCATTGGTACCCAGCGCCCAATCGCGCATGTGGTCGATCGCGGCATTGGCAGCCGACGCGGCAGAAGACAGACCACGCGCATCGATGATGGCCGCGCCGCGCTTGCCCACGGTGGGCAGAAACACGTTGGCGTTCCAATCTTGATCGTTGATCATGTCTTTCACCGAAGCGCCATCGATGGTGGCAAAGCGGTAATCGGCATACATCGTGGGCGAATGGTTGCCCCACACAGCCAGTTTCTTGATGCTCGAGACCGGCTTGCCAGTCTTGGCCGCCAACTGGCTGGCAGCGCGGTTGTGGTCCAGACGCAGCATGGCGGTGAAGTTGCCGGGTTTCAGATCGGGAGCTGCCTTCATGGCGATGTATGCATTGGTGTTGGCAGGGTTGCCCACCACCAGAACCTTCACATCGCGGCTGGCCACAGCATTCAGAGCCTTCCCCTGAGCCGTGAAGATCGCGCCGTTGATCGACAACAATTCGGCACGCTCCATGCCGGGGCCACGGGGGCGCGAGCCCACCAACAAAGCGTAGTCGGTGTCCTTGAACGCCGTCATCGGGTCGCTGTGCGCTTCCATGCCGGCCAGCAACGGGAAGGCGCAGTCATCAAGCTCCATCATCACGCCCTTGAGCGCCTTCTGCGCCTTTTCATCAGGGATCTCCAGCAACTGAAGAATCACTGGCTGGTCCTTGCCGAGCATCTCGCCCGAGGCAATGCGGAACAACAGGGCGTAACCGATTTGACCGGCGGCGCCGGTGACGGCAACGCGAACAGGCTTCTTGCTCATGATGAAAACTCCAGAAAAGTCGAAGAAAGATAGAGAGAGGCGAAGAGAGGCGACCAGGCCCGTAACGGGTCTGAAACCTTGAGGGTAAACCCGCACTACAGGCTTCAGCTCAGCCCACGAGTGTACCCGCGTAAACCCGAAGTCGTCAATTTGTCTTATGTCTTATATAAGATATGATTGTCGCCCGAATGCCGCTGTCGGAACAACATTTTTGCTTCCGCATCGCTCAGCCCCTATCCCATGGTCGCCACTTCCGCCCTACCCGACGAAAACCCGCCACACGAGGTGCGCGGTGCCGTCGACGCGGCCACCGACTTGCCGCAAGCGCCCGCGTTCAGCCCGCTGTATCAGCAGATCAAAAGCCTGATTCTCAAGAGCCTGCAAGGCGGTGAATGGAAGCCGGGTGACATGATCCCAAGCGAGCTTGACCTCGCGGCACGCTTCAAGGTCAGCCAAGGAACGGTTCGCAAAGCGATCGATGAGCTGGCCACAGACAATTTGCTGGTGCGGCGCCAGGGCAAAGGGACTTTTGTCGCCACCCACGCCGAGCAACACATTCAGTACCGCTTCCTGCGATTGCTGCCCGACAATAACTCGCTCGAATCGCAGGGCCCCGCCGAACGCCGCATCATCGAATGCCGCCGCCTGCGCGCACCTGCTGATGTGGCCCGACAGTTGGGCCTGCGCTCCGGCGACAGCGTCTTGTTGGTTCGCCGGGTTCTGGCTTTTGCGGGCACACCGGCGATCCTGGAAGACGTTTGGTTGCCGGGCAATGCCTTCAAAGGCCTCACACTGGAAACACTTGCCGACGACAAAGGCCCCATGTACGCGCTGTTCGAGGCCCAATTCGGCATCCGCATGGTGCGCGCTGTCGAGAAGATCAAGGCCACCAGCGCAGACCCCGAAACAGCCGAACTGCTGGCCGTGGAGGCGGGCTATCCGCTCCTGAGCGTGGAGCGATTGGCATTCACTTACAACGACACCCCCATGGAGCTGCGCCGTGGCCTCTACCGCACGGAATCCCGTCACTACCACAACGAATTGAGCTGACCCAATGCCCTTGCCCCGCACCATCGACCCCACGGCTTTTGGTCGGGTATCTCCGTCACCTGTCAGCCCCCGGTATGCTGCGTTGCAATAGAATTTGCAGTTCCGCACCTGAAGTTACCACTGCGTTACCAACCCTTCCTCTCCTGCCATCTCTTCGGAAGAAAGCCCAACCATGACTGAGTTGAACAATAAGCGGCCAGAGTTCCGCAACATCAACGCCTTTAAGGACCTGACCACTTATCGCCTGCCCGCTGCAGGCTGGGTTTCGATCCTGCACCGTGCCAGCGGCTTGTTGATGTTTCTCCTGCTGCCTCTCATCGTCTGGCTTTTTGACACTTCTGTGTCCTCGGAAATCTCCTTTGGGCGGTTCACCTCGGCTTTCACTGCCGGCATCGGCTTTGTTCCTGGCTGGTTCTTCAAGCTGGTGGTACTCGCCATCATCTGGGCATACCTCCACCACCTGACCGCGGGCATTCGCCACCTCTATATGGACATGCGCCACGCTGTCACCAAGGAGTTCGGCAAATCCTCTGCCATCGTCACGCTCGTGCTGAGCATTGGTCTCACGCTGGTGCTGGGTGCCAAGCTGTTCGGTCTCTATTAACCAATCCCACCAAGAGGATCTCAACCATGTCCGTCAACTACGGTTCCAAACGCGTCGTAACTGGCGCCCACTATGGCGCCCGCGATTGGCTCGCCCAGCGCGTTACCGCATTTCTCATGGCCTTGTTCACGTTCCTCGTGCTCTTCAAGGTGATCTTCAGCGCAGGCCCCATTGGTTACGAGACCTGGGCCGGCATCTTCGCCGCGCAATGGATGAAGGCGTTGACCTTTGCCATCTTCGTGGCCCTGGCATACCACGTCTGGATCGGCATGCGCGACATCTGGATGGATTACATCAAGCCCGCCGGCATCCGCCTGGTGTTGCACGTCTTCACCATCGTCTGGCTCGTTGCCTGCCTGGGCTGGGCTGTTCAAGTTCTCTGGAGACTCTGAAGTCATGACCGCAACCGCAAAACTCCCCAAGCGTCAATTCGACGTCGTCATCGTCGGCGCCGGCGGCTCCGGCATGCGCGCCTCGCTGCAGCTCGCCCGTGCCGGTCTGAAAGTGGCCGTCCTGTCCAAGGTTTTCCCCACCCGCTCCCACACCGTTGCGGCTCAAGGCGGTGTGTCTGCTTCGCTGGGCAACATGAGCGAAGACAACTGGCACTACCACTTCTACGACACCATCAAGGGCTCCGACTGGCTGGGCGACCAGGACGCCATTGAATTCATGTGCCGTGAAGCACCCAAGGTGGTTTACGAGCTCGAACACTTCGGCATGCCGTTCGACCGCAATCCTGACGGCACCATTTACCAGCGCCCCTTCGGCGGCCACACCGCCAACTACGGCGAAAAGCCTGTGCAGCGCGCCTGCGCCGCAGCCGACCGCACCGGCCACGCCATGCTGCATACGCTCTATCAACAAAACGTGGAGGCCAAGACCACGTTCTTCGTCGAGTGGATGGCACTGGACCTGATTCGCGACGCCGACGGCGATGTGGTCGGTGTGACCGCACTGGAAATGGAAACCGGTGAAACCTACATTCTGGAGGCCAAGCAAACCCTGCTGGCCACCGGCGGCGCTGGCAGGATTTTCGGCGCCTCAACCAATGCCTTCATCAACACCGGCGATGGCCTTGGCATGGCCGCTCGCGCAGGGATTCCTCTTCAGGACATGGAGTTCTGGCAGTTCCACCCCACCGGCGTGGCCGGCGCGGGCGTGCTGCTCACCGAGGGCTGCCGGGGCGAAGGCGCGATCTTGCTCAACAGCGAAGGTGAGCGCTTCATGGAGCGCTACGCACCCACGCTGAAAGACCTCGCACCGCGTGATTTTGTCTCGCGCTGCATGGACCAGGAAATCAAGGAGGGTCGTGGCTGCGGCCCCAACAAGGACTTCATCTTCATGAAGCTTGATCACCTGGGCGCCGAAACCATCCACAAGCGTTTGCCTTCGGTCTACGAAATCGGTGTGAACTTCGCCAACGTCGATATCACGCGCGAACCCATCCCTGTGGTCCCCACCATCCACTACCAGATGGGCGGCATTCCAACCAACATTCACGGCCAGGTTGTCACACCCGATGGCAATGGTTCGCAAAAGGTGGTCAATGGCCTTTACGCCGTGGGCGAATGCGCCTGCGTGAGCGTGCACGGCGCCAACCGTCTGGGCACCAACTCCCTGCTCGACCTGTTGGTGTTCGGCCGCGCTGCAGGCAACCACATCGTCGAAACCAACGACAAGACCGTCAACCACAAGCCGTTGCCGGCCGATGCAGCCGACCGAACGCTGGCACGCCTGGCACGCCTCGAAAGTTCCACCGACGGGGAGTACGCACAAGACGTGGCCAACGACATGCGCGCGGCCATGCAGCAACACGCGGGCGTGTTCCGCACCCAGGCCATCATGGACGAGGGCGTGGTCAAGATCAACGCACTGCGTGAACGTGTGGCCAACATCACCCTCAAAGACAAGTCCAAGGTGTTCAATACCGCGCGCATCGAAGCGCTGGAAGTGGACAACCTGATGGAGGCCGCCCAGGCCACCATGACGTCCGCCGCAGCACGTAAGGAGTGCCGCGGGGCACACACCGTGAACGACTACGAGCGCCCCGCCGACGATGCCGAGTTCCCGCTGGGTCGCAACGACAAGGAGTGGATGAAGCACACCTTGTGGGACAGCGCGACCAACACGCTGTCTTACAAGCCCGTCAATCTGAAGCCGCTGACCGTGGAATCCGTTCCGCCGAAAGTCCGCACCTTCTGAGTCCGAACCGAACCGGAGCACTCCCATGACACTTCGCACATTCAAAATCTACCGCTACGACCCTGAGAAGGACGCCAAGCCCTACATGCAGACCATTCAGGTCGAGCTCGACGGTCACGAGCGCATGTTGCTCGATGCACTCATGAAGCTCAAGAAGGTGGACCCTTCGATCTCCTTCCGCCGTTCCTGCCGCGAGGGCGTCTGCGGCTCGGACGCCATGAACATCAACGGCAAAAATGGCCTGGCCTGCCTGACCAACATGAACACGCTCCCGGGCGTGATCACCCTGAAGCCCCTGCCGGGCTTGCCCGTGGTTCGCGATCTGATCGACGACATGACGCAGTTCTTCAAGCAGTACAACAGCATCAAGCCTTACCTCATCAACAACGATCCTGCCCCGCGCACGGAACGGCTCCAAAGCCCTGAAGAGCGCGAAGAGCTCAACGGTCTCTATGAGTGCATCCTGTGCGCCAGTTGCTCCACCAGCTGCCCCAGCTTCTGGTGGAACCCCGACAAATTTGTCGGCCCGGCTGGCTTGCTTCAGGCCTATCGCTTCATCGCCGACAGCCGAGACCAAGCCACCAGCGAACGCCTGGACAACCTGGAAGATCCTTACCGCCTCTTCCGCTGCCACACGATCATGAACTGCGTGGATGTGTGCCCCAAAGGGTTGAATCCCACCAAGGCCATTGGCAAGATCAAGGAAATGATGGTGATGCGCTCGATCTGAGCGACGCGCCCGACCCGCAATGAGCACCAACGCCAACGACGCATTGCTCGACGAACGTGCGCTGAGTAAGCTGCGCTGGCGTTGCCGCCGTGGACTGCTTGAGAACGATTTGTTCATCGAGAAGTTCTTTGCCCGGCACGATTCTGGCTTGACTGTCAGGCAAGCCGAAGCTCTTGGCGTTCTAATGAACCTGTCTGACAACGATCTGCTCGATCTGCTGCTGGCACGAAAAGAACCGCAAGGTGAATTGGCCCAAGAAGACGTGACACAAGTGTTGGGAATGCTCCGTGCTGCCCGACTCCCCAAATAAGACCTCACCAGAAGGAAACCGCATGAAACTCGCAGACAACAAAGCCACCCTGTCTTTCTCCAACGGCAGCCCCAGCGTCGAAATGCCTGTGTACTCAGGCAGCATCGGACCAGACGTCGTCGACATCCGCAAGCTCTATGCGCAAACCGGCATGTTTACCTACGACCCCGGTTTCCTTTCTACCGCCTCATGTCAATCAGCCATCACTTACATCGATGGAGACAAGGGCGAGCTGCTGTACCGCGGCTACCCCATCGAGCAATTGGCCACCAGTTGCGACTTTCTTGACACCTGCTATCTGCTGCTGAAAGGCGAATTGCCCGACGAAACGCAGCGCAATGACTTCCACAAGCTCGTGACGAACCACACCATGGTCAACGAGCAAATGCAGTTCTTCCTGCGCGGATTCCGCCGCGATGCGCACCCCATGGCCATCCTGACCGGTCTCGTGGGCGGCATGTCGGCGTTCTATCACGACAGCACCGACATCAATAACCCCGAACACCGCGAAATTGCCGCCATCCGCTTGATCGCCAAGATGCCGACGCTGGTGGCCATGGCGTACAAGTACAAGATGGGCCAGCCCTACATGTACCCTCAGAACCATTTGAGCTACGCGGGCAACTTCATGCGCATGATGTTTGGCACGCCGTGCGAGGAATATGTGGTCAACCCGGTGATCGAGCGCGCATTGGACCGCATCTTCACCTTGCATGCCGACCACGAGCAAAACGCATCAACCTCGACCGTGCGTCTGTGTGCCTCGTCGGGCACCAACCCCTTCGCTGCCATTTCTGCGGGCGTTGCCTGTCTGTGGGGCCCTGCCCACGGTGGTGCCAACGAAGCCTGCCTCAACATGCTTGAAAGCATTCAGGCCAATGGCGGTGTGAGCAAGGTGGGTGAGTTCATGGAGCAAGTGAAAGACAAGAGCTCCGGCGTCAAGCTCATGGGCTTCGGTCACCGCGTCTACAAGAATTACGATCCTCGCGCCAAGCTCATGCAGGAAACCTGCAACGAAGTGCTGCAAGAGCTTGGACTGGAAAACGACCCTCTGTTCAAGCTGGCGAAGGCGCTGGAGAAGATCGCACTGGAAGACGACTATTTCGTCTCGCGCAAACTGTACCCCAACGTCGACTTCTACTCCGGCATCGTGCAGCGGGCCATTGGTATTCCAGTGAACCTCTTCACTGGCATCTTTGCACTGGCCCGCACGGTGGGCTGGATCGCGCAGCTCAACGAGATGATCGGCGATCCCGAGTACAAGATCGGCCGCCCCCGTCAGTTGTTCACCGGTGCAGAGCGCCGCGACGTGAAACCCACCGCTCGCTGATCACCTGAACCTCGCAGACAAACAAAACCCGCTCAGCATCCCGCTGAGCGGGTTTTGTTTTTCGAGCATGGGGTATTCGTAATTGACGAAAGACAAACTGAAACTTAGAGGAGAAAATATCCAACTCATCGTAGAACACGATGACTTCATCATGAAACCCATCGAACGAAACTACGCGCGCCGAATCGACCTCACCTCATTGCAGCTGTTCATCGCTGTCTGTGAGCGCGGGAGCATTGGCAAAGCCGCGGAACAGGAGTTCATGGCAACCTCAGCGGTCAGCAAGCGCCTCTCGGATCTGGAAGATTCGGTTGGAAGCAGCTTGCTCTACCGGTCACCTCGGGGCGTCACGCCCACCCCAGCGGGCCAAAGCATGCTTCATCATGCCCGCTCGGTGCTGTTCAGCCTGGAGAAAATGCAAGGCGAGTTGTCCGAGTACGCCGAAGGTGTGCGTGGTCACGTCCGCATGCACGCCAACATATCGGCCATCGTTCAGTTTCTCCCGGAAGACCTTGGCACATTCACGAAAGCACACGACCAGATCAAGATCGATCTGGAAGAGCACCTGTCTGCCGAGGTGGTGAGGGCGGTCCACGAGGGGGCTGCCGATCTGGGCATCTGCCACCACAGCGCAACCGATCAACCCATCGGACTGCAAATCCGCCCCTACCGGCGAGATGCCCTTGCGCTGGTGATGCCCAGCGATCACCCATTGGCCAACCGAGAGCGCATCGCATTTGCGGAAAGCCTCGAATGGGACCACGTAGGCCTGCACCCCAACAGCTCCATCTATCGCGCCATGCACATGGCCGCGACGGCATCCGGACAAGGGATCAGGCTGCGCATCCGGGTAACAGGCCTGGACGCCATGTGTCGAATGATCCACAACGGACTTGGCATAGGCCTGATGCCGAAGCGCGCCTTCGAGCTCATGCACGGCGTGGGTGACCTGACTTGTGTGCCCCTCCTGGACGCTTGGGCCGATCGCCAGATCGTGCTCATCGCACGCGACTTCTCCTCGTTGCCCGTCGCCGCCCGGCTGCTCGTCAGCCACCTGGACACGCAGGGAACCGGACCCGAAGCCGACAGACCCGCATAAAATTTCTGCAACTTCAAAGGAGCCCTCCAACATGGGACGCACCCTCTACGACAAAATCTGGGACGAGCACGTCGTTCACACGGAAGAAGACGGTACATCCGTGCTTTACATCGACCGCCACCTGGTTCACGAAGTGACGAGTCCCCAAGCCTTTGAAGGCTTGCGCGAAACAGGCCGAAAGGTATGGCGGGTGAGTTCGATCGTGGCCACAGCCGACCACAACACCCCCACCACCGGTTGGGAGCTGGGCTATGACGGCATCACCGACCCCATCAGCAAGGAACAGATCACGACCCTGGACAAGAACATTGCCGAGTTCGGGGCGGCGGCCTTCTTTCCTTTCATGTCGAAACGCCAAGGCATCGTGCATGTCATCGGCCCCGAGAACGGCGCCACCTTGCCGGGCATGACGGTGGTCTGCGGCGACAGCCACACGTCCACGCACGGTGCATTTGGTGCTTTGGCGCACGGAATCGGCACCAGTGAGGTTGAACATGTCATGGCCACCCAGACGCTCCTGGCAAAAAAGGCCAAGAACATGCTGATCAAAGTCGACGGTCAGCTTGCCAAGGGCGTGACCGCCAAGGACATCGTGCTGGCCATCATCGGAAAAATCGGGACCGCTGGCGGTACCGGCTACACCATTGAGTTCGGCGGCAGCGCCATCCGCGCTTTGAGCATGGAAGGTCGCATGACGGTCTGCAACATGGCCATTGAAGGAGGGGCACGCGCCGGCCTCGTTGCAGTCGATGAGAAAACCATCGACTACGTCAAAGGGCGGCCATTGGCGCCATCTGGCCTCGAGTGGGAGCACGCCGTGGCTTACTGGAAAACGCTCCACTCCGATGCCGATGCGGTGTTCGATACGGTCGTGGAACTGGACGCCTCTCAAATCGTTCCTCAGGTCACCTGGGGAACCTCACCCGAGATGGTGCTGGGCGTGGACGCCAGGGTGCCTGATCCTGAAAAAGAGAAAGATGGCAACAAGCGCAACGCCATTGAGCGAGCCCTGACCTATATGGCACTTGAGCCCGGAAAGGCATTGAATGACATCTTCGTCGACAAAGTCTTCATCGGCTCGTGCACCAACAGCCGCATCGAAGACATGCGCGAAGCCGCAGCCGTTGTAAAGAAGCTTGGGCAGAAAGTCGCCGAAAACGTCAAGCTGGCCATGGTGGTTCCCGGGTCGGGCCTGGTCAAGGAGCAAGCCGAACGTGAAGGGCTGCATTCGATCTTCCAAGCCGCTGGCTTTGAATGGCGTGAACCAGGATGCTCGATGTGCCTGGCCATGAACGCCGACCGCCTGGAGCCCGGGGAGCGCTGCGCCTCAACCAGCAACCGCAATTTTGAAGGCCGCCAGGGCGCCGGTGGACGAACCCACCTTGTTTCGCCAGCCATGGCTGCCGCCGCGGCCATTCACGGTCACTTCATCGATATTCGAACCATCGCCTGATCAACCTCAGCCGCTCCACCCTCACCCCAAGCAACACCATGCCGTCGATCACCCCACTGCCATCCCTGCTGGCCGCTGCGGCCTTGATCTCATTGTCTGCCTGCGCCAGCCATACCGCACAAGGCGTCAGGCAAGACGCCACCGCTGTGAAAGAGAAGGCAGTGGAAGTCAAAGACGCAATCGTTGATACAGCCGTTGAAGTCAAAGACAAGGCCGTTCAAGGTGGCAAAGAGGTTGGACACTCGGTGGGCTCGGGCCTGGAGCGTGCGGGAGAAGCCGTCAAGGACGCGACCAACTAAACGGAACCCCAATGAAAAAATTCACCATCCTCAAGGGACTCGTGGCCCCCATGGACCGCGAAAACGTCGATACCGACGCCATCATCCCCAAACAGTTCCTCAAATCGATTCGAAAAACCGGCTTCGGCCCCAATCTTTTCGACGAGTGGCGCTATTTGGACAAGGGCGAACCGGGGGTAGACCCCAGCAAACGCAAACCCAACCCCGATTTCGTGCTGAATCAGGCCAGATATGCTGGCGCTTCCATTTTGCTGGCCCGAAAGAACTTCGGTTGCGGCTCCAGCCGTGAGCACGCACCCTGGGCCATCGAGCAATACGGATTTCGCGCGTTGATCGCACCCAGCTTTGCCGATATCTTCTTCAACAATTGCTTCAAGAATGGCATCCTGCCCATCGTCCTGCCTGAAGAGAAAGTGGCGAAGCTCTTCGACGAAGTTGCGGCCTTCCCAGGCTATGAACTCACCATCGATCTTGAACGTCAGGTCATCATGAAAACCCAAGGCGAGGAGATTCCTTTCGATGTCCAGGCTTTTCGCAAATACTGTTTGCTCAATGGTCTTGATGACATCGGACTGACCCTCCGCTACAAGGACAAGATCACGGCCTTTGAAGCCGAGCGCTTGGCCCAGAAGCCCTGGCTGGCCAGCACCATGCAGTGATACGCCACGTTGAGGTCAGCGCCGCTGGAGCACGAAACAGTTCAGTCGGCCGCCTTGGCAGCACCCGTCATTCCCCCACAATCTCTTGAGACCCCCAATGAAAATCGCAGTTCTCCCCGGTGACGGCATCGGCACCGAAATCGTCGCCGAAGCCGTCAAAGTCCTTGATGCGCTCAACCTGCCATTGGAGATGGAGTCGGCACTGGTGGGCGGCGCCGCCTATGATGCGCACGGCCACCCCCTCCCCCCCGCCACGCTTGCGCTCGCCAAAGCCTCCGATGCAATCCTTTTTGGCGCGGTGGGCGACTGGAAGTACGACAAGCTGGACCGTCCCTTGCGTCCCGAGCAGGCCATTCTCGGGCTGCGCAAAGAGTTGGGGCTGTTTGCCAACTTTCGCCCCGCCATCTGCTATGAGCAACTGGTTGGCGCTTCAAGCCTGAAGCCGGAGTTGATCGCGGGCCTGGACATTCTGATCATTCGGGAACTCACCGGAGACATCTACTTTGGTCAACCTCGGGGCCGACGGGAAGCCAGCGACGGCCACTTCCCGGGCGCCGAAGAAGCGTTCGACACCATGCGCTACTCCAAACCGGAAATCGAGCGCATTGCGCACGTCGCCTTCCAGGCCGCGCGCAAGCGCAACAAAAAGGTCACGAGCGTGGACAAGGCCAACGTCCTGGAGACCTTCCAGTTCTGGAAAGATGTGGTCACCGAAGTCCATGCCGAATACCCTGATATCGAACTGCAACACATGTATGTCGACAACGCGGCCATGCAACTCGTCAAGGCGCCCAAAGCTTTTGACGTCGTGGTCACCGGCAACATGTTCGGCGACATTCTTTCTGACGAAGCTTCCATGCTCACAGGCTCGATCGGCATGTTGCCTTCGGCAAGTCTCAACAGCAAAGGACAGGGTCTGTATGAACCGAGTCATGGCAGCGCACCCGATATCGCCGGCAAAGGCATCGCCAATCCGCTGGCGACCATTCTGAGTGCAGCCATGATGCTGCGCTCCAGTCTGAACCAGAGGCTGCAGCACTTCGGATCGAGGCAGCGGTTCAAGCGGTGTTGGCCCAAGGGCTGCGCACGGCCACGACATCCACAGCGTGGGCACCACCCAAGTCAGCACGCAGGAAATGGGCGATGCCGTTGTCGCGGCATTGAAGGCCTGACAAACCACCGGCGACCTGCAAACCTTGCGACGCCTGGATCCATCGGGCACCCAGAGTCTGTTCAACAACCCCTGGGTTTATAATCTCCAACCTATGTACGCCGCACGCCCGCCTTTGATCACAGCACCTGCCGCCATGGCGGGTGTGGCCGCGCGCGCAATCTCCATCATCAAAACCACGACCATTAAGGGCTGATCCAGCTCCTGTTCGTCGTGCGCCCTCCCTGGCCAGACGAGCTGGGGCAAGACAGTCCGGTCTGGACCGTTTTCTATATCTTGAAAGGGCATTGAAATGAGCAAGTTGGTAGGTTTGGTCGGCTGGCGCGGCATGGTCGGCTCAGTCTTGATGGATCGCATGAATGAGGAAAAGGACTTCAACCTCATCGAACCGATGTTCTTTTCCACCTCCAATGCCGGGGCGAAGCACCGGCCATGGCTAAGAACGAAACCCGCCTGCAAGACGCCTACGACCTGGCCGCCCCCTTCAGCGCTGTGACATCATCATCACTGCCCAAGGAGGCGATTACACCAACGACGTGTTTCCCAAGCTTCGCGCAGCCGGCTGGAGCGGCCACTGGATCGATGCGGCTTCGACGCTGCGGATGGAAAAAGACGCCGTGATTGTGCTGGACCCCGTCAACCTGCCCGTCATCAAGAATGCCATGAACGCCGGTGGCAAAAACTGGGTGGGGGTAACTGCACGGTGAGCTGCATGCTCATGGGGGTCGGCGCACTCTACAAGGCGGGACTCGTCGAATGGATGTCTACCCAAACGTACCAGGCGGCTTCCGGCGGTGGCGCACAGCATATGCGCGAACTGCTTACACAGTACGGAACGTTGAACGCGGAGGTCAAAGCCCTCTTGGACAACCCCAAAGAGCGCCATTCTTGAAATCGATCGCTTGGTGGCAGCCAAACAACGCAGCCTGTCTGGCGCCGAAACTGCCAACTTTGGCGTCCCGCTCGGCGGTTCCCTCATCCCATGGATCGACAAGGATCTGGGCAACGGCATCTCCAAGGAAGAATGGAAAGGCATGGCCGAGACCAACAAGATTCTCGGCATGGGTGAGGACTTTGGTTCCGCAGCCATTCCCGTCGATGGGTTCTGTGTTCGCGTGGGAGCCATGCGTTGCCACAGCCAGGCACTGACCTTCAAGCTGAAAAAAGACGTGCCAGTGGCCGACATCGGAAACCATGATCGCCAACGACAATGCCTGGGTCAAAGTCGTTCCGAACACCCGCGAAGCCACCATGAGCGACCTGACGCCCGTGGCCGTGACCGGCACCATGACAATTCCGGTCGGACGGGTGCGCAAACTGGCCATGGGACCAGAGTATGTCGGCGCGTTCACGATCGGCGATCAGCTGTTGTGGGGCGCGGCCGAGCCACTGCGCCGCATGTTGCGCATTTTGCTCGACGCCTGACCCGAGCAAATACGGGATTGCCCGACCGGGGCAGCGCAACACGTTGTCAAATGCCCACACCCCACGGTGCTTGAGGCGCAACCAGCGGCTCGCATGAAACTCATGCGAGTTCTTAGCTTGTCACTGTAATGCGTTGATGTTAAGGTCAATTCTCGGTTCTTTACGTCGAGGTATACGTGCCAATTACAACCCGCCACTTCTCATCCCATACAACCCGCGCCGAAGATGGGCAAGCGGGTTCCAATGGACTTGCGCGGTTTCATGCCGTGGCCGCCACCTTGCTGTGTGCAGGCATGTTGCAAATATCAGATGCCCAAGCCTTGGCCCTCGGTCGAGTCATCGTGCAATCGCCGTTAGGGGAACCTCTTCGGGCCGAAGTGGAGGTCCTGGAAATCACCAACGAGGAATCTGCCGACCTCAATGTGGGGTTGGGCTCGATTGATGCGTTTCGTGCCGCCGGCATGGACTTCAATGCGGCCTTGATTGGTGTGCGTGTGTCGCTGGAGCGCAGACCCGACGGGCGATCCTTCCTGAAATTGACAGGCAATCGGCCAGTCAGCGAGCCCTTTGTCGACATGGTTGTGGAAGCCCGTTGGAAATCGGGGCGTGTGGCGCGTGACTACACCCTGCTGTTCGACCCACCCAAATTGCGACAGCCAGCACCAGCTGCACCGCTTTCTGCCGCCGTTGATCAGCAGCCGGCTGCGGCGCCCGCACCTGTTGCGGCACCCACAACGCCCACGGCAAACCCGCTCGCGGCGGCTGGCATGTCGCGCCAGCCCGGCACCGGCAGCACCGCCACCGCTCGCAATGACCGCGTCGTCGTGGCCCGCAGACACCGCTGGTCAAATCGCGCAAGAAAATCTCCCTGCCAACGTGTCGCTGGACCAGATGCTGGTGGCAATGCTGCGCGCAAACCCACGCTTCATCACCGGAAGGGCAACGCAGAACTGGCCTGCGCTGGCGCGGTGTTGACTTTGCCTGACGAGGCTGCAGCATCAGGCGTCTCCGCCGGCGAAGCACGACAGATCATTTCCGCCCAAAGCCGCGACTTTGATGAATTCCGGCGGCGTCTCGCCGCCCGCGTGCCGCAAGCCCCGGCAGCAACTGCAGAGCGCGAGGCCACCGGACAGATTCAAGCAGAGGTCACCGAGCAAAAACCAGCGCCAGCGACCCAGGACAAGCTCACCGTGTCCAAAGGATCGGCGACCGGGCAACCCGCTGCCGAGGATCAAATCGCCAAAGATCGGGCGGCAAAAGAAGCAGCCGATCGCACGGCAGAGTTGGCACGCAACATTGAAGATTTGTCCAAGGTGGGCAGCGCCACCGTGGCAGCAGGAAGCGCGCCTGCCACCCCCGCTGCTGCCACCGAGTCGGCTGCCGAGGATACCCAGCTCGCGGCCCCAACCGTGACCGCCGAGACACCGGCGCCCGCCACTGAAGCCACTGAAACACAACCCAACGCTGCGACCGAAGCCCCTGCGACCGAGGCAGCACCTGCGCCCGCCCCGGCGGTTGAGCCTGCACCGGCACCACCGGTGCCAGCGCCAATTCCGACGCCTGCACCTGAAGAGGGATCGTTCATAGACCGTTTGCTTGAAAACCCCTTGGTGATGCCCGTTGCCGGTGGTTTGCTGGTCCTGCTTGCAGGCTTGGGCATCTATGGGCTGAGCCGTCGCAAGAAAGCCACTGGCGTGGACAGCTCTTTCCTTGAGAGCCGTCTCCAGCCCGACTCTTTCTTTGGCTCCAGCGGCGGTCAACGCATCGATACGAGTGAAGCCGCAGCGTCGGGCTCTTCGATGGTTTACTCACCCAGCCAACTCGATGCCGCTGGCGACGTGGACCCCGTGGCAGAAGCAGATGTGTACCTTGCCTATGGGCGGGACCTTCAGGCGGAAGAAATCCTGAAAGAAGCCATGCGCAGCACTCCGACGCGCGTGGCCATTCACAACAAACTGCTAGAAATCTACGCCAAACGCCGGGATGCAAAAGCATTTGAAGTCGTTGCCACAGAAGCCTATGCCTTGACCCAAGGTCAAGGAAGCGAGTGGGAACACGCCTGCGAACTCGGAAAGGAGTTGGACCCCACCAACCCACTGTACCAACCGGGCGGCCGTCCCGCTGAGAAACCCGGTGTCCCTGCGGCTGCGGCTGCGGCATTCGCTGCGAGCACCTTGGCACAAAACACCAAGCCCAGCCCCAACCCCACGCAGCCAGCCGACCTGGATCTGGATCTCGACCTGGATCTGGACCTGGATCAACCATCGCAACCGGCGGACATGTCTGCCGGCGATGCCCCGCTTTCCGGCATGGACGATCTGAATCAGACAGATGTCTTGACCAGCTCGCCCGCACCTGCGGCACAAAAGAATGGCCAGGGCGGCAACTCTGAGCCGATGGCCTTCGACCTGGACTTCCCGTCCGAACCGATTCCATTGACCGCTGCGGCAACCCAGGACCTTGCAACAGAACTGAAACAGGAATCCGCATCGCCCGCCGCAATGAGCAGTGCCGAATTTGCCACCGAGTTCAAGACATCCTCCAGCATGGACGTTGCTGGCGTCAGTGAAAAGGTCGACTCTGATCTGATGTCCTTCGACCTGAGCGACATCAAGCTGGACATGAACGATGTGCAGGCCCCGGCATCCGAGCCGGGCGCGCTCAGCGATGAGAATCCACTTGAAACCAAGCTGTCACTGGCTGAAGAGTTCCGCGCCATTGGTGACCTTGAGGGTGCGCGCTCTCTGGCCGAGGAAGTCATGGCAGAGGCGTCAGGCGCCCTGAAGACCAAGGTCTCGGCTTTCCTGGCGGACCTTGCTTAAGCGTTGAACGCCCATTCGCCTGGCTCACAGGCTCCCAAAGACGCCCGCCGGGAAGCGCCCACTGCGGGCGTTTTCCGTTACGCCCTTGGGGTGAGCTACGACGGCAGCCAATACCATGGTTGGCAAAGCCAGACCAGTGGAAAGACGGTGCAAGACAAGCTTGAGCGCGCGCTGGCGCAGTTCGTGGCACAACCGAGTATCAATACCCTATGCGCCGGTCGCACCGATGCGGGCGTGCACGGCCTGATGCAGGTTGTGCACTTCGACAGCACCGTACAGCGAGAGGAAACCTCCTGGATTCGCGGAACCAATCGCTACCTACCCGATGACATCGGGGTGCAATGGGCGCGTTGCGTACCAATGGACTTCCATGCTCGAGCCAGCGCAATCTCTCGGCGATATGCCTATGTCTTGCTGGAGTCACCGGTGCGACCCAGTGTCGACGCAGGCAAGGTTGGCTGGGTGTTTCGCCCCCTGGACCTTGCCGCCATGCAGCGTGCGGCCGAGGCGCTTCTGGGAGAGCACGATTTCACCTCCTTTCGCGCCGCACAGTGCCAAGCACACTCCCCCGTCAAACACATGAGGCGCGTCGACATCGTCCGCCGCGGCAGCTACTGGCGCTTCGAATTTGAAGCGAGCGCCTTTCTTCACCACATGATTCGCAACATCATGGGGTGCCTGATCGCCATCGGCGCCGGACAACGTCCGCCTCAATGGATGGCAGAGGTGATCGCCGCACGCAGCCGTGATGCGGCATCGCCCACCTTTTCACCCCATGGCTTGTATTTTCTTGGCCCCACCTACGACCCGAGATTTGGGTTGCCGGATCGCACGCCAGCCTTTGACTGGCTACCATAGCCATCCCCCCCGCTCACTCCACACAGGGGCTGGCGCTCCCTCATGACTGCTCATCGCACCCGAATCAAGATCTGCGGCTTGACCCGCGAAGGCGACGTTGACGCTGCAGTGCAAGCTGGCGCGGACGCCGTCGGCTTCGTGCTTTACCCGAAAAGTCCCCGCTACATCAGCCCGGATCGGGCCGCCGAGCTGGCGGCGCGCCTTCCTGCCTTTGTCACGCCAGTGTTGCTGTTCGTCAATGCCAGTCCCGAACACATAGCGCGAGGCGTGCAATGTGTGCCCAACGCACTGCTGCAGTTTCACGGCGACGAGACGCCGGCCGAGTGCCTGGCTGCAGGCCGTCCATTCATCCGTGCAGCAAGAATCCCCACAGGATCGGCGGCGGCCAGCTTTGATCTCTTAAAATACGCACAATCCTTCGCCCGCGCGCAGGCCATCCTTGTTGACGCACACGTCGATGGCTATGGCGGCGCAGGCCAAACGTTTGACTGGAATGCATTCCCTTGGTCACACCCACTTCTAAACGCCGGCTCTCGCCTCGTCTTGTCTGGTGGACTCGACGAAGCCAACGCGATCGATGGCATTTCGCGAGTGCGGCCTTGGGCCGTTGATGTGAGTTCCGGGGTCGAGGCCGCCAAAGGCATCAAAGACCCCGCCAAACTCCAACGATTTGTCGCCGCCGTTCGGGCGGCCGACGCTTCCCTCTCTCCTCCTGCCTGATCCCCCAACAATGGGGAACAGGCGGAAACACCGGATTCCACCACCCCATGTCTGACTACCAACAACCCGACACCCGCGGCCACTTCGGCATCTACGGCGGCAGCTTCGTAAGCGAAACCCTGACGCACGCCATCAATGAGCTGAAAGACGCGTACGCGAAATACCAGAACGACCCCGACTTCATCGCCGAATTCAAAAGCGAGCTGGCCCATTTTGTGGGCCGTCCGAGCCCCATCTACCACGCAGCACGGATGAGCCGCGAACAAGGTGGCGCGCAGATTTTCTTGAAGCGAGAAGACCTCAATCACACGGGGGCCCACAAGATCAACAACACGATCGGCCAAGCCATGCTGGCGCGTCGCATGGGCAAGCCTCGCATCATTGCCGAGACTGGAGCGGGCCAACATGGCGTGGCGACGGCCACCATTTGTGCGCGTTACGGACTGGAGTGCGTGGTTTACATGGGCAGTGAAGACGTCAAGCGGCAGAGCCCGAACGTCTACCGCATGAAGCTGCTGGGAGCCACCGTCGTGCCGGTTGAAAGCGGCAGCAAAACCCTGAAAGACGCGCTCAACGAGGCCATGCGCGACTGGGTGGCAAACGTCGACAACACCTTTTACATCATTGGCACCGTAGCGGGACCTCACCCCTACCCCATGATGGTGCGCGACTTCCAACGCGTGATCGGTGACGAGTGCCTTGTGCAAATGCCAGAGATGCTGAAAGCCGCGGGCTGCACCGGTGAACAGCCTGATGCCGTTATTGCCTGCGTCGGTGGGGGCTCCAACGCCATGGGGATTTTCTATCCATACATCCCTCATCAAAAGACCGACCTGATTGGCGTTGAGGCAGCCGGAGAAGGCATGGACAGTGGCAAACACTCCGCCTCCTTGCAAAAAGGCAGCCCCGGCGTGCTGCATGGCAACCGAACCTATGTACTGCAGGACGACAACGGTCAGGTCACTGAAACCCACAGTGTGAGTGCTGGACTGGACTACCCTGGCGTGGGTCCGGAGCACGCATTCCTGAAGGACATCGGAAGGGCGGAGTATGTCGGTGTGACCGACGCGGAAGCACTTGAGGCTTTCCACTACCTGTGTCGAACCGAAGGCATCATCCCGGCCCTGGAATCCAGCCATGCTGTCGCGCATGCGATGAAGCTGGCCAAGACCATGCGCCCCGATCAATCACTTCTGGTCAATCTGTCGGGTCGCGGTGACAAGGACATCGGCACGATTGCCGACCTCGCCAAGGCCGATTTTTACTGCCGCCCCAGCTGCAAAGGACAAATGGTCAAGGGTGGCAGCGACTCGGCGATTGTGAAAGTATCCAAATGAGCCGCATTGAATCCACGCTGAGCGCCTTGAAGGCGCAAAACCGAAAAGCCCTGATCCCCTATGTGACGGCAGGCTTTCCATTTGCCAACATCACACCCGATCTCATGCACGGCATGGTGGAAGGCGGTGCCGATGTGATCGAACTGGGCGTGCCGTTTTCCGATCCGTCTGCGGACGGGCCTGTGATTCAACGGGCGGGCGATCGCGCACTGGCACTGGGCATTGGCATGGTGCAAATTCTCGCCATGGTCAGGAAGTTCCGAGAGAACAACGTCACCACGCCTGTGGTTCTGATGGGGTATGCCAACCCGATCGAACGATACGACCAAAAACACGGTGAAGGCAGCTTCGTGCGCGACGCTGCATTGGCGGGCATCGACGGCGTCCTGGTCGTCGACTACCCTCCGGAAGAATGCGAAGCCTTCGCCGCGTCGCTTCGCGCTCACAACATGGACCTCATTTTTCTGCTGGCCCCTACCTCGACCCAAGAGCGCATGCAGCAGGTCGCCCGCGTAGCCAGCGGCTATGTGTACTACGTGTCGTTGAAGGGTGTCACCGGAGCAGGAACGCTGGACGTTGGGCAGGTTGAAACCATGCTGCCGCGCATTCGCCAACACGTCACCGTTCCGGTCGGCGTGGGTTTTGGCATCCGGGACGCTGAAACGGCCAAAGCCATAGGAAAAACAGCCGATGCGGTGGTGATTGGGACGAAGATCATCCAGTTGATCGAAAACGAACCCTACGAAAAGGTGATCGGCGTGGCAACCAGCTTCTTGCGCACCATACGAAAAGCGCTGGACGCATAATCCCATCCACATCGGCGTCCTCGGCCCTGGCGGCCGAGGCGCCCAAAGCACTGCCAATTCGAAAGCGCACCCCCTCGTGGGCGCGTGTCTTAGAGGAATCTGGATATGTCCTGGCTTGAGAAGCTGCTCCTCCCAAAATCACCCCCACCGACCCCACCGAGCGCCGCAGCGTGCCCAAGGTTTGTGGATCAAGTGTCCCAGTTGTGAAGCGGTCTTGTACAAGACCGACCTGGAGAAGAATCAAAACGTCTGGCCCTCATTGCAACCACCACCACCGCATCGGTGCCAGAGCCAGGTTGACGCGTTCCTCGACGCAGAAGGCCGATATGAACTGGCCCAGGAAGTTCTGCCCGTCGATGCATTGAAGTTCAAAGACAGCCGCAGTACCCTGAGCGCCTGAAAGAGGCGCTGGAGAACACTGGCGAAACCGACGCCTTGATCGTGCTCGGGGGGCAGTCCAGGGGATGAGCGGGTCGTGGCCTGTTTGAGTTCGATTTCATGGGCGGCTCCATGGGGTCGGTGGTGGGGCGAACGCTTTGTGAGAGCGGTCGAAGAAGCCATCTCGCAAAAGGTCCCATTCATCTGCTTCACGGCTACCTGCGGTGCGCGCATGCAGGGAAGGCCTGCTCTTCATGCAGATGGCAAAGACCAATGCTGCGTTGACGCGACTGGCAAAGAAGGGCCTGCCCTTGGCGTCAGCGTGCTGGACGGATCCGACCATGGTGGCGTTTCCGCCGGTTTTGCCTTCCTGGGTGACATCGTCGTGGCTGAACCCAAGGCCCTGATTGGCTTTGCAGGCCCACGCGTGATCGAGAACACGGTCCGGGTCAAACTCCCCGAAGGCTTCCAACGGGCCGAGTTCCTGCAAACGAAAGGGGCGGTGGACTTCATCTGTGATCGACGCGAACTGCGCGGCACGGTGGCCAACTGCCTGGCCATGTTGCAACGCCAAAGCGCCGATGCGGTCGTTCCAGATTGAGTTCAGACGACCCAGCAGCGCCAGCAAAAGCGCTTACGCTCTCCCAACTACCGCTGTTTCCATTGCAAACAGTGCTGTTCCCGGGTGGGTGGATGCCCTTGCGGGTCTTCGAGGTGCGCTACCTCGACATGATCAGCCGTTGTCACAAGGCTGGGGCACCATTCGGCGTGGTTGCGCTCAGCGAGGGCTGCGAAGTTCGACGCATCGACCCCAACGCGTCCTCGGGCGATGGCTTTGCCCATGAAGCCTTCTACTCGGTCGGCACACTGGCCCACATCGAAAAGCTTGAGCGCCCACAGCCGGGCTTGTTGCTCATCCATTGCCGCGGTGCGCAGCGTTTCGATATCCGGGCAAGCCAGCAACTTCCCCACGGCCTTTGGACCGCCGATGTCGAGCTCCATACCCCGGAGGCCTCGATTCCGATCCCCAATGACCTGCTCAACACCCGAGACGCGCTGGAACGCCTGCTCAGCAATCTATTGAACAAAGAGCCGGAAGCACGCCACAACCTCCCCCTGCAGCCACCTTATCGATGGAACGACAGTGGATGGGTTGCCAACCGGTGGCTGGAGTTGCTGCCTGTCCCCACCGAGCTCAAGCAGCGCCTGATGACACTGGAAAGCCCAGTCTTGAGACTGGAGTTGGTTGCCGACCTGCTTGATCGCATGGGCGTGGAGCGATGACCTCCTGATTCAGGTGGCTCTGGCGCAAAGCAAGCGGCGCGGCCGTGCCAAGCCCGCGTCAGGGCAGCAAGGAAAGTGCTTGCATGTACCGCTCACTCACCATCAGGCTGTCCCAGTCCATGGCAGATCCTCGTGGCAGCAAGGCTTGTCGGCGTCGTTCGCTGGCCTCGCTGAGCGCCCATTGACCCTCGATAACAGCCCGCGAGAGCGCATCGATCACGGCATCAATCGGGGCACCGCCATCGACCACCGACTGGTTGCACAAAAGCACCATGTCGACGCCCGCTTCAAGCGCCACGAGCGCAGCTTCAGCAAAACCAACCTGTCTCCCTTCAAGAACGCGCCGCGGCCATGCTGAGGTCGTCACTGAAAATGGCGCCCACAAAGCCCATGTCTCGGCGCAAGATGTCTTGTAGCCAGCGTTTTGAGAACCCCGCGGGCCTGGCGTCGACTTTGGGGTAAATGACATGGGCTGGCATCACTGCGGCCATCCCCGCCGACAACCACTCAAACGGCAACGCATCGTCGCGCAGAATCTTCTTGAGGCTCCGCTTGTCAAAAGGGATGGCCAGGTGCGAATCCGCGGCCACAAATCCATGCCCCGGAAAATGCTTGCCACAGTTGCCCATGCCACTCTGTTGCATGCCCAGCATCAGCGATTGAGCCAGCAAAGAGACCACGCGGGGGTCACGATGAAAAGCCCGGTCACCAATGACTATGCTGCCCCCATGACCCAGGTCCAATACCGGGGTGAAGCTCAGATCCACCCCACACGCACGCAGCTCACTACCCAACACGTACCCGGTCGCGGTGGCCGCACGGCAGACTCGCATGGCGGAGGTGCCGTGCATCGACTTCTTTTTCTCCTTTTGCGCCCACAAGTCGCCCAACGCTGCCATCGGCGGCAGGTGTGTAAAACCGTCATTTCGGAAGCGCTGCACCCGCCCACCTTCATGGTCCACGGCAATCAGCAGGTCAGGCCGTACGGACTTGATCTGCCGGCACAAAGCGGTCAGTTGCTCACGCCCTTGCCAGTTGCGGCCAAACAGCGTCACACCTCCCACCAGGGGGTGGGCAAGGCGGCGACAGTCATCGGATGTCAGGGTGAGTCCTGCCACGTCGATGATCAGCGGAGCGTGCATGAATTCAAGAGAGGTGTTCATGATTGCGTGCGATCCAATGGTTCTGATTCCTATGGGTTCAATGCATGAGGTCCTGACTCCACCACCACAAAGCTTGCAGCGTATTCGCTTTCATCGGTGACGGTCACATGGGCCACCCAACCCTTCGCCTCAAACCAGGCCTTGAGTTCGCCATGCAACACCACCACAGGTTGTCCACTCGGCAAATTGGCGATTTCGCAACTGCGCCAGGTCATCGGCATCCGCATACCCATGCCAATCGCCTTGGAAAAGGCTTCTTTGGCAGAGAAGCGGGTCGCCAGGAAGCGCGTTCCGCGTTGTGGCGAGCGGGCACTGCGCTGCTGCCACACCGCAAACTCGGCATCGCTCAATACCTTTCGTGCAAACCGCTCTCCCTGGCGGTCAAAGGTGGCCTGCACCCGGCGTATGTCACAGATGTCGGTGCCTATTCCCTGAATCACGTCTGACCCGCCTTTTGAATGCACTGCAGGTAGGCCTGCACGGTGGCTGCATAACCCAACTCGAGCGCGTCGGCCATCAGCGCATGGCCAATCGACACTTCACTCACGCCGGGAACTGTTCGCAAAAACTCAGTCAGGTTGTCCCGATTCAGATCATGCCCCGCGTTCACACCCAATCCGGCGGCCAGCGCCGCTTTGGCGGCTTCTTTGTACAGCGCCAACTGGTGAGCTTGTGACGGCGTACCCCATGCTGCTGCAAAAGGCTCCGTATAGAGTTCCACCCTGTCGGCCTCCACCGCCTTGACCGAAACCATCGCCGAAGCATCGGGGTCCATAAAAAGGCTAACCCTCGCCCCAAGGTTCCGAGCCTGACGCACGACAGGGACCAGTTGCTCGGCATCAACGGGAAACCGCCATCCATGATCGCTGGTGAACTGCCCCTCCGAATCGGGTACGAATGTCAGTTGATGCAAAGGCAACCCCAGATCCCGGACTTGCTCGGCCAAGGCCATCAGGTTATGAAACGGATTGCCTTCAATGTTGAACTCCCGATCGGGCCAATCTTTCAGCAAGCGCCCCAGCTCAAAGACATCTTCCCGACGGATATGACGTTCGTCTGGACGGGGGTGCACCGTAATGCCCTGCGCACCCGCCGTCAGGCACAACTCGGCGGCGCGCGTCACAGAAGGGATGCCAAGGTGGCGCGTATTGCGCAGGGTCGCCACCTTGTTGAGGTTGACCGACAACGCGGTGGTGGAAGAACGATCAGACTGACTCATGAACTTGACTGGGTTGCAAAGAAACAGATCAGATCACATGACTTGGGGCAAAGCGGCCGTTGACCGGCTCATGGCCTGAACCTCGACCATCAGCTGCCGTGTCTTGAACTGACGCACGCCACAATGGTAGTGCAGGAGGCGTCGAAGCTGTGGTCTCAAAGCCCCTTCAAACGCCGCACAGGCGCGCAACGTTGCGATCAAGGGATCGGGTGCCCGCAGCGCTGCCTGCAAAGCCAGCCATTGCTCCGCACTCAATGAATATGCGTCTTCCGCATGGGCCAACCGCAAGCCCGTTTCAGGCTCCACCACGTATTGAGATGAAGACGACAATGGCGCCAGCGACGAACCCTCCACCGACAGGTCGGGCAACAACCCCATCTCTCGCAACAACAGAAGCTCGAAGGCACGCACAATCACCGCCTGGGCGTCGCCTCGCTCGGCAAGCAAGCGCACCGCCAACGCATACCGGTCAAATAGGACTGGATGGGGATCGTCCCGCGCCAACAGGCGCATCAACAACTCATTGAGGTAGCTTCCAGAAATCAGCGCGTCGCCCGTGGGCATGACATGCCCTCCTTGCCACTGCGCCGATTTCAGTGTTCGCACCTCCGCATCTCCCCCAACCCAACATCAACGGTTGAAGCGGCAACAACACTGGGCGGAACTGCGAGGTGGGGCGCTTGACTCCCTTGGCAATCAACGCAAGGCGACCATGGTTGCGCGCAAACACCTCCAGAATCAGGCTCGATTCGCTCCAGTCGTAGCGGTGAATCACGAACCCGGGCTCGTCAGATGAACGACGGGATACCATGGCCACTCAAATGCCAGCGCCAGCCGCAAGACTTGCCAGCAACCACACCGCTGCCTTGTTCGCCCCGCTCCAAAGCGTTCTCACCGAAGAGACCTCAGGGGAAAGCCAAGGCAAGGAAAGACGGCCTGAATCACTCGTAGCCAAACGAACGCACCCGAGCATCGTCGTCAGCCCAGCCGGATCGCACCTTGACCCAGAGTTCAAGAAACACCTTGCAATCCCATATCTTTTCGAGTTCCTGGCGTGCCTCGGTGCCAATGCGCTTGAGCTTTTCACCCTTGTCTCCGATCACCATGCCCTTGTGACCATCGCGCTCCACGACAATGGTTGCGGCGATGCGGCGGAGATTTCCCTCCAGCTCAAACTTGTCGATGATGACGGTCGAGGTATATGGCAATTCGTCCCCAGTCAGACGAAACAGCTTTTCACGCACCATTTCGCTCGCCATGAAGCGCTCGCTGCGATCTGTGAGCTCTTCAGGGTCGTGCATCCAAGGCTGCAGCGGCAAATATTGCTCGCATATGCCAAAGAGACGATCAATGTCCTTTGCATTCTTCGCCGACATCGGCACGTATTCCGCAAACGCGTGGCGATCCTGCATCGTGCGCAGCCATGGCGCAAGCTCTCCGCGTCGGTGCAAAAGGTCAAACTTATTGGCCAGCAAAATCACTGGAATGTTGCTGGGCAACAGGTCAAGCACCTTGGCATCAGCAAGATTGAAGTGTCCAGCCTCAACAACAAACAAGATCAAGTCCACGTCGGCCACCGCGCCCAACACCGTCTTGTTCAAAGATCGGTTGAGTGCATTGCCATGGCGCGTTTGAAAGCCAGGAGTGTCAACGAACACAAACTGGCTCACACCCACAGTGCGGTACCCCGTAATGCGGTGGCGGGTTGTCTGTGCTTTGCGCGAAGTGATACTGATCTTCTGTCCGACCAATGCATTGAGCAAAGTGGATTTGCCCACGTTGGGTTTGCCCACAATGGCCACGAACCCACACCGTTGTGTTCCGGGGTCCACTGGCTCAGCCCGCGCAGCGTCGCGTTCGGAGGGCGACGATGACAACTCGCCAGACCTACCCAGAGCCCTCGCCAACATGGTGTCGAGGTCTGCATTGCCCCCCCCTGTCTGGGCAGGAGGTGGTTTCTTGGAAGCTGTCATGTCACAAATAAGGTAGCAGTGGTTGGAGGCCGGTCAAAGGTCACCGCTGACAGCAATGCGCCGGTGAAAAGGTTCAACGGGAAAGAAGGTACTGCAGCATCGCCGCCGCTGACGCCTGCTCGCCTGCGCGGCGTGAAGCGCCAATCCCTCGTTCACTGTGCCCGGTTTCAGACACCGTGCATTCAACATCAAAGGTCTGTTTGTGCGCCTCACCGAGCGTCGCCACCACCCGGTAGACAGGGAGCTTCATTTTGCGCGCTTGCAGCCACTCCTGCAATTCGGTCTTCGCGTCCTTGCCCATGGCAGTCATCTGGGCATTGAGCTCGATTGCCCCGTACAGCCTGCGCACCAGCGCGGCGGCCGTGTCAAAGCCTGCGTCCAGATAGACAGCCCCGACCAACGCTTCCAGTGCGTCGGCCAAAATGGAAGGTCGGCGCTGTCCACCCGAGCGCTTCTCGCCATCACCCAAGCGCAGGCAACCCGCCACGCCCAAGCCCTGGGCTATCTGGAAAAGGGCATCCTGCTTCACCAGATTGGCTCGCACACGAGAAAGATCCCCCTCCGGCAACTGGTTCAGCTTCTCAAAGAGCAAGCTTGAAACCGCCAGATTCAACACCGAATCACCCAGAAATTCGAGGCGTTCGTTGTGGTCCGAACTGAAGCTGCGATGGGTGACCGCTCGTTCAAGCAGGCGCGGATTGGCAAACTCGTGCCCAAGGCGCTTCTGCAGCGCCATCAACTCCGCCTTCACTTCGGACACACCACCCATATCATTTGGACGATCCTTCGTAGCGCATCACAAGGTACGCAGGGCCAAACAGGTGGATATCCCTTTCATACGCAAACGACACCACCACTTTGCCAGCCACCTTGCCGATCTCCAGATCGCGACCGGCAATGGAACTGATCTGGTCAATCGTGGCCGACCTATCAAAGTTTCCACGGATTTCTGCCACTGTGGTGCCTGTGGCGGCCCGGTCAACCGCCTTCTGGATCGTCACATACTCGATATAAGTGGGCACGGCTTTCACCAAGACCATCCCGACGAACACGATCACGATCGCGGTGAGCACCAGGCCCACGAACGTCATGCCCCTTTGTTGCTTCCTCAATTGCATGGCTTGCTTCCTCTCGATTTGACCAACCTCACTCGAACGACCCGATCCGGCTCAGATCCCCGAAATTCATCCAGACGAAAAATGCCTTGCCAACGATATTGGCTTCCGGCACAAAACCCCAATACCTTGAATCCAGAGAGTCGTCCCGATTGTCCCCCATCATGAAATAGTGCCCAGGAGGTACCTTGCACACCACGCCTTCAACAGAGTAGCGGCAGTTTTTCTTGAACTCAAAATCGGAAGGATTCTGCACAAAGGCCGGACGCGCCTCATCGTTCAAGGTGTTGTAGTGGTGGCCATTCTGAACTTCCGCAAACTGCTTGACATAGGTCATGCCCTGCTTCTCAAAGAAGTCGGGCATGGGCTGCTTGGGCACTGGCTGGCCATTGATGGTCAACGTCTTGTTCAAGTAAGCCACTTCGTCACCAGGCACACCCACCACACGCTTGATGTAGTCCAGGCTGGGCTGCGGCGGAAAACGGAAGACCATGACATCGCCGCGCTGGGGCTCGTGATTGGACAGAATCTTGGTGTTGAAGACCGGCATGCGCAAGCCGTAGTGAAACTTGTTCACCAGAATGAGGTCGCCAACCCGAAGCGTCGGAATCATGGAGCCGGACGGGATCTTGAAGGGCTCAAACAAAAAAGACCGCAACACGAACACCACAAGGATGACGGGAAACAATCCCGCGGTCCAGTCGAGCCACCATGGCTGACGCAAGATCTTTTCGCGCGCGGGCGCCAAAGCCGAGGCATCGGTTTCAAATCCCTGCTGGCGCAAAGCCGCTTCGCGGTCTTGACCAGCGATTACCAAGCGATCTGCCGCACGACGGCGTTGCGGCAGAAACACCAGTTTCTCTGCGACCCAATAGAGACCCGTGATCACCGTGGCGATCATCAGCATGAGGGCGAAATTCCCCTCTACCCGGCCGGTCAGAAACGCAGCGACATAGGTGGCAAAAGCACCCAGCACAATGGCGGTCAACGCACTCATGGCCGCCTGCATCAGTCTTCCACCTGCAGGATTGCCAAAAATGCCTCTTGTGGCACCTCAACCGAACCAATTTGTTTCATGCGCTTCTTGCCTGCTTTTTGTTTCTCTAGGAGTTTGCGTTTGCGGGTGATATCACCACCGTAACATTTTGCCAGCACGTTCTTGCGGAGCGCCTTGATCGTCTCTCGCGCAATCACATTGCCGCCGATGGCCGCCTGAATCGCCACATCAAACATCTGACGACTGATGATCTCGCGCATCTTGGCCACCACCGCCCGCCCCCGGTACTGTGCTTGGGTGCGGTGCACGATGATGGACAAGGCATCCACCTTTTCACCGTTGAGCAAAATGTCCACCTTCACCACATCAGACGCGCGGTACTCCTTGAACTCATAGTCCATGGAGGCATAGCCTCGACTGACCGATTTCAGCTTGTCGAAGAAGTCGAGCACGATCTCGCCAAGAGGCATGTCGTAGGTCAGCATGACCTGCTTGCCGTGGTAGGCCATGTTGAGCTGCATGCCACGCTTCTGGTTGGCGAGGGTCATCACCGCACCAACATAGGCTTGTGGCATATACAGATGCACGGTCACGATGGGCTCGCGGATCTCCTCGATTCGCCCCACGTCGGGCATCTTTGACGGGTTTTCGACCGTGATGACCTCGCCATCGGGCTTGAGTACTTCATACACCACACTGGGGGCAGTCGTGATCAGGTCCTGATCAAACTCCCGCTCGAGGCGCTCTTGCACGATCTCCATATGGAGCAAGCCCAGGAATCCGCAGCGAAACCCGAAGCCCAGTGCCTGCGACACCTCAGGTTCATATTGCAGAGCCGCATCGTTGAGTTTCAACTTCTCCAACGCGTCACGCAAGGCATCGTATTGATTGGCCTCAGTCGGATACAAGCCTGCAAACACCTGCGGCTGAACCTCCTTGAAGCCCGGCAAAGCACTGCTGGCGGGCCCGAGATTGTTCGGCAGCTTTTTCTCCAGCGTGATCGTGTCCCCGACCTTGGCAGCCTGCAGCTCCTTGATCCCCGCAATGATGAATCCCACTTCGCCAGCCTCGAGCGAGGCACGTGGCTCAGTAGCCGGTGTGAACACCCCCAGGTTGTCGGCGTTGTAAACCGAATTGGTGGCCATCATCTTGAAGCGCTCACCTTTGAGCAGTCGGCCGTCGACAACGCGCACGAGCATCACCACACCCACATAGGCGTCATACCAGCTGTCAATGATCATGGCCCGCAAGGGCGCGTCCGGATTGCCTTTGGGCGGGGGTATGCGAGCAACCACCGCCTCCAATATGTCTACCACCCCCATGCCAGATTTCGCAGAGCAAGGAATCGCATCGGCCGCATCAATGCCAATCACATCCTCAATCTCACTCTTGGCATTGTCTGGGTCCGCATTGGGCAAATCCATCTTGTTCAAGACCGGCAACACCTCCACGCCCAGATCCAGGGCGGTGTAGCAGTTGGCAACCGTCTGGGCTTCGACCCCCTGACTCGCGTCCACCACCAGCAAGGCGCCCTCGCACGCCGACAACGACCGGCTCACCTCGTACGAGAAGTCAACGTGGCCCGGGGTGTCGATCAGATTGAGGTTGTAGACCTGACCATCCAACGCCTTGTACTTCAACGCAGCTGTCTGCGCTTTGATGGTGATGCCCCGCTCCTTCTCGATCTCCATGGAGTCGAGCACCTGCTCACTCATCTCGCGCTCCGACAGCCCACCACACAACGAAATGATGCGGTCTGCCAGGGTGGACTTGCCATGATCGATGTGCGCGATGATGGAAAAATTGCGGATGTGGTTCATCAAAAAAACAGTCCAACCAAGATCAAAAACACATGCCCGACAGACAGGACGGACAAACATAAAAAAGGGCGCGTCAGCTGATGACGCGCCCGGAACCAACAATCAATGGCAACTGCGATAGTTGGGGTTTCATTGTAGGCAAAAAGCCCAGAAAGCACACCCAAACCACGTCTGCCCATGCTTGTTGCAGCGCAGCAACAGCACAGTTGTTCACAGCTCATCCACAGAAATTTCCACGGGCCACGCCCGCATTGTGAACGACCTTCATCCAACGCCCACTCGATTCCATATCGTGAATTCACAAAGGCGGGCCGCAAACCAATCAACGATAAAACTGCGTGATTTTATCGAAAATGGTCATGTGTTACGCAATGAATGTTAGTCCTTGCTGACTTTTCACGGCCCTTCGGCCAGTTTTTTCCACAGAAGCATCTGTCGCATCCTCGCCACCCCCCGGTCCTCAGGTCAAAGTCCAAGAAAGCCAAGGGGTTATTTGTGCGGAAGCAGTCCCGACCGGGTTCGTCAGCGAGCCGGGCGAATCAAGGTGTACTGAGACCAGTCGCCGCGCCTGAAGAGGATGTTGACCGCCCGGTTGTTGTCCATCTTGGCAAGCGCGCTCTCAACCTGTGACAGGGAAGCGGTGTCTTCATTGTTGATCGCGACAATCACATCGCCTTCTCGCAGACCGGCGCGTGCCGCAGGGCCTTCAGCCTGCTGTACGCGAACACCACCGCTGGGCAGGTTCAGAGACTTTTTCTGGCTATCAGTAAGCTCTGTGAGCACAAGGCCCAGGCGTTGCAGGCCGCTGGACATCTTGGGCTTGACCGCATCTGGCGCCGACTCCGCTTTTGCTGAAACATCGGGCTCCAACTCACCTACCGTGATGCCAAGCTCACGCATCGCCCCGCGACGAAACACCGTGATGCGGCTCTTGGTTCCTGGTCGCGTGTTTCCGACCAGGCGTGGCAAATCCACCGAGTTGTCGACATCCTTCCCGTCAAACTTGACGATGATGTCGCCCGGCTCCACACCCGCCTTGGCGGCGGGCGAGCCATCTTCCACACCACGCACCAATGCCCCTCGGGGCTTCCCAAGTCCGATGGACTCAGCCACCTCCTTGTTGACCTGATCAATCTGCACCCCGATTCGCCCTCGGGTCACCCGCCCGGAGGCGCGCAACTGGTCTGCCACCCGGACCGCCTCGTCGATCGGAATGGCAAAGGAAATACCCTGAAAGCCGCCAGAGCGCGAATAGATCTGACTGTTGATTCCCACCACCTCGCCACGCATGTTGATCAGCGGACCTCCGGAGTTCCCGGGATTGATCGCAACGTCGGTTTGAATGAAAGGCAGGAAGTCGCCCGTGTCGCGCTTCTTGGCGCTCACGATGCCGGCCGTGACCGTGTTGTCGAGGCCAAAAGGCGAGCCGATGGCCATCACCCACTCGCCAACGCGCAAACGGTTGACGTCGCCAATCTTTACCGCATTCAGGCCTGCGGCCTCGATCTTGACGACCGCCACGTCGGTGCGCTTGTCGCTCCCCACCACCTTGGCCTTGAACTCCCGCTTGTCCGACAAAGTCACCAGCAACTCGTCTGCACCCTCGACCACATGGGCATTGGTCATGATCAGTCCATCAGTACTCAAGATGAAGCCCGAGCCAACACCGCGAGGTTGTGCCTCATTGGGCGCACCACGTTCTTGCCTGGGAGCCCGCGGAGTAAGACCGGGAGGCACTGGGATACCGAATCGGCGGAAAAACTCACGCATCTGCTCATCCATGCCATCGACACCCGACTCGGGCCCCTCGCTCACCCGTTCAAGGGTTCGAATGTTCACGACAGAAGGGCCGACCAGATCGACCAAGTCGGTGAAATCGGGAAGTCCTCTGACGCTGGCCACGGCCGAAGGCGGGGCGCTCTGGGCCGCGGCCGTTGATGGGGCCATCAATGCGCTGGTCAGCGCCAAGGCGCTTGCAAGACAAGAAGTGCCAAATACCCGAATGGAAGTCAACGATTTCAGTTTCATGGTTTATTGCCCTCTGACGAGTCAACGAGAAAGCAGGACGCGCAACAAGGCGCCCAAAAACAGGCCACAACGGGCACAAACCGGGAACGGCACTCAGGGTGCGCGTTCGATGGCTTGAGCAAACTGACCCAAGGTCTGAGGCGGAACTTCGCCAAGCACTGTGACACGAAATGTTCCGACTTGGCGAGCCAGCGAATGGGTCGCACCCACAACAGCCAATCGCGTATCCACCTGCATCAAGTCAGCCGGCATGGGCTCGAAAAAGAGCGATACCGAGGCCAGGCCATCTGAATACACACACTGCATCGCCTGTGAGCCCGGGGCCGACTGCTGATCGGGCTCACGGGTGTGGCAATTCATCAAAAGGAAGCCCGGCACCAGATCTCTCATCCGCCAGCCCTCTGCCTCAAGCGTGGTGTTCTTCAAAACCGAGTGATGCACTTCGTAGCCGCGGGTATCCTTCATCAATCGGGCCAGCTTCTTCATGCGCACCGGCGCGTTCAACTGCAACTCGGTGAACGCCAGTTGCTCAAGCACTTCACCGTGGGTATCCACGGTCTGAAGCTTCATCACCAACCCGGTCTGCTTCTCGGACCAAATGCGGTAGCCAAAGCGCATCTCATCTTTGGGCACGATCTCGACAACATCGGACAAGTGCCCCGCCACCCGCTCAACCCCCCGCTCCCGCACCCCGTAGAACTCGGGAATCTGATTGGCTGGCGTACGCAACAGCTCAGGAAAAAGCCCCAACGACTCACGCTTCTCTACCCAGGCAACTTTTTCGTCGGGAGCAAAAGTTATGACGTCGTTGTTGTGCCGGATGGTCGTACGAGGTGCCCCGGTGAGCGTCTCGATGCGCTCCATCTGTTGCTTGCCATCACACACATGCCAAACGCGCGAGGTGGACATGGCCGCCCCGCTGACACGACCAATGTCCCGGTATAGGCCCTCTGACGAGAAGCCTCATGCATGCGAGTCAACCACTGGTTGACCGTTCGGGACGAGCCCCCTTCCGCTACCTGCTGCGCCCCCGCTGGCACAGCAGAGACCGAGAACAGCGAGACAGCAAATGCCACAACCCCCTGTTTCATCCACGCGGACAGGTCTGCAAACGGAGGGCTCACGTTAGACGAACCCAACGACAGCCGCGCGAACGAGGACACAAACATCATGATTTCGCTTCAACGCTGTGGCGTCGCTTCATAGGTGGCATTCCTCAAGAACCCTGCCGGCATTTGCAAAGCAGACGCTCCACCGAAATGACGATGGTCTGCGAGCAACTGCTCCAACCGTGCATCCCGGATCAAATTGCCCTGTTCGGTCTTGACCACCACTGGCTCACTGGGCACCACAGGCACCTGAACGCGAGGCTCAGCCGATGCAAGTTGCGGCGTTGCGCTGGGCAAACCCTCCACTGCGCCAGGCGTTGAACGCAGCACCCCCCAACTCACGGCCATGACCGCCGAAACCGAGGCCGCAACAGCCAACCATTTCCATCGAACCACAGAATCGTTTGCCGCCTGAGCACGGCGTCGAGGGCCCGCCGGTGCAACTTGCAACACCGAAGGCCGCACACCATCCTCCGGCAGGCCCGCCATCACACCCGCAAGAAAGGCGTTCGGCGAGCGCAGGGATTCACCCTCTGCTCCACGAAGCACCTCACCAGCCACCTGATAGCGGTGCCAGCGACCATGAAGATCAATTTCATCAGCATCCAGACCCAGCAACGCATCCAGCTCGGCCATGGTGGCCTCGCCGTCGGCAAGCGCGGACAACCACGCCAACCTCTCGTTCGCTGAATCAACTTCGGTATTTTGCTGCGCGGCATTCATGGCTGCATCCCATACTTTTCAATCGAAAGATCTACCCTCGACGCATCAACTCGTTCCATCTCACCAGCGCTTGCCGGTTTGTCGGTCCAACATCGGCTTGATTCGCGAGGAGATTGCCTCACGCGCCCGAAAGATTCGCGACCGCACAGTGCCAATCGGGCACTCCAGCGCTTGCGCTATTTCCTCGTAACTCAAACCATCCATCTCGCGCAGGGTGATGGCCATGCGCAGTTCCTCAGGCAACGCCTCCAGCGCGGCATTCACCGCCTGGGCGATCTCCTTGCTGGCCAAAGACCGCGTCAGGCGTTTCACCATCGGAGACGCTTACGTTTTGTTCGAATTCCGGCCCAGAAGTTTCATCGTCATCCGACGACTTCATCTGCGACTGGTAGATCAATGGATCGCGCTTGAGTTCAAGCAACTGCTTCTTGGCAGTGTTCACCGCGATTCGGTAAAGCCAGGTGTAGAACTGCGCGTCGCCACGAAACTGTGCCAAAGCCTTGTAGGCCCGGATAAACGTTTCCTGAGCGATATCGGGAACCAGATCGACATCCCGAACCATGCGCCCGATCAAGCGCTCCACCCGACGCTGGTACTTGATGACCAGCAGCTCAAATGCCCTCTGCTCGCCCGCAAGCGTGCGCTGAACCAACATGATGTCGCTATCAGGCGCAGGGGGAGCGGTGTGTTCTTCTTCAGATTTCATTCGAGGTACGAGACGGCCGCGGAAATATACCCCATGAAGCCAGAGGGCCCCCTTGCATGTACGCGGCGAGGAAGATCAAGCCGTTTCGGCGTGCGCGGTCAACGCGCGCCGCAGGTCGTCCCAGCGTGACGAGCACGCTGACCGCTCCAGCCAAATCCAGCGCATGGCCGGAGGCAACCCCACGGTCCGCACCAACACCCGCCTTTGCCAGTCCAGCACCAGGACAACTTTTGTGGGCACCGGCGCTCGCCGCGAATCGGTCCAGCGCCAAAACCAGGCGCCAGGCAATCCTCCCAGGGTGGCAGGGGCCGCGCTGGCATTCAATGCAGCTCACCGCCGAGGTCCGCAGCACCGCGCCCCCACACCTTGAGGACCCAGACTCCCCACAGCGTCACCCCCAAAGCCCAAAGGCCATGTCGCGTGCCCCACGGCGTGCTAAGCCAAGACCCAAGCCAGCCCACCAGGATCAGCGCCCCAACCGCGCCACCCGAGACCAAAAGCAGACTCCGGTAAAAAGCCGAATGCCCCACCGGATAAACCACCGACGGGGCACTCTGCATGGCTAATGAACCCTGAAAGACTGGCTAGCGCAAGGACTAAACCCGGCGGAAAACCAACGTTCCATTGGTTCCACCGAAGCCAAAATTGTTCTTGATGGCCACGTTGATCTTCATGTCACGCGCCGTATTGGCGCAGTAATCCAAATCGCACTCAGGATCCTGATTGAAGATATTGATGGTAGGCGGGCTTTTCTGATCGTGTAGCGCAAGAATGGTGAAAACACTCTCGATGCCACCGGCGCCACCCAGGAGATGACCCGTCATGGACTTCGTGGAATTCACCACGGTTTTCTTGGCGTGATCGCCCAACGCAAGCTTGATGGCATTGGTTTCGTTCAGGTCGCCCAAGGGGTGGATGTGCCATGCGCATTGAGGTAATCGACCTCATCCGGATTGACGCCGGCATTCTTCAAAGCCATTTGCATGGAACGCCGTGGGCCATCGACGTTGGGGGCGGTCATATGGTAGGCGTCTGCGGTCATGCCAAAGCCAATGATCTCGGCATAGATCTTTGCGCCCCGCGCCTTCGCATGCTCGTATTCCTCAAGGACGACGACGCCGGCCCCTTCGCCAAGCACAAATCCATCGCGATCCTTGTCCCACGGACGAGAGGCAGTCTTGGGGTCGTCGTTGCGGGTAGAAACCGCGCGCGCTGCAGCAAACCCGCCCACACCCAAAGGCGACACCGTGGCCTCAGAGCCACCAGCCACCATCACATCGGCATCGCCGTGTTCGATCATGCGCGCCGACATGCCGATGGCATGGAGGCCCGTCGTGCAGGCGGTTACGACTGAGAGGTTCGGCCCCTTGAAACCAAACCGGATCGACACATGGCCTGAGATCATGTTGATGATCGACGCAGGCACAAAAAACGGCGAAACCCGACGAGGCCCGCGATTCATCAGCTCAGCGTGGGTGGCCTCGATCATGGGCAGGCCACCAATACCAGACCCGATATTGCATCCGATACGGGTCGCCATTTCTTCGTCGAGCGCGTCGCCCGTGGGCAAGCCGGCATCTGCCACCGCCTGATCGGCTGCGGCAATGCCATAGTGGATGAACGTGTCCATCGAACGCGCTTCTTTCGAAGACATGTACGACTCCACGTCAAAACCCTTGACTTCACCCGCAATCTGGCAGCTGAAGTTCGACGCATCAAATTTCGTGATGCGATCAATGCCGGACTGGCCGGCCAGAATTTGGGTCCAGGACTCAGCAACCGTGTTACCCACGGGACTGATGCACCCCAAACCAGTCACGACAACGCGACGACGGCTCATTGATTATCCTCTTGCGTCATCGGCTTGATAAAAGCCGCGCGCGGCCAAGCCCATTGACATGGCATGCGCATCTGACGCGTGGTTACGCTGCCAATCACCGGACTGACCGCAGTCATTCGGCGAGGGCAAGCAGCAAGTCATGAAAGCTCAGGCTTTTTTGTGCGCCATAGCGTAGTCGATGGCGTTTTGCACCGTGGTGATCTTCTCGGCGTCTTCGTCGGGAATCTCGATGCCAAACTCATCTTCCAAAGCCATCACCAGTTCCACCGTGTCCAGCGAATCGGCGCCCAGGTCGGCCACAAATGCCTTCTCGTGGGTGACCTGACCCTCTTCCACGCCGAGTTGTTCGGCAATGATTTTCTTAACACGTGCTTCGATATCGCTCATAAGTCCCTCTAAGGGTGGTTGGATGACAGGCCGCCATTTTAGCTGCCCTGAGAAATGAACCTCAGGAAGCCCGCCGGACGGCTTTTTCGGCGAGTTCTTTCAATTGCTGAACGGCCTCAACTCATGTACATGCCGCCATTGACATGGAGTTCCTGCCCCGTCACATACGAAGCCTGCGGGCTGCTCAAATAAGCCACGGCGTGGGCGATGTCCGATGGCTTGCCGAGATGCCCCAACGGAATTTGTGACAACAACGCCTGCTGCTGAGCTTCGGGCAAAGCCGACGTCATGTCGGTTTCGATGAATCCTGGCGCCACACAATTGACAGTGATCTGGCGGCTGCCAAGTTCACGCGCCAAAGCCCGCGTCATGCCCGCAACGCCCGCCTTGGCCGCAGCGTAGTTTGACTGACCGGCATTGCCTGAAGCCCCCACCACACTGGTAATGCTGATGATCCGCCCATAGCGCTGCTTCATCATGGGCCTGATCACAGCCCGGCTCATACGAAACACCGCCTTCAAATTGGTGTCCAGAACAGCATCCCAATCGTCGTCCTTGAGTCGCATGGCCAACATGTCACGGGTGATTCCCGCATTGTTGACCAACACATGGAGGCCTCCATGGTTCTTGCATATCTCGTCGATCAAAGCTTCGCAAGCAGGTCCATCATTGACGTCCAGCTTGACCCCATGGCAACCGGCGGCCGCGCCAGGCAACGCATTCAACGCTGTGGATATTTTGGCAGCACCCGCATCGGTGGTCGCGGTGCCCACCACAATCATCCCGCGAGCAACCAGTTCGGATGCAATGGCAGCACCGATGCCGCGCGACGCGCCGGTCACCAATGCCACTTGTCCCGCCTGCTTCACTTCAGACATTCTTAAGCTCCTCTTTCAGGGAATTCACTTCAAGCCACCAACGCTTTCGCATCGGCCAAGGTTGCGGGATCGTACAAGGCCGCACCCGTCAGTTCAGCATCGATTCTCTTGACAAGCCCAGCAAGCACCTTCCCGGGACCGCATTCCACCAAGGTGCTCACGCCCCGCGCCTTGATCGCCCCCACACACTCCACCCAACGAACAGGACCGAATGCCTGCCTGACCAGTGCGTCTCGAATGGCCTGCGGGTCGGTCTGAACGGCCACGTCGATGTTGTTGACCACCGGGATGCGCGGCGCCGCCAGAGAAAGCTCATCCAGGCGCACCTTGAGCTTTTCAGCAGCAGGCTTCATCAAACTGGAGTGAAACGGCGCAGATACCGGCAAAGGCAATGCACGTTTGGCCCCCGCCGATTTGAGCACTTCGCAAGCCTTTTCGACAGCGGCCTTGCTGCCGGCAATGACGGTCTGAGCCGGGTCGTTGAAGTTCACAGCCTCCACGACCTCACCGCTCCCGGCTCCATAGCTGGCCTGAACCTCGGCACAGCCTGAAATAACCGCATCAGATGCCATCCCGAGAATCGCTGCCATCGCTCCGCTGCCCACCGGCACAGCTTCCTGCATCGCAGCCGCCCTGAAGCGCACCAGTGGTGCGGCCTGGGTCAGCGTCAGGACGCCCGAAGCGACCAATGCAGAGTACTCCCCAAGGGTGCCCGGCCAAGGCTGCTGGCTCAACGCCTCCTTCCGCCAGCCACACACGCCACGCCGCAACGCCCGCAACCAACATCACAGGCTGGGTATTGGTGGTCAGCGCCAGGGTTTCCTTCGGCCCTTGTTGAATCAAGGCCGCCATGTCCTGGTTCAGTGCATCGGAAGCTTCCTGCAGGGTTTCAACCACCGCCGGGTGGTCTCCCCAAGCATCCAGCATACCGACAGACTGCGAACCTTGACCTGGAAAAACAAACGCGAAATTCTTGTTCATGAGTTACATCAGAGATCAACCGGGTTCGGACAACTGTCGCAGGCGCCCGCCACATCCGGCAACAAACGGTCAGAAATCCAGCAACACCGAGCCCCAGGTGAAACCACCACCCACGCCTTCCAGCAAAAGGGTTTGCCCAGGTTCGACCTGCCCTGCTCGCACAGCCTGATCCAACGCCAGCGGGATGGATGCTGCAGAGGTGTTGCCATGCTGGTCTACCGTCACGACGACCTTCTCCATAGGCAGCCTGAGCTTTCTCGCCGTGCTTTGCATGATGCGGATATTCGCCTGGTGAGGAATCAGCCAATCGATATCTGCGGCCAACTTTCCCGCCTTGGACAACGATTTGCGGGCGGTGTCTTCCAGCACGCCGACAGCGAGCTTGAACACCGCCTGCCCATCCATTTTGAGCATCGGATCACCCAAAATCTGCCCCCCTGAAACATGGCCAGGGACGCAGAGAATCCCCACATGCTTGCCATCGGCATGAATATCCGTTGCCAGAATTCCAGGACGCTCGCTGGCTTCAAGAACCACGGCGCCAGCACCATCCCCAAACAGCACACAGGTGGTTCGGTCGTCAAAGTCGAGCAATCGGGAAAACACCTCCGAGCCCACCACCAACGCTCTGTTGGCACTGCCGGTCTTGATCATCGCATCGGCAATGGTCAGCGCATAGATAAACCCGCTGCATACAGCCTGGACATCAAAAACCGGGCACCCGGCAATTCCAAGCTTGCTTTGCAAAATGGCTGCGGTTGAAGGAAACACCATGTCTGGCGTCGACGTTGCCACGATGATCAGGTCAATGTCTTCAGGACGAACATCGGCCGCCTCCATCGCACGCCGACACGCCTGGAGCGCGAGATCACTGGCAAAAACACCGTCTCCCACAAAGTGACGGGCACGGATGCCGGTTCTTTCGACAATCCACTGATCGCTGGTTTCCACCCCACGTGCCGCCAACCGGGCGACCATGTCATCGTTGGTCAGACGCAGGGGAGGCAGGCTGCTTCCCGTGCCAGTGATGCGGGCGTGACGTGTCATGCAGAAGTGAGAGGATGGTTACAGGGCGGGACCGCTTTTCAGTTCGTCTGCCAGGGCATCGCCAGCCAGCAGAGGAGCCGCATGGGCGATGCGCTGTCGAACTTTGTCCAACAGTTCGTTGTGGGCTGCATCATAAGCGCGACACAGCGCCTGCTCAAACGCGAACGCATCAGCCGATCCGTGGCTCTTGAATACCAGGCCACGCAAGCCCAGCAGGGCAGCCCCGTTGTAGCGCCGGTAGTCCATTCGCTTTTTAAAAGCAGATATGACTGGATAAGCAAAGATGGCACCAATTTTCGTAAAGATAGTTCTAGAAAACTCAGTACGAATGAATCCACCAATCATCGTGGCAAGACCTTCGCTTGCCTTCAATGCCACATTACCGACAAAGCCATCACAGACCACGATATCAACGGATCCCTTGAAGATATCGTTGCCTTCCACGTTGCCAGAGAAATTCAGATCGCCGGCATTGGCCGCATTTCGCAGCAAAACGCCCGCCTGCTTGATCACTTCACTGCCCTTGATGACCTCTTCGCCCACATTGAGCAAACCCACTGTGGGCTCATCGCGCCCGGTCAAGGCAGCCACCAAAGCCGAGCCCATGACCGCAAACTGAAAGAGGTGTTCAGCAGAACAATCCACGTTGGCGCCAAGATCCAGCACCGTGGTCGACCCACCAGAAGCGTTGGGCATCTGACTGGCAATGGCCGGACGGTCGATGCCCTCCAAGGTTTTGAGCATGTAGCGGCCGATGGCCATCAATGCCCCGGTGTTGCCGGCCGAAACCACCGCTTGAGCCGCCCCATCCTTGACCTGCTGAATGGCCACGCGCATGGACGAGTCCTTCTTTTTGCGCATCGCGACCTCCACCGGATCGTCCATGGCCACAACTTCGGTCGCAGCCACCAAGCGACAGCGGGCATGGTTCAAAAGGGAGGGGTAGGCGGACAAGACATCCGGCCGCCCGACCAGCAGCAACTGCGCCTCAGGGTGGCTTTTTAGAAACGCGGCACAGGCTGGCAACGTGGCGGCAGGGCCGACGTCTCCGCCCATGCAATCCACAGCGACGGTGATCATGACGAAATCCCTGTGTCGGCGCACCACAGCGGCACGCCACTAAAACGAAAAAAGCCCGCATGGCTCATGCGGGCCTGTTTATTTTCCATGGTTGCGCCCCTCGCAGACGCCCTGCGAAGGGAAATAGCAACGCCAGCCAGTCAGGCTTCAGACTTGTTCTTGAGCACCTGACGGCCACGGTAAAAGCCGTCGGGGCTGATATGGTGGCGCAGATGAATTTCGCCAGTGGTTGGCTCAACGGCGATGCCGGGCACATTCAGCGCATTGTGCGAACGGTGCATGCCGCGCTTGGATGGGGACTTTTTGTTTTGCTGGACGGCCATGTTGGGCTCCTGAAATCGGTAGGTATCGAACAGAGTGCGCTTGACTCCAACCCGTCGTGCTCAACACAACGAACGCATACAAAATGCATGCAACCCTGAAAAGGGCGCTTAATCGGCCAGCGCAAAGCCTGAGATTATAGCCCGACTATTTGCGTGTGGCTACAAAAACTCAAAGACTCAGCGCTTGAGGCGCGCAAGTTGGGCAAACGGGCTCTCTCGGACCGGTTCCTCCTCGCCCTCTCCAGCCAATTGACCGGCCTGCATGGGCACGGCTTCAGGGCAGGTCTCATGCATGGGCACCAGGGGCAAAGCCATCAACAACTCGTCCTCCAACAGCTCAATCAGATTTGGCCTGGGCTCCAACGCCAAAACATCCTCCTCGCATTCTTCGTCTTCCAACGCCGCCGTCGCCTCATCCTCAACAAACCGAAACCAGCGATCTATTGCCAAATGTGTGGCAACCGGCCCGAGGCATCGTTGACAGGACACAGGCAGCACCGCTTCTGCGGTCAAATGGAGCCATGGCACTTCACGCCCCTGGGCATCCTGGCGACACTCTCCCTGCACGCGCCATCCGATCTCGTTCGGCAAGGGCACCCCAGGCATAACCTCTGCCTGCAAACGATCGAACGCGGAGAGGGCTGTGGGCCCGCCAAACTCTTGCCGCGCCTTGGCAAACGCGCGAACATCCAGGCGTGCAGGATTCCAAACGGATTTCGTTGAAGGCTTCATGCCTGCAGTGTAAAAGAATGGTGCCGCCCGATACAGTGACAATAGACCGATGTCCAGCACCACTCATACACCACTGAGCCCACACCCGCTGATACTGGGGTCCACATCCCGCTACCGCCAGGAACTGCTGTCGCGACTGGGCGTGCCTTTCAAGACAGAAGCCCCCGCCGTCGACGAAACCCCCAAACCCGGTGAGTCACCATCGGCTCTGGCGCTCAGACTGGCCCTGGCCAAGGCACATGATGTGGCGGCGCGGCATCGGGAAGCCGTGGTCATCGGAAGCGATCAGGTGGCCGACCTCCACGGCACCCCCCTGGGCAAGCCTGGCAACCACGAGCGCGCGGTGGCGCAGTTGCGGCGCATGAGAGGTCAGACGGTTGTGTTTCACACCGCAGTGGCCGTGGTGTGCGTCCAAACCGGATTCGAAATGGCAGAGACCGCGGAAGTCGAAGTGCATTTCCGATCGCTCAGTGACGCGCAGATCGAACGCTACCCGCAAACAGAAAAACCCTATGATTGTGCGGGCAGTGCCAAGAGCGAAGGCTTGGGCATTGCACTGCTTGAGCGCATCGACAACGACGATCCCACCGCTTTGGTGGGCCTACCCCTGATCAGAACTTGCCACCTGCTCCAAGCGGCTGGAGTGCCCATTCTGTGAACATGTGCACCGCCACGAAAGGCCCCTACGGCAAACTCTACCTGGTGCCAACCCCATTGGACTTTGGCTGTACTGGCAAAGAAGAAAGCCGGCGCGACGTCGGTCAGTGGCTACCCGAGGAAACCATTGGCGTTGCAGCCTCCCTGAGCCACTGGATCACAGAAAACGCCAAAAGCACGCGTGCCTTCCTCAAGCGCATACAGGAGACGCGAGGAATCGCCGCCCCCCTTCAAGAGCAGCAAATCACCGAGTTGCCTCGCGAGGCCCACAAAAAAGGGGACCACACCGATTCCGAAAGCAACTCGCGTGCGGCGCGCGACCTCCTGGCTCCCGCACTGGGTGGCCACGACATCGGCCTGGTCAGCGAAGCTGGGATGCCGGCCATTGCAGACCCTGGCAGCTCAGTGGTGCGTGCAGCCCATGCATTGGGGGTCGACGTGATCCCGCTCACTGGGCCCGTTTCCTTGATGCTTGCGCTCGCTGCGAGCGGTCTGAACGGGCAGAGCTTCGCCTTTGTGGGCTATGTCCCAAGCCAGCCCGATGAGCGCATCAGGCGCCTGAAAAACCTGGATGCCCATGTCCTGAAATCAGGGCAAACGCAGATCCTCATCGAAACGCCCTATCGAAACACGGCTCTGCTCCAATGCCTGATTCAAACACTGCAACCCCAGACCAGACTGGCAGTCAGCTGTGGCCTGCACCAGCCCACGCCTGCCACCCGCAGCGCCCCCATAGCCCAGTGGCGTGACAGGTCCATCGGCAAGGATTTGCCGCTCGATCTTCCAACGGTCTTTCTGATGGGGCGCTAAGCCCCATCACCGCCCACACTCCTCAGACAAGCACCTTCTGGATGTGGGCTCGCAGGGCTTCGCTGAGCTCCTCATTGGCCAGCGCGAGGTCGATGGTGGCCTCGAGAAATCCCGATTTGCTGCCACAGTCGTAACGCTGTCCCTCGTACCGATAAGCGTAGACCTTTTCTCTGCCAATCAACGCTGCAATGCCATCGGTCAGCTGGATCTCCCCGCCGGCACCGCGCGTCTGCCGGCGAATGCTCTCGAATACCGCAGGCGTCAGGATGTAGCGCCCGGCCACGGCCAAGGTAGAGGGTGCAACTTCGGGCACGGGTTTTTCGACCATGCCAAACACCTCGGCCACCGTGTCCACCACCCCGTGCACATCGACAACGCCGTAGCGGCGGGTGTGCTCTCTGGGCACATCCTGCACCGCCAGGACCGTTCCTGGCGCCTTGTTGTAGGAGGCCACCATCTGCTGAAGCACCGAAGGCCCCCCTTTGGCACCCACCATCAAATCATCGGCCAGCAACACCGCGAACGGATCGTTGCCCACCACACGCTCAGCACACAACACCGCATGCCCCAGGCCCAACGGGCGCGGCTGGCGAATGAACACACAATCCATATCGTCAGGCTTGATGTCATGGACCAATTTCAGCAACTCGCTTTTGTTGCCCCGCTCAAGTTCGTACTCCAGCTCGAACGCCGCGTCAAAATGGTCACCAATCGCCCGCTTGTGACGCCCGGTCACGAAGATCATTTCCCGGATGCCAGCCGAATAGGCTTCTTCGACCGCATACTGAATAAGTGGCTTGTCAACCACTGGCAGCATCTCCTTGGGAATCGCTTTGGTGGCGGGAAGAAACCGAGTCCCCAGTCCACCGACCGGAAACACCGCTTTGCTGATTGACATGACTATCCTCCTTGATTGAAAAACAAAAAATCAATGCGACAGGTGACACTGCTCACACTGGTTGGCATATGGCGGCTATTTGACCTGAAGGCCGCTGGCTTTCGCAGCCAGGACCATTCCTTCACCGATGCTGGCACCCAATTGGCGCGCCAGGCGCGAGCCCAGATTCTCCCGCTGGGTGTAATCGACGACGTCTTCCGCTTTGACGATCTCTCGGGCCACAAAGTCAAGGCTGCCCAATCCATCGACGAGCCCCAGCTCGACCGCTTTCGGACCGCTCCAGACCAAGCCACTGAACATGTCGGGAGTCTCTTTCAATCGACCGCCTCGACCGCGCTTGACGACCTCGATGAACTGGGCATGGATTTCGCCCAACATGCTTTGAATGTAGGCTTTCTGATCCGGATTCTGGGGGCTGAAGGGGTCGAGCATGGCCTTGTTGTCACCTGCGGTCACCAAACGCCGCTCAACACCCAGCTTGTCCATCAAACCCGTGAAGCCGAAGCCATCCATGAGCACGCCAATACTGCCCACAAGGCTGGCTTTGTCCACATAGATTTCGTCGGCCGCAGCCGCAATGTAGTAGGCCGCCGACGCGCAGGTTTCTTCAACCACGGCATAGACCTTCTTCTGATGCAGCCCCTTCAGGCGCGTGATCTCATCGTTGATGATGCCCGCCTGCACCGGACTGCCACCAGGAGAGTCAATCAACAAAACCACCGCCTGGGCACCCTCGTCCTCAAACGCCGACTTCATGGCCCCCACAATGTTGTCTGCACTGGACTGCCCTCCTGCAGCGATCTCACCCCGGATTTCAATGACAGCGGTATGCGGCGTGCTTTGAACCGCGCCCAGGTTCTGTTGCTGATAGAGGTACCACACCACCGCCCCGAAAAACACCATCCAAGCCAACTTGCTGAATATGCGCCAGCGGCGCACCGCCCGTTGCTCCTTGAGCGTGGCAAACACCAGTTTTTCCAGCGTGGCGCGCTCCCACACTCCATCAGACTTACCGCCAGATGGCACACCGCCCGAATCGTCGTTCATTTAGAGAAGCCTCAAAAACTCAATGGACCGAACGGGTATTGTGCCTGCCAGTAGACCACCCCATCGCGCTCCAGAACAGGAATGGCCACCAAGCCCCCGCGGCACGGGCCTCCCGCGCATGCACCGCTGAAAGGTTCATAAGTGGCACCATGCGTCGCACAGAGCAGCCAGCGCCCGCTGTCATCGAAAAATCGGTTGGGCCGCCAATCCATCTCCATGGCCACATGTGAGCATCGGTTGAGATAGGCCACCACCCGGCCTTGATACCGCACGGCAAATGCACGGCAGGATTGTCCGGCATGCACGACATCGAACGGCACAGCCAAACCCCGCTCTTGCAACTCGGCACTTGTGCACAACGCGATCAGCGGATCATCATCGTTCAGGAGAGGTGTGGCGAATTCAGGCATTCTCAACCAGCCAGCGTTGCAACTCGGGTACCGAATGCGCGACAAACCGGGGGCTCAGTGCGTCGAAGGCGCCCGGCTCATGCGCCCCATAGCTCACGCCCACACTGGCACAGCCGGCATTCTGGGCCATCTGGAGGTCATGGGTCGTATCACCCACCATCAACGTCCGTTCCGCAGACACGCCGAACTCGCGCATCAACTCCATCAGCATCACGGGACTCGGCTTGCCTGCGGTTTCATCCGCGGTGCGCGATGCGTCAAACACATTCTTTAATTCAACCGCCTGCAACGCTTCGTTCAGGCCACGGCGGCTCTTTCCTGTGGCCACCGCCAGCCAGTGATGGCGCTGCTTGAGATCCGCCAGAAGTGGCAATACACCATCAAATAGGGTGATATCGTTCTGATGCCGTTCGTAATGATGGCGGTAACGCTCGCCCAACATGGGATAACGTTCCTTTGGCACATCGGGAGCCGCATGCGCCAACGCCTGCATCAGCCCCATGCCAATCACGTAACTGGCCCGCTCGTCGGATGGAACGGTGCCACCCACATCACGCACCGCAGCCTGAATACTGCGAGTGATGATGGCCGTGGAATCAAAAAGGGTGCCATCCCAGTCGAAGGCGATAAGGTCAAATTGGCGAGGCCGCATGAATCAATCAATCAGAAAAGGCTGAAACAAACCGGCCCAAGGACAGGCTCGGCTCAAAACAAAGGGCGCCCGAAGACGCCCTTGCCAGGTCAAGTCAAGTTCGATCAGATACGAAAGTCTTCAATGTTCTTGCCCGCTGCCAGCGCCGCACGGACCCACTCAGGCTTGCGGCCCGGACCTCCAGCCCACAGCTCACCATTCGGGCCTTTGTATTTGGCAGGCGCCTTGGACTTGGACTTGGCAGCCCCTTTGGCGCCAGCCCCACCCAAATCAGCAGCGGTAATCCCGTACTGCTTCATTTTCGCCTTGATATCAGCAATCACGGATGCAAGCTCGCTCTTGCGTGCCTGTTCCGCCTGCGCCATCAGCGCCTGAGCCTGGGCCATGAGTTCCGAGTAATTTGCCATTGAATGTCCTTGAAATAAGTAATATAGATTATTGCCGACGAGTATTCATAGCATCCCAACGACGCTCAGAGCATTGTATGCCTAATCTAACAAATGCTCCATCGCTCCCACCCATTCCTGCAATTCCTGAGGTAATTGCGCCTGCAGCTCCATCTGCTCCCCCGACACCGGGTGTTGCAGCCGCAAACGCCAGGCGTGCAAAAACATTCTTTTGAGTCCTGAACGAGCCAATTGGCGGTTCAATTCAAAGTCGCCATATTTGTCATCGCCCAGAATCACGTGACCCGCATTCGCCAGATGCACTCGGATCTGGTGAGTTCGACCTGTCTTGATCGTGACTTCCAACAAGGTCAGTGCATCGACCAGGCCCTTGACCGCCTGCGGCGGCTTCAGGCGCTGGATGACCTTGACCAAAGTCACCGAACGCATGGCATCGGGGTGGTCTGCCGTGACCACTTTGACGCGGCGCTCCCCATCCGGCAGCAAATACTTGTGCAGCGGCTGGTCCAGGACTTTGAGTCGATCGGGCCAGGCGCCCTTGACCATGGTCAGATACGTCTTGCCCGTCTCGCGTTCCCGAAATTGATCTTGCAAAACCCTCAAGGCTTGTTTCTTCTTGGCCACCAACAGCAATCCGCTGGTTTCGCGATCCAACCTGTGCACCAACTCAAGCAGCTTGGCATCCGGACGAGCCTGGCGCATTTGCTCAATCACGCCAAAACTGACGCCGCTCCCACCGTGCACCGCCACGCCCGCCGGTTTGGCAATGGCGATGAAGGCATCATCCTCATACAAGATCGGGAAGGTGCGCGCCGGGGCAACAGGCTCCCGCTTACTGGCGTGGGCCCGCTCGGATAGACGGATGGGTGGCAGCCGCAGGACGTCGCCAGCCATGACCCGGTCGTCTGCATTCACGCGCCCCTTGTTGCGACGAACCTCACCCGAACGAATGATCCGATAGACATGGGTTTTGGGAACGCCCTTCAGAATCCGTATGAGGAAGTTGTCCAGCCGCTGCCCCGTCGACTCTTCGTCAACAGTGACGTAGCGAACTGCGGGCGGGTTCTGGGAGACAGATTCGGAGTTCAATGGCAGTCCATCGGTCAAAGCACACAACAGCGGGCGAAAAGAAGGGGAATTGCCTACCCCACAAGCACCGGGCGGCGCTCTATAATGCGCTGAATCGGTTGTGCGCCGTAAGTGATTGATTTCCTTGAGTTTAAGGCTTTCACTTCTGGCAGGAGGCCGCGACCCCGTCGGTTGCGGCCCCAATCGGTCAAACGTTGCCACCTTCAGTGCGTGCCCGCAGCAGCCGTTCCAGCGCCCTCGACGACGAGACCGGAGCCGCCAGCCAAACGCCGCAGACTGAAGGCGAATCCGACAGAAAACTGCGAACCCGAATACGGAATACCCCAATCGGTCAGCTCGGGTCTCATGCGCAAAGTGCATGCAAGCCCCAAGCTGATCGAGGACCAAGTGAATCCAGAGAAAAACACGGCAAGATCCCTGTCCATGACACGCCTCGCGCCCTTCCTGCTCACCCAACTCCACGCGCCTACGCCCTGACCCGGCACGGGAACCTAGCAGCCTCAATGGCATGCGGGCTCCAAGACAATTCAAGACAGTTGCCCGGCCAATACCGGGATGCTGCGGGTCAAAGGCTCTCCGGCAATTCCTCCCCTGTTCGCGTTTTCCGCTGATTCTTGGCTGGTCGGTGCCCATGGCCCTTTGAGCCTGGGTACCTTGTCAGTGTCAGAAAATTAGGAAACCGCATCATGAAACGGATGTTGATCAACGCCACGCAGGCCGAAGAGCGCCGCCTGGCGATTGTCGACGGGCAAAAGCTCCTCGACTACGAAATCGAGATCGAAGGACGCGAACAGCGCAAAGGCAACATATACAAGGCAGTCGTCACGCGCGTCGAGCCCTCGTTGGAAGCCTGCTTTGTCGATTACGGAGAAGACCGCCACGGATTCCTTCCCTTCAAGGAAATCTCTCGCCAGTACTTTCAGGGCAACACCGCTCCTTCGCAGGCACGCATCAACGATGTGATCAAGGAAGGCCAGGAACTGCTGGTTCAAGTGGAGAAGGAAGAACGTGGCAACAAGGGCGCCGCCCTGACCACGTTCGTCAGTCTGGCTGGCCGCTATGTGGTCCTCATGCCCAACAACCCACGTGGTGGCGGGGTGTCGCGCCGAATCGAAGGCGAGGATCGCCAGGAGCTCAAGGCCGCCCTGGACCAGCTCGAATACCCCAATGGCATGAGCATCATTGCCCGCACCGCCGGCATCGGCCGCGATGCCGCCGAACTGCAATGGGACTTGAACTACCTGCTCAAACTGTGGACCGCGATTGATGGTGCCGCCAAGGGTGGCAAAGGCGCATTCCTCATTTACCAGGAATCCAGCCTGGTGATCCGCGCCATCCGCGACTACTTCAACAGCGACATCGGCGAAATCTTGATTGACACCGATGACATCTTCGAACAGGCGCACCAGTTCATGAGCCATGTGATGCCCGAGCACGGGCACCGCGTGAAACGCTACCGCGACGATGCACCGCTTTTCAGCCGCTTCCAGATCGAGCACCAGATCGAAACGGCCTTCAGCCGCACGGTGAACCTGCCGTCCGGCGGCGCCATCGTGATCGACCAGACCGAGGCACTGGTGGCTGTGGACGTGAACTCCGCCCGCGCCATCAAAGGCGGGGACATCGAAGAAACCGCGACCCGCACCAACCTTGAAGCCGCAGACGAAGTGGCACGCCAGGCCCGACTACGGGACTTGGGCGGCCTGATCGTGATCGACTTCATCGATATGGATGAATCCAAGAATCGCCGCGAGGTGGAAAACCGCCTTCGCGACGCGTTGCGGCAGGACCGAGCCCGCGTGCAGTTTGGCTCCATCAGCAAGTTCGGGCTGCTCGAAATGAGCCGCCAGCGCCTCAAGCCCACGCTCAGTGAAGGTTCGTCCATCCTGCCCCCGTTGTGGCGGGTCGGGCCATATCCGCGACACCGAGTCGTCCGCCTTGCAAATCCTGCGTGTGATCCAGGAGGAGTCGCTGAAGGACAGCACAGCCGCCGTCTTGGTGCAGGTGCCGGTCGAGGTGGCCAGCTTCCTTCTCAACGAGAAGCGCACCGAGATCACCAAGATCGAGCTCAAGCAGCGCATCAATGTGCTGCTGGTACCGAACAAGTCGCTCGATACGCCAAACTACAAGCTCGAGCGTCTCAAGCACGATGACAACCGCCTGGACAACCTGGACTCCAGCTACAAACTTGCCGACGAGCCGGAAGACGCCACCAGCTTCACCCGACGCAGCCAGGAGCGCACCAACAAACAGGAACCCGTGATCAAAGGAGTGTTGCCCGATGGTCCCGCACCGGTGGCGATGCCCAAACCGGAGCCGGTGGCCAGGCGGCCGCACCCGCTGCTCCGATTGCCAAAGCACCTGCCGCGCCAGCGGAAAAAGGCTTCTTCGGCTGGCTGAAATCGCTCTTTGGCGTGGCTGAACTGACCGCTCCAGCGCCTGCCCAGCCCGTCAAGGCGGCACCCAAAGATGAGGGCAACAAAGAAGCACGGGGCGAGCAACGACGGGAAGGTCGAAATGGGCGCGGTGGCCGCAATGGCGCCGAGGGCCGCGGCAATCGCGACGGAGGCCGCAACGGTCGCAATGGCGAAGGCCGGAGCGAGCGCAATGGCAACCGAACCGAGGGTCGCAACGGCGAATCCCGCCCGGTGGAAGCACGAGGTGAGTCAGCCCAAGGCGAACGCCGCTCTGGCGGCAGAGGCGAGGGTCGCAATGGTGGTCGCCGCGACAGCCGCCGCGAAGCCCCGCAATCCGAAGAAGTCAACAACAGCGCGCCCGTGCAAGGCTTGACCAACGAAGCCGGGGAAGGCAGTGAAACCCAACGCAGGGAGCGCCGCCCGCGCAATGACAACCGCCGTCGTGCGCCGACCAGCGAAGAGTCAAACAACTCGCCCGTGCCGCAAGTGGCAACTGAGGACGCTGCGCCCTCAACAACCGCCGTCGACAGTGAGTCGAACGGCGAGACCGCAAGCGAACAACGCGCTCCGCGCGAGCGTCGCAGCCGTGACCGCTACGGCAGAGACCGCCGTGAACGCGGCCCACGCGAGGCCCAGCCTGGTGATGCCAGCGATACCGGGACGGCTGCACCCGCAGAACCCGCCATGAATGAGGCGCATTCGACGGCTGAGGAAATGCCGGTTCGCAGCAGTTACTTCTCCATGCCTGTGCAAGCGGCCCGGTCGGCACCGGTGGCCTCCAGTGTTGCGACGCCGACAGTGGAAACTGTTGAGGCGGCGAGCACGCCAGCGGAGCAACCTGCATCAGCGCCCATCGTTGAATCTGCAATCAAAGTTGAACCCGTGGCTGTCGCAGCGGCAGTGGCTGAGGTTCCAGTGGATGTCGGACTTCCAAAGATTCAGCCCTATGCCTTGCCTGTGGAGGCCATGAATGAAGTGGCGCGCGCCAGTGGGCTGGAATGGGTGAACTCCGACGCGGAACGTGTCGCCCAGGTTCAAGCCGCCATTGCAGCCGAACCCAAGCCGATTCATGTGCCCAGAGAGATCAAGCCGGTGGTTCTGGTCGATGAAGGCCCACTGGTCCTGGTGGAAACGCGCAAGGACTTGAGCAAGGTGACCCTGCCCTTCGAAGGCAGCCAGTCCGCATAATCGGTGGGGGCAGGCGAGCGACCCTCCGGGCCTGCACCGTCTTCCACCGTTCCAGCGTGAAAAAAGCCTCTGCAGCGACCTGCAGAGGCTTTTTTTTGGCGCCTTGGAGAGAGGCACAAGCAAGGCCCCTGGAAAAACCGACGCGGCGCAACGCCGAGGTCGCGGCAACCAACCTTGGGCACCCCCTCACCCGCCCCGGCCCTGCAAACGGGGATTAGGGCAACTTGCCGATATGACCGAACAGATGCCCCTGCGAAACGGGTGCAACTGGTGCTGTGGACAACCCCGTGGGCCAGCCCGAAGCGGGCAGACCCGTCCCTGGGTCACTCCAGGGTCGCAGCCTTTTTCCAGGCCTCAAGCGCCGACGCCGCGTCATTGCGCTCCTGGGCAAGAAGCGCCAGCGAGCACCACGTTCGACGCAGCAACACGGTGTCACGCAGCGTGTGGCTGGCCTGTCCTAGGAGTTGAGCGGCCTTCCCCCACAACTGCCGTCGCATGCACGCCTGTCCAGCAAGGTACTGCAAGAAGGCGTTGTTGGGCCATTGCCGCTGCGCCTGCTCCAGGCGGGCCAACCCCGCAGAGTCGAGCTCGGTAAGACCTGGCTCCATCATGCTCACCAGATCGCGCTGTTGAGAGGCATCAAGATCCGAAAAGCGGTTCCACACAGGCTCCAGCCACCGCTGCACCATGGCAGCCACCGCAACCCGCTCTTCGGCGTTTGCCGATGCCTGTGCCAACACCAGCCGATTGGCCCGCCGGGCCGCAGCCAGGGCCAGATCGGGCATCGCCCGCTCCTGGGTATCCAGCCGCTCCCAGACACTGCGCAACTGCGCCAAATCGTGGGCTTGCCCAAGGGCATCCAGCACCAAACCACGCACCACGCTGACCGCCACATCACCCGAGAAGGCGCGGTGCTTGGCCAGAAGGCGCGCGGTTTCCAGTGCCTCATCGGTCGAGCCAGCCAAGCGGGCCACACGCAGCTTCAACCGCAGAGCCTGAATCCGCCGAGCAGCGCCCAAAGGAAGCTCATTCAACCAAGCACGCGCCGCATCCGCGTCCCGATCCTCGATCGCCCAGCGAGCTGCACGCAACACCGCCCCCTCGAACACGTCAGGGTATGACTCACGCCAGCCCGGCTCCATGGCGGCCTGCAAATGCCGGTCACGCTCAACGGGCGTCTGCAACGACTGCGCACTTTCCGCCGCCAACAGATGGGCCAAAGCCTTCATCTGATCCCGTCTGGGCAGTGGCACCGACGGCAGGGCATTCAATTGCTCAAGAGCCCCCTGGGCCGCTGTCTGAGCTCGCAGAAACCGGCCCGACAGCTGAAGTGACAAGGCATCCAGCACACCCGCCACCGCGGCGCGCTCCACCTGCTGTTCGCGCCAACGCTGGGCCTGCCTGGGCAGGTCGCGCAACATGGCCACCGCTCGCAGGGCCAGATAGCCCAGCACAAAGCCGGCGACCAGACAAAACAACACGAAGTTGAACGACATGTCGAACCGGTATGGCGGCCAGAAAAGACTGAACAGGGCCTGATTGCCGCCAACCAGCAAGGCCAGTGATACGGCCAGTGCGGCCAGCCCCAGCAACCAAAAGACGCTGCGCACCGCCCCTGTCTGTCTGTGGCCTCGCATCAGCGACCTCCTGCGGCCGTGGCCAAGGCGGCCAGGCTCTCATCAGGGCGCGGCAACTCGGATTTCGCCATTTCCGTGCGCAACTGATCCAGTGACCGAAGAGCACTTGCAACCGCTGGGTCGTGCAGATCAAAGTAGCGCCCCAGCGCCTGTTCGGTCGACAGCAAATCGCCTTGAGCCTGCTCCATCTGGCGAGCAAGCAAGCCCAGGCGCGCATTGAGCAAGCGCAGCTTGATGTTCTCGCGCAGAAAGAACACTTGCTCTGGGGCCACCAAGGCGGCTTCTGGCCGGTCAATTCGACTGACCCTGACCAGTTCCCGCCCGCTTTGGGTCACATCTTTCCAGACACGCGTCCAGAATGCGCGCCAGACTTGGGTCACCTGGGCCCAGCCTTTTGCCGCCGTTGCAGACACCGCTCCGTTCGCATCGGCTGCCACCGCCGCGCCAGATTGAGGCCCGACAGGCGATTGCGGCGGTTTGCCACGCCATTCGTTGGGCACAGGCCAAGAATCGACTTGCCGCACCAGTTCGTCCAGTTGCCGAACCAGGGACGGCACGTCGGTCGTGGCGGCCGTCTGGATGCGCTCCACGTCGCGGGCAATGGCCCTTTGCACGGGGTTGAGTCGGGGTTGCGCGGCCCTCGCAATGCGTTGGTCGGCGGCCTGCAGGGCCGAAATCAGGGGCTGAGAAGAGCCGGTCAATTGCGTTTGCTGCATCGCCAGCCGCAAGGCGGAATCAATGTCCTGGACCAGGTTGTCGTCCCGCGACCGGGAAAGGCTCAACATCAGCTCTTCGAGCTGGCTGCGCTGCAAGGTGACCTCGGACAGTTTCACCTCGGCCACCGCCAAGCGGGCCTGCAACTCGTTGGTCAGGGCTTCGGCCTGGGAAGCCAACGTGCGGGCTTCGACCGACTGGGCAGCGCTGTCCTGGCTGCGCCGGGCCATCTCCTGCTGTGTGAAACCGACTTTCTGCCACAACATGCCCGCCGCCACCAGGGCGCCAACCGCCAGCAGCAAAGCCAGACTCGCCAGCCACAGGCCGCCAGATCGCGGTGCAGGTTGTTGGACGGGCGGAGGGGGCGGGGCACTGGACGATGACACAGGGGGCGACTCGGGTGGAATGGGGGGTGGAGGCGCTGGCGGCAATGCGGGCGCGTCCGTCGCAATAACGGCGGGCAAGGCAGCAGAATGGGCGCTGGGGGTAGGTGGTTGGTCGGTGCTCATGGGCGGCTCCAATGGGATTCTAGGGCCCGCAGCACATCGGGCTGCGTCGGGCGCGACACCCTCACCTCACCAAACCCTGCACCAAGCGCGACCTGAGCAATTCGGTCGTGGGTTGCCAAGGCGCTCGCCTGGGCCCATTTCACCCCAGGCAGTCCTTGCAACAGGTTTTTCACCGCTTCCGAACTGCTGAACAACCATGCGCTGCCCGCCGCAACCGCCGCGCTCGCCTGCTCAAGTTCCTGGACACCCCACCGCGGCGCATGGCGCTCGTAAGCAACACAGGCGTCGACGGACGCGCCAAGGCGACGGCATTGGTCAATCAGCCAGTCCCGCCCACGCCCGGCCAGCCCCGAGGCAGTCTTCGGCCCATCAGACGAGCCCCCCCTGACCACCAGCACCCGCTTGCCTGGCGCCAATTGATGGCTTACCACGGGCCACAGAGACTCCGAATCGAACTGTTGTGCCTGGTGGGGCGGCGAGTCGATGCGCTCGGAACTCACGCCCCGCTGGGCCAACGCCAGCTTCAAGGTTGCCGCGGTTCCCGGCCCGGGCGCCCAGAACCGCGTGGTGCCGCGATCGAACGCTACTGCGCCCGACGGATCAAAAAAATGCGTTACCGCGGCGCTGCTGACAAACATCAGTGCATCCCAGTCTGCCCAACGCAGCCTGGCCTGTACCAGGGCTTCACGGGCGACCGAGGAGCCTGGCGGCCCGATCTCGATCAGCGGCAAGGCGCTGGCCGGCCATCCATGCGCGCGCAGACCGGCAGCCCAGCGCTCTGCCTCATCACCTGGCCGGGTAACCATCAAGCGGTCCAGGCGGGGTTTTTGGCCTTGAACGGAGGCGGTCACGGCCAACAACCTCGGTCAAGCCGCATCCGGTTTGGGGGCGCCGGCAGCTTGCAGCAACTGTGTCACCTTCAAACCAAGTGCTTCAGCCTTGGACAAAGAGTCCACAGCCCCCTGGTCGCCCACCCTCACAAGCGGCGAATGCCCCTGCGGATCGCCCCAGGCGGCATCGAGACGAAGCGCCCCAGGGTTCGCCGCATCCCAGTCCGCGTAAGCAGCCAATGGCATGGAACAACTCCCGCCCATCGCCCGGGACACGGTCCGTTCGGCCGCCACGCGGTACCAGGTCGGCCAGTGAATCAGTGGTTCCAGCGCCGCAATCAGGTCACGTCGATCAGCGCGCACCTCTATGCCCAAGGCGCCCTGCCCGGCGGCTGGCAACGACTGATGAGGCTCGAAAATCACCCGGATCCGTTGGCCCAGGTTCAGTCGCTTGAGACCGGCGGCGGCCAGGACGATGGCGTGGTATCCCCCGTCGTCAAGCTTGCGCAACCGGGTGTCCAGGTTGCCACGCAATGGTTCGATGCGCACATCGCGCCTGCCCAGCGCATCCAGCGCATCGCGCAAGAGCACCTGACGGCGCAGGCTGGAAGTGCCGACCACGGCGTCTGGTGGCAGATCCGCCAAAGAATCGCAAACGGGCGAGACCCACGCATCGCGCGGGTCCTCTCGCTCCATCACACAAGCCAGCTCAAACCCCTCTGGCAGGTCCATGGGCACATCCTTGAGCGAATGCACAGCAATATCCGCACGCCCCTCCTCCAGCGCCAGCTCGAGCTCTTTGACGAAGAGTCCCTTTCCGCCCACCTTGGACAGACTGCGGTCCAGAATCTGATCACCTTTGGTGGTCATGCCCAGCAGCGTGACCGTGTGCCCCAGGCCTTGCAGCAGTTGCTTGACATGTTCGGCCTGCCACAAGGCCAGACGGCTTTCGCGGGTGGCAATCACGATGGACAGGGGGTTTGGGGATTTCGATTCGGACACGGGGATGATTTCTAAAGAACGTCTGCACCAAAGCGGGGTGCCAAGGGGCGCTGACAAAGGAGCGCCTGAACCGCGTTGGTACCTCATTGGTAACGCTCCCCCACGCGGGGATGCTAGCATGCCCCTGCCCAAAAATGCAGCAACGCCCACCGCGCAAAGCCCACCCATGACACGCACCAACACACCCGCCAACGCACCCGCCCGCCCCCGACAGGCCCGAGCTGCAGCCGTGCCCGAGAAGGACCTTCCGCTGGTCGAAGACATTCGCCTGCTGGGACGCATCCTGGGTGATGTGATCCGAGAGCAGGAAGGAAAAAAGGCGTTTGACCTCATCGAACAGATTCGTCAGCTGTCCGTTGCTTTCCGCCGGCATGACGACAAACAGGCAGACCGTGACCTGAAAAAACTGCTCAAGAAACTCACCGCCGATCAGACCGTCAGTGTGATTCGCGCATTCACCTATTTCAGCCACCTGGCCAACCTTGCGGAGGACCGCCACCACATCCGCCGCCGCTCCGTGCACGAACGCTCTGGAGGCTTGCAGCAAGGCAGCCTGGCCATGGCGCTGCAGCGCCTGAAAGACGCAGGCATTTCACGAAAGAGCATCGTTCAAACGCTGGCCAACAGCCATGTCTCCCCGGTGCTCACAGCCCACCCCACCGAAGTCCAGCGCAAGAGCATCCTCGACGCCGAGCGCGCGATTGCCACGCTGCTGGCTGCCCGCGAGCAGGTGCTGCCCCGCGAACAGGCCGACTACGAACTGCAACTGCGGGCCCGCGTCACCCAGTTGTGGCAAACGCGCCTGCTGCGGTTCACAAAGCTCACGGTGGCCGACGAAATCGAAAATGCCCTGAGCTATTACCAATCCACATTCCTTTCCCAGATCCCCCGTCTCTATCGAGATCTTGAGGACGATCTCGGTGAGCGCGTTGAACCCTTCTTTCGCATGGGCCAGTGGATTGGCGGCGACCGCGACGGCAATCCCAATGTCACCGCTGAAACGCTGGAGCTGGCGTTGCGCAGCCAGGCCGACATGGTGCTGCGCCACCACCTGACACAGGTTCACCTGCTGGGTGCCGAGCTGTCGGTCTCGGCCATGCTGGCCAGCGTCACCCCCGAAATGCAGGCGCTGGCCGAGCGCTCCCCCGACACCAACGCCCACCGCCAGGACGAACCCTACCGCAGAGCCCTCACAGGCATCTACGCCCGGCTGGCCGGCACCCTGCTGGCCCTGACCGGAGGCGAAGCCGCTCGTCACGCCGTGGCCCCTCAGGCACCTTACCGCCAAGCCAGCGAGTTCTTGGCCGACCTGCGAATCATCGAGGCGTCGCTGGTTGCGCACCACGGCGATGCACTGGCCCGTGCCCGGCTGCGGCCATTGATGCGGGCGGTCGAGGTGTTCGGGTTCCACCTGGCCACCATCGACCTGCGCCAGAGCTCTGACAAGCACGAAGAAGTCGTGGCGGAGCTGCTTGCCACCGCTCGCATCGAGAGCGACTACAGCGCCTTGGACGAGGCGAGCAAACAGGCCGTCTTGCTTCGCCAACTCAACGACACCCGCCCGTTGCGGCTGCCCAATGCATCCTATGGCGCGCACACCCTCAGCGAGCTGGCCATCTTTGACACCGCCCGCGCTGGCAGAGAGCGGTTCGGTGCCAAGACGATTCGCCACGCCATCATCAGCCACACTGAAACCGTCAGCGACTTGCTGGAAGTGATGCTCTTGCAGAAAGAGTGTGGCCTGATGCAAGGTCTGCTGGGCGAAGACGCCCGGTGCGACCTGATCGTGGTCCCACTGTTCGAGACCATCGAGGACTTGCGCAACGCAGCCCCGATCATGCGTGATTACTACGCCCTGCCTGGTGTCAAGGGCATGGTGATGCGAGGCCTTCCCGACGGGTACTGCGAACAAGACATCATGCTGGGCTACTCCGACAGCAACAAGGATGGTGGCATCTTCACCAGCAACTGGGAGCTGTACCGGGCCGAAACGGCCCTTGTGGAGTTGTTCGACGCGCTCAACGAAAAGAACAAGCGGCCAATTCAATTGCGCATGTTCCATGGCCGCGGAGGTACTGTCGGCCGCGGCGGCGGCCCAGCCTACCAGGCCATCCTCGCCCAACCCCCCGGCACCGTTCGTGGACAGATCCGCCTGACCGAGCAGGGTGAGGTCATTGGCTCCAAATACGCCAACCCGGAGATCGGTCGGCGCAACCTGGAGACGCTGGTGGCGGCCACCCTCGAAGCCACCCTGCTGAAGAACACCCAGGACGCCCCCGCCGCATTCCTCGACGCCGCCAACGAGCTTTCTCTGGCAAGCATGGCCGCCTACCGCTCGCTGGTCTACGAGACCCCTGGCTTCACCGACTACTTCTTTGCCGCCACGCCGATCCGCGAAATCGCCGAACTCAACATCGGCTCACGCCCGGCCTCTCGAAAAGCGAGCCAGAGAATCGAGGACCTTCGAGCCATTCCCTGGGGCTTCAGCTGGGGTCAGTGCCGCCTCACACTGCCCGGCTGGTATGGCTTTGGCTCCGCCGTCCAGACCTTTCTTCACCGCGATGGCCCCAAAGGGGTGTCCAAGCAGAAAGCGTTGCTCCAGAAAATGGTTGCCCAGTGGCCCTTTTTCAATGCCTTGCTCTCCAACATGGACATGGTCATTGCCAAGAGCGACCTGGCGCTGGCGTCCCGCTACGCCGATCTGGTGGAGGACAAGCGGTTGCGCAGCAAGGTGTTTTCTGCCATTGAAGCCGAATGGCACCGCACCGCCGACGCCCTCACCCTGATCACGGGGGCCAAGCAGCGACTGGTGAACAACGAGGCCTTGCAGCGCTCCATTCGCCACCGCTTCCCCTATATCGACCCGCTGCACCACCTGCAGGTGGAGTTGATTCGGCGCTACCGGACCAACGAGCACCAGGCACACAACGATGAAAAGGTGCGCCGAGGCATCCACATCTCCATCAACGGCATCGCTGCGGGACTGAGAAACACCGGGTGAAGCACGGATGGGCGACCGGGAGAATTCGGGCACCAAACCATCCACGCCACCCGGCAATCGAAAGCCCCATGCACGCCGGCATGGGCATTTCACAGGCCAGACAGCGCGATCCTCCCGGCCCACCTAAAATTCAGCCGTGACCCACCCCCTCATCAACGCAGACCTGCATTCCCACTCCGTGGTTTCAGACGGCACGCTGGCTCCTGAAGAACTGGCACAGCGTGCCAAGTCAAACGGTGTGGAGCTTTGGGCCCTGACCGACCACGACGAGATTGGCGGCCTGGAGCGGGCCATGGCGGCGGCTCGCGAACTCGACCTTCCCTTTCTCACGGGCACCGAAATTTCAGTGTCCTTCGCGGGGATCACCGTTCACATCGTGGGTCTGGGTTTTGACCACACCGACCCCACGTTGCTCAACGGCCTGCAATCCACCCGCTCAGGGCGCGCCAGGCGCGCCCAACAAATGAGCGACGAACTGGCGAAGGCCGGCATTCCCGGCGCCTTGGAAGGCGCGATGAAATATGTGGGCAACCCGGACCTGATCTCGCGCTCCCATTTCGCCCGCTACATCGTGGAAGCGGGGTTCTGCCCTGACACCAACGCGGTGTTCCGCAAATACCTTGCCGAGGGCAAGCCTGGCTACGTGCCCCATGAATGGGCCAGGCTCGGCGACGCCGTGGGCTGGATCACCGGCGCCGGGGGCGTGGCAGTGATTGCGCATCCCGGGCGCTACCCCATGAGCACCAACGAGGAGTTTGCACTCTTCACCGAGTTCAAGCACCACGGCGGGCGCGGGGTGGAAGTGATCACCGGTTCGCATGGTCAAGCCGACTATGTCAAATACGCGGACTACTGCCGCGAATTCGACCTGGCCGCTTCGCGCGGCAGCGATTTTCACAGCCCGGCCGAGAGCCGCATCGATCTCGGACAACTGCCCGATCTGCCAGGGACGCTCGCGCCGGTGTGGTCCCTGCTGCAAGACCGCGTTCACTGACCGCGCCCATGGCACACGGGGCCGGTCCGACAAGCGACCCCAAAAGCTCAATCCATGTCCCAATTCTTCGAAATCCACCCCGACAACCCACAACCCCGGCTGCTCAAGCAAGCGGTGCAATTGCTGGAAAAGGGCGGTGTGGTGGCGGTGCCCACCGACTCAAGCTACGCCCTCGTCTGCCATCTCGATGACAAGGCCGCCGCGGACCACCTGCGCCGCATTCGACAGGTGGACGACAAACACCACCTCACCCTGCTCTGCCGAGACCTCAGCGAGCTGGCCAGCTACGCCAAGGTCGACAACCGGCAGTACCGGCTGCTCAAGCTCGCCACCCCCGGGCCATACACCTTCATTCTCGAAGCCAGCAAAGAGGTGCCCAGGCGCGTGAGCCACCCCTCTCGAAAAACCATCGGACTGCGCGTGCCTGCCCACCAGGCCCTGCGAGGCCTGCTGGAAATCCACAACGCCCCCCTGCTCGCAACCACCCTGATTCCGCCGGGAGAAGGTGAACCCATGAACGAAGCCAATGCAATTCGCGAGCGCTTTGAACACGATCTGGCTGGCGTCATCGACGCAGGTGCCTGCGCACTCGAACCCACCACCGTGATCGACCTGACGCCCATGGGCACCGGGGGAGACCCCGAAGTGATTCGTCAGGGGCAAGGCGCCCTCGAACCGCTGGGGCTCTGACCGCCAAGCCAAGCGCCGCGCCTGCACCAGGCGAAAACCGACAGCTGCGGTGCCGCGAAGCCAGCCCAAATCAGCATCAGTTCACACCCTCGCAACTTGGTTCTGCAAGTCCGCACGCCCATCTGGGACAATACAGCCCCGCCCACCCCTGTTGCAGCAACGCTTCATCCCCACCCATGGATTTCGCACAAATCATCCAAGCCATCACAGTGAATGCGATTCCGTTGCTGTTTGCCATCACGCTGCACGAAGCCGCGCACGGCTACGCCGCACGGCACTTTGGCGACAACACGGCCTATATGCTGGGTCGCATCACCTTGAATCCGATGAAGCACATCGACCCCGTGGGCACCATCGCCATGCCGTTGCTGCTCTATTTCGCGACCTCGGGGGCGTTCATGTTTGGTTATGCCAAACCCGTGCCGGTGAACTTTGGCCGCCTGCGCAACCCCAAACGCGACATGATCTGGGTCGCACTCGCCGGCCCCGCTTCCAACCTGGTTCAAGCGATCGCCTGGGCCGTTCTTTCATTGCTTCTGGTGGCCCTGAACGTTCAGGAAAACTACTTTCACCTGGTTTGCCGCGCCGGCGTGCTGTGGAACCTTGTGATGTACGCCTTCAACCTTTTCCCCCTGCCCCCCTTGGACGGCGGGCGCATTCTGGTGGGTTTGCTGCCCTGGAAGCAGGCAGCGGCGGTATCGCGCCTCGAACCTTATGGCTTTTTCATCGTGATGGCACTGGTGATCACCGGCATCGTCTCCAGCTACTGGCTGCTCCCTCTGATGGACATGACCTACAGCGTGATCAAGCTCCTGCTCACACCCCTGTCCCTGCTTCTCACCTGAAGAACTGAAACGCGACCCATGAGCCTACAACGCGTCCTCACCGGCATCACCACCTCAGGCACGCCCCACTTGGGGAACTACGCAGGTGCGGTGCGTCCCACCGTGCGCGCGAGCCGCCTTGAAAATGTCGAGAGCTTCTACTTCCTGGCCGACTACCACGCACTGATCAAAATCGGTGAACCTGCTCGGGTGCAACGGTCCACCTTGGAGATCGCGGCCACCTGGCTGGCCTGCGGTCTGGACCCGGAGAAGGTCACTTTCTACCGCCAATCCGACATCCCAGAAATTCCCGAACTCACCTGGCTGCTGACTTGCGTGACGGGCAAAGGTCTGCTCAACCGCGCCCACGCGTACAAGGCTTCGGTGGACAAGAACGCCGCTGCTGGTGTCGATGCCGACCATGGCGTCACGGCAGGCTTGTTCATGTATCCCGTCCTCATGGCCGCCGACATCCTGATGTTCAACGCCCATCAGGTGCCCGTGGGTCGAGACCAGATTCAGCACATCGAAATGGCGCGCGACATTGCGGCCAGCTTCAACCACCTTTATGGCGAACATTTCACCTTGCCTGAGGCGGCCATCGAGGAAAACGTGGCCACCCTGCCCGGCCTCGACGGGCGGAAAATGAGCAAGAGCTACGACAACACCATCCCCCTGTTCACACCGCGCGACAACCTGCGCAAGCTGGTGATGGGCATCGTGACCGATTCGCGTTTGCCGGGCGAACCCAAGGAAACGGAAGGGTCGGCCCTGTTCCAGCTGTATCAGGCCTTTGCCACAGCCGAAGAAGCCGCCGGTTTTGCCAAACAGTTCCGCGAAGGCATTGCCTGGGGCGATGCCAAAGAGCAGCTTTTCGAACGGCTGGACCAAGAGATCGCGCCGATGCGCTCGGTGTATGACGAACTCATTCGCAACCCCGACAGCATCGAACGCACCCTGAAAATGGGGGCCGAAAAGGCCCGCGCTGTGGCCACCCCGTTCACCGCCCGCCTGCGCAGTGCCGTTGGGCTCCGACCACTGGGCCAGACAGTCTCCAGCGATACCAAGGCCAAACCGGTGGCCAAGGCCCAACTGCCCAGTTTCAAGCAATACCGCGAGAAAAGTGGCCTCTTCCACTTCAAGATGCTCGATGCCCAAGGGCAACTGCTGCTGGAAAGCCATGGCTTCGACTCGCCCAAAGATGCGGGGCAGGCCATTGGCCGACTGCGCCAGGAAGGGCCTGACGGACTCAAGGCCTTGCAGAATCGGCTTGCCTACCAGGCTGAAGAGGCGCCGCTCGTCGCCGCGCTGAAAGAACTGCAAGCAGCCGGCGAATGAATTTGTGTCAAAGTATTACCATCGCTACCTAAGTCAGTCTCTTACTCACTGGCACCACTTAAGAAATACTGGCAAATTCGGCATATCGCACAGATCAGGGCCAGTCGGCATTTACTCCCGACTCAAAAAGGTCTACCCTGACCAGTAGCGCTTAATAAAAACTAAAAACAAGGGTTGAATTCGAATGCCTATCGCTAAGGTCAAAGCATTGACCTGCCGATAAGCCCACTTATCTATAGCACTCCATCGAGCCCGACCATGAGTATTTTTGTCATTGACGACCATCCGCTGATGCGAGAAGCCGTCGTAATGCTTTTGCGCCGCTTGCGCGCGTCCACCCAAGTGATCGAGCTGGAAAGGCTGGCAACGGTCAGCAAGGCCATTGCGGAGCATGGTGATCCGGAGCTCGTCTGTCTGGACCTCAAGCTGCCCGACACCAATGGCGTGTCAGGGGTGCGCGAGATTCGGCATATGCTGCCCGACACCTCGTTGATCGTCCTGTCTGCCTCCCCCGCCTCCGACTACGAAGAACTCGCCCGCGAAGCCGGAGCGGACGCCTACGTGGAGAAGCGGCTGGCGCCGCGCAAATCGGCAAGGTCCTGCGCGAGTTTCTGGCTGAAGAAGCCGAAGACGAGAACGCGCCCACCATTCCTGAAAAACTGTCCAAGCGGCAAAAACAGCTGCTGGTCATGCTGGACCGGGGCCTGTCCAACCGCGACATCGCCGAGCAGCTCCAGATCAGTGAACACACGGTGAAGGTTCACCTGTGGCGTCTGTTCCGCCGACTGAATGTGAAAAGCCGCTCACAAGCCAGCCATCTGGCCCGAACGGCAGGCCTGCTGGAACTCTGAACGCCGATCGCGCGTCAGGCAAGCCAAGCAATCAGCCCGGCCCTGTCACTGGCCGGGCTTTTTCATTTCAACGCACCAAACTCCGAACCCAACAAGACCTCGGGCACCACCGGCTCGCTGACCGCAGCCGACTGTGTGAACGCCGGCAGAATCACCCGAAACACGCTGCCCCGCCCCTCCCGGGACGACACCGCGAGTTGGTATCCCATCAGCGTCGTCAGCTTGGACACAATGGTCAACCCCAGGCCCAGGCTGTCTTCGGTTCCCTGGTGTTGGGAGACGCGAAAGAACTCCTGGAAGATGGCCATCTGGTGCTCATGGGCGATACCGACACCGGTGTCCCACACCTCGAACACCAGCGACGCCTTGCGCTGGCGCAGCGCCACGAGCACACCACCCTGGCTGGTGTGCTTGAGCGCATTGGACAGCAAATTGCCCAAGATGCGCCGCAACACCACAGGATCGGCCCAGATCGAGCGCGGCTTGGCATACGTGCGCAAGCTCAATGCCTTGTTGGCCGCGACCGGCGCAAACTGCGTGACCAGTTCCTCGAACAGGCGCAACACATCCACAGCCTGGAGGTGGACCTTGTAATTGCCCGCATCAATCCGGGTCAAATCGAAAAGCGAGTCAAACAGCTCATTGATGGCCCGGGTGGACTGCAACATGCGCGGCGCGATGTCCCTGGCCATCTCAGGCTCGGTCACCAGCCAGTCGGCATACAGGCTCAGCGCGTGAACGGGTTGCCGCAGGTCGTGGGCCGCAGAGGCCAGAAAGCGGTTCTTGGCCTCAACCGCCCGCAAAGACGCCCGGGTTTGTTGGGTCAGGGACTCGATCAACTCTTCGTTGGAAAACTGCAGCTCGAAGCTTGCGCGGTGAACCGCATTCAGCCGCAACCCCGTTCTTCTCGTCAGGTGCCAGAAAAGGCCCAGCAGGATCAGCAGCGCTGCCGACTGCTGCCAATACAGAGGGTCCCAATCGTGCAACCCCACATTGATCAGGATGCCTGCGGCCGTGGACAGCGTCAACGCACGCAGATAGCCTTTGAATGCGGGCTCATAGGCACTGAAGGAGCCCAGGGAAAGCACCCCCTGCCCCAGAATCAGCAAGCCACACACAAACTGCGCGGGCACGGAGGCCTTCAGGTAACACATGACGGTCACCAAACCCCACATCAAGCCGGCGGCATCCCAGGTCCAGCGGTAGCGATCAGCAAAGGCCTGGCGCTGCGGTCCTTCGTAGCTGTCGTATTGCATCTGGTAGACCGATATCAGCCGATAGCGGTAGAGCAACAAAGCAAAGCTGCAAACGGCCCAGAGCACCAAAGGAATGGTGGCCACCTCACCCGCCAGCAAAAAGACAATCACCGGCAAAGCCATCACCGAGGCGAACACGGAGGCACCCAGGTTGTCCATGAGGACCCCGATCAGACGCGCGTTCACCCAGAGATCTCTCACCTCTGCAGAAGCGGGTTGATGCTGGTGGGTGGCGGGTTGGGTATCGACGAGCATGGGGCGAATGCGTGCGAACTTCATTGTCGCACCGCACCCCGGTGCCATGGCGCAACTGATGCGCCGTTGTCACACCCCTCGGGCCGATTTTCAGCGAAAAGGCCTGCTAGAATCATGGATTCGACACGGAGAGGTGGCAGAGTGGTCGAATGCACCGGATTCGAAATCCGGCGTACTGTTTAGGCAGTACCGAGGGTTCGAATCCCTCCTTCTCCGCCAGATACAAGCCCAAGCAGTTCCGCTGCTTGGGCTTTTTCTTTGACCGTTTGGACCCACATCGGGCCGCGTAAATTGATGGCCCGTCGCTCACCTGCGCCAAACGATGGCCAGTGCTCAATGGAAATCGCGGCTGCCGGTGGCCAGGCGGCCCAGCAGGGGGGTCAGGTCTTCCAGGTGGCCGGCGATCAGGTTGCAGACTTCGCCTTCGCGCTGCCACACACCGCGCACGGCCAGCAGGCGTGAGCGCACCAGCGTTTGTTGAAAGCGCTCGCGCAAGGCGCGCCAGACGATCACCTGCACGGTGCCGGTTTCGTCTTCCAGGCTGACGAAAACCACGCCGTGGGCGGTGCCGGGTTGCTGGCGCACGGTGACGATGCCGCAGGTCCGCACCGGGCGGCCATTGGGACAGGCCTTGAGCGCCTCGCCCGTCTGAAAGCCCCGCCTGGCCAGTTGTGGGCGCAGCAGCGCCAGCGGATGGCGACGCAGGGTGAGACCCATGGCGGCGTAATCCCACACGATGGCTTCGCCCTCGGGGGCGGCTTTCAAGGACAGCCAGTCTTCGTTCACGGGTGCGTCCTGAAGAAGCTGGGGAGCGCGCTTGAGGGCCGCGGCGTCCCAGACCTGCTGGCGGCGATGGCCACTGAGGCTTTGCAAGGCATCGGCGGCGGCCAACTGTTTCATGTCGCTTTGCTCCAGCGCCGCACGGCGGGCCAGATCGTCGGCGTCGATGAAGGGTTGTCTGGTGTCGTGTCGCAAAGGCTGGATGCCACCCCCTGATGACGCGCGCCGGGCTGCAGGCCTCGGGGAAGGCTGGGGGTCTCCCAGGTCTGCCCGGTGCGCGCCGCGACAATGCGGCGTGCGGCCGCTTCCGGCAACCCGTTGACCAGGCGCATGCCCAGGCGCACGGCCAATTGCTCACCGGCGGTGGCTTCCAGGGTGCAGTCCCATTCGCTGGTCATCACATCGACCGGCCGCACTGCCACCCCATGCCGCTTCGCATCCTGAACCAGTTGGCTGGGCGTATAGAAGCCCAGCGGCTGGCTGTTGAGCATGGCGGCGAGAAACTCGGCCGGGTGGTGGTGTTTGATCCAGCAACTGGCGTAGACGAGCAGGGCAAAGCTGGCCGCATGGCTCTCGGGAAAGCCGTAGCTGGAAAAGCCTTTGACCTGTTCGAACACGGCTTGGGCAAACGCCAGCGCGTAGCCGCGCTCGGTCATGCCGTCGATCAGCCGCCGCTCGTATTTGCCCAGGCCGCCTTTGCGTTTCCAGGCCGCCATGGCCCGGCGCAGGCCATCGGCTTCGCCGGGCGTGAAGCCGGCGGCGATGATGGCGATCTGCATGCACTGCTCCTGAAACACGGGCACGCCCAGCGTGCGACCGAGCGCCTCTTCGAGCTTGTCGGGGTAGGTGACAGGCTCTTTGCCTTGGCGGCGGTTGAGGTAAGGGTGCACCGCACCGCCCTGGATAGGGCCTGGGCGCACCAGCGCCACTTCGATCACCAGGTCATAAAAACAGCGTGGGCGCAGGCGCGGCAGCATGCTCATCTGCGCGCGGCTTTCGATCTGGAACACGCCCACGGTGTCGGCTGCGCAGATCATGTCGTAGGTGGCTTCGTCTTCTGCGGGGATGTCTTGCAACTGGAACACATGGCCTTTGCGCTCGCTGATGAAATCGAGCGATTTGCGCAAGGCCGTCAGCATCCCCAGCGCGAGTACATCGACCTTGAGAAGCCCCATGGCATCGAGATCGTCTTTGTCCCACTCGATCACGGTGCGATCGGCCATGCTGGCGTTTTCGATGGGCACCATGCGCGAGAGGGGCCCACGCGTGAGCACGAAGCCACCGGTGTGTTGCGACAGGTGGCGCGGAAACCCCATGAGCTGGGCCGAGATTTTGATGAGTTGCCGCACGGCAAGATCCCGGGGATCAAGCCCCACCTCGGCCAGCCGCGCCTCGTCGATGGTTTTGCCGTCCCACCACCAATGGCCTTTGGCCAGCGCACTGAGGGTGGCCTCGTCAAAACCGAGCGCCTTGCCCACATCGCGGATGGTGCTGCGCGGCTGGTAGCTGATGACGGCGGCGGTGAGCGCTGCGCGCTCGCGGCCATATTTCTGGTACAGGTACTGAATGACTTCTTCGCGCCGCTCGTGTTCAAAGTCGACATCGATATCGGGTGGCTCGTTGCGCTCTTTGGAGATGAAGCGCTCGAACAGCACAGCGGTGCGGGCCGGGTCGACCTCGGTGATGC
>JAWKYI010000017.1:0-103144 GCA_041396525.1 Burkholderiaceae bacterium
GCGTCACCACCGATTTGCGCAACGCCGTCTACAGCCATGTGCTGCGCCAAAGCCCGGCTTTCTTCGAGGCCACCCAGACCGGCGAGGTCCTGAGCCGTTTGACCACCGACACCACCCTGGTGCAAACGGTGGTGGGTTCATCGCTGTCCATGGGACTGCGCAACGGGGTCATGGGCCTGGGGGCGCTGATCATGCTGGTGTGGACCAACCCTTACGTGATGACCCAGGTGTTGCTCATCCTGCTGTTGGTGGTCTTGCCCAGCATGTGGTTTGGCCGCCGCGTGCGCAAACTATCGCGTGCCAGCCAGGACAGGGTGGCCGACGCCAGCGCCGTGGCCGCCGAAGTGCTCAACGCCATTCCGGTGGTGCAAAGCTACACCGCCGAAGACCGTGAGGCCAAGCGCTTCTCGCAGGCCACCGAAAACGCGTTCAAAACGGCCATCAAAAGGGCCAGCGCGCGTTCCGTGCTGGTGGCCTTCATCATCATCACCACTTCGGCGCTCTTGCTTTGGGGGCTCTACCAGGGCACGCAAGCGGTGATCGACGGTGACATCACCGCTGGTCATCTGGGTCAGACCGTGGTCTACATCATCATTCTGGCCGGCTCAGTGGCGGTGCTTGGCGAGGTCTATGGCGACTTGCTGCGGGCCGCCGGCGCCAGCGAGCGGCTGATGGAACTGCTCGCCAGCGAGTCGCCCGTGCAGTCGCCCACGCACCCGGTGGCGTTGCCGCACCCGCAAGGGGGCAGTTCCGTGGCTTTTCAGCACTTGGGCTTTCGCTACCCATCGCGACCCAACCACCCCTCCCTGCACGACTTCAGCCTTGTGGTGCAGCCCGGTCAAACGGTGGCACTGGTGGGCGCCAGCGGCGCAGGAAAAACCACGGTGTTCAGCTTGCTGCTGCGCTACTACGACCCCCAACAGGGCCGCATCGAGCTCGACGGCGTGGCCATTGACCGGCTGAGCCTGGAAGCACTGCGCCATCGGGTGGGCATCGTGCCGCAGGACGCCGTGATCTTCTCCAGCAGCGCCATGGACAACATCCGCTATGGCGACCCCGGGGCCAGCGACGAAGCCGTCAAGGAGGCGGCCAAAGCGGCCTTTGCCGACGAGTTCATTGAAGCCCTGCCAGAGGGCTACAACACCTACCTGGGCGAGCGCGGTGTGCGCCTCTCCGGTGGGCAACGCCAACGCATCGCCATCGCCCGCGCCATCCTCAAGAACCCACCCCTGTTGTTGCTCGACGAAGCCACCAGCGCCCTGGACGCGCAAAGCGAGCGGGTGGTTCAAGCGGCGCTGGAATCGGCCATGCGCGACCGCACCACCCTGGTCATCGCCCACCGCCTGGCCACCGTTCAGCGCGCCGACCACATCGTGGTCCTCGACCAGGGGCGCATCGTGGAGCAAGGCACACACGATGAGCTGGTGGCCCGCGGCGGCGTCTATCAGGGGCTGGCGGCCTTGCAATTCACCACCTGAGGAGGCCCCCCCCGCCGCGAGCCTCTTCACACGGCGCCAGTGAACTCACCGCGTGCGGGATAGTCCTTGGCCACAGCAAAATTGATCGCGCCCAACAGGTCCTGGAACGGTGGGCGTGCAAAGGGCATGGTCTGCACCGCACCGTAATACAGCGTGCCGTCGGGGCGCACGAGAAACACCCCCGGCTCGCTGAACAAGTCGGGCTCTTCCAGACCGATCGACGTGGTCCCGCGCGAGGTGCTGATGTAGAGCCCCCACTCGCGGGCGCTGCGAAGACTCAACCCGTAGGCCACCCTGACGCCCGCGGCCTTGATCTTCTCGGCCATCAACTGGCCGCGCTCTTGAGAATCGCTGCTGATCGCCACCACCTGAACGCCCCGGCTGGCGAACTCGGGCGCCAACCGCTCCAGCTCCAGCAGGTATTTGGCGCAAATCGGGCAATGCAAGCCACGGTAAAACACCAGCAAGTCAAAGGTCTCGCCTGGCTGAGCACCCAACACAAAGCGCTCGCCCGTGGTCAAGGGCAACTGAAGTGCGGGAACGGGATAGCGGGGCAACAAAGCTTGGGCACGCATGAAGACTTCCTCTTGTGGTCAATGAAAGCCCATTGTTCTGTACAAATTACAATTAATCGTCCAAAATTCTTTGCACTTAGTACAAATGAACAACGCCGCCCGCCTCGACCGCCTTTCCGCCCTGCTGAGCGGTTTGGCCCCCAGGGTGCAAGTCATGCGCCCGGATGCCAGCCTGTCCCAGATGGCATTCGAAGCAGACCCATCAAAAGGTCTGTGGCTGCATCTGGTGCTCAACGGGGAAGTTGAATTGCGGATCCCCAGAGCCCAACACCTCCGCACCCAGGCCCCGGTCATTCTGGTTTGCCAAGCGGCATGGCCGCACCAACTGCTCCGCCTGGGCGACAGCGGGCCCCACCCCGACGACCTGCTTTGCATTCGGGTGCATCTGGACGGGCCGATCGCTCCCTGGTTGTTGGCCGAGTTCGAACACACCACCTTAGTCCCGCTGGAGAACGCCGATCCCTCTCTGCAGCAGACCATCGCCTTGCTTCAAACCGAGCTCGGCGAGCCCCGCTGCGGCCAGCCGCTGCTGCTCGACCGCGCCGGCGACATCCTGTTCATCGGATTGCTGCGCCACCTCGTGGCCCACGCCCGCACGGGAGACGGCCTGTTTCAGGGTTTGTCGGACCCGCGACTCGCTGCCACGCTGGTCGCGCTCCACACCGATCCTGCAGCAGACTGGTGCCTGGAAACCATGGCCGAGCGCGCGGGCATGTCGCGCACCGCGTTCGCCAACCGTTTCCGGGACGCCCTCAAGACCACGCCGGGCAAATACCTTTCTCAACTGCGCCTGGCCATGGCGCAGCGCGCGGTGGAATCGGGTGAAGGGCTCAAGGCCGCTGCCCGCCGCAGCGGCTACGCCAACGCGTCGGCGCTCTCACGCGCACTGTCCAAAGCCCGCGCCCTTCAGGCGTGATCAGCCTGCGTGGTGACAGGCCACCTGCCGCCCCTGCAACGTCCGCAACACCGGCAGCTCACCCTGACACCGAGCGTCGGCCAACGGACAGCGCTTGTGAAACGCACAACCCGAAGGCGGGTTCAAAGGGCTGGGGAGTTCGCCCTGGATCTTGATCTTCTTTTGTCGGTGGGTGGGGTCGATGGACGGTGTGGCCGACAACAGGGCCTGCGTATAAGGGTGCAGCGCATTGGCAAAAATCGTCGCCTTGGGCCCGGCCTCGACCACGCGCCCCAGGTACATCACCATCACATCGTTGGCGATGTGCTCGACCACCGCCAGGTTGTGGGAAACGAACACGTAAGCCGTCTGAAGCTGGTCTTGCAAATCCATGAACAGATTCAACACCTGCGCCTGGATTGAAACGTCCAGCGCCGAGGTCGGTTCATCCGCCACCAGGATCTTGGGTTGCAGCACCATGGCACGCGCAATTGCGATGCGCTGGCGCTGCCCGCCAGAGAACATGTGTGGGTACCGGTCATGGTGTTCAGGACGCAGCCCCACGCGCTCCAGGCTCTCCATCACTTTGGCCTTGCGCTGTGAAGTGCTGAGCGGCGTGTTGAGTTGAAGTGGCTCACCTATCTGGTGTCCGATCTTCTGCCGCGGATTGAGCGAGGCATAGGGGTTTTGAAACACCATCTGCACCTGGCTGCGCAGGCGCCGGTATTGCGCTTTGTCTTCTGGTGCAACCCATTCCTCGCCCAGGCGCAAGCGACCTTGCGTGGGCGACTCGATCAGGGTCAGTTGGCGCGCCAGTGTGCTTTTGCCACAACCGGATTCCCCGACCACGGCCAGCGTGCGCCCTTGCTGCAACTCGAACGACACATCGGCCAGCGCCTTGACCGTCACCGGGGGCTTCATCAGGCCCTGCGACACGTGGTAATGCCGCGTCAGCGACTCTGCTTGCATCACAGCCTGGCTCATGGTGTCTCCTGCGCGGTAATGGGATAGAAACAGCGCGTCAGCACGCCATCTTCTGCAAACAGTGCAGGCCGATCGCTTCGGCAACGATCTTGCACGTTGGGGCATCGCGGCGACAGCAAGCAACCTGAGGGACGATCGAACTGGCCTGGAACAATGCCGGGCAAGGTTTGCAACCTTCGAGCACCGCGGCTGTGCTCGGGCACGCTTTGCAGCAATGCACGCGTATAGGAATGGGTCGGTCGGCTGAACAAGCGACCGACGTCGCCTTGCTCGACGACTTGCCCTGCGTACATCACCGCCACCTGCTGCGCCACCTCAGCCACCACCGCAAGGTCGTGCGTGATCAGAATCAATGCCATGTCGTGCGCCCGTTGCAGTTGCACCAGCAACTCCATGATCTGCGCCTGGATGGTCACGTCCAGGGCCGTGGTGGGCTCATCGGCAATCAACAGCTTGGGGTTGCACGCGATGGCAATGGCAATCATCACGCGCTGAGCCATGCCCCCGGAGAACTGGTGGGGATAGCTCTTCAGACGGTTGCCTGCGTCGGGGATCTCCACCATCTCGAGGAGCTCAATGGCTCGGGCCTTGGCCGCCGCCCCCTCAGACCCATGTGGTGCTTCAACACCTCGATCAACTGAAAGCCCACGGTGAAGCTGGGGTTGAGCGAGGTCATGGGGTCCTGAAAGATCATGGCCATTTCCTTGCCCAGAAGCCTGCGTCGCTCGCGGTCCGAAATGGTCAACAGGTCTTTGCCATCAAACGCCAATCTGTCCGCCGTGATGCGGCCCTGCCCAGCCAAGAGCCCCATCATGGCCATCATGCTGACCGACTTGCCGGAGCCCGACTCACCCACGATGCCCAGCACCTGGCCTTGGTCGAGCCGCAGGTCCAGCGAGTCGACAGCACGAAAGCCCCTCCCTTTGGCGCCAAACTCGACACCCAGGTTCTCAATCTCTAGAAGGCTCATGTTCGCTGATCCTTGAGAAGCACCACCATGTGGGCTGTGCAAACAGTCTGAAAGAATGTGGGCAAATGCCAGCCCACCAGTGCCATGCCACAGTCCATGCTGGCAGGGCAATGTCCATTCGACCCGTAGCCTGCCCCATCAGACCGACTTGAGTTTGGGGTCCAGCGCATCGCGAAGTCCATCGCCCACCAAATTGATGGCGAGCACTGAAAAAAGAATCGTCAAACCGGGCAGCGTCACCGCCCACCAGGCGCTCTCGATGTAGTCCCGCGCCGAAGCGAGCATGGTGCCCCATTCGGGCAAGGGCGGCTGCACACCCAGCCCAAGAAAACCCAAGGCGGCAATCTCCAGGATCGCCGCCGAAAAGCTCATGGTGGCATGCACGATCAGCGGCGCGGTGCGGTTGGGCAACACCGTCACAAACATCAGGCGCAGGGTCTTGGCACCTGAGAGTCGGGCCGCGGTCACGTAGTCGCGCTGCAACTCACTCAATGCCGAGGCGCGCACCAGCCGCACATAGGCCGGCAAAGACACCAGGGAAATGGCGATCATGGCGTTGACCAGGCCGGGACCGAGGATGGCCATGATGGCCACCGCCAGCAACAGCGACGGCAGCGCCATCATGATGTCCATGGCGCGCATGATGACCGCATCGGCCCACTTGCCTGCAAAGGCCGCCGTCAGACCCAGGATCACGCCGGGAACGAGCGCCATCACCACCGAGGCCATCCCCACCAGCAGCGACAAGCGCGCACCATGGATCAGCCGCGACAGCAAATCCCGGCCCAACTCGTCGGTGCCCAGCAGGAACTGAGAGGTGCCCCCGGCGACCACACTGGCGCTTGCAGAAAGTGCTCCCGGTATTGCTCGATCGGGCTGTGGGGCGCCACCCACGGCGCCAGAATGGCCAGCAAGGCCACGATCATCATGAAAAACAGGCCGGCAACGGCTCCTTGTTTTGCGCAAACGCGCGCCAGATTTCTCGCAAGTCCATCACTGCACCCGGATGCGCGGATTGGCCACGCCGTAAAGAATGTCCACCACAAAATTGGTCAGGATGACCAGCGTGGCCACCAGCAGGATGCCGTTTTGCACCACCGGGTAGTCGCGCCGACTGATGGCATCGATCAGCCACTTGCCAATGCCAGGCCATGAGAAGATGGTCTCGGTCAGCACGGCACCCCCATGAGGGTGCCCACTTGAAGACCAACGACTGTGAGCACAGGGATCAAGGCGTTTCGCAGCGTATGGACAAACACGACCCGCACCGGGGACAGGCCTTTGGCCCGTGCGGTTCTCACATAGTCCTCCCGCAACACCTCCAGCATGGACGAACGCGTCATGCGCGCAATCACGGCCAGGGGAATGGTTCCCAGGACCACGGCCGGCAAGATCAGGTGGCGCACGGCATCCCACACCGCGCCCGCATTGAGCTCAGGATCGGCGCGCTGGGCCAGCCAGGCGTCCCACAACATGAATCCGCTTTGCGGTGGCACGTCAAACATCAAGTCGATTCGCCCAGACACCGGGGTCCACCCCAGCCCCACCGAGAAAATCAGGATCAACAACAGGCCCCACCAGAAAATGGGCATGGAGTAACCGGTGAGCGCGCCTGTCATCACCGTGTGGTCCACCCAGGTGCCGCGCCTGACCGCAGCCAACACGCCCGCAGCCATGCCCACCACCAAGGCGATCAACAGCGCCACCAAAGCCAGTTCAAGTGTGGCTGGAAAGAGGCTTTTGAACTCGCTCCACACCGCAACCTGGGTCTTGAGCGAATGGCCCAGATCACCTTGCAACAGCGAACCCAGGTAATTTGCATATTGAACGTACAGGGGCTTGTCCAGCCCCAGGCGCGCCAACGCAGCAGCATGCAATTCCGGATCGAGCGTGCGCTCGCCCATCATCACCTCAACGGGGTCGCCGGGAATCAGCCGGATCAATGAAAACGTCAGCAACGTGACACCCAAAACCGTCGGGATCAGTATCAGCAGCCGACGCAGGATGTAGCTCAACATGGCGAGAGTCCCCTGTGCACAGACAAATTGGTGCGCAAAAAACGACAGGCGTCAAACTTTTGACGCCTGTCGCAACGCTTCAGTACAACAAACAGAAAGCCCGTCCGTTACTTGACGCTCACGCCTTCAAAGTTGTAATCACCAAACGGGCTGATTTTGAAACCGTTGAGCTTCTTGCTCATGGGTTGATTCACCGTGGAGTGCGCAATCGTCGACCAGGGCATGTCCTTCTTGAACACCTCCTGAGCCTTCTTGTAAAGCTCCACGCGTTCTTTCTGGTCGGTGCTGCTGCGGGCCTTGAGCACCAGCGCATCGAAGTCCTTGCTGCAGTAGCGAGCGTAGTTGGAGCCGCCGATCGCCTCGCAGGTCAGCAACACCCCCAGGAAGTTGTCGGGCGAGGCGTAGTCGCCCGTCCAGCCGATCAGCCCGGTGTCGTGCTCGCCAGCCTTCATGCGCTTGAGGTACTCGCCCCACTCGTATTGCGTGATCTTGGCCTTGATGCCGACCTTGGCCCAGTCGGCCTGGATCATCTCAGCCATCAGCTTGGCGTTGGGGTTGTATGGGCGCTGAACCGGCATCGCCCACAAAGTGATTTCGGTGCCCTCGGCGACACCCGCCTTTTTCAACAGTTCTTTGGCCTTCTCGGGATTGAAGGGCACATTTTTCAGAGCCGGGTTGTACGACCAAAGCGAGGCGGGGAACGGATTGGCCGCCTCTTGCCCCTGCCCCTGGTAAACCGCCTCGAGAATGGCCTTGCGGTTGATCGCCATGTCCAGCGCCTGACGCACCTCTGCCTTGGCCGTCAGCGGCTTTTCCATGTTGTAGGCAAGGTACCCGATGTTGAATCCTGGCGCCGAATCCACCTTGAGATTCGGGTCGTTGCGCATGGCCGCAATGTCTTGCGGCTTGGGATAGGACATGATCTGGCACTCGTCGGCCTTGAGCTTCTGATAGCGCACAGAAGCATCGGTCGTGATGGCAAAGACCAGGTTGTCAACCAGCACATTCTTCGCATCCCAATAGTCCTTGTTCTTGACATAGCGGATCTGCGAATCCTTCTGATAGCGGCGCATCTGGAAAGGGCCTGTGCCGATGGGCTGCTGGTTGATCTCGGAGGCCTTTCCTTCAGCCAGCAGTTTGGCGGCAAACTCATCCGACAAGATCGAAGCGAAGGGCATGGCCACCTTGGCCAGCATGTCTGCATCGGGCTTCTTCAGCTTGAACACCACCGTCAATGGATCCGCCTTGGTCACCGATTCGATGTTGTCGGCAATGCCGGTATCAGAGGCGTAGGGAAATTCGGCTGGGTAGGCCTTGTTGAATGGGAGATCCTTGTTCGTCATGCGGGCAAAAGTGAAGATCACATCGTCCGCATTGAAATCGCGACTGGGCTTGAAGCTCGCATTGCTGTGGAACTTCACGCCCGGGCGCAATTTGAACGTGTAGACCGTGCCGTCGGGAGAAATGGTCCATGAAGTCGCCAGGCTGGGCTCCAGCTCGGTGGTTCCCTTCTTGAACCCCACCAGCCGATTGAACATCGCGTGGCCCGAGGCATCGAACGTGTTTCCGCCCGTGTACTGCGCATTGTCGAATCCCTCCGGACTGCCTTCGGAGCAATAAACCAGCGTGCCCGCCGCATGCGATGCAAAGGCGGCGGCCGACAGGGAAAGTGCAATGGCTAGTCGATTCATCTTGAACATAGAAGATCCTTTGAATTACGGCAGCGGACCATCCGCCGACGTCGCGGGGTGAACGCACTGTGCCGCACCCAAACCCTTGCAGCACGGTCCAATGACAGAAAGGTGACAAGATCCACCGCCAACGCCATCTTGGCCCACCTCCGCACAAACCAAAATTGGTAGCAATACCTATGCCACACCGAGCCCTTCCAAGTTCCACCCACAACCTGAGGTGGGAGGCCCACACCTGCTTGCCGTTGCATCCGGAAGCCAGCTTTGACCCCCTGGCGCACTACCTGCGCAGTGGGGTGCACTACGTGAGCATCAATGTCGGGATGGACATGAACCCACTCTCACAGATCCTGCCGGTAATCGCGGCTTTCCGGGCCCGGCTGGCAGCCCAGCCCGAACAATTTGTCATGGCTCGTTCCGTGGCCGATATCGAGCTGGCCCGAGACACACGGCGACTCGCCGTCGGATTCGATCTGGAAGGCGCCATGCCGCTGCTCAACCAGCCCAACATGGTGGCATTGTTCAGGGACATGGGTGTGCGCCAAGTGCACTTCGCCTACAACCGCAACAACGCCGTGGCCGGTGGCTGCCACGATGAGCCGCAAGGCCTCACCCCATTGGGTCGACGAATGGTAGAGGCCGTGAACGACGCGGGGGTGCTCATGGACTGCGCCCACACCGGGCGGCACAGTTCACTCGACATCATGTCCCACTCGCGCCACCCCGTGGTCTTCAGTCACGCCAACCCCTTGTCCCTGGTCGAGCATGGACGCAATGTCAGTGACGAGCAGATTCGTGCCTGCGCTGCCACCGGTGGCGTCATCTGCATCTCGGGTGTGTCCCGGTTTCTGGGGGTTGACCAACCCAGTGTGGCCGAGGTGGCCAAGCACGTCGCCTATGTCGCCAATCTGGTGGGCACCCAACACGTGGGCCTTGGGCTGGACATCGGCTTTTCCGAGCCTGGTCTTGCGGACGATCCACCACCGCCTTTTGACCCAGGGCACTGGTGGCCCCTCAGCGCGGGCTACGGTGCAGGCATCACCGGCATCACCTATGCCCCCATCTCCACCTGGGAGGCCCTACCCGACGCCCTGCGCTCCCTTGGCATGAGCGAGTCGGAAACCATGGGAGTGTTGGGCAACAACATGGCGCGCGTGGCTCGCCATGTTTGGGGCGGCTAGTGTGCTGTCCCGCAAATAGGCGCATGAAATGAAACCGATGGATTCGCGCCCAGGGCAAGGCGCAAACCGCAGCCGGGGTTCTCCCCCGGCGAGGTTTTGGAACGCCGCGCATGGCCTTTTTGGCTGCAACCCGAAGGGATAGGGGTGCAAACGACGCCAGTCTTCGTTGCGCTCCTAGGTCAAACGCCCAGTCTGACCATCGTCCCGCGCCTAGATTGGCGCTGTCTGCGCCCCTTTCGCACTCGGAAAAATGGTGTGAACAGGCCCTAGACCAACTGACGCAACTCGCGCAGGGCGACGGACACAGGCGCCAGATCAGGCGTTGCTCCTGCAATGCTCTCCCTCATGGCGTTCACCCGCTCGATGGTCTTCGCATGCTTGGCCTCCCACTCGGCCAGCTCCCGCTTCTCGCCCAGGAGTACCTGAACAATCTGGCTGGCAATCGAGTAGGCGTCGTCCCTGGCACTTGCACGCGCCTGGGTTTGCCACAGCGTGTCTGTCGGCAGCTTGGCGATGGCCGCGCGCCACAAACCCAGATCCAGCGCATGGTCAACGGCAAAGTACGTGCGTGCAGCCTTTTCCAGTGAGGTCTTGCAGCGGCTGGCCACATCCACCAGGTCCAACACCGGGTAGAGGTGGTCGAGCACCGTGAGGTCGCTGGCAAGTTGCTCATCCACACCCGCCTGCACCAGCGGGGTGCTGGCAGCCTGCCATTGCTCTCGTGCCTCCGTCGGCAACCATTGGTCAATGTGGTTTCGCAGCTGGGCGGCCGCAGGCTGGTACCGCGCGATCATGCTCGGCAGATCACCCTCACCCCGGTGACGCAACATCCAGCGGCTGGCCCGCTGGGCAATGGTGCTCAGCTGCGTGAGCAGCTCCAACTGCAACGCGGTGGGCACCTTGCCATCGAGTTCGTCAATCCGATCCCAGATGCTCTCCAGCCCAAAGACCTCCCGGGCCAAGGTATACGCGCTGACCACATCGGCGGCGGTGCAGGAGGCTTCGGTGGCCAGGAAGTTCACAAAGGTGGCGCCCATGCGGTTGACCACCGCATTGGTCACCGAGGTGGCAACGATTTCGCGCTTGAGCGCGTGTTGCGCCACAAAATCGGGGTACTGCTGCCCGAGGACCTGAGGGAAGTAGGTTTGCAGCACCTTGGCGTAGAAAGGATCGTCCGGCAACTCGCTGGCACACAGCTCATCAAAGAGGTTGAGCTTGGCATAGGCCATGACGACCGCATTCTCAGGACGCGTCAGCCCCTTACCCTCCCGCTTGCGTCTGGCCAACTCGTCGTCGGTAGGCAAAAACTCGATGCTGCGATTGAGCTGACCAGACTTCTCCAGCCAACGCATCAGGTTCTGCTGCCCCTCCAGCAGATAGGTCGGCCTGGCCGCAGCCAGTTCGATTTGCTGCGTCTGGTAATAATTGTCCTGCAACACCAGCAACCCCACCTCGTCCGTCATGCTGGCAAGCAAATCGTTGCGCGCCTGCAGCGAGAGCTGCCCACTTTCTTGCACCGCACCGACCAGGATCTTGATGTTCACCTCGTGGTCAGAGCAATCCACTCCAGCCGAGTTGTCAATGGCATCGGTGTAAACCAGGCCTCCAGTCTCGGCAAACTCGATGCGGCCATTTTGGGTGGCGCCCAGATTGCCCCCCTCGCCAAGCACCTTGCATCGAAGCTCATTGCCATTGACCCGGAACGCGTCACCCCCTTTGTCCCCGACCTGAGCATGGGTCTCAAAACTGGCTTTGACGTAGGTACCGATACCGCCGTTGTAGAGCAAGTCCACCGGCGCCTTCAAGATGGCATTGATCAGCTCGTTGGGCGTCATCGCGGAGGCCTGCGTTCCCAGCACCGCACGCGCTTGCGCACTCAAAGAAACGGATTTGGCTGTGCGCGGATAGACACCCCCGCCCTCGCTGATCAAGGCCTTGTCATAGTCGTCCCAGCTTGAGCGGGGCAGATTGAACAGGCGTTTCCGCTCGGCATAGCTCAAGGCCACATCGGGTTCGGGATCGATGAAGATGTGCCGGTGGTCAAAGGCCAGCACCAGCCTGATCTGGGTGGACAACAACATGCCATTGCCAAACACATCGCCCGACATGTCACCAATGCCGGCCACCGTGAATGGTTGTGTCTGGGTGTCCACCCCCAGACCACGAAAATGGCGCTTGACAGATTCCCAGGCACCGCGCGCGGTGATCCCCATCTTCTTGTGGTCGTAACCCACCGAACCGCCCGACGCGAATGCATCGCCCAGCCAGAAACCGTAGTCGGCACTCACGCCATTGGCAATGTCACTGAAGGTCGCCGTGCCTTTGTCGGCAGCCACGACGAGGTACGGATCATCCTCGTCATGGCGGACCACCTGCGCCGGTGGCACCACCGCCCCTTTGACCAGGTTGTCGGTGACATCAAGCAGCCCACTCAGGAAGGTCCTGTAGCAGGCCACGCCCTCGGCCATCCAGGCTTCGCGATCGGCAGGCGCAGGCCCCTTCTTCAAAACGAAACCGCCCTTGGAACCCACGGGCACGATCACCGTGTTCTTGACCTGTTGTGCCTTCACCAGGCCAAGAATCTCGGTGCGGAAATCGTCGCGTCGATCCGACCAGCGCAAGCCACCGCGGGCCACCTTGCCTCCGCGCAAGTGAACCCCCTCGACGCGCGGCGAGTAGACCCAGATTTCAAACAGCGGGCGCGGCTCCGGAACGTTGGGAATCTCCCGTGGGGTGAGCTTGAAACTCAAGTAGTCCCGCCCTGTCACGTAGGCATTGGTGCGGACGGTGCCATTGATGGTGGCGAGGAACTGACGCAAGACGCGGTCCTGCTCCAGGCTGGCCACCTGGGTCAGCAGGTCTTCGATGCTCTGAACCTGTGCCGCCATCGCCGTGGACCTTCCACTCTCCTTGGCCGGGTCGAACTTCAGGGCGAACAGTGCCGCGAGCCCCTGTGCAATGGCGGGATTGCCGTTAAGGGTATCTTCGATATAGGCCTGACTGAATGCGAAGCCCAGTTGTTTGAAATACCGCGTATACGCCCGCAGAACAGCGATATCGCGCACCCCCAGTGTCGTGGAAAGCACCAACCTGTTCAGTGCGTCGCTTTCCACTTCCTGACGCCAGACAGCCTGGAACAACGCCTCGAACCGCGGTTTGAGCTGATCGAGATCCACCCGCTGTTCGAACTGCAGACCCCAGTCGTGCACCCAGCGTTCACCGCCGTGCGGCTGTGGCAAACGGATCTGGTAGGGATGCTCGTCGAGCACGCGGGCCCCCATGGACTCCATCACCGGCACCGCATCCGAGAGGATGACTTTCTGCATGGCATACGTCTTGAAGCGAATCTGCTCGCCGCGCGCGTACAGCTGCAATGCCTGAGGCGTGGAATCGTCGAGGTCGTGGATCATTGCCGCGTCTTGCGCCGCAACGTCTGCACTGAAGTCCTCTCGATACGCCACCGGGAACCCCGCGGCGATTGCCGAGAGCATGCCCGCCTTCTCCAGGCCATAGCCCATCAGCGCTGCCTGCACGCCGTCTTCCCAACGCTCGCAGGCCCGCGCCACCCGCGACTCCAGTTCCACCAGGTCCACCTGCTCCTTCAGGCGCTCTTGCGCGCGCACGATGTAATGGATGCGCGCCAACGCACTGTCCGTGAGCATGGGCGTGAACTCCACAGTCTCGGCCGCAAATGCCTGCGTGAACATCTGGCCCAGTCTGAGGCGCAACTCCGTGGTGTACAGATCACGGGGCACATAGACGAGGATCGAAGCCACACGACCAAAGGGTCCGCGGCGCAGGAAAAGGCGAACACGTTGCCGCTCCTGCAAGCGAAGAATGCCAATGGCATGCTGGGCCAGGGTTGCCGCGTCCACCTGCAGGATCTCGTCTCTCGGATAGGTCTCCAGAATGGCCTGCAGCGCCTTGTGGGCGTGGCTGCCACGCACCACCCCTGCTTGGGCAATGACATGGGAGACACGCTGGCGCACCAGCGGAATCGCCTCAACCGAAGTGGCGTACGCCGCGGCGGTGTACAACCCCAGAAACCGCGACTCTCCCACCACACGACCACTCGTGTCCATGCGTTTGACGCTAATGGTATCCAGCCAGGTTGGCCGGTGGACGCTGGAGCGCCGCATGGCCTTGGCGCACATCAACCACCTGTTGTCTTTCATGATTGGCGCCGCCTGCTTTCGGGCATCACAGAAAACCTGGATTCTTGAGAATGCCGAGCGCCGTGCCCGGGACCGCCGACAGTCGCTGTCCGCCGAAAAATCCAAGGCGCCCAGAAACGTAAAGTGGCCTTGCTCCAACCAGCTGAAAGGCCTTGGTCTCGGCCGCATCGGCACTGTCCAAGGCTGTCAGGCCTGCGCTGAGCAGTTGCAGCCGCGACAGCATGCCTCTCCAGTCCTGAACGGCGCTGCGCACATCTTGAAGCGTCGCCTCGATGGCCTGCTTCAGTGCGACGCCATCGGATCGTTGGCCCAGACGGTGCACTCGACAAGCATGCAAGACACCACCGCCCCTGACTGCCGGGCTCCGGCGCGCGGACTGCGCTTTCCACATCATTCAGCTCGCCTTTTTCGCTGCGAAGAGACGCGCAACAAGGTGCAGAATCCAGTGCACCGTGCGTCCGCTTTGATTGACCGCGATGCTCACCGAATCCACCGAGAAACGCCATGTCCGGATGCACGATCCTGCACCATCGTCGTGCCAGCGGCCTTGGCCTTGGCGCCTGACAGCACTTCGACCCGGACCCCCTCAGGGGTGTGCGACTTGCAACGGCGCTGTGCGATTCGGCCATCGCCTTGAGCGCGTCTGGCTCGCGTGCGTTCAACTCTTCCGGATCAGCATCCGAGAAATAGAGGTTTTGAAACTGCGTGAGCTTGGGTGTATTGGTCATGGGCATGGGTGGTCGCGTGGATGTGGGCAGATTCTAGGTTTGCCACATCCTGAAAAACCGTCCCCCTTACTTTTATGCATGAGGTCATCCCATGACCTTATGCATCACATGCATAGACTCGACCACCCCGGGATTTCCCTGACAGACAAGCCCCGTGGATGCACACGGACAGGGCAAAGAAAACCACCCGTCACCGCTGGGCCTGTTCACACTATTTCTCCGAGTGCGAAATGGGCGCAAAGAAGGCCAATCTGGGCGCGGGACGACGTTCAGACTGGGCGTCTGACCTGGGAGCGCAACGACGAGTGGCGTTGTTTGCACCCCTTTCCCTTCGGGTTGCAGCCAAAAAGGCCATGCGCGGCGTTGCAAGACCTCGCCGCAGGAGAATCCGGCTGCGTTTTGCGCCTTGCGCATTGCAGTTTGATCTGCAATGCATCTCGGAAAAATAGTATGAACAGGCCCTAGTGAAACGAGAAGGAGAAGGCGATCTCCAGCCCCACCAGAGGCATCACTGCAGCGTTTCCTTCAAGCCTTGCAAGGTTGGAAGCGGCAACACCTCGATGCCCTCTTCCACCAAGGCCATGGCCACTTCCGGGCTTGTCTGCCCTCGGATGTTGCGGTGCTCGATATCACCATGATGCATGGCTCTTGCTTCATCGGCAAACCGGTCGCCGACGTCTTCGGTGTTGGCCAGAACTTCTCTCACGGCCCTCATCCAGCGCCCCTGCAGGTCCTTGAGCGAAGGTTCGTGACTCGACCCCGCCGCCACGCCAACCACAGGGGGCGCCGCCGGCGCGTCGGAGGCTCCAGTGCCTTGGGATTTGAGATTCAACCTCGGCGCAGACAGCATCTTTTGTACTTGTGTCCCCGCAAACCGGACAACTCACCCAGGCCACAGGCCTGCTGGCTGTTGAACTCATCTTCCGAAACAAACCACCCTTGCTCAAAGCTGTGCTGAAGAGCGCACTGCAGATCCGAAGACCTTCATTCGTCTCCTTGATCACGGGCGTTGAACGCGGGACCAGTTCAGGGTCCAGGCACCGGACAACACATTTTGAAGCCAAAGCACGCCGACCAGGGTCTTCGCATCCGATCACCCCTCCTTGCCTGCACCATGTCTGCAGCGCCCCCGGAGTGGCTGAAAACACATCCAGGAACTCCCCCTCGTCCAAGTGGCGCGCGCCCAGCTTGAGCCCGCGCGCAAACCAGATTCCCAAACGCTCGTCCGAATAGGCAATGGTGGGTGCCAGTTGTCCGGCATAAGCCCACTCGGCAGCGGTGTAGCCCGTTTCCTCCAGAAGCTCGCGCTTCGCACATTCAAGACCGTCTTCATCCGGATCAAGCTTGCCCGCAGGAAACTCGATCATCACAGACTGCATGGGATGGCGGTATTGCCGCTCCAGCACCACGCGTCCATCGTCGAGCATTGCAATCACCATCACCGCGCCAGGATGCAGCACAAACTCCCGAGTGGCTTCTTTGCCAGAGGGCAATTGCACGGTGTCACGCACCACATGCAAGAAATGGCCTTTCAGCAATTCCTGCCGGGCCAGTCGCGTCTCGCGAAGATGGGCGTCGTCGTCGCTGGACTTCATGCGTTCAGCGCCTGTGCTTCATGAGGTAGCGAAACACAAATCCGGGAAATGCGAGCGTGAGAAACAATGCCCCTGTCGTCGCATAGAACTCCCATCCCTGCGGGTAGATCTGCCCCGCAGATTGCTCCAATGCCAGGCCCAATGCGCCGACAAGGAAATAGAACAGCACCAGTTCCCCCGCCCGAATCCAAAGCGATTTCGGCACGCGGCGAGGAATCAAAGCAATCACCCGCTCATTGACGAACGGCAGGTTGGCGCCAACAAATGCCGCCAACAGCACCAGTGCCACAGAGTAGGAGTGATTCATAGTGAAAAATGAGACCGGAAGAAGCGCAGAGAGTTCAACTGCGCCCCTGGGTCACGAACAGCGGGTCAAGCGAGCAGGCTGGCAATCGCCTTCGCGCACAATGCCATCAACCCCCCGGGAACGATCCCGAGAACGAGCACCAAGGCGCCATTGATCGACAGCACCGAGCGCACGTCAAAGCCGGCTTCAATGGCAGCACTCTGGGTGCTTGCATCAAAATACATGACCTTCACGAGTCGCAAGTAATAGAAGGCACCGATCAGCGACATCACGACGGCAAACACGGCCAATCCGATGTAGACCGGATGCGAAGTCGCCAACAGCGCCTGAAGCACCGACAGCTTGGCATAAAAACCCACCATGGGAGGCACGCCTGCCAAGGAGAACATACAGATGGCCATCACGGCAGCGTACAGGGGGCTGCGCTGATTCAAGCCAGCAAGATCGCTGATCTGATCTGACTCAAAACCATCGCGCGACAGGAGAAGGATCGCCAAATGTGGCCAGCGTGGTCAATACCACCGGTGACACATAAAACATCGAAGAGCTGTAGGCATTGGCCATGTTTCCATTGTCCAGGCCGTTGGCACCGGTCGCCACCCCTGCCAGCAGGCCGAGCAGCAAAAAACCCATCTGAGAGATGGTGGAGAAAGCAAGCATGCGCTTCAGGTTGGTCTGTGCAATCGCGGCAAGGTTGCCCACCAGCAGGGACAGCACGGACAAGACGGCCAGCATCTGCTGCCAATCAATCGCCAGAGGCGCAAGCCCCTCAACCAGCAAACGAATCACGATCGCGAAAGCAGCCAGTTTGGGCGCCCCACCGATCATCAGCGTCACCACCGTGGGCGCACCATGGTAGACGTCAGGAACCCACATATGGAAAGGAACGGCCCCGAGTTTGAAAGCCAGACCAGCCACCACAAAGACCAGGCCGAGCACCAGCACCTGTTTGGATCCCTTCAACGTGGCCTCACCACCCGCAATGGCCTGCATCACACCTGACAGATCGAGCGAACCGGTGGCACCGTACACCATGGACAGGCCATAAAGCAAAAAGCCACTGGCCAATGCGCCCAGCACAAAATACTTCATCGCGGCTTCGGTGGCCTTGAGGTCGTCGCGGCGCAGCGCGACCAGCGCGTAACTGGAAAGGGTCAGCAGCTCCAGTCCCAAGTAGATGACGAGGAAGTTGTGTCCCGAAATCATCACAAACATGCCCAGCAAAGCGTACAGCGCCAGCGTGTGGAGCTCACTGCCGCGCATCATCTCCCGCGAGCCAGCATAGCCACGTCCATAGACAAGTGTCACGAGCATGGCAACGGCCGCAAAGCACTTGAGCCAGTTGCCCATCGGGTCGCTGACCACCAAGCCACCAAACCCAACGATGGTGTCCCCGCTGCTCGCACGCATGCCCAGCATCACGGCAAGGCCTGCCAATGTCACCATCGAGAGGAAATGGATCAGGCCACGCGCCGGTGTCTTGAAAGCCACTCCGACCAGGGCGATCATCGATGAAGCCACCAGCAGGACTATTTCGGGATAGGCAGCGACCAAGCTGAAGTTGTCAGTCATATGAACGTTCTCTTGATTTCTTGTGCCGCACTCAGTTCAGCTTGGAAATGGCCACATGGCGCAGCAGATCGGCCACGGAAGCGTCCATCACGTCGGTGAACGGCTTGGGATACACGCCCATGTAGAGCACGGCGAGGGCCAGCGCCGCCAGAATGAGGAACTCACGCCCGCCGATGTCGGTCAGCTTTTTCACGTGGTCGTTTGCCGGGGCTCCCAGGTAGACGCGCTTGAACATCCACAACGAATAGGCGGCACCGAAAATCAGCGCGGAGGCCGCGGCAGCGCCAATCCAGAAGTTGGCCTTGACCGCCGCCAGGATCACCATCCACTCGCCCACAAAGCCCGCTGTGCCCGGCAAGCCGCAATTGGCCATCGTGAACAGCAAGGCAAAAGCCGCAAACTTGGGCATGGTGTTGACCACCCCACCGTAATCCGCAATGTTCCGCGAGTGCACGCGGTCATACAGAACACCGATGGCCAGGAACATGGCGGCCGATACGAACCCGTGGGCGATCATCTGCACGATGGCACCCGAAACCCCAAGGTCGCTGAAAACGAAGAAGCCCAGCGTCACGAAGCCCATGTGGGCGACCGATGAATACGCCACCAGCTTCTTCATGTCTTTCTGAACCATGGCCACCAGCCCCACGTAGATCACCGCGACCAAAGAGAGGGCAATCATCAACCATGCCCATTCGCGGGACGCATCGGGCAGGATGGGCAGAGAAAACCGGAGGAAACCGTAGGCCCCCAGTTTCAACATGATCGCCGCCAGCACCGCAGAGCCACCGGTCGGTGCTTCCACGTGAACGTCGGGCAACCAGGTATGCACAGGCCACATCGGCACCTTGACTGCGAACGCGGCGAAGAAGGCGAAGAACAGATAGGTCTGGGCCGAAGCACTCAGTGGAAGTTGGTGCCAGGTCGCGAGATCGAAACTGCCGCCCGACTGGGTATAGAGGTAGATCAGCGCCACCAGCATGAGCAGAGAGCCCAAGAGGGTGTAGAGGAAGAACTTGAACGCCGCATAGATCTTGTTCGGACCGCCCCAGATACCGATGATCAGGTACATGGGGATCAGAGTGGCTTCGAAGAAGACGTAGAACAGCATGGCGTCCAGGGCACTGAACACACCAATCATCAAGCCCGACAGAATCAGGAACGCACCCATGTACTGATTGACCCGCTCAGTGATGACCTCCCACCCTGCGATGACCACGATCACCGTGATGAACGCGGTCAGAAGAACCAGCCACAGAGAAATACCGTCCACCCCAAGGTGGTAGTGAATGTTGAACTGCTCGATCCAAGGGGCCTTCTCGACGAACTGCATGGCCGAAGTCCCCAGCTCGAAGCCGGAATAAAGCGGCAAGGTCACCGCCAGACTGACCAGTGCACCCACCAACGCCAACCAACGCACCGCATTGGCGTGGGTGTCCCGGCCAAACGCCAGCAGAACCACGCCAAACAAGACCGGCGTCCAAATCGCAAGGCTCAGCAAACCCATTTTCTTCTTCTCCTAATCAGGCGAGCCAGACGAAGTACGTCATGAACAAAAGAATGCCCACAATCATCATCAACGCATAGTGGTAGAGATAGCCACTTTGCAGTGTGCGCATGGCGGCAGAGAACATTCCCACCACCTTCCAGCTGGCGTTGACGACACCGCCTTCAATGACGCCTTGATCTCCACCCTTCCAAAGGCCAGTGCCCAGCAACCGCGCGCCGCGCGCGAGGATGTTCTCGTTGAACCAGTCCAGGTAGTACTTGTTCTCAAGGATATTCAGCGCACCAAACGAGCGGAAGAAACGCTCAAGAGCGGCTGGCACGGCTGGGTTGATCAAGTACATGTACCAGGCCGACACGGCACCGGCCAAAGCCAGCCAGAATGGCATGGTGGAGAACGCGTGAAGTGCCATGCCCACCCAACCATGGAACTCCTCCCGGAAGGTCTCCATGGCGGGATGCAGTTCACCATTGACATGTATGGCGTCTTTGAGGAAGCCTCCCAGAAGCATGGGTTCGATGGTCATCAACCCGATCAACACCGAGGGAATGGCCAGCAGAACCAGAGGCACAGTCACCACCCATGGGGTCTCGTGGGGTTTTCCGCCGCCGTGATGGTCGTCATGGCCATGGTGACCATGGTGGGCATCGAGATTCTGGTCGTACGCTCTTTGCCATGAAAAACCGGGAAATAGAGGCGGAATGAATAGAAGGAGGTCACAAACACACCGGCCAGCACAGCGAAGTAGGCCCAATGCGCCGCCGGCAGATTGCTGAAGTGAACGGCTTCAATGATGCTGTCCTTCGAATAGAAACCTGCAAAGAAGGGGGTACCGATCAGGGCCAGGGTGCCAATGAGCGAGGTGACCCAGAGTGATCAGCCATACTTGCGTACCCCCCATCAGCGAATATCCTGATTGGTGCCAAGCCCATGATCACCGAACCAGCGGCCAGGAACAGCAGCGCCTTGAAAAAGCGTGGGTCATCAGATGGAATTTACCGCGGCCGAATGGGCCGACGCTGATGCCACGGTCATGTAGCCCAGCTGGGAGAGCGTGGAATAGTACACCACGCGTTTGATATCGTTCTGGATAATGCCCAGAAAGCCCGCCGAACAGCGCCGTGATGGCACCGATGATCATGATGAAATTCAGCGCAGTGTCCGATAGCTCAAACAATGGGGACATGCGCGCTACCATGAAGATGCCGGCCGTCACCATGGTTGCCGCGTGAATCAGTGCGGAAATGGGCGTGGGGCCTTCCATGGAGTCGGGAAGCCACACATGCAAGGGAAATTGGGCTGACTTTCCCATGGCGCCAATGAACAGGCAAATGCAGATCACAGTGATCAACATCCAGTCGGTCCCCGGGAATCCGAGACGCCCAAGCTCATCCGCTTTCGAAAACACTTCGGTGTAGTTCAGGGTGCCCGCATAGGCGACCACAAGACCAATGCCCAGGATGAAGCCGAAGTCGCCCACACGGTTGACCAGGAAGGCCTTCATGTTGGCAAAAATGGCGGTCGGCTTGTTGAACCAGAACCCGATGAGCAGGTAGGAGACCAGACCCACCGCTTCCCAACCAAAGAACAGCTGGAGCAAGTTGTTGCTCATCACCAGCATCAGCATCGAGAAGGTGAACAGCGAGATGTAGGCAAAGAAACGGTTGTAGCCGGCGTCTTCCTCCATGTAGCCAATGGTGTAAAGGTGCACCATCAGGGAGACAAAGGTCACCACGCACATCATCATCGCGGTCAACCCATCGACCATGAAGCCAATTTCCATCTTCAGGTCGCCCACCGTCATCCACTCATAAATGGTCTGATTGAAGCGGGCGCCATCGACAGCCACGCTGTATAGCGTCATGGCAGACAGCACAAAGGCAACAAACACCCCAAGGATGGTCAGGGAATGGGCCGCACGGCGACCAATCACGTTGCCACCGAAGGTGGTCCCGAGAATGCCAGCCAGCATGGAGCCCACCAGCGGGGCCAGCGGCACGGCCAGTAGCGTGCTTGCGGATAGGGTTGTGCTCATATGAATTCTTTGGCAGTGATCGTTCGGCGACGCAGTGCGATCAGCCTTTCAGGGTGTTGAGTTCTTCCACGCTGATGGACGCGCGGTTACGGAACAACTGCACCAGGATGGCCAGACCGATCGCCGATTCGGCGGCAGCCACAGTCAGGATGAAGAACACAAAGACCTGCCCATGCATGTCGCCCAGGAAGTGGGAGAACGCCACAAAATTCATGTTCACTGCCAGCAACATCAACTCGATGGCCATCAACAAAACAATCAAGTTCTTGCGGTTCAGAAAGATGCCCACCACCGACAGGGCAAACAGAATGGCACCCACAGACAAAAAATGCTGAAGCGTCAATGCACTGCTCATGCTGGTTTCTCCTCTTCACCTGCAGCCTGGGTTGGTGACGGTTCAACTCGCTTCTTTGTGGCCGCCATGGGAACCACGACCAAGCGGTCGGCCGCCTTCACCCGGACCTGGTCGCCCGGGTCAATCGCCTTGCTGTCTTTGCGGTGACGCAGCGTCAGCGCGATGGCTGCCACCATGGCCACCAACAGAATAATGGCCGCGACCTCCACCGGATACAGGTACTCGCTGTAGAGCAGACGTCCCAGTTCCTTGGTGTTGGAGTAGTCAGCAGGCAGTGCCGCCGCCAGCGGGCTTGCGACCTTGGGAAACCCCGCCCAGAAAACGGCAATGATCTCAAGAGCCACCAGACCTCCGAGGACCGCAGCGAGCGGGAAGTTCTGCCAGAAACCCCACCGGTCCGGATCAAGCCGCACATCGAGCATCATCACAACGAACAGGAACAGAACCATCACGGCGCCCAGATACACCAGCACCAACGTCAGCCCGAGAAACTCGGCCTTGAGCAGCAACCACAACGCCGATGCCTGCGAAAACGACAGCATCAGGTAGAGCACCGCATGCACGGGATTGCTCGATGTCACCACCCGATAGGCGGCGAACAGCAGCACCGCCGAGAACAGGTAAAAAAAGCCGGTCTGGTAATCCATGGAGGGTTCTTCGATCTAGTTGGCCAGGCGGGTCAGCGATAAGGGGCGTCTGCTGCCTTGGCTTTTGCAATCTCTGGCTCGTAGCGGTCGCCCACGGCCAGCAGCATGTCCTTGGTGAAGTACAGGTCGCCGCGTTTCTCACCGTGGTACTCGAGGATGTGTGTCTCGACGATCGCGTCCACCGGGCAAGCCTCTTCGCAAAAGCCACAGAAGATGCACTTGGTCAGATCGATGTCGTAGCGGGTGGTGCGACGGCTCCCATCGTCCTCTCGCTGACCGGCTTCGATGGTGATGGCCAGGGCAGGGCACACCGCTTCGCACAACTTGCAGGCGATGCAACGTTCTTCGCCATTTTCATAGCGGCGCTGGGCATGCAGGCCACGGAAACGCGGCGACAGCGGCGTCTTTTCCTCAGGAAACTGCACAGTGACCTTGCGGCGGAAGGTGTATCGACCCGTCAAGGCAAGCCCTTTGGCCAGTTCAAAAAGCATGAAGCTCTTGAAGAAATCCACCACCGAAAACGGCGCGACGACCGACTTGGGGGCTGCGATAGATGTGGACATTTGCTTTGCGCCCTGTTTATTTCCAGAGGTTCCAGGACGTCTGCATCACGCCACCCACCAGGAGCAGCCAGACCAGGGTCACGGGAATGAAAATCTTCCAGCCCAGACGCATGATCTGGTCGTAACGGAAGCGCGGAAAGGTGGCCCGAATCCAGATGAACATGGAGACGACCAGAAAAGTCTTGGCACCGAGCCAGATCCACCCAGGAATGAAATCCAGCGCAGCCACAGGCGACAGCCAGCCGCCCAGGAACATCAAGACGGCGAGAACCGACACAAGCCACATGCTGGCGTACTCGGCGAGGAAGAAGATCGCAAACCCCATTCCGGAGTACTCGACCATGTGACCGGCGACGATCTCTGCCTCACCCTCGACCACGTCAAAGGGATGGCGGTTGGTTTCCCGCGACCCCGGATATCAGGTAGACCAGAAAGATCGGGAACAGCGGCAACCAGTTCCAGGAGAGGAAACCAAGACCCATCCCTGCCCCGATACCGGTGGCTTGGGATGAGACGATTTCGCCGAGATTGAGGCTGCCCGCGGTCATGACCACCACCAGAAAGCAGAACCCGATGGCAATCTCGTAACTCACCATCTGGGCCGACGCACGCAACGCACCCAGGAAGGCATATTTGGAGTTGGATGCCCAGCCAGCGATGATCACGCCATAGACCTCGATCGAGGTAATCGCCAGAATCAGCAACAGGCCCGCATTGACATTTGCGATGATCTGCCTCGGGGCCGAATGGCACCGCCACCCACGCGGCCAGCGCCGGCATGATGGCCATGATGGGTCCCAGGCGAAACAAACCTCCCGCTGCGGCACTCGGGCTGATGATTTCCTTGGTCAGCAACTTGACGGCATCGGCGATCGGCTGCAGCAAGCCAAAGGGGCCCACCCGATTGGGACCCATACGCACCTGCATGAAACCCAGCAGCTTGCGCTCCCAAAGTGTCAGATAGGCCACTGCCCCCATCAGAGGCGCCAAGACCACAACGATTTTGATCAAGGCCCAAAGCACGGGCCATACAGCAGTTGTCCACCAATCGGCAGCGATCAGGCCCGAGCCTGCGTTGAACATGGCGTCAATCATGCGGGCACTCCTGACTCTGCAGCGGTACGGGCATCACGGGTGAGTTGCAAGGATGCGGCGCGACGAACCAGCGAGTCCAACTGATAGATCGACGCGACACATGGCAAACCCGTCGCAGGCCGCTGGTCCGCAGCGGCGGCACCCACACCCACATCGGCGTTGGACAAACGGGTTGCGTCCACGAAGGCGCCAGAAACCACGCCAGGCAAGGCCGCAGCCAGAACCGCCTGGGAAGAGTCGGCATCAAAGCCCGACAAACCCATGAGATTGCCCAGAACACGAAGGACCTTCCAGGCAGGACGGGTTTCACCCAGCGGTCGCACCACGGCGTGAAAGCTCTGCATCCGACCCTCTGCATTCACAAACGATCCCGAAGTCTCGCTAAAGGGCGCGACAGGCAACAGCACATCGCTGATGTCCATATTGGCCTTGAAAGGACTGAGCGTGACCACCATACCGGCGGTATCGAGCCCGGCCACACCGGCGGCGCTGTCCACGGCCGGCTCGGTATTGAGCAAGACCAACGCTTTCAGCGCCCGGCCCAGCATCTGACTGGCCGCAAGCCCTCCCTGGCCCGGCAGCGCACCCACCAATTGGGCACCCACGGTGTTGGCCGCTTCGGTGAGATACCCCACCTTGGCACCCGTTTGCTGCCCAATCCAGTTGGCCAACGCCAACAGGCTGCTCGCCTTCTCGTGGTGGGCGGCGGCGTTGCCGAGCAAGATGGCCTTGCGCTCGCCCGTCATCAGGGATTTGGCAATCGCTTTCGCCTCAGGGGACACCTCGGCAGCCACAGGCGCCTGTTCGCCCTTTTCGCTGGCCACAGCCACGGCAACACCCGCCAGAGCGCGAACCCAGACTTGGCTGTCCGCGATCAAGGTGTTCTCGCGCGCCATGGCCCAATCCTGATCGCTGTCGATCAGCGCATTGATTTGGGCGCCATGGCGCGAAGCCTGTCGAATGCGCTGGGCAAACAAGGGATGGTCCTTGCGGAGATTGGAACCCACCACCAACACACGCTGCAACTGGCTCAGCTCGGCAATCTGCAGCCCCAGCCAGCGTGCGACGCCAGGCGCCGCGGCATTCCCGAAGTCGGCGTGGCGCAAGCGGGTATCGATGTTTTCGCTGCCCAACCCACGCACAAGCGCACCGGCCAAGGCAAGCTCTTCAACCGTGCTGTGCGGACTGGCCAGCAAGCCAATGGCACTGGCGCCATGGTCGGCCTTCACCTGTTTCAGCCCGTTGGCCACGTACTCGAGGGCCGTCTGCCAATCCACCGGTTTCCACTCACCCCCTTGCTTGAGCATGGGGGCAGTCAGGCGCTCTTCGCAATCGAGTGCTTCGTATGAAAAGCGATCCCGATCAGCAATCCAGCATTCATTGACCGCTTCATTTTCCAGCGGCACCACACGCATCACCTTGTGATTCTTCACCTGGACGATCAGGTTGGCCCCTGTGGAGTCGTGGGGGCTCACCGATTTGCGCCTGGAGAGCTCCCAGGTGCGCGCACTGTAGCGGAAGGGCTTGCTGGTCAACGCGCCCACCGGGCAGATGTCGATCATGTTGCCCGACAGCTCGGAGTCCACCGTTTCGCCAATGAAGGTTTCAATTTCGGCATGCTCGCCACGGTGGGACATGCCCAACTCCATGTCACCAGCCACCTCTTGTCCAAACCTGACGCATCGCGTGCAGTGGATGCAGCGGCTCATCTCCTCCATGGAGATCAATGGGCCCACGTCCTTGTGAAACACCACCCGTTTTTCTTCTTCGTAACGCGAAGCGCCACCGCCATAACCAACAGCGAGATCCTGCAACTGGCATTCGCCCCCCTGGTCGCAGATGGGGCAATCCAGCGGATGGTTGATGAGCAGAAACTCCATCACAGACTGCTGCGCCTTGATGGCCTTGTCTGATTTGGTGCGGACGATCATGCCCTGGGTCACTGGCGTCGCACAGGCGGGCATGGGCTTGGGCGCTTTCTCCACGTCCACCAGGCACATGCGGCAGTTGGCCGCAATGGAAAGCTTCTTGTGATAACAAAAGTGCGGGATGTAGGTCCCCGCTTTCTCCGCCGCATGCATGATCATGCTGCCGGGCGCAATTTCGACCTTCTGGCCGTCGAGTTCGATTTCAACCATATTGCTTCGTCCGGTCAGGCACTTTGGGTGGAGGCCGCATCGGCTTGGATCATGGCCTCGAATTCAGGCCGAAAATGTTTGAGCATCGCGCGAACAGGCATCGCCGCCGCGTCACCCAAGGCGCAGATCGTGCGCCCCATGATGTTCTCGGCCACGTTGTCCAGCAACGCCATGTCCGCTGCCCTGCCTTCACCGCGGTGAATCTTGTCGACAAGGCGCCAGAGCCAGCCCGTGCCTTCCCGGCAAGGCGTGCACTGTCCGCAAGACTCGTGCATGTAGAAGTAGGAAAGACGCTTGAGCGACTCCACCATGCAACGCGAGTCGTCCATCACGATCACCGCGCCCGACCCCAACATGGAGCCGGCTTTGGAGATGGAGTCGTAGTCCATGGTGCAATCCATGATGATGGATGCCGGCAGCACGGGCGACGAGGATCCTCCGGGAATCACGGCCTTGAGCGTGCGCCCCTTGCGAACCCCACCTGCGAGCTCAAGCAACTTGGAAAACGGCGTTCCCATGGGAATCTCGAAATTGCCAGGGCACTCCACGTCTCCGCTGACCGAGAAAATCTTGGTGCCCCCATTGTTGGGTTTGCCGCACTCGAGATACGCCAATCCGCCGTTGTTGATGATCCAGGGGACGGCGGCAAACGTCTCGGTGTTGTTGATCGTGGTGGGTTTGCCATAGAGGCCAAAACTGGCCGGAAACGGTGGCTTGAAACGCGGCTGCCCCTTCTTGCCTTCGAGCGATTCAAGCAAGGCGGTTTCCTCGCCACAAATGTAGGCACCAAAACCATGGTGGGCATGCAGCTGGAAACTGAAACTGCTTCCGAGGATGTTGTCGCCCAACAGACCAGCTGCGCGGGCCTCTTCGAGGGCTTCTTCGAAGCGCTCGTATTCCCGGAAGATCTCGCCGTGAATGTAGTTGTAGCCCACGCTGATGCCCATGGCATAAGCCGCGATGGCCATCCCCTCAATGACGATGTGGGGGTTGTACATCAGGATGTCGCGGTCCTTGCAGGTGCCCGGCTCGCCTTCGTCGGAGTTGCAAACCAGGTACTTCTGCCCCGGGAACTGGCGCGGCATGAAGCTCCATTTCAGACCACTTGGAAATCCTGCGCCACCGCGACCGCGGAGCGACGATTCCTTGACTGTGGCAATGACCTGATCCTGGGTCATGCCCGCCACCCCCGTCTCCGGGTTGGGAGGCGATCCGTCTTTGCCCAGGATCTTCCTCAGGGCCCGATACCCTCCCCGGGCCTCATAGTCCTTGAGCGACCAATTGGCCCCATTCAGCCCCGCGTAAATCTGGGGGGTGATGTGCCGATCATGAAAACAGGTTTGCACCCCGGTGGCGCGGAACTGCGCGAGAACTTGTTCTGCGTTCATGCTGCTTTGCCTTCCGCTGCCTTGAGGCCTTCTATCAGCTGATCGAGCTTCTCATTGCTCATGAAGCTGCACATGTGCCGGTCGTTCACCAACATGACGGGCGAGTCGGCACAGGCCCCAAGGCATTCGCTCTGCTGCAAGGTGAACAGCCCATCGGCCGTGGTTTCTCCCATGGCCACACCCAGTCGTTGCTCCAGATGCTCCAATGCCTTGCCACCATCGCGCAGCAAGCAAGGAAGGTTGGTGCAGACGTTGAGCTTGAACTTGCCCACCGGCTGCTGGTTGTACATGTTGTAGAAAGTGGTCACCTCATGGACCGCCATCACCGGCATACCCAGGTAGTCGGCCACCGCCTTTTCGCTCGCACGACTCACATGGCCCTGCTCCTGTTGCACGATGGACAAGCACGCCATCACGGCCGACTGCGCTTGATCTGACGGGTATTTGGCCACTTCACGCGCAAAACGCTGCAGCGTGGCTTCAGACAACTGAGCAGCCTCGACAGGACCGCTGGCGGTTGAGTTGACAGCACTCATCGGTCAATCTCTCCAAAAACAATGTCCATGGTGCCAATGATGGCCACCGCGTCAGCCAACATGTGTCCCTTGGCCATTTCATCCATCGTCGAGAGGTGGGCAAAGCCGGGGGCACGAATCTTGAGGCGATAGGGCTTGTTGGCACCATCACTCACCAGGTAGATGCCAAACTCACCCTTGGGATGCTCGACAGCCGCATAGGCTTCGCCTTCTGGCACGTGGAAGCCTTCGGTAAACAGCTTGAAATGGTGGATCAGCTCCTCCATGCTGGACTTCATGGACTCGCGTGATGGCGGGGCCACCTTGTGGTTGTCTGTAATGACAGGGCCAGGGTTGGCCTTGAGCCAGTCCACACATTGCTTGATGATGCGATTGGACTGTTTCATTTCCTCCATGCGCACAAGGTAGCGATCGTAGGTATCGCCTGTCTTGCCAACCGGGATGTCGAAGTCCAGTTGATCGTAGATTTCGTAGGGCTGCTTCTTGCGCAGATCCCAAGCCACGCCAGAACCGCGCAACATGGGCCCGGTCATGCCCAGGTTCAACGCCCGCTCAGGCGTGACCACACCAATACCGACCGTTCGCTGTTTCCAGATGCGGTTGTCGGTGAGGAGCGTGTGGTACTCGGCCAGGTATTTGGGGAACCTCTGAGTAAAGTCATCGATGAAATCCAGCAAGGACCCCTGACGATTGGTGTTCAGCTCCGCCATGGCCTTGGCATTGCGTATCTTGCTGTGCTGGTATTGCGGCATGGTGTCCGGCAGGTCACGGTAGACACCGCCCGGACGGAAATAGGCCGCATGCATGCGGGCACCAGACACCGCCTCGTACATATCGAAGAGGTCTTCGCGCTCTCGGAAAGCGTAAATCAGGATCGTGGAACTGCCGCAATCGTTGCCGTGAGAGCCGAGCCACATCAGGTGGTTGAGCAGACGGGTGATCTCGCTGAACATCACCCGGATGTACTGCGCGCGAACCGGCACCTCTATGCCCAGCAACTTCTCAATGGCCAGACAGTAGGCGTGCTCATTGCACATCATCGAGACGTAATCCAGACGATCCATGTAGGGGAGCGACTGGATGAAGGTCTTGTGCTCGGCCAGTTTCTCGGTGGCCCGATGGAGCAGTCCGATGTGAGGATCGGCACGCTGCACCACCTCGCCATCAAGCTCCAGAACCAGACGCAGCACGCCGTGCGCCGCGGGGTGTTGAGGTCCCAGGTTGAGGGTGTAGTTCTTGATTTCTGCCATGTGATTCCGCCTCAGGCACGCGCCGTCAGTGCAGGCCCCCGTAGTTGTCTTCGCGGATGATGCGCGGTGTGATTTCGCGCGGCTCGATGGTCACAGGCTCATAAATGACCCGAGCACGCTCAGCGTCGTAGCGCATCTCCACGTGACCCGAAAGGGGGAAGTCCTTGCGGAACGGATGCCCGATAAAACCGTAGTCGGTCAAGATTCGCCGAAGATCGTTGTGCCCTTCAAACACAATGCCATACAAGTCGAAAGCCTCGCGCTCATACCAGTTCGCCGAGTTCCACAACGATGTGATGGAGTCCAGCACAGGGAAATCATCTTCCCGGCAAAACACCCGCACCCGCAAACGCTGGTTCAGGCTGACCGAAAGCAGATGCACAACGACCGCGAAACGCGGCCCCTCCCAACGGCCGTCGCCATAGTCTTGGTAGTCAATGCCACAAAGATCAATCATCTGCTCGAAACGGGCCTCAGGCGCATCACGCAACGTCTGCATGACCGAGAGATAGTCGGTCGAATCCACCACCAGCGTAAGCTCTTCGCGCACCACCTCAAGCGAACGCACCCGCGCATCCAACAGTACCTTGAGCGCCTCCCGCAACGCCTGCACACTGGGCGCATGGGTGTTGGCAGCACTGGCAGAAGCGTTGTCGATCATGATCGGTGTCTTTCCGTGTTCAGTCTGGGCTCACGCTCAGGCGCGGGCTATCGTGTTGGTGCGTCGGATCTTCTGCTGCAACTGAATGATCCCGTACAGGAGCGCCTCTGCAGTGGGCGGACAACCTGGCACATAGACATCCACCGGGACGATGCGATCACAACCGCGCACCACCGAGTAGCTGTAGTGGTAATAGCCGCCACCATTCGCACACGACCCCATGGAAAGCACCCAGCGAGGCTCGGCCATCTGGTCGTACACCTTGCGCAGCGCCGGTGCCATCTTGTTGCACAAGGTACCAGCCACAATCATCAGATCGGACTGGCGCGGACTGGCGCGAAACACTTCGGCGCCGAAACGGCCAATGTCATAGCGCGCCGCGGCCGCATGCATCATCTCCACAGCGCAGCAGGCCAAACCAAACGTCATGGGCCAGAGCGATCCCGTCTTGGCCCAATTGACCACCGAGTCATAGCTGGTGGTCATGAACCCTTCTTTGAAAACGCCTTCAATCATGTGAGCTCCAGTGCGCCAATGGACGCGTCATTCCCAGTCCAGGGCGCCAATTTTCCAGGCATAGACAAACCCCACCAGCAGATCGATCAGGAAGATCACACCAGTGATGAAGCCCGCCGAACCGACGTCGGTCAAAGCGACCGCCCACGGGATGAGAAACGCAATTTCCAGGTCGAACAAAATGAAGAGGATGGCCACCAGGTAATAGCGCACATCAAACTTCATGCGCGCATCTTCAAACGCTTCGAAGCCGCACTCGTAGGGAGAATTTTTTTCGGGATCCGGTCGATTGGGGCCAAGCACATAGCCCAGGACCTGCGGGATCACCCCAACGGCAAGACCCACCAAAATAAACAGAAGCACGGGAAGGTATTGCTCGAGATTCATTTGGTGTTTCCGTTGGCATGGCCTAAGCGCCATGATTGCCAAAGTTTGGTGCCGACGGCGAGACTCGAACTCGCACAGCTTTCGCCACTACCCCCTCAAGATAGCGTGTCTACCAATTTCACCACGTCGGCCTGATCTGCATTGTCGGATGCACGAGGAATGGTGTGCACCTTCTCGACAACCCATAGAGTTTACCCTGAATCGGGGGCCGTTTTGGTGCCGCCCCCGCTTTTGGCGCTTAAAAACTTGGGCAAAGGCCCCGCCCGAAGACGCGCACCTACCAAAGGGAAAGGCGCACTTGCCCTGCGCGCCGCACCAGCACTATTTCGCGGGAATTTGCGCCTCACCCGTGGCGGGCGCACGTGCTGCCGAAGGCGCTGCTGTGCTCGCGCCACCTGCATCGGCTGGAATCTGCTGGGTTGCGGGTTGTTCGACGGCAGGCAACACGCTGGTGTTCTCGAGCACGCTACCGCTTGACGGTGCGGTTCTCAAATTGCCGAAATAGGCCAAGCCCAACGTGGAGGCAAGAAAGACCGTGGCCAGGACCGCCGTTGAACGGGACAGGAAGTTGGCACTGCCCGACGCCCCGAACAGACTGGCAGAACCGCCCCCACCGCCGCCGAACGCCGCACCCGCGTCAGCGCCCTTGCCGTGTTGCATCAGGATAAGGCCAATCATGAACACGGCCGAAACGACCTGGATGACCATGAGAATATTGAACAAGACTTGCATAGGAACTCCGGAATAACTGGGGGCTCAGGGCTGCGCCGACGCCACAATTTGAAGAAAGTCGCCGGCTTTGAGCGACGCACCACCAATCAGGCCACCATCGATGTCGGGCTGTGCCAGGAGGCTGGCGGCGTTGCTGGCATTCATACTGCCACCATAGAGAATCTTGACGCGCTCAGGATGCTCGGTTGCAGCAGCCAACTGGGCACGCAAAACCGCATGCACAGACTGCGCCATTTCAGGCGTGGCCGTCTTGCCCGTACCGATGGCCCAAACGGGTTCATACGCCACAACAATTTCACTGATGCAATGCGCCACCGTGTGTATCACGGCCGCAAGCTGCCGCTTGACCACGGCCTCGGTCTGCCCTGCCTCGCGCTCGGCCAAGGTTTCGCCGACACACACAATTGGGGTGATACCCGCAGCCAGTGCACGCTGCGCCTTGGATGCCACCGTCGTGTCGGATTCGCCGTGGTACCCGCGTCGCTCCGAATGCCCAACGATGGCGTAGCGGCAACCGAAATCTATCAGCATGGATGCACTGATCTCGCCGGTGTAGGCACCAACCTCCTGCGCCGACACATCCTGTGAACCCCAGGCGACCGGGCTGCTGGACAACAAATGCTGCACCTGAGCCAAGTAAACGGCCGGTGCGCAAAGTGCCATTTCGGCCTTGGGTTCAACGCCTTGCAATCCTGCCAACATTGCCTCGATCAGCGCCTGGTTGGCTGCCAAGGAGCCATTCATCTTCCAATTGCCCGCAATCAGTTTTTTCTTCATCGACATCTCCCAGACCATCACGCCCACGTGAGCACGATCTTGCCTATGTGTTGATTGGATTCCATCAGCGCATGGGCCTGCGCCGCATGCGAAGCTTCAAATACCCGGTGGATCACGGGCTTGATACGCCCCTCGCCCAACAACGGCCACACGCGGTCAAGCAATTGCTGCGCGATGGCGGCCTTGAACGCCACCGGGCGCGGACGCAACGTCGAGCCGGTGATGGCCAACCGTCGTCGCAACACCAGGCCCGCATTGAACTCGGCCTTGGTGCCACCCTGCACGGCAATGATCACAAGGCGACCATCTTCCGCGATGCACTCCACCTCGCGTGCGATATAGCTTCCTGCCACCATGTCCAACACCACGTTCACACCGAGGCCATCGGTGAGCCGCATGGCTTCTGCGGCAAAGTCCCGGGTCTTGTAATTGATGGCCTCGTCTGCCCCCAACTCCAGGCAAGCCGCACACTTTTCGTCGCTGCCGGCGGTTGCAATCACGCGGGAGCCCAAGGCCTTCGCCAACTGAATGGCTGTCACACCAATGCCGCTGGTACCACCTTGAACCAACAGGCACTCTCCCGCCCTCAGGTTCGCGCGGTCAAACACGTTGCTCCAGACAGTGAAGAAAGTCTCTGGCAATGAGGCCGCTGCCACCATGTCCATACCCTGGGGCACAGGAAGCAACTGCCCCACAGGGGCCACACAGTATTGCGCGTAGCCTCCACCGGCCACCAGCGCACACACCCGATCACCGAGAGCCAGCCCCACTTCCGCCAGCGCAGCAACATCACCCGCCTCGATGACCCCAGCCACCTCCAGACCCGGCAGATCAGAGGCGCCAGGCGGGGGTGGGTAGGCGCCACTGCGCTGCAGCACGTCGGGCCGATTGACACCCGACGCCAGCACGCGAATCAACGCCTCGGCTGCGCCCGCCTGTGGCTTGGGCCGCTCACACAGCCTGAGCACCTCGGGCGCGCCAAAGGCGCTGATCTCAACGGCTTGCATCGTCGTCATGTCAGGCAACCATCACTGCTGTTGCTGTTGCTGTTGCTGAGCCTGCTGCTCAGCGCTGTTGCGATCGATCAGCGCTTTCATGGACAGCTTGACTCGGCCTTTCTCATCGGTTTCCAGAACCTTGACCTTCACGATCTGTCCTTCGCTGAGGTAATCGGTGACCTTCTCGACACGCTCATGGGCAATCTGGCTGATGTGCAACAAGCCATCCTTGCCAGGGAGAAGGTTGACCAAGGCGCCGAAATCCAGAATCTTGGTGATCGGGCCTTCGTAGACCTTGCCGATTTCAACCTCGGCGGTGATCTGTTCGATGCGGCGTTTGGCTTCGTTCTGCCTTGGCCGCTTCGGTGGCGGCAATGGTGATGGTGCCGTCTTCGTCGATGTTGATCTGGCAACCCGTTTCTTCCGTCAAGGCGCGAATGACCGCACCACCCTTGCCGATCACGTCGCGGATTTTCTCCGGATTGATCTTCATGGTGAACAGCTTGGGTGCGAAGTTCGACACTTCGGTCTTGGCTTCGCCCATGGCTTCCTGCATCTTGCCCAGGATGTGCATGCGGGCTTCCTTGGCCTGGGCCAGCGCGACCTGCATGATTTCCTTGGTGATGCCCTGGATCTTGATGTCCATCTGCAGGGCAGAAATGCCGTTGGTGGTACCGGCCACCTTGAAGTCCATGTCGCCCAGGTGATCTTCGTCGCCAAGAATATCGGTCAGCACGGCAAAACGGTTGCCTTCCTTGATCAGTCCCATGGCAATACCGGCCACATGGGCTTTCATGGGTACGCCCGCGTCCATCAGCGCCAGGCAGCCACCGCAGACCGAGGCCATGGAAGAGGAGCCATTGGACTCGGTGATCTCCGACACCACACGCATGGTGTAGGGAAAGTCGTCCTTGCTCGGCAGTGCCGCGACCAACGCGCGCTTAGCCAAGCGACCGTGACCGATTTCGCGGCGCTTGGGCGACCCGAAACGACCAGCTTCACCAGTGGCGAAAGGCGGCATGTTGTAGTGCAGCATGAAGCGGTCTTCAAACTCACCGGCCAGGGCATCAATGCGCTGGGCATCGCGGTCGGTGCCGAGCGTGGCCACCACCAGCGCCTGGGTTTCGCCGCGCGTGAACAGGGCCGAGCCGTGGGTACGGGGCAGCACGCTGTTGCGAATCTCGATGGCGCGAACCGTGCGCGTGTCGCGACCATCGATGCGGGGCTCGCCAGCCAGAATCTGGCCACGAACGATCTTGGCCTCGATGTCGAACAGCAGGCCCTCAATGGCCACGCTGTCGAATTCCACGCCCTCGGCCTTCAAAGCCGCCATCACATCGGCGTAGGCGGTGCGGCAGGCTTGCGTGCGCGCCTGTTTGTTGCGGATCTGGTAGGCGGCTTCCAGCTTGGCCTTGGCCAAGGCATCGACCTTGGCGATCAGAGCCTCGTCTTTGGCGGGCGGCTGCCAATCCCAGGCGGGCTTTCCAGCGTCGCGCACCAGCTCATTGATCGCAGCGATGGCAACGTTGCCCTGCTCGTGGCCGAACACCACAGCGCCAAGCATGATCTCTTCGCTCAGTTGCTGAGCCTCGGACTCCACCATCAACACGGCAGCCTGCGTACCGGCCACCACCAGATCCATCTGGCTGTCCTTGAGCTGTGTCTGGCCCGGGTTCAGCACATACTCGCCATTCACATAGCCCACGCGCGCAGCGCCAATCGGCCCATTGAACGGGATGCCGCTGACAGCCAAAGCCGCCGAGGTTGCAATCATGGCGGCGATGTCGGCCTGCACTTCAGGGTTCAGGCTCACAACGTGCACGATCACCTGCACTTCGTTGAAAAAGCCCTCGGGGAACAGCGGTCGGATGGGGCGATCGATCAGGCGGCTGGTCAGCGTTTCCAGCTCGCTGGGCCGGCCTTCGCGCTTGAAAAAGCTGCCGGGAATCTTGCCGGCCGCGTAGGTCTTTTCCGTGTAGTCCACGGTCAGCGGGAAGAAGTCCTGGCCAGCTTTGGCTTCCGTTTTGGCAACCACCGTTGCCAGCACCACGGTGCCATCGATATCGACCAGCACAGCGCCAGTGGCCTGACGGGCGATCTCGCCGGTTTCCATGGTGACCGTGTGCGGGCCCCACTGAAAGGTCTTGGTGACTTTGTTGAACATGCTCATGGTTTGCTCCTTGGGGCCACCCTTGCTTCAAGGATGGCTTGGCGTGCAGATTGCCTGCACAAAACCCGGAGTTCACAACCCAGAACACGATGCCATTCCAGCGACGCTGCCGGTGTCCCAAAAGACCACCAACGCCATTGGAATGACACAGCTTCGCTCTGTTGTCGCTGCTCCGGAATCGAAATCAGGGCCTACAAACAAAAAACGCCCGAGCCAGCGAACCAACTCAGGCGATTTGTGCGTCAGACCCTGGTCAAAATTACTTGCGCAGACCCAGTTTCTGGATCAGGGCGAGGTAACGCTCGGCGTCTTTGGACTTGAGGTAGTCCAAGAGTTTGCGACGGCGGCTCACCATGCGCAAGAGACCACGGCGACCATGGTGGTCTTTGGCGTGGGTCTTGAAGTGGGGGGTCAGTTCGTTGATGCGTGCGGTCAGAATGGCGACCTGCACTTCTGGGCTGCCGGTGTCTTTTGCGGCACGGGCGTTGTCCGCAATGACTGCGGCCTTGACTTCTTGGGCGATCATGAATTTTCCTTGAGGATTGACGTGCGCCCCGGGCAGAAATCCCCTTCTTTGGGGGCACCGCCTCGGGCGTGAATTTGCCACCCGCGGTGGGACGGCAACTGCTCATTATAGCCCAGCCGCCCGGACAAGGCAAAACCGCGCCTTCCACCCCCGTGCGGCCTCAGGGATGGCGGATTTCCAGGGCGAATGCGCCATTCGTCACCGCCCAAGAAACGGTGCGCCCTTCCGACGCCTCGTCCTTCACCGTCCCGCTGAAGGTGCCGCGCATGATGCCACCGGACATGCTGGTAATGGTGACCTTGAAGTCCCTTGTCGCACCCAGACCCGACACGTAATGCTCATCGGACTTTGGGCTGTAGCGGAACGCTGGCCCCAATTCGCCCTCAAGGTAGGGCTTGGCCGCAATGCCGCGGGGGTCAATGAGCTGAAAGGCCATGGATGGAAATGTCTGATTACCCGAAACAGCACCGGCGGCCAGCAAGCCATCGGGCATGCCCTGGTAGGGGTAGAGGGCCGCCACGGCGAACTGCCGGTACTCCACGACCTGGCCGTTGATGGTGGCGCGCATAAAGAGACCGTCGCCACCACCGCTGCCGTCTGAGCCACCGCCGCCACAAGCGGCAATCAGCGAAGACACAACGATGGCCGCAGACACTGTGAAAGCGCGGCGGCAAAGGCCACGGGAGAGACAAGATGGAACCGGTTGCATGGGGAACTCCTTGTTAAAGCGCTGAGGTGAAGAAAATCGGCCCCCGGCCATTCCGGTGAAATGCGGTGTTGCGCATCAGCAAAGCTCGACGCGCTGCGGGCAGGGCGATGCCTGCCCAAAGACAGGCGTTTTCGCAAGCGGTCAAACGGAGGTGGAGTTCGGGGTGGAGGTGGAGGTGGCGACTTGCGCGTTGGCAAAGCGGCCTGGCAGGCGGGGTTTCAGGGTCCCTGGCGAAGCGGCGGCGCCAGATTGCGGGCGTGGTCGCCTGGGCTCGCCTGATGTGATCCTGCCCTTGACAAATAGAGGCTACCCGCGTTCATGGGACACCCCCTTTGGGTTTGCTGGCAACGATAAACGGGCGGGTGTCTTTTCCTTTGGTCCCATGCCGCTCAACGAGAAGTACCTCCAGCCCTGTCTGGCGAATGGCCTCTTCGATATCCGGTGCACGCAGGTTCAACACGGGCGGCGCCTTGCCCAAGGCACGCATGACGGGAATGGCCAGCATCCGGATCAGCGGATTCATTTCGCCGATGCAGGGAGTCTTGGAGATGAATAGCCCACCCGGTCGCAATGCCTGAGCCACCCCTTGCAAGGTGCCCTGCAAGTCGCTCACGAGGTGAAGCAGGTTGAAAGCCAACACCGCGTCAAGGGTGCCGTTGCGGTTGTGGAGCAGATCGGCATCGGCAAGCTCAAAGCTCAACTGGGGCACGGGCTGCCGCAACAGCTTTTCTCTTGCAATGGCAATCATTTCATCCGACACATCGGTGGCTTGCAACGACCGCACGCCTGGCGCCAGGCGCAAGGCCGTCGAACCGGTACCACAACCCAGCTCGATCACATCGTCAGACGGCGACAGCAACGCCTGGACCCGACGCAGCGTGTGTTCGTAGCCCGCTTGATCGGCGATGGGATCGGCGGCGTACTGACGGGCGATGCGGTTCCAGAACCGGGCCTTGTTGGCGCGCTCGGCAGCGTGATCAAACGTCGGCACAGACAGCGGAGCTGAGGCCCGAGATGGCACGGAAGCGGTCATGAATTGCCTTGGAATACTCGGTAGGATATTCGGTGGATCGAGTCCACACCAAGCCTGCGGGCCAAGCAAAGACCCACAAGCAGCATGGAATGACGCCATGCTATCCATGCAATTCATCGAAGGGAATTGCGGTAAATTGAAGACCACATATGCATTTGCGCATATGAGGTCCCCCTCCCCAAACCCCTCCCCCTCGCAACGGATTCGCACCATGGACTGGAATCACCTTCGCGCATTCCTGGAGACCGCACAGACAGGCTCATTGTCTGCCGCTGCCCGAAAGCTCGGACTCACCCAGCCGACGCTCAGCAGGCAGGTGGCCGCCATTGAACAATCGCTTGGCGTCACATTGTTCGAGCGCGTGGGCAAATCGATGGTGCTGACCGACACCGGCGTCCAGTTGCTCGATCATGCCCGGGCCATGGGGGCTGCGGCCAACGAGCTCGGGCTGGCCGCAACCGGCCGATCTCAGGCCGTCGAGGGTGTGGTCTCGGTGTCGGCCACCGACGCGGTGGCCGCACACCTGCTGCCGCCATTGATCCGTGACATCCGGCGACAGGCACCCGGGATCACCATTGAGTTGATCAGCTCCAACAGCCTGAGCGACTTGCGCCGCCGCGAAGCGGATATCGCGGTGCGCCATTTGCGCCCAGATGAACCGGACCTGATTGGCCGGCTCCTGCGCGAACCCACGGCCAGCTTTTATGCCTCCAAGGCATGGGTGCGCCAGCACGGCCACCCTCGAACGGCTGAGGAAGCCGGCCAGGGTGAGTTCATTGGCGCTGACCGCTCAGGACACTACCTTGCCTTCCTGCAACAACACGGCCTCCAGGTCACCGAAGCCAACTTTTCCTGCTACTCCGAAAATGCGGTTTCCAGCTGGGGCCTGACACTTGAAGGCATGGGCATCACCCCCATGATGGACGAGATCGCGCGCAAGACTGGAGGCGTGGTGCGGGTGCTGGACGACGTGCCGCCCGTGAGGTTTCCGATCTGGCTGGTCACTCACCGCGAACTGCGCACCTCGCCCCGCATCAGGATGGTGTTTGACTGGTTGGCAGAGGGCCTTGCCGGGCAGAACAAGCCCGGCAAGCCAGAAGGAAAGCCCGATTGACCTGCACGAAGGAAATCGCAGCCTTCTCGCGCCCGCTCGCTCGGCCAAGCGCACTTATTGCATTGACAACCAGTCGGAGAGCCGCTCCACACCCTCTTGAAGCCGTGCGGTGTCGCGGCTGGCAAAACACCAGCGCATCCAGCCATGGGCTTCAGGACCAAACGCACTGCCAGGGGCCAGCCCAAGGCCCGCTTCACGCACCAGCCGCTTGGCCGTGTCCAGGCAATCGGAATGACCCTCGATGCGAAAGAAGGCGTACATCCCGCCGCGAGGCACTGCCACCTGGACGCCTGGCAGCGCCTGCAATCGTGGCAGCAAGGTGTCGCGGCAATCTTTGAGGTGTGCCACCAGGCGGGGCGTGATCTCGGCCTGGTGGGCCATGGCCTGCAGTGCCGCGCGCTGGATGAACACCGGCGCACAAGAGGTGTTGTATTCGATGAGCTTGCTCAGGGACGGGGTGAGGCTGGCGGGCAGCACCAGCCAGCCCAGGCGCCAGCCGGTCATGAGAAAGCTCTTGGAGAAGCTGTGGGTGACGATCAACCGGTCATCGGGTTCCGCCACATCAAGAAAACTGGGGGCCGAGGCGTTTGCGGTGTCGCTTTCGTAGTAGAGGCGTTCGTAGACTTCGTCGGCGAGGATCCAGGTGCCCGTGCGGCGGCAATGCGCCAGTATGGCGGCTTGCTGTTCGCGGCCCAGCGTCCAACCAGTGGGGTTGTTCGGGGCGTTGAGCACCAACATCCGGGTGGCGGGCGTGATGGCGGCGAGCAGCGCGTCCATGTCGAGCACCCAGGCGCCGGCTCTCGGGCCTTCGGGCACCACTTTCAGCGGCACACTGACGACCTTGGCACCCATGATGCGGGGCTGGGCCAGGAGATTGGGCCACACCGGCGTGACGGCCACGACCTCGTCGCCCGCGTCGATCAGTGTCTGGGACGCCAGCATCAGGCCGTTCACCCCGCCTGAGGTCACCGCCAGGCGCGGGAGCCAGTGGTCGGCACCGCGACCCGGATGCAAGGTGTCGGTGTAGGCCGCTATGGCCTCACGCAATTCGGGCAGCCCCAGGTTGTGCGCATAAAAGGTGTCGCCTGCGCGCAGCGACGCCACCGCCGCTTCGCGCACGAGTTCAGGTGTGACCTCGTCACTCTCGCCAAACCAGAATCGGAGCACGCCTTCGCGCCCCAGCCCCTCGTTGGCGACCTCGCGGATCCGAGACTCCTCCAGATTGTTCACCACCTGTCGCATGCCTGCTCCCATTTGCTCCGCTGGCAAGCTGGAGCGCCAGCCCATCTGGCGCCCTTGCTGGCGCGCCTGGCGTGCCCGATCAGACAGGCGTCAAGGGCGAACCATGTTGCAACGGTGGGGCAATTCTGCCTGTTGCGCGGTCAACTGGCGCACCACGCGGAACCCGTAGCCAGAGCCTTCCACATCGAAGCGCGTGCCCGGCGCACCCTGGCGGTCCATCACCGCAACCGCCAAGGGCTGCTGCAGTTGGTGATCTGCGGCGCGCATGCGGGCGGTGTGGCCTGCCAAGGTGACATCGGCCTTCTCGAGCTCGGCGGCCACACGGGGGGCATCGAGCGTGCCCGCGCGTTCGATCGCTTGGGCCAGCGCCTCGATCATGAGCTGCATGCGCATGTGAACGTAGTCGTCTTCCGGCTTGGGAAAGCGCTGGCGAAACGACTGATAGAACGCTTGCGAGGCTTCGCCCGGCGTGTTGGGAAACCAGTCGGCCACAGCGATCACCTTGCCAATGCCGACATCGCCAATGGCCGCCGGCGCACCGAGGGCGTTGCCATAAAACGTGTAGAACGAGCCTTCGAAACCGGCTTCTCGCGCCGCCTTGACCAGCAAGGTCAGGTCGTTGCCCCAATTGCCGGTGAGCACCGCTTGCGCGCCGCTGGCCATGATCTTGGCGGCGTAGGGTGCGAAGTCCTTGACGCGGGCCACGGGGTGCAGTTCGTCACCCGCGATGGTGATATCGGGCCGCACCTCGGCCAGTTGGCGTTTGGCCTCGCGCAAGACGCCTTGACCAAAGCTGTAGTCCTGGCCGATCAGGTAAACGCGTTTGAGCGCCGTGTCTTCTTTCAACACGCTCATGAGCGCGGTCATGCGCATATCGGCATGGGCGTCGAAACGGAAATGCCAGTAGCTGCATTTTTCGTTGGTCAGGGACGGATCAACCGCCGAGTAGTTCAGGAACACCACGGACCTGGCGGGATCGCGGGCGTTGAGTTTTTCGATGCCTTCGACCAAGCCGGCAGCGGCCGACGACGAGTTGCCTTGTGCCACGATGCGAATGCCCTGGTCGACGGCGGCGCGCAACCCGGACAACGCCTCTTCCGTCTGCCCTTTGCTGTCAAAGCGCTCGATGAGCAAAGGCCGGTTGCCACCAGGCAGCTTCACGCCGCCACGGGCATTGACCCGCTCTGTGGCCCACACGAGGTTGCGGTAGACCGCTTCACCGGTGTTGGCAAAAGGGCCGGACAGCCCCTCGATCATGCCGATGCGAATGGGTGCGGGGGCGGCGCTGTCGGCCGCCTGCGAGATGGGCGAAAAGCCCAACAAGGCGACACTGGTGAGCAAATGGCCGATGACGCGGCGTCGGTCAAACTTCTTCAAAAGCATGTTGTCTGGGTCCTCGATTGGCAAAGTTGATCGCCCCTCTGGCGATCGCGGCATACTGTCACATACGCGACATCGCCGCGCTACTGTAATTCATAATTATATGAAGCCGGATCGCGCCCCTGCCGACGCAAGGGTTTCACGAAACGCGGTGAACGCGCCGAACGCCCGAGCTGTGGCGCCGCGGGTCAGCCCAAGAGCGATGGCAAGGCCGACAGCGGCCAACGGGGCAGCACATCAAACTGGCGCGATGGCGCCGAACCACCGGCAAACAGGCGTCCCGCCTGAAAGCGCAGGCCCGCAGCCAGGGCAATCATGGCGCCGTTGTCGGTGCACAGATGCAACTCGGGGTAGTGCACGCGCCAGCGGCGCTCCGCGCAGGCGGCATTGAGTTGCTCACGCAACAAGGTATTGGCCCCCACCCCGCCGGCGACAACCAGTCGCATGAGCCCTGTCTGGCGCATCGCGGCCATGGACTTGCGCACCAGCACCTCCACGATGGCCGCCTGCACGCTCGCGGCCACATCGGCTTTCTGCGCGACGTCCAGGGCCGCCGCCAGCTGCGGGGTTGCCGGACCCTCGGGCCTTTCGTGTGCCAGCCTTTTCACTTGTGTGAGCACGGCGGTCTTGAGACCGGCAAACGAAAAATCCAGGTCTCCGCTGTGCAGCAGGGGGCGAGGAAACTTGAAAGCGGTCGGATTGCCCTGCTGCGCGAGCCGAGACAAGGCAGGGCCGCCCGGATACCCCAGGCCGAGCAACTTGGCCGACTTGTCAAAGGCCTCGCCGGCGGCGTCATCAATGGTTTCTCCGAGCAACTCATAGCGCCCGACACCGTCAACCCGCATGAGTTGGGTGTGGCCACCGGATACCAGCAGCGCCACGAACGGAAACTCGGGCGGATCGGCGCTCAAAAACGGCGAAAGCAGGTGGCCTTCGAGGTGGTGCACGCCAACGGCCGGCTTGCCCAACGCCATGGCCATCGCGCTGGCCACACCCGATCCCACCAATAAGGCGCCCGCCAGGCCCGGCCCACGTGTGTACGCCACCGCATCGACCGCGTCCAGACCGACGCCCGCCTGCGCCATCACGGCGTCGGTCAGGGGCAACACGCGCCGGATGTGGTCGCGGCTGGCCAGCTCGGGCACCACGCCACCATAGGCTTGGTGCATCTCGATCTGGCTGTGCAACGCGTGCCCCAGCAGCCGTGGCGTGGCCTGACCGCTGGCGTCGACCAGGGCCACGCCAGTCTCGTCGCAGGACGATTCGAATCCTAAAATCAGCATGGCAGCGAGTGTACGGGGCAGCGCCTGGGGCGGTGGCATGGATGTTGCAGAACCCTCAACGCCCGCTTTCACGGAACGCTTCCCTTTCACACATGCCTTCTGGACTCCAGTTCCTCATTGCCGCCAAACGCTGCGAAATTGCCGAGCTACAGCAAATCTCGCAAACCAGCGCCTTGGTGACGGCGGTCGGGCGCCTGATCCACGGTCTGCAGCGCGAGCGCGGGCTGACCAACCTGCACCTGGCGTCGCAGGCGACGCAATGGCAATCGGCACTGGACGCGCAGATTCACACCTGCGAAGCCTTGCAAGGCGAGGTGCTGGCGTGTTTCGAGGGCATGGACGTGGCCGCCTCCAGACTCAGCCAGGGGGCTCGGTTGTTCAGCCGCATCGCCTATGCGTTGCAAGGCATCGCCGCCCTGCCCGCCTTGCGCCAGCGGCTGCGCACCGAGAGCTGGGAGGCGCCCCGTGCCACAGCCGCTTATGTGCGCCTGATTGCCAGCTTGCTGGCGGTGGTTTTCGAAGCGGCCGACACTGCCGCCGACCCCCGCATCTCCCGCCACCTCGTGGCGCTGTTCAATTTCATGCAGGGCAAAGAGCTGACCGGGCAAGAGCGCGCCACGGGATCGGCCTTGTTCGCCGCCGGTCTGGCTGAGGCGAGCGCCCAACAGCGCCTGCTGGGGCTGATCGATTCGCAGGAGCGCTGCCTGCAGGTGTTCGAAGAGTTCGCCAGTCCGGCGCTCCAGCAGGCCTGGCAAGCGGCCCAACGACCCGAACACATGGCGGCCATGGAGCGCATGCGCCGCGTCCTGTGCACCGCGCCCGATGGCGCGCCCCTGGACCGACAGCTCAGCCAGTCTTGGTTCGATGCCAAGACCTCGATGATCGATGCGATGAAAGTGATTGAAGACCGACTGGCGCTGGAACTGCTGGCGTTGTGTGAGTCGCGCCTCGAGGCGGTCTCAGCCGAACTGATCGCCTTCGAGTCCCTGAACGAACAGGAACAGGGCCCGGCGCAGGACGCGCCTGACGATCTTTCATTCTTCGAAAAGAGCGAGCCCTCGACCGATGCCCACAGCGCAGCGCTGGCGCCCAATGCGGCGGGATTCGGCCTGCAACTGGATCGGTCCATCCTGGAACTGGTTCAGGACCAATCCCGCCGGCTGCAAAGCATGGGGCAAGAGCTGGACACCGTGCGCGCCAGCCTCAACGAGCGCAAAACCATCGAGCGCGCCAAGGGCCTGCTCATGGCCCACCGACATGTCAGCGAGGAAGAAGCCCACAAGACCATGCGACAGATGGCGATGAACCAGGGCAAACGCCTGATCGACGTTTCGCAAGCCTTGCTCTCGATGGCCGAAGTGCTCCCGCAAACGCAGCGTTGAGACCAGCCCGCCCGCCGTGCGGCACCGCACAAAGAGCGTGCCAAACGCACCTGCCGCACAGCCTTGGTGCCCCCTAACCGGGAATTCGGCGCGTGCCATGGCCGGTCGCAGACCGTGCAATCTCGACGAGAGGCAAGAAAATACCTTTATGGATCAATGATCTCCGCCAACTTCACACGATAGAAGCCCAAGCTGGCACGAAGCCTGCTTGATTGCAGGCAAAGGGCTTGGGCCAATGGCGGCACAAACCCTCAAGTCTTCCCAGACACGGACAACGGCGTCCATCCCCTGCGGGCTCACAAGCCTTCAGGAGATGGGCGCCGTTTTTGTTTGGGCCTTCGGTTTTCTTTCTTCAGCAGGAGTTTTCATGACCGCACCCAGCCGCCCCTTGAGCCGCCGCCGCTTTGCCACCCAGGCCATCGCCCTGGCAGGCGCCACCACCCTGGGCCTGCCCGCCATGGCAGCCAAGGCACGACCCGAAAAGGAATCCCTGAAGTTCGGCTTCATCAAACTCACCGACTGCGCGCCGCTGGTTGTGGCCTATGAGAAGGGCTTCTTCGAAGACGAGGGGCTGAACGTTCAGCTGGAGGCCCAGGCCAACTGGAAGGTCTTGCTCGACCGGGTGATCGACGGCCAGCTCGATGGCGCCCACATGCTCGCGGGCCAACCCCTGGGCGCCACCATCGGCTTCGGCACCAAGGCCGACATCGTGACCGCCTTCAGCATGGACCTCAATGGCAACGGCATCACCGTCTCCAACGCCGTCTGGGCTGAAATGAAACCCCACCTGCCCATGAAAGACGGCAAGGTCCAGCACCCGATCAAGGCCGACGCACTGAAGAAGGTGGTCGATGCCTGGAAGAAGGAAGGCAAGCCGTTCAAGATGGGCATGGTGTTCCCCGTGTCCACCCACAACTACGAGCTGCGCTACTGGCTCGCCGCCGGTGGCCTCAACCCCGGCTACTACAGCGCCAGCGACACCTCGGGCACCACCAAGGCCGACGTCTTGCTGTCGGTCACCCCGCCACCCCAGATGCCCAACACCATGGAGGCCGGCACCATCCACGGCTACTGCGTGGGCGAACCCTGGAACCAGCAAGCGGTGTTCAAGGGCATCGGCGTGCCGGTGATCACCGACAACGAGATCTGGAAAAACAACCCGGAGAAGGTCTTCGGCGTGACCGGTGCCTGGGCCAAGGCCAACCCCAACACCCATGTGGCCGTGGTCAAGGCGCTAATCCGCGCAGGCCAGTGGCTGGATGCCTCCATGGCAAACCGCGTTGAGGCGGTGAAGATGCTCTCCAAATCGCAGTATGTGGGTGCCGACGCGGCCGTCATCGCCAACAGCATGACCGGCACCTTCGAATACGAAAAGGGCGACAAGCGCCCCGCGCCCGACTTCAACGTCTTCTTCCGCAACTTCGCCACCTACCCCTTCTACAGCGACGCCATCTGGTACCTCACCCAGATGCGCCGCTGGGGCCAGATCACCGAGTCCAAGCCCGACAGCTGGTACATCGACGTGGCCAAGAAGGTCTATCAACCCGCGGTCTACATGGAGGCTGCCAACGCCCTGGTTACCGAAGGAAAGATCAAGGCCACCGACCTGCCCAAGACCGATGGCTTCAAGGGCGTTCAGACCGGTTTCATCGATGGGGTTGACTACGACGGCCGCAAGCCCAACGACTACCTCGCCAAATTCAAGATCGGCCTGAAAGCCGCAGACAAGGTGTGACCACCATGGAACTTGCCAACAAACTCTTCGGCGGCGCGGCCAGCGCGCTGCGCGATCCGCGTGAGGTGGGCCGCGCCCTCGTCATGACCATCGGTGTGCCGGTGGTGGCATTCGTGATCTTCCTGGCGCTGTGGTCGGTGACCGCCTCGCGCATCCAGACCAGTCTGGGTGCCGTGCCGGGTCCCAAGCAGGTGGCCGAGCAGGCGGTGAACCTGGTGGAAGAACACTTCTCCGAGCGTGAGCGCGAAGCGGCGTTTTATGAGCGCCAGAATCAGCGCAACAAAGAGCGCATGGCCGAAGACCCCACGTACGAGCCGCGCGCTTTTCAGTGGACCGGCAAACGCACCTACCTCGACCAGATCCTGACCAGCCTGTACACGGTGTTCGTGGGCTTTTTGCTGGCCACCGTGGTGGCCGTGCCACTGGGCATCCTGGCCGGCACATCCAAGATCGTGCAAGCGGCCATCAACCCGATGGTCCAGCTGTTCAGACCCGTCTCGCCACTGGCGTGGCTGCCCATCGTCACGCTGATCGTGAGTGCGGTCTATGTGACCACGGGCGAGCCCATGTTCGAAAAGTCGTTTCTGATCTCGGCCATCACTGTCACGCTGTGCTCCTTGTGGACGACGTTGATCAACACCGCCATCGGTGTGACCTCGGTCGACAAAGACCTGGTCAACGTGGGCAAGGTGTTGCAGCTGCCGCTGGGCACCCGCGTTCGCAAGATCATCCTGCCCTCCGCCCTGCCCTACATCTTCACCGGGATGCGCCTGTCGCTGGGTGTGGGCTGGATGGTGCTGATCGCCGCCGAGATGCTGGCCCAGAACCCTGGCTTGGGCAAATTCGTCTGGGACGAATTCCAGAACGGCAGCTCCGACTCGCTGGCCCGAATCATGGTGGCTGTGTTCACCATCGGCCTCATCGGATACGCCCTCGATCGCCTGATGCAGGCCTTGCAAAACCTGGTTGTGCCCCGCTGAAGGCATTTGCACCCACGCACCGGAGCCTGCCATGAACCTCGCACTGAAACCCGTGATCGACACCACCACACCCCCCGCGCTCAAAGCGGTGCCAGCCACCGCCGCTCTGGAGCTGAAAAACGTCTGCAAGAGCTACGGCAACGGTGCCCACCGCACCGAGATCCTCAAAAACCTCAGCCTGCGCGTCGAGCCCGGCGAGTTTGTGGCGATAGTGGGCTTTTCGGGCAGCGGCAAAACCACGCTGATCAACCTGCTGGCCGGCCTGGTCGAGGCCGACAGCGGTGAGGTGCTGAAGAACGGCGCGCCCATCAGCGGTCCGGGCCCGGACCGGGGCATCGTCTTTCAGAGCTACTCGCTCATGCCCTGGCTGAGCGTGCGCGACAACGTGGCGTTGGCAGTGGACCGTGTGTTTGCCAGCGAATCGGCTGCCGAGCGCGCCGAGCGTGTGAAGCGCTATGTGTCCATGGTGGGCCTGTCGCCGGCCATCGACAAGAAGCCCGCGCAGCTCTCGGGCGGCATGCGCCAGCGCGTCTCGGTGGCCCGCGCCCTGGCCACGAACCCCGATGTGCTGCTGCTCGACGAGCCGCTGTCTGCGCTGGACGCGCTGACCCGCGCCAACCTGCAAGACGAGATCGTGCGCATCTGGAGCGAAGACCGCAAAACGGTGGTGCTGATCACCAACGACGTGGACGAAGCCCTGATGGTGGCCGACCGCATCATCCCGCTCGACATCGGCCCGGGCGCCACGTTGGGCCCTTCCTTTGTGGTCGACATTCCCCGCCCCCGGGACCGCCGCGCGATGAACCACGACGTGCGCTTTCAGCAACTGCGCGGCGAGATCACCCAATACCTGATCGGGCTGTCGCACAAACAGGCCGCCACGCAAGGCAACAACGTGATCCAGTTGCCCATTCTGACGCCGCGCGGCGCCACCGAGAAAACCGCCAGCCCGACGCTGGCCAGCCGGTTGGCACTGCGCCACTCGGCACTGACCGAACGCATCGAGGCCTCCCTTGCCTTGCCCGACGCCATCGAGATCGACACCCCGCTCGCCCCGACCAGTGGTGACGACCGGTTTGTGGATTTCTCCAAAATCATCAAGGTCTATCCCACGCCCAAAGGCCCGCAGACCGTTGTCGACGGCTTTGATCTGAAGGTCCGCAAAGGCGAATTCATTTCCGTCATCGGGCACTCGGGCTGCGGCAAGTCGACCGTGTTGTCGATGATGGCCGGACTGACCGACGTCACCGAAGGGGTGATCGTGCTCGACGGACGCGAGGTGGCCGATGCTGGCCCGGATCGTGGCCTGGTCTTCCAGGCCCCCAGCCTGGTGCCTTGGCTCAGCGCGTTCGACAACGTGATGCTGGGTGTGGCGCGCGTCTTTCCCCACGCCAGCGAGGCCGAACGACGCGACACGGTGGGCTACTACCTCAACCGCGTGGGCCTGGGTTCGTCGATGCAGAAAAAGGCGTCGGAACTCTCCAACGGCATGAAACAGCGCGTGGGCATTGCGCGGGCCTTCGCGCTCAACCCCAAGATGCTGTTGCTCGACGAACCCTTCGGCATGCTGGACTCGCTCACACGCTGGGACCTGCAAGAGGTCTTGATGGAGGTCTGGTCGCGCAGTCGGGTCACGGCCATGATGGTCACACACGACGTGGACGAAGCCATTTTGCTGGCCGATCGCGTGGTGATGATGACCAACGGCCCGCGCGCCAGGATCGGCAAGGTCATGGATGTGCCCCTGCCCCGTCCCCGCACGCGCGAAGCGCTGCTGCAACACCCGCGCTACTACGAGCTGCGCGAAGAACTCATCGGCTTTCTTGAAGACTGCGGCAGCCAGCACTGAGCGGCCCGCGTCCACCCCTTTCCTCGCAGGAACCCACCATGAAAAAGATGAACCTGATCATGATCGGCAACGGCATGGCCGGCGTGCGCACGCTGGAAGAGTTGCTCAAGATCGCCCCCGACCTCTACAACATCACCGTCTTCGGTGCCGAGCCGCACCCGAACTACAACCGCATCCTGCTCTCGCCGGTGCTGGCCGGTGAGCAGACGCTCGAAGAGATCGTCCTCAACGACTGGAACTGGTACACCGACAACGGCATCACGCTGCACGCCGGCTGGACCGTCACCGAGGTCAACCGCACCGCCCGCGTGGTGTACGCCCGCAACGCCGCCGGTGAGACCATGGAGGCGCCGTACGACCGCCTGATCATGGCCACGGGGTCCAACCCGTTCATGCTGCCGATTCCGGGCAAAGAGCTGAACGGCGTGTTGGCCTACCGCGATATTGCGGACACCGAGGCCATGATCGAGGCAGCCAAGACCCACCGAAACGCCGTGGTCATTGGCGGCGGCCTGCTGGGGCTGGAAGCGGCCAACGGGCTGATGAAGCGCGGCATGGGCGTGAGCGTGGTGCACGTGGGCCCCTGGCTGATGGAGCGCCAGCTCGACGACGTTTCCGGGCGGCTGCTGCAGCAATCGCTTGAGGCGCGCGGTATGCAGTTCCTCATGGGCGCCCAGACACAGGAACTGGTGGGCGACCAGGACGACGGCAAAGGCGGTCGCGTCAAAGCGGTGCGCTTCAAGGACGGCAGCGAGGTGCCCGCCGATCTGGTGGTGATGGCCGTGGGCATCCGCCCCAACACCGCGCTGGCCGAGCGCATGCGCCTGCACGTGAACAAGGGCATTGTGGTCAACGACACCATGCAGACCACCACCGATCCGCGCATCTATGCCGTGGGCGAGTGCGCCGCCCACCGCGGCATCGCCTACGGTCTGGTGGCCCCGCTCTTCGAGCAGGGCAAGGTCCTGGCCACCCACCTGGCCGAGTTCGGCATCGGCCGCTACACCGGCTCGCTCACCTCGACCAAGCTGAAGGTCACCGGCATCGACCTGTTCTCGGCCGGCAACTTCATGGGCGACGACAGCACCGAAGAGATCGTGATGAGCGACCCCTCCGCCGGGGTCTACAAGAAGCTGGTGATCAAGGACGACCAGCTGATCGGCGCCTGCCTGTATGGCGACACCGTCGACGGCTCCTGGTATTTCAAGCTGCTGCGCGAGGGCCGCAAGGTGGGCGACATCCGCGACAAGCTGATGTTCGGCGAATCGCACCTGGGCGACGCCGGCCACCAAGGCGTGAGCAAGGCCGCGTCCATGGCCGACAGCGATGAGGTCTGCGGCTGCAACGGCGTGACCAAGGGCACCATCTGCAAGGCCATCAAGGAAAAGGGCCTGTTCACGCTGGACGAGGTCAAGAAGCACACCAAGGCCAGCGCCAGTTGCGGCTCCTGCACCGGCCTGGTCGAACAGATTCTGATGTTCACCGCCGGTGGCGACTACTCGGCCACACCGAAGAAGAAGGCGCTTTGCGCCTGCACCGAACACAGTCACCAGGATGTGCGCGACGCGATCCGCCAGGACAAGCTGCTGACCATCGCCGACACCTTTGCCAAACTGGGCTGGAAGACGCCCAATGGTTGCGCCACCTGCCGCCCCGCCGTCAACTACTACCTGATCAGCACCTGGCCCAAGCAGGCCAAGGACGATCCACAAAGCCGCTTCATCAATGAGCGGTCCCACGCCAATATCCAGAAAGACGGCACCTACTCCGTGATCCCGCGCATGTGGGGCGGCGAGACCACCGCCGACGAGCTGCGCCGCATCGCCGACGTGGTCGACAAGTACAAGATCCCCACCGTCAAGGTCACCGGTGGGCAACGCATTGACCTGCTGGGTGTGAAGAAGGAAGACCTGGTCAATGTCTGGAAAGACATCGGCATGCCATCAGGCCACGCCTACGCCAAAGCCCTGCGCACGGTGAAAACCTGCGTGGGCAGCGAGTGGTGCCGCATGGGCACGCAAGACTCCACCCAGATGGGCAAGGATCTGGAGCGGGCCATGTGGCGCATGTACGCGCCCCACAAGGTGAAGTTCGCGGTCTCGGGCTGCCCGCGCAATTGTGCCGAGGCGGGCATCAAGGACGTGGGCGTCATCGGTGTGGACTCGGGCTGGGAGATGTACATCGCCGGCAACGGCGGCATCAAGACCGAAGTGGCCCATTTCCTGGTCAAGGTGAAGACCGCGGAAGAGGTCATGGAATACACCGGCGCCTTCTGCGAGCTGTACCGCCAGGAAGGCTGGTACCTGGAACGCACGGTGCACTACGTCAACCGCGTGGGCCTGGACTATGTGAAAAAGCGCATCCTGGAAGACGCCGAAGGCCGCAAGGCGTTGTGGGCCCAGTTGCAGTTCGCCCTCGACGGTGAGCCCGATCCATGGTTCAACTTCGAGGACGCAGCCGTGGACACGCGCCAGTTCATCCCCCTCGTCCCTGCGTGAAGCCCGCCATGCAACGACGCCACCTCCTGTTGCTTGCCGGTGCGACGGCGCTTGGCGCCCAAGCGCAAGTCATCAACCTGAACGACGCCATCAACAAGGCCGGGCGCCAGCGCATGCTCTCGCAACGCATGAGCAAAGCCTGGTTCGCCCTGCTTCAGGGCACCCACACCGCCAACGCCAAAACCGTGCTCGACCGCTCCATGGCCCTGTTCGACCGCCAACTCGCAGAGCTCACGGCGTTCGCACCCACGCCCGAAGTCCGCGAGGCCTACCAGGGGCTGGACGCCAGCTGGCGCGAGTACAAGCTGCTGCTGGTGGGCGCGCCCCCGAACGCACCCTGGCCAGGGCATTGATGCAAGCCGACGCCAGGATGCTGGCGCTGGCCCACCAGGGCACGCAGCAATACGAAGCGCTGTCCGGCCGCACCGAAGGCAAGCTCGTGAACCTGGCCGGTCGCCAGCGCATGCTGACCCAGCGCATGGCCAAGTTCTACTTCGCCGCCACCCTGCCGGTGGACGCCGATCTGGCCAGCGCCGAAATCACCAAGGCCCGCGGTGAGTTCGTCACCGCCATGGGCCTGTTGCGCAACGCCCCGCAGGCCAGCGCTCGCATCCAGCAAGAGCTCGCACTGGCCGAGGGCCAATGGGTGTTCTTCAACCACGCCATCGAACGCCTCGAAGGCGCGCGCCACCCCCAAGCTGCTCGCCGATGTCTTCGTGACCAGCGAAAACCTGCTCAGCGTCATGGACCAGGTCACCGGTCTGTACGCCGCCATTACCTGAACCCCTCTGGAGTCGACATGCCCAACTGGACCCTGATTTGCCGCGTGGAAGACATCCCCGTGCTCGGCTCGCGCCGCGTGGCCCGCACACGCGGACTCGACGTCGCCGTTTTTCGCAACGACAAGGACGATGTGTTCGCCCTGCTCGACCGGTGCCCCCACAAAGGTGGCCCGCTGTCGCAAGGCATTGTGTTTGGCACCAGCGTCGCCTGCCCGCTGCACAACTGGACGATCGGCCTGTGTGATGGCCAGGCGTCGGCCCCCGATGAGGGTTGCACACCCCGTTTTGCCATTCAGGTCGAGGCCGGCAACGTCTACCTCGATGCCGATGAGCTGAGCCACCACGCCATTGAGGAGAGCCGCCCGGTCGCAGGCCCGGCGCGGCGCGTCACCCCCATTGCGCCCGCACCATGAACCAGCTCACCCGCTCCACCTGCCCCTACTGCGGCGTGGGCTGCGGTGTCCTCATCGAAACCGAGGGGGCGCAAATCGTCGGGGTCAAGGGCGACCCGGACCACCCGGCCAACTGGGGTCGACTGTGCTCCAAAGGCGCCACGTTGCACCAGACCGCCACGCCCGAGGTCACATAACAAACCCGCCTGCTCCAACCCATGCAGCGCCTCGAACGCGGTGCAGCCCCTCAGGCCATTGCCTGGGACGCTGCGCTCACGCTGGCGGCCCAGCGTCTGGCCGATACCGTGCAGGCCCACGGCCCCGACGCCGTGGGCTTCTACATCAGCGGGCAGTTGCTGACCGAGGACTACTACGTCTTCAACAAACTGGCCAAAGGCCTGCTCGGCACCAACAACATCGACACCAACTCGCGTCTGTGCATGAGCAGCGCCGTCGCGGGCTACAAAGCGACCCTGGGTGCCGACGCGCCACCCGCCTGCTACGACGACCTCGACCACGCGCAGTGCCTGTTCATCGTCGGCAGCAACACCGCATTTGCCCACCCCATCCTGTTTCGCCGGATCGAAGACGCCAGGAAGAACAACCCCGCGATGAAGATCATCGTGGCCGACCCCCGCCGCACCGACACCGCGGGCATCGCCGACCTGTACCTGCCGCTGCTCCCGGGCAGCGACATCATGCTGTTCCACGGCCTGCTGCACATCATGTGCGAGCAAGGCTGGCTCGACAGCGCCTACATCGCCGCCCACACCCAGGGCTTCGAAGCGCTCATGGCCGAGGTGCAGCAGTGCACCCCCGAGCGCGTGGCCGCCGCCTGCGGACTGTCTCCCGAGGATCTGCTCACCGCGGCCCGCTGGTTCGCCACCTCGCCGGCCACCCTCAGCCTCTACTGCCAGGGACTCAACCAGAGCAGCAGCGGCACGGCCAAGAACGCCAGCCTGATCAACCTGCACCTGGCCACCGGCCAGATCGGCAAGCCTGGCGCTGGCCCGTTCAGCCTGACAGGCCAGCCCAACGCCATGGGCGGGCGCGAGGTGGGTGGGCTGTCCAACCTGCTCAGCGCCCACCGGGATCTGGCCAACGCTGAACACCGCGCCGAGGTTGCCGCCCTGTGGGGACTGCCCGACGTGCCTTCGCGCCCTGGCAAATCGGCCATCGAAATGTTCCAGGCCGCCGCCGACGGCGAGATCAAAGCGCTTTGGATCGCCTGCACCAACCCCGCCCAATCCATGCCCGACCAGGCCACCGTGCGCCGCGCGCTCGCACGGGCCGAGTTCGTCGTGGTCCAGGAAGCCTATGCCACCGCCGCCACCTGCGACCACGCCGACCTGCTGCTGCCTGCGACCACCTGGGGCGAGAAGGAAGGCACGGTGACCAACAGCGAGCGGCGCATCTCACGCGTGCGCGCAGCCGTGCCCGCCCCAGGCGCTGCCCGCCACGACTGGCGCATCGTGGTGGACCTCGCCCATCGGCTGGAAGCGCTCGGTGTGGGCAGGCAGGGCAAGGCCCCCACCCTCTTTCCCTACGAAACCCCCCAGGCCATCTGGGAAGAACACCGCGAGTCCACCCGCGGTCGCGACCTCGACATCACCGGCCTGAACTACGCGACACTGGATCGGCAGGGCCCACAGCAATGGCCTTATCCCAGCGGCGCCACACAAGGCAAGGCCCGCCTCTACGAAGACGGCCAGTTCCCCACACCCGATGGCCGCGCCCGCTTCAGCGCTCAACCCTTCATGCCGTTGGCCGAGGTGCGCGACAGCCGCTACCCGTTCTCCCTGACCACCGGGCGCCTGCGCGACCAATGGCACGGTATGACCCGCACCGGCACCCTGGGCCGCCTCTTCGGCCATGTGGCCGAACCCACGGTGCAACTCAACCCGGCCGACATGGCGCAGCAGGGCTGGCGCGACGGCGATCTGGTGCACCTCACCAGCCGGCGGGGCTCCATCCTGGTGCCGGTCGAAGCGGCCGACACCGTGGCCCGGAACCAGGCCTTCATGGCCATGCACTGGGGCGAGGAGTACCTCAGCGGCTGCAGCAGCACCGGTGAAGCTTTGGCGGGCATCAACGCCCTCACCACCGCGACCGCTTGTCCGGTCTCCAGGCAACCCGAACTCAAGCACACCGCCATCAAGGTGCTCAAAGCCGAGCTGCCGTGGCGCCTGCTCGCGGTGGCCTGGCTCCCGCCCGCCACAGCGCTCTCTTCGCGGGTCAGCCTCCAGCGGCTGATGCGCCGCTTTCCCTTTGCCACCTGCGTGCCCTTCGGTCGCGAACGCACCGGCCTGCTGTTTCGGGCCGCCGCCCACGAAGCCCCGGGCAACGAGGTCCTCGCGCAGATCGAAGCGCACCTCGGCCTGCACACACCCGACACACTGCGCTACAGCGACCGCAAGACCCATCAACACCGCGCCGTTCGCCTGAGCCAGCAGGGCAGCGCGCACCGGCAGGTGGACGGCTTTCTGCTCGCTGGCGACACCACGGCCGAGGTCTGGATCAAGGCCTTGCTGCAAGACGAGCTCCCCGCCGACGCCTACGGCCGCCTGCTGCTCATGCCCGGCGCCAAGGCACCCGTGGCCGTCAGAGCCAAAGGCAAACAGGTCTGCACCTGTTTCAACGTCAGCGAAGAAGCCATTCGGGACCGCCTCGCCCACTGCGAAGGCAGCCCCGATCAGCGCCTGACGGCCCTGCAAAGCGCGCTGCAGTGCGGCACCAATTGCGGCTCGTGCATTCCCGAGCTGCGCCGTCTGGTGACCGACAGCGCCCCGATGGCGACCACCTGAGCCATTTGCATATAACGCCAGGTAATCAAACTTCCCCGACAATCAAAGCCCATGGGAATCAGCCATTACATCAAGGAGATCGGGCGCGGCAAAGACGGCGCTCGCGCACTCACCCGGGCGCAGGCGGCCGACCTCATGGGCCAGGTGCTCGATGGCACAGTGAGCGACCTGGAGATGGGCGCGTTCTGCATCGCCATGCGCATCAAGGGCGAAACCGATCAGGAGATGGCGGGCTTTCTCGACGCCACCGACCAGCGGCTGGCCAAGTTGCCCGACAACCAGCGCACCACCGTGGTGCTGCCCAGCTACAACGGTGCACGAAAACTGCCCGTGCTCACCCCCCTGCTCGCCCTCCTGTTGGCCCGCCAGGGTGCGCCGGTGCTGGTGCACGGCACCCCCACCGAAGACCGGCGCGTCAGCTCGCAGGCCGTATTCGCCGCGCTGGGTATTGGACCGGTCGCCAGCGCGGTGCCTTTGCCCGCAGGCCAGGTGGCTTTCGTGCCCACCGAAGAGCTCTGCCCCGGCCTCAAACGCCTGCTCGACGTGCGCCGCGCCGTGGGCCTTCGCAACCCGGGTCACAGCCTGGTCAAGCTCATGAGCCCCTGCGCGGGGCACGCCCTCATCGTGGGCAGCTACACCCACCCCGAGTACGCCGATTCCATGGCCGCGACCTTCGCCCTCACCGGCGCCCACGCTGTGCTGCTGCGCGGCACCGAAGGCGAGCCGGTGGCAGACGCCCGGCGCGCGCCGCGCATCGAAGCCTTCCGCGACGGCCAACGCCGCCTCTTGCTGGCCGCACAGGAAGGCCCGCTCACCAGCCTGCCCGAACTCCCCAAAGACACCAGCGCCGAGGCCACTGCCCGCTACATACAGAGTGTGCTGAATGGGGAGAACCCTGTGCCCCTACCCATCTCGTTGCAGGTGGAACGCATCTTGCGGGAGGTGCAGCATCATGAGACCCCAAGCCATGCCCACTGAACCACCCCAGGCCTTTCTGCCCGGTACCGTCACCCTCGTTGGTGCCGGCCCGGGTGATCCCGAGTTGCTCACGCTCAAGGCGGTGCGGGCCATCGGCGCGGCCACCGTGCTGCTGGTGGACGATTTGGTGAACGAAGCCATCCTGGCCCACGCATCCCCCAAGGCGCGCATCGTGCCCGTGGGCAAGCGCGGGGGCTGCAAGAGCACGCCTCAGGCCTTCATCGAGAAACTCATGGTCATGGCCGCACGGGAAGGGGAGGTGGTGGTGCGCCTGAAAGGCGGCGACCCATTCATCTTTGGCCGGGGCGGTGAAGAAGTCGAACACCTGCAGGAGCAGGGCATCACCGTACAAGTGGTCAACGGCATCACCGCCGGCCTGGGCGGCCTGACGACCCTGGGTGTGCCGCTCACCCACCGCGAACACGCCCACGGTGTGGTGCTGGTCACGGGCCACGCCAAACCGGGCGATCAGGGCACCGATTGGGAAGCACTCAGCAAAACAGCGCACAAAGCCAAGCTCACGCTGGTGATCTACATGGGCGTATCCAGCGCCACGCAGATACAGCGAGACCTGCTCACCGGTCTGCCCGCCAGCACACCGCTGGCCATCATTCAACACGCCACACTGCCTCACCAACGCCACGCCGTGAGCACGCTGGGCAACCTCAGCCAGACCATTGCCCGCGAACAACTCGGCAGTCCCGCCGTGATCGTGATCGGCGATGTCGTGCGCGGCCTCGCCGCCATGGGTCGCACCGAGGCCATTTCGCAAGCCGCCTGAGCCCGGGCGCCCCAAGCCCTCACCGCGCCACAGGAGCGGCACGGCAGCGGTTTGGCTCAGAGCGAGGGCTGGACATAGGCCTTGAACATGGCGGCGGCAAGACCGTCAATCCCGTTTTGGCCGCAACCTACCCCACCCTCGTAGTAGGGCGGAAACTGCATACCCTCGGGCAGCGATGCTGGGCGCACGCCACAGGGGTACTCCAGCAGAAAATACTTGTGCGCGTAGTCGAAAAACGCCGGGTGGTTCCATTGCGACTCGATGCCCATCAGTTTGGCCACCACATAGTGCCCGATCATCTTGGCGAAACCCACTTGGCGGTACAGCGCCGTCCAGCCGCCGTCATCGCGATAGGGTTCGTCGCTGTGTCGGATGCCCCACTCGGCCTGACCGATCATGGCGGCCGTGTAGCGCCGGGGATTGGCGTTGCGGCTGTCCGGATTCCAGTTGGCTGACTGGGTTCTCGCCACGTCATCGGCCGTGATGTAGAAGGTCTGGCGGTCTTCTTGAAACACCTGGGCTTGGCCATAGTCCGCCTTGGCAAGTATCTCGGTGTCATTCAGCAACACGCCGGCCATGATCATGGGCAGCTTGCGGCCCTGGTTGTGCCCGCCGTCCGGCGCCCAGGTCGATCCCATTGCCGCTGCACCGTAGATGTCCAGACCGTATTGCAAGTACCTCACCAGCAAGTCCCGCTTTTGCGCCCGGGGGAAATCGAGCTGCAGGGCCAGCGCCGCCGTGGCAGAGGTGGCGGCGAGTTCCCGGCCGTAGTTCCTGGGCTGGTTCACGCGCGGGTGCCAGTACCGGCCCGTCCAACCCACATCGATCTCGATCCACGGACTCGAAAAAGCGGCCACCGACTCACCGAGATTGGGCGCCACCTGCCCCGATGGCACCGGCAAGCTGGCCAGCTTGGTGTAATCCAACGCAGACTCGCGCCATATCCGCTTGTCGGTCCCCACGTAAGGAGGCCGGAACGCATCCGATGGCGGCTCGCTGCCCAACACGGTCAGCACCTGAATCTCATTGACGGAAGAGGCATCCCCCTCCAATACGCCATCAAAGCTCTGCGAGGACACGACGCTTGTGTTGGCCTGGGCTGCGTACGGCAAGGTGATGCACTGGGCCGCATCGAAATTTCCAGAGAACCGATGGCGGTTGTCAAAGCACTGCTTTGGATTGCGGCCCGGCACCGGGTTGGCCATTGAACCGTTGCGCCCCCCACCCGGTGTGGGTGTGATGCTTGTGATCACGACGCCCGCACCATCGCTGACCACCCAGGGCGACCCATCGACAAACCAGCCGGATCGCACCGGGTTGGCAAACCGCCAGGTGATCGCCCCTTTGGTGACCGAGGTCACCACAGCCGACGATGGTGCCGACGGATCGGGCACGTAATACCCCACCCCCTCGTAGCTGTACTGGGGCAGCGAGGCGATGATCTGGTCTTTCTCCGTGGCGCTGACGGTGTAGAAGTGAAAACCCTTGTCGGGGTAGAAGAAGCGGTAAAGCGGCCTGTACCCGGCCGCCGCCACCGTGCTGGCATAGTAGGCCACGCCCTCGTAGCCGAACTGCGGCAGCGTGGCGCTCACATGGGCGCGCTCGCTCTCACTGATGGTGTAGAAATGCACGCCCGTGGCCGCGTTGTAGAAGCGGTGCACCGGCGTCAACCCGGTGGACGCGGCGCTGTTGGCAAAGAAGGCGGGGCCTTCGTCGGACATGAAGGGCAGATTGGCGCGAACATGCGCTCGCTCGGCGTCGCTGGTGGTGAAAAAGTGCGCGCTGGTGCGGGTATTGAAGAAGCGGTACACCGGCACGGTCGGCGCAGCGGCCTTGTTCGCCAACCCATCCGAGACCCTGCCCCCACCGCCCTGCGCCGCCTCCGCCGCGAACAAAGCCAGCTCATCCGCGTTCAGGCGAGCGCCCTCCTGCCACAGCGCCACGGTTTGTGCATGGGAAGGCGTCGGGGCATCGGAGACAGCGACGGCCGGTTCGCTGGCCCACCGCTGCGTGGCGGCTTCGCCGCCCTCGCCACCCCCGCATGCAACCAACAGGGCCAATGGCAGAAGAAGAGCCAGGGCGACAGCGCGAAAGCGTCCACGCCAGAAGAGACAAGAAAGAAGCGATTGCATGAGCACCTTCAGCCGATCGAACAGGCGAGCCGGCACTGCGATGAAATGTTGAAGTTGAGGCGCCTGAACAGACAAATGCCCTGAGAAAGGCCTTGGCCCAGCTAAGACCAAGCAATTAAGAACCGACTGTTGCGCACGACGAATTGCACCATTTTGTCAGCGTTTCCAACGCGAGGGACGCCAGCAATGTCACCTCGGCGCATCACCCCGCCCAGAAACACCCGCCGCCACAGCCGATTCCATTGCACACCCGCCCCTTTTCGTCACCCACCCCGCTACACTCCGCGCAATCCAACAAAAGAGGCGGCGCCAGGTCGCCAGCGGAGGACTCCCTTGCTCGACAAACTCAACGAACTCACCGAAAGCCATGGTGCCTTGCAGCCCGGCAAAGGCATGGTCACCGGCGTGATTGCGCTCGTCCTGGGCATGCTTTGTTTCCTGGGCGTACTCGCCTTTCATTTCCCGCAATACCTGACCACCCCTGAGCTGCGAAAGAACTACGACGTCGAGGTCATCCGCCAGGTCATGTTCGTGGCCATGATCGTTGCCGGTGGACTGAGCCTGGTCAACATCCTCTTCAACCGCTCGCGCTGGTTGTCCGCAGGTGCCTTTCTCTTTGTGGCGCTCACCGCGCTTCTGGGTGGCCACAAGGTGCCCGTCAACGATTTTGCCGACGGCACGCCCTACATCGGACTGGACTGGTTCATCCTCGACCTGCTGGGCTCCGCGCTGATCTTCATCTTCATCGAGAAGCTGTTTGCCTTGCGCAAAGACCAGCCCGTGTTTCGCCCCGAATGGCAAACCGACATGCATCACTTCATCGTCAACCACATGATCATCGGCTTCATGTTGCTGGCCACCAACCTGCTGGTCCACAAGCTCTTCGGGTGGGCGTCAAGCGACGGCATCCGGGGCTGGTTCGGTGCGCTGCCGTTCTGGGTGGGGCTGCCGCTGATCATTCTGGTGGCCGACCTGGTGCAATACTGGACGCACCGCGCCTACCACGAGGTGCCCATGCTGTGGCGCCTGCACGCCGTGCACCACAGCGCCAAACACATGGACTGGCTCGCCGGCTCGCGCCAGCACATCATCGAAATCCTGATCACGCGCACCCTGGTGCTGGCGCCGATCTTCACCCTGGGTTTCTCCAAAGAGGTGATCGACGCCTACATCATCGTGGTCGGTTTCCAGGCCGTGTTCAACCACGCCAACGTCAGCGTGCGGCTCGGACCGCTGCGCTACCTCATCGTCACCCCCAACTTCCACCACTGGCACCACAGCCAGGACCAGGAAGCCCTCGACAAGAACTACGCGGCGCACTACGCCTTCCTGGACCATCTGTTTGGCACCGCCGTCAAAAGCACCAAACGCTGGCCCGAGCAATACGGCGTGCTGGGTGACTATGTGCCCAACGGATTCTGGAAACAGGTGAAGTTCCCATTCGTCTGGAAAGCCTGATGAACGTCGATGTGGTCGTCATTGGCGCCGGCGCGGCCGGCCTGTTCTGCGCTGGCGTGGCCGGCCAGCGAGGGCTCAAGGTGCTGCTGCTCGACCACAGCGAGAAGGTGGCCGAGAAGGTGCGCATCTCGGGCGGTGGTCGGGCCAATTTCACCAATCGAGACATCGACCCTCGCCAGCCCCACAAACACTACATCAGCGAAAACCCCCACTTCTGCCGATCGGCCCTCTCACGCTACACGCCGCAGGACTTCATCGACCTGGTGCAACGCCACGGCTTCGCCTTTCACGAAAAACACAAAGGCCAGCTCTTTTGCGACCGCTCGGCGGAAGACCTGATCAACATGCTGTTGGCCGAGTGCGAGGCCGGCGGCGTGCAGCGCTGGCAGCCTTGTGGCGTCAAGGCGGTGAGAACGGCTGTCGATGGCACCTATGAACTCGACACCGAACGAGGCACCGTCACCTGCCGCAGCGTGGTGGTCGCCACCGGCGGCCTGTCCATTCCCAAAATCGGCGCCACCGACTTCGGCTACCGCCTCGCCAGGCAGTTTGGTTTGCGCCTGGTCGAGCCACGCCCCGGGCTGGTGCCGTTGACCTTCGACCCCGAGGCCTGGGCGCCCTACGCGGCCCTGGCCGGCCTGTCATTGCCGGTGCAGATCGAAACCGGTACGAAGAAGGCCCGCATGGCCTTTTCCGAGGACCTGCTCTTCACCCACCGTGGCCTTTCCGGTCCGGCCGTGCTCCAGATCTCCAGCTACTGGGCTGAAGGCACACCGATTCGCCTCAACCTCGCGCCCGAAGTGCGCCTGTCGGAGGCCCTGCTCCAGGCCAAGGCCCGCTCGCGCAAGCTCATTGCCAACGAACTGGCGGCCTGGATGCCCAGCCGCCTGGCCGATGCCTGGACCCAGCAAGATGCCGACTGGCAAAAACCGATTGCCGACGCCAGCGACAAGGCCCTCGCCCGACTGGCCGAGCGCTTCACGCATTGGGAGATCACGCCCGATGGCAGTGAGGGCTACCGCAAAGCCGAGGTCACGCTGGGTGGCGTGGACACGCGCGACCTCTCTTCCCAGACCATGGAATCCAGGCAACCCGGGCTCTACTTCATCGGTGAAGTGGTGGATGTCACCGGCTGGTTGGGCGGCTACAACTTCCAATGGGCCTGGGCCAGCGCCTTTGCCTGCGCCAGCGCGCTGCCCACCTGATCAGCCGCCGGTCACCGCCTGCCAGCGGGCCGTGCCCATCCAGTCTCGCAGCGCACGGGCGCCCGGCTCGGACACCCGCAGCGCGCGCGAACCCGGGCCGCGCACCAGCCACCCCCGCTCCAGGCAATGGGCGCACAGCAACGCCCCCAACCGCCCACCCACGTGAAAACGTCGCTCGCTCCAGTCCAGACAAGGCAGGCAGACCGGACGCGACGCCCGCCCGGCCAGGGCCGCTGCACCACCGACCACACCGAGGCGCTGCAGCGCCCGGTCCAAACCACCGCCGGGCAGCACATGCGCGTTGTCGTCCAATGCCACCGCCGCGCTGTCCACCAGGTGTTCGGCCACCGCCATGCCCAGGCGCCCGGCCAGGTGGTCGTAACAGATGCGGGCCATGCGAAGCGCCTGGTCACGCGGCCCCACCCTGGGCGCCAGGGTCGGTGCGGCCGTCAACGGCGCGCCCAGTTGCATCAACCCTTCGATCACCGATGCCACCTCGTGTGAAGCCAGCCGGTGATAGCGGTGGCGGCCTTGACGGGCCATCTGGAGAAATCCGGCCTCCTGCAAGAGCGCCAGGTGGCGGCTGGCGGTGGCTGGCGTGACCCACGCGGCGGCGGCCAGCTCACCCGCGGTCAGTGCCCGGCCATCCATCAGCGCCAACAGCATCGCCGCGCGCGCGGGTTCGCCCACAAGGGCGGCTGTGCTGGCAAGCCGATTGGTGTTCATGGCGCCAGTGTGCCGCAGACCCGGGCACCAACGCTTCGTTCACCAGCGAAATGTCACCAGCGATACGCACCCAAGAATGCGTCTTTTCATCACCCCCCGAGACCCGCCATGCACATCACCTGTTTCATCCGATATGAAATCGACCCCTTTCAACTCGAGAACTTCCGCGCCTACGCCGAGCACTGGGGCCGCATCATTCCCCGCTGCGGCGGTCATCTGGTGGGCTACTTTCTTCCCCACGAAGGAAGCAATTGCATCGCCTGGGGTCTGATCGCCTTCGACAGCCTCGCCGCCTACGAAAGCTACCGCGCGCGCCTGCGGGCCGACCCCGAAGGCCTTGCCAACTTTGCCTTTGCGCAACAACACCGCTTCATCCGGCGCGAAGAACGCCAGTTCACCGAGACCGTCGAAAGCAGCTTTTCCCTGCCAGCATGGCCCCAGAATCCGGGCGCTAGGACAACCACCCTGACGGCATGACGTCCCTGGAAGGATCCGGTGCCAGCAGGGCAACGCAACTGTCGCTTTCGAACGACGAAGCCCGTGCGGACGCGCCCCTCCCGGCCTTGCGTCACCGGACCCAAACCATGAACCGCCCAGCGCCGACTTGCCATCGCGTCTGTGAACGCTATAATCCAAGGCTTTGCTGGCAAATCCCCGTCGGCCCATACTAGTTAACAGGCGGGGAAACTTTGCAGAAACGATGGCCAGGCCCGATCTTCCCGGTCATCCTCTTTCCGCACAAATTGGAATTTCTTCTTCAATGACGACCATCCGTGTAAAAGACAACGAGCCCTTTGACGTGGCTCTTCGCCGCTTCAAACGCACCATCGAAAAGCTCGGCCTGCTGACCGACCTGCGCGCCCGTGAGTTCTACGAAAAGCCCACCGCCGAGCGCAAGCGCAAGAAAGCCGCCGCCGTGAAGCGCCACTACAAGCGCGTTCGCTCGATGCAGCTGCCCAAGAAGCTGTACTGATCGATCCAGTGCACTGAAAAACCCGCCCGGGACGCCAGGCGGGTTTTTTTACGCCCCAAGCCAAGTGCGCGCACCTCCATCCTGACAACCTCACTGGCCCCCCAGCTTGCCGGGCTCGAGCTGCGTTGCGAGTGCCGCCGCAGCCGCCACAAGCCCCTTTTCCAACGCCGCGCGCAGCGGATGCTCCGAGCGCCAGGCTGGCAACACCATGGCAACATGAAAGGGAATGCTGAAGTTCAGCGTGCGCACCGTGAGCCCCTGCCCACTCAGCGACAACGCGGTGAGCGGGTTGACGATCGCCACCCCCAGCCCCTGCTGCACCAGCGCGCACACCGACACCGCGCTGGGCGACTCCACGCGCAAATGGCGCTGAACACCTGCGGCACCAAAAACCGCATCGATCTGCAACCGATAGGGGTCGGTGGGCGCCAGACTCACAAACGCCTCACCTTCGAAATCTTCTGGGCCCAGGACGCTGCGTTGCGTGAGTGGGTAGTCGGGCCGCAAGACACACACCTCGTCCACCTCCAGCAGGCTGTGCAGCGCCGTGGCGGGCGGCGCCTCGCGCCGTTCGGTCAGACCCAGATCGAACCGCTGCTCGGTCAGGGCCAGCTCGAGGGCGGGCGACTCCAGGGGCGTGATGCCCACCCCTGCGTCAGGTTCCATCAACGCGAAACGGCGAATGGCGTCGGGCATCAGCGCATGGGCAAGCGCCGGCTGGCAAGCCACCTGGATGCGGCCTTGGGAGAAATGGCGCAGCGAAGCCGCCGTGGCCGCGATGCGATCCATGCCCACATACGAGACTTCCACCTCTTCCAGCAGTGCCATGGCCCGCGCCGTGGGGCGCAACCGCCCTTTCACGCGTTCGAACAACTCGAACCCCACAACCTGTTCGAGCCGCGCCAACTCCCGACTGACCGTGGGCTGCGAGGTGTGCAAAGCCTCTGCGGCCCGGGTCACATGCCCGGCAACCATCACGGCGCGAAACACTTCAATCTGACGGTGTGTGATTTTCATATCAAAAATGAATGAACTGTTCACATTACATCATTGTTCAATATGCCAAAAAACTGGGAACATCGGCCCATGAATCCCTTTTCCCCTTCCCTCTTGCGCAGCCTGGCCGCACAGCACGGCACGCCTTTGTGGGTTTACGACGCCGCCACCATCCGCCAGCGCATCGACAACCTCAAGCGCTTTGACACCGTGCGCTTCGCCCAGAAGGCCAACTCCAACCTGCACCTGCTGCGGCTCATGCAGGCCCAGGGCGTCGTCGTCGACGCCGTCTCGCGTGGCGAGATCAAGCGGGCCCTGGCAGCGGGCTTCACCGCCGCCCCCAATGCCCAGGGCGCCTCGGGCATCGTGTTCACCGCCGACCTCTTCGATCACGAGACGCTGGACACCGTGGTGCGACATCAGATTCCGGTCAACGCCGGCTCCATCGACATGCTTGGCCAACTGGGTCAACGCTCGCATGGCCACCCGGTGTGGCTGCGCATCAACCCCGGCTTCGGCCATGGCCACAGCAACAAGACCAACACCGGTGGCGAGCACAGCAAACACGGCATCTGGCACACCGACCTCCCGGCGGCCCTGGCCGCGGTGAAGGAGCACCAGCTCGACCTGGTCGGTCTGCACATGCACATCGGCTCGGGCGTCGACTACAGCCACCTGCAAGAGGTCTGCGCGGCCATGGTTCAACTGGTCAAGGGCAGCGGTACCGACCTGCGGGCGATCTCGGCCGGTGGCGGCTTGTCCATCCCATACCAAGCCGACGAACCGCGCATCGATACCGAGCACTACTTCAGCCTGTGGGACGCGGCGCGGCGCGAGATCGCCAGCCACCTGGGACACCCGGTGCAGCTGGAGCTGGAGCCTGGGCGCTATCTGGTGGCCGAGGCGGGGGTGCTGCTGGCCGAGGTGCGCGCCACCAAATTTCAGGGCAAGCAACATTTCACCTTGGTCGACGCCGGCTTCTCCGACCTCATGCGACCGGCCATGTACGGGGCCTTTCATGGCATGAGCCTGATTCCGGCCGACGATGAGGCTCACCCGCTGCGCACCACGGTCGTCGCCGGACCACTGTGCGAATCGGGTGACGTGTTCACCCAGGGAGAAGGCGGCGTGGTGCTGACGCGCGAACTGCCCGAAGCCCAGGTGGGCGACCTGCTGGTGTTCCACGACGCGGGCGCCTATGGCGCGTCCATGTCGAGCAACTACAACAGCCGCCCGCTGGCCGCCGAGGTCCTGGTCGATGGCGAAGCCAGCCGCCTGATCCGGCGCCGCCAGACCATCGACGAGTTGCTGGCGCTCGAAACGGTTTGAAACCGGGCTCACGGCCCGCAACGGCTCGCGACACGGCCACCCCGGCAGTGGCCATGCCGCTTCGGCAGCACGCCGGTGTTTGAGACAATCGAAGGTTTTCAGCACACCACAGCGAGAACACCATGAGCCTCAAGGAACAGATCACGGAAGACATGAAGGCCGCCATGCGCGCCAAGGACAGCGAGCGCCTGGGCACCATCCGCCTCCTGACGGCTGCCATGAAACAAAAGGAAGTCGACGAACGCGTCGAACTTGACGATGCCATGGTGGTCGCCATCGTCGACAAACTCATCAAGCAGCGCAAAGACAGCATTGAAGCCTTCACCAAGGCCGATCGCATGGACCTGGCAGAAAAAGAGCAGGCCGAAATGACCGTGCTGCAGGCCTACCTGCCCGCGCGCCTGTCGGCCGAAGAAGTCGCCACCGAGGTGAAGGCCATCGTGGCCGAGCTCGGCGCCAAGGGCCCTGGCGACATGGGCAAGGTCATGGGTGCGGTCAAGTCCCGCCTGGCCGGCAAGGCCGACATGGGCATGGTCTCGGCCGCGGTCAAGGCGGCCCTGGCCGGCTGAAACTCAGCGCAGCGCCCGCACCAGCCGCCCGCCGAGCTGGTTGATCAACATGCCGCCAAGCACCGCCGCCGTACCCGCCCACTGCCAGGGCGCGGGATGCTCGCCGAGCAGGGCCATGGCAGCGAGCAAACCCACCACCGGCACCAGCAGGGAAAACGGCGTCACCCGACCCGCCGGGTGGCTTTGCAGCAACCGCGTCCAAAGGGTGTAGGCCAGCAAAGTGGCCAACAGCGCCAGGTAGAGCACCGACAGCAGGGCGCGGCCATCGATGGCAACCAGTTGCGCCCACATCTCCCGTGGCCCATCGATCCAGGCCGACAGCGCGAAAAACGGCAGAATCGGCACCAGGCTGCTCCAGACAATGAACGCAAACGGCCCGTATGACCCAGCGCGAGCCGCTTGCCGCACCACCATGTTGGACACCGCCCACATGAACGCCGCACCCAGGGTGAGCACAAACCCGGCCAAGGTCATCTGCTGCGCACCTTCCCCGTGCGAAACCGCGATCAACAGCAGGCCGCCGAACGCGATCGCCAGGCCGAGCCACTGCGTGCGCCGGGCCGACTCGCTGAGAAAGGCGACCGCCATGACCAGTGTGAAAAAGGCCTGGGTTTGCATGACCACCGAGGCCATGCCGGCGGTCATGCCCAGGTGCAAGCCCAGAAACAGCAACCCAAACTGCCCCACGCCCTGCGCCAGACCATAGGCCACCAGGTAGCGCCAAGGCAGCGCCGGGCGCCGCACGAACAGCAGAAACGGCACCGAGGCCGCCACGAAACGCAGGGCACCCAGCAGCATCGGGCTGAGCGATTGCAGCCCAAACTTCATGACCACGAAGTTCAGACCCCAGATCACGATCACCACCAGGACCCGCAACAGGTCCCCGATCGAGAGCGCCCCCGGCATCACGCAAACGCCCCGTCCACCACCGCCCTGGCCAGGGGCCTGCCCTGCTGCGCCCGCGCGGCGATCAGGGCGTCCAGCGCTTGCGCGCTGGTCTTGTCGGGCACATAGCCCAGGCGCTGTTTGAGCGCGGTGTTGAGCAGGACCGGTCGGTAGCGCAAGAAGTCCAACTGCTCGGGCCCGTACCGGCTGACCTTCAGAAACGACCCCACGGCCAAAGCCGCCTTCAACACCTCGGCCGGCAGCACGCGCGTGCGCTTGCCCAGGCGCGCGGCAATCTGGTGAATCGTCAGCGCGCCATCGCCGGCCAGGTTGTAGCAGCCCGGCGCATGTCCGCCCAGGGCACACAGAATCGCGCCGGTCACATCTTCGTCCCAGATGAACACAAAGGGGCTGTCGCTGCCACGGATCGCCAGCAGGCGGGGTTTCTCGAACAGCGCGGTGATCTGGTTGTCCACCCGCTCACCGAGGATGGTTCCAATGCGAAAGACCGTCTGCGCCAGCGACGGGTATTTGCGCCGCCAATCGGCGAGCATCTCTTCGACCAGCCGCTTGTGGTGGGCGTAGGCGAACGACGCGTTGCCGCGCAAGGCATCGTCTTCCGTGATCCATGCCGGGTTGTCGGCGTGGTAACCGTAGGCGGCTCCACTGGAGGAGACGACGATGTGCCGCACACCAGCGGCCTGACAGGCCAACAACACGTTGCGCGTGCCGTTGACGTCGACATCGTATTCAAAGGCCCGGCTCGAATCGCGCCCCGGTGTGACGATGGATGCCAGGTGGATCACGGTGTCGATCGCGTGCTCGCGCAAAGTCTCCACAAGCGCGGGGTCGCGCACGTCCTGCTGGCGATGGACCACACCCGCCACCCGCTGCGGCGCGGGCACCTCGCGCACGTCCAGCGCCACCACCGCGTCGGTTCCCGGACGCTGCCTCAGGGCGGCCACCACACCGCGCCCCAGGAAACCATGGCCACCGGTCACCAGCACACGGTTGGCGCGCACCGTTCGCGCCGCAACATTGGATCGGTTCATGCCCGGGCCTCCGCAACCTGCTCGGGCGCACGCCGCCCCCACCAACCCGCCAAGGCCAGGCCGGCGATGATGTCCCAAAAGCCCCACACGCCGGCCACCACGGCCATGCCGCCCAGGCCGCCAAAGAAACCGAAGATCAGCACCAGGCCCAGCCCCGCATTGCGGATGCCCACCTCGATCGAGAGCGCACGGCGGTCGTAATCGGCCAGACCAAAGGCCCGCGCACAGAGCCAGCCGGTGCCGAAAGCCAGCGCATCGTGCAGGGCCACCGCGACGATCACCAGCCCCACGTACTCCATGAAATAGCGCCAGTTGCCTGCGATGGCGCCGAGGATGAAGACGATCAGCGTGACAAAACTCAGGATGCGCATCGGCTTCTTGAAGCGCGCCGTCCACCCGGGGAAGCGCTGTGCGCAGCCAACGCCCAGCGCAAACGGCAACCCGATGATGACCAGAATGTGCAGCGCCATTTCCAACGGGTCCAGAGAAATGGTGCGCAGCAGCGCCGAGGCGGTGGGATGCAGGCCACCCCAGAACGCGAAATTGACCGGCATGGCCACGATCGCAATCGCGTTGGACACCGCCGTCATCGACACGCTCAACGCCACGTTGCCTTTCGCGCGGTGGGTGAGGATGTTGCTGATGTTGCCCGGCGGGCAGCAAGCGACCAGGATCATGCCCAGCGCGATGCTGGGCGCGACACCCAACAACAGCGTGAGGGCGAAGGTGATCGCGGGCAACGCGACGAACTGCGCTCCCACACCCACCGCAAAAGCCAGCGGCATGCGCAGCACGCGACGGAAGTCCTCCAGCCGCGTGTCCAGCGCAATGCCGAACATCAGGAACGCCAGCACCGCGTTGAGCGCGGCCAACGAGGCGGGATTGAAATTCAGGCGGATCTCGTCGACAGGCAACATGGCAGGGCTCCGGAGAATTACTGGAAGGCCTGCGCAGCGGCGCGGACCGCGTTGCGGTAGGTGTCCTTGTGCACGTAATAGGCCATGCGCTCCAGTTGCAGGTACTTGTAGCCGCCGGAGAGGTCGGGCGGTGGGCCGAGCTTGGCGGCCTTGAGCGCGGCGGCCTGCGGCGCAGCGGTATCCAGTGCCCTCAGATAGCGCGCCACCAGCTCGGCCTGCTCGTAGCGCCCCTGCCAGCCCAGGCCACTGGCTTCGACCATGCCGAGCACCGCCAGGCGGTCGAAGCGCCGCGCGAAGATGTTGAGATACAACTGCGGCGCCAGGCCCTGCCAGTTGAGCAGCGCGTGGTCCAGGAACGGGTAATGCAGCTTGTAGCCCGTGGCCGCCACAATGAGATCGTAGTTTCTGATCGAGCCATCTTTGAAATGCACGCTGTGGCCATCGAACCGCGCGATGTCACCGCGCACCCCCATATCGCCGTGTCCGATGTGGTAGAGGATCAGCGAGTTCACCACCGGGTGGGACTCATACATCTTGTAGGTGGGCTGAGGAAACCCGAACCGCACCGGGTCGCCGGTGAACCACTTGAGGATGGTGCTGTCGAGGCGCTGTTTGAGCCAGGGCGGCAGTTTGAAGCGCCCGCCCACCGTGTCGGCCGGTTTGCCAAACACGTACTTCGGCACGAAGTAGTACCCACGCCGTACCGAAATGTCCACGCTCTTCGCATGGTGCACCGCGTCCACCGCGATGTCGCAGCCCGAATTGCCGGCGCCCACGATCAGCACCCGCTTGCCGGTGAACTGCGTGGCGCTCTTGTAGCGCGAGGTGTGCCAGAGCTCGCCGGCAAAGGATCCGGGAAACTTGGGCATGTTGGGTTCGGCCAAGGTGCCATTGGCCACCACCACTCCCTTGTACTCCGCCACTTCTGGCGGGGCATCGCCCGATTGCGTGGTCAAGCGCCACAGCGTATCGGGTGCGTCCGAAACCGGCTCCACCTTGATCACCCGGGTGTTGAAACGGTAATGGCGCCGCAAATCGAAAGCCTCGGCAAAGGCCTGGAAATACGCCAGCAACTCCCGATGGCTCGGGTAGTCGGCCACCGAATCGGGCATGGGGAATTCGCTGAACTCCGTCATGCGCTTGCTGGAGATCAGGTGGGCCGATTCGTAAACGGTCGAACGCGGGTTGTGGATGTTCCAGAGCCCACCCACATCGGCGTAGGTCTCGAAGCCTTGAAACGGGATGCCCAGCTTCTGCAGGTTGCGCGCGCCGGCCAGCCCGGACGGGCCAGCGCCGATCAAGGCAATCATCTGGCGGGTCGGCGCCAACGTGGTTGGGTCAGTGGGCATGAACAGTGGTCTCCGATGTCGTCTGAATCTGAAAATCTTGCGAGGGGCGCGCGCCCTCATTGCCTCAGTGCGGTGGCACATCCAGACCGGGTATTGGCGTGGCGCCCGCCTCACCCACGCGGGGTTTGCGCGGCTGGGCGCGCAACAGGCGGTCGTGCCAACGCGCGGGCAGGCAACCAAGCAAACGGGACAGCCAGCCAATGCGGCGCGGCAGCACGATGTGCTCACGCCCTGCGGCCACCCCAGCCAACAGCGCCCGCGCCGCCTCCTGAGGATCCATCAAGCCGGGCATGGCAAAACGGTTGCCGGCGGTCAAGGCCGTGCGCAGATACCCCGGGCTCACCGTGTGCACGGTGGCCCGCTCTGCACGGCACTCCGCCCGCAGACTCTCCAGGTAGCGAATCAGCCCGCCCTTGCTCGCGCAGTAGGCGCCGTTGCCCGGCATGCCGCGCCATCCCGCAATGCTCGCCACACCGACCAGCGCCAGGCGCTGTCCGCTGACCGCAACGGCGCCGGCGCCAGCGCCGGCGCGCCAGGCTTTCAAAAATGGCTGAAACGTGGTTGCAGGGCCCAGCAAGTTGATCTCCAGCATGCGCCGCATCACGGCCAGATCCGCCGCTTCCGCGGTGTCATAGCCACCCGCCACACCCGCGTTGGCCACCACCAGATCCGGCAAGCCAAAGCGGCCCATCCAGTCGGCCGCCAATGCCTGCATCGCGGCACTGTCGGCCACATCTGGGGTGTAAACCGCACAGCGCCCCGGCGCGCTCGCCGCCAGCCCCTCCAACACCTCGCGGTTCATCCCCACCAGCGCCACCCGGGCGCCTGCGGCCAGCAGCTCGCGCGCCAAAGCCTGGCCCAGGCCACCACAGGCGCCGGTGAGCACGGCGCAACGAAAGGGCAAGACAGGGTGGGGCATGCGCAAGGTGGGGATCAACCAGAAAGTTCTGGACTGGACTGTAGAGGGATGCAACAATATTCCGGATTTATTTATTTATTCGTCTCACATTTCGAGACAAATGACGGAAAACCCCACACAATCTCCCGGCCTGAAGCTGTTCGACCTGATCGAGGTGCTGCTGCGCGAAGGCCGCCCACTCAACCTGGCTGAAACCGTGGCCGCCAGTGGTTGGCCCAAGCCCACGGTGCACCGCTTGCTTTCTCAGTTGGAAGCCGGCGGGCTGCTGCAGCGCGAGCCGGGCGGACGCCGATACACCCTGGCCCCGCGCCTGCTGCGCATGAGCGAAAACGCGCTGTCTTCCAGCAGCCAGCACGGCGTGCGCCATGCGGTGCTGCGCCAGCTCGTGACCGACATCGGCGAGAGCTGCAACTACACCCTGCTCTCCGGTGTCGAGGTGCTTTACCTGGACCGCGTCGAATCGGCGTTTCCGCTGCAGTTCAATCTGCGGCCCGGTACCCGCGTGCCGGTGCACTGTTCAGCCAGCGGCAAGCTGCTGCTGGCCCATTTGCCCGCCGCGCGGCGCAACGCCCTGCTCGACGGCCTGCCCCTGAGTCAGCACACGGCCACCACACTGTGCACACGCGAGGCACTGGAGGCGGAGTTCCGCCGCATCCGCCGCGACGGCTATGCGGTCGATGCCGAGGAATTTGTCGAAGGGCTGGTGTGTGTGGCCGTGCCGGTGCCTGGCAGCGATGGCCAACCCCGCAGCGCCGTGGCCTTGCAGGCCCCGGCAGCGCGCATGTCATTGGCCCAGGCGCTGGAGAAACTGCCGCGCCTGCAAGAGGCCGCTCAGGCCCTGGCGCGAAGCTGGGCCTGAGCAGGACCGGACGTGCCTCAGCTGCCGGCCACCTTCATCCGGTTGACCAGAATGGAGCCCACGGTTTTGGCACCGTAGTTGTAGGCATCGGCACCCACCGCTTCGATGCCCTGGAACATGTCTTTCAGGTTGCCCGCGATGGTGATTTCCTGCACCGGGTAGGCGATCTCACCGTTTTCCACCCAGTAGCCCGAAGCGCCGCGCGAATAGTCGCCCGTCACGTAGTTCACCCCTTGCCCCATCAGCTCGGTCACGAACAGCCCGCGACCCAGCTTGCGCAACATGCCCTTGAGATCGTCTTCGGGCCGTGTCAGGCGGCTGGTCAGCATGAGGTTGTGGGAACCACCCGCATTGCCGGTGGTGCGCATGCCGAGCTTGCGCGCCGAATAGGTCGAGAGGAAATAGCCCTGCACCTTGCCCGCACTCAACACCTTGCGGCGCTGGGTCCTCACACCTTCGTCGTCGAACGGCGAACTGCCCTTGCCCCCGACGATGAGCGGGTCTTCCACGATGTCGAGGTGGCGCGCCATGACGCGCTTGCCCAGGCTGTCGGCCAGAAAAGAAGTCTTGCGGTACAAAGCCCCGCCGCTGGTGGCCTGCACATAAGCGCCCAGCAAACCCGCCGCCAATGGCGATTCGAACAACACCGGGCACTCGGTGGTGGCAATCTTGCGGGCGTTCAGGCGCGCCAGCGTGCGCTCGGCCGCATAACGCCCCACCGCCTGAGGGGTGGCCAGGTCTTCAGGCGAGCGGGTGGAGCTGTACCAGAAATCGCGCTGCATGTTCGCGCCCTTGCCGGCGATGGGCGCCACCGACAGGCTGTGCCTGGAGCTGGCATAGCCCCCGCGGAAGATGCCGGCACGGCCGGTTTCGCCGCCGCGCATGTGGGCCGTGAAGAAATGAGACTGCTGGGCGGACACGCCCGCACCTTCGCTGTTGTTGATCTTCTTGCTGGTGGCAAAAGCCGCTGCCTCGCATTCCAGTGCGATGCGAAGGGCCTCTTCGGAGTCGATCCGCCAGGGGTGGAACAGGTCCAGATCGGTCCATCCATCGGCCACATCGGCCTCGTCCGGCAAGCCCGCCACCGGATCCTCGGCGGTGAAGCGGGCGATGTCGTAGGCGGCCTGCACGGTTTGGCGCACCGCGGCCGCCGAGAAGTCGGATGTGGATGCATTGCCGCGTTTGTGGCCCAGGTACACCGTCACACCCAGCGACTTGTCCCGGTTGCGCTCCACGTTCTCCAGCTCACCCTTGCGCACCGACACGCTCAAACCCGCCCCCTCTGACACCTCGGCACCCGCGTCGGCCGCCCCCAACTTCTTCGCATAGGCCAAGGCCATGTCGGTGAGCTCTTCGAACTGATCCCGGGCGTACTGAAAACCCGGCAGCGGTTGCGAAGTGGTTGCGCCAACGGAGTGAGAGGGGGTATGGGGAGCTTTTTTCATGTCGGCGGCTATGATACTTGTCGCCCGGGCGAGCCGCTCCGAATGGCGCACAAACCCTTGGCCTGCGGCATGGCGCAGCCTCCTCACCCCCAGCCCTTCAACAGTCCAATGTCCCGAAAACCCACCAAAGGCTACTTCGTCCGCGGCCACTTCGTCGCCACCGGCAGCGAACTTGACCTGGAGCTCAAAAAAGAGCTCAAAGGGTCGGTGGACATGAGCAAGACCGACATGAAGCGCGAGAGCGACCGCCTGCAATCGCTAGGCGAACAGCTCCTCACGCTCAACAGCACCTTGTTTCAGAAGCTGGTGGACAGCGACCACCTGCATGAAAAACTGGTCATCGCACTGCAGGAGGCCAAACGCATCACCAACTTCGAAGGGCGCCGCCGCCAGATGCAGTTTGTCGGCAAACTCATGCGCCAGCTGGAAGACGAGAGCATCGCCGCCATCGAGGATGCGCTCGAAGAGCAGCGCAAGCCCTCGGCCGAAGCCACGATGGCGCTTCACCAGGCCGAGCAATGGCGGGACCGCCTGGTGGCCGAAGACGACGCACTCACCGCCTGGATGGGCATGGCCCCGCAAACCGACCTGCAACACCTTCGCACGCTCATCCGCCAGGCGCGCAAAGACGCGCAAGGGGTCAAGGAGAAACCCGGCGAAGCCCAACGCCACGGCAAGGCCTACCGGGAGATTTTCCGGCTGGTGCGTGAAGCCCTCAACCCCGGCGCCGCCACCGAGGCCGGCGACAACCCATGACCGACATCACCCAGCCCAACCTGCCCCAGGCCTGCGAGCCGGTGCGCATCGGCATCGTCTCGATCAGCGACCGTGCCAGCGCGGGCACCTATGAAGACAAGGGCCTGCCAGCCCTGAAAGACTGGCTCACGCGCGCCCTGAAAAATCCCATCACTTTTGAATCCCGGCTGATTCCCGACGAGCAAGCCCGCATCAGCCAAACCTTGATCGAGCTGGTCGACGCAGGTTGCTCGCTGGTCCTGACCACCGGCGGCACCGGCCCGGCCCTGCGCGATGTCACCCCCGAGGCCACGCTGGCGGTGGCCCACAAGGAAATGCCGGGCTTTGGCGAGCAGATGCGCCAGATCAGCCTGGCCTTCGTGCCCACCGCCATCCTCTCGCGTCAGGTTGCCGTGATCCGCGGACAAAGCCTGATCATCAACCTGCCGGGCCAGCCCAAGGCCATCGCGGAAACGCTGGAAGGCTTGAAGAACGCCGATGGCTCCTCTCGCGTCAACGGCATCTTCGCTGCGGTGCCCTATTGCATCGACCTCATCGGCGGCCCCTACCTCGAAACCCACGACGAGGTGTGCAAGGGTTTCCGCCCCAAATCCGCTGTGCGCCCCGTGCGCTGAACCCACTCTCTGCGAAAGCCAGAAAAATGAAAATCGCCAAAGACACCGTCGTCACGCTCACCTTCCGCGCCACCAATGCCCAAGGCAAAGTGCTGGAGGACGGCAAGGAGCCGCGCGCCTACCTGCATGGTGGCTACGGCAACACCCTGGCGGGCATCGAGAAAGCACTGGAAGGCCAGGAAAAGGGCTTTCAGACCACCGTCAAACTGCCCCCGGCAGACGCCTTCGGCGAGCGCGACGAAAGCCTGGTCACCAGCATCCCCAAAAGCGAGTTCCCCCCAGGGGTGAAAGTGGGCGGCCAATTGCAAGGCCACGACGACCAAGGGCGTCAACAGGTCTTCACCGTCACCAAAATCAAGGGCCCCACCGTCATGCTCGACGGCAACCACCCGCTGGCTGGAGAGACGCTGACCTTCGCCCTCAAAGTGATTGACGTGCAGGCCGCCAGCGCCGAAGAAGTCGCGCACGGCCACGCCCACGGCGCGCACGGCCACCACCACTGACCCGCTCGACCGCCCTGCGCGCCCACCTTGACTTCCCGGACACCGCACCAGATGCGGGTCCCGACGCCCGCCTGAGGCTCACCTTCGATCAGCCGATCGCGGTGGTGAGGGCTTGGTCGCTGGATGAGGTGCGCCCGGCCATCGAGCAAATCCAGGCCCATGCGAGCGCCGGTCGCTGGTGCGTGGGCGGCATCGCGTACGAAGCCGCACCGGCTTTCGACCGCACCTTGCCAACGCGTCCAGCCCAGGCCAACTGGCCCCTGGTTGAGTTTGGCATCTTCGAAACAGCACATGACGGCCCCGACCCATCGGGCTCCTCGGCTCCCCGTCCGATAGATTGGTCGTTCGAATGGACCCGCCAGCACTACCTGCGACAAGCCGAGGTGGCCTTGCAAGCCATGGCCGCTGGGGAAAGCTACCAAATCAACCTCACGACCGGCCTCACGGGCCGGCTCGACGGCGCCCCTGAAGACTGGATGCAAGCCCTGCGCCACCACCAGGGCAATGCCTACCTGCTGTGGATGGATCTGGGTGGGCGCCAGGTCCTGAGCGCCTCACCCGAGCTGTTCTTCGACTGGCAGCCCTCACCCACGGGTGGTCGCCTGGTGTGCCGCCCGATGAAAGGCACGGCCGCACGCGACGGCGACCCTGGGCGCGATCGCCTGGCCCGCGACACCCTGCAAGGTTGCGCCAAGGAGCGTGCGGAAAACGTGATGATCGTGGACCTCTTGCGCAACGACATGGGCCGTCTGGCCAAGGCGGGGGGCGTCCAGGTCGAGCGCCTGATGGCGCTGGAAGCCTGGCCCACCGTCTGGCAGATGACCTCCACCATTGCGGCCGATGCTCGGTGTGGCACCTCCATGCTCGATGTGCTGAGCGCCCTTTTCCCCTGCGGCAGCGTGACGGGTGCTCCGAAGCGACAGACCATGGACCACATCGCCGCCCTGGAAAGCGCGCCCCGCGGGCTCTATTGCGGTGCGCTGGGTGTGATTCGGCCTGGAGGCCACGCCACCTTCAACGTCCCCATACGCACCCTGTGCCTGCAGCAGGCGGTGGCGCCCGACAAAGCTTCAGGGTGGCATGCCCGGTACGGCGTTGGCAGCGGTCTCACGGTGTACGCCGAACCCGAGGCCGAATGGCGCGAACTCATGATCAAAAGCCGCCACCTTCATCGCATCGGCTCGCCGTTCCATCTGCTGGAAACCTTGCGCCTTGACAACGGCCAGTACTGGCTGCTCCACCACCACCTGGAGCGGCTGCAACAAAGCGCCCGCCACTTCGGTCATCCCTTCGATACTGGCGAAATCGATCAGGCGCTCAGCGCTTTGCGCGACAAACATCCCAACGGGTTGTGGCGCGTGCGTCTCCTGCTCAATGCGGAAGGTGATGTCAGCGCCCAGGCTTTTCGCATGACCGACACCACCGGCCCTGTGCGCATCGCGCTTGCCCCCTCCCCCATCAACACCGAAGAGGCCTTGCACGAATTCGTGGTCCACAAAACCACCAGGCGTGCCCACTACGAAGCGCTGGCACCCACCGACCCCACGCTGTTCGACCACCTGCTGTTCAACCAGCGCGGCGAAATCACCGAGTTCACCCGCGGCAACGTGGCCATCAAGCTGGGCGACGGGTGGGTCACGCCGGCACTGGAAGCGGGTTTGCTCCCCGGCACCTACCGACGGGAGCTGCTGCAACAAGGCCGCCTGACGGAACGGGTCGTTCCGGTCAGCGCGCTTCAGCAAGCCCAGGGCATCGCCTTCTTCAACGGCCTGCGCGGCTGGCTGTCTGCGGAGATCACTTGCCCACCAGCTGGTTGAGCTTTTCTGCCTCGAAACACTCTTGACGGGCCGCGTCAGCAGGCAGGCAGTCGCCGTCCTTCACGCAGTTGTTGAGCTTTTCGATCGCTTGCCACAACAGCGCAATCTGGTGGTCCTGACCAGACGCGCTCTCGATCAGGCCACGCATGGCCTGCGACAACGGATCGTCCTCTTGCGTGATGCCATACGCTTGAAATTTGGGCTTGCGTTCTTCGGCCACATCGGGACTCTCGTCCTTTTTGCTCTGAATGATCCGGGCAGGAATACCCACCGCGGTGGCGCCCGCAGGCACCGGTTTGATCACCACCGCGTTGCTGCCGATCTTGGCGCCGTCACCCACCTCGAAGCCACCCAGCACCTTGGCGCCGGCACTCACGACCACGTCCTTGCCCAGCGTGGGGTGCCGCTTCTCGCCCTTGTACAAGGAGGTCCCCCAGCGTCACACCCTGGTAGATCGTGCAACCGTCGCCAATCTCGGCCGTCTCACCCACCACCACGCCCATGGCATGGTCGAAGAACACCCGGCGGCCCACCTTGGCACCCGGGTGGATCTCGATACCGGTCAGCCAGCGGGCCAAGTGCGAGATGAACCGCCCAAGCCACTTGAACCCGTTGTTCCAGCACCAGTGCGCCGGCCGGTGCAACCAGACGGCGTGCAGGCCCGGGTAACAGGTGACGACCTCCCAGGTGCTGCGCGCGGCGGGGTCGCGCTCCAGGACGCACTGGATATCGGATCGGATTCGTTCAAACATGCGAGCAGTCTAGCGTTTGGATTGGGAAGCCACCTGCAGCATGGCCTTGGCAACACCGCGCAGAATGTGGATTTCCTCATCGCTCGGTGCGGCGCGGTTGAAAAGCTGGTTGAGACGCGGCATCAGCTTCTTGGGCGCCTCGGGGTCCAGAAAGTCCACGGCCACCAGCGCCTGCTCCAGGTGCGCCAGCATGCCCGCCAGGGCTTTGGCATCGGCCGGCGGCTTGGGTGGCACGCTGCTCGGCAGCTCAAATCCGCCAAGCGCCTGGCGCCAGTCATAGGCGATCAGTTGCACCGCCGAGGCCAGATTGAGCGAGCCAAAGCGCGGATGCGTGGGGATGGACAGGCAGGCATGGCATCGGTACACATCTTCGTTGCGCATGCCGAACCGCTCTGACCCGAACAGGAAAGCCACGCCCCCGGTTGCGGACGAACCTGGCGCCGCATCACCGGCAGGCTTCAGTAGATCGGCAAAGTGCTCGCGAGGCGCGCGGGTGGGAGGCCCAAAATCGCGCGGCGTCATGGCCGTGGCGCACAGGTGGTCCACACCATCGAGCGCCTCGTCCAGAGTGTCCACAATGCGCGCCTTGGCCAACACATCGTTGGCCCCACTGGCCCGCTGGATGGTTTCTTCGCGGCGCAACACATTGGGCCAGCGCGGCGCCACCAGCACCAGGTCGTCAAAGCCCATGGTCTTGATGGCGCGCGCAGCCCCGCCCACGTTCCCGGCGTGGCTGGTCTGGATCAGGATGAAACGGGTCAGCATTGGTTCTCGGTTTCCCGCCTCGCAAGGCGTCGGGCCGGTTCACTTTGGCGGCCGGCCCAAGCCGCTTGGGCGGCGATTGCCCAAAAAAGTCGACCTCAGATGCGGGGCGAATCGTTAAAATAGGCGCTATTGTCGCTGCCCCCATCGCCGGGGCTTCGCTGTCCGCTCTTCCACTGTCACGCGCCTGCCCCAGGCGCGCAAAGGTTCACAATTCATGTCGTCCACCCTCCACCCCATGCTCAACGTGGCCATCAAGGCCGCCCGTACCGCCGGCACCATCATCAACCGCGCCGCGCTCGACGTGGAGTCGGTGCGGGTCTCAGCCAAACAGACCAACGACTTCGTGACCGAGGTCGATCAGGCGGCCGAAGCAGCCATCATCGACACCTTGCTCACGGCCTACCCGGATCACGCGATCTGGGCCGAGGAATCCGGACGACGCCCGGGCAAACACGGCGGCGCAGACCACGTCTGGATCATCGACCCACTGGACGGCACCACCAACTTCATTCATGGTTTCCCGGTGTACTGCGTGAGCATTGCCCTGATGGTGGGCAATCGCCTTGAACAGGCCGTGATCTACGACCCCAGCCGCAACGACCTCTTTGCGCCACCCGCGGCCGTGGCGCCTACCTGAACGACCGGCGCATCCGCGTGGCCAAGCGCGACACCCTGCGCAACACACTGATCTCCACCGGCTTCCCGTTCCGTCCCGGCGACGCCTTCCAGACCTACATGAAGATGCTCGGCGACGTGATGCCCAAGTGCGCCGGGGTCCGCCGCCCAGGCTCGGCCGCACTGGATCTGGCCTATGTGGCCGCGGGCTTCAGCGACGGCTTCTTTGAAATGGGGCTGTCGCCCTGGGACGTGGCCGCAGGCGCCTTGCTGGTGACCGAAGCGGGTGGCCTGGTGGGCAACTTCACGGGCGAAGCCAACTTCCTCGAACAGAAGGAGTGCCTTGCCGCCAACCCGCGCATCTACGGCCAGTTGGTCAGCCTCATCGGGAAATACAGCAAGTTCGCCAGTGCGGGCGACAAGGCCGCCGTGCGCCAGCAACCCAGCCCCGCGGCAGCAGATGATGGGGCACCGCTGCCCGAAACCACGGAGGGCTCGCCAAAAGAAGGCATGGACGACGACGGGGCCCCACCCACCGTGCACGCCGCGCCTTTCTGACCCCGCCGCCTGTTGTTCTGGCGCCAGGGGCGTTGGCCCAGGCGCACCCCTCCCGGACCGGGCCAGGCAGTGTCGGCGGCATGGCCGCGGCGCTGTTGGCTTCTGGTTCAGGGCGACACGCCCCGCGGTGCCGACCTACACCTTGGTCAACCCCTTGACCAACCATATGGCTGAGCGTTTTCCAGGCTCATGCAATGGTCACGAAGTAGAAAAGCCCCCTGATCGGGTGCCAGGGCCTGCTCACCCGAGGGACCCCCGCGCAGCGTTGAGGGCCCTTGGAAAAACCTAGGTCCTCGGCAAAGTCCACCAGAAGGTGGCGCCCTGATCCGGCGAAGACTCTGCCCAGATGCGACCGCCATGGCGCTCGATGATGCGCGCCACGATGGCCAGCCCAACACCCGTTCCCGGCACTTCGCTGTTGGCGTGCATGCGCTGAAACAGGCCGAACAGCTTGCTGGCTCGGGTCATGTCGAAGCCCATGCCGTTGTCCCGCATGTAGAAGGCGCGCTGGCGCTCATCAAACCCCAGCACCACCTCAGGCTGTGCACGGTGCCGCGCGTATTTGAGGGCGTTGTCCATCAGGTTGGCGATCACCTGCCTCAACATGGTGGCATCACCCATCACCTGCGGCAGCGGTTTGATCCCGATCAGCGCGCCGGGCACGCTGGGCGCCAGCGCCTCGCTGACCGAGTGAGCCAGAGCGTTCATGTCCACCGGCACCGCATCGAGCTCGACCCGCACCACACGCAGCAGTTCCAGCATGTCGGTGATCATCTGGCCCATGTTGCGCGACGAGTGGGCGATGCGCTCAAACATCCTCCGCGCTTCGGGACTCAGCCGGCTGCCCTCTTCTTCAGCGATCAGCGCCGCGAAACCATTGACCGAGCGCAACGGGGCACGCAAATCGTGGGCGATCGAATAGGAGATCGCCTCCATGTCTTTCATCGAGCGCTCGAGCTCCGCCGTGCGCTCAGCGACCCGCTGCTCCAGATCGGCATTGAGCAAGTGCACCTGCTCCTGCGCGGTCACGCGGTCGTGGATGTCGAGCATGGTGCCCGAGACATACAGCGGACGGCCCTGCTCATCGCGCCGGTGCACCCGGCCGTGGGTATTGATCCACAGCCAATGCCCATTCTTGTGGCGCATGCGCAGATCGCATTCATAGTAGGCTGTCTCGCCCGCGAAATGAGCCTCGCGGCATGCCTGCAGGCGTGGCACATCCTCGGGGTGGATCAGGTGCTCTTGAATCTCCTGCGCGGTCAACTGCCGTTCACCAGGCGCAAACCCGAGCATCTCCAGCCAGCGATCATTGAGGATGAGAATGTCCTTCTCCAGATCGATCTCCCAGATGCCCGGACGCGTGGCCTCCAGCACCCACTGGAGGCGCTGCCGTTCCTCGCGCAGCTCTTCCTGCGTCTCAAAATAGGAGGTCACGTCGGTGTAAGTGCGCACAAAGCCGCCCTCGGGCAGCAAGCGCGTCACCACTTCCAGCATTCTTCCCGCCCGCGTACGGCGAACATACTTCTCGGGCGGCGGCCACATCCCGCTGCGGGCATACGACACGAGCCCCTGGGGCAACAAGGCAAGGTCTTGCCCGAAATCGCCACGCGCCTCCTGGAACTTGACCAGGTCGGCATGCAATGGTTCATCGCGGAGCAACGATTCAGGCAGATCCAGCAACTCCAGCATGCGCTGGTTGTAGTAGCGCACCCGCCCCTCGGCGTCGACCATGGTCAAGCCCTGACTGATGCTGTCGAAGGTGACTTGCAGGGCCGCACTCTTCTTGACCAGCAAAGCACTGGTCGCCTGGAGTTGCTCCCTGGTGCGCTGACGGTCGGCATGCTCACGCGAGGCCATCACCAGCTCGCGCACGGTGCCCAGCAGCGGCTTGAGAAACTCAACGACACCGCTGTCAAAGCCATCGGGGCGGTTGGCCAGCCCGACCATGGCCACGAGTCGGCCATTGAGATCGATGGGAATCGCCAGGAAGCTCTCCATCGCCGGATGCCCGGGCGGCAAACCACCCGCCCGGGCGTCTTGCCGCGGGTTGTTGCTGATCACCGTCTCCCCGGTGCGCAGCGCATGCCCAAACAAGGTCTTGAGGTTGTGGAACTCCACGCCCCCGACCTCTCCAGCCGCCACCATCGCGCGGGTCTCTTCACTCCAGGCAATGTTGGTCAGGGCCTGCATGCGCAGGAACGGCTGCCCTTGCTCATCGAACAGCACCTCGCCCACAAAACCATAGGCGCTGTCGGTGACCCCCAGAAACGACGCCAACAGCCCCTCGAAAGCCTTGCGCTTGTCGTCCACCCCGATAAACATGGCCTGCGAGGCCTGAATGGCCTGCAACATGCGGTGCTGGCGCTCCAGCGCCTTGGATGCCTTGAGGCTGTCGGTCACGTCAGACAGGTAGCCATGCCACACCATCTCGCCATCGCCATCCACCCGCGCACTGGCATCGACCTGGATCCAGCGCTGACCACGTCTTGGCAGCAACACCCGAAGACTCGTGCGCAGGGGTGTGCCTTCCCGCTCGGCGCGGTTGATCAGCACCAACAGTTCTTTCAGGTCGTCCGGATGAATGTTGGAGAAAACCGGCGCTGATCCGCTATGACCTCGCGTGCCCGGACACCCAGCACTTCATACGACGACTCGCTGAGGAAACTCACGCTGGGCAACCCTTTGTGGCCCCGCGCGGCTTGAAAGATCGCGCCCGGCACATTGGCGGCAATGTGGCTCACAAACGCGAGCTGATCGGCCAGGGCCCGCTTGGCCGACCACTCGTCGGTCACATCCTGCACCACACCAAATGCCACGGGCACCCCGCTGGCTGTGGCCGTGCTGCCCATGCGGCTGCGCAGCCAGCGCACCTCGCCACTGGGCCGTGTCCAGCGGTAAACGATCTCGCGCCCGTCCAGCGCCTGGCGGGCATCGAGCCACGCAACGTGATCGTCCGGGTGAATGCGCATCCGCGCCTCCGCCGTCGAAATCATGGCGCGCGGCGTCAGACCTGCGATCTCATAGAGGCCGGGCGACCACACCACCGCCTGGTCGCCATGGATCTTGGTCCAGTGGCCGACCTGGGCGAGCTTCTCTATGGCCGGATGCAGTTGGGCCTGCTGCAACAGCTGGGCCTCTTCGTCGCCCGCGCGACCCGACGCACCCTCACCCTCCGAAGGAGGGGAAACGGATGAAGATGGCAGCGGCGCCCCAGCACCTCCAGCAAGTTGAGCGTGCTCGAGGCCGTCGGAACCTGCGAGGCGCGAATCCTCACCTCCCGCGCCAAAGCCCGACCACCCAGCACGACCGTCGGCAGCGCCGGGTCGTCGTCTGGGCCACAAGGACGCGCACCCCGCTTCAACAGCGCCACCAGCGCGTCGCCATAAACCGCTGGGCCCTCCTCCAGCGCCGACTTCCTTGCCACACCCGTCAGGCGCACCCAGGCATCATTCACCGCCAGGATGCGGGAGCCTTCCGAGTCCAAGAGACACTGCGGCACCGATGAAGCCTGGAAGACCGCCTCAAATACCGGCCCCAAAAGCAAATCGCCCAAGCCCCCCACCGCCGAAGCGCTGGTCACCCCTTCGCTGGCGGCTTGGCCTGCAAGGGTCTGGGGACGGGTCTCACGATGGGCTTCACTCATGGATGGGAAACATGAAACTCACGAAACCGCTGGGCACAGCAGAATTGAATGACAGGCGTACCGGTAAACCATACCTCCCATTGTCCATCGACAATGGCACTGCGGGTCGCCAGCTTTGACGCAAAAACACAAGCCAGTTTGCCCGTTTGCCCACCGATCCGGCCCCAGACCTGTCGCCGCCCGCCAAACGGTCCTGGCGACCGGGTCGACCGAGACTCGACCAGGCACATGCCCGAGCAAGCGAAGAAGACGCAGGCCCAAGCGGCCCGAGGGCAGCCGGGAAACCCGGTGCCAGGGTCCCGAGCCCCGGCATCAGATGCGCTCAATGAACGTACAATGAAGCTGCGACGAAGCCCCGAGCACGCAGGCAAACAGGCTCCCCGCGGCAGGTGCCATGAGCAATCCCAAACCCCATCACCCCACACCCGAAGCCATACGCCATGCCCGCACCACCGCGGGCATCACGCAATCAGAAGCCGCCCGGGCAGTGCGCGGCTCCTTGCGCGGATGGCAGCAATGGGAAGCCGGCGACCGCGCCATGCCCCCAGGCCTGTTTGAGCTGTTCATGCTCAAGACCGGCCAGTGGTCCCTCGATGGCCAAGAGACTGACAAACGTTGAGCGTTGAACGCAAACAGGCCCGACATGGTTCGCCCAGCCCACACAACCACCCCAAACGCGCCACCAGGCCCGCCGGCTTTTGGGCGGGAAAACCCCGCTGGTCGAGGGCCGGACGCAACCCCGATGCAAACGACCCGGCAAGCCGTTGGCTTGGTGGGTGATCTATCGACCTAAATGGACAAACAAGACTTTTCAGCGCACACTCCCATGATGCAGCAGTACCTCGCCATCAAGGCCGGGTACCCCGATACGCTGGTGTTCTACCGCATGGGCGACTTCTACGAGGTCTTTTTCGACGACGCTGAAAAAGCCGCGCGCCTGCTCGACATCACCCTCACCCAGCGCGGCCAGTCGGCGGGTCGACCGGTGGTCATGGCCGGTGTGCCGTTTCACGCCCTCGACAACTACCTGGCCCGCCTGATCAAACTGGGTGAGTCGGCCGCCATCTGTGAACAGGTGGGTGACGTCGCCACGTCCAAGGGACCGGTGGAACGCAAGGTGGTGCGGGTCGTGACACCGGGCACCCTGACCGACACCGAACTGCTGGCCGACAAGACCGAAGCCCTCCTGATGGCGGTGCACCCGGGCGCTCGCACAGGCTGCGGCCTGGCCTGGATGTCGGTCACACAAGGCATCGTGTTTCTGGCGCAATGCGCCAGCGACGAACTCGCCGACTGGGTGGCGCGGGTCGGGCCCGGCGAAGTGCTCTACAGCGCAGAAGTCAGCCCGGCCTTCGAAAAGACCGTGCAAGGCCTGGCCGCCCTGCCGGCCGCCGGCGGTTCGCGCACGGTGGCCGTCTTGCGTCCGGCCTGGGCATTTGACAGTGGGCTGGGCGAGCGCAAATTGCTCGAACAGTTGCAGACCGCGAGCCTGGCCGCCTGGGATGCCCAGGCCATGGCCGACGCCCACGCCGCCGCCGCCGCCCTGCTCGAATACGCCGAACACACCCAGGGCCGGGCGCTCACCCACGTCAAAAGCCTGCGCGTGGCGCGCAGCGACGAACTGATCGACCTGCCGCTCAACACCCGCCGCAACCTGGAGCTCACCCAAACCCTGCGCGGCGAAACCAGCCCCACCCTTTTCTCCCTGATCGACACCTGCCACACCGGCATGGGCAGCCGCCAGCTGCGCCAATGGCTGCTGGAGCCGCGGCGCGACCGCGCCGACGCCCGGCAACGCCTGGATGCGATCGCCACCCTGCGCGAAGGACTGGGCCAACGCCTGCGCCAGGCACTCAAAGGCGCCAGCGATGTGGAACGCATCACCGCGCGCACCGCCCTGCGCCAGGTCAAACCCCGAGAACTGGTCGGACTGGGGGCCACGCTGGCGCGGGCGGCAGACCTCTCGCATGACCTGCACGCCAGCCTCACCGATGACCAGGCGACCGGCCTACTGCAGCAGCTTGCTCATGACCTGCTGCCCCCCGAGGGTTGCGCATCCCTGCTCGGCCGTGCGCTGCAGCCAGAGCCATCGGCGCTGGTCCGCGACGGCGGCGTGATCGCCGACGGTTTCGACAGCGACCTCGATGAATTGCGCGCCATCCAGAACAACTGCGACAGCTTCCTGATCGACCTGGAAACCCGTGAACGCGAGCGCACCGGCATTGCCAACCTGCGGGTGCAGTTCAACAAGGTGCATGGCTTCTACATCGAGGTCACCCAAGGCCAGGTCGACAAAGTGCCCGACGACTACCGCCGCCGCCAGACGCTGAACGCCGAGCGCTTCATCACGCCCGAGCTCAAGGCTTTCGAAGACAAAGCCCCAATGGCCCAGGACCGGGCGCTGCTGGCCCGGGAAAAGTGGTTGTTCAGCAGCTGCTGGACGACTTGCAAGCCTTTGTGCCCACGCTCACCCGCCTGGCCCGCGCCTTTGCCGCGCTGGATGCGGTGCGCACTTCGAGCGAGCGCTCCCTCACGCTGCACGGCAAGCCCCCGGGGGCAGTTCGTGGCCGAGCCTGCATCGAAATCCGGGGCGGACGGCACCCGGTGGTCGAGGCCCGGCTGAACGAAACCTCGGGCGGCAGTTTCATCGCCAACGACACGGTCCTGGGCGGCAAACAGCGCATGCAGGTCATCACCGGCCCCAACATGGGTGGCAAAAGCACCTACATGCGCCAGGTGGCGGTGATCGTGCTGCTGGCCAGCATGGGCAGCTATGTGCCAGCCACCGGTTGCCGCCTCGGGCCCATCGACGCCATCCACACCCGCATCGGCGCGGCCGACGACCTGGCCAATGCGCAATCCACCTTCATGGTGGAGATGACCGAGGCGGCCCAGATCCTCAACGCCGCCACCCCGCAAAGCCTGGTGCTCATGGACGAAATCGGGCGTGGCACCTCCACCTTCGACGGACTGGCCCTGGCCGGCGGCATCGCCGCCCACCTGCACGACAAGGCCAAGGCCTTCACCCTCTTTGCCACCCACTACTTCGAACTCACCGAGTTCCCAGCCCAGCACCACGCGGCTGTGAACGTGCACGTCAGCGCGGTCGAAGGCGGTGGCAAATCGGGCATTGTCTTTCTTCACCAGATCGAACCCGGCCCAGCCAGCCGCAGCTACGGCATTCAGGTGGCCCGTCTGGCGGGCGTGCCCGCTGCGGTGGTGCAACACGCGCGCCATGCCCTGGCCGCCCTGGAAAGCCAAAGCGCCAACAACCGGGACCAGGTGGACCTGTTTGCCGCGCCACCGATCACCGAATCCCCGGAAACCCATCCCTTGCAATCCGCCTTGCAGGGCATCGACCCCGACGCCCTGTCGCCGCGCGACGCATTGGAGCAGCTCTACGCACTCAAAAAACTCGCCGAAAAATCATCATGACCTACTGCGTCGCCGTCAAACTCAACGCCGGAATGGTGTTCCTCTCCGACTCGCGCACCAATGCCGGGCTCGACCAGATCAGCACCTTCCGCAAAATGATCGTCTACGAAAAACCCGGCGATCGCTTCATGTGCCTGCTCTCGGCAGGCAACCTGTCGATTTCGCAATCCATCCGCGAACTGCTCCAGACCCAGGAACTGCCCAACCACGAAGGCGGTGAGCCCGTCACCATCTGGAACGCCAGGAGCATGTTCGACGCCACGCGCGTGCTCGGCGCCACCGTGCGCCACGTCTATGAACGCGATGGCGAATCGCTGAAAAGTGCCGGCGTGGACTTCAACGTTTCCATGATCTTTGGCGGCCAGGTCCGGGGCGAAGCCATGCGCATGTTCCAGATCTACTCGGCGGGCAACTTCATCGAGGCCACCGCCGAAACCCCTTTCTTCCAAATTGGCGAATCCAAGTACGGCAAGCCGGTGCTCGACCGCGTGATCCAGCCTCAGACACCCCTGGACGAGGCAGCCAAATGCGTCCTCGTCTCCATGGACTCCACGCTCAACTCAAACCTCTCGGTGGGGTTGCCGCTGGACATGGCGGTGTACGAAGCCAACCGGCTTGAGAGCGACAAAGTCACGTGTATTGACGAAAACAACCCGTATTTCCACATGTTGCACAGCAGCTGGGGTGCGAAACTTCGGGAAATGTTCGACAGCATCGAAGACCCCACCTGGGACGACACCCCCACCGCGGTACCGCTGCGCTGCGAAAAAGCACGACACCAGCCCCTGCGAAAAATCACCAACCCCAACGAAAAACTCATCTGACCCCTGCACCCAGCTTGCCGCGTCGCAACCCCAGTCAGCCCACCTTCTTGCAGGTTCATGTCCCTGATCGTCTTCTCCCACGCCAACAGCTTTCCAGCCAGCACCTACGGGGTGCTGTTCCATTCGCTGCGCGCCCGCGGCTTCAGCGTGCGCGCCCCAGCCATGCTGGGCCACAACCCCCAATACCCGGTGACCAGCAATTGGCCGCACCTGGTGCAGGAAGTGGCGGAGTTCGCCGCCGCAGAAGTGGCCAAGGCCGACGAACCCGCCTGGCTGGTGGGCCACTCGCTGGGTGGCTTCCTCAGCCTGATGTGCGCCGCGCAACACCCCACACTTGGTGGACATGCGGTGCGCGGCGTGGTCCTGCTCGACTCGCCCATCCTGGGTGGCTGGCGGGCCCGCACACTCGAACTGGCCAAACGCACCCAGTTGGTCGGTTCCATCTCGCCGGGCAAGATCAGCCAAAGACGCCGCAACAGCTGGCCCAACGCCGATGCCGCTCACGACCACTTTGCCAAGAAGACCGCCTTTGCCAAATGGGCACCCCAGGTGTTGCGGGACTTCATCGAACACGGCACCGCCGACGGCCAGGGCAAGCGCCTGTTGTGCTTTGACCGCGATGTGGAAACACGCATCTACAACACCTTGCCCCACAACCTGGACAGCCTGCTGCGCCGCCACCCGCTGCAATGCCCAGTGGGCTTCATCGGCGGCACCGAGTCGCTGGAGATGAAGCAAGTGGGCATGCGCATGACACACAAAGTGGTTGGAAGCCGCCACCCCGAGCGCCTGGCGATGGTGGAGGGGAGCCACCTGTTCCCATGGAGCGCCCCCTTGAGACCGCCGCAGCCATCGAGCGGGTCTTGCGCGCCCTGGAGACTTAGGCGAGCATCGATCACCCACGCATGAACACCTCGCCCGCCAGCCACACCCAGCTGTCCACCCTGTGGCTGGTGAACCATGAGCCCAGACTGCGCCCGTTGTGGTTGCGTTGGGGGGTGGCGGTGGGCGTGACCCTGCTGGCGCTGTGGCTGCGCATTCAGATCGGCTCACCCTCCTCCGGGGCGCGCTTTGCCACGCTCACCCTCGCCACCGTGATCTCGGCGCTGTTTGGTGGTGTCTCGGCGGGCCTGATCAGCACCGCGCTGGGAATGGTGCTGGCGAACTTCTTCATGATCGCGCCATTCGGCCAGTTGGCCGTCAAGAACCCCACCGAGGCGTTCTGGCTCAATGCCACCTACCTCATCACCCAGCTGGTCATCCTGGGCGCCATCTGGGTGATGCAGCAAAGAAACCAGCGCCTGCACGAGCTCACGCGCCAACTTGGCGAGAGCCAGCGCAAGTTCCAGGACACCTTCGAACATGCTGCGGCGGGCATCACCCACGTGGGTTTGAAGGGCCAGCTGCTGGCGGTCAACCAGACGTTTTGCCAACTCGTGGGCTACACCGAAGACGAGCTGCGCAACATGTCTTTTCAGGACATCACGCTGCCGGAAGACGTCGGGCCCGATATCCACCTGCTTGAAGAAACCCTGGCCGGACGCAGAACGCACTACTCACTGGAGAAGCGGTACCGCCACAAAGACGGCCGCATCATCTGGGGTCAGGTCACCGTCTCCATGATTCGCAAGGCCGATGGCGCGCCCCACTACTTCATCTCGGTGATTCAGGACATTTCGCAGTTGAAGGCCACCCAGGACGCCCTGCGAACCAGCGAAAACCTGATGCGCCAGGCGCAGGGTGTGGCCAGCTTCGTGACCTGGGAAGTCAACCTCCTGCGCCGTTGTTTTCGCACCCTGGGCGATGGAAATGCGCTGCTGGGCCTGCCCTCCACCGAGTTCTCCGGCGACAAAGTGTTGAGCCTCACGCACCCGGAAGACCATGCGCGGCTCAAGAAGGAATGGACCGCCGCGATCAAAGGCCTCGACCATTTCCAGGGAACCTACCGCGGACACCCCTCCTCGTCGACCCGCTGGTTCCAGGTCAGCGCCCATTTCGACCGCGACGCCAGCGGCCACGCCATTCGCGCCTATGGCATTGCCCAGGACATCAGCACCCGAAAACTCGCCGAGCTGGAGATTCAGCACCTCAACGCCTCGCTGGAACAGCGCATCCAGGAGCGCACCCAGGAACTCAAAGACGCCTACGCGGAGTTGGAGAGCTACTCCTACGCCGTGGCCCACGACCTGCGTTCGCCGTTGCGCATCATCAACGGCTTTGCACAGGCCTTGCAGGAAGAGAACCCCGCGCTGCAAGACACCAGCCAGACCCACATCCAACGCATCAAGAGCTCCAGCCAGAAGATGGGCATGTTGATCGATGGCTTGCTGCAGTTGGCCCAATACGCCCGGGGTGAGGTGGTGCGCCAGCCGGTCAACATCAGCGCCATCGCCCAGCGCCAGCTCGACGAACTGGCCAATGATGAGCCCCAGCGCAAGGTCACCTGCCAGGTTGACCCCGACCTGCTCGCCATGGCCGACCCGTCGCTGGTCGAAGCGCTGCTGCAAAACCTGCTGAGCAACGCTTGGAAATACACCGCACAGACCGAGTCGGCCACGATCCGCGTCTACAAGGAAACCCAGGGTGGACACACCTTCTTTTGCGTCAGCGACAACGGCGCGGGCTTCGACATGGTGCACTCGGCCAAGCTGTTCCAACCATTTCAGCGCCTGCACATGCCCCACGAGTTCCAGGGCCTGGGCGTGGGGCTTGCCACCGCACAGCGCATCGTCAAGCGCCACGGCGGCGAACTGCAAGCCGTGGGCGAACCCGGCAAGGGTGCCACCTTCCGGTTTTCATTGCCCAGCCCGTCCACCCCCTGATCGTGCCCGCAGCGCTCGCGCGAGCGACGGCCGATTCGCCATGCCTGTGACGCTCAGGGCCCGTTGGGGTTGCCGGGCTCCCCGCCAGCGGGCTCGGCCTCGCTGACCTCTGTGGTGCGGGGGTCCATCTGCAGCACCGCCTGCGAGCCGCCACCCATCAACACGAAGTCGGCCTTTTCTTCGGTCGGCACCGCCGCTGGCGCTGCCCGGAAACGCTTGACCGCATAGAGGGCCAGTGAGGCCATCACCACCGCGTAGTAAAGCATCAGGCTCGAAGGCCCGGCGATGTCCATCACCACCCCGGCGGCCACCGGCCCGATGGCCGCACCAATGCCATGAATCAGCAACAAACCGCCGGTGAACTCCACCAGCCGCGAGGAGTCGATCTGGTCGTTCACGTGGGCCACACACAAGCCATAGATCGCAAAGATCAGGCCGCCAAACACCACCGCCAGGGGAATCAGCCAATCGACCGATCGCTCGGTCATGAGGTAGCCCATGCCTGTGACCACGGCACCAAGAAAACACACCCACATCAACACGATGCGCCGGTCGTGGGAGTCCGAATAATGGCCCACCGGCCACTGAAACACCGCGCCACCCAGAATCGCCGCCGCCATGAACGACGCCACGCCGGCATCAGAGAACCCGACCGACTTGCCAAACACCGAGCTCATGCCATAGAAAGCGCCGGTGATCAGGCCAGAGGCCATTGCCGCGGCCATGCCGATGGGCGAGGCGGTATACAGATTGCGCAAACTCAGCTTGGGCGCTTCCACCGGCTCGGGCTCGTCCACCTCGGTCATGGTGATGGGCAACAGCGCAAACGAGAACATCACCGACACCATCGCGAACGGCACGAATCCCAGCCGGTCGCCCACCAGGATCAGCCACTGGCCCAGCGCCAGCGCCACAAAGTTCACCGCCATGTAAACCGCGAAAAGGCGCCCACGCAGCGCATTCGGTGCCAAGGCATTAAGCCAGCTCTCCACCACGATGTAGAGGCCGACCATGCACACGCCGGTCACCAGCCTGAGCAGCCCCCAGAACCAGGGATCCACCCACAACGCGTGAAGAATCGGCATGGTCGACGCCAGCGACGCCATGGCCGCAAAGGCGCGGATGTGGCCCACCCGCCGGATGATCACCGGGCAGGCAAAGGTCCCCAGCACAAAACCCACGAAATAGGCCGCGGTCACCAAACCGAGCGTGATGCTGGAAAAATCGGCAATGCCCGCGCGCAGGCCCAGCACGGAAAACAGCAGGCCCACCCCCACAATCAGCAACCCCACGCCGCTCAGCAAGGCAGACAGGCGCCACAGCAGCGGCCCCATGGTGGGCCCGGCGTCAAGCGGGTTGTGAAACTTCAAGCGACCCACTCCACCCACCCCATCTTGGCGGTCAGGAGAATCAGACAACCAAAGGCAATGCGGTACCAGGCGAAAGGCACAAAGCTGTGGCTGGCCACGTAGCGCAACAGCCAACGGATGCACAACCAGGCGCTCAGAAAGGCAAACAGCAGGCCCACCCCAAAGAGGGGGATGTCGGCCGCCGACAGCAAGGCACGGTCTTTGTAAAGACTGTAGACACCTGCCCCGATGAGGGTAGGGATGGCGAGGTAGAAGCTGAAATCGGTGGCGGCCTTGCGCGACGAACCCAGCAACATGCCACCGATGATGGTCGAGCCGCTGCGGCTGGTGCCAGGCACCAGTGCAAGGCACTGCACCAGACCGAGTTTGAGGGCATCCCAGGGCGTCATTTCATCCACCTCGGCAATGCGCACCGCCACCGACTGGCGGCGCTCGGCCCACAGAATCACCAGCCCGCCCAGGATGAAGGTGGTCGCCACCACCAGCGGCGAGAAGAGGTGGGCCTTGATGGCTTTGCCAAACAGCAAACCCAGCACCACCGCCGGCACGAACGCAATCGCCACGTTCAGCGAAAACCGCTGCGCGCGCTGCTCCGAGGGCAGGCCCACAATGGTCTCCCGGATGCGCTGCCAATACACAATGATCACCGCGAAAATCGCACCGGTCTGGATGGCGATTTCGAACACCTTGGCGCGTGCGTCGGTGAAGTCCAGCAGGCTGCCCGCCAGGATCAAATGTCCTGTGGACGAAATCGGCAAGAACTCGGTCAAGCCTTCCACCACGCCCATGATGGCGGCCTTGATCAATAAAGCAATGTCCATATCGCACCGCCCGATGGCGGCCAAAAAGCTGAACAGGTCAACAGCTGACCTGTGAATCAGCCACTATGGTACCTGCTGCAAATTACGGAGCAGCCAGCCTCCCGCGACGAGCCAGGGCCACCACAGGCTGCCTCGAGCCCACGCCGCGTGGGCCAGGCCCCGGCTCGGTCGGTCAACGCCCCGTTGGGTCCAGTTGCAGGCGCAGCCCCCCCGGCACCACGGTCAACACCCCAGGCTGATAGCCCAGGCCCTCAACCGAGCGCAGGTCCTCCGGTTTGAATCTGTGCACCACCAACCCTTGCAACAGGTTTTCGGCCAGGTGCGTGCCCGCACCGCGCAAAGGCTTGGCATAGGCAGGCGGCGCCCCGTCGAGATCAAACCCCTCCAGGCGCACCGCGTCGAGCCGAACCGTCTGGTCGCTGGCCTCGTAACGCAACGCATAGCTCAAAGCCATTTGCCCGGTCCACGGTTGGGCGCGGTTGAGCGTGGTGCCGGCAGCGAAGTTCAAGCGCGTACCGACCCGGTTTTCCTCGGGCATCAGGCGCAGCATCGGATCGCTCAGTTCAAACTCTAACAGCTCCAGGTAGCGCTTTTTCACCGGAAACTGGCGCGAGATCAGCGCCAGCAAACGGCGCTCGGAGACATCCACTTGCCGAGGGCCACGCAGTGACGCGCAGGCACCCAGGGCCAGGGGCGCCAACAGGCTGAGCATCAGATCGCGGCGGTTGGGGTGCATGAAAAAGCTCCTTGGATCGACAAAGGGCCCCATTCTAGGAAAGCAAGGCCGCAAGACATGGGTGAGCCTGACACGGTGCGACCGCCACACCCGCCGCCACACCCGTCGCCATACCCATCACCATTCACGCCACCCATCCGGCGTTTCGCACCGCGTTCCAGTCCATCCGTCCCAAACCGCTGGCCCCTCGGCCCCCCCATCCACAGTGCGGCTCACCGCCCCCAACCCAGGAGCCCACCATGCAAATGTCACCTGTCATCGCCATCCACCTCAGCGCCGCCCTGGGCGCCCTGGCCATCGGCCCGGTTGCCCTGTGGGCCTGCCGCGACCACGGCAAGCCGAACGCCACGAGCCAGCGCCCCCGCCTGCACCGCGCTGCGGGCTATGCCTGGGTCACGCTCATGCTGCTCACCGCCCTCTCAGCCATCTTCATCCGCGACGTCAGCCTGCCCAACATCGCCGGCTACACGCCCATCCACCTCCTGGTCCCGGTAGTCTTCGGCAGCCTGTTCATGGCGTTCGCGCCCTGTTTCGGCGCGATATCCGCCGCCACCGCATCTGGATGCAAGCCCTTTACTTCAGCGCCTGCATTGGCGCCGGCATCTTCACCCTGCTGCCCAACCGCTACCTCGGCCAACTGGTCTGGGGCCAATGGTTCGGCCTGCTCTGACCACCAAGGAAACCCCATGCTGCTTCAACTCCTGATCCACCAGCCCAGCGCCATCGTCGACATCCTTCGCCAGACCCCCATCTGGGTCTGGGGCCTGCTGATTGGCCTGCTCGCCTTGGGCGCAAGCCAGTTGCGGCGCAGGCAAGTCGGGCTCCCCCGCACCGTCCTGCTCCCCGCCAGCATGGCGGCCCTCCGGCCCAGGGCCTCTGCGCCGCACTCGCCAACTCACCCAGCCTGTGGCCCGCGATGGGGCTGTGGGCGCTGGTGGCCGCGGCCATCACCGCCGCCGCCTTGGTCTGGCGCAGCGCCCCACCGGCAGGAAGCCACTTCGACGCCACCCAACGCCGCTTTGACCTGCCAGGCAGTGCCGTGCCCCTGCTGCTCATCCTGGCCATCTTTCTCACCAAGTACGGCGTGGCCGTGGAGCTCGCCCTGCAACCTCAGCGCCTGCAAGACAGCCATTTCGTCTACGGGCTGGCCGCCACCTATGGCGCGTTCAACAGCATCCTCTTCGCCCGCGCCCTGCGCCTGTGGCGCCTGGTGCGGCCCCCACCGTCAACCCGTTCATGCGCACCACCTGATCAACACCCCGCAAGGAGCAAGCCCATGCGCCACCACACCACCCCCATCGATCCCGCAGCCCCTCTCTCCGGCGAACAGATCGAAGCCCTCGCCCACCAACGCGCCAGCGCCAGGATCGGCTGGTTCTTTCACGCCAGCCTCTATGTGCTCGTGATAGGCGGCCTCGCGCTGTTGGGCGCAACACAAGGCCGTCACTGGCCCCTGGCACCGGCACTCGGCTGGGGCCTCGGTCTCGCCATCCACGGGATTCGCGTGTTCGCGGTCGGCACCGGCTCGCGCTGGCGCCACCGCCTGGTGGAGCGCGAACGCGAACGGCTGCTGCGCCTTTGACCGAGGGCCACGCGCCACCACCGCCAGATGCCGCCCCTAGAATGAACCGACCAAGCCCCCTCCGCCATCCATGACCACGCCCGACTGGTTCAACCACCTGTTGCCACCCGATTCGCGCCGCAGGCTCTTGCGGCGCGGACTGATCGTGTGGGCCGTGGCCCTGGTGATCGCGCTGACCAACTGGTTCAACAAATCCGGCTTCAGCGATCTGTCCCAGTCCCTGGTCTACAGCTACGCCATCAGCACCGCCATCTGGTTCCTCACCGACCCGATGCGCATCGCGGCCCGACGGTGGCTGCAGGCCTCGCCACCCAACTACTGGTCGCTTAACGCGCGCACCGCGCTGTGGATGTTTGGCGGCGTGATCGCGGGCTACAGCCTGGGCACCTGGGTGGGCGACAGCTACGCCCAGGTCTCCACCTTCTCGATGCTGAGCGAATCGCCCAAACGCTTCTGGGGTTTCTTGCTCAGCTCACTGGCCATCAGCCTGGGCTTTCTGTTTTTCTTTTATCAGCGCGAGAAAGCGCTGGCGCTGCAGCGCCAGGCCACCGAAGCCCGTCTGCGCCTGCTTGAAACCCAGCTTGAACCCCACATGCTGTTCAACACCCTGGCCAACCTGCGCGCGCTGATCGCCCTCGACCAGGACAAGGCGGTGCAAATGCTGGACCGGCTCAACAACTACCTGCGCGCCACGCTGCGCGCCTCGCGCAGCGATGAATTTCCACAGCGCCCCCACACCCTGCAAGACGAATTCGACCGGCTGCGCGACTACCTCGAACTCATGGCCGTGCGCATGGGTCCGCGGCTGCGCTACACGCTTGCACGGCCCCCCGAACTCAGCCAACACCCACTGCCGCCGCTGCTGTTGCAACCGCTGGTGGAAAACGCGATCCGCCACGGCCTCGAACCCCATGTGGACGGCGGCCTGCTCACCGTGAGCGCCAGGCCGCAGGGCGACGAACTGATCCTGACCGTGCAGGACACGGGTGCGGGCTGCGTCCGCCCACCCGAAGCCCTCGCCCAAGCCAAGGGCTTCGGGCTGGCCCAGGTGCGCGAACGCCTGGCCACCGCCTTTGGCCCGCCTCAGGAAGGGGGCGAGAGAATGGCGTGGCACAGCGCGCCCGGCGAAGGCACCCGCATCGAACTGCGGCTGCCCCTCACCCGCACCACGCCCGACAACGCACCCCCATCCCCATGACCCCACCCCGCCACCCGACCGCCCTGATCGCCGAAGACGAACCTCTGCTGGCCGCCGCGCTGCAAAGCGAACTGGGAAAAGCCTGGCCCGAACTGGCGGTGGCGGCGACGGTGGGCAACGGCAGGCCGCGGTGACGCAAGCGCTCAGCCTGGCGCCCGACATTCTCTTCTCGACATCCGCATGCCCGGCATGACCGGTCTTGAAGCCGCCGCCGAGCTGGCCGACGCCTGGCCCCCGCCGAACACCCCGATGCGCCCTTTCCCGCGCTGGTGTTCGTCACCGCCTACGACGAATACGCCCTGGAAGCCTTTGACGCCCAGGCCATGGACTACGTGCTCAAACCCGTGCAACCCGCGCGCCTCGCCCGCACCGTCCAGCGCCTGCAAACCACCCTGGCCCAACGCACCAGCACCACCCCCAACCCTCCCGAATCGGCCATGGAGGCCACTTTGGCGCAGCTGCGCAGCCTGCTCGGAGGGGCGGCCCCGCCGCAGCCCGGCAGCGGTGAACGCCTCAAAGTGATCCAGGCCAGCGTGGGCAACGCCATACGCCTGGTGCCGGTGGATGAGGTGGTGGTGTTCGAAGCGGCCGACAAATACGTGCGCGTGCTCACCACCGACCGCGAATACCTCATCCGCACCCCGCTGAAAGACCTGCTTCCCCAGCTCGATCCCGCCGCGTTCTGGCAGGTGCACCGGGGCACCGTGGTGCGCGCCACCGCCATCGACAGCGTGCAGCGCGACGAAGCCGGACGCACCAGCCTCGCGCTGCGCCAGCGCCCCGGCGAGCGCATCGCGGTGAGCCGCGTCTACGCGGCGCGGTTCCGGGCCATGTGAGACCCTGCCAGCGTCGAACCCTTCCCCGCCAAACACACCTCCCACCATGACCCGACACCAACCCAACACCACGATCCCAGATCCAGCCCCCATCGCCGCAGCGCCCCAAGCCGTGCTCGACCACTGGTTCGAAGACGGCCTGGACAAAGGCTGGCCCAGCCGCAACATGACGGCCCACTGGTTTGGCGGTGGCCCCGAGCAAGACGCACAGATCACCGAGCGGTTTGGCGCCCTGGTGAAAGAAGCCCAGGCCGGCGGAATGAGCGACTGGGCCGCGACTCCCCTGACCCGCCTGGCACTGGTGATCGTGATCGACCAGTATTCGCGCAACGTCTTCCGCGGTCAGGCCCAAGCTTTTGCCGGTGATGCGCGGGCACAGCAACTGGTGTTGCAAGGACTGGCGCAAGGCATCGACGAAGCGCTGCCCACCGTGGGCCGGGTGTTCTTCTACATGCCGCTCATGCACGCCGAAGACCTCACGCTGCAAACCGAATGCCTCGCCCGCTTCCAACGCCTGCACGCCAGCGCCTCCCCGGCGCTGCAAGAGAAACTGCAAGGCAACCTCGACGCGGCCCAGGAACACCTCGACATCGTGGCGCGCTTTGGCCGCTTCCCGCACCGCAACGCCGTGCTGGGCCGCATCAGCACCCCGGAAGAAACCGCGTTTCTGGAAAACGGACCGCGCTTCGGTCAGTGAATCGGCAAAAGGAAGAAGGCGCCGGTGTAGCGGGCGCTTGAAACCCTGGCCGAGGGTGGGCAGCGTTCAGGCGCCAGAGATGCTCTGGTAAACCACCACCGCGGCCAACATCACCACCGCGCCGATCAGAAAACCCGTCAGGCCCGACATGCGGCTGGGCTTGCTCAGCTCGGGCATGGGGCGGCGATCGGGCCAGTGGCTTTCCAGCGTGCTGGGCATCGACTCCTGCGCGGGCGCCTCAAGCGGCGCATCGCCGGCGGCAGAGCTCAGCCGCGTGGGGCTGCCCGGCATCGCCCAGTTGGCCCACAACGCGTGGGCCTGCTGCGGCACGATGGCCCCCTGCGCCACCGCGGCCTCCACATCGTTCCAGCTCAGCTGCACGCGCACCGTGGGCAAAAACACATCCTCGGCCAGCGTTTCCTGCCAGCGGGTCTGCTCGTCTTCAGGAAACGTGTCAGAGGCTTCGTTGTTCATGTTCGGATGTGCTCTTGTATGGGCCAAATGAGGGCCGGATCTGCCGACGCCCGATGGGAAGCGCCTCCTCGACACTTCGTACAGGTGGATACATTAAACCAAAGCGCCCACCGCTCAAAGGTTTTCCGGCGCCCCTCGTCGGGCGCCCGCTGCGCGCAACACGCACCCATGCCGCCCTGCCACGCCCTACCACGCCCGGCCATCCCACCCGGCAAACGCGCCGTGAAGGGCGCTTCTCTCATGCCAATCGGCCCATTGGCGGTGCTCCATGCCGATGGCGCATGCCCAGTGCCAGCCCCCGCATGAACCAGCGCGCGCCCTCCCTACAATCCGCCGCCATGGCCCATCCCCACTTCTCCGAACTCCCCGGCCTGCTGCAAGGCATCGCCGAAGAGGCCCGTACCCATTTCGGCAAGGGCCGGGTGGCCGACTACATCCCGGCGCTGGCCCAGGTCAACCCGCGCCAGTTCGGCATGGCCATCGCCTGCGTGGACGGCAGCGTGCACGCCGTGGGCGACGCCCACACCCCGTTTTCCCTGCAGAGCATCACCAAGCTGTTCACCTTCGTGCTCGCCCTCAAGACCGATGGCGACGATTTGTGGAAGCGCGTGGGCCGCGAGCCTTCGGGCGCGGCCTTCAACTCCATCGTGCAGCTCGAAACCGAGCAAGGCATTCCACGCAACCCCTTCATCAACGCCGGCGCGCTGGTCATCACCGATCTGCTCACCAGCCGCTACGCCCACCTCGACTACGCTCTGCTCGGCGCCCTGCGCCGCCTGGCCGACGAGCCTGAACTGCACTGGAACGCCGAAGTCGCCGCCAGCGAGCGCGCCCACGCCGACCGCAACATGGCCATGGCCTATTTCATGAAAAGCCACGGCAACTTTCACAACGACCCGGCGCTGGTGCTCGACAACTACTGCGCCCAGTGCGCCACCGAAATGAGCTGCGCCCAGTTGGCCCAGGCCAGCATGTTTCTCGCCAACGACGGCCGCGACCTCACCCTGCAAGGCCAGCCCGACGAACAGTTCATCACCGCCGACCAGGCCCGCCGCGTCAACGCCCTGCTGCTCACCTGCGGCGCCTACGACGCCGCTGGCGACTTCGCCTACCGCATCGGCCTGCCGGTGAAAACCGGCGTGGGCGGCGGCATCGTGGCGGTGATCCCCGAGGTCGGCACCGTGGCCGTGTGGGCGCCCGAGCTCGACACCAAGGGCAATTCGGTGCTTGGCGCATTCGCGCTGGAGCGGCTGGTGCAGCTCACCGGCTGGGGCTACAGCTCACTTTGAATTCATTCACCGGGCACCCATCCGCGGTGTCCAGTGTCTTTCAAAGCCTTTGAGAATCAACAGGCTTTCTGTCATGATGGCTTGAGCTGATCTATTCAAGTATCTATTCATCACATGCCCAACGACGCCGCTCCCCAGCCCAAACTGCTCAGCGCCCTGCGCCAGGCGGGTGGCCACGCGGTCAGCGCCCAACTGCAAGCCGCGCTGGGCGCCAGCCAACCCACCGTCTCAAGGGCCTTGCGCCCCTGGCTGGCCAGCGGCGAGGTGGTCAAGGTGGGCGCGGGGCGGGCGCAGCGCTACCTTTTGCCGCGCGACGTCGAGGGTGTGGGGCGGCAGGTACCGATTCACGAAGCCATGCCCGACGGCGGCCTGCGCCCCTTCGGCACGCTCTACCCGCTGGCAGGCGGCGGCTTCTGGATGGACGAAGCCGACAAAGCCCACGGCAGCAGCGCCTTCCACGACAGCCTGCCCTGGTTTCTGTACGACATGCGCCCCCAGGGCTTTCTTGGCCGCGGCTTTGCCGCCGCCCACCCGGCGCTGGGCCTGCCCGCCAACCTGCAACACTGGAGCGACGACCACATCCTCAAGGCCCTGGTCAACGCGGGCGAAGACCTGCCGGGCAACCTCATCGTGGGCGCGGCCGCGTTCGACCGCTTTGTGACCCTGCCCACGCCGCAGCGCAGCCACGCCCCGGTGGTCACCCACCCGGCCCAGCAATACCCCGAGCTTGCCGCGCAAGCGCTGGGCCAGCGCCTGGCCGGCTCCAGCGCGGGCGGCGAGCAACCCAAATTCAGCGCCGTGCGCCATGGCCGCGCCGTGCTGGTGAAGTTCTCCCCCGCGGGCGACAGCCCGGTCGACCAGCGCTGGCGCGACCTGCTCATCTGCGAAGCCCTCGCCCTTCACACGCTGAGCGAAGCCGGCATCGCCGCCGCGCCCACCGACATCGTGCAAGCCCAGGGCCGCGTGTTCCTGCAAAGCCAGCGCTTCGACCGCACCGCGGACGGCCGCGTGGGCATGGTGTCGCTCGACGTCTACGACCGCCAATACATCGGCCAGGGCACCAACTGGGTCGACACCGCCCAGCGCATCGACCGCGCCGGCGCCGAACGCCTGAGCGAAGCCGACGTGCAAACCCTCTGCCTGCTCGACGCCTACGGCGCCCTGATCGCCAACACCGACCGCCACCACGGCAACATCTCCCTGCTGCTGCAACACGACCGCTGGCAACTCGCCCCCGCCTACGACATGCTGCCCATGCTCTACGCACCAGTGGCCGGCGAGATCGTGCCCCGCGACTTCGCCGCCCAGCCACCCCGCCCCAGCGTCCACACCCTGGCCGTCTGGCCCGCGCCCGCGAACTGGCGCTGCGGTTCTGGCAGCGCGCCGCTGGCGACCCACGCATTGGCGAAGCGTTCCGAACCATCGCCTCAGCCAATGGGCGCGTGGTCGAGCAGACCTGAGCCAGACAGCAAGGCTGGATGGGCCGCAGCATGGACAAGTCCCTGAGCCGCAGGCGATGTCGATCTGACCGCTGCGCTCAAGCCCAAAGCGCGGGCTTGATCACCATCAGCGCAAACACCACCAGCATCGCCGCGAAGGCCGGGTAGCCCAGCCGCTCCCACCAGCGGGCCATGCGCCAGTAGGCCTCGGGCAGCGCGGCATCGCCGCGGGCGTGCGCTGTGGCCGCCAGACGCGCCATGCGAATCTGCAACGCCACCACGGGCAACCAGCAAAGGCCCGCGAACCCAAACAGACCGAGCGACAACACCACCCACGGCGTCGTCAGCGGCCACCCAGCCAGGTGGACCATGGCCAGACCGCTGAGCGGCTGCAGGATCACGGCCGGGGTCGTCATCCACCAATCGGCCTTGACCACCAGGCGAGACACCACCGCCTGCGCCGCCACCGAGCCACTGCGGTGCGTCATGAACAGGTAAAAAGCCGAGCCAAAGCCGGTGCCCACCAACACCACACTGCTGACCACGTGCAGGGTCTTGATCCACAAATACCAATCCATCGCCGGCCAGTTCATTGCGTTTCTCCTTGGGTTGACCATGCGCAACCGCGCCACAGCAGCGCGGCAATCGGCAGGTTCTTCAACAACGGCCCCAGCGGGTGCAGCCATTCGCCCGGCACCATGGCGCTGGCCAGCAGGGTGAACAAAACCACCACCGCCAAAGCCGTGCGGTAGGCCAGTGGCCCCGGCCGCACAGCCAGCCAACTGCCCACCGCCACATCGACCGCCACGCCGCCCGCCACCAGCGCCGAGCCCAATGCCTCAGGCACCCAGCCTGGCGCGTCAACAAGCCGGTGGCTGATACCGCCCCACCCCAGCAACGACACCAGCGCCGTGCCCCACCACAGGCCCACCAGGCTCCAGCGTTCGAACGCGCTGATCACGTTGGCACCCCCATCGGCGCCGGCCCCGCCTGCGGCCAACGCCGCGTTGACCCCGGCGCCCGCCCGAGCAAACCCTGCAAGGCCGCGGCATCTGCCGTGTTTGGCCGCGCCAGCAGCGCCAGCGTTTCGCTGCACCAAGGGCTGAGCGGCAGCGCATCGCCCAGCCGCGCGCTCCATCGGCCCACCACCTCCGGCAAGCGAACCACCCGCGCCGGGCCGTACCCCAGCGCTTCGCGCCAGTGCGCGATCAGCGCCTGCAAGGTGAACACCTCGGGGCCCGCCAGTTCAACGACGCCCCCCACTTGCGGTTGCAAGCCAGCCACCACCGCCTCGGCCAGGTCTTCAACCAGCAGCGGCTGCGCCAGCCCACAGGCCACCGGCGCGGGCAGCAGCAGCCAAGGCAGCCGGGCCATGGCCAGAAAGAGTGCGCT
>JAWKYI010000018.1:0-80204 GCA_041396525.1 Burkholderiaceae bacterium
GGTCTGGTTCAGCGTTTTGCGGCGTTGCCGCCCGTGGCGCAAGCGATGGCCCGGGAGCGCCTGGAGCTGAACGTTTACAAGCCCGCTGCCTGAAGCGGTTCTGTCAGATGGTCAGGGTGCGGCGCCCTGACCACCGGTGTGCGCCGCTTGCAGCGCCGCCTTGAAGGCCTCGGCCATCCGCAGCAAGCCAGGGGCGTGGCGCCAGATGCAGGCGAAGCGGCAGGTGTAGCGCAGCACGGTTGGCGAGATGGCGCGCATCTGCCCAGCCTCGACAAAGACCCGCGCATAGTGGTCTGGCAGAAACCCCACATAGGCCCCGGAGAGAATCAAGGTGGCCACCGCCTCTTGGTCTGAGGCGGTGGCTGCCCGCTCCAGGCGGCGGGCGTGGGTGAGGGCCATGTTGGGGGAGTGGTAGCCGAGGGCGGCCAACGGTTGCTTTTGCAGCGCGCTCCAGTCGCGCGTCTCGTTGCCCGAGGTGTCGCCCGGGCTGTTGAACCATGGGTGACCCCAGGCCGCGTAGAGCTGCATGGTTTCGCCAAACAGATCGAGGTAGTCCAGGCTCTCAGAACGGCGGTGTTCGGGAATGATGCCCAGGTGATACTGGCCGTCAATCACGCCGCGCTCGATCATGCCGATCGGGCCCACGTGCAGGTGCAGATTGACCTGAGGTGCGCGCTGGCGAAAGCGGGCGATGGCCTGGGGGATGCGCGAGGCCGGGTTGGTGGTGGTTTTTTCGAACAGGGCCACGTGCAGGTCGCCGCCCATGCGCCGGTGGATGTCGTGGAGCTGACCCCGAAAGGCGTCGGTGGCGGCGAGCAAGTGCAGGGCCGCGGCGTAGACCTGACTGCCCTCGGGTGTCAGCGCAAAGCCGCTGCGGCCACGCCGACACAGCACGAGACCCAACCGGGTCTCCAGGTCTTTGACGTGGCGGCTGATGGTGGACATGGCCAGATTGAGTTCCAGTTCGGCCGCCGCCATGCCACCGCAGTCGGCCACCGCCTTGAACACGCGCAGCAAGCGCAGGTCCACGTCGCCAAGCTGGCCAATCAGGGGGGCGCTGGTTGCTTGCATAGAACGTCAAGTAAGGTGGTGTGAGGCGTCATTTTCAGCGAGTGTGCGGCTTCTGACAATGGCGCTTTTCATTCTTTCTCGAGAGCATCTCCATGGACCTGAGCGATACCCAGCAATGGCAGCAACCCACCCCCCGCACCGACGCCGAGTGGCTCTCAGCGCACTGGATTCCCTTTACCGGCAACCGCCAGTTCCAGCAGGACCCGCGGCTCATCGTGCGCGGCGAGGGTGCCTACTACACGACGCACGACGGTCGCCAGGTGTTTGACGGGCTGTCGGGCCTGTGGTGCACCGGTCTGGGCCATGGCCGCCAGGAGATCGTGCAGGCGGTGAGCCAGCAAATGGCCACGCTGGATTACTCCCCCGCCTTCAACTTTGCCCACCCGCTTTCGTTTGAGTTGGCCAACCGCGTGGTCGAACGCATGCCCGCCGGGCTGAATCGGGTGTTCTTCACCGACTCGGGCTCGGAGTCGGCCGACACCTCGCTGAAGATCGCGCGCGCCTACTGGCGCGCCAAAGGGCAGGCCAGCAAGACGCGCCTGATCGGGCGCACCAAGGGCTATCACGGTGTGAATTTCGGCGGCATCTCGGTGGGGGGCATCGTGGGCAACCGCAAGCTGTTCGGGCAGGCGGTGGAGGCCGATCACCTGCCCCACACCCAGCCCGCCAATGGGACGTTTGCCCGAGGCTTGCCCGAAGAGGGCGCCCACCTGGCCGATGAGTTGCTCAACCTGATCGCCTTGCACGACGCCTCCAACATCGCGGCGGTCATCGTTGAGCCTTTCGCCGGGTCGGCCGGCGTCATCCCGCCGCCCAAGGGGTATCTGCAGCGCCTTCGGGAGATCTGCACCGCCCACCACATCCTGCTGATCTTTGACGAGGTGATCACCGGGTTTGGCCGCACCGGTGCGTGGACCGGTGCCGAGGCCTTTGGCGTCACACCCGACATCATCAACTTTGCCAAGCAGGTCACCAACGGTGCGCAGCCGCTGGGTGGCGTGGTGGTACGCCAGGAAATTTGCGACACCTTCATGGCCGCTGGCGGCCCTGACTACGCCATCGAGTTTCCGCATGGCTACACCTACTCGGCCCATCCCGTGGCCTGCGCCGTGGGCATTGCCTCCCTGGACCTGCTCAGCCGCGACAACGCCCTGGAGCGCTCGCGCGAGCTCGCGCCGGTGTTGGAGAACGCGGTGCACGGACTCAAAGGGGCTCGGCACGTGGCCGATGTGCGCAACATCGGCCTGGCCGCGGGCATCACCATCGAGGCGGTGCCGGGTGAGCCGGCCAAGCGTCCGTTCGAGATCGCGATGGCGATGTACAAGAAGGGGTTCTATGTGCGCAACGGCGGCGACACGATCCAGCTTGCGCCACCCTTCATCAGCACGCCCGGCGAGATCGAGCGCATGGTGAGCGCGCTGGGTGACACGCTTCAGGCACAGCCTTGATCACGCTGACCTGGTGTGCTGTCCCACAAATAACTTGCATATGAAACCTCGCCTTCACACCCATGGCTGCGTTGCAAATCCTCGCGATAGCACGAGCCATCACTGCGGTTTGCGCCTTGCCCTGGGCGCGAATCCATCGGTTTCAATTCATGCAACTGTTTGCGGGACACCACACTAGCGGGACTGCGTTGCCCGGGCGGGCGGCGTTGGCGCCATGGGAGCCGCTTGCAATTGCAACGCCGGATCGAAGGGTTGCGGTGGCTGTGGCTGGGCCTGCACGGCGCGGGCCGGCGCGGGGGGTGGCGGGGGTGGCGCGACCGGCTGTGCCCGAGGCGGCTTGGGAAGCTCAACCGCAGGGGCCTGCACGGCGCGCGTAGGGGGCGGTGGCGGGGTCACCGGCGCGGCCTGCAGCGCCCGGGAGGGCTGGGGCGGCTGCGCGGGTGGTGCCTGGATGGCGCGTGGCGGTGGCGGGGGCGGCACCATGGCCCTCATCGGCCGAGCCGAGGGCAACGGGGATCCCTGGGGCTGGTTGAACACCAAACCACCGGCCACCGGTGCCTGGACGCATTGCACCTTGAAGTGGTCGCTGGCCTTGTTCTGGCCCGGTTGGTCGATCACCAGCGTGGCCACACCCACAGGGTAACCGCTGGATGCCGTGAACTCGACGATCGGTGTCTTCTTCGTGCCCGGTCCGTCGAACACCAAGGTGCCTGTGCGCTTCTGGGCCGGTGTGCCCGCGTTGGACGGGAAGTTGATTTCGTAGCCGACCTCACCAGCGGCGTCGGCCTGGATCTCGGCCTGAAACGGCATCGAAGCCGGGCATTGACCGACCATGTTGGGCGACAGCGCCTTCAGGCGTGAGGCCACCACCTCAAGGCGTTTGCTGAAGCTGCTGCCAGCGACCAAGGGTGATGGCTTGACTTCGATGTCATCGGCAGCACCCACCGAACCGGCTTTGCACACCACGATCAGCTGGTGGTTCATGGTTTTGGACTTCCAGTCAATCCCTTTTCCACTGGGCCGGTTGCAACTCGCAACGCCCGACAACAACACGGGCTTGATGATGGTCTTGTCTTTCGCGAGCACCTGTCGCAGCGTGGCACCCTGACTGAGTCGCTCGTTCACCCAGTTCTGGCAAATGGTGAGCGGGTCGTTGCTGCCGCTCAGCTTGCTGGGGCGAACAAAGAGTTCAGCCGCGGTCCATCCCATTTCTTTTTTGCCGTAGTTGGGAACCTGGGTGGATTGTCGATCTGCATCGCCCTCAGCCACCTTGCCAGAGGCTATGACTTGCCCAAAAGCCACTTCGGTGGTGGCAAGCGATTGGTTGAGCCCTTGGCAACCGGCCTTGAATTCCAGGTGGAAACGGGTTTCGTCTTTTTCGATCTCGGTGTGCTTGCCGTTCACCGGCCGCACGACCACCCGACCGTCGTCCAGATAAATGCCTGCGGTGCGCACATCGATATATTTCACGTCGGCCAGCGCGGTGGTGCTCGCGCCAATCAAGGTCAGGCCGAGGGCCAGGGGCGTAAGGCATCGGTTCATGGGTCTCTCTCTCCAGGTTTTGTGGGTTGATGCCTGGTGAGTCGGCCCGTCAGCGATTTCGGTTCAAAGTATTTTTCACCGCTTGAATACGCACGGATGCTCGGCCTGCAACAACCCCCAGCCATACACCGGATCGCGGCCCGGAATGCCCAGATCGCGGGCCGCGCGTTGCAGCGCCTGCGGATCGGCGCCAGCGGCCAGCGCCGCGCTCACAAAGGGCGCCGCATAGGAGCTGCCGCTTCGGTAGACCACGCCGCCATCGTCGGCCGCCACCGGCACATCGACCCCCGGCGCCGCCAGCGCAATCGCGTCACCGCGGGGGGCGTGTGGATCGATGCGGCTGGCCAGGTCGACCGAGGTGACCGCCAAGACCGATGGATGGGATGCGGGGAACACCACGGCGCTGTCGGGCCCGCCATTGCCGGCGGCCGCCACCAGAACCACGCCCTTGGCACGGGCTCGTTCAAGCACCTCCCCCAGCCAACGATTGGCCGGACCCCCGAGGCTGAGGTTGATCGCCCCCACCCGCGCGCCCACCAGCCGGTCCACCGCGTGAATCAGCCACTCGGCTGTGGTGTCCACCAGGTCCCCCCGTGAGCGCATCACCGCCAGCGCGATGAGCTGCGCACCGGGCAACAGACCGGGGGTGTCGCGCTGCCCCACCAGCACCGAGGCCACCCCCGTGCCGTGCCGCATCGGCGCGGGCGGCACGCCCTGAGGCAACACACTGGCCGCTTCGATGCGAGCGCCCAGCAGCAAAGGGTGCTGCAGGAAGATGGGGCCATCGATGAGGCCGATGCGCAAACCTTGCCCGCAGCCGCTTGCAGCCGGCTCCAACGGCCAACCCACCATATCGCGGCTGCGTCTGGCGGGGCTGTCCTGGTCGTCCAGTGGCTGGTAGCGGTGGTTGGCCTCGCCGCCCGCGGCCAGACCGCGCCAGCGTTGAAAGCGGTCGTTGTCAGGTGCCCGGTAGGTGGAGAGCACGCCGCCGACCGCACCCAGCACGCGCCGGCGCAACAGCCGCAGACCATCGGCCTGCAGCAGCGCTTGCTGTTGCTGGGCCAGCGCCAAGGTTTCATGGAAGAAGAGCAGCTCGCCCGGTTCGATGTCCTCGCCCGCCGCAGCCGCGACCACGGGCAGTGCCACGGTGGGCAGCGCGGGCCGCGCAGGCGGGGAGATGGGCGCTGGGCGGCGGGCGTCATCGGTCGCCATCGGCGCTGAGGGGCGCGTGGGCTCGGCGTTGTGCTGCGCAGGGACCGACGGGCGACGCACACCCGGCAAGGCCGGGGATCTGCTCTCGTTGGCGGGCGGTTGAGCCGGCGGATGAAGCTCCAGATTGGGCTCCGCACCCCGGGGTCCACCCGGCGCGCCCGTGGGACTGGGCGGCGGTGCCTGGCCGGGCGCACCCGTGGGGTCGGTGGTTGGCGCCGGGATTGGCGCGCCCGTGGGGTCGCGCGGGACAGCAGTGGCTGCCCTGGGCGGCGGCTCGGGCGGCGCAGTCGCCTCTCGGGGGGGCCTGCGCTCCGGTTGCGCCTGCGCCCCCGTGCCGACCAGGCAAACCAGCAACAGCCATGGCAGCCAACGCTTCATGGGTTCGTCCTTGCCCGCATCATTCCAGCGCCGCGCTGTCGACCAGCCCGGGCGCCTGCTTCAACGCCGCCAAAGCGGCCTCGGCCTGACTGCGCGGCACCACCACGCGGTAGATGCCCGCCGCGCCAGGACCGCTGACCACCTCGGCATTGATGCGCATGAGCAGTGCCTGCCACTCGCCCAGGCTGGCCTGCGCGTGCGGCCGAACCTGCAGCAACACCCCATCCACCGCCGTTTCCTGCGTAGTCTGCCCCAAAGGCGCATAGCCGCCACCGGTTTGCCACGGCGCCCACACCCACAAGGTCTGTACCGCGAGCAACACCGTGGCAACCATGGCCACGGGGCGCCACCAGGCCTGGTTGGCCGCCGGCCGGCTCGTGACGGGCTCGGCCTCTATCTGGCGGCGCAACCGGCGCCAGCCCATCTCACCCGGGCTGTCTATCGGCTCGTCCCGCACTGCAACCCGCAGGCGCTCGAAAAACTCGCGCTCGGCGCGCAGCCCGGGTTGGGCCTCAAGGGCATCGGTCAGCGCCTTGCATTCGGCCAGGGGCATCGTTCCATTGACCAGCCAGGGCAGATCCTCTTCAAGGCGTTTGCGGTCGTTCATCGGCTCAGGCATTTTTTGATCGCCTCCTTGGCGTGGTAAACGCGGGACTTCACCGTCCCGATGGGGCGCTGGACCAGCGCAGCAATCGCTTCGTAACCCATGTCTTCAAAAAACGCGAGGTGCATGATCTCGCGCTGCCCGGCAGGCAGCTTGCCCATGCATTCGCGCAAGCGGTGCGCTTCCTGCGCATCGGCCATCGTCTCCTCTGCACGCGGGGCTTCATCTTCGGCCTCCTCGTCCAGCGGCTCACCTCCGTGGCGCTGGCGCGCGCGCAAGCGGTCCAGCGATTTGAAACGCGCAATGCCGAGCAACCAGGTGGTGACCGTCGAGCGGCCTTCGAAGCGGCCTGCCTGGCGCCACACCTCCAGCATCACATCGTTGAGCACCTCCGCCGCGTCGAAGCGGTCGCCCGTTTGAGCCAACGCATAGCGGAACACGCTGCGTTCATGCTGACGGTAAAAGCGCTCCATGGCGGTCATGCTTCCTTTGGCAATATCGCCCAGCAAGGGGTCGATCGCAGCCGCGCTCATGGCATCCACACCTGGCGCAGCAGACTCTGACCGATCACCTGGCCCTGCGCATCAATGGCCACCACGCGCCAACGGTAGTGACTGGCGGGCTGCAGGCGGCTGCGGATGAGGGTCGACAAGGTCCAGCCCGCCTCGCTGACCGGCACCAAGGCGGCGGCCTCACGCTCGGGCGGGGCCGTGGCGCCGCCCTCTGGCGGGTACTGCAGCAGCTCGATGAGGTAGGCGCTGGCACCAGGCATCTCCACCCATTCAAATCGGGTGGCAGGCGTCAGGGTGGCGCCTTCTGCCGGCTGCAGCAGCGCCAGCTGAGGCCGCACGAGCGGACCGAGCACCTGGTAAAGCAAGGGATCCGGTTGCGCGCTGAACGCAGGCTCACGAATCGCCAGGCGAACCAGCGTGCGCCCGGTGCTCTGTGTGGGCAGCGGTGGACTCTCCAGCGTCATCGGCATGCCCCCGCTCACATACTGCCGGAACGACTTCAGCGGGCGGTAAAACGGATCGCCCTGCCTCCCTGAGCCGTCGGCCACCTCCCAACGGGCGTCCAGCCAGCCAGCGCCTTCGAGCCGAACCGTTGCCACCGCCCGCAGGGGTTCGCCCTGGGGCACCTGGGTGACGCGGCTGGCGTTGTCGAAATGCATGTCGACGTGCGCGACCAGCAGGCCGCTGCCAGGCGAGGTGCTCAAGGAAAGCCTCGCCGATGCCGCCACCGCGACCCCGGGGTTGGAGCTGTCGGTGAACGAGCGCTCGACAACCACCCCGGCACTGCCCAAACGGTAGGCCCGGTAAGCCACGGACGCCGGCAAGCTGAGCGGCTCCGAGAAGACCAGCGTTCCGCCCGCCACCACCGCGCGAGCAAGGCGGCTGCTCTGGGTGTCGATGACCGTGCCCGAAAGCGTCTTCACCAGCAACTGCGAGGAAGCCACGGTGGCCGACCTGGCCGGACCCGGCGCAGGCGTGTAGTCAACACGCCAGGTCAGCGACCCACGGGCGCCCTGCCCCATCATCAATGCCTGGGCGCTGCTGCTCACCTGAACCGACAATGGGACCCGCCGCACCACCGGCGGGTCGACCACGCGCACGGGCGGCGCGGTGACCGGAGGCGCCACGGGCGCTGGCGCAACCGGTGGGGCACCGGTGGGAGGGGCAGGCGGGGTGCCTGGTGGTGGGGGGGCCGTTTGCGCCCAGCCCGACACATGCGGTGCGGCGGCAGCGCAAACCATCAAAATCCAGCGTTTCATGTTCAGCCTTAGTCCCGCGTCGCGGCGGGCAATGTCATCGTTACCCCGAGGAAAACCTGGTTGCCCCGCCCGGAACGGGTGAGGTCGAGCGCGTCCTCGAAGTCCTGCAGCGAATACGACAACCGAAGATCCCAGCCGGCGCTGTTGAGGCTGGCCGTGCGCAAGCGCCAGATCAACTCGCCGACGGCGAATCGGTTGGTTTCGCGCTGTGAGTCGGCCGTGCGGCGCGAAAGGTTCACCCCGATGTTCAGATTGCCCAGGAATCGATCGGGTATGAACGCGAAATCGGTGAACAGGCTGGCCGTGCGCTCGGTCTGGCGCGCCTGCCCAGCCTGGGTCACCAGGCGGGACCATTCCACTTGCGGTCCCACCGTCCAATGTTCGCCCAAGAAGGCGTGGGCGCCCCAGCTCAAGGTGTGCGAGGACGTGGACAAACTGGGCACGGATGCATCGGAATAGCCGCCGCGCCCCACCCCCACACTGGTGCTCCAGGCGCCATGATCAAACAAGGCGCTGAGCACGCTTTGCCACTGCCGGTTGTCGGCCTCGATGCCGACGAAGTTCGCCGGGGTGCTGCGTTGGCGCTGGCGCACCTGCGACAGGCTCAGGGACAGCGAAGGGCGCCCATACCAAGGCGCCTCGCCCTCGGGCACGGGTGCCCAGGCAAAGGAGGTTTCGGCCTGCCTGGAGCCCACGCTGGGCAGATCGGGCAAATGGTTGGCATTGGTGAACTGATACAGGTAACTGCCCGCAGCCGACCAGGGGCCCGAGCGCCAACCGATCCGCACGCGGTTCATGACCTGGTCGGTGGGCAGACCGAGATAGGCCACGCTGCGGAAGAAGGTGCCCACCACACGGTGGTCAAACCCCAGCGTCCAGGCGCTGCCATCGCCCACCGGCTCGGGCATCCAGTCGAGTGAGACCGCATGGGCGCGGTCGTTTTCGCGCCCCTTGTCCGATCCCATGGGGGCCTGATTGTCCCAGTTGTAGTTCGAACCCGCCAATTCGGCATAGGCGCGCACGCGATCGTGGTTCCACGATGCCTGCCCTGCCACCGACCAGGTTTGGCCGCGGTGCAAGGGCGAGGTGCCCAGTTGCAACGGTTCCTCCACATCGTTGCCCTCCCCGTTCACCATCGCTGCGGACATGGAAAAACCACGCCCGCCACCCAAGGCCCAATCATGCTCCAGCACCACACCGGCCACCCGGTGGTTGGCCTGGGAAAGACCGGTGAGATCGCTGGCACCCACCTGCGGCTCGCTGCGCATGGCAAAGCCACTGAGCGCCGAGCCTTGGCCGAACGCCATGCGACCCGACAATCCACGCCGCATCACATCGGTGTAGATCAGGCTTCGGTAGTCGAGGCTGTGGTGACCCAACCGAAGCTGAGCGCGCCCGGCATCGGCTTGCACCAGGTATTCGCCCAGATCGGCGGAATTGCCCGTGGGATTGGCGTCCCGGTGGGTGTTGACCCACAGGTCGGCACTGGCCCGCAAATCGAAGCCTTCGGCCTCACGCTGCACGCTCACCTGCGCGGCAGCTTCGCTTTGGGCGCCGCGCGGTGCCTGGGCCACCAACGCACCGCTGTTGAGCGCCAGACTGCTCAGACTCAGCACCGAATTGGCCTGGGCACGCCAGACCGGCTCGCCTGCAATGTGCAATGGCCATCGCCCCCACTCCTCCAGGCTGCCGTCGGGCGCGGCATAGACCACCCGCAACTCGTGTTCGCCCGCGGTCAGCGGCATGGGCATCGCGATCCGCGCCCCGCCCGCGGTCTTCTCCACCAGCGCGGTCACATCGACCCCGTCCAGCTCAAAGCTCAACCGGTCCCAATGGGGCTGCATCGCCTCGTCCACCCACGCGAGCGAAATCGGCTCCTTGGGCAGAAAGCCATTGGCCGAGCCGCGCAACTGCATGGGCACCGCACCCGCATTCGCTGACGTTGCCGCCACGAGCAGACAAGCGCCAAACCAGACACCCTGGTTGGCAGAGTGGAGCGCCGCATGAGGCGCCCGCCTCGCCGGCGGCTGCCAGGAAAACACATGCTCATTCCTCCTCAATGGTGGCCACCCTCCTGCGGGTCAACCCGTTTGCCGCGCAGTATAGGTTCACGGCTCAACAGGATGAGTCGGCAGAAACCGGGTTCAGGTTCAAACCGGCGGCACTTTTTTTGCGAGGGTTTTCCTAAAGCCACATCAAGTGAGACACAAACCACACCCCGGCCCGTCAATGGAGACCCGGCGACTGGCTTGCGCGAGCTGTCACCGGCAACGAACCCGATGCCGCTGCACGAAGGCACGCCCTGGCCAGGCCGTGTCCGAGTGGGGATATGAGTCGCTGCCGAGGGCCGAGCGGCGCGGGTTCACGGATCAGTGGCTCGCGGAAACCGCCTCTACGCCAAGGCCTTGTCGATCTGCCATGCTGAGCGCTTGTTCATCGGCTCGCTGCGCGAAGTGCCCTGGAAAGAGGCGGATCTCTGCCGGATCTTGACCGACACCTCGATGCGGTGCAGGCATTCCCGCAACCGGGCAGGCGTCAGATCGGTCGCACGGACCGCTGACGCCGCCGGCCAAATCAACCACTCGGCTGGCGTTGTCGAACTGGTCCCACGCGAAAGGAACCACCACCTGCGGAACCCCCGACCGAAATGCCTGCGCCACGGTTCCGATGCCACCGTGGTGCACGACAGCGCTCACATGGCCAAGCAAGTCGCCCAGGTCGACGAAGGATGTCCAATGAATGGACTCGGGCAGTGGATGGGGAAGCTGCCCCGGATAAGGCGTCAGGAAAACCGCCCGCTGGGCCCTTTCCTGAACCACCTGTGAGGCGATGCGGAAGAAGGCCTCCGCATGGCGGTTCGACGAACCGGGCATGAACAGGATCGGTGCATCACCGCGCTCAAGAAAGCTGTGAAGGTCTTTCCAAGAGCCCTCTCCAGATGTGGTGGCCACGAACTGAAAGTCTCCTTCCACCAAAGGAGAAGGCCAGTCGGGTTGCGAAGGAGCAAACCAGCTGGGAAACATCGTGAGCGAGAGGTCTGGCGATTCGGCAACGTGTGGCAGGAAAGAGCCAATGCCGGGCCAGCCCGAGATTCTGACGAGCCAAGTTGGTTTGAAACGCCGCCACCGGGTCGACAAAAAACCAGTCCATGGCTTTCAACATGGCACGCTTCGCTGTGCCGGGCATCCAGGCCGGCATGGTCACGGCGCCAAGGGCCACAGGGCCGCACACCGTTCTGAGCATTGAAGGGCGCGAGGTAGCCCGCCGTCACCGACTGCACCAGCCCAAGTTCCCGCGCCATCACGGCAGCAGGCACCGAGAACGGGTGCGCGATCAGTTGGGCGGGCCCACGGCCGACCGAGCCGATGATGGCTCGGCAGGCCTGCACCAGACTCTCTCGTATCCATTGAACATCACCGGAACCCCTTGGACGGATGGTTGATCCGGGGGTCGGCCAACTTCCATTTCAGACTCCCAGGCACCCCAAAGAACTTTTGCGGAAACCCAAAACCCGACAACAGCGCCTTCGAGTCGATGTGGGCAATGAACAGCACATCGCGCCCACCGCTCGCGAAGGATTGCGCGAGCGAGGCGAACGGCAGAATGTCGCCCGCGGTTCCCACCGCAAGAAACACCGTGCGCGTCGAATTTGCGCGGGCCTCCGCATGACTTTCGTGAAGACGGCGCACCCCGGCTCGCCGCTGACCGCTGATGGCTGACGCCGCTGCCTCCATACAGGCCCGATGGTGAAACGCATCGCATTTCATGGCTTGAGGGTGTAGGGGTAATCCAGCTTCAAACCTGTGGGGAAACCATCGGCGTCCAAATCAACCTTGGCGCCCAGGGACGAATACAGCACATCGCCCTCTGCGGCGAACAGATACCGTGTGACCTTGTTGTTGTCACCGGTCAGCGCGAGCTTGCCAGCGGCCTTTCCAGAGGCCGTCGTCGTGCCCGCGATGGCCACGATCGGGAAAGCTCCGGACACGCCGCCCAACGGCTTGCCTTCGCAGTCGGCATTGCCAAATTGCTGAGCATTCAACGCCCCACTCGCCGTGGAGGCCGTCACCTTGGCAAACGACCATGTGTACCGCAACCACTTGTTGGAACCCTGATCCATGCAGGCCCCCTCCCAGGTTCCGACGTATGGGTCGATGGGATCGGCGGGCGTGTCCGAGCCACCGCCACCGCAGGCCGCCACCAACACACCACAAGCCAATGTCAGCGGCACAGCCCTGAAGAGCTTCTTCATTGCATCTCGGTTCATTTCGATTTCCTCTGGTTTCTCTTGCGTCAATGGTTCAAGAGGGTTTTGCGCCCATGGGCACCTGGAACGTTCATGTTCAACCCCCTCAAGGATCGCCACCCACCAAAGGACCCATCCCATGGGTCACACGGAACTGGTGAAGGCTTCACGGCATGGGTCGTGAGAAACCCCGTTCCGGTTCAAACGAAATGAAGATATTTTTTTTGCTCACTCAAGTGCCGGCGCACGAATCAAGCAAACAGGGGGCGCCCCTTGCTTCGGGGCGCCCCCTGCGCTGCGGTGAAGAGCAAGGTGGCGCGAAGCGCTGGCCCCCCCACGACCGAACCACGGCGAGGCGATCAAGCCTCCCGGTGTTCCTCTCGCCCCGGCTGAGGCCGGTCGGCGTGCATCCATACCAGCGCGAGCTCAACCATGGCCTGCGCGCGCATTGTTCGCTGGCGTCGCCGCTCCGAGGCGCCGCGGGGCGGTGGCCAGGCTTCGTGGCTTTCCTGCCCCCTCGCAAGGCGCTCGCGCCACACCGACAGCGCGGCCCGTTGCCCAACCTCATCGACGGGGCTGGGCATGTTCACGCCTCTGCGTGCGATGCTGCGCTCACCGGCTGAGCCTCAGCGCGCATCACACCGTACCAATCAAGTCTGCGGGTCGCGACCATGATCGCAGCCAACACGCCAAACAGCAGCAGGGACCCCATCATCAAGGCGTTGTCCTCCGAAATCAGAATCCCGTAGAGCACACCGTAGAGCGACACCAACATCCCGCTCACGACCAGCGAGACGCGCCATCCACCCAACACATGGCGCAGGTAGTGGCCCATCAGCCCGATACACGCCGCGCTCGCCGCCAGATAGGCCAACCCGAAGCCCAGGTGCTCCGACAGCGACAGCAACAACAGAAAGAACAACACCAGCGCCGCACCAATCATCAGGTACTGCATGGGATGGATGCGCCAGCGCTTGACCACCTCCATCACGAAAAAGGCCGCAAAGGTCAACACGATGAACATCATTCCGTACTTGGTCGCGCGGTCGCTCAGGCGGTACACGTCCACCGGGTCTTCGAGCGACACCACCATCTGGTCGAGCCGGCCACCCTTCTCCTGACCTTGGTTGAGAAACTGTTGCTGCGCTTGCGTCGACAGCGAAGGCACGCGCCAGCTGGCGGTGAACCCGGCATCGCCGACATCGCGCTCCCGCGGCAGAAAGTCGCCGCCGAAGCTGGGGTGTGGCCAACCCGAGGTCAGGCTCAGGCGGTTGTCGTCGGCCAGCGGCACCCAGGCGATCTTGCCCGTGCCGGCCAGATCGAGCGCCAGCGTGAAGTCCAGCGCAGCGCCCACCTCCAGCAGACCGGCCTGCAGTGGCGCGGCCAAGGGAAGCGGCAGCTGTTGACCCGCCGGAGAGGCCCCGACCGGCAACGACTTGCCCCCGATTTCCAGCTGCGGTGGGCTCTGCAAACCTCGCAGATCGCTCACGCCCATCATCACATAGGGCTGGCCCAGCTTGATCTGCCCCCCCGTCTCTTTGGGTGTCACGCCTGGCCACACGAAACGGCCCGCGGTTTCATGGTGGCTGGTGTAGACCGTGACCGGAAATATGCCGCGCTTGCGCGTATCGGTGACCAGGCGGCTGCGCGTGTCGGTCTGCAAGGGAAACACGGTGAGCACCCGCGACACCACCACGGTGTCTTCGCGCTGGGTCCCTTTGTCCACATCGACCACCACCGTGCGTTTGAAGGTCTCGGTGTACGGCACATGCAACACAGGCCCGCTCAGCGTTTGTGCGCCCGCATGGGCCCGGGCCACTTCGTTGGTCGCCTGCGTGCGGTTCATGCTGCGCTCGCGAATCACCCCGCTGACCATTTCCAGCGGAATGGTCAGCAACAACATCAGAAACCCGATGATCAGGGTTTTGCTCAACAACGGAAATTTGTTCAAGATCGGCTCCTCGGTTATGGGATGAGCCATTCTTGAATCCGCCCATGCACCGCTCGCGCATGCGGTGTGAATCGGGTGAGAAGTTTGTGAAGCGAGTGTGAAATGCCCGTCGGTGCTGCACAAAGAACCGCCTTGGGCAGACGGCTGCAGGCGATCAGCTACCCAAAGCCCGCACCCGCAGACGGCGTACCCCCATCATCGCGACGAGCCAGCCTGCCGCCAGTGCCAGCGCCCAGGGATTGGGATACACCGCCACGAGCGCCGCGCCCAGCCAGGCCACCGCGTCCAGCCACCGGCTGCGGCTGAGCCGCGCGCCACCAAACAGATAGGCAAAGCCTGCCACAAACACCATGCCCGAGGCCACGGCTTCCGCGAACGCCACCGTCATGCCCGGCTGCAGCATCCCGGGATACAGGAGGAACAGAAACGGAATCACGTAGGTCACCGCCCCCAGCATCACCGCGTGCCGGGCCACCTGCCCCCAGCCCACCCCCGCGATGCCCGCGGCCACAAACACGCCCACACACACGGGAGGCGTGATCACCGAGAGCGTTGCAAAGTAGAAGACAAACATGTGCGCTGCCAGCGGGCTCACGCCCACCTTGATCAGGGCCGGCGCCAGCGTGGCGGCCACCAGCACATACGCCGCCGTGGTCGGAATGCCCATGCCCATGACCATGCACACCAGGGCCACCACCAGGCCGATCAGAAGCAAATGACTGCTGCCATCGCCCACGATCATCGAGGAGAGCGTGACGCCGATGCCGGTCAGGTTGATCATCGAGACCAGGATCTGCGCACCGGCCAACAGAATGCCCACCACCACGAGCCCACTGGCCCCCTCGTCGATCGCCGTGTGCAATTGCCTGAACACCGGCTCGGGCGCAGCGCTCTCGCCTGCGCCGCCCAGCCGGATCCGTCCCAGGAGCAGGCCGAGCACCGCGCCCACAATGCCGTAGAAAGCCGAGGTCTGCAGGGAGTTGCCGTTCACGATCCCGATGCCCAGGCCCCCCAGGGCACACACGATGGGCGCCAGACGGTGCAACCTGAGAATGGACGACCAGGCGGGAATCTGGTCCTCCGGCACCTGGCCCAGCTGCTGTTCCTTGGCCACCACATGCACCGTGGCAAAGACCCCGAAATAGAACAATGCCGCAGGCAACAAGGCCGCCACCGCGATGGTCAGGTAGTCCACCCCGATGATCTCGGCCATGATGAAGGCGGCAGCCCCCATGATGGGTGGCGCCAGCTGACCGCCGGTTGAGGCCACCGCTTCGACCGCCCCAGCCAGCGCGGGCGGATAGCCCAGGCGCTTCATCAGGGGAATGGTGAAGGAGCCCGTGGTGGCCACATTGCCCACCGCGCTGCCGCTCACCATGCCAAACAGGCCCGAGGCAACGGTGGCGATCTTGGCCGCGCCACCGGTCGAGCGCCCACTCACCCGCAAGGCCAGGTCCATGAACGTCGACCCGCCGCCGGTGTGCAGCAGAAAGCTGCCAAAAAGCGAAAACACGGCAATGATGGTGGCCGCCACGCCGAGCAACGAACCCCAGATACCGATGTCGCCGAGCAACAGGGTTTCGGTGACAAAGTTCAGGTCAAAGCCACGGTGCCCCAGGCGCCCAGGCACGAGGTTGCCCAGCAGCGCATACAGCAGCCCGCAAGTCACCATCACCGGAAAGATCAGGCCAATGGCCCGGCGCGAAAGCTCCAGCACCACCAGCACCAGGCCCACCGCCATCGCCATCTCCAGCGGGCCAGCCATGGGCAGCGAATTCATGATCTCGTCTGCGTGGCGCGCGATCCAGACACAGCTGCCCACCGCCACCACCGCCATCAGCGCATCGACCAAGATCCCGACCGGGCGCCATGCGGTGCCGCCGCCCAGGGGATACCGCAGCAACCCCAGCGCCACGACCAACGCGAGAAACACGGAGCGCTGCACCAGGGCGTCCAGCGCGCCGAAGGCCGAGGTGTAGAGCACAAACAGGCCCAGCAACAGCGACAGCGCTGTGCTGGCGCGACCACGAAGAGTCACCATGAGAGATTCGCCTTGGGTGACGTTCAGGGAGCAATCAGACGAGCGGGCACATCGAGACCACGCTCACGGAAATAGCGCACCGCGCCAGGGTGCAAGGGCGACGTGGCGAACTTCAGGGTCATCTCGGCGATGTCCACCCCGGCCACATCGCTGAACGCCGCCGACTGGACCGCCTTGTCTTCGCAAATCGCTTTCACGATGGCATAAGCGAGCTTCTCGTCCAGCTCCGCCGAGGCCGCAGCGCCCACCCCGAAACCCCAGGTCTTGTAGGCGGCCACGCCCAGCTTGGCATCCGCCGGCACATCCACCATCGACAACTCCGGCATGCCCGCGGCCACCTTGGCCGCCTGCGCGGCATCCAGGCCCAGGATGTCGATCGGGGTGAAGGTGGCGATTTCGCGGGAAGAGGCGTCAAGCTTGAGCCCCGCGCCCGACTTCACATAGCCCACCGCGCGGTTGTCCTTCACCGCGGCGACCACTTCGCCCGTCGAACCGCGCAACACATCGGGTTTGATGCCCAACAGCGCGAACACGGCATCGGAGGTTTTTTCCGTGGCCGAGCCCTTCAAACCGGTGTTGAAACGCTTGCCGTTGAGATCGGCCAGCGACTTGATGCCGGCATCTTTGCGCACGACCGCATTCTGTGGCGCCAGCGAATAGATCCAGAGCAGGCGGCTCTTGACCGGCTTGCCCGCGAAATCACCGGTACCGGCATTGGCGTGGTGCATCACATTGGTGGTCACCAGCCCCAGGTCCACCTGGCGGCGGTTGAGACGGCGCAGGTTGTCCATGGTCGCTCCGGTCTCCACCACCGAGCTGTCGACCGCAGCCACCTGTTTGTTGATCACCTGGGAGGCCGCCACGAAGTACCCGTAGTGGCTGGATGACGCCGACGTGGTGCCGATCAACAGCTTTTGCGGCTCGGCGCTGGCGGCGCCACAGCCCAGGGCCAGGGCCAGCGAACACAGGGCGGAGGCCAGGGGGCGGCGGGGGAATGTGAAATGGGTCAAGGTTGTCTCCTGTTGTGGTTGGAAGGATCAAAGCGCAAGAGCGCAATGCGGGGGAACGCGGATGGTCTGGGTAAGCAAAAGCGACGAAAGCCCTTTGCCGTGGCGGTCGATGTAGAGGCTGCTGTTGACGCCGCCCCCCAACACATCGTCAATCACCCAGTTGAGGGCGCCGATGCCGGGCAGCAAAAAGCGCTGGACCGCCGAGGGCTTTCGGTGCGCAAAGCAATCCCGCACACGCCCCTCGGTCAATTGCTCGACCACATAGGGGTAGGCGTCCGCCCGGTAGCAGATCAATGCGATATTGATGCGGTTGCCTTTGTCACCGGTGCGCGCGTGGGCCACCCGATGCAAAGGGAGTTCGATCAGGTCATCGGTCGTCACGGTGCGGGCTCCAGCAAAGTCACAACGGGTTGAAAGGTGGCCCGGTCGGCAAACACCGAGGTGGAAATCATCAAAGGCGTGACCGTGGTCCGCACGCCGCCGCCGCCCGTGGGTCCGCAGGTGTACAGCGCATCCACTTCGTTCAAAGCTTGCAGCACGGTGGCACGATCCGCCGCGCTGACCGCCATGCGCACGCGCACCTCGGGCACCTCCTGGGGCGTCTGGGGCCGCAACAGGCGATCGTCTTCCCCATTGAACACGCTGGCCACGCCAATCAGATCAAAGTGGCTCTTCACCGGCAGCGCCCTCATGGCCAGCCGCTGCCTGAGGATATCGATGGCCAACAACCCCCGCGCCCGGGCGTTGGGCCCTGCATAGGAAATTTCGCCCTCCCCCATGTGGCCACCGTCGAAGCAGACCGTGGCCTTCAACGTCTGCGGGCGCGGCCTGCCCCGCGCACCGCTGACGCGCACGCGATCGGCGCCCTGCTGCTCCAGGCGCACACCGGTGAGGTCGAGCACCACGTCGGGCGTCAGGTAGGCAGCCGGGTCGTGGATCTCGTAGAGCATCTGCTCCTTGACTGTTTGCAAGGTCACGCAGCCACCGGTGGCGCGCGGTTTGGTGACCACAAAATCACCAGAGGCCTCCACCTCGCAAATCGGGTACCCCACCTCTGCCAGGTTGGGCACGTCCTTGAAGCCGGGGTCGGCAAAATACCCCCCGGTCACCTGGGCCCCACACTCCAGCAGATGCCCGGCCAACACCCCAGCGGCCAGCTTGTCCCAGTCGTCGGCACGCCAACCGAAGTGGTGAACCAGTGCCCCCAGCACCAACGCGGGGTCGGCCACGCGGCCGGTGACCACCACGTCGGCCCCTTGTGCCAGCGCGGCCGCAATGCCATCGGCCCCCAGGTACACATTGGCCGACACCAGGGAGTCGGCCCGAATCGGCATCGGAGGGTGGCGCGGCATGGACAGCAGAGCGCCCGCATCCATCGCCAGGAACATGTCGTCGCCGGTGATCGCTGCAATGCGCAGCTGTGGGCAGCCCACCTCGCGGGCCAGGGTCTGAATGCGCTGCGCCGCGCCCAGCGGGTCGGCCGCGCCAAAGTTCCCGATGATGGGGATCCGGTGGGATTGGCAGCGCGCCAGGATGGGGCCGAGCAAGGCAGGAAGATCCTGAAAGTAGCCACCCTCGGCGTGTTGCCGGCGCCGCAGTTGCGCCAGCGCCAGCGTGCGTTCGGCCAAGGTCTCAAACACCAGGTAGGCCGGCCCACCACTGTCGATGAGCGCCTGCACCACGGGGCCTGCGGCGTCCAGCCGGTCACCGGAAAACCCGGCACCACAGCCTATGCGCACACTTTGCCCGCCAACTGCCTTGTCCACTTTGTCTCCTTGTCCTTTGTGCAATCGGCCCGATCGTTGGTGCCGGCACACTTTGTTGAGCACGAACTCTACGCAGCATGGTCTAATCTGTGAAATCAAATATTCAGATCAGTTAATCTGATATGCAAATCAATCTGAGCACCCGCCAGCTGCGCGCCTTCATCGATCTGGCGCAGGAACGCAACTTCACCCGGGCCGCTGCGAGAAGCTACCTGTCGCAGCCCGCGTTCAGCGCGCTCATACGGCAACTGGAAGAGTCCATGGGCGTGCGGCTTTTCGACCGCACCACCCGCCAGGTGGAGCTGACCACCGAAGGCGAGGCGTTCGAGGCATCGGCCCGCCACCTGCTCGCCGAGTTCGATGAAGCCATGTCGGCGGTCGGCGACCGCGTGGCCAGCCGGCGCGGGCGGGTGTCCCTCGCACTGCTGCCTTCGCTGGCCGCCGACTGGCTGCCCCCGGTGCTCGCCGGCTACCACCGTCAATTCCCCGCGGTGGAGTTGCAGATCGCCGATGTGCTTTCGCAGGCCTGTGTGCAGGCGGTCACTTCTGGACGCGCCGACTTTGCCTTGGCCGCCACGCGGGTGGATTCGCGCGAGCTGCGTGCCGAGCCGTTCTGCGCCGACAGTTTTTATCTCGTGTGCCAAAACGACCACCCTCTGGCCAAGGCGCCCTCGCTGCGCCCCAAGGACATTGCCGCTTGGCCCTTCATCCAGCTTTCGCGCACCTCCAGCGTGCGGCAACACCTGGACGCAGCCATGCACCCCAACCCGATCAAGCAGCTCATCGAAGTCGATCAGTTGGCCAGCGTGAGCGGCATGGTGCGCGCGGGCCTGGGCATCAGCGTCGTCCCTGCGCTGACGCTGTACCAGTTTGAATCGCCCGAGCTCACGGTGCGCCCCCTGAAATGGGCCGGACTCAAACGCAAGATCTACCTGATTCGACGCCGCGACAAGTCGCTGTCCATCGCTGCACAGGGCTTTTACGAATGGGTCATGGCCAACCGACCAAGCACCCGATAGCCCCAGCGGTACACACCACCTGCCTCTGCCATTCAGGCAGGCCAATGCAAAACAGCTTCACACCCGGGCCCAGGCTGGCGGTTGTCGACACGCACCGAGCCCCCGTGCAAGTCCATCACCTCCTTGACCAGACACAGCCCCAGACCCGAACTCTTTTCCTGGTCGTCACCGCGGGCGAGGGAATAGAAGCGTTCGAAGATGCGGTCCCGCGCGTAGTCCGGCAAGCCCGGGCCCTGGTCCGCGATGCGCCAGGTGGTGCCCTGCGCACCGGCACTGAGCGCCAGGTTCAGCTCGCCACCCACGGGCGAGAAATCGATGGCGTTGTCGATGAGATTTTGAATCGCCTGCACGATCAGGAAGCGGTCGCCCATCACGCTGGGGCGCCCCTCCAGTTGGGCGCTGACCTGGATATTTTTCAGTTGCAGACGGGCCTCGGCCGCCTGCAGGCGTTCCTCGGTCAACGATGCCAGGTCCACCCTTTCCCGCGCTCCCAGCTCGCGCATCTGCTCCACCTCGGCCAGACGCAGGAGCTTGTCGATGAGTTGTTGAAGGCGCTCGGTCTGCCGTTCGATGTTGTGCGCAAAGCGCTGCCGGTCGGCCTCCGCCATGGGCTCCTGCAGCAACTCAGACGCGCCCCGGATCGCAGCCAGCGGGCTCTTGAGCTCGTGGGTGAGTGTGTGCACGTAGTTTTCAACGTAGGCCTTGTCTTCCAGCTTCAGCCGCATGCGCTCCACCGCCTGCGCCAGATCGTCAAACTCGGTCTTGCCGCTGAGCCGACCCATGCGCGGCAGCGCCGCCCGCTCGCCCGCCGCCACCGCATTGGCATAGCCGCGCAGGCGCGAGAGCGAACTGGCCATCCACCAACTGAACAACACCCCCATCAGCAGGGTGAAGCCGAGCAACACCCAGGAACCCTGCAAGATGCGTTGGCGGCTGCGCTCGATGTAAGGCTCCAGTTTCTTGTTGGGGCGCGACACCGTGAGCGCACCGATGATGCGTTCGCCATCGCGAATGGGCGCGGCCACATGCATGACGGTGCTATCCGGGTCGTTTGGATCCTCCACGCTGGAGCGTGCCCCGTATTCGCCGCGCAGCGTGCGAATGACATCATTCCAGCGGGAAAAGTCCTGCCCCAGCGATTCGCCACGGGTGTCGAACACCACCCGCCCTGTCGCATCGACGATGGTGATGCGGGTGTCGACCTGGTTTTTCGGAAAGCCCCAGAGCACCGCGCCGGGCCGGGCCTGCTGATAGGCGGCCATGGCCTTGGCGAACCCGCCGGTGGCGATGGTGCCGGCCTTCATGTCGGGCTCGGCCAGCTGGGCGTAGGCAAACGCCGCGTCGATCAGGCTGTCCTCCATCGCCAGCCGGGTTCCCGGCTCCACCTCGCTCAGAAAAACCCGCAAAACCACGAACAGCGACAGCCCCAACACCAGGAAGAAGCCGATCAGCAAACGCAGGGCAATGCGCATCGGTTGTCAGCCCGGGCTCTGCAGGGAGTAACCCATGTGGCGGTGCGTCTGGATCAGGTCTGAACCCAGTCCGCAGGCGCGCAACTTGGCGCGCAGCAGCTTGATGTGGGCATCCACCGTGCGCTCGGAGGTGTCGGGGGCATCGGCCCACACCAGGTCCATCAGGTCGGCGCGCGAGAAGATGCGCTGCGGGCGTTTGAGCAGCGTGGCAAGCAGCCCGTATTCGTAGCGGGTCAAAGCCAGTGGTTCGCCACCACAACGAATGCGTTGCGCCGCCTCGTCGAGCTCCAACACGGGCGCCATCACGGGCGCCACCGGTTGGTCGATGCTTCGGACTGGGCCCGCGCTGCGCCGCAAGATGGCCTTGACCCGTGCACACACCTCGCGCGGGGAAAACGGCTTGGTCACGTAGTCGTCGGCGCCCAGCTCCAGACCCAGAATTCGGTCGATCTCTTCGCCCCGTGCGGTCAGGAACACGATCGGCAACTCGCTGGTCTTCCGGATGGCGCGGCAGACATCGAAACCGTTGCCATCGGGAACGCCCACATCGAGTACCGCCAGATCGGGCGGTTGACCGGCAAAGGACGCCAGCGCCTCGCTGGCCAGGCGTACATGGGTCACCTCGAACCCTTCGCTGCGCAAGGCATAAAGCAGGGTATCGGCAATGGCTGGCTCATCTTCGAGGAGAAGGATTTGGGCGGCGGGCATGGGTGGTGAGGTGGCTGTCCAGACAGATTCCGAACGCCGAGTGTGCCACCGTGCAGCAATCGGCTGCCCGATCATGAACCCACCGGAACCGATGAGGCGGGTCATGGCAGCCCCACGCGGAGACAGCGCAGGCAACCGCGTGGCGAAGCCCACCACGCCATGGCGAACCACACCGAATCCCGACAACGATCACCACCGGAAGGGATCCAGGCCCAGACGCCAAGTGCGAGTGGCGCAAGACCCCATCGAAATCACCCACCGCCGCGGGCACCTGAGTCGCCCGCAACAAAGCCGCACCGCACAATTCACCCGGGTGTTATTGACACATTAAATTTACCCGGGTAAATTACAGAGCTCGAACGACAAGGACATCCCATGACCACCGAGCCTTCCCCAAACGCACGCCGCCGAGCGCTCGCCAGACAGGCGCGCGACGCCTTTCCATCCATGGGCGTGTTCGCCATTCGCAATCTGGCGAGCGGGCGCGTGCGGGTCAAAACCAGCCGCAACGTGCCCGGCAGCATCAACCGCATTGGTTTTGAATTGCGCCAGGGCACCCACCCCGACAAGTTGCTTCAAGCCGAATGGAACGCACTCGGCTCCAACCGATTCCGCATGGAAGTGCTGGAATTCGTGAAGCAACGGACAGACCCCGCGTTCGACTATGCGGCCGAGCTGATGCTGCTTGAAACCCTCTACACCGCAGAACTCACACAGGGAGAAAACCTTTGAATCCACAGACCTTCCACGACCACATCGACCAACACCGCAGGCTGGCGCAAACCACCCTGGCGCTGGATGAAGCGCTGGGCACCCACCACGGCATCGGCTGGTCCGATCTGTTGCTGCTGGACCTGCTGCAAACCGAAGGCCACCCCGTGGCCACGACACACGCCGCCGCCCGCCAGGGCCTCACACCCGCGCGCCTGCTGCTTCAGATACTGCCCATGGAAAAGCTCGGCCTCGTGCAACGCGCTCGCAGCCCAGACGGCGCGCGTTCATTGGCGTTGGCCCCCGCTGGCAAGCGGGTGCTGAAAGAGGCGAGGTACACAGCAGAGGCCGTGTTGGGCCTGGGCAACTGAAACCCCGCGTCGGTGACTGGGCCATCAGGCTCTCAGCATTTTTTTGCCTGGCACCCAGCGCTCGGTGAACCTTTGGCCGGGCGGTTGCTAAGCCTCACGCTGTGCCGGCACCTCTTGCTGCAGACCGGACACGATGCGTCCCGCCTCCCGCCCAGTGCGAAGAATGCCAAGCCCACCAGCGCACAGACGGCCAACAACTCGGGAGAACAAATCAACAGGAGAGGCCAAGGCAACCCATGGCCCAACGCCACCCTGTCTTCCAAGAGACCTTTGCCTGATTTCCTGTCAAGCTGGAGCGCACTTTCAATGAACCCCCAAGGCCCGTTCCAAGGCCGCCCGCATCACACCGCGATCGGCCTCCACCCCGGTCCACAGGCGGATGGCGATCGCGCCCTGGTTGACCAGCATGCCCAGCCCATCGAGCGTCAGGCAACCGCGCTCCGCAGCGTGGCTGATCAGGTGGGTTCGGGGCGGATTGGGGATGGCGTCCGCCACGATCATGTGGGGCTTCAGGCTGTCCCAGTCGATATCGAGCCGCTGGTGCACATGGGGGTGCAAGCCGAGCGAGGTGGTGTTCACCACAATGCCCGTATTGGCGGGCAGGCCGAACGCCGGCTCCCATGGCAAGCAATTGGCCGAAGCCGGCGTTCGCGCGTTGAGCAGCGCCGCCAGCTCTTCCCCTCGTGCCACACTGCGATTGACCACATCCACATGCGCCACACCGGCCAAAGCCAACTCAACCGCCACGGCGCGCGCCGCGCCGCCTGCACCGAACAAAACCACCCGCTGACCGCGCACATCGCACACCTGCCGCAATGCCTGGACAAACCCCTGACCGTCGGTGTTTTCGCCGATCCACCGGCCATCGCGCATCACCACCGTGTTGACCGCGCCGATGATCTCGGCCGACGCCGCGAGTCCGTCCAGGTGTTCGATGACGGTGACCTTGTGGGGCAATGAGCAATTGAAGCCCACCCAGCCCATGGCGCGCGCGCCGCGCACCGCCGCCGCCAGATCGGCGGGCGCGACTTCACAATTGAGGTAGCGCCATGGCAGACCGTGGTGGCGGTAAGCAGCCTCCACCATCACCACCGTGGGGTTCTCGGCGCAGGGCTGGGCAAATGAGCCAGTGAGTTGGTGCAGAAACGGAGTGGTCATCCTGAGCCATCCAGTCGGGATTTGGCGCATGGTGCCACAGGGCACGCCGCATGTAAAAAGGCGGCGCCACCCCATCGCCGGTGAAGCGCCGCCTCAAAGAGACTGCGTTTAGGGCGGGGTCTTACTTGCCGCCGCGCACCTTGGCCACAGCGGCCTGGGTGTCTTTCCACAGATCCATGCCCACGTTGGCAGCAATGGTGGCGTTGATGTCGGCAAGCTTCTCGCGCATGCGGTTGGCCTCAGCGGGCGAGAGTTCGTTGATCTGCATGCCTTTGCCCTTCAGATCGGCCAATGCCTTGCCGGCTTCCGCGCGGGTGTCCTGGCGCTCGAAGTCGCGGCTTTTCCGGGCCGCGTCCAGCAGCACTTTCTGTTCGTCTTTCGACAGTCCGTCCCAGTACTTCTTGCTCACCGTCACGATCCAGGGGCTGTAGACGTGGTTGGTGACCGTGAGGTACTTCTGCACCTCATAGAACTTGCTGGAAAGAATGGTGTTGAAGGGGTTCTCCTGGCCGTCCACGGTCTTGGTCTCCAGCGCGGTGAACAACTCCGAGAAAGGCAGCGGCACGGCATTGGCCCCCAGCGTCTTGAAGGTGTCGATGAAGACGTTGTTCTGCATCACCCGCAGCTTGATGCCGTCCATGTCTTCCAGCTTGGCCACGGCCCGCTTGTTGTTGGTCAGGTTGCGAAAACCGTTTTCCCAATACACCAGACCGACCAGACCCTTCTCCTGAAGCTTGTCCATCACCCGCTGGCTCACCGGACCGTCAAGCACCGCGTCGGCTTCCTTGCCGTTGTTGAACAGGAACGGCGTGTCCCAGATCGCCATTTCCTTGGTGATGCCCACCAGCCAAATGGCAGTGGAGCCCACCATCATTTCCTGCACCACCGATCAGGGCTTGTTGCATTTGCACATCCGAACCCAAGGCGGCAGCGCCGATGGCGCGGATCTTCATCTTGCCGCCAAGCCTTTTCCACTTCGTCGGCGAACACCTTGGCGGCTCGACCCTGGTTGGAGACTTCGTTCAGGCCATAGCCGAAGCGGATCAGACGCGGCTTGATCTCCTGCGCACTGGCCATACCCGCGCCCAGGGTGGCGAGGGTCACGCGGCAGCGATGGCGAGTTGTTTGAGTTTCATGAGAGTCTCCTTCGTGGGGTGGATGGCAGCCACAGGCCACCGGGGGTTAAAAATGAACGCGTGCGAGGCTTCAGGTCATCAACTTCAGCGGCCAAAGCACGATGGCTGGAAACAACAGCAACAAGACCAACATGGCGAAATAGATCAACAGGAACGGCGTCACCCCTTTGATCACCGGCGCCATGCGCAAATGGCCCACGCCCGCCACCACATTGAGCACGGTGCCCACAGGCGGCGTGAGCAGGCCCAGACAGCCGACAAAGATGAAAACAAACCCGAAATAGACCGGATCAATGCCGGCTTTGGCGGCCAGTGGCGCCAGCACGGGACCCAGAATCAGGATGGTGGGGGTGAGGTCCATGACCATGCCGACGGCCAGCAGAAACAGGCTCACGACGGCCATGAACATCAGCGGACTTGCCAGCAATGGGCCCATGTTCTTGGCCAGCTCATTGGGCAGGTCGGCCAGGGTGACCATGTAGGACGCGGCGGTGGCCGCACCGCACAGAAACATCACCACGCCGGTGGTGCGCGAAGCATCGACTGAAGCACGCGGTAGACCCCAGTCCAGCTGAGCTCCCGGTACACCACCATGGCCACGAACAGGCATACACCGCCGCGACCACAGCCGCTTCGGTGGGCGTGAAGAAACCCATGCGCAGACCGCCAATGATGATCACCGGCATCATCAGCGCCCACGCGCTGCCCAACAGGCTGGCGCGGCGCTCCGGCCACGCCGTCTTTTTCGGCCACCGGCAAGCCTGCCGCTGCGCTATCCCCGCCACACGGCCACCAGGCCAATGGCCATCATCGCACCAGGCACGATGCCCGCGAGAAACAGCTTGCTGATGGAGGTGTTCGTGGTCACGCCGTAAATCACCATGGGCATGGACGGCGGCACGATGGGGCCGATGATGCCGCCCGAGGCGATCAGGCCGGCACTCGGCCCATCGGGGTAATTCTGCTTGCGCATCATGGGCAGCAGCAGCGTGGCCAGGGCCGCTGTGTCGGCGATGGCCGAACCGCTGCATGGACGCCAACATCAGCGAGGCGGCGATGGCCACATAGCCAAGGCCACCTGGAATGTGACCCACGAAGCTGCGCGCCAGATCAATGATGCGGCGGCTCAACCCACCGGCATTCATCAACTCCCCCGCAAGGATGAAAAACGGCACCGCGAGCAGGGGAAAACTGTCGAATCCCGCTTGCACGTTCTGCGCCAGCAACTGGGCATCGAAGAAGTCGAGCTGCACCATCAGCGCCAGCGCGGTGAGCATGAGCGCAAAGGCAATGGGCACGCCCACCACCATGGTGGCGAAAAAGCACGAAGAGAAACAAGGCAATGGTCATGATGGGCGCGCTTTCAATCGGCCTGCTTCAGGGACACGGCACCGGCGCGGCGACCGCCCTTGCCCTGCAGGTCTTGCCACGCCTGCACCAACACCAGCCCAGCCATGCACACGCCCATGAACAGGATCGCGCCAGCGCCCAACGCCAGCGGGACATTCATGACCGGGCTGCGGCTGTCCATGCCCACAACCACCTGTGACCAAGCGCCACGGATCAGGTAGTACAGGGCCACAGCGATCAGGGCGCGGCTGAGCCAGCGCAACGCCGCTGAGGCCACAGCGCCCTTGACGCGCTCGGTCACCAGATCGAACCCCAGGTGCTTGCCTTCGCCAAAGGTGAGTGTGGCCGCCAGGCTCACCAGCCAGACAAACAGCAAGCGGGACAGCTCTTCGGAGACCACCCAGCCGGTGCCCCAGAAGTAGCGCAGCACCACATTGCCAAACACGGCCATCACCATGCCGAGCAAGCTGATCGCAAGCAGGGCTTCCAGCGTGTGGCGGAAGAATTTTCCCAAAGAGGTCATGATTTCATTGCTCCAAAGGCAGGTCAGCACTTGCGAGCCACCGCACGGATTGCGCCACCAGTGAGTCCAACGGCTGCATGGCGTCCAGACGCAGCACCCCTGCCTCGTCACTCGGGTCTTCAAGGGCCTCAAACTGGCTTTTCACCAGGCTCACAGGGAACAGGTGTGCGGACCGCGCCGCCACCCGCTCGCGGGCCTGGGGCTCACTCAGACTCAAAAACAGAAAACGCAGGCCGGGCACGGCCAGGCGAAGCCTCTCGCGATACCGGCGGCGCAGGGAAGAACAGGTGAGCACCGCGCCTTGGGGATGGCCCTGCAGTTGGGCGGCGAGCGCGTCCAACCAGGCTTCGCGGTCGGCGTCGTTGAGCGGCGTGCCGCTGCGCATCTTGGCCACGTTGTCTGCGGAATGAAAGTCGTCCCCCTCCAGCAAGGGCAACTGCAAGGCCTGGGCACAGCGCTGTCCCAGGCTGGATTTGCCGCAACCCGCGACACCCATCACCACCACAAAGACCGATTGCAACTTCAACGACATGGAGCAAGAACCCAAAAAACCGGAGGAGAGACGCCAAGCTTGGCGCGACAATGGTTCACAAACCCACTGGATAGCGCTATCCCACAAAATCCAAAAAATGCCGATCTGCAAGCCCAATCTGTGCTCAATTTCCCTTGAGTCAGCAAAAGCACCAGATGGTTGAAATGCATTTCGGATAGCGCTATCCTAAATCAACTCCACTTGGCACACTCATCGGGAAAACCCTTGTCCACCTCAGACCGCAAGCGCCGCCCCAGCGGGCGAACCACCCTGAACGACGTGGCCCGCGCCGCCGAAGTCAGCCCCATTACCGTCTCACGCGCGCTCCGCGGCGAACGCAGCGTGGCGCCCGAACTGATCGAGCGCGTCAGGCAGGCGGCGGCGCAACTGGGCTATGTGCCCGACCCCGCCGCACGTGCACTGGCCTCACAACGCAGCGCGCAGGTGCCGATCCTGGTACCGTTGCTGTCCAACGCGTTGTTTGTGGATGTGCTGGAGGCCGTGCACGGCACGCTGCAGCCCCACGGCTTCCAGATGCTCATCGGTGTCACCCACTACGACCCCGCGCAAGAGGAACAACTGCTGCGCTCGTACATTGCGCACCGCCCGGCCGGCATCCTGGTGACGGGATTCGACCGCACCGAAGAGGCGCGCCAGATGCTGGCCGCCAGTGGCGTGCCCTGCGTGCACATGATGGAGTTGACCCAGGCATCCGGCGTCTACTGCGTCGGTTTCTCTCAACACAAGGCCGGCCACGCCATCACCACACACCTGCTGCAACAAGGGCGTCGCCGAATCGCCTTTGTGGCCGCCCAACTGGATCCCCGTACCCTGCAACGGGCCGAGGGCTACCGGTGCGCGCTGCGCGAACAAGGGCTGTACGACCCCAAGCTGGAGCTGCTCAGTGCCCAGCCTTCTTCCATGGCGCTGGGCGGCGAGCTGTTCACCCAACTCCTGCGCGACCATCCCGATTGCGACGCCGTGTTCTTCTGCAATGACGACCTGGCCCAAGGCGGCTTGCTGGCGGCCTTGCGCATGGAGGTGGCCGTGCCCGGGCGCCTCGCGGTGGTGGGCTTCAACGACCTCGCCGGCAGCGACCAGATGGTGCCGACGCTGACCAGCGTCCGCACGCCCCGCAGCGCCATGGGCCAGGCAAGTGCACAGATGCTGCTTGAACTCATGCGCGGTGAGGTTCCCGAACACAACTCGATCGACCTGGGCTTCGAACTGACACTGCGTCAAAGCAGTTGATCCCATGCGCCCGAAAACCCAAACTTTGCATCAAAAACTAGGGTAATTCCTAGCTCTTTGACGCAATAAAGTACAAGTTGAGCCCAAAGGCGTACAAACGTCGACAGATGCAATCATGAGAATGGGTTCACGGTTCCGAACAGTCGACCGTTGGCACCCGCCTCATCCATCCAAAGGAGACATCTGTGAAATTCCGCCTCGCCTCAGCCCTCACCGCCGCGCTCATGAGCGCGGGTCTGGCCCACGCCGCCGGCACCGAACTCGTGATTGCGACCGTGAACAACGGCCACATGATCGAGATGCAAAAGCTCAGCAAGAACTTCGAAGCCGCCAACCCCGATATCTCGCTCAAGTGGGTGACGCTGGAAGAAGGCGTGTTGCGCCAACGTGTCACCACCGACATTGCCACCAAGGGCGGTCAGTTCGACATCATGACCATCGGCATGTACGAAGCGCCCATCTGGGGCAAGAAGGGCTGGCTGACCGAACTCAAGACCGACACAGCCTACGATGTGGACGATCTGCTGCCCGCCGTGCGCGGTGGCCTGACGGTCGACGGCAAACTCTATGCCGCCCCCTTCTACGGCGAAAGCTCCATGCTCATGTACCGCAAAGACCTGGCGGACAAGGCGGGCGTGACCGTGCCAGAGCGCCCCACCTGGACCCAGATCAAAGACCTGGCGGCCAAGATTCACGACCCCAAGAATGGCGTATATGGCATCTGCCTTCGCGGCAAGCCCGGCTGGGGCGACAACATGGCGTTCCTCTCCACCTTGGTCAACACCTTTGGCGGCCAGTGGTTCGACATGCAATGGAAACCACAGTTGGACAGCAAGCCTTGGCACGACGCGATCACCTTCTACGTGGACCTGCTGACCAAGTACGGCCCGCCTGGCTCCTCGGCCAACAGCTTCAACGAAATCCTGGCACTGACCAACTCGGGCAAATGCGGCATGTGGATCGACGCCACCATCGCAGCCTCGTTCGTGAGCGACCCCAAGCAGTCCAAGGTCGCCGATCAGATGGCTTTCGCCCAGGCCCCCACGCAAGTCACACCCAAAGGTGCCAACTGGCTGTGGTCCTGGAACCTGGCCATTCCCGCGGGCTCCAAGAAAGTGGACGCTGCGCAGAAGTTTGTGACCTGGGCCACCAGCAAGGACTACATCCAGTTGGTCGCCAAGACCAATGGCTGGGCCAACGTCCCCACCGGCACCCGCAAAAGCACCTACGCCACACCTGAGTTTCAAAAGGCGGCCCGCTTTGCCAGCGCCGAGTTGACCGCCATCGAGTCGGCCAACCCGAACGACTCGACCCTGCCCAAGAGCCCGTATGTCGGGGTGCAGTTCGCCGCCATTCCGGAGTTCCAGGCCATCGGCACCACGGTCGGCCAGCAAATGAGCGCGGCGCTTTCCGGCAAGGTCTCTGTGGATGCCGCCCTGAAAGCGGGTCAGGTGGCCGCTGAGCGTCAGATGAAGAAGGCTGGCTACTACAAGTAAGCCAGGCAAGCCGTTCTGGAATTGACCGGGGCAGGCACCCGCCTGCCTGCCCCGCGTCAGAAGCAGACGCCTGCTCTGCCCCTGGGCGCGCCAGACCTCACGCGCCTGCCTTCACCATTTTTGGGTGCATCGCCATGAAACGCACGCTTCCCCGACTCCTGATGGCGCCAGCCATCACCACGCTCTTCCTCTGGATGATCGTGCCGCTGGTGATGAACATCTACTTCTCCCTGATCCAGTTCAACCTGCTGCAACCCGACCAATCGGACTTCATCGGCCTGGAGAACTACGAGTACTTCGTCACCGATCCCTCCTTCGGTGCGGCCATCATGAACACCTTGCTGTTGCTGGGCAGCGTGATCGCCATCACGGTGGTGCTGGGCGTGCTCATCGCCCTGCTGATCAACGAGCCGCTGGCAGGCCGCGGCCTGGTGCGCATCCTGCTGATCTCGCCCTTCTTCGTCATGCCCACGGTGAACGCCCTGCTGTGGAAGAACATGATGATGAACCCCATCTACGGCGTGCTGGCACAGGTCTGGAAGTTCTTCGGCGCCACACCCGTGGACTGGCTGACCGAGCTGCCCCTGTTCTCCGTGATCCTCATGGTGTCATGGCAATGGCTGCCGTTTGCCACGCTGATCTTCATGACCGCGCTGCAAAGCATGGACCGCGAGCAACTCGAAGCCTCGCGCATGGACGGCGCGAACTTCTTCCAGCAGTTCCGCTACCTCTACATCCCGCATCTGGGCCGCTCGGTGGCCGTGGTTGTGATGATCGAACTGATTTTCCTGCTCAGCGTGTTCGCCGAGATCTACACCACCACCGGTGGCGGACCGGGCGACGCCAGCACCAACGTGGCCTACCTGATCTTCAAACAGGCCCTTCAACTTCGATGCCGGTGTGGCATCGGCCGGGGCGCTCTTTGCCGTCGTGCTGGCCAACATCGCGGGGATTTTCATGATCCGCATGGTTGGCAAAAACCTGGACAGGTAGATGAAGCCCCCGAAGTCCCGCCACCCGGTTGCGCGCACCCTCTTGAAGGGGTTCCCACCCGCAGCCTGGCAACGCCAGTTCCACGGTGTCGCTCGGAAAGACACCGCACTTCCCGGAGAAATCGAATGAGAGCTTCCATCTACACACCGGCCTACGCGCTTCGCACCCTGGCCGCCTGGGGCGTGGCACTGCTGCTCTTCTTCCCGCTGGGCTGGCTCATGCTCACGGCATTCAAGACCGAGCTGCAAGCCATTGCCGTGCCCCCCGAGCTATTCTTCAGCCCCACCCTGGAGAGCTTTCACGAAGTCAACGCCCGCAGCGATTACCTGCAATACGCCAAGAACTCGGTGATCACCAGCGTGCTCTCCACCCTCATCGGTCTGATGATCGCCGCCCCCGCCGCCTATGCGATGGCGTTCTTCAAGGGCAAGCACGACAAGGACATCCTGATGTGGATGCTCTCGACCAAGATGATGCCCGCCGTAGGCGCGCTGGTGCCGGTGTATGTGCTCGCCCAGAAGAGCCATCTGCTGGACAACCCCATCGCGCTGGTCATCGTGTTCACGCTGTCCAACCTGCCCATCATGGTCTGGATGCTGTATTCGCAGTTCAAGGAAATCCCGCGCGAAATCCTGGAAGCTGCGCGCATGGACGGCGCCACGCTCTGGCAAGAGGCCCGCCTGGTGCTCCTGCCACTGGCCATGGGCGGTCTGGCCTCCACCGGCCTGCTCTGTCTGGTGCTCAGTTGGAACGAAGCCTTCTGGAGCCTGAACCTGACCTCGGCCAATGGCGGCACCCTGGCCACACTGATCGCAGGCTATTCGAGTCCTGAGGGCCTCTTCTGGGCCAAGCTGTCAGCGGCCTCGTTCATGGCCATCGCCCCCATCGTGGTCTTCGGCTGGTTCAGCCAGAAGCAGCTGGTGCAAGGGCTCACCTTTGGTGCCGTGAAATGAGTTTCCCCCGCGCCGCCTGCGGCGTCTCCACCCAGGGGCGGCACTGGCCGACCGGCAAAGCCGGATCGGCGATGGCCAGGGACGAGACATCGCTGCTCACGGCGGCCTCTTGAAAAACACAACGACTTGAGACAAACACCATGGCCTACTTGCAACTTCAAGGCATCGAGAAATTCTTCGGCGACCACCGCGCCATCAAAGGCATCGATCTGGACATCGAGCCGGGCGAATTCATCGTCTTCGTGGGCCCCTCCGGCTGCGGCAAATCCACCCTGCTGCGGCTGATCGCCGGGCTGGAGCACATCGACGGCGGCAAGCTCAGCCTGGACGGGCGCGACATCACCCACCTGCCGTCGTCCAAGCGCGACCTGGCCATGGTGTTCCAGAGCTATGCGCTGTATCCCCACATGAGCGTGGCAGAAAACATGAGCTTCGCCCTCAAACTCGCGGGTGTTGCCAAATCGGAAATCGACGACAAGGTCAGGAAAGCCGCCGCCATCCTGAACCTCACGCAGTACCTTGAGCGCACCCCCAAAGAACTCTCGGGGGGGCAGCGCCAGCGGGTTGCCATTGGCCGCGCCATCGTGCGCGCGCCCAAGGTGTTCCTGTTCGACGAACCCCTGTCCAACCTCGACGCCGCGCTGCGTGGGCAGACGCGCATCGAGATCGCCAAGCTGCACCGCGACCTCGGGGCCACCACCATCTATGTGACCCACGACCAGGTCGAAGCCATGACCCTGGCCGACCGCGTGGTGGTGCTGCGCGATGGTGTGATCGAACAGGTGGGCACACCCCTGGAGCTCTACGACCGCCCGGCCAACCAGTTCGTGGCCCAGTTCATCGGCACGCCCCAGATGAACGTCTTGCCAGTCGACAAGCTGCCCGCCGCGGTCATGGCCATGGCCCCGGCGGCCGCCCAGGGCGGTGCCATTGGCCTGCGACCCGAGGGCATCTTGGTGCGCCAAGGCGACCAAGGCGCCGCCCAGGGCACCGTCGACCTCATCGAAGCACTCGGCGCGGAAACCCTGATCTACGTGACCACCTCCGAAGGCGCCCAGTACGTCGCACGCCAGGGCGACCGCACCGGACTCAAGCTGGGCAGCGCCGTCTCGCTCGACTTCGACCTCACGCAGGCGCACTGGTTTGACCGCAATGGGCAGGTCGTCAAGTCCGCCGACCGATAAATCGAAGAACCACGGTCAACCCCGATGTCCCTCCCCCTTCACGGCAAAACCGCCGCCATCACTGGCGCCGCCTCCGGTATCGGCCTGGCCAGCGCCAACGCCCTGATCCAGGCCGGCGCCCAGGTGGTGCTAATTGATCGAGACGAACAGGCGCTGACCAAGGCCTGTGCGCCGCATGGCGCCGCCGCCATACCTCTGGTGGCCGACCTGCTCGATCCCGCGCAATGCGCCGCGCTCATCCCGCAGATCCTGTCCAAGGCCAACGCGCTGGACATCTTCCACGCCAATGCCGGCCTCTATCTGGGCGGCGACCTTGACCGACGCCCCGCACGACGCCATCGACCGCATGCTCAACCTCAACATCAACGTGGTGATGAAGAACGTGCGCGATGCTTTCCAGCACATGACCGCACGCGGCACCGGCGACATCGTCGTCACCAGCTCGCTCGCGGCCCACTTTCCCACCCCCTGGGAGCCGGTCTATGCGGCCTCCAAGTGGGCCATCGACTGCTTCGTGCAGACCGTGCGCCGCCAGGTGTTCAAACACGGCATCCGCGTGGGCGCTGTCTCGCCCGGCCCGGTCGTCACCTCGCTGCTCTCCGACTGGCCCGCCGACAAGCTCGAAGCCGCCAAAGCGTCGGGCAGCCTCATCGAAGCCAGCGAAGTCGCCGAGGTGATCCTGTTCATGCTCACACGACCGCGCGGCATGACCATCCGCGATGTCGTGTTGATGCCCACCAATTTCGACCTGTGAAATGCCTTCCATGAACGTCATGCTGCACCTCGGCCTGGGCTCGTTTCACCGCGCCCACCAAGCCGTCTATCTCCACGAGCTTCACAAGAGTGGCGACCGCAGTTGGTCGCTGGCCGGCGGCAACATCCGCCCCGACATGCCCGAGACCCTGGCCGCGCTTCAGGCGCAAGGCGGCGCCTACATGCTGGAGACCATTTCACCCGCCGGCGAACACCGCTACGAACGGGTGACCTCCATCAGCCAGGTCATCCCCCACACCCCGGATCTGGGTGGACTCATTGCCATGGGCGCCAACGCCTCGACGCGCATCATCAGCTTCACCGTCACCGAAGCCGGTTACTACCTCGACGCCAACAACCGCCTTGACCTCGACACCTTTGCCGACCTCGGCGCCGACCTCGAAGCGGCCCGTGAAGGCCGTGCGGGCAGCACCATCTACGGCGCGCTGACCGCCATCCTGCGCGCCCGACGCAGCGCCACAAGTGGGCCCATCACCCTGCTGAACTGCGACAACCTGCGGCACAACGGCGACCGTTCCCGCTCCGGACTGCTGCAATTCATCGAGCTGGTGGGCGATACCGACCTGCTGGCCTGGGTAAAAGGGAACACCAGCAGCCCCAACGCCATGGTCGACCGCATCACCCCGCGCCCCACCCCCGACGTGCGCGAGCGCGTCAAAGCCGCCACCGGCGTCGATGACCCGGTGGCGCTGATGGGCGAGAGCTTCATTCAGTGGGTGATCGAAGACCGATTCATCGCCGGACGACCCGCCTGGGAACGGGTGGGTGTGGAAATGGTGACTTCTGTCGATGCCCACGAGGAAGCCAAAATCCGCCTGCTCAACGCCACCCATTCCTGCATCGCCTGGGCCGGCACGCTGCTCAACCTGCTCTATATCCACGAAGGCACACAACACCCGGTGATTCGCTGCTTCGCCTACGACTACGTCACCGACGACGTCATTCCCGTGCTCGACACGCCCGAACACCCCTGCCCCATCGACCTGCCCAACTACCGCGACGTGGTGCTGGACCGCTTCGCCAACCCGGCCATCCGCGACACCAACCAACGCGTGGCCATGGACGGGTTCAGCAAGATCCCCGGCTTCATCGCCCCCACCATTCGCCAACGGCTCGCACGCGGTCAGACCATCGACAGCGTGGCCATGCTGCCTGCCCTGTTTCTCGCCTACCTGCAGCGCTGGCATGCCGGCAGCCTCCCTACACCTACCAGGACCAGGCCATGGACCCAGCCGTGGCCCACGCGATGTGCGAAGCCGCCGATCCGGTGGCCGCGTTTTGTGCCGACGCGCCGCTGTGGGGCGAGCTGGCCGATGACCCTCGGCTGGTCGACGCGGTGCGCCGCGCCAGTGTGCGCGTGGCCCGCTTCATCACCGCCCACACCGGTGTGAGCCCCTCAACAAACTAGGGCCTGTTCCCACTATTTTTCCGAGATGCGTTGCAGATCAGAAAGGCCATGCGCAAGGCGCAAAACGCAGCCGGGTTCTTCTCCCGGCACAGTTTTGCAGCGCCGCGCATGGCCGCTCTTGGCTGGAACGCAAAGGGAAAGGGGTGGACACCACGCCACTCGTTGTTGCGCTCCTAGTGTGCTGTCCCGCAAATGGTTTCATATGCCAGTTATTTGTGGGACAGCACACTATGACTGTCGTCCCGCGGTCAGATTGGCGTTGTTTGCGCCCCTTTCGCACTCGGAAAAATAGCGTGAACAGGTCCAAAGCCTTCCAGCGCAAAATGCCACCATGACCTCCGCCGCCCGCGCCACACCGCGCCAGCTCAAGCCCGAGCTGGAGCACGACTACGCGCGCTCGCCCGACCTGGGCTACGAAGCGCCCGACGCCGCAGGTTTTGTGCGCTGCCTGGCCCACGGTTTCCCCACCCCACTGGCCCGATGGCACTACCACGACGAATACGAACTCCACCTCATCACCCAGACCTCGGGCAAAGTCTTCGTGGGCGACTGGATCGGCCCCTTCCAGCCTGGCCACCTCGTGCTGACCGGCCCCCGCCTGCCGCACAACTGGCTTTCCCTGGACACCCCGGAAGGGGGCGTGGCGCTGCGCGATCTGGTCATCCAGTTTCAGCACGAGCCCCTGATGCAATCGGCCGCACTCATCCCCGAACTGGCAGACCTCCAGCCGCTGCTGGAGCGGGCGCGCCATGGCGTGGAGTTCTTTGGCATGGGTGAGCGCACCGAGCAGCATTGGCACCGCGTCAAACAAGCCAAGGGACTGCGGCGGCTGACCGCCTTCTTCGACCTGATGTGCGACCTGTCGGCCTGCACCGACTACCGCCTGCTCTCCAGCGTGCAACTGCAAAGCGACGACGACGACGCCTCGATCGACCAGATTCACCTGCTGGTCAGCCGCATCACCGACAACCTCAGCGAACAGCACTCCGCCGCCGCCATCGCCGCCGAGCTGGGCATGAGCGAAAGCCGTTTCTCTCGCTTCTTCCGCAAGGCCACCGGCAACACCTTCACCGACTTCGTCAACCGGGTGCGCATCAGCCGTGCCTGCCAGTTGCTCATGGACACCGACCAACAGATCTCCCACATCTGCTACGAGGTCGGGTTCAACAACATCGCCAATTTCAACCGCCGCTTCCTGGAGGCCAAAGGCCTCACGCCCTCGGAGTTCCGCAAACAATCGCTGACCCGGTTTCGCGGCGCCATCTGAGAGCGACCGACTGGGCAGTCCGCCCCCCTGAGAGGGACTGTTACAAGCCTGCACACCCGCTTCACACAAGCCCGGGATAATCGGCACATGACAGGAATCCCATTCCGCCGGGCCTCGGCCGCCGGCCTCCTTTGCTCACTGGCACTGTTGTGCCACACGCCGCCGGCACCCGCGGCCACCTTCGACCTGCCGTCCATCGACCGCATCGTCAACTACCAACCCAAGTTGCCGCTACAGATTTTCACCGCCGATGGTGTGGAAATCGCCCAGTTCGGCACCGAACGGCGGATCTACGTGCCGCTGGCCAAAACCCCCAAACTCCTGCAAGACGCGGTCCTGGCTGTCGAAGACGCGCGGTTTCGGGAGCACTCGGGCATCGACCCCAAAGGCATGGCCCGCGCAGTGGTGGCGGCCTTGACCGGCGGGCGCAAACAAGGCGCCAGCACCATCACCCAGCAACTGGTCCGCACCATGCTGCTGACCCGGGAGTTCTCGGTCGAACGCAAAGCCAAAGAGATCATGCTCGCGTTCAAGGTGGAAGACGCGCTGTCCAAGGACCGCATCCTGGAGATCTACATGAACGAGATCTTCCTGGGCCAGCGCGCCTATGGCTTCGCCGCCGCCGCCAAAACCTACTTCGGCAAAACCATGGACGAGCTGTCCATCGCCGAATGCGCAATGCTGGCCGGCCTGCCGCAAAACCCGTACTACGCCAACCCGGTGGCCAACATGGAGCGGGCCACCAAACGGCAGCACGTGGTGCTCGAACGCATGATGGTGACCGGCGCCATCTCCCAGGCCCAGATGAAATCCGCGCTGGCGGAGAAGATCGTTCTCCGAGATCCGGGCACCAAAGACCTGCACGCGCCCCATGTGGCCGAGATGGCACGCCGCATCGTGGTTGATCGCTACGGCACTGAGGCCTACTCCAGTGGCATTCGGGTCATCACCTCTCTGATGTCCGATGACCAGCGCGCCGCCTACGCTGCGGTTCAGAAAGGCGTGTTGGACTATGACCGGCGCGGTGCCTGGCGCGGCCCGGAAGGCTTGGAAGAACTGCCCAGCGGCAACAGCGCCGATTTGGCCAGCCAGGCGGCCGAGGCGCTCAAGGACCATGCCGATGACGACACCCTGCGGGTGGCCATCGTGCTCAAGGCCAGCCCCAAGGAAATGCTGGTGCAACTGGGCAGCGGCGAGCGCGTCACGCTCAGCGGCTCGGGGCTGCGTTGGGCCCGGGCTGGCCTGCTCAGCAAGGCCAAGAAAGAGCTCCGGCTGCAACGCGGCTCGGTGGTGCGGGTGGTGCAATCCGGGCAGAAGGGCTCTGCCACCGAATGGGAGATCACCCAATGGCCAGAAGCCGAAGCCGCCCTGGTGTCCATGGACACCAAGACCGGCCGGGTGCGCGCGCTGGTGGGTGGGTTCGACCAGTCCCGGCAACCCTTCAACCACGTCACCCAGGCCTGGCGCCAGCCCGGGTCCAGCTTCAAGCCACTGCTGTATTCGGCCGCGCTGGAAGAGCGCGTGATGCCCGAAACACTGATCGACGACCTGCCATTCACCGCAGCCAACGGCTGGAGCCCGAGCAACAGCCACGCGGGCGACGAGAGCCCCATCACCTTGCGCCAGGCGCTCGCCAGTTCAAGCAACCTGGCCAGCGTGCGGGTTCTCGAACACGTGGGCGTGCCGCGCGCGCGCGAATGGGCCACCCGCTTTGGCCTGGATGCCGCGCGCCAACCGGCCAACCTGACCCTGGCCTTGGGCACCGGCAGCGTGACGCCGCTTCAAATGGTGCGCGCCTATGCCACGCTGGCCAACGGGGGCTGGCGCCTCACGCCCGTGGTGGTGGAGAAGATCATTGACGCCCAAGGCAAGGTGCTGTTTGAAGCACCACCACCGGAAACGCTGAACGACGACAACCGGGCCATCCCCGCACGCAACGCCTACGTGATGTCGTCGCTGCTCAATGACGTCACCCGCTACGGCACCGGCGCCCGCGCACAGGCCCTGCTCAAGCGGCGCGACATCTATGGCAAGACCGGCACCACCGACAACGCCTTCGACGCCTGGTTCGCCGGCTACCACCCCAGCCTGGCCACCGTGGTCTGGATGGGTTACGACAACCACGCAGCCTGGGCAGTCGTGAATCGGGCAGCCGCGCGGCGCTGCCCATCTGGATCGACTACATGGGATCGGCGCTCAAAGGCGTGCCCAACGCCCCGCTGGGTTCGCCGCCGGCGGGGCTGGTGCGCGAAGACGACGACTGGCTCTATGCCGAATGGAAGAACGGCGGCTGGGTCGAGCGCATCTCCGATGAAGATGGCGTGGAATACGCGCCCGAGCCGGGCCGTTTTCTGCCCAACATCCCCGACTGGGCGCGCGCACTGATTTCCGGCGGTCCACGCAACCCCTGAGCCTGCTCGGGTCAGAGGTTCATGCCGCCAGAGGCCTCGATGCGCTGGGCGTTGATCCAACGGTTGTCTGGTTGCAGCAGCGAAGCGATCACGCCGCCGATGTCGTCGGGCTGGCCCACGCGCCCCAAGGCGGTGTGGGCGGCCACCATCGCATTGACATTGGGATCGTCCCGCACCACGCCGCCGCCAAAGTCGGTCGCGATGGCGCCCGGTGCCACCACGTTGACCGCGATGCCACGCGGCCCGAGTTCGGCCGCCATGTAGCGCGTGAGCACCTCCACCGCGCCCTTGACCGCGCCATACGCGGCCTTGCCAGGGAACACAAACCGTGCCAGACCCGAAGAGATGTTCACGATCCGCCCGCCATCGCTGATCAGCGGCAGCAGCGTCTGGGTCAGAAAAAACACCCCCTTGAAGTGTGTGTCGACGAGCTCATCGAAGGCCGCCTCGGTGGTGTCGGCCAGGCCCGCATTGATGCCCCCGCCAGCGTTGTTGACCAGATGATCGAAGGTGTTGCGGCGCCACAGACGGTCGAGCACCTCGCGCAGAGCGTCCGCAAAACCCGGGAAATCCTCAGATCGCCCCACATCCAACTGCAGCGCCACGGCTTGTCGGCCCATGGCCTTGATTTCGGCCACCACGGCCATCGCCTCCGCCTGCTGGTTGCGGTAGGTGATGACCAGATCGCTGCCTTTGCGGGCCAGATGAAGCGCGGCGTTGCGCCCAAGTCCTCGGCTGCCACCCGTGATCAAAGCAATGGGGTGGGCGTTCGGAGAATGCGTGAGGTTGTTCATGTGAAGTGCCTTCTGAATGATGGATGGAGATTCCTGAGGCCCCCAGTCTATTAATCTGAATTGATAAAATAAACATCAATGAAAATAAATATTTGTTCATAAAATCTGACCAATGAACATCACCCATCACCTGCAGGTGTTTGCCCGCGTGGCCGAGCTGAGCAGCTTCACCCTGGCGGCAGAACAACTGGGCATGCCACGGGCCAGCGTGTCGACCGCCGTGCAGCAATTGGAGAACCTGCTCGGCACACGCCTGCTCCACCGCACGACGCGCCGTGTCCACCTCACCCAGGACGGCCTTGTCTTCCAGGACCGATGCAAAGACCTGCTGTCCGACCTGGACGAGCTCGAATCCATGTTTCAGCACGCTGGCGGCGCCCCACTCAAAGGGCGTGTGCGCATCGACATGCCCAGCGGCATGGCTCGCACGGCCGTGGTCCCACGCTTGCCCGAACTGCTCGCGACCCACCCTCGGCTCTCACTGGAAATCAGCAGCACCGACCGGCGGGTCGACATCGTGCGGGAAGGCTTTGACTGCGTCTTGCGTGTTGGTGAGGTCGGTGGCGAAGGGCACGTGGCGCGGCCGTTGGGCACCATGGCAATGGTGAATTGCGCCAGCCCGGGCTACCTCTCTCGCCATGGCATCCCGAAATCGCTCGATGATCTGGCGCACCACCAACTGGTGCACTACAGTCCGGCCCTGGGTGCTCCGCCCACGGGTTTCGAAGCCATGGTTGGCGACCAGCACACCTTCCACGCCATGCCCGGTGCGGTCGCGGTCAACAGCTCAGACGCCTACACGGCCGCCTGCCTCGCAGGCCTGGGCTTGATCCAGGTGCCGCTGCTCGGCGCGAAAGAGCTGATCGACGCCGGCCGCCTGGTCAGGGTGCTGGACCAATGGACTGCCCGCCCCATGCCCGTGACCCTCCTCTACGCCCACCGGCGCAACCTGCCCAAACGGGTCCGGATTGTCATGGACTGGCTGGCCGAGGTCATGTCCGCCCATCTGGGCCAAGCCTGAAGGCGCCCCAAAGCAGGATGGCACCATGAAAAAGGCCACCGGAGCGGGTGGCCTTTTTCGAGACGAGTGGTGGCGGTCACGCCCCGCAAATGCGCGCCTTGGCTTCAGCGTACTCCCGCTTGAAACGAGCCACCAGGTCTGCCGCAGGCACCACTTCATTGATCGCGCCAATGCCCTGACCGCAGCCCCAGATATCCTTCCAGGCCTTGGCCGCGCTGGCGCCCTCGCCCGAACCGAAGTTCATCTTGCTGGGATCGCTTTGCGGCAGGTTGTCGGGATCCATGCCTGCGTTGCGAATGCTGCCTTTCAGGTAATTGCCATGCACCCCGGTGTAGAAGTTGCTGTAAACGATGTCATCGGAGTTGCTCTTCGTGATCATCTCCTTGTAGCCCTCCACGGCACGCGCCTCCTCGGTGGCAATGAAGGCCGAGCCGATGTAGGCAAAGTCCGCGCCCATGGCTTGCGCCGCCAGAATCGCACCGCCCGAGGCAATCGAACCCGACAACGCCACCGGCCCATCAAACCACTCACGGATCTCCTGCACCATCGCAAACGGGCTCTTCACGCTGGCATGCCCACCAGCGCCAGCGGCTACAGGGATCAGGCCATCGGCCCCCTTTTCAATCGCCTTGCGTGCAAAAACGTTGTTGATCACATCGTGCAGCACCACCCCACCCCAACTGTGCACGCCCTGGTTCACATCCTCGCGGGCACCGAGACTGGTGATGATGATGGGCACCCGGTACTTTGCGCACAACTGCATGTCGTGCTCCAGACGGTCATTGCTCTTGTGCACGATCTGGTTGATCGCAAACGGCGCGGCGGGGTTGTCCGGGTTGGCTTTGTCGTGCGCGGCCAATGCCTCCGTGATCTCGGCCAGCCACTCGTCCAGCTGTGACGCCGGCCGGGCATTGAGTGCGGGCATCGACCCACCACCCCAGCCTTGCATTGCGCGATCACCAGCTTGGGATTGCTGATGATGAACAACGGCGAGCCGATCACCGGAAACCGGATTTTCTGCAGCGCGGACGGCAGTGGTGGGCGTTGGCGGGTACTCATATCGGGTGTGTCTCCAAAGGGGTCTTCATTGAAAGCTCGGGCCTGTTGCCGCCAAGGCAAATTCTTGCCCGAGCCCGTTTGAGGCCCTGTCCGGCATGGGACAGAAGCCTTCTTCACCTGGCTTAGAACGCCTCGGCGCTCAGCGCCGTCACCGCCTCTGCCCCATCGACAATCGCGTCACGCACGCCAGGGGCACGGCTCAGGATGTGGTCGGCGTAGAAGCGCGCCGTGGTGATCTTGCTTTGCATGAAAACGGTGTCAGCGCCTGCCGCCAACTGGTCTTCCGCCACCAGCAGCGCCCGCGCCATTTGCCAACCCGCCACCAGGTTGCCGGCCAACAGCAGGTAGGGCACGCTGCCCGCAAACGCCGCATTGGGGTTGCCACGGGAATTGGCCGCAATGAACTCCACCACATCGACAAACGCCTGGCGAGCTGCGGTCAGGCGCTTGGCCACCGCCAGGGCCTGCTCGCTGCCCCGCTCTTTCAAGGCCGCCTCGGTTGTTTCGATCTGCGCCGCGATCGCCTTGGCCCCACTCCGCCGTCCCGAGCGGTCTTGCGACCACCAGGTCATTCGCCTGAATTGCGGTCGTGCCCTCGTAGATGGTGAGAATCTTGGCGTCGCGGTAGTACTGAGCCGCCCCGGTTTCCTCGATGAAGCCCATGCCACCATGCACCTGCACCCCCAGGCTGGTCGCCTCCAGGCTCATCTCGGTGCTGTAGCCCTTGACCAGCGGAACGAGAAACTCGTAGAACGTCGCATTCTGCTTGCGCACTTCTGCATCGGGGTGGTGATGGGCCGCGTCATAGGCCGCCGCCGCCACACTGGCCATCGCACGGCAACCCTCCACATTGGCCCGCATCGTCATGAGCATGCGCTTCACGTCGGGGTGGTGGATGATGGGCGCCGCAGAGCTCGTGCTGCCATCGACAGGGCGGCTTTGCACGCGGTCTTTGGCATAGCCGACCGCCTTCTGATAAGCCCGTTCGGCCACCGCAATGCCTTGCACGCCCACGGCATAGCGTGCAGCGTTCATCATGATGAACATGTATTCCAGACCACGGTTCTCCTCCCCAACGAGGTAGCCCACAGCACCGCCGTTGTCGCCATACTGCAGCACCGCCGTGGGAGATGCCTTGATGCCCATCTTGTGTTCGATGGACACGCAATGCACATCGTTGCGGTCCCCCAGTGAGCCGTCTGCCTTCACCAGGAACTTCGGCACCACAAACAGGCTGATGCCCTTGACCCCTTCAGGCGCACCCGTCACACGGGCCAGGACCAGGTGCACGATGTTGTCGGCCATGTCGTGCTCACCATAGGTGATGAAGATCTTGGTACCGAACACCTTGTAAGTGCCGTCGGGTTGCGGCTCGGCACGGCTGCGCACCGCGGCCAGATCGCTGCCGGCCTGAGGCTCGGTCAGGTTCATGGTCCCGGTCCATTCGCCACTTACCAGCTTTTCCAGGTACACCGCCTTCAGTTCATCGCTGCCCGCCGTCAGCAGGGCCTCGATGGCACCATCCGTCAACAGCGGACACAGCGCAAAACTCATGTTGGCGCTGTTGAGCATTTCGATACAGGCCGCACCAATGGTCTTGGGCAGCCCCTGCCCACCGAAATCGGCCGGGTGCTGCAAGCCTTGCCAGCCACCCTCGGCAAACTGCTTGTAGGCGTCTTTGAAGCCCGGCGTGGTGGTGACCTGGCCATCCTTGAAAGACGAGGGTTCTTGTCCCCTTCCCAGTTCAACGGGCAACCACCCCTCATTGAGCTGGCGCATTCTTCCAGCACGGCCTGCGCAGTCTCCAGTCCGGCATCTTCAAACCCAGGCAGCGATGCCACCTGATCGATGCGAGCCAGGTGCTCAATGTTGAACAACATGTCTTTCACGGGCGCGGTGTAACTCATTCTCTCAACTCCGGTTTCGGGATAAGGGGTAAAAAAAGGCATCGCGAACGATGCCCTTGCTCGCGATCTCTGAATCAGAGCGACTTGACCAATTCGGGCACGGCGGCAAACAGGTCGGCCTCCAGGCCGTAGTCGGCCACCGAGAAGATCGGGGCTTCGGGGTCCTTGTTGATCGCCACGATCACCTTGGAATCCTTCATGCCCGCCAGATGCTGGATGGCCCCCGAGATCCCGCAGGCAATGTAGAGCTGCGGCGCCACGATCTTGCCCGTCTGCCCCACCTGCCAGTCGTTGGGCGCGTAACCCGCGTCCACCGCCGCGCGGCTCGCCCCCAGCGCCGCCCCCAGCTTGTCCGCCAGCGGCGTCATGACCTCGTCGAACTTCTCGCTCGAACCCAGCGCACGCCCACCCGACACGATGATCTTGGCCGCCGTCAGCTCGGGCCGGTCGCTCTTGGCAATCTCGCTGCCCACAAAGCTGCTCTTGCCGCTGTCGGCCACCGCCGCTGCGCTCTCCACCGCCGCCGAACCACCCGTGGCCGCCGCCGGGTCAAAGCCCGTGGTGCGCACCGTGATCACCTTGGTCGCATCCGTGCTTTGCACCGTGGCGATGGCGTTGCCCGCGTAGATCGGGCGCTCGAACGTGTCGGCGGCCTCCACCTTGGTGATGTCGCTGATCTGGCCCACATCGAGCAGGGCGGCCACGCGCGGCGCGATGTTCTTGCCCGAGGCGGTCGCGGGAAAGAGGATGTGGCTGTAGTCCGAGGCCATGGCCATCACGCGCGGCCACGTTCTCGGCCAGGCCGTGTTCCAGGTAGGCCGCATCGGCGTGGATCACCTTGGACACGCCAGCGATGGCCGCCGCGGCCTTGGCCGCCTCGGCGGCGTTGTGGCCCGCCACCAGCACGTGCACATCCCCACCGCAGGCAGCGGCAGCGGTCGGTGTTGAGCGTGGCCCCCTTGATCGAGGCGTTGTCGTGTTCAGCAATAACGAGAGAAGTCATGATGAGATTCAAAAAATGTATGAGCGAGGTGCAATCAACCCAGGGCGCCGTGGAACCGGCTTGGCCGGGCCACCAGCGCCGCCCCCTGGAGGGTGACGCCGAAGGCGGCGCAGGGGATCAGATGACTTTCGCTTCGTTCTTGAGCTTGTCCACCAGGGTCGCCACATCGGGCACCATCACGCCCGCACCGCGCTTGGGCGGCTCGCTGACCTTGAGCGTCTTGATGCGCGGGGCCACGTCCACCCCAGCTCTTCTGGCTTGAGCGTTTCCATGGGCTTTTTCTTGGCCTTCATGATGTTGGGCAGCGTCACGTAGCGCGGCTCGTTCAGGCGCAGGTCGGTGGTGACGATGGCCGGCAGGCTCAGGCTCAGGGTCTCCAGGCCACCGTCGACTTCGCGCGTGACGTTGACTTTGTCGCCGGCCACTTCCACCTTGCTGGCGAAGGTGCCCTGGGGCTGGCCGGTGAGCGCGGCGAGCATCTGGCCGGTCTGGTTGCAGTCGTCGTCGATGGCCTGCTTGCCAGGATCACCAGGCCGGGCTGTTCCTTGTCCACCAGGGCCTTGAGCAGCTTGGCCACGGCCAGGGGCTGCAGCTCTTCGGCGCTCTCCACCAGAATGGCGCGGTCGGCCCCGATGGCCATGGCCGTGCGCAGCGTTTCCTGGCATTGCGTCACGCCGCAGGAGACGGCGATCACTTCGGTGGCCGCGCCTTTCTCTTTCAGGCGCACGGCTTCTTCCACCGCGATCTCGTCAAACGGGTTCATGCTCATCTTCACGTTCGCCAGGTCCATGCCCGACTGGTCGGCCTTCACGCGCACCTTGACGTTGTAATCCACCACGCGTTTGACGGGGACGAGGATCTTCATGTTGGGTTGCTCCTGCAAGTTTTGAGAAATGGAAATCGGACGCCTGATTGACGTGCACGTCAACGGGCATTGTATGCCTGCACCCCAGCGATGGCCCTTGTCAGCGGCCGAAAGATGGGCGATCACTCAAAACGAACGATCGTGCTTTTTTTCATTATAGGTCGACCAATGGAAACATTGACAAAGACCCCATGGCCAGATCTCGCTCCGTCAGCGTCCACCAAATCGACCACCGTCAAATTAGCCAACCAAACGGTCGGTTAATTGGGGTAAATCTGGAGGTTCAAGTGCCAAGCCTTGACCTATAGTGAAAAACAAGCAACCGATTATTGTTTGTAATCATTTCCACTTGGCCACAAGGACCCCAAATGAAGCTCCGCTATGCTCTTGCCACCGCCTTTTCAGCCTCGCTGCTCACCGCCGGCGCGGCCTCGGCCGAAACCGTCTTCACAGCCTCCAGCTGGGTGCCTCCCACCCACACCCTGAGCGTGGCTCAGAAGACCTGGTGCGATGCCCTTGAGAAGGAGAGCGCCGGCAGCATGAAATGCAATATCTTGCCCAAAGCTGTCTCCGCGCCACCCGGCACCTTTGATGCGGTGCGCGATGGCTTGGCCGATATCTCCTTCACGGTCGACGGTTACACGCCAGGCCGTTTCGTCAACACCAAGGTGGCCGAATTCCCGTTCTTGGGTGATGAGGCACGCGCGACGTCCATCGCCTACCAGCGCATCTACGACAAGTACTTCGCCCCCCTGGGTGAACACCGTGGCGTGAAGGTCCTTGGCGTGTTCACCCACGGCCCTGGGGTGATCTTCAACAGCAAAAAGCCGGTGCTTTCCTCGGCCGACGCGTCGACCCTGAAATGGCGCATCGGCGGAGGCAACATCAACGACCTGACCAAGCTCCTGGGCTGGAACACCACCCTCAAGCCCGCCTCCGAGTCGTTCGAACTGCTCTCGACGGGCGTCATGGACGGCACGTTGTTTCCCGATGAGTCGGTGGCCTCGTTCAAGCTGGGCATGATCAAGTACGCCACCACCTTCCCTGGTGGCCTCTACAACACCAGCTTCGTCTTCATGATGAACCCGGACAAGTACAAGGCGCTGTCGGCCAAGGACAAGGCGGTGGTCGACAAACTTTCTGGCGAATTCGTCGCCAACACGTTTGGCACCGGCTGGGACAAGGTTGATGCCGCCTCCCGCGACGGTGCGCAAGCAGCCCAGGGCGTGCAGCGCGCCAAAGCGCCTGAAGCCTTTGTCGCTGAAATTGAAACCAAACAAAGCCAGTTGGTGGACCAGTGGGCCAAGGCAGCCGAAGCCAAAGGCCTGAAGAACCCCAAAGGCGTGCTTGATGAATTCCGTGCCGAAATCAAGAAAGTGAAGTAACACCGCACCATACTTGCCGACGGGACAGTTGCTGAGGCACTGTCCCGTCGGCATTTTTTTGTTTCTGAAGTCACAACATGCTCAAGCACCTGGACAAGCTTCTCAACCGATCAGCAGGACTGACAGCCGCCACCGCGCTGTTCACACTGATGGGCGTCACCCTCGCAGACGTCACTGGGCGCAAGTTCCTCAACAACTCCATCCCAGGCGGACTGGAGCTCACCGAAATCCTGATGGTGATCGTGATTTTCGGCGCCATGCCACTGGTGTCCTGGCGCAGCGAACACGTCGTGTTTGATTCCCTGGATCCATTCATCCCGAGTTGGCTCAAGAACATCCAGATGCGCGCAGTGCACCTGGTCAGCGCAGGCGCATTCGGGTTTCTGGCCTACCTGATGATGTCGCGGGCGCAACGATTCGCCGAATACGGGGACACCACCGTGCACTTGCAGCTTTCCATTGCGCCGGTGGCCTGGGTGATGGCCGGTCTGCTGCTGATCACCGCGCTGGTGCATTTGTTGTTCGTTCTCAACCCCGGCTTTGCGATGCCTGCCGACGCCCACACCGGGGGCAAAGCATGACCGAGGCACTCCTGGGCTTTCTGGCCGTCTTTGCAATGGCCTTTCTGCGCATCCCGCTGGCCGTGGCCATGTCCATTTCGGGCATCGTCGGACTGGGTCTGCTGCGGGGCTGGAATCCGGCGTTTGCCAGTACCAGCCAGACCATTTTCGAGACTGGCTTTCACTATGTGTTGTCGGTCATCCCCCTGTTCGTTCTGATGGGCAACTTCGTCTCACGCGCGGGCATGGCCAAAGAGCTCTTCACCGCGGCCAACGCCTTTGTGGGACACAGGCGGGGTGGTCTGGCCATGGCCAGCATCATTGCCTCCGGCGGTTTCGGCTCCATTTGCGGCTCGTCCATCGCCACCACGGCCACGATGGCGCGCGTCGCCTTCCCGGAAATGAAAGCCCACGGCTACAAGGACACCTTGACCACGGGTTCCATCGCCGCGGGGGGAACCCTGGGCATTCTGATTCCGCCCTCTACCATTCTGGTGATCTACGGCATCATCACCGAAACCGACATAGGCCGCCTGTTTGTCGCGGGCATCCTGCCAGGCATCGTCGCCATCACCTGCCTTTGTCTGGCCGTCGTTTTCATCACCTGGAACGATCCAGAGGCCGGTCCGCCGGCCGAGCGCTTCACCTGGCGTCAACGACTGGCCGCCATTCGCGGCATTTGGGCCGTGGCGTTGCTCTTCGTCTTGGTCATTGGTGGCATCTATGGCGGCGTCTTTACCGCCACCGAAGGCGCGGGTGTAGGTGCGGCAGGCGCCTTCTTCTTTGCGCTGGCGCGCCGTTCACTCACCCCCCGGGTGCTGCTGGAAATCCTGATCGAAAGCGCTCGCACCACGGCCATGCTCTTCATGATCCTGATCGGCGCGATGATCTTCACCAACTTCATCAACTTCACGTCGATGCCCGCCGACTTGCGCGACTTTGTCCTGCAGTTCAGCCCGCACCCCGTGATGGTCGTGGTGGTGATGATGGCAATCTACCTCGCCCTTGGCATGGTGATGGAAGAACTGGCGATCGTGCTGCTCACGATTCCCGTGTTCTTCCCGGTGATCACTGGCCTGGGCTTCGACCCTGTGTGGTTCGGCATCCTGATCGTGACGATCGTGGAGATCGGCATGATCTCACCCCCTGTGGGGCTGGGGCTGTTTGTGCTCAACTCGCTCTTGCCCGATGTGAAGCTCACCACCATCTACCGGGGTGTCTGGCCTTTCGTGGTGGCCGACATCGTGCGCCTGGGCATCCTGATCGCGGTGCCCTCGATCGCGCTGTGGCTGCCGCGGCTGATGCAATAGCCCGTCGGGCCAGTGAAGCTCAGGCCTCCGTCTTCATGTGCACCACCCGCTGCGGGAACGGGATCTCGATGCCGTTCTCGCGCAAGGCGGCCAGAATGGCGAGGTTGATCGCCGAGCGCAAGCCGAGCTGGCCATTTTCTGGATCATCGATCCAGTAACCCAGCGTGAACTCCAGCCCGTCGGCACCAAAGGCCGACAGCGCAGCGCTCGGCCCCGGGTCACGCACCACCCGCGGCTGAGCCAGTGCCGCCTCTTCCAGCAGCCGCCTTACAAGGTCCACATCGCTGTCGTAGCCCACCGACACGACGGTGGACAGCCAGACGCGCGTGTCGGCCAACGAAAGGTTCTCCACCCTCGTCGTGATCAGCACCTCGTTTGGCACGATGGATTCCCGCCCCCCCAGTGAGCGAATGACTGTGTAACGGGCGTTGATGTCGCTGATGCGGCCCTCAAAGTTGTCCACCCTGACGTTGTCACCGATGCGCATGCTGCGCTCGGCCAGGATCACAAAACCGCTGACGTAGTTCGCCGCCAGCTTTTGCAGGCCAAAACCGATGCCCACACCAATGGCACCTCCCAGCACGGACAGCGCCGTCAGATCGATACCCACGGCTGACAAGGCAATGATCAGACCGAGGAACATCAGCAAGGCGCGGGTGGCATTGCTGACGGCTTTGCGAAGACTCAGGTCGCTGCCCACTGCCTTGCGCAGCAGCTTGGCCTCAATGGCCGATGAGACCCAGAGCGCGAGAATCAACACAGCCCCGGCGGTCAGCGCGCCTTCGATCATGGTCCTCAGGCTCATGACCGAGTTGCCCATGGTCCAGGTGATGTCGTCAAGTTCCTTGAGCACCACCGGCAACAAGCCACTCACCCACAACACCATACCCAGCCAGGCAAGCCACGATATCGACCTCTCCAGTGCCTTGACCCAGGGCGCAGTGGCCAACGCGACCTGCAACACCTTGACACCCACCCGGATCACCACCAGCGAAACCAGCACGGGTATGGCCACCTTGAACACCGCCAACGGCACGAACTTCAAGAGGGCGGCCCGCGCGATGTAACCCAGGGTGAGCAACAGCGCAGGAAACAGCACGCCGTCCACCACCTGCCGGCCAAACAGCACAGAAGACGGTTCGTGCTGCATGCCCACGGCCTTGCGCAATAGACTGGCCACACCCCAAGCGACAAGCACACATACCGCCAGAGCGGAAAACTCCACCCAGACAGTGGGCTGCAAAAAGCCCTCCAACCAGGCTTGCATGTCTTCAATCGGAGGCGGTGGAGAGGACAAGGTTTCCATACGGTGCGAAAGGTGAAAAATCAACGGTGGTGGATATGCCGAGAAGCGCCTTTCGGTGAAATGCGCTCAAGCGCATTCAAGCCCGCCACGAAGGAGGCCGCTTCTCAATGAAGGCCTGCACCCCTTCCTGGGCGACTTCGTGGGCCATGTTGCATGCCATGCTTTGGCCAGCCAGTTGGTAGGCAGAAGCCATGCCCGTTTCCAGTTGGCGATAGAAAAGTGTCTTGCCCATGGCCAACGCTTCACGCGGCTTTTCCAGCAAGCGATCGACCAGGGTCGCCACCGCGGCATCCAGGGCATCAGGCGCCACCACCCGGTTGACCAACCCACGGGTTCTGGCCTCTTCCGCCGAAATGAAGTCGCCCGTCAGGAGCATCTCCATCGCCTGCTTGGGCAGCATGTTGCGCGACAGTGCAACGCTGGGGGTTGCGCAAAAAAGACCGACATCGATGCCATTGACACCGAACGTGGCCTCGTGCGAGGCGACCGCCAGATCGCACTGCGCCACCAGTTGGCAGCCGGCCGCCGTGGCCAGCCCCTGCACCCGGGCAATGACCGGCACCTCCAGTTGACGAATGCTCATCATGAGCTTCGAACACGTGGCAAACAGGGCTTGGTAATACGCCAACTCAGGTCTGGCGCGCATCTCCTTCAGGTCGTGGCCAGCGCAAAGGCGCGGCCCTGCGCCGCCAGCACCAATACCCGGGCCTGCGGATCGGCAGCGACCGAATGGAGCGCCGCCTGCACCTCGGCCATGGTCGTCTCAGACAGGACATTGAAACTGCGTGGCGCGTTCAGGGTCAGGGTGTGCACGCCCCGCTCGTCGCGCTGATGGATGGTTCGGCTGGATGTGTTCATGGCGCTATTGTCATCGCACAGACGCGGCACTGCCCAAGGATCAAAGCCCGCGACCGCCCCCGCCACAGCCATCCCCGTCATGAATTTGCAACACACACGTCACAGAATCGGCGGCCATTTCCTTTTTTGGATTGCAGCATCAACATGACAAGAAACAGATTGGCCGCACTGGCCATGTGTTGCCTGGGTTTGTCGACCCCCTGCCTTCAGGCCCAAACCGCCACCATAGAAGGCGCCGGCGCCACATTCCCGGCCCGCGTGTACGAGCAATGGATCCAGACGTTCAGCGCCAATACCGGCGTTGCGGTCGCTTACGCACCGGTGGGCTCCTCGAACGGCCGCAAGCGCATCACGGCCGGTGAGGTCGATTTCGGCGCAAGCGACGTGCCAATGGACGAAGCGGCCTTGCTGCAACACCAGCTGTTTCAGTTCCCCACCCTGGTCGGTGGGGTGGTGCCCGTGGTCAATTTGCCCGGCGTGCCGCCCGGTGCCCTGCGTCTGAGCAACGAGGTGTTGGCGGCGATCTTCGCCGGCATCGAAACGCAATGGGACGCACCCTCGATTCGCGCGCTGAATCCGACGCTGAACTTGCCCAGGTTGCCGATTCAACGCGTGGTGCGAAAAGACGGTTCGGGCACCACCGAGGTGTTCCTGAGCTACTTGCATGCCGTGGGCGGAGAGGCGGCGCAGCGCATCCAGGGCAAAGGGGGGCATGCCGAATGGCCCGGCTCCGCCTTGGCTGTCCAAGGGTCCGGTGAACAGTCCGCCACGGTCAAGGCCACGCCGGGCGCAATTGGCTACATTTCTTCCGATTACGTTGCCAGAAATGGCCTGTCGGGCGTGCAACTGCAAAACCGGCGGGGTCACTGGGTCAAACCCACTCTGGCCAGCTTCAGGGCCGCCATTCTGGGTGGCGGACTTTTCAAAGACAGCCTTCAGGCCAAAGCACTGATCAACGTGGACGGCACCGCAGCGTGGCCCATCGTGACCGCCACCTACATCCTCGTTCCCCGCCAGCCGAAGTCGGTATCGCGGGCCGCCCAGACACTGAACTTCTTCTACCAATCGTTCCTGCTCGGGGACAAGGCCGTGGCCGGCTCTGGCTTTGCCCCTTTGCCCAGCGCCATACAAGCCAAGATCGTCGCCGAGCTGACCACGTTTCGGACCGCCAACGGTGAACCGATTCAGGTGTTCGACCCGCAATCCACCCGCCAGCCTTCTCTCGCTTCGGGGTTGTGAGGCCGACAGGCGCCCGGAGATGCCCGTCGATCAGAAGCCCTGATAATGGCTCGCTTGAGCCTGCACCCACTTGGGCGTAAGGTTGGGTATCGAACCGATGACCGCTTTGTCAGCCGCCCACCCGCGCGGCCCGAACGAAAGACCAACAATGATCAAGATTCTCCTGCCGACCGACGGCTCCACCCGATCACTTGACGCCGTGCGCCATGCCATTCACCTGATCCACTGTGGCCTCAAGGCGCGCCTGGTGGTGGCCAACGTGCAGCCGCCAGCCAACCTTTACGAGATGGTGGTTGCCCACGATCCGGGCGTGATCCAGAAGGTGAGCGACGCAGCGGCCCATGACCTCATGCGACCGGCGCTCAAACTGATTCAGTCCGCAGGACACACCGCTGAAATGGCGGTGGGCTCGGGCGACCCGGCCCACATGCTGGTCGAGCTGCTGGAGAACCATGGCTGTACCGCCATCATCGTCTCCGCGCGAGGCACCAGCGACACAGAAGACGTCACACCTGGCTCCGTGGCACAAGCCCTGCTTGACACCAGCCCGGTGCCTGTGACGCTGGTCAAGCCAACGCAAACCTCTGTGACCGAGTGACTGTGTTGGGTTATAGACCCGCCATGACCCGCAAGTGGGCTTCCACACTCCGCCCCAGGGAGCCGAACTCGTAGCCCCCTTCCAGGCAGCTCACGACACGGCCCTTGGCGTGACGCCGGGCCACTTCCATGATCTTCTCGGTGATCCAAACATAGTCCTGCTCGGTCAGCCCCAGTTGGGCCATGTCGTCGTCGCGGTGGGCGTCGAATCCGGCGCTGATGAAAACCATCTCCGGGCGGTGTGCATCCAGGCGCGGGAGCCACATCATGTCGATCAACTCTCGAACATCCATCCCACGCGTGTAGGCCGGTACGGGCAGGTTCACCAGGTTGGCCGCACTCAGGTGCACCCCTTCAGGAAAAAAAGGGTGCTGATAGAAGCTGCACATCAGAATCCGCTCATCACCCGCGACAATGTCTTCCGTTCCATTGCCGTGATGTACATCGAAGTCCACGATGGCCACACGCTTCAAACGGTGGCGTTCCAGCGCGTATTTGGCCGCCACCGCCACGTTGTTCACAAAACAAAAACCCATGGCCTGGTTGTGGGTCGCGTGGTGCCCTGGTGGGCGGATCGCGCAAAAAGCGTTGGCCAGCTCACCGGCCATCACCGCGTCGGTGGCTTCCAACGCAGCCCCAGCGGCGAGAAGGATTGCATCCCACGAATGCACATTGATGGCCGTGTCAGGGTCGATCTGCGCATGGCTCGGGCCTCCGGCGGCCATCTCGTCGCGCAGGTTGTCCACCAGGCCGCGAAGCCCCGCAAGGTACATGCGGTCATGGGCCAATTCGAGATCGTTCAGCGACGCCGGATTGGGTTCGCGGCGCTGCAGCGCCACATCCAGGCCGCTGGCGAGCAGGCGGTCTTCGATGGCATCCAACCGCTCAGGGCATTCGGGGTGCCCCCTCCCCATTTCATGCAACCAGCAGGCCTTGTGGGTGAAATATCCGGTGGGCTGGCTCATGGTCTTTTTACGGTATCGTTCGCGGCATGATTGCCAACACAAAACTCCAACAACTGCTCGATCAGCTTAACACGGTGATCGTTGGCAAGCAGGCCCAGGTGGCCGATTGCGTGGCCTGCCTTCTGGCCGGGGGCCACCTCCTGATTGAAGACGTCCCCGGTGTTGGAAAGACCACCTTGGCACAGGCCCTTGCCCGCTCTTTCGGCCTGCGCTTCTCGCGTGTGCAGTTCACCGCCGACCTCATGCCTGGCGACCTGCTGGGCGTGTCAATTTACGAGCGTGAGCGAGAGGGTTTTGTGTTCCATCCGGGTCCCGTCTTTGCCCAGGTGCTGCTGGCCGATGAGATCAATCGGGCCAGCCCGAAAACCCAAAGCGCCCTGCTCGAAGCCATGGAGGAAAAACAGGTGACCGTTGAGGGTGCCACGCGCCCCCTGCCAGCCCCGTTCTTCGTCATCGCCACCCAGAATCCCCACGACCAGTTGGGCACCTACGCCTTGCCGGAGTCCCAGTTGGACCGCTTCCACATGCGTCTCTCACTGGGATACCCCGCCCGTGCGGCCGAGCGGGAGTTGCTGCGAGGCCACGACCGCCGCGATCTTCTCGAACACCTCAAGCCGGTACTCTCGCCCATTGAGCTGGCGCATCTGCAACAGGCGGTGGCCAGCGTGCACACCGCAGATCCCGTCCTGGAGTATTTGCAAAACCTGATCGAGGCCACGCGCTCGGGCAAGTGGTTTGTTCAAGGGCTTTCGCCACGCGCGGCATTGGCCGTGGTGCGGGCGGCCAAGGCACAGGCGTTCATGAACGCCCGTGACTATGTGGCACCAGACGACATTGCTGCCGTGTTGCCCCAGACAACGGCCCACCGCCTGGTGCCGGTTAGCAATGCCGGTCGTGGCTCGCTTGAACAGGTGCGGGCCATGGTCAAAGCGATTCCCCTGCCCTGATGGCAAACCCGATTCGCCCGCGCCCGCCAGCCCTTGGCACCTGAGCCCATGGGCCTGCTCCAGCGCATCAACCTCCTTGTGCCGCTGCGCCAACGCGTGCAAAAGTGGTTTCTCGGTCGCCTGCCGCCTGCCGACACCCTGGTGCTCACGCAGCGCAATGTCTATATCCTGCCCACGCGCCCGGGCTGGATGCTGGCCTTCACACTGTTGCTCCTGCTGGTTGCAAGCATCAACTACCAGCTCAACCTGGGCTACCTGCTCACTTTCTTGCTGGCGGGCAGTGCCGTAGTGGGCATGCATGTGTGCCACAGCAACCTTCGTGGCCTGACCCTCCACCTGGCGCCCCCCATCGCCGTTCATGCCGGCCAGGCCGTCTCGCTCGAGGTTCGGTTGAGCAACGAGCGACCCAGGCCGCGCTTCGGCATTGGCCTGGGGGTGCTTGGGTTGCATGGCAGACGGAATGACGACGGTCTCGCCTGGGTCGATGTGCCGGCGCAAGGTGTTGAAACCGTGCACGTGGCCTGGGCGCCCGAGCGCCGGGGGCGCCATGGCACCCCCCCCTTGACCGCCGTCACACTCTTTCCCCTGGGCACCTTTCGGGTGTGGACTGTCTGGCGAACGGCCGCACGCGTCATCGTGTACCCAGCGCCAGAGCCCCTGCCACCGCCATTGCCCCCGGGGGAGCCGCAGCCTGGCCACGCCACGGCCTCGGCCAGCACCAGCCACAGTGGCGAATTCGACGGCGTGCGGGCCTATCGCCGGGGTGACCCACAAAAAATGGTGGTCTGGAAGAAGGCCGCACAGGCATTCGCGGCTGGACGCAACGACCTGGTGAGCCGCGACACCCTGGCCATACAGCGGCAACAGCTCTGGCTCGACCATGCCGCCTGTGGCGCCAGCGATCTGGAGGCGCGCCTGTCCCGACTCACGGCCTGGGTCCTGCTGGCTGAAGAACAGGGGCTGGATTACGGGCTGCGACTGCCCGGCAGAGAGATCGCCCCCGATCAGGGTCCGTCCCACAAGACCCATTGCCTGGAGGCCATGGCGCTGTGTTGAACGCTTCCACCCCTGTTTCCAAGCCGCCAGACAGCAGACCATGGCGCGAGGCTTTGTCCCACCTGCCCAGAGACACCCGCGACACCCTGTTTTTGCTCGGTGTGATTGGCTGGGTGGTGCTCATGCAGATCGGCCATATTCCCTGGTGGTGTTCGGTCCTTACCCTGATCGTGCTGGTCTGGCGCGCACGCGTGACCTGGCGGGGGCACAGCTTGCCGGGCTGGCCATGGCGCCTAGGCTTGCTGATGCTCACTTTGGGTGCCACATTCCTCACCCACCGCACACTTTTGGGGCGAGATGCCGGCGTCACGCTCATCGTGGTACTGCTGGCGCTCAAGACACTGGAAATGCGGGCGCGACGCGACGCTTTCGTGGTGTTCTTTCTCGCCTTCTTCACGCTGCTGACCCACTTCTTCTACTCGCAGTCCCTGCTGACCGCCGCCGGAATCCTGATTGCGCTGCTGGGCCTGCTCACTGCACTGGTCAATGCGCACATGCCAGTGGGTCAGGCGCCACTGAACCAGTCGGTCCGCATTGCCTGCAAGCTTGCGCTGTTCGGCACCCCCATCATGCTGGTGTTGTTCCTTCTCTTCCCTCGCCTGGCACCACTTTGGGGCACACCCGGGGATGCGATGGAGGGGCGCAGCGGTTTGTCGGGCCAAATGCGCATCGGTCAGATCACCAAGCTGGCCCTGGACGACACCGTCGCAATGCGGGTGCGCTTCGAAGGTGATCCGCCACCAGGTGCAGCCATGTACTTCCGCGGCCCGGTGTTCAGCACCTTCAACGGGGTGGAGTGGCTGCCGCTGCGCTCGGGTTTCCCCCGCAGATTGGCATTGCAGGCGAACCTGCGCGTGGAGGGGCCGGCCGTGCGCTACACCGCGACACTGGAATCGCACCGACACCCTTGGCTACTCACCCTGGACGCGGCCATCAAACCCCCGCTGGTGGCAGGGCAAGAGGTGCTCATGGCAGCCGACCTGCACTGGCGCACACGCGCGCCCACCGGCGGCCTGTTGCGCTACAGCGCGGAGAGCCACCCCGGTTCCGCCATGGCCCCAATCAAGCCGAGCTGGGTCTCCAGGATTTCATCCAATTGCCCGCAGGCTACAACCCCGCACCCTCGCCCTGGCCCAATCCCTGCGCCGGCAAATCGGCCCAGGACCCGACAACGCGCAGGCCCTGGTGGCCGCGGCCATGGACCGCCTTCGGACCGGCGGCTACACCTACACCCTCGATCCCGGCATCTATGGGCGCGACACCGCCGATGAGTTCTGGTTTGACCGCCGAGAGGGCTTTTGCGAACACATCGCATCCAGCTTCGTCGTGCTCATGCGGGCCATGGACATTCCCGCGCGCATCGTGACGGGTTACCAGGGCGGAGAAATGAACAATGTGGATGGCTACTGGACGGTGCGCCAAAGCGACGCCCACGCGTGGGCCGAGGTCTGGCTTCAGGGTCAGGGATGGGTACGCGTGGACCCCACAGGGGCTGTGTCGCCTGGACGCATCGGCGCGTTCGAGCGCCTGAGAGCACCGGAAGGCGCCTTGGCGGGCGCCGTGCGAAACATCAACCCCACCCTGGTCGCCACCCTGCGCGCCGCATGGGAGGCGGTCAACAACCGCTGGAATCAGACCGTGCTCAATTTCAGCCAAGGCACCCAACTCGATCTGCTCAAGACGCTCGGCTTCAACTCGCCCAGTTGGACGGATCTCGCCTATGTGCTGATCGGGGTGCTGGTGGCTGTGAGCCTGGGTGGCGCAGCCTGGACCCTTTGGGAGCGGCAGCAACACGATCCCTGGCTGCGTCTGTTGGCGCGAGCGCGCCACCGTCTTGGCCAGCTGGGCCTGGCCTCCTCCGAACAAACACCCCCTCGTGAACTGTCCCAAATGGTCAGACAGCACTTCGGTGAGACCGATTTCGCCAAAAGGGCATGCTCGTGGCTGCTCCGGCTGGAAGCGCAGCGCTACAGCCGCCAAAGCCCGCTCACGATCGCTACACTTCAAAGAGAGTTTCACCGATTGCCCTGGCCCAAAGGAAAAGCCCATTGAACGCGCCTCTCTTGTCTGCTCCCCGTGCACACTTGGCAATGGCCTTGGTCGCCACTGCCACGCTGCTTGGTTCGCTGCCAGCATTGGCCGCCAGCGAAGGCAAGAGGCGCCCTGCCGACCGGGAAGCGGACGCCGAAGCGCCATTGCAGTCTTACGCCAGTCGACCCGAGGCCATGGCCTTTGCCACCGACCTGGCGATGCGCCGCAATCTGGACGTGGCTTGGGTGCGCCAGCAGGTGTCGCAAGCACAGCGGATACCGCAGGTCATTCGCCTCATGGAGCCCGCTCCCCGTGGCACCCCCAAGAACTGGGCCGCCTACCGTGCCCGGTTCATCGAGCCGGTGCGGCTCCAGGCCGGGCTGAGCTTCTGGGAAAACAACCGAGACTGGCTGGCGCGCGCCGAAGCCGAATTTGGTGTGCCGGCCAGCCTGATCGTTGGGGTGCTGGGCGTTGAGTCGATTTATGGCCGCCACACCGGAAACTTCCGTGTCATTGATGCGCTGACCACTCTGGCGTTCGACTTTCCCAGCAGCCATCCGCGCGCAGCCGAGCGAAGCGCCTTCTTCAAAGAGGAGTTGGAGCAGTTCCTCAGCCTGACGCGCCGAAGCGGCCTCGACCCACTGGCCCTTCGGGGCAGCTATGCAGGGGCCATGGGCTGGCCACAGTTCATGCCCAGCAGCTGGATCAAGTACGCCATCGACTTCGACGGCGATGGCCGCGTCGACCTGTTTGAAAGCCAGGCCGACATCATCGGGTCGGTGGCCAACTACTTCAAGGCCTTCGGCTGGCAAGGGGTATGCCCACCCACTATCCCGTGAACGTGGATGGACCCAACGTGGACCTCGACGCCCTGTTGGCGCCCGACATCCTCCCCACCTTTAGCGTCAACAGCTTCACGGCCAAGGGTGCGGGTCTGAGCGGCGCAGCGCTCCTGCACAACGGCAACCTGGCCTTGGTCGCCCTGGAGAATGGTGGTGAGCCTCGCACCTATGTGGCCGGCACTGACAACTTCTACGCCGTCACCCGCTACAACTGGAGCAGCTACTACGCATTGGCCGTGATCGAGCTGGGCGAGGCAATCGAAACCAGGCTGGCCCCTCGCTGACATGAGCGCACCCACCCACAGACACTGGTGCAAACTCAAGCCATGAAAAAGCGCCTGAAGGCCTGGCTGCCCAACCCACAGACCATCAAAGACAACCGCTGGTTGCGCTGGATGGGGCCTGCCCTGCACCACCCGCGCCTGTGGCATTTCAGCCGCAAGGGCATTGCGATGGGTCTGGCCTTGGGCATCTTCTTTGGCTTGCTGATTCCGGTGGCCCAGATGCCTTTGGCCGCGGGTGCGGCCATTGCCATGCGGGCCAACCTGCCCATGGCGGTGGCCAGCACACTGGTCACCAATCCGGTGACTTTTGGCCCTGTCTACTACGGCGCCTACCACCTGGGCAAGGCGATTCTCGGGGAGTCACCGGTGAGTGACGAGCAGGCCAGCGCCGTCCTCGACAAGAACCACAAGCCTGTGCCGGAAAACCTAAGCGTGCACGAACGCTTGGTGCGATCGATGCGCTACCTGACGACTGTGGGCAAGCCACTGGTTGTGGGTTTGGCCATTCTGGCGACGGCCAGCGGCGTGCTGGTTTACTTCCTGATCAGCGCCATCTGGACGCTGCGCGTTCGCTGGGTCCGAGCCCGACGGCTGCGCAGCCGCCTGCAAAAATCCCACCCCTCCTGAACCCCGTCGCGTGCGACCGGCCGCAGCAAGGAGCGGTCAACTGGGCATCAGGAAATCGCTGCTGATGCGGGCACCCAGCTCGTTGATTCGGTCCAGAAACTGCGTCAGAAACGCGTGCAGACCCGCCGCCAGAATCTCGTCGATGCGGGCAAACTGCAACTCCGATTTGAGCTTGCCGGCGCGGCGCTGGGTTTCACCCGAATGGTCGTTGGCCACCACATTCAGCCGGTCCACCAGTTCATTGACGCAGGCGGCCATGCTTCGAGGCATGTCGGCCCTCAACACGAGCAACTCGGCCACCTTGGCCGGGGTGATCACATCGCGGTACACCTTGCGGTAGACCTCAAAGCCACTCACGGAGCGCAGAATGGCGCTCCACTGGTAGAAATCAAAGTCTTCCTCCATCGCTGCGGCATCGCTGGTGTGATCCTGGTAGGCGGCATGGTATTTGACGTCCAGCAACCTGGCCGTGTTGTCCGCACGTTCCAGAAAGGTGCCCATGCGATAAAAGTGGAAGGCCTCGTCCCGCAACATGGTGCCGATCGCCACCCCGCGCGAAAGGTGCGAGCGGAACTTCACCCATTCAAAGAACTGGCTGGGGTCGCGCTCGAACGAGCCGCCTTTCAGCATGCGAGAAAGCTCCAGCCAGGTCTGATTCTGCGTTTCCCAGAACTCGGTGGTGAGGGTTCCCCGGACAGCGCGCGCATTCTCCCGCGCCGCCCGCAGGCAAGCCACGATGCTCGACGGATTGAGTTCGTCCCTCACCATGAAATCGATCACGTTGCGCGGCGTGATCTCGGCCCCGTATTTGTTGATATAGGCCGGCATCAGCTCACTGATGCGCAAAAGCCCCTCCCAGCCCCCTTGCGCTTCGTGACTGGATTGCGGCAAAAGGGAGGTGGTAGTTCACATCCAGAATGCGAGCCGTGTTCTCGGCGCGCTCGGTGTAGCGACATCCAGAACAAATGATCAGCAAAAGAGATAGCATTTGGTTTACCCAACAGGTCGCGCCATTTGCGCAACACCAGACTAGGAACGGTCCGATTCACCCAGGTGCACGACCACCTGGGTGCGACCCGCTTATTCGAGAATCCAGGTGTCCTTGGTCCCGCCCCCCTGCGACGAGTTGACCACCAGAGAGCCCTTTTTGAGCGCCACGCGGGTGAGGCCCCCAGGCACCATCTGCACCTCGCTGCCCGAAAGCACAAAAGGCCGAAGGTCGATGTGGCGCGGGGCGATGCCCTCTTCGACGAAGGTCGGACAGGTTGAGAGGGACAGCGTGGGCTGGGCAATGTAGCCGTCCGGCTTGGCCATGACCGCTTGCCTGAACGCCTCGATCTCCGCCTTGGTCGATGCCGGACCGACCAGCATGCCGTAACCACCCGCCCCGTGAACCTCTTTGACCACCAGGTCCTTCAGATTGGCCAGCATGTAGGCCAGATCGTCCGGTTTGCGCCCCATGAAGGTGGGCACGTTGTTCAGAATTGGCTTCTCACCGAGGTAGAACTCGATCATGGCGGGCACATAGGGGTAGATCGATTTGTCGTCCGCCACCCCGGTGCCCACCGCATTGCAGATATTCACATTGCCCTCACGGTAGGCCCCCATGAGCCCGGCGCACCCCAGTGTCGAACTCGGCCGGAACACCTCAGGATCCAGGAAATCGTCGTCCACACGGCGGTAGATCACATCGACCCGCTTCAAGCCCTGGGTGGTTCGCATATAGACAAACTTGTCTTTCACGACCAGGTCCTGCCCCTCCACCAGCTCAACCCCCATCTGCTGGGCCAGGAAGGCATGCTCGAAATACGCACTGTTGTACATGCCGGGCGTGAGCACCACCACATTGGGTTCGCCTGCAGAGGCTGCCGGTGCTACTGCGCGCAGCGTTTCCAGCAACAGATCCGGGTAATGCGCCACCGGCGCCACGCGGTTTTGCCCGAACAGTTCGGGAAACAGCCGCATCATCATGTTGCGGTCTTCCAGCATGTAGCTCACGCCGCTGGGCACCCGCAGGTTGTCTTCGAGCACGTAATACTCGCCCACCCCTTGCGCGTTGGGCGCGCGAACCATGTCGACCCCGGAGATGTGAGAGTAGACACTGTGGGCAAGTTCGACCCCCATCATCTCGGGCCGGAACTGGGCGTTCTTCAGTATCTGATCGGCGGGTATGTGGCCCGCCTTGATGATTTCCTGCCCGTGGTACACGTCGTGCAGAAAGCGGTTGAGGGCGGTCACCCGCTGCACCAGACCGAGCTTCATGGTGCGCCATTCGTCCGCCGGAATGATGCGCGGAATCAGGTCGAACGGAATGAGGCGCTCACCGCCCGAAGCGTCTTCATCCTTGTCGCCATAGACGGCAAAGGTAATGCCCACCCGGCGGAAAATCACCTCCGCCTCCTGCCGGCGATCGGCCATGACCTCGGGTGGCTGCTCCGCCAGCCAGTTGGCATAACGCTGGTAGTGGGCACGAACCTCGTCTGGCGAGGCGTTCATTTCATCAAACATGGGAAGCGTCATGATCAGTGGGTCTCCTGCATTCAGCATATAGCAAGGAGTGGGCCAATGTCGAACGCCGACGAACCTCCCAGCAAATGCCTTAGCCGTTTTCCCTCGGGCCAGACCCGCCGCCTGCCCCAGCCTCCGGCACGGTGTGATGCCAATAGCGCGGTGCGACCTGCCGCTGACACACCACCGACTTTGGCTGGTCGCTGCGCCAGGTGGCTGCACCGCAGCTGGGCGACACAACCCATTGAATGCCTCGGGCCCGGTAACGGTTCAGGACAAGGGGCGCCGGATGGCCAAATCGGTTTCGGTAGCCCGCCTGAACCAGCACCCATTGAGGCTGCAGTGTGTTGAGCAACACCGGGCTGCTTGAGGTGCGACTGCCATGGTGCGGGGCAATCAAAAGGTCTGCGCGCAGCGCTGGCCGCTTCAGGGCCAGACGGGTTTCATGCGCCGCGTCGAGATCGCCACTGAGCCAGGCCGCCATGCGGCCATTGCGGATGATGAGCGTGCAAGACATGGCATTGCTGGACAAGCGACCCACGCCCTGCTCGTCGTAATCGTCAGGTTCGGGGTGCAAGACCTCGAAGGTCACACCATCCCAATGCCACGCCTGCCCGGCCACACAGCGCTCTGACGGCACTTTGCCAAACGAATCCAGCCACCGCGCAACGGGCCAGGCGGCCCGCACCGACGCCGCACCGCCCGCGTGATCGCTGTCGCGGTGGCTCACCACCACGGCATCGGGCGATTCCCCCAAAGCCCGAAGCACGGGCACCACGATGCTTCGCCCTGCATCAGCGCTGGGTCCGTAACGTGGCCCGGTATCGAAAAGCAGGCTGTGCGTTGCCGTGCGCACCAACACCGCGCTGCCCTGCCCCACATCCAAGGCCACCACCTCGAACTCACCAGGCGCAGGTCGCGCCGGCGTCCATGCCACCACCGGCCAGATCGCAAGCAAACCCAACAGCCGCAGCGCCCAGGGCCAGGGCATGACCAACAACCAGGCCCCCACCGCTGCCACCACACCCATCCACAAGGGCGGCACAGCGCGGTACACCGCAGCCCAAGGCCATTGCGACAGCCAGTCGAGCCACGCCATCAACGCCTGGGTAGCCAGCGCTGCGCCGTCCCACAACCAAGGCAGTGCCACACCCAGCAGTGCGAGCGGCGTGAGCACCAGCGTGACCCATGGAATCGCCAGCAGATTGGCCAGCAGGCCCACCACAGATACCTGACCAAACAACAGCAACGACAGCGGCGCCAAGGCCAGGGTGACGACCGACTGCTCCTTGAGCAGCTTGCCCAACATGGCAGGAGCGCGCCGCCACACCGGTGATGGCGTGGCCTGGTCTGCTGTCGAACGCGCCTGGGGCAAAGCTGAAAACAGAATTGCCACCGCCACAAAACTCAACCAGAAACCCGCTTGCAACCAGGCCCACGGATCCAGCCACAACACCACGGCCAATGCCAGCCCCCAGACCAGCGGCCAGGGCCACTGGCGCCCCAGCAACCGAAGCCCCAGGAAAATGGACAGCATCAACACCGTGCGCTGTGCCGGCACGCCCCAGCCAGCAAAGACGGCATAGGCACAAGCCAGCAGCAGACCACCCCAGCCTGCCGCCTGCTGAGCCGGCAGATGCAAAGCCAAAGCAGGCCACAAGCCTGAGAGGCGACGCCACAGAAAACCCACACACAGCATCGCCACCCAGGCAAACAGCGTCACATGCAGCCCCGAGATGCTCACCAGATGGGCCACCCCCGTGATGCGAAACAAGTTCCAGTCATCGGTGTCAATGGCACTTTGATCCCCCACCACCAACGCAGCGAGCACACCGGCGGTACGCGAATCGTCAAGCCGGCGCCCGATGCGATCGCGCACCGCCTCCCGCCACCGGTCCACCCGGTAGATGGGGGCAGCGGCCAGACGCTCGGCCGCTGCGTAACGCGGCCCATCACGCACATAGCCCACCGCCCCAATGCCCTGCTCCCACCACCAGCGTTCCCGATCAAACCCATGGGGATTGACGCATTGTGGGGACTGCGCACGAACCGTCAAGCGCCAGCGTTCTCCGGCATGCACTGGCGGAATCTCGGGCCGGGCGACCTTGCCGCGCCCATGCCGGTATTGTGTCAGTTGAAGCCGCTCCGGCAGCTGAACCGGGTTCCCGCCATTTTCAGCCGAGGCAACCACCAGCTCGAACCGCAGGCTGTCGTCCCCGATCTGCGGCAGCGAGGCCACGCGCCCTTCCACACGAATGTCCGCGCCCTCATGGTCGGCCGCCAGCGCATGGCGAGCCTGGACAGCCGCGCGCCAGCCCGTCTGTCCCCACGCCAGACAAAAGCCCGCAATCCCCAGCAACAACCACCGGGCGGCAACGGAAAAGACCGGGTCGGCAACCGCCAATGTCACCACGCCACCAGCAGGCCTGGCATACGAAGGCGACATACCCCCAGACTGGCCAGAGCACACCGGCTGCAACTGCCTGCCACCCCGGCCACCCACCCCACCAGGGTGGACACACCACCCAGGCCCACGGCCACCGGTTGGCCGGCGCGCGCTCCTGGCTTGGTCACGTGGGCAGGTGTGCGCAGCGTTCTGACAGCCACGCGTACGGCAGGCGGGCAGGCGCCCGCTTCGATCCAGGATCGGCATCCATGTTTTTCTCCCTGTCTGTTGTATGACGACGCATTGGGCGGCGTCCGTTTTCTGCGCACCATTATGACGACGCGGAGCAACCGCTCGGTACACTGGTCGAATGACGCAGCCCCACACCACCCGTCAGTACTGGCTCATGAAATCCGAGCCCGAAGAATGCTCGATCGACGACGCCCTCGGTGCGCCTGAGGCCACTGTGGCCTGGACCGGCGTGCGCAACTACCAGGCGCGCAATTTCATGCGCGATGCCATGCAGCCAGGCGATGGCGTGCTCTTCTATCACCAAGCTGTGCCACACTGGGCATCGCCGGCCTGGCTGAAGTGGCCTCCTGCACCCGGACCCGACCTCCCACGCACCTGACCCTGGGTCGGGTTCTACCACGACCCCAAGTCCTCGCGCCGACAACCACGCTGGCTGCTGCTGGACGTCAAGGCGCTGAAGAAGACCCGGCTCATCACACTGTCCGAGATGCGTGCCGCGCCCGAGCCACGAGGATGGTGGTGTTACAGAAAGGCAGCCGTCTGTCGATCACCCGGTCAGCGGAAACGGCTGGCGCTTCATCTTGCATCACTTGCTGGGCAAACCATCCTCGTCTTGAAGACGGGGTCGCCGACCCCACTCGTTTGGTAACACCCCAACCATTCAGCCCACCCATGAGTCTCATCGGCAATATTCTGGTTCGTCTTCGGCGGCTTCTTCATGGGGCTTGGCTGGTGGTTGGTGAGCGCGCTGGCATTCATCACCATCGTGGGCATCCCCTGGGGCCGCGCCTGCTTTGTGATCGGCAAGTTCACGTTCTTTCCGTTTGGGCAGGAAGCCATAGACCGTGAAGAGCTGACCCAACGAGGCGACATCGGCACCAGTTCCCTGGGCACGTTGGGCAATGTGATCTGGTTTCTTTTTGCCGGTATCTGGCTGGCCATTGGCCATGTGGCCACGGCCATTGCTTTGGCCCTCACCCTGATCGGCATCCCTTTCGCCTGGCAACACCTCAAACTCGCCGGCATCGCACTCGCGCCAATTGGCAAAACCATCGTCTCCAAAGAAACGGCCCGGGCTGCCCGGCAAGCCAACGCACAGAGAACCGTCGACGCGCTGCGCCGCACACACTGACGGCAGCGGCGAGGTTCTGCCGGCTTCCATAGGGCCATCTCGCCCCAACTGCTCGACGCATCGGCAACGGCACCGGCAATAGCAGCCTTGGCGTGTCCCTGAAAGGCCGAAGGCTTTAGCTCCCGCTCACTTCCGATCCCAGTCGCTGGCGCAGTTGCGCCACTTCCTGCTTCAACAAGGCGTTTTCGGCCTGCAGCCCAGCGACCTGCGCCCTGAGCGTGGACGCCTCGTCATCAACGCTGTCTGCCCGAGACGCATCTGCTTCATGCGCCTTGTCTGCCGTTGCCGGCCTGCGCCTGGCCTCACGCACCCGTTTGGCGGCCCGCTTGAGTTCGTCTTTGCCCGCCATCACCGCCGCCTTCTGCTCTTCTTCTGGCAAAGAGGCGACCGCCGCCGCCGCATTGAGTGAAACAGCACCGGCCTTCAACGCGTCGACCAACTCCGGGGTCGCCTGTTTCTGGATCCTCTCGATCTGGACCACCTGATTGCTGCTCAACCGCGCCGCCTTGGCGATGGCCTCCCGGCTGTGCAGTGCCTTGAGCGCCGACGGAGTGGGCGCATTGACGTTCGATTCTTCGGGCGCCGCCGACGGGTTCGCAGATCCCGGCTCGGATTCAACGACGCGCTCAAGACGTCCGGTCAGGATTTCACGCTTGCGCAGCGCCAGCACGCCGCGCTGAAAATCGGACACGCTGCGCCGCCCGAGATGCTGATCGATCATCCAAAGGTGCACATCCTCCATGGATTGAAAGTGCGGGTTTTGCACCGTCTGAAACGGCAACCCATGCTTCTGGCAGATGCCATATCGGTTGTGCCCATCGACCAGCAAATCACCCCACAGCACCAGCGCATCGCGACAACCCTCGCTCAAAAGGCTGCGCTCCAAGGCGTCGTACTCCTCGGACGTCAGGGGATCGATGTAGGCTTTCAGCTCGGGGCTGACAATGATGTTCATGGGAAGTGCATTCGGTTGATCGGAGCGGGGCAGAAATTGTAGGGGGCCTGCCAGGGACCCTCGGATTGGACAAAATGTGCGGCGCCGCCACAATCGGCCCAGGGTCCGCGCCGACGGACTCACGCCAACGCCACCGCTGCAACGCTGAGAGCCTGACCATGAAGCTGCTTTTCCTGAGCGTGCTCCTGCCCATCGCCGCACTGGCCCTTGTGACCATCTGGCTGACCAGAAAGCAACAGCAAGCCCTTGCTCTGCGCGAGGCGCAATGGCGGGCCGCCGCCGAAGCGAAAGGTTGGGCGTTTGATCGCGAAACCGAGGGTGCCTTTCAGCTCATGCGCTGGCAGGGAACGACCAACGGCGTCGCCTGGACACTGGAGTATCGAAGGGGTCGCCACCGCTCAGGCGGCGCGTCGCGGCGCGCCCACCGAACGCGCTGGTGGGCGCAGGCATTTCAGGGCCCCTCCGCGCCGGTGTTGTGCATCGCGATGAACAAAGGTCAGGAGCAACCTGCCTCGCAATTCGCCCAAGGCGAAAGCGCACTGGCCGCACTGGCCCGCAAAGCCGCTGGCGCCGCTCTGGACAAGACGCTCGACATCTATTTTGGTCAGCAGGCCGGTCGAGCAGTCGATGCCCGGCGCTTGGAGCCGTTGCAGGGTGCAACGCAAACCGGCTATTTCGTCTTGGCCGAAGACGCGGTGGCCGCGACGCACTGGCTGCAAGATGGACGCAGTGCGCAGTTGGAGGCAGCCGTGAATGCGCCCGGCAGCGCACTCCATGCCGATGAAGGCCGCCCCTGGGTGCTGTGGGTAGGGCGTCAGGTGATGCTGGCCAACATGCGCCCGGTGACCAGCATCGACGACGTGACCCGGCTGGTCGACGCCGGTGTGGCGCTCACCAACGCTTGACCCGAAGCACCTTCAGGTGGCCAAGCGGCGACAAGGCAAAATGGGCCCATGCCTACCATCAAATTGCTCAGCGGCGGTGCCGTTCAAGGACTGGTCGCCCAGCTCCACGATTCCTTTCTGGCCGAGACAGGCTGCCACATCGAATGCGTGTTTGACGCCGTGGGAACCATCGAAGGCGGGCTGTCAGATGGCGAGCCGGCCGACCTGATCGCCCTGACCGATGCACAGATCACCCAGATGGAACAGGACGGCCTGGTGGTGGCGGGCAGTGCGCGCATCCTGGGTGTCGTCAAGACCGGCATCGCCGTTCGCAAGGGCGACAAAGCGCCCGACATCGGCACCATCGACGACCTCGAAGCCGCCTTGCTGGCCGCAGAAGGCATCTACATTCCCGACCCCGCGCTGTCCACCGCCGGAGCGCACATCATGCGGGTCCTGCGCAAGCTCGGCATCGACGAAGAAAGCCTGAAAACCCGCCTCATGGTCTTCCCCAACAGCGAAGCCGCGCTGGCCGCACTGGCCCAAGGTCAAGGGAACGGCTTGCTGGGCTGCATCCAGACCACACCGAAACTGATTTGCCCCCAACGTCGTGGTGGCCGGGATGTTGCCCGGCAAGCTGAGCCTGTCCACCATCTACACCGTGGCCATCAGCAGCGAGTCCAACAACCCCGAGCTGGCCGCGCGCTTCATCAGCAAACTGATCGGCGCCGAGGCCGCCCCATTGCGCACAGCCATCGGCTTCGAAGCCTAACCGACGGTCCAGCTGAACAAGCCCTCTCAGTTTGAAGAGAGGCCTTTGTCGGCAGGAGTCCAGTTCTTGAAAAACCGGATGCGCTCGGCGTCATCCGGGTGCGTGGCCACTGCGATGGAAAGCGTGGCGGCTTCCCCTTCCGCATCGGCGTCTTCCGAATCGTCATCTTCGCCTGGGGCCGGTACCCGTTTCTTCCCTTGGGCCGGTAATTCGGGGTCGGCGAGGCGCTCGAAGAACGTGGCCATCACTGCAGGCGAGATGCCACCTGCATGCAGCATGGCCGCCGCATGCGCGTCCGATGCCCGCTCCGCATCGCGGGAATAGCCTTGTGTGACCAAGGTGGCTGGCACGGTGGCCAAAAACCCGCTGGCGTCCCCGATCACCACCCCCACCAACGCGCTGACCAGACTCGCACGCACCACCAGATCCAGCCCGTGGCGGTACCCACGTGGCCCAACCTCATGGGCCAAGACACCCAAGGTGGCATCGGGCATGTCGTCAAGCATCTTCACCAACCCATCGGTCACCACAATCTTCGCCTGCCCGGCAAGGCAAACGCGTTGGCCCCGAGGGCCTCACTGTTGTGAAACGCCAGGCTACCGCGGCGCATCGCCCTGCGGATAGGACGCCTGAACCAGGCGCTCGAAGTCTTGGCGGATCCGGGTCTGTTGCGTCTGCGGCAATCGGCTCGGTTCAAGGAACAGCGCACCCAACTGCTTCATGCTCACTTCGCCTATGCGGACCTCGATTGAGTGGGGGATGCTGCGCGCGACAACGCTGGAGAGCATGGGCAAATAACTTCACAAATCAAGCAGCCGCCATGAATGCCACCGTGCCCGTCGCCGCACCCAGCGCCGCGCCAGCTCTGCATCCAGGCAACCACCGGGCTCTCACGATGGCCATTGCTCGCGAACCATTGGTCCCACTCAGCAGGGTCACCATGTTGAAGAAGGCCGCCATCAGGCAACTCCGCCTGGCGCAGCCCATGCGATCGCCGCTCGGGCCAGCGAACGTCGCGCAGCGCGAATAGCGCAGCTCCGGCTCCTCAGGCCCACCCGCCCCACGAACCACCAGATCCCCGCCTGCAGCGCACCCACACCCGGTGTGGTTCTGGGGTGGCGCCCATCGAACCACTCCGTGCGCAGTTCTTCCGACCAGAGCTTCTTGCATTACAAGCCCAGGTCGATGCCAAAATCACCGGCGGCGTCACCCAGGGCGCCCTGTGGATCGCGCAGCCTGTGCCACCCATTCGTCCACATTGCCCTGACCTCCAGCGACACCGCTTCCAGCTTCAATCGCGCCAGTCGCACCTTGGCAAACGGCCAGAACAAGCCCAAGGTCAGCAGAATCAACAGCCAGTTCACCAGTGTCACGCGAAGCAAAGGCCCCAGGCGATCGCTGCTCATGCGGGATCTGCGGCTGCGGGTGTGAGACCAGAGCAGGTTTTGCATGCGCGACCCCACATAGGCACCCACCACCAACGGAACGACCACATACAAGGCGGCGACAAATGCACCAATGGCAAACCCGAAAGCCATCGACATCTTGCCCATGCCCGAGGGTCGCGACAACGACGCCAGCGAGAACCCCATGGTGACTGCGGCGATGACGCCCGCCACCAGGGCCGCCACCAGCACCACCGCGACGACCAAACCGACCACCTTGAGAAACAGGCTGTAGAACTGCCAGGTGGTGGCCGTGAGTTCGGTGCGCTCCTGGGTGTAGGCATAGCCACCATGCTGGTAGGCCTTCAGCCGCTTCCACATCCAAGGGAACATCAGCAACCCAACCAGCGTCACCACCCCCATGACCGCAAACATCCGCGACACCTGACTCGGGTCGTCGACCAGCGCCTGCGGGTCCTGCGGCAGCAACACGGCGTAGGCCAATGCAGGCAGGAAGAAAGGCAGCATCACCGAATAGGCGCCTTTGCCGTCTCCCAGGAAAGCCAGCCGCACGCCGCGCCAACTGGTGTTGCGAAGTCGGAACTGCAAGGATGCGCGCCAGAGCAAGGGCCACAATGCCATGAACACCAGCAGCGCCATCCAGCCGAAGGCCGGCAAAAAGGTGGTCACGGCCCAATACGCCACGCCAAACAACGCCACGATCAGGTAGCCGCGGAACATCTTCCACGGATCTGCATGAAAACCAAGCGGGTCTTGCCCGACCACCGTGTTGTTCTGGAAATAGGCCATGCGCCGCGCACGGGCAAACGGCAGGTACAGCGTCAAGGTGACCAGCGTCAGCAACAGGTTGACGATCCAGATGCGAAAGTACTCGCTGCCCGACCCCGTGAATCGGATCGGCAAGGTCTCAGAGCGCTCGGACCGCTGGACCGACCCGCCACCATCGGGCGCGCCGTCGGGTTTGAAAATCTCGGTTTGAGCAAAGTCGTCGTGACCATTGCTTGCCATGGTGTGGTTCCTCCCGCCTCGTTGATTGAAATTGGCGGGAATGCTACCACCCGGTCAGCGCAGCCCGTTCACGACCGCGAACCAGGATTCGAAGGGGAGCGCCGCTACTTCCAGACGCGTTTGAGCTGCGCATCGCGGCCACAGCTCAGGCGGTAGTAGTTGTAGCGAACCGGGTTTTTCTTGTAGTAGTCCTGGTGGTAGTCCTCGGCTTTGTAGAAAGTGGAGGCTGGCGCCAGCTCGGTGTAGATGGTCTTGAAGCGTCCGCTCTTCAACAAGGCATCGCGACTCGCCATCACCACTTGCCGTTCGGTGTCGTTGCCCCAGTAGATACCGGTGCGGTATTGGTCACCGATATCGCAGAACTGCCGGTCTTTTTCGCTCGGATCGATGGTGCGCCAAAAGTGCTCCACCAGCTTGGCGTAGCTCACCTTGTCCGGATCGTAGGTGACCCGAACCGCCTCCGCATGGCCCGTGTGGCCATTGCTCACCAGCTCATAGGTGGGGTTGGCGACCTTGCCAGCGGTATAGCCCGATTCCGCCTCGATGACACCGGGGACTTTCTCGAAATCCGACTCGGTGCACCAGAAACAGCCGCCAGCGAAGATGGCGGTGGCGGTGGCTGCCTGCGCAGCCCCGGCAAACGAAAGGCCGGCCAAGGCCAATGCGATGGAAGTTGCAGACTTGCGCCAAGCGTGGTTCATGAGGGCTCCTTGAAGAATCAGCCACGCAGTGCGGGCAAAGCCTCACCTTGCGGCACAAAAGCCAAGGCGACGCCATTGTTGCAGTAGCGCTTACCGGTAGGCTGCGGGCCATCGTTGAACACATGGCCTTGATGCCCGCCACAGCGCGCGCAGTGGTACTCGGTGCGCGGAAGAATGAGCTTGAAATCGGTGGAAGTGCCGACGGCATCGGGCAGCGGTTGCCAGAAGCTTGGCCAGCCGGTGCCGCTTTCGTATTTGTGGGCCGCATCAAACAACGGCAGGTGGCAGGCCGCACAAACAAAGGTGCCCGCTCGCTTTTCCGCGTTCAACGGGCTGCTGCCGGCGCGCTCGGTGCCCTCCTCAAACAGCACCGCATAGGCCGCAGGCGACACCAGACCTTTCCATTCGACCACACTCTTTTTGAGTGGCACCGGCGGCGCAGCCAAGGTGACCGAGGGTGCCGCCAAGCCGGCGACCCAGGCAGAAAGGGTTTTCAACATGTCTCTTCGCTCCATCGATACGCTCCTTGCGACTGACCAGAAGACTGGCCTTGCATTGATGTCGGCCCCACCGAGGATTTCTTACAGGCATCCCGAGTTCATCACGGCACAAGTCCCGAGGCAAGCGGTAACAAGCGGCGAGCGCCACCTCACTGGACAAGCCCACAGCGCTATAGTTGCACATACAACCATACCCAACACCCATGGCGCCCCGCCAGCGCCGAACCCATTCGATGCCCTTGCCCAGCGACGCAAGCCCTCAAGGCTGCACCAACCTGCAATTGCGCCAACTCACGCGTCTGGTGTCCCAGCACTACGATGCCGAGCTGGCGAAGGTGGGCCTCAAGACCACGCAGTATTCGCTCCTGAGCACGGCGCTCCACCTGGGCCCCAGCCGGCCGGCCGACCTGGCCTTGGCCATGAAGATGGACGCCTCCACCCTCACCCGAAACCTCAAACCGCTGGTGGCCGCGGGCTGGCTGCGCATCGAGCCTGGTGCCGATGGGCGCAGCCGCAGCGTGGTCTTGACGCCGCAGGGGCTGACCAAGCGCACCGAAGCCAAACAGCGCTGGAAGGCCGCCCAGCTTCAACTCAATCAACGGCTTGGGGATGCGCAGGTGGTCGCGCTGCACCACCTGATTCAGCAGACGATGAGCGCATTGACATCCACCGATTCCGTGTCTTCCTCCGCTTGAACCAACCCGCGGCCCCACCGTGCACCAACAGGGAGAGCCGTGCTTTCAGGAAAACACGGCACACTGTCCCCATGAGCCTCCAAACCGACACCGAACGCCCCAAGGCGAACTCCCCCCAATCGCTCAGCGGCCTCAGGCCTTTCATCGACCCCTATCGCTGGCAGGTCGCCCTGGCGGTGCTGTTTCTGCGTCGGCGGTATAGCGGCCACCCTCGTCTTCCCGGTGGCCTGCGCCAATTGATCGACGGCGGCCTGTTGAGTGGCGACCGCGGCACACAGGCTGCGAAGCTGCGCGGGCACTTTCTGACGCTCTTTGGTGTGGCGTTTTGCACTCGGTATCTTCTCAGCGGTGCGCTTTTACATATGGTGAGTTGGCTTGGCGAACGCGTCACCACCGATTTGCGCAACGCCGTCTACAGCCATGTGCTGCGCCAAAGCCCGGCTTTCTTCGAGGCCACCCAGACCGGCGAGGTCCTGAGCCGTTTGACCACCGACACCACCCTGGTGCAAACGGTGGTGGGTTCATCGCTGTCCATGGGACTGCGCAACGGGGTCATGGGCCTGGGGGCGCTGATCATGCTGGTGTGGACCAACCCTTACGTGATGACCCAGGTGTTGCTCATCCTGCTGTTGCGGTCTTGCCCAGCATGGTTTGGGCCGCCGCGCGCAAACTATCGCGTGCCAGCCAGACAGGGTGGCCGACGCCAGCGCCGTGGCCGCCGAAGTGCTCAACGCCATTCCGGTGGTGCAAAGCTACACCGCCGAAGACCGTGAGGCCGCGCTTCGCAGGCCACCGAAAAACGGCGTTCAAAACGGCCATCAAAAGGGCCAGCGCGTTCCGTGCTGGTGGCCTTCATCATCATCACCACTTCGGCGCTCTTGCTTGGGGGCTCTACTCAGGCACGCAAGCGTGATCGACGGTGACATCACCGCTGGTCATCTGGGTCAGACCGTGGTCTACATCATCATTCTGGCCGGCTCAGTGCGGCGGTGCTGGTAGGTCTATGGCGACTTGCTGCGGCCGCCGGCGCCAGCGAGCGGCTGATGGAACTGCTCGCCAGCGAGTCGCCCGTGCAGTCGCCCACGCACCCGGTGGCGCTGCCGCACCAGCGCGGCAGCGTTCCGTGGTTTTTCAGCACTTGGGCTTTCGCTACCCATCGCGACCCAACCACCCCTCCCTGCACGACTTCAGCCTTGTGGTGCAGCCCGGTCAAACGGTGGTACTGTGGGCGCCAGCGGCGCAGGAAAAACCACGGTGTTCAGCTTGTTGCTGCGGCTACTACGACCCCCCAACAGGGCCGCATCGAGCTCGACGGCGTGGCCATTGACCGGCTGAGCCTGGAAGCACTGCGCCATCGGGTGGCATCGTGCCGCAGGACGCCGTGATCTTCTCCAGCAGCGCCATGGACAACATCCGCTATGGCGACCCGGGGCCAGCGACGAAGCCGTCAAGGAGGCGCCAAAGCGGCCTTTGCCGACGAGTTCATTGAAGCCCTGCCAGAGGGCTACAACACCTACCTGGGCGAGCGCGGTGCGCCTCTCCGGTGGGCAACGCCAACGCATCGCCATCGCCCGCGCCATCCTCAAGAACCCACCCCTGTTGTTGCTCGACGAAGCCACCAGCGCCCTGACGCGCAAAGCGAGCGGGTGGCTCAAGCGGCGCTGAATGGCCATGCGCGACCGCACCACCCTGGTCACCGCCCACCGCCTGGCCACCGTTCAGCGCGCCGACCACATCGTAGTCCTCGACCAGGGCGCATCGTGGAGCAAGGCACACACGATGAGCTGGTGGCCCGCGGCGGCGTTCATCAGGGGCTGGCGGCCTTGCAATTCACCACCTGAGGAGGCCCCCGCCGCGAGCCTCACACGGCGCCAGTGAACTCACCGCGTGCGGGATAGTCCTGGCCAGCAGCAAATTGATCGCGCCCAACAGGTCCTGGAACGCGGGCGCAGCGGGCATGGCCTGCACCGCACCAGGCCAGCGTGCCGTCGGGGCGCATGAGTACCCTGGCTCGCTGAACAAGTCGGGCTCTTCCAGACCGGATCGACGTGGTCCCGCGCGAGGTGCTGATGTAGAGCCCCCACTGTGGAGCAGGGGTGAAGACTAACCCGTAGGCCACCCTGACGCCCGCGGCCTTGATCTTCTCGGCCATCAACTGGCCGCGCTCTTGAGAATCGCTGCTGATCGCCACCACCTGAACGCCCCGGCTGGCGAACTCGGGCGCCAACCGCTCCAGCTCCAGCAGGTATTTGGCGCAAATCGGGCAATGCAAGCCACGGTAAAACACCAGCAAGTCAAAGGTCTCTGCCTGGCTGAGCACCCAACACAAAGCGCCTGCCCGTGGTCATGGGCAACTGAAGTGCGGGAACGGGATAGCGGGGCAACAAAGCTGGGGCACGCATGACTTCCTCTGTGGTCAATGAAAGCCCATTGTTCTGTACAAATTACAATTAATCGTCCAAAATTCTTTGCACTTAGTACAAATGAACAACGCCGCCCGCCTCGACCGCCTTTCCGCCCTGCTGAGCGGTTTGGCCCCCAGGGTGCAAGTCATGCGCCCGGATGCCAGCCTGTCCCAGATGGCATTCGAAGCAGACCCATCAAAAGGTCTGTGGCTGCATCTGGTGCTCAACGGGGAAGTTGAATTGCGGATCCCCAGAGCCCAACACCTCCGCACCCAGCCCCGGTCATTCTGGTTTGCCAAGCGGCATGGCCGCACCAACTGCTCCGCCTGGGCGACAGCGGGCCCCACCTCGACGACCTGCTTTGCATCTGGTGCATCTGACGGGCCGACGTCTCTTCGGTTGTTGGCCGAGTTCGAACACCACCTAGTCCCGCTGGAGAACGCCGATCCCTCTCTGCAGCAGACCATCGCCTTGCTTCAAACCGAGCTCGGCGAGCCCGCTGCGGCCAGCCGCTGCTGCTCGACCGCGCCGGCGACATCCTGTTCATCGGATTGCTGCGCCACCTCGGCCCACGCCCGCACGGGAGACGGCCTGTTTCAGGGGTTTGTCGGACCCGCGACTCGCTGCCACGCTGGTCGCGCTCCACACCGATCCTGCAGCAGACTGGTGCCTGAAACCATGGCCGAGCGCGCGGGCATGTCGCGCACCGCGTTCGCCAACTGTTTCCGGGACGCCGCCCTCAAGACCACGCCGGCAAATACCTTTCTCAACTGCGCCTGGCCATGGCGCAGCGCGCGGTGGAATCGGGTGAAGGGCTCAAGGCCGCCGCCCGCCGCAGCGGCTACGCCAACGCGTCGGCGCTCTCACGCGCACTGTCCAGCCCGCGCCCTTCAGGTGGCGTACCGCCTGCGTGGTGACAGCCACCTGCCGCCCTGCAACGTCCGCAATACCGCAGCTCACCCTGACACCGAGTGTCGGCCAACGGACAGCGCTTGTGAAACGCACAACCCGAAGGCGGGTTCAAAGGGTTGTGGAGTTCGCCCTGGATCTTATCTTCTTTTGTCGGTGGGTGGTCGATGGACGGTGTGGCCGACACGTGGGCCTGCGTATGGGCGGGCAAAATCGTCGCCGGGCCCGGCCTCGACCACGCGCCCCAGGCATCACCATCACATCGTTGGCGATGTGCTCGACCACCGCCAGGTTATGGGAACGAACACGTAAGCCGTCTGGAAGTTGGTCTTGCAAAATCCATGGCCAGATTCAACACCTGCGCCTGGATTGAACGTCCAGCGCCGAGGTCGGTTCTATCCGCCACCAGACCCGGGGCGCTGCAGCAAGAACACGGGCACGCGAATTGCGATGCTGGCGCTGCCCGCCAGAGAATATGCGTGGAATGGGTCGCGGTGTTCAGGATCAGCCCCACGCGCTCCAGGCTCTCCATCACTTTGGCCTTTGCGCTGTGAAGTGCTGAGCGGCGTGTTGAGTTGAAGCACCGTATCTGGTGTCCGATCTTCTGCCGCGGATTGAAACAGAGGTGATAGGTTTGAAACACCATCTGCACCCGGCTGCGCAGGCGCCGGGTGCTGCGCGCTTTGTCTTCTGGTGCACCATTCTCGCCTAGGCGTGCAAAGGACCCCGGTGTGGGCGACTCGATCAGGGTCAGTTGGCGCGCCAGTGTGCTTTTGCCACAACCGTGGATCTCCCGACCACGGCCAGCGTGCGCCCTTGCTGCAACTCGAACGACACATCGGCCAGCGCCTTGACCGTCACCGGAAGCTTCATCAGGCCCTGCGACACGTGGTAATGCCGCGTCAGCGACTCTGCTTGCATCACAGCCTGGCTCATGGTGTCTCCTGCGCGGTAATGGGATAAACAGCGCGTCAGCACGCCATCTTCTTGCAACAGCAGGCCGATCGCTTTCCTGGCAACGATCTGCATTGGGGCATCGCGGCGACGCCAGGCAACCTGAGGGACGATCGAACTGGCCTGGAACAATGCCGCGTTTGCAACCTTCGAGCACCGCGGTTGCAGCCGGGCACGCTGCAGCAATGCACGCGTATAGGAATGGGTCGGTCGGCTGAACAAGCGACCGACGTCGCCTTGCTGACGACTTGCCCTGCGTACATCACTCACCTGCTGCGCCACCTCAGCCACCACCGTTGTCGTGCGTGATCAGAATCAATGCCATGTCGTGTGCCCGTTGCAGTTGCACCAGCAACTCCATGATCTGCGCCTGGATGGTCACGTCCAGGGCCGTGGTGGGCTCATCGGCAATCAACAGCTTGGGGTTGCACGCGATGGCAATGGCAATCATCACGCGCTGAGCCATGCCCCGGAGCTGCAGGGATAGCTCTTCAGACGGCTGCCTGCGTCGGGGACCTCCACCATCTCGAGGAGCTCAATGGCTCGGGCCTTGGCCGGGCCGCCCTCAGACCTGTTCATGCAGCTTCAACACCTCGATCAACCGAAAGCCCACGGTGAAGCTGGGGTTGAGCGAGGTCATGGGGTCCTGAAAGATCATGGCCATTTCCTTGCCCAGAAGCCTGCGTCGCTCGCGGTCCGAAATGGTCAACAGGTCTTTGCCATCAAACGCCAATCTGTCCGCCGTGATGCGGCCCTGCCCAGCCAAGAGCCCCATCATGGCCATCATGCTGACCGACTTGCCGGAGCCCGACTCACCCACGATGCCCAGCACCTGGCCTTGGTCGAGCCGCAGGTCCAGCGAGTCGACAGCACGAAAGCCACTCCCTTTGGCGCCAAACTCGACACCCAGGTTCTCAATCTCTAGAAGGCTCATGTTCGCTGATCCTTGAGAAGCACCACCATGTGGGCTGTGCAAACAGTCTGAAAGAATGTGGGCAAATGCCAGCCCACCAGTGCCATGCCACAGTCCATGCTGGCAGGGCGATGTCCATTCGACCCGTAGCCTGTCCCATCAGACCGACTTGAGTTTGGGGTCCAGCGCATCGCGAAGTCCATCGCCCACCAAATTGATGGCGAGCACTGAAAAAAGAATCGTCAAACCGGGCAGCGTCACCACCCACCAGGCGCTCTCGATGTAGTCCCGCGCCGAAGCGAGCATGGTGCCCCATTCGGGCAAGGGCGGCTGCACACCCAGCCCAAGAAAACCCAAGGCGGCAATCTCCAGGATCGCCGCCGAAAAGCTCATGGTGGCATGCACGATCAGCGGCGCGGTGCAGTTGGGCAACACCGTCACAAACATCAGGCGCAGGGTCTTGGCACCTGAGAGTCGGGCCGCGGTCACGTAGTCGCGCTGCAACTCACTCAATGCCGAGGCGCGCACCAGCCGCACATAGGCCGGCAAAGACACCAGGGAAATGGCGATCATGGCGTTGACCAGGCCGGGACCGAGGATGGCCATGATGGCCACCGCCAGCAACAGCGACGGCAGCGCCATCATGATGTCCATGGCGCGCATGATGACCGCATCGGCCCACTTGCCTGCAAAGGCCGCCGTCAGACCCAGGATCACGCCGGGAACGAGCGCCATCACCACCGAGGCCATCCCCACCAGCAGCGACAAGCGCGCACCATGGATCAGCCGCGACAGCAAATCCCGGCCCAACTCGTCGGTGCCCAGCAGGAACTGAGAGGTGCCCCCCGGCGACCACACTGGCGCTTGCAGAAAGTGCTCCCGGTATTGCTCGATCGGGCTGTGGGGCGCCACCCACGGCGCCAGAATGGCCAGCAAGGCCACGATCATCATGAAAAACAGGCCGGCAACGGCTCCCTTGTTTTGCGCAAACGCGCGCCAGATTTCTCGCAAGTCCATCACTGCACCCGGATGCGCGGATTGGCCACGCCGTAAAGAATGTCCACCACAAAATTGGTCAGGATGACCAGCGTGGCCACCAGCAGGATGCCGTTTTGCACCACCGGGTAGTCGCGCCGACTGATGGCATCGATCAGCCACTTGCCAATGCCAGGCCATGAGAAGATGGTCTCGGTCAGCACGGCACCCCCCATGAGGGTGCCCACTTGAAGACCAACGACTGTGAGCACAGGGATCAAGGCGTTTCGCAGCGTATGGACAAACACGACCCGCACCGGGGACAGGCCTTTGGCCCGTGCGGTTCTCACATAGTCCTCCCGCAACACCTCCAGCATGGACGAACGCGTCATGCGCGCAATCACGGCCAGGGGAATGGTTCCCAGGACCACGGCCG
>JAWKYI010000019.1:0-70109 GCA_041396525.1 Burkholderiaceae bacterium
TGGCCACCAACTGGGTGGTCACGCTGTGGGGGCTGTCGTTGAGGTCGCCCATCATGATCAGGGGCTCTCGCGTTCGGTGCAGCAGCTCGATCACTTTCATGCGCACCGCCACCGCTTCGGCCCCGCGCATGATGAGCGAGCGCAGGCTGCCCAGGGCCTGCACCGCAGGGTCGTCGCGGTCTTCAAGCGTGTTGCCCTGGGCGTCTTTTAGGACCTTGGGTTGTTTGGACTTGAAGTGGGCGGTGATCACATGCAGGTTGGGCCCGTTCTTGAGCCGCAGCGTGGCGTGCAGGGGCGGGCGTTCAAACCGGTTGTAGGGTCCCAGGCCCGGGATGTCGACCACCGCCTGGGGCGGAAAATCCGCCAACGATTCGACCGCTTCCACCGCCAGCCGCGTGACCAGACCCACGCGGGGCGTGCCCTGGGCCCCGCCGCCGCCGCCACCGTTCTCGGCGCCTGGGGCGGCAACGAACTTGTAGCGCAGGCCACTGTGTTGCACGGCCGCTTGCAAGGCGGACTCGTCCCACACCTCCTGCACCGCCAACACATCCGCATTGAGGGTGCGAAACCGCTCGCCCAGCCACGCCACCTTGCGCTCGTATTCGCTGGGGCTGTAGGGGTCCTGGCCGGGGTAGAAGGGGCGGCCCGGCAAGGCGAGGTTGAGTGCGTTGCAGGTCGCCACGGTCAAGGTGGCGTGGTTGATGGGGGCGGTGTCTGGCGTTGGGGCGGTCATACCGAATCCTAGGCCATTGCCATCAGCGCTGTGCGGCGCTCGGCCGTTCAGCCCGCCACCGAGCAGTCCCGCAGTTGCGCAAACGCTTCATGCAAGGGCGTGACCGTGCCGGACTGCGCGGAGTCGTAGCCCGGCAGGGCGTTCACCGACTGCTTGAAGGCGGGGTCGTTGAGGATGGTCAGGGTGTTTTTCATCACCGGGTGGTCCAGTGTGCGTTCATGGCACAGCAGGAAGTACCGTTCATTCACCATGGGTATGAATTCGAGCTGGAAGTAACGTGCCGGGCGCTCCAGTCCGAAACCGGCGTCGGCGAGGCCGCTGGCCACGAAGGCAGCCACCGAGGCGTGGGTGGCCTCGCTTTGCTCGAAGCCGGTGATGTCGCCGCTGGCGATGGCCTGGTCGGCGAGCAGGCCCTCAAGCAGGAAACGGGTGCCCGAGTCGGCGGGCCGGTTGATGAAACGCACGTCTTCGCGGGTGAGGTCCCTCAGATCGTAGATTTTCTTCGGGTTGCCCGGTGCCACCATCAGGCCCTGGCGCCGCGTGGAGATATCGATGAGCACCAGCCCGGGCGAGGCCAGCCACTGGGCGTAGTGGGCCAGCGCACGCGTTTGCTGGCTGCCAAAGGGGATGATGGATGCCACAGGCCTCGCAGGCGCCGTCGTGAAGGGCCGCTGCCGCTGCCGTGCTCGATGCGTAGCGCCGGGCCACGTCGTTGCCCTGTTCATGCAGTTGCTCCAGCAGCTTCTCGATCGAGAAGCCGTAGCTGGCGTGCAACCGGAATGCGCTGTCCCCGGGGCTGGAGACCTTGGCGATTTCGTGCGAAAGCTCGGAGGACAGCGAGTCCAGGATGGGCTGCAGGCGGGCCATGATGCGCAGATCGGCCCACACGAGTTTCTCGGCCAACGGCGACAGGGTAGAGCCTTTGCCGCGCTCCATGTGCAAGAGGGTCGTATTGAAATGGGCCTCGCCGCCGCGCACCAGATCCCAGCCGTGCCGATAAGACATGCCCAGGTTCTGGCAGGCGGCCAGCAGGCTGCCCTGGGTGTGCACGGCGGTGAGCAGTTCGATCAATCTGGGCGACAGGGCGCCACCGTCCCCGCCCTGGATGGTCCATACCGGTTTGATCGAGATTTTTTTCATCGGGATAACCCTTTATGACCTGGGGTGCCTATGGTTGCTGCCGTTGCGCTCATATTGCGTGCCTTGCGTGACTCTCCGATGATGCACCGGGACTTCGTGGAACCGCTTTATACAAAAGGAGACAAAGATGGGGTCATCTGCAACGGCCAACGGGGCCTTTGGCGAAGACAGCGGCACCGGGCTGCTGTCCAAAGAACGCATCATCGCAGCACCGGGCTTCAGCCGGTGGCTGGTTCCTCCGGCGGCGCTGGCCATCCACCTTTGCATTGGCATGGCCTATGGTTTCTCGGTGTTCTGGCTGCCTTTGTCCAAGGCGCTGGGCATCAAGGAGGCGGTTCATTGCGGGCCCGAAGTCGGGTTCTTTGGCCAACTGTTCACCACCAGCTGTGACTGGTCCATCGCCACGCTGGGCTGGATGTACACGCTGTTCTTCGTTTTCCTGGGCCTGGCGGCGGCCATCTGGGGCGGCTGGCTGGAGCGGGTGGGCCCGCGCAAGGTGGGTGTGCTGGCGGCATTCTGCTGGGGGGGCGGCATGCTCATCTCGGCACTGGGCATCTACCTGCATCAGTTCTGGATGATGATTCTCGGATCGGGCGTGATCGGCGGCATCGGCCTGGGGTTGGGCGACATCTCGCCGGTTTCCACGCTGATCAAGTGGTTCCCCGACAAGCGCGGCATGGCCACAGGGATGGCGATCATGGGCTTTGGTGGCGGCGCCATGATCGGCTCGCCGCTGGCCGCCGAGCTGATGAAGTATTTTTCGACCCCCACCGAAGTGGGGGTCTGGCAGACGTTTGCGGTGATGGGTGCGCTCTACATCGTGGCGATGCTGTGTGGCGCGTTCGGCTACCGCATCCCCGCCACGGGCTGGAAACCAGAAGGCTGGACGCCGCCTGTTGCCCAGGGCAGCAACGCCATGATCACCCATGGCCATGTGCATGTGAAGAAAGTCTGGGGCATCCCTCAGTTCTGGCTGGTGTGGATGGTGTTGACCATGAACGTGTCGGCCGGAATCGGCGTGATCGGCATGGCCAGTCCGATGTTGCAAGAGGTGTTTGGTGGCAGCCTGATCGGCGTGGCGGCGAAGTTCAGCGAACTGGACAAGACCCAGCTCACCGCGATTGCCGGCGTGGCCGCTGGTTTTGCGGCTTTGCTCAGCCTGTTCAACATCGTGGGCCGTTTCTTCTGGGCCAGCCTGTCCGACAAGCTGGGCCGCAAGATGACCTACACGCTGTTCTTCGTGCTGGGTGGCGTGCTCTATTTCAGCATTCCGGCCAGCGCTGGCGCCGAGAGCAAGTTCCTGTTCGTGGGCGCCTTTTGCATCATCCTCAGCATGTACGGCGGCGCATTTGCCACGGTGCCGGCCTACTTGGCCGACCTCTTCGGCACCCAGATGGTGGGTGCGATCCATGGCCGCTTGCTGACCGCCTGGGCAACCGCGGGGATCATCGGACCGGTGGTGGTGAACTACATGCGCGAGTACCAGTTGGGTCTTGGCATCCCGCGCGAGCAGGTGTACAACCAGACCATGTACATCCTGGTGGGCATGCTGATCGTGGGGCTGATCTGCAACCTGCTGGTGCGCCCGGTCGCCGACAAGCATTTCATGACCGAGGCCGAATTGGCTGAAGAGAAACGCCTGGCACACGATCGCGCCAAGGCGTCCGAAGTGGGCAGCAGCCACGCGGCCTACCACGCCACCAGCCCGGTGACCGTGGCCCTTGCCTGGCAGCCGTGGGCCTTCCGCTGGCGTGGGGTGTTTACCGCACCTTGCTCAGCGCGGCCAAGTTCTTCAATTGATGGCCGTTTGAGCGGCCTTCCCCAACGGAGTCGCGCCGGCGGGCGCGATCTCCTTTCCCGAGACCTGAGTGAGAGATGCTGGAAAAGATCAATGGCCTGATCGAACAACACAAGGACCAACCCGGTGGCCTTTTGCCGCTGCTGCACGCTGTGCAAGACGAATTGGGCTATGTGCCGTCCGAAGCGGTGCCTGCGATTGCCACCGGCTTCAACCTGTCTCGCGCCGAAGTGCATGGTGTGATCAGCTATTACCACCACTTCCGCGATACGCCGCCTGGACGCACCGTGGTGCAGGTCTGCCGGGCGGAGTCTTGCAAGGCCTGCGGGCCGATGCGCTGCTGGCCGAGGTCGAGCAGCGGTTGGGCATCAAGGTGCATGAGACGAGGGCCGATGGGGCGGTCTCACTGGAGCCGGTGTTTTGCCTGGGTCTGTGTGCACAGTCGCCGGCCATTCAGATCGACAAACGCCTGCACGCTGGCGTGACGTCAGAGCGCCTGTCGGCATTGCTGTCGGGTGTGGAGGTGTCGGCATGAGCGGCGTGAAGATTTTTGTCCCGTGTGATTCCGCCGCCGTGGCTGCGGGCGCCGATGAGGTCGCCATGGCGCTGCAGGCGGAGTGCGAGCGCCGTGGCCTGTCCATCCAGATGGTGCGCAACGGGTCGAGGGGCCTGTTCTGGCTGGAGCCGTTGGTGGAGGTGACCACCGCCCAGGGGCGCGTGGCCTATGGGCCGGTGACGCCCGATGATGTGCCAGGTTTGCTCGACGCAGGCTTGCTTCAAGGGGGCGCGCATACCCTGCGCCAGGGCCCCACCGAGCAGATTCCGTTTCTGGCCCTCCAGGAGCGCCTGACATTCAAACGCATGGGCATCACCGACCCGTTGAGTCTGGCCGACTACGAGGCCCATGAAGGGTGGCAGGGGCTGAAGAACGCGGTCGCCCTGAGCGCCGACGGGATTCTGGCCGAGGTGACCCATTCAGGGTTGCGTGGCCGTGGTGGCGCGGCGTTTCCTGCCGGCATCAAATGGAAGACGGTGGCCGGCGCCCAGGCGGCGCAGAAGTATGTGGTCTGCAATGCCGATGAGGGCGACTCCGGGACCTACTCCGACCGCATGACCATGGAGGGTGATCCCTACATGCTCATCGAAGGCATGGCGATTGCCGCTCTGGCGGTGGGCGCAACCCGGGGCTATGTCTATATCCGCAGCGAGTACCCGCACGCGGTGGCCACCATGCGCGAAGCGGTCGGGCGCGCCTCCGCGGCCGGCTACCTGGGCAAATCTGTTCTGGGCTCCGCCCACAGCTTCGAGCTGGAAGTTCGCATGGCGGCGGGGTCCTATGTGTGTGGCGAAGAAACGGCGATGCTGGAGAGCATCGAGGGCAAGCGCGGTGTGGTGCGCGCCAAACCGCCATTGCCCGCGCTCGAAGGCCTGTTCGGCCAACCCACGGTCATCAACAACGTGATCACTTTTGCCAGCGTGCCCATCATCTTGGCCCGCGGGGCGCAGTTCTACCGCGATTTCGGTGTCGGCCGCTCGCACGGCACATTGCCGTTCCAGCTCGCCGGCAACATCAAGCAGGGGGGGCTGGTTGAAAAGGCCTTTGGCCTCACGCTGCGCGAACTGCTTTACGGATTCGGCGGCGGTACCCGCAGTGGACGCCCGATCAAGGCGGTTCAGATTGGCGGCCCTCTGGGCGCTTACGTGCCGGAATCTCAATGGGATGTGCCGCTGGACTACGAGGCCTATATCGCCATCGGCGCCGTGTTGGGGCATGGCGGTGTGGTGGTGCACGACGACACGGCCGACATGGCGTCGCTGGCGCGCTACGCCATGGAGTTCTGCGCCATCGAGAGCTGCGGCAAGTGCACGCCGTGCCGCATTGGCTCCACCCGGGGGGTGGAGGTGATCGACCGCATTGTGGGTGGTCAGAACCGCCCACAACAGGTGACGCTCCTGCGCGACCTGTGCGAGACCATGGTCAGTGGCAGCCTGTGTGCCATGGGCGGCATGACGCCGTTCCCAGTGCTGTCCGCGCTGGACCATTACCCGCAGGATTTTGGATTGACCAGCGACGACCGTGAGGCCGCCTGAAGGAGATTGCCATGTTGAAGACGTTCAAGATTGAGATTGACCACGGCACGCCCGCCCGCACCGCCAGTGAAACGGTGGAACTCACCATTGACGGCAACAAGGTGAGCGTGCCCAAGGGCACCTCGCTGATGCGCGCCGCCGTGGACGCGGGCATCCAGGTGCCCAAGCTTTGTGCCACCGACAGCCTGGAGCCGTTTGGCTCCTGTCGCCTGTGCCTGGTGGAAATCGATGGGCGCAAAGGCACCCCAGCGTCGTGCACCACGCCTGCGGAAGCCGGCATGGTGGTTCACACCCAGACGCCCAAGCTTCAAAAGCTGCGCAAAGGCGTGATGGAACTCTACATTTCCGACCACCCACTCGACTGCCTGACCTGCAGCGCCAACGGCAATTGCGAATTGCAGGACATGGCCGGCGTCACCGGTCTGCGCAATGTGCGCTATGGCGTGGCAGGCGAGACTGTGGATGGTGTGTCGGGGGCCCACCATTGCGACGCCAAGAAAGACGATCCAACCCGTATTTCACCTACGACGCCAGCAAGTGCATCGTGTGCAACCGCTGTGTGCGCGCGTGCGAAGAGACGCAGGGCACTTTTGCGTTGACCATCTCCGGGCGCGGGTTCGAGAGCCGCGTCTCGCCGGGGCAGGACCAGCCTTTCATGGACAGCGAGTGCGTGAGCTGTGGCGCCTGCGTTGAAGCCTGCCCGACGGCGACCCTGCAGGAAAAATCCATCATCGAACTGGGTCAACCCGAACACAGCGCCATCACCACCTGTGCCTACTGCGGCGTGGGCTGTGGCTTCAAGGCCGAGATGAAGGGCAACACCGTCGTGCGCATGGTGCCCTGGAAAGACGGCAAGGCCAACGAAGGCCATTCTTGCGTCAAGGGCCGGTTTGCCTGGGGCTACGCCACCCACAAGGACCGCATCACCAAGCCCATGATCCGCGCCAAGATCACCGATCCCTGGCGCGAAGTGAGCTGGGACGAGGCCATCAACCACGCGGCCAGCGAGTTCAAGCGCATCCAGGCCAAGCACGGCAAGGACGCTGTGGGCGGCATCACTTCCAGCCGCTGCACCAACGAAGAGGTGTACCTGGTCCAGAAACTGATTCGTGCCGCCTTTGGCACCAACAACGTCGACACCTGTGCCCGCGTCTGCCATTCCCCCACAGGCTATGGCATGGGGCAAACCTTCGGCACCTCGGCCGGCACCCAGACGTTCAAATCGGTCGAGCAGGCCGATGTGATCATGGTGATCGGTGCCAACCCCACCGATGCCCACCCGGTGTTCGCCTCGCGGATGAAGCGGCGCCTGCGCGAGGGCGCACGCCTCATCGTCGTCGATCCGCGTCGCATCGAGCTGGTGCAGTCGCCGCACGTGCGCGCCGACCACCACCTGGCCCTCAAGCCTGGCACCAACGTGGCCATGATCACGGCGCTGGCCCATGTGGTGGTGACCGAGGGACTGGTCAACGAGGCCTATGTGGCCGAGCGTTGCGACACCAAGAGTTTCAACGAGTGGCGTGCCTTTGTGGCCGCCCGGAGAACTCGCCCGAAGCGTTCGAATCGGTGACCGGAGTGCCCGCCGAAGAGGTTCGCCGGGCGGCGCGCCTGTTCGCCAGCGGCCCGAATTCGGCGATCTATTACGGGCTTGGCGTCACCGAACACGCCCAGGGTTCGACCATGGTGATCGGCATCGCCAACCTGGCCATGGCCTGCGGCATGGTGGGGCGCGAAGGGTGGGGGTGAACCCGCTGCGTGGACAGAACAACGTGCAGGGCAGCTGCGACATGGGCAGCTTCCCCACGAACTGCCGGGCTACCGCCACATTGGCGATACCACCGTCCGGTCCCAGTTCGAGGCCCACTGGGGCGTGGAAATCAGTCCGGAGCCGGGTCTTCGCATTCCCAACATGTTCGAAGCCGCGCTGGGTGGCAGCTTCCTCGGCTTGTACTGCCAGGGGGAAGACATCGTGCAGTCCGACCCCAACACCCAGCATGTGGCTGCCGCGTTGTCGGCCATGGAGTGCATCGTGGTGCAGGACATCTTCCTCAACGAAACCGCCAAGTACGCCCATGTGCTGCTGCCCGGCAGCAGCTTTCTTGAAAAGGATGGCACGTTCACCAACGCCGAGCGGCGCATCAGCCGGGTGCGTCAGGTCATGCCGCCCCTGGCCGGCCTGGGCGACTGGGAAGTCACCATGAAGCTGTCCAACGCGCTGGGCTACCCCATGCACTACAACCACCCCGAAGAGATCATGCAGGAGATCGCCGCGCTCACGCCGACCTTCCGTGGCGTGAGCTTCGAGAAAATCGAGCGTTTGGGCAGCGTGCAGTGGCCCTGCAACGAAGACACGGAAGAAGCGGGCACCTCGATCATGCACGTGGACCACTTCGTGCGTGGCAAAGGCAAGTTCTTCAACACGCAGTACATCCCCAGCGACGAGAAGATCACGCGCCGCTTCCCCTGCTGCTCACCACAGGCCGGATCCTCAGCCAGTACAACGTGGGTGCGCAGACCCGTCGCACACCCAACAACCAGTGGCACCATGAAGATGTGCTGGAAATCCATCCCCATGACGCGCAAGACCGCGGCATCAAGGAAGGTGACTGGGTGGGTGTGACCAGCCGGGCCGGCCAGACGGTGCTGCGGGCCCAGGTCAGCGAGCGCATGCAGCCAGGCGTCGTCTACACCACCTTCCATTTCCCAGAGAGCGGCGCCAACGTGATCACCACCGACAGCTCCGACTGGGCCACCAACTGCCCCGAGTACAAAGTCACCGCGGTGCAGGTGGTGCCGGTCACCCAGCCGTCGGAATGGCAGAAGGACTACCAGGCATTCGACCGCCAGCAAATGGCTTTGCTCAAACAAGCCTCCGAACCGGAGATGGTGGGCAAATGAAGCCCTACGACGCGGCCGTGGTCATGCCCGGCGGTGTGCGCAGCCAGGCGGTGGTCGCCCTGCGCGAAGGGCTGGTTGCCTCACGGCCCGACTGGCTGGCCGAGGAGGTGCCGGTTGCGCTGGTGTTCAATGGCATCGCCCATGCCGTGATGTTGGCCAGCCCCACCGAACTGGAAGATTTTGCGCGGGGCTTTGCGCTCACCGAAGGTCTGCTGCTCGACAGCAGCGAGCTCTACGGCATCGAGGTGCAGCGAAGCGAGCAGGGTATTTCTGTGCACCTGGAAGTGGCGTCGGCCTGCGAATGGCGGCTGAAGGCACGGCGTCGCAACCTGGCGGGCCGCACCGGTTGCGGACTCTGTGGCACGGAAAGCCTTGACCAGGTTTGTCGCGAGGTGCCCACCGCGCCGGCGGTGTCGTTGCCGGTTGGTGCCCTGGGCACGGCGCTGGGCGAACTGCGTGCCTGGCAGGCCTTGCAGCAACTCACCGGAGCGGCGCATGCGGCGGCCTGGTGCGATTTGCAAGGCAGGATCGTGATCCTGCGCGAAGACATCGGTCGCCACAATGCGCTGGACAAGCTGGTGGGTGCCATGGTGCAGGCTGGCATCGACCCTACCCAAGGCTGGGTGCTGGTCACCAGCCGGGCCAGTTTCGAGATGGTGCAGAAGACCGCGATGGCAGGGGCGGGTGTGCTCGCCGCGGTGTCCGCGCCCACCAGCATGGCGGTTGACTTGGCGGCGCGTTGCGGGCTGGCCCTGGCGGGGTTTGCGCGCGGCGGCGATTTTGTGGCTTATACGCAGCCGGCCCGTTTCGGGTTGGTGGCACCCTGAAGCGGTGCGATGGAACAAACCCTATGGACATCCACAACCTGATCTCTATGGCCAACCGCATTGGCCAGTTTTTTGAATCTTTCAGTGACCGCGATGAGGCGCTGGAGGGCATCAGCAACCACATCCGCAAGTTCTGGGAGCCGCGCATGCGCCAGGCCCTGTTGAGCCAGTGCGACGCAGGCAACGCAGAAGGGCTGCTCCCTATCGTGGGCGAGGCGATCCGCGCTCATCGGGCCGAGCTCAGCTGAGGGTTTCCCTGCTCGCAGTCAGTGGGAACGCCACCCGCACGGTCAGCCCGCCGCCGGGCGTGTCCTGAAGGCTCAGCTGGCCGCCGTGGGTGTGGACAATCTGCGCCACGATGGCCAGTCCGAGGCCGCTTCCCGTGGTCTCGCCTGGTGCCAGCCGAACGAAACGCTCCAGCACCCGCTGTCGGTCGGGCGCGGCGATGCCCGGTCCGTTGTCACTCACAGTCAGATGCGCTTGGTTGCCGTGCACTTCGAGGTTTACGTCCACCTGGGCCGCGGTCGGGGTGTAGCGCAAGGCGTTGTCGATCAGGTTGTCCAGCATGGCGCGCAAGGCGTGTGGGTCCCCCTTCAAGGTGGCGCGATCACAATGCACAAGGCCCAGGTCGGTGCTGCGGGTCTCGGCCAGTGGTGAAAGCGAAATCACCGCTTGGCGGACCACCTCGTGCAACCGAACCTCGCTCAGTGCCGGCCGTCGGGCGTCGGGCTCCAGGCGGGCCAGTTGCAGTAGTTGACCGGCCAGGTGGATGGCCCGCTCGATGCCGGAGTCGAGCTCGTTCAAGGCGGCATCTCGGTCGCTGGCCTGTGCCTTTCGGGTGAGTTGGGCCTGCAGCTTGATGGCGGCCAATGGGGTGTTGAGCTCGTGCGCCGCGTCTGCCAGAAACTGGCGTTGGCTCGCGAGAAGCTGGTCGAGCTGGGCGAGCAGCCTGTTGAGAGCGAGAGCCAAAGGGGCCACCTCAGCGGGCAGGTCATCGGTGTCGAGTGCATGAAGCTCAGAGAGCCGACGCGAGCCGATTTGCTGCCCCAGGCCATCCAGCGGGCGCAGTGCCCGTTTGACCGCTTCGTGAATCAGGAAACCCAGCAACACCACCAACACCCCGATGGGCACAAAGACCCAGGGAATGAGCTGGTAAAAACTCGTCTCCCGGTCTTGCAGTGCCACCGCGACTTGCGCTGTTCGGCTGTTGCGCACCACGGTGTAGGTCCGCCAAAGCTGGTTGTTCCACTGTGTTTCGTGAAACCCCTGTGGTTGCAGGGCAGGGCCGTCGCCTTCAATTGACGAGTACACGAGCACCCCGTCGGGGCTCCAGACCTGGCTGACAAACTGCCCGTCATCGGGTTCGTTGTCGACCAGCTCTTGGTCGGGTGCGATGGGCCTCGTGCCTGGCGGCGGTTCTTCCCTTTCGGCGTTGTCTGGTCTGCTGGCGCCGGGTATGGGAGTCTCGTCGTGGCGAAGGACGGAAGAGGCGATTTGTTCGAGTCCGTAGTCGCGCACCTGATTGAAGCCGCGCCTGGCCACCCCATAGGTGAGCACACACGCAATCAACGCCACCACCAGCAGCGCCGACATTTGCCAGATCAACAGGCGCGAGCGGATGGAGTTCAACCGGGCTCCACCACTTTGTAGCCCACGCCGCGCACGTTGCGCACCCAAGGCTCTGCCAGCTTTCGCCGCAGGTTGTGCAGGTGCACTTCAATGGCATTGCTGGCGACTTCGTCGTCCCAGCCATAAAGCCGGTCTTCCAGCTGTTCGACCGAGAGCACATGCCCCGGTTTTTCAAGCAGGGCATGCAACAGCTTGAACTCCCGGGGTGAAAGCGCCAGGTCGCGTTCGCCCAGGGTGGCACGGTGCAGCAAGGGGTCCAGGCAGAGGCGCCCAAGTTGAAGAACCGATTGGCTGCGGCGGGCATGCCGGCGGACCAGAGCGTGTATGCGGGCGATCAGCTCATCCAGGTCAAAGGGCTTTGGCAGGTAGTCGTCTGCCCCCAGGTTGAGCCCGGTGACCCGGTCGCTGACCGCATCGCGCGCCGATACAACCAGAACCGGTGTGTGGTTGCTTTGCTGTCGCCAGTTCTTCAGCAGGTCCAGGCCGGTGATGCCCGGCAAGCCCAGGTCCAGCAAGACAGCGTCGTACTCGTGGGTCTGCAGGGCGCCTTGTGCATGGCTGCCGCTGCGCACCCAGTCCACGGTGAACCCGGCGCGGGACAAGCCTTTTTCCATGCTGGTGCCCAGCATGGCGTCGTCTTCGGCAAGCAGCAGCTTCATGGCGAGGTCAAAGCGTTGATTCGGAGATTGTCTTCGGTAAACGAAAACAGCGGGATTCCGCCCGCTGTTTCATGTCAGTCAAAGGCGGATCAGCCCTTTGGGGTTTCCTTGGGCGCGGGCTCAGCCGGGTTGGTGGTTGGTGTCATGGTCTTCTTTGCCAGGTGCTTCTTCACCACCTTTTTCTTGGCCACCTTCTTGACGGCTTTCTTGGCCGCAGGTTGGGCCGCTGGCACTGCGGCTTCGGCGCTCGGTGCGGCGCTGTCAGTGGCAGGGGCCTCGGTGGTGGCCGCGCTGGCAGCCAGCACGGTGAAGGAGGAGAGAAGGGCGATCAAAAACTTGTTCATGGAGAACTCCGGTTGGAATATGTCCCGCAGCGATCGCTGTGGTGACAGGGAGCATTTTTCAGATTCAGACTTAGCAATCGCTTAGGGCCTGTCCACACTATTCTTCCGAGTGCGGAAGGGGCGCAAACAACGCCAATCTGGGCGCGGGACGACGGTCAGACTGGGCGTCTGACCTAGGAGCGCAACGCCTTTTTGATCTGCAACGCATCTCGGAAAAATAGTGTGAACAGACCCTAGTGACCTGCCTTGCTGCGTGATCGATGGTGCAGCGCTTGGAAAGAGACATCCTCGTCGCCTGGCGTGAATCGCGCATGTGGTGCCGCATGCGCACGAAAAAGCGGACCCGCAGGTCCGCTTGATGTGAGGCAGGGTGCTGAGCTGCAACCGGCCGGATTGGCTGTCGAACGGTTCGTCAGCGGATGCGACCAAAGCTGGTGCGCAATGGATCGGCGCCACCGCCTTTGGCACCGCCGCCGTTGCGACCCGAACCGCCGCGACCCCGGTTGCCGCCGCCATTGCCGCCACGACCGCCACGGCCCAACGAGTCAATGCTGGTGCGCAGCGGGTCGGGCTGCCCGCCTGGAGCGCCGCCCGCGTGGCGGGGTTCGCGGATTCTCAGGCTCCCCAAGTGGGCGTTGGGTCCTGGCTGGCGCTCGCTGCGCTCACCATTTTCTTCGCGTGGGCCACGATTGGGGCGGTCGCCATTGCGCGGCTGGCCACCGAAGTTGTCGCGGTTGCGGGGTTGAGCCTGGCCTTCACCCTGGCGTGCCTGTCTCGGCCCCTGCCCATTGCGACCACCCCCCCCGTTGCGGCCACGCGAGCCACCCCCTTCGCCATCGGCCTGCGCAGCAGGACGCTGGCGTTGGCCTCCACCGTTGCCACGACCCGAGGAACCGCCTTCGCTGGCCTTCTTCTCACGGACGCGTTGCAGCATTTCGGCCCGGGCCGCCTTGGCCGCCGCAGCCATCACTTCCCGGCTCGGTGGTTTGCCGGCACCGCCCCAGATCGTCTGGCGCCCCATGGCGATCGGTTCGGCTTTTTCACCAGGTTCGGGCATGAACTCAGGAAAGATCTCGACCGGAATCTGTTGCTTGGTGAAGCGCTCGATGTCCATCATGAAGCCCTCTTCGTCAAGGCTCACGAGGTTGACTGCTTCACCGCTCTTGCCTGCACGGCCCGTGCGGCCAATGCGGTGCACATAGTCTTCCGAAACGTTGGGTATCTCGTAGTTGACCACGTGTGGCAACTCGTCGATGTCGATGCCCCGCGCAGCGATGTCGGTGGCCACGAGGGCCGAATCTCGCCGCTCTTGAAACCGGACAAGGCCTGGGTGCGGGCACCCTGGCTCTTGTTGCCATGCAGGGCCATGGCCTGGATACCGTTCTTGGTCAAAAACTCGGCAACGTTGTTGGCGCCGAATTTGGTGCGGGTGAACACCAGCACCTGGCTCCAGTTGTGCTTGTTGATGATGTGCACCAACAAGGCCTTTTTCTTGCCGCGACCCACGGGGTGAATCACCTGGCTGATGCGCTGCACTGTCGTGTTGCGGGGGGTCACCTGGATGCTCAGCGGGTCCTTGAGCAGGTTGTTGGCGAGGTCCCGGATCTCGTCACTGAAGGTGGCAGAGAAGAGCAGGCTTTGCTTTTCGCTGGGGACCAGGGCCAGGATCTTCTTCACGTCGTGGATGAAGCCCATGTCGAGCATGCGGTCCGCTTCATCGAGGATCAGCATCTGCACGCCGGAGAGGTCGAGGAAACCCTGTTGTTGCAGGTCGAGCAAGCGGCCCGGGGTGGCCACCAGGATGTCGACCCCGCGCTTCATCGCATTGATCTGGGGATTCATGCCCACGCCGCCAAAGATCACGGCCGAGGTCAGGGAAAGGTGTTTGCCATACACGCGGGCCGACTCTTCCACCTGCGCGGCAAGTTCGCGCGTCGGGGTGAGCACCAGTGCACGGATGGCCACGCCACCAAACCGGTTCTTGCTCCGCTCGCCAGCACTCAGTCGGTGCAGCATGGGCAAGGTGAAGGCGGCTGTTTTGCCAGTGCCCGTCTGGGCACCACCCAGCAAGTCGCGTCCGGCCAGCACGGCGGGGATGGCTTCTGCCTGAATGGGGGTGGGGGTTTCGTAGCCGTGCTCACGCACCGCTTGCACGATGGCCGGGGCCAGGTTCAGATCTTCAAAGTTCATTAGAGGAGAGGCGCCCTTCCAGGGCGCTGGGGGCATCGGCCACTCCGGCCACTGGCTTTCCTGTAGAAAGCGTCGGCAACCGGTCAGTCTGAGGCAGATGGATTCACAAAGGTGGGAGGCCCATCGGGAACCGATGGAACCTGCCCCAGCAGTGTGCTGGTGTTGAGCCGGACTGTTGCACCCAACGCCGCTATTGTCGCATGGATGCAACCCCCCATGCGCGTGGGACGCTGTATGTTTGCCGCAGGGTGCTGCATCCATCACGTTTGACCCGCAAGCCCTTGTCTTCCTGGGCAAAACTCCATAATGTGTCCGGATGCCGTTGCTTGGCCGGCTCCGGAGCATCCCCATCGACGTTTTTTCCCCACCGCTTTCTGCCGTTTTATGAAGTCACACAAGTTGATCCGCTCGGGCGTGGCCAATGATCCGGGAAAACAACGCCCGACGCTCCAGCATTGCCTGGAGGCCACGCTGTCGATCGCCGACGCCATGATCGACGAGTTGCTTGAGCGCCTGGCCATGGTGGTCGACCCGGAGAGCCTCTTGCCAACGCCGGTCGAACTCAAGGGGGTCGATCTCAAGGAGCTGGCAAAGTGGATGGCGCGCTCCGACGCCATCAAGGAGACTTGGACGACCGAGCTGCGCCGCGTTTTCTACCACGGGGAGAGCGGTGAGGTGGATTTGCATGTGGTGGTGCGCTTCGATGACCTTCGCCTGCTCGACGACCACCAGATCGATGCCAGCATCGAGTTCGCCATGGTCGAGCAGATTCTGGCCAACGCCACCAGCGAACTGTTGCCCCGCCTGAATTCGCTGGTGAGCAACCTCATGGGCTGGATGACGGTGCAGCCCGACCTCAATCCGCTGAAACCAGCCGCCTATGCCCGAGCGCTGCGCGCAGTGCTGGTGACGCACCTGAGCGATCCGCAACAACGCAAGCTGCTCATTGTTCCGGTGACCAACCTCATGGGAGAAAGCCTGAGACAGGTCTACCGGGAGGTGATTCAGTGGCTCATGGCCAACGGTGTGCAGCCACTGGAACCCCCCACCCAGAACCTGCAGCCCGAACGCGCGCAACAAAGCGCGGTGGGCCGGACGATGCTCACGCTGGGCCGATTGCGCCAGTTGCTTGCGGGCGACCTCAACGAGCAGTCGGGTGCGCCCATGGGCGGGCCAATGTACCTGCAAACCGTGCCTGCGTCGATGACGGTTCTGGAAGACATGGGTCTCATCGAGCCGTTGATGAAGCGTTTGCGTGAGCGGCCGAAAGCCAGCCCCGATGGTCCGCCGGTGGCGGAGTTGCCCGTGGTCACCGGACACAACCTCGGTCGTCTGCTGGGGCAGGAGGTGGTTCGGCTCATGCTGGAAAACCTCACGCACGATGTGCGCCTGTTGCCCGCAATTCGGCAGCAAGTGGGCCTGCTGGAGCCTTCGCTCATCCGCTTGTCTCAGGCAGAACCCCGTTTTTTCAGCGACCGACAACACCCGGCGCGCCAACTGCTGGAGAGCATGACCCAGCGCAGCCTCGGCTTTCTCAGCCACAACGACGAAGGGTTCGCCGATTTCCTGCGGTCGGTGAAGGCGGCGGTCAAGTCGATCGACGAGGTGGAGGCGTCCGAAGAGAAGTTTGCGCGCTTGCTCAAGCGGCTTCGGCGCCGGTGGGCGGAAGACGACGAGCGCAAGAACCAGCGGCGCGCAGAGGCGGCCCGTGCGCTCATGCACGCCGAGCAGCGGCAGTTGCTGGCGGAGCGCCTGGCGACCGATTTTCAGCAGCGCATGGCCGACAGGGCGATTCCCGAGTTCGTGCAACGTTTCGTGTGTGGCCCCTGGACCCAGGCCGTGGCCGAAGCGAAGCTGCTCGATCTGGAGGGGCCGGATGGCTCTTTGGAGGATTTGACGGACGACCTGATCTGGAGTGTGCAGCCAGCCCTGATCCGCCGTGACGCCGATCGGTTGGCCCGCCTGGTGCCGCGCATGCTGCCTCAGGTGCGCGAAGGCATGAAGCGCATTGGCTATCCCATGGAGCAGGTCGGGCAGTTCTTTGATGCGCTGGTGAATCTGCACGAGAGCGCCTTCGATGTGCCCACGCTGACGCCGTCGGTTCCTGTCGAACCCATGGTTGAACCACCCCCGCCAACGGAGTTGGACAGTGAGGCGGGCGATGTGCCGCAGGCACCTGCTGAAGGGGACGGCGAACGCAACAAGACGGCCAACCGTGAGAACTTCTGGATGGGGGGGCATGAGGCCCAGGAAGCGGGCTATTACGCCGATGAGTCGGAGGGAACCGACGCCGATGACGGTGATGAGGACTCTCAGGCCTCGCCGCGTGAACTGGACCTCGCGGTCGGCGCCTGGGTGAACCTGATGGCGCAGGGGCAGTGGGTGCGGGCCCAACTGACCTGGACGAGCCCGCGCGGGGGGTTGTACATGTTCATCTCCGCCAGTGGCATGGCCCACTCCATGACGAGGCGCACGCTGGACCGGTTGCTGGCGGCGGGCTCGTTGCAGATCGTGTCCCGGGGCGGGGTGGTCGACGGCGCATTGGATGCGGTGGCACAGCAAGCGTTGCGCAATGCCCGGTTGGATGAGGACGACGAACATTCGGCAGATGGCGACGAAGCATACGGACTTTGACGCTTCGGACACACCGTTGACCACCACCACCTTCGGATTTGACGCTCTTCAGGACCGCATCTGGATGCGGATTCACGAGCTGGACCAGACGGTGTGGCTGACACGGCGCATGGTGTCCGTCATCCTGGGGCCTTTGGTGCAGGCCTTCGAAAAGGCAACGCCTGGCGCGCAAGGGGGTGCGGCGGCACCTGCCAGAGCGGCCCTGGAACATGGGCTGGCCTTGCATGAGTCTGCCCCGGGCGGATCGTTGGCCCGGATTCGCGCTGGTCAGGTACCCGCGCGTCTCGACCACGACTCTCAGCAACGCCTGTGTACCCGCATCACCGCCCAGGCCAGCGATCAGGCCATGGTCATGACGTTTGAGACCGCAGCTGGACCTGTGGCGCTCAATCTCAGCCGCAAGGGCATGCATCTGTGGTTGCGGGGGCTCGCCCTGGTGCTGAAACAGGCGCAGTGGGGGATGCCGCAAGCCATGCCCGACTGGCTCGAGACCGGCTTGTTGCCGCCTGCGATTCAGGCGCTGTTCGACCATGCCTCGCAAGGCAATCCGGCCAATCCACGCCCGGGCGAGGCGGGCCTGCGATAATCAATGGCTTGACTCCCCCTGGCGCACTCCTCGGGGCAGCCCTACTCCCAAATTCAGCAGCGGTCTTGGTGTCATTCAAGACCTGTACCCGCTGCGTTCCAATCAGGTGATCGAACCATGGCGCAATACGTCTTTTCCATGAACCGGGTCGGCAAGATCGTGCCACCCAAGCGACAAATCCTGAAAGACATTTCGCTGTCTTTCTTCCCCGGCGCCAAAATCGGTGTGCTGGGGACCAACGGCTCAGGCAAATCCACCCTGCTCAAGATCATGGCGGGCCTGGACAAGGAGATCGAAGGCGAGGCCATTCCGATGGCCGGTATCCGCATCGGCTATCTGCCGCAGGAGCCTCAGCTTGACCCTGAACAAAATGTGCGCGAGGCCGTGGAGGCCAGCCTGGGCGAGGTGCGGGCTGCGCAAAAGCGCCTGGACGAGGTGTACGCAGCCTATGCCGAAGAGGACGCCGATTTTGACGCCCTGGCAGCCGAGCAGGCCCAGCTCGAGGCCATCATTTCCACGGCGGGGACCGACAGCGAGCACCAGATTGAAATCGCTGCCGATGCGCTGCGCCTGCCACCGTGGGACGCCAAGGTCGGGTTGCTTTCCGGTGGCGAAAAGCGCCGCGTGGCGTTGTGCTGCCTTCTGTTGAGCAAACCCGATATGTTGTTGCTCGACGAACCCACCAACCACTTGGACGCCGAGTCGGTTGATTGGCTGGAGCAGTTCCTGCAACGCTTCCCCGGGACGGTGGTGGCCATTACCCACGATCGCTACTTCCTGGACAACGCCGCCGAGTGGATTCTTGAGCTCGACCGCGGCCACGGCATTCCCTACAAGGGCAACTATTCCACCTGGCTGGAGCAGAAGGAGGCCCGCCTGGAGCAGGAGCAGCGCACCGAAGACGCGCGCACCAAGGCGATGAAGAAGGAGCTGGAGTGGGTGCGCCAGAACCCCAAAGGCCGTCAGGCCAAGAGCAAGGCGCGTTTGGCCCGCTTCGAAGAGTTGAGCGACGTCGAATACCAGAAGCGCAACGAGACCAATGAGATCTTCATCCCGGTGGCCGAGCGCCTGGGCAACGAAGTGATCGAGTTCAAGAACGTCTCCAAGAGCTTTGGCGACCGTGTGCTGATCGACAACCTGAGTTTCCAGATTCCTGCGGGTGCCATTGTCGGCATCATCGGACCCAACGGGGCGGGCAAGTCCACCTTGTTCAAGCTCATCAGCGGCAAGGAGTTGCCCGACAGTGGTGAGGTGAAGAAGGGGCAGACCGTCAAGATGGCGGTGGTCGACCAGAGCCGGGATGGCCTGGAAGGCGACAAGACCGTGTGGGAAGACATCTCCGGTGGTCTGGACATGATCACGGTGGGCAAGTTTCAGATGCCCAGCCGGGCTTATTGCGGGCGGTTCAACTTTTCCGGTGGCGATCAGCAAAAGCGCGTGGGCACACTCTCGGGTGGTGAGCGCGGGCGGTTGCATCTGGCCAAAACCCTGGCCGAAGGTGGCAACGTGTTGCTGCTGGACGAACCGTCCAACGACCTCGATGTGGAAACATTGCGTGCCTTGGAGGAAGCGCTGTTGGAGTTCGCGGGTTCGGCGCTGGTCATCAGCCACGATCGCTGGTTCCTCGATCGCATCGCCACCCACATTCTGGCCGCCGAAGGCGACAGCCAGTGGGTGTTTTTCAATGGCAACTACCAGGAATACGAGGCCGACAAGAAGAAGCGTCTGGGCGAAGAGGGTGCGAAACCGAAGCGCGCTCGCTTCAAATCCCTTGCCTGATGCGGGACCACGCCCGTCTGCGGGTTGCCGCGGATGGGCTGTGTGTGCAAGGGGTTGTGTGCGCCGAAGAGGGATGCCTTATCGGCGCCTTCAATTTGAGTCTGTGGTGACCTGATGAATCCGACCGACGAACAAGTACTTGCCAATACCCGCCATTGGATCGAGAAGGCGGTGATCGGGCTCAACCTTTGCCCGTTTGCCCGGGCGGTTTATGTCAAGAACCAGGTCCGCATCGTGGTGAGCCGGGCTCGCCATCTGGATGCCTTCCTGGATGAGCTTGACGCCGAGCTGGAGCTGTTGAAGAAAACGCCAGCGGAGGAGATCGACACCACGCTGCTGGTTCACCCTTCGTTGTTTCCCGATTTCTTCGTCTTCAACGATTTTCTGAACGTGGTGGACGATGTGGTCGCAGAGCATGAGCTCGAAGGCGTGATCCAGGTGGCGAGCTTTCACCCTGCGTTCCAGTTTGAAGGCGTGGGGCCCGACGATGTGTCCAATGCCACCAACCGTTCGCCGTACCCGACGCTGCATCTCTTGCGCGAAGACAGTGTGGAGCGCGCCATTGCCAGTGACGCCGGTGACGCAGAGAAGATCGTGGAGCGCAATATCCAGACGCTTCGCGATCTGGGCCCCGCTGGTTGGGCGGCCTTGATGCAGGGCGGGTAGCGGCCCGGGCCATGCCACCTTCTTCGCAAGACAAGAAGGGTGGCGTCCAGTCGGGGGACTCAGGACGGCGCGCCGCTTCTCGGCTTCCGTTGCAGGCGCTTGCGCACCAGGCCGATGTTGTTGCGCAGCGCGTAGAGCTCGTCGGTGTACGACAACGGCACCACGATCTGCTCGACCTTGCTTTCCAGTGCGTCCAGCTCGGCCAGCAGCTCTTCGTTTGAACGCCCGCTGTCGGGTTCTTTCATGTGCTGCTCAATCGCGCGCAGTTGACCATACCAGCGGAACACGCGTGAGCGGATCCGGAACTCATAAAGCGGGGGAACGATGCGCGAGAGTGGCAGGGCCAGTGCAATGATCAGACCCATCGCCAGCCACATGCGCTCCACCAGATTGGCCAGCCAGAAGGGGAGATAGCGCTGCAGAAATGGGGGGCCGTTTTTGATGGCCCGCACGGCTTCTGGCGACAGGGGCACCTCGCTGTGTTCCAGGCTGGGGTATTCGCGGGCGCGGTTGAACCAGCCGGCTCCGCCGTGCAGGGACATGGCTGTTTGCGCGAAGAGCTGCACGATGGCGGGGTGGGTCCTGGCGCTGGCCAGCAGGCTGGTGGTCGAGGCCACCAGGCGCACGTCGTGGGTGGGAATGTTCTTCGACAGGTCGACCACGCCCTGGGGCATGACCACGGGGGTCAGGTAGCCAAACCGGCGCGAGTAAGCTTCGCTCTGCGCGAAGTCCATCAGGTGGATGCCGGGAGACTGGAGCAGCATCTGCACCATCAGCGATTCGGGTGCGGAGGCGAAGACTACCGCGTCGACGTTGCCATCGAGAAAGGCCACGGTGGCCGGGGTCTGCTCCATTTCGCTCAGCGTGAGCTTCTGGGGGTCGACCCGGTTGACGTCGAGCAAGGTCGAGAAGAGGCGGGGCACGCCGCTGCCTGCGGTGCCGACGTTGACCCGCCAGCCGTCGAGCTGGGTCAGGCTGTCCACCGTTGGCGAGCCATGGTTCAGGCGTTTGGCGGCGTCTTCTCGGTAGAAGAACCACAGGGGTTCGACAAAGAGGCTGCCCAAGGATGCAATGGACTCCTCATCGTCGTAGGCAATGTCGGCGCTGCCACCCTGCACAAAACCGATGTCGGCCTTGCCGCTGCGAATCATTTCCAGGTTTTCGGATGAACCCTGGGTCGGCAGCAGGACCACTTCGATGCCATAGCGCTTGAGGGCCTCGGCGTAATGTTTGCCGAATTCCGCATAGGCACTCTGGTCGGGTCCTGTGGCCAGAGTCACCCGCTTGGGGGGATTGGGGTCCAGCCACCAATACGCCAGCGCCAGAAGCAGCGCGGTGAACAGCGCGAACGGGCCGATCGAGGCGACCATGTCCCGCACGGACAGCAAGGTGTAACGAAGGGTGGTGGGCATGGGCGGTACGTTACCACGGGCCGCGGGGCTCGACGGCGCGTTCAACAGGCGGGGAAGCGCAGGCAGAAGCGGGTTTTGTCGCCTGCCGACTCCACCGTGACGGCGCCGCCGTGGGCGGTCATGATGGCTTGGGTAATGGCCAGCCCCAGCCCCGTGCCGTCGGAGGGCAGGTGAAGCCGTGATTTGTCGACACGGTAGAAGCGGTCAAAGAGCCGGGGCAGGTGTTCAGGCGCAATGGCGGGCCCCGCGTTTTCAACGCACAGCGAAGCTTCTCCCTGCACCTGGCTCAGGCGGACCACCACCTGGGACTTTTCCGGGGCATGGCGAATCGCATTGGACAGCAGGTTGCTGATGGCGCGGCGCAGCATCAGGCGGTCACCCAGGGCCTCCGCCTGGCCGTGACGGATCAGTTCGATGGCGCGCTCATCTGCCACGACATCATAGAAATCGAACAGGGCCTGGGTCTGGTCGTGCAGCGCGATGCGTTCGCGCTGGGGCAGCGCCAGACCATGCTCGGTTTTGGCCAGCAAAAGCATGTCGGAGACCATGCGCCCCAGTCGCTGGAGTTCCTCGGCGTTGGAGGCCAGGGTCTCGCGGTAGGCCGCTGCGTCGCGGGGTTGGGCGAGGGTGACCTGGGTTTGCGTCATCAGGTTGCTGATGGGGGTGCGCAGTTCGTGGGCCAGGTCGCTGGAAAAGTCGGACAGGCGCTGGAAGTCGTTCTGCAGTCGCGCCAGCATGGTGTTGAGGTCGTGTGCGAGTTCGGCCATCTCAACCGGCACGCTGGCCTCCGGCATGCGCTCGTCGAGCTGGTGCGCGGTGACCCGCCTTGCGCGTTCGCGCATGGCACGCAGGGGCGCCAGGCCGCGCCGCGCAGCCCACCAGGCCAGCAGGCCACTGAGCACGGCGGCGGCCAGCAGATACAGCAGTACGCTGTGGCGCAGGTCGTCCATGAAATGGGTGTGGTGGTGGGTGTCGGTGGCCAGTTGCAATCGCAGCGCCTGGGGCCTGCCCAAGAACGCGGGCGCGGGCAGGTCGATGGCACCTCCCCGCACGGTCTGACCCTCCCACTGCCAGTCCCGGGTGGTCAGGCGTGCCGTTGACGTGTCGTGTGGAAAAGCGGTCTGCGCCGAGAACGGGCTGTCCTCCACACCAAAGAGCGTCCGCTCGCCTTGCGTCAATTGCAGGTACAGGCCGTTGTGGCTCTGTTTCAGCTCCTGCAGTTTCTGCTGCATCTGCAATGGATTGGTGCTGCTGGCCACCAGCTGTCTGACCAGGGTGGCTTTGTCCTGCAGGAAGCTCCGGTCGAGCTCGACAAAGTGCGCTTCATTGGCGCGGGTCACCATGAAGCCCATGCCACTGAGCACCAGCACCGCCACAGCCGAGTTGAGCAGGGTCAGGCGCGCGGTCAGGCCCAGCCGGGGCGGGCTCATGGGGCAGACTCCGGCAGCTCCATGACATAGCCCATGCCCCGGACGGTGTGGATCAGCCGGGGCTCGAAGCCTTCATCGACCTTGGCGCGCAGGCGGCGCACCGCCACATCGATCACGTTGGTCTCGCTGTCGAAGTTGAGGTCCCAGACCTGGGAGGCGATCAGGGAACGGGGCAGGACTTCGCCCTGGCGGCGCATCAACAGTTCAAGCAGGCCAAACTCTTTGGCGGTGAGGTCGATGCGCTTGCCTGCGCGGGTGACGCGGCGCCGCAGCAGGTCGAGTTCCAGGTCGGCCAATTGCCAGGTGGTTTGCTCCTGGGTGGTGCGGCCGCGGCGCAGGATCACGCGCACGCGGGCGAGCAATTCGGCAAATGAGAAGGGTTTGACGAGGTAGTCGTCAGCGCCGAGCTCCAGGCCGTGAACCCTGTCTTCGATCTGGTCGCGGGCGGTCAGGAAGAGCACTGGCATTTCCCGGCCCATGCTGCGCAAGCCCTTGAGCACCTGCCACCCGTCCAGCTCGGGCAACATCACATCAAGGATCACCAGGTCGTGCTGGCCCTGCAAGGCCAGGTGCAGGCCATCGCTGCCGCGCACGGCGAGGTCCACCACGAAACCGGCCTCGCGCAGCCCTTGGCGCAGGTATTCGCCGGTCTTTGGCTCGTCTTCAACAATCAGGATGTTCACGGGGCGTAGTGTGCCCCCAGTTGGGCTGGTGCTTGGTCAGATGACAAATTTGTCATCTGACAGACAGGTGGCTGTGGGTGTGTTGTGTTGACAATGGGACATGCCGATCACAAAGCCTTTTCCCTTCTCTCGGCCCACCGGTGGCCTGAGCCTCTTGCGGGTGTTGGCCTGTGCCGGCCTGCTGCTGCCGGCAGGCGCCTGGGCGCAGGTGGCCGGCGAGCCTCCCGCTTTGCAAGACTGGCGCGCCGCGAACGAGGCGGTGGCGCAGTTCAAGCGGGGGCACATCGACTTGTTGAAGTGGGAGCGGGCGAACCAGCCCAAGGTGCCAACCGCGCCCGAGGTAGAGCCGGATCTGGCGCTGGACACACCGGCCGAGGCGGTTTACCTGGCCTGGCGGCGCCACCCTGATCTGAAGCGGATTCAGGATGTGCTGGGCCGACAGACCACACAACAGGTGGCCGAAGGGCGATTGGATGCGCTGGACTCGGCTTGGCAGCGGCGCGTGGACGAGGTCGGCGAATGGCTGGACGTGGCCACACAGGCGCGCAAGGCCTGGATCGAGGCGGTGGCTGCCCGCCAGGTGGTCCGTTTTCGAGAGGCCGCGCTGACCAGCGCAGAGGCGGGCAGCGAATTGGCGCGTCGCATGGTCGGTGTGGGCAACTGGAGTCCGCTCCAGGCGGCGCCCCTCGATTTGGCAACGGCCTCGGCCCGAATGGACCTGCGCCGGGCGCAACTGGCGGCAACGCAGGCGCAAATGGCGTTGAGGGACCTGCTGGGGATGGGCGGCTCGACAGCGGTGCTTGGATTGCCCAGCGCCTTGCCTGATCTGCCGGCTTCGGCCATGGCGCGCTCTGATTGGGCCGGTCGTCTGGCGGCGATGCAGCGTCAATTGCCAGGCATGGGAGGGGTGCGCAACCGCGCGGCCTCGCAAGCCGCTTTCGAGGTTTACAGCGCCAGCCACGAACTCGCCCAGATTGCCGGTGGCGACGTGTTGCGGTTGCGCCGCTTCGTGACCGAGGAGACGGTGCTGCACTACAACGGCATGTTGAAGAGTGTGTGGGATCTGCTCGGCGAGGTGCGAAACCAGGCGGCGGCCGAAGTCGATGCCATTGGGGCACAGCGCGATTTCTGGCTGGCCGAAGCCGATCTGCAGTGGACGCTGCAAGGCGGCGCACCGGCCCGGCTGGTGTCGCTTGGGGGAGGCAGCGTCTCGCCCGGTGAATCCGCTGCCCACTGAACCAAGCAGGACGACCCAGGACCTTTGCACATGAACCCATCACCTTCACGTCGCCGTTTCTTTACCGGTGCAGCCGCGTCCGTGGCTGGCCTGGCTGTGGCTCGCTCAGCGTTGGCCGGTCTGCCCGAGCCGGTCATCCAGTCGTCGGTCGACACCGCGCCGCCCTTGGTGCCGCCGTCCGGGCGGCCCTACAACCCGGTGGTCACCCTCAATGGCTGGACGCTGCCCTGGCGCATGAACAATGGCGTCAAGGAGTTTCATCTGGTGGCGGAACCGGTGGTGCGCGAGGTGTCCAAGGGCTTCAAGGTCAATATGTGGGGTTACAACGGGCAAAGCCCGGGGCCCACGATTGAGGTGGTGGAGGGGGACCGGCTGCGGTTCTTCGTGACCAACAAGCTGCCGGAGCACACCTCGATGCACTGGCACGGGCAGCGGTTGCCCAATGGCATGGACGGCGTGGGTGGCTTGACGCAGAGGGCGATACCGGCGGGAAAAACTTATGTGTACGAGTTCGTGGCGCGCCGCCCGGGCACGTTCATGTACCACCCCCACGCAGACGAAATGACCCAGATGGCCATGGGGATGATGGGCCTGTGGGTCACCCACCCCAAGGACCCTCACCCGCTGATCCGCGAGGTGGACCGTGATTTCTGTTTTCTGCTCAACGCCTTTGACGTGGAGCCCGGCAGCCGCACGCCCATGGTCAACACCATGACGGATTTCAACATCTGGTGCTGGAACAGCCGGGTGTTTCCCGACATCGACACGCTCAACGTGCGCCTGAACGATCGGGTGCGCATCCGGGTGGGCAACCTCACCATGACGAACCACCCCATCCATCTGCATGGTCACGAGTTCGAGGTCACGGGGACCGATGGCGGACCCACACCACCGGGCTCGCGTTGGCCGGAAGTCACCACCGATGTGGCTGTGGGGCAGATGCGGCAGATCGAGCTGTTGGCCGATGAGGAAGGCGACTGGGCCATGCACTGCCACAAGAGCCACCACACCATGAATGCGATGGGGCATGCGGTGCCGACCATGATCGGCGTGGACCACCGGGGTGTGGTGGGCAAGATCAACCGGGTGGCCCCGGATTACATGGTCATGGGCGAGCGCGGCATGGCCGACATGGGGGAAATGGAGATGCAGATCCCCGACAACACCGCTCCCATGATGACGGGGCGCGGCCAGTACGGACCGCTGGAGATGGGTGGCATGTTCACGGTGTTCAAGGTGCGCAAGGACCAAAAACCGGGCGACTACAGCGACCCTGGCCCCTACGCCCATCCTCCCGGCACCTCGGCATTTGAATACGGTGGCCCGTTGGCCGAGCCAGCGCGCTTCCAGTCTGAGACGAAGGCCGCCGGCCAACCGGTGACCGGGCTTTACAACGCGGCCGACCCGCAAAGGTCGACCGTGGGGAACGCCCGAGCCGTCAAGCCCAAGGGCGGTCATGGCCATTGAGTCGGTTGCGCAGACTCTGGTCTATGGTCTCCCGCTCAGAATCCTCCCCATCTGATTCACCACTCAGCTTTTCACTTTCATGAAATTTCGCACTATTTCTCCATTGGCTCTGTTGTTTGCTTCGTTGGCGTGGTCGGTGGGCTCTACCGCCTTGGCCCATGGTGACAAGGCGCATGACAAGCCACCTGTCGCCATCAAGAAGGAGCAAAAGGACTGGGGCATCGCGGGGGATGCCAGGGATGTGGTGCGCACCATCGACATTCAGATGGATGACAACATGCGATTCACGCCCGATCGTTTGGAGGTCGAGCGAGGGCAGACGGTTAGATTCCGTCTTGCCAACAAAGGCAAGGTGTTGCACGAAATGGTGTTGGGCACGGCAACCGTGCTGGCCGAGCACGCCGCTCTGATGAAGCGGTTTCCAAACATGGAGCACGACGAACCCTATATGGCCCATGTGCCTCCGGGCAAGGCGGGGGAGATCGTGTGGACCTTCAATCGCGCAGGGACGTTTGACTTTGCCTGCCTGATCGCCGGGCACTTCGAGGCGGGCATGGTGGGCAAGATCGTGGTGAATTGAGCCAGTGGAGAACATGATGAGAAATGCTGGGGCAGATGGTTTTGAGGCAAGGCCGATGAGACGGCGGCAGTGGACGGTCGGGGCCTTGCTGGCGTGCGTGTCGGGGTGGTCCGTGGCGCAATCGGTGGGCAAGCCATCGGGCGCGGTCGTGCAGGTCTGGAAAGACCCGAACTGCGGGTGCTGCAAGGATTGGGTGGCGCATCTGGAGCGCAATGGCTTTCGTACCCAGGTGTTCGAAACGGGCAACCGGGCGGTGCGCCGCCGGCTTGGCATGCCCGAGAAGCTCGGCTCTTGCCACACCGCCTTGGTGGACGGCTATGTGATCGAGGGGCATGTGCCCGCCGAAGAGTTGCGGCGTTTGCTGCAAAGCCGGCCCGACGCCCTGGGCCTGTCGGTACCCGGTATGCCGGTGGGAGCCCCTGGCATGGATGGCCCCGAATACGGCGGTCGAAAAGACCCCTACGGCGTGATGCTGGTCGCCAAAGACGGCAGCGCCACGGTTTATCAACACCACCCTTGAAGGAAACAGCTCATGAAGAATTCACGCTTGTGCGCCGTGGCATTGGCCGCATTGATGGGACCGACACTGGGCGTTGCACTGCCGGCCATTGCCCAAAGCACCTCTGCCGCCGCAGCCACCCGCAGACGCGTCGGCCGACATGACGGAAGGGGAGATCCGCAAGGTCAGCAAGGACACCGGCAAGCTCACCATCAAACACGGTGAAATCAAGAACCTCGACATGCCTCCGATGACCATGGTGTTTGTCGCCAAGGATCCGGCCATGCTGGACCGGGTTGCCGCGGGGGACAAGGTGCGCTTCAAGGTGGTGGACGACGGCGGCCAGATGCTGATCACCGAGATTCAGCCGGTCAAATGATCGGTGCTGCCCGCAGCCTTGGTGTTCCGGGCCCCTGGTCCTGATCGTTCAACGCTCGATGCCGGGGCTGTTCCCTGTGAGCCGACAGGCGATTCATCCCGGGCAATGCAGGCTCAGTGCCTGAACCGGATGCACCAGGTCGGGCAGGGTGACCACAAAGGCCACCCGCAGGGCATCGAACTCCGGGCCTTGGGGCAGATTCAGTTGCACGGTCTTGGGCTGGTCCGCTGCCCAACTCGCCACCGGCTGGTACAGGCTGACCACGTGGTCGTGTTGGAGTGTTTCGCCGGCGTTTTCGCCCCGCGTGACCCGGCTGCTCAAGCCATCTTGCACAACCGCCCAATAGCCCGCCAGTGCCGGCTGGCCCTGGGCGGTGCCCACGGTGGCGGTGACCTCGTGGCCGGTTCGCTGCAGCGTGAGTGTGGGTGGTGCGGAGGGCGTTGCGCCGGCCACTTGCGCCAGGCGACCGGCCGCATAGCCTGACCATTGGCGCTCGTCGCGGCCATTGAGAACCACCTGCGGCGTGTAGACATAGCGACCTTTCAACACCTCGCGCACGCGATGCTGTCGCTCCGTGGTGGCCCGGGTGGCAAAGCGATCCTGCCAGCCCAGGCGGTCCCAGTAGTTGACATGAAAGGCCAGGGGCAGCACATCGGGCTGGTTGTTCAGCGAAGACAGCCATCGGTCGGCGGGTGGGCAAGAGCTGCAGCCCTCTGAGGTGTAGAGCTCCACCACGGTGGGTGGCGTGGCGCCCGATTGGGCCTGGCAAGTGCTGGCGGCCCACGTGGGGGTTGCGATCAGGGTGGCAAACAGGGCGGCGGCGTTTGCGGCCAGCAGTGAGTGGGGTGTGGAACGGGAAGGCATGGTGATCTCCTGTTGTGGAGAAAGGTCGCCTGCTTGGAAAAACTTACGTTCAGACCGAAAAAAAGCCGCGCAACCCATTGGGGTTCGCGCGGCTTGCGATTGAGCGGCTCGCGGGGCGAGGTGGTCAGTGGCCGAGGATCTTGGAGAGGAAGTCCTTGCTGCGCTCGTTCTGCGGGTTGTTGAAGAACTCTTCGGGGGTGTTTTGTTCCACCACCTGGCCTTGGTCCATGAAGATCACCCGGTCCGCCACAGCTTTGGCAAAGCCCATCTCGTGGGTCACGCAAAGCATGGTCATGCCTTGATCGGTCAGGCCGATCATCACGTCCAACACCTCCTTGATCATCTCCGGGTCGAGCGCCGAGGTGGGCTCATCGAACAGCATGATCTTGGGGGTCAGACAGAGGGAACGGGCGATGGCCACACGCTGTTGCTGGCCGCCGGAGAGTTGCAGCGGGTACTTGTTGGCGTGCTCGGCAATCCTCACCCGCTCCAGTTGCGCCATGGCTTTCTCGATGGCTTCGTTGCGGGGCATCTTGGCCACCCACGTGGGCGAGAGGATCAGGTTTTCCAGCACGGTGAGGTGGGGGAACAGGTTGAACTGTTGAAACACCATGCCGACTTCGCGTCGCACGCGGTCAACGCCTTTCACGTCGTCACCGACGACGGTGCCGTCCACGGTGAGCTTGCCTTCCTGGTATTCCTCCAGCGCGTTCACGCAGCGAATCAGGGTGGACTTGCCCGAGCCCGACGGGCCGCAGATCACGACCTTCTCACCTTTTGCAAAAGTGAGGTTGACGTCGCGCAGCACATGGTAGCCATTGCTGGGATACCACTTGTTGACTTGTTCAAACTTGATGATGGGGTCTTCTTGATTGCTCATGGCTTTGAGTCTTTCGGATCTTTGTTCGGCAGTTTCTTCTGATGAGCTGAGGGATCAGCGGCTCTTGCTCACGGCGGTGCGTTTCTCCACCCACAGGCTGTAGCGCGACATGGCAAAGCAGAACGCGAAGTAGATGGCCGCGATGAAGAACAGGCCTTCCATCTTGAACGGGCGCCAATCGGCGTCGGAGTTCAGGGCCAGGCCCACGGCGCCGGTCAGGTCATAGAGCGACACGATGGTCACCAGCGAGGTGTCTTTGAACATGCCGATGAAGGTGTTCATGAGCGATGGCACCACCGTGGTCAAGGCCTGAGGCAGCACGATCTTGCGTTGGGTTTGCCAGAACGTCAGCCCCAGTGTGGCGGCCGCCTCCGTTTGGCCCTTGGGCAGGGCCTGCAAGCCGCCGCGAACCACCTCGGCCATGTAGGCGGCCGAGAACAGCGTGATGCCCACCACCACACGGATCAACACGTCGATGTTGGTACCCGGGGGCATGAACAATGGCAGCATGAACGAAGCCATGAACAGCACGGTGATCAGAGGCACGCCCCGGATGAGCTCCACATACAGCGTGCACAAGGTGCGAATGGCCGGCATCTTGGAACGCCGCCCAAGCGCCACCAGAATCGCGAGTGGGAAGGCCAGCGTCATGGCGATCACCGTGAGCATCACGGTCAGCGGCAGGCCACCCCACTGGTCGGTCGAGACTGGGGCGAGCCCCAGCACGCCACCCTTCATCAGGATGAAGTAGAGCACCAGCATGCCAGGCCACATGATCAGCAACGACTTGTTCCAGAACGTGGGCATGCAGCTCAAGGCCACGACGCCAAGCATCAACAGGGTTGCCAGGATGGGGCGCCACTGTTCTTCCTGAGGGTACAGGCCCAGCAGAATGAGCCGGCCCTTCTCGGCGATCACGCCCCAGCAAGCGCCAATGCCGCGCGCTTTGTTGCAGGCTTCGAGGTCGGCACCGAAGACGGCGTGGGTCACGCTCCATCCCCCAGCCTGGGCCAGGGAGAAAATCACCGCGGCCAGCATGATGACGGTCATCGCGCTGTTGATCGGGCTGGAGAAGAGGTTGGTCTTGAGCCAGGCCACCATGCCACTGCTTTTGCCCGGCATGGGGCGTGGGGCGAGGGGTTGAAAAGTGTCTTGCATGTTGTGGGCTCCTAGCGTTCCTGGATCGCCGCGCTGGCATTGAACCAGTTCATGAGCACAGCGGTGATGAGCGAGAGCGTCAGATACACCAGCATCACGATGGACAAGGCCTCGATGGCCCGGCCCGTCTGATTGAGGGTGGTGTTGGCGATCGACACCAGGTCGGGGTAGCCAATGGCCACGGCCAGGGAGGAGTTCTTGGTGAGGTTGAGGTATTGGCTGGTCAATGGCGGAATGATCACGCGCAGTGCTTGTGGCAGCGCCACCAAACGCATGGCCAATGACTTGGACAGGCCCAGAGACGCCGCCGCTTCGTGCTGCCCTTGTGAGACCGAGGCGATCCCCGAGCGGACAATCTCTGCGATGAACGAAGCGGTGTACAACACCAGGCCCACCAGCAGTGAAAGGAAGTCCGGGCTGAACGTGGCGCCGCCTTCGACCTGGAAGACGCCTTTCTCAGGCAGGCTCCAGGCCATCGGGGCCCCACCCAGCAGCCACCCGGCCACACCCAGACCCAGGATGATGGCAATGGACACCGAGATCACGGGCCGAGGCTGGCCGGTGAGGTCGAAGTGACGACGCGCCCGTTTGGCGTAGACATAGCTGACGCCCACACCGATGAGCATGCCCAGGAGCGCAAGCGACTGACCCAGTTTCCATTCTGGCCAGGGAAACGAGAGTCCACCCTTGCTCAGATAGGCATGTCCGAGTTCCCAGGCATTGTCGAATGAGGGCAGCGTCTCCGTGAAAACGATGTACCAGATCAGCAACTGAAGGTAGACCGGGACGTTGCGAAAGAACTCCACGTAGATGTAGCAGATCTTGCGCACCAGAAAGTTGCTGGAGAAGCGGCCGACGCCGAGCAGTGTGCCAATCAGGGTGGCCAACACGATGCCGAGAATGGCCACCTTGAGGGTGTTGGTCAGACCGATGGCAAACGCCGTCCAGTAGGTGCTCATCACGTCGTACGGGATGAGGGTTTCGCTCACGTCGAAGCCGAAGGGCTGCGACATGAAGTCGTAACCACTCTGAATGCCGCGGCGGCGCATATTGGCCAGTGTGTTGTTGACCAGCAGCCATACAAAACCCAGAACCGCGGCGATGGCCACGATCTGGTAGATGACGCCTCGACCTTCGCGGCTGTTCCAGGAGATGGATCGGGATTTCTTTTTGGGTAGGGGTCTGGCTTCGATCATGGGAGTGGTGCTTCCGATGGCGATTCAGCGGGATTCATGGGCGTAAAAAAAACCGGCACAAACACACCCCGATTTCTTTCGAGGGCATTTGTGCCAGTTCTGGCCGGTGGGTTCAGATCAACGCAGCGGCAGTGCGTACATCAGGCCGCCTTTGGTCCACAGGGCGTTCTTGCCGCGAGGCAGGTTCAGTGGGGTCTTGGGGCCCACATTGCGTTCAAAGATCTCGCCGTAGTTGCCGGTGGTGGCAATGGCGCGTGCCAGCCATTCCTTGTCCAGGCCCAGGTGTTTGCCCAGGTCTTCCGTGGAACCGAGCATGCGACCGATCTGTGGGTCGGTGCTCTTCTTCATCTCTTCCACGTTGCTTTGCTTGATGCCATATTCTTCAGCCTCGATCAGGCCAAACAACACCCATTTCGTGATGGCGAGCCATTCGTCATCGCCGCGGCGGACCATGGGGCCCAGCGGTTCCTTGGAGATCAGGTCCGGGAGGATTTCGTGGTCTGCTGGGTTCTTGGCTTCCTTGGAACGGGTGGAGGCCAGACCAGAGGCATCGGTGGTGTAGGCCTGGCAGCGGCCGGCAAAGTAGGCGCCGGTGGCGGCTTCCACTTTTTCGAACACCACGGGCTTGATCTTGAGGTTGTTGGCGCGGGCGAAGTCGGTCAGGTTCTTCTCGGTCGTGGTGCCCGACTGCACGCAAACTGCTGCACCGTTCAATTGTTTGGCGCTTTTGATCTTGCCTTTGGCGACCATGAAGCCCTGGCCGTCGTAGAAGCTCGTGCCCACAAAATGCAGGCCCAGCGATGCGTCACGAGACAGGGTGCCGGTGGTGTTGCGCGAGAGCACGTCCACTTCGCCGGATTGCAGGGCGGTGAAGCGTTGCTGGGCGTTCAGGGGGACGTACTTGACTTTGTTGCCATCGCCCAGGACGGCTGCGGCCACGGCTTTGCAGTAGTCCACATCCAGGCCCGACCAGGTGCCGCTGCTGTCGGCCTGGGAGAAACCTGCGAGGCCCGTATTCACACCGCAGACCAGTTGGCCGCGGGCCTTGATTGCGTCGACGGTTTTGCTGGCTGCATGCGCTGGCGCGGCCACCATGGTGACGGCAGCGGTGGCGGCAGCAATCGCCAAGGTTAGTTTCATTGACTTCAGTTTCATCATCGACTCACTCCAATAGATATAGCAAGGGTTGTTGGCTGCTCTGGCGCGCACCATGTTGGAACGCGTTGTGGGCACCCATGCACTGTATGCGGGCATAAGGATTTGTTGCATCGGGGTTTACGTGGGATCCTCATGCAAAGAATGCATGAGGGCATGGTGCAGCGCCCGATCAACGTCCCTGTAAGGTTCGAAGCAGCATCCATGCCAAGAGCCCCCGGAGCGATTCGTCCCCGCGGTGACAAGGGCTCTGGACGGTTTTGCGTTGGCCCTCTTATGCTGTGTGCCGCGAAGCAACCACAACAACATGGAGACCGTGTAATGACCCCAGCCGACCAGGCTTCAGCCATGCCCGAACGTGCCCATCACCGCTTCTGGCCCAAGCGCCTGCCCCACAGCATCCGAACGCCCCGCACCTCGCTGTGGTTCAACCTGCAGATCAACGCCCAGCGCTATCCCGACAAGCCAGCCCTGGTGTTCTTTGACCAGAGCACCTCCTACTCGCAACTGATGTTTCAGGCCGAGCGGGTGGCTGCTCACCTGCAGGCGCAGGGGGTGCGTTCTGGCGATCGTGTGATTTTGCTGATGCAAAACTGCCCGCAATGGATTGCGGCCTGTTACGGCATTCTTCGGGCCAATGCGGTGGTGGTGCCCGTCAATCCCATGAACCGCGCCGAAGAGCTCAAGCACTACATCACAGACCCGGATGTGAGGGTGGCGATCAGCGCGGCCGACCTCGCGGGCGAGCTGGTCAAGGCCAGCGAGTCGCTGCCTGAAGAACATCGTTTGCGGCACCTGCTCGTTACGCACTACAGCGATGCGATGGGGCCAGAGGCCATGGTGCCGCCCGCGTGGAAAGCGTGGATCGAAACGCGGCACCCGCTGCCGAGCTTCTCAAGCGGACGTGCTGCAGACTGGCGTGAGGCCATGGATTGCGAGGCGCCGCTGTCCGCACACGACAGGGGGCCAGACGACCTGTGTGTGTTGCCCTACACCAGCGGCACCACCGGTTTGCCCAAGGGTTGCATGCACACCCACGCAAGCATCATGCACAACGCGGTGGCCTCCAGCCTCTGGGCCAATGGCAGCAGCGAGAATATTGCGCTCCTGGTGGTGCCGCTGTTTCACATCACCGGCATGGTCACCGGCATGCACGCCGGTCTCTATCTGGGTTCGACGATCGTGATGATGCCGCGCTGGGACCGGGATCTGGCGGGGCGTTTGATATCAGCCTGGCGCGTCACCAGCTGGACCAACATTCCCACGATGGTGATTGACCTGCTGGCCAGCCCGCACTTTGCGCAATACGACCTGTCGAGCCTTTCCTACATTGGAGGTGGTGGTGCAGCGATGCCGCAAGCGGTGGCGCAGCGCCTGCAAGAAGCCTATGGCTTGAAGTTCGCTGAAGGATACGGGCTTACAGAGACCGCAGCGCCTTCCCACAGCAACCCGCCCGACGCGCCCAAGCAGCAATGCCTGGGCATACCGTTCATTGGTGTGGATTCGCGCGTGGTTGATCCCGACACGCTGCAGGAGATGCCGGTGGGTGAGGCCGGCGAGATCATCATGCGCGGGCCTTCGGTTTTCTCCGGCTACTGGAAACGGCCCGACGCCACAGAGGCAGCGTTCGTTGAATTCGAAGGGCAGCGCTATTTCCGCTCGGGGGACCTGGGGCGTGTGGATGAAGATGGGTATTTCTTCATCACCGACCGGTTGAAACGCATGATCAACGCCAGCGGGTTCAAGGTCTGGCCCGCCGAAGTGGAGGCCTTGATGTTCCGGCACCCTGCGATCGCCGAGGCTTGTGTGATCGGCACACGTGACGACTACCGCGGCGAAAGCGTCAAGGCGGTGGTGGTGCTCCGCGCGGAAGCGCGTGGCCAGGTGAGTGAGCAAGACATCGTGGACTGGTGCCGCGAGAACATGGCGGTCTACAAGTGCCCGAAAGTGGTGCAGTTCGTTGAAGCATTGCCCAAGAGCGGGAGTGGCAAAGTCATGTGGCGGCTGCTCCAGGAGCAGGAACCCGCAACTTGACGGCGCGCGCGCGCTGGCCGCGTTCGTCAGTGACTGGGCGTCATTGGGGTATTGGCTTGCGCCTCATTCACAATGGGCCATGACGCTCAAACAGATGCTGTCGGTCCGCACGCTGCACAGGTTGTGGCAGCCCCGTCGTGGCCTTTTCTGGTTGATGCTCGCATTCAATTTGTTGTCGTCAGGGCTGGCCTGGTCGCTGCACCTGATGCAACCCGACGGGTTGTTGCGGGTGTTGATCACCTTGCTCGCCCTGGCAAACACCGCAATGGGATGGTGGCTTGTGTATCTGCTTTGGCGCGATGGCGCCGTTCAATCATCTGAGGAGACATTCCGTGTTCAAAGCACTGTTGATCAACAAGACCGATGAGGCGGGCTATGCCTGTGCCCTGACCGAACTTGACGAAGCGCAGTTGCCCGCTGCTGGCGATGTCACCGTGAAGGTGGCGTGGTCGACCATCAACTACAAGGACGGCCTGGCCATCACAGGCAAATCGCCCGTAGTGCGCAGTTTCCCCATGGTGCCGGGTATCGATTTCGCCGGCACCGTCACAGCCAGTGCGCACCCTCGCTGGAAGACCGGTGACCAGGTGGTGCTCAATGGGTTCGGTGTTGGCGAGGGACACTGGGGCGGTTTGTCCCAGGTGGCCAAGGTCAAAGGGATTGGTTGGTGCCGCTGCCCGAAGGCCTGAGCCCGCGCGAAGCCATGGCGCTGGGCACCGCGGGCTACACCGCCATGCTGTGCGTACAGGCTTTGCAGCGGCATTGGTCGGATGTTGGCGTGTCGCCCGGCGAGGGTGAAGTGCTGGTGACCGGTGCGGGCGGTGGGGTGGGTGGCGTGGCCATTGCGTTGCTCGCCGGGTTGGGTCACAAGGTGGTGGCTTCCACGGGGCGCATGGCAGAGTCCGACTATCTCAAGGCTTTGGGCGCGGCTGAGGTGATTGACCGCCAGGCGCTGAGCGCGGCGGGCAAACCGCTGCAGAAAGAGCGCTGGATCGGTGTGGTGGATTCAGTGGGCAGCCAAACCCTGGCCAACGCCTGCGCCAGTACCAAGTACGGTGGTGCGGTGGCTGCTTGCGGACTCGCCCAGGGCATGGATTTTCCTGCGACGGTGGCGCCATTCATCTTGCGCGGCGTGACGCTGTACGGGATTGACAGTGTGATGGCGCCATTGGCCCGGCGGGAAGCTGCCTGGCAGCAATTGGCTCGTGACCTCGACCGCAGCAAGCTGCAAACGATCACCAAGGAGATCGGGCTTGGCGACGCCCTGCAGGCCGGCCCAGCGATTTTGTCCGGTCAGATCCGGGGGCGTCTGGTGGTCAATGTGAACGCCTGAAGGTCTCAGGTCTTCGCCAGTGCTGCGTCGGCGGTATTGTCCTGAAGCGGGACGATGTGCCGATAGGCGTGCCAGGTTGCATGCCCGATCACAGGGCCGACAATCAGCAGGCCGAGAAACGCTGGCAGCATGGCGAGCCCCACAAGCAGGGTGATCATCGCGCCCCAGATGATCATCACCCCCGGATTTTGAAGGCTGGCGCGAATGCTGGTCAGGCCGGCCGAGATGGCGTCGGTCTGGCGGTCCATGATCATGGGTATCGAAATTGCGCTTGTCACGAAAATCAGGCCGGCAAAAATGCCGCCGACGACGGTGTAGGTGATGAGGAAGCCCAGATTCTCCGGGTTGATCAATTGGGGAAGCAGCTTTTCAGTGGAAGGCATGGTGTTGAAGGTGACGGCAAACACCACCAACGAGGCGCGTCCCCACAGCAACTCCAATATCAGCAAGACGCCCGCGAAGATGCCCATGGTGCCTTTCGTGGGGCGCCAAGCCAGCAGCGATGCGCGAAGCGAGGGGCGGTGGCTGTGGGTTTGCATGGCCTTGCTGGCGTCATACAGACCAAGGCAAAGAAACGGCCCCATCAGCAGAAATCCTGCGCTCAGGGCCAGCACATATGCTGGGGCATTCTGGAACACCGCCAGCAATGCGTGTCCCATGGCGAAGAAGCACAGGCCGTAGAAGAGGCCGATGCGTGGGCAGCGCTTGAAATCCGCCCAGCCCAGCTTGAGCCACTGAAGTGGGTCGGACGGCTTGAGCGTGGCCAGTTTGAGTGCAAATACCGATGGACCGTAGTGGGGTGGCTCGGCCACTTCAGGCGCGTCAGTCGCGGGCGACTCGGTGTTGCCGGGCGTGCGATCCGGGTCGGTGTTGGCGGCAATGGCGTTGGCCATGTTGGTCTCCTCTTGTCGAGATCAATATAACCATTGGCCAATGGAAGCATTACATGGTTTACCCCGACAGGCAGCAGGGTTTCTTCCCGCTGCGAGAGGTGTCAGTGAGAAGCCAACTCGGCTTCTCGACGCATGTGCAGTGCCAGCGCCGCGTCCTGCGATTGCGTGTGCTTGGAAAACCAGCTTGCCAACTCTCCCGCCATCTCCCTGACGGCATTGAACTGCCCCGTGCGGGCAAACACCAGGCCTTCATGCATGAGGTTCAGGACGACGCGGTGCTGCAGTATGTGGTTTTCCGCCGTGGCGAAGCGGTATTTCTTCATCCATCGGTCTTCCCGTGCGAAGTGATCTTGGGTGTGTTCGATCACAGCGCGCCAACAGTTGCTCAGATCGGCGTCGTCGGCCGCTTGCGTCTTTGCCAGCAGGTCAACAAATTCCCGGTGCGTTGCGTCCATGGGTTCGAAGCCCAGACACAAGGCGGCACTCCATTCCACTGTGTTCATATCCGTCTCCCGAACAGATTTCGCCCAACGCCATGGGCCGTTGCGCTCCCTGGCAAAGGCAAACGCCTCGCCGCGGAACACAAGGGCCTGTCAACACCATTTTTCCAAGCGCGAAATGAGTGGAAACAGCGCCAATCCAGGCGCGGAACGAAGATCAGACTGGGTGTCTGACCACTTTGATCGGCAATGCATCTTGGAAGAACAGTGTTTGCAGGCCCTAGCTTGACAGGCCGTTCACGCATCGCATTTGATCCAGCGCAGAAACCGGCATTTCAGTGCGGGTTGTGCGGGCGAACGGGCCGGGGTCAAGGCTTGGACTCGCTACACTGATTGCCCATGACCACCAGCGAATTCCGCCCTCCTATATGCCCCTGACCGAGCGCGATCATGCGCTCAAGGAACGGGGGTTTGCCTTGTTGAATGGTGCTGACGTCGGCCAATGGCTGGATACAGACACGCCCGCGCTTGATGCGTTGCATGCCAGTTGGGACAACCTGGCCTCCGACGAGTACCTGAAGGACGGCGGGCACTACCGCCGACGCCGACACAGCTGCTTCGTGGTGCAAGGCGATCTGGTCGATCAGGTGGCCCATCGGGCCCACTGGCAACCGCTGCAATACAACGCCTTGCATGGCGGTATGCAGCGCTGGTTTGAACCCATGGAGGCTGGGGTGGTGGCCTCGCCCGTGTGGCGGCGGTTGCTTGTGGGGGTGGGGCGGGCGGCGAGCGCGCTGCACGGCGAGCGTCCCTGGTTTGTGGAGGCCCATCCGTTTCGCATTGACACCACCGATGGCATCGGGCGGCCCACGCCCGAAGGGGCGCACCGGGATGGCGTCGACCTGGTGGCGGTGTTCATGCTGAAGCGCCACCAGATCAAGGGTGGCGAAAGCCGCGTGTTTGAGGCCAATGGCCCCAGCGGGCAGCGCTTTACCCTGCGCGAGCCCTGGTCACTGTTGTTGCTGGACGATGCGCGGGTGATTCATGAAAGCACACCCATCCAGCCTCAGGTGGAGGGAGAGCTTGGCTGGCGCGACACCCTGGTGTTGACCTATCGACGCGGCGGCTTTCAGGGTGATTGAGCGGCGGCAGGGCGCGTGACGAGCGGGGCTTTACCGGCGCAGCCGTGAGCCGCGGTTTGCAGGGGGGTCGGCGGGGCGGGAGGCGCGCCGGGTACCACTGCCACCCCGACTGCGTTCATCGGCGTACTGACGGATGTGGGCGGGAAGCCGGGCAAGCAGCCAGCGCAGCGCCAGCGTCACGAGGACGACGTCGTCCAGGACCCCGATCACTGGCAACACATCGGGGATCAGGTCGAAAGGGGAAACCACGTACAGGAGCATGGCGGCAGTGGCTGCCTTGAGCCAAGCTGGTGCATCGGGGTGCCCTAGGGCGTACCAAAGCCGCAGAACGTCGCCCCTGATGGCGACCGACAGCGTCGACAATCGTTTCCACATGGACAGACACCTCCTGTTGATGGTTGGACAGCCTGAAAGGGTGTTGCACTTTCCTTGACTGTGCGCAGTCTGACCATCGAAATCAAGCGAGGTTCCACTGTCGGCCGCTGGAAACGACCGAAAGTGTGACTCCCTTGGCAAAACTTGCCTTGTGTAGCGTCAGGTGCGCTCGAAGATGGCGGCGATCCCCTGCCCGCCGCCGATGCACATGGTCACCAGAGCGTAACGACCCTGAACACGCTCGAGCTCGTACAACGCTTTCACAGTGATCAAGGCACCGGTGGCTCCGATGGGGTGGCCCAGCGAAATGCCCGATCCGTTGGGGTTGACCTTGGCAGGATCGAGGCCCAGTTCTTTGGTGACCGCACACGCCTGGGCCGCGAAGGCCTCGTTGGCTTCGATCACATCGAGATCGTTGACCGAGAGGCCGGTCTTCTTCAGCACCGCCTGGGTGGCCGAGATGGGCCCCACGCCCATGATCTTGGGATCCAGACCGGTGTGCGCATAGCCCACCAGCCGCGCCATGACTTTGGCGCCCCGGGCCTTGGCCGCACCGGCCTCCATCAGAACCACGGCCGCCGCTGCATCGTTGATGCCTGATGCATTGCCAGCTGTCACGGTGCCGTTTTCCTTGACGAACACGGGTTTGAGTTTGGCCAGGTCTTCCGGTTTGCAGTCGGGGCGGAAATGCTCGTCGGTGGCCCAGCTCACCTCTCCTTTGCGGCTCTTGAGCATCACGGGCACGATCTGGTCCTTGAAGCGGCCCTCTTCGGTGGCGCGCTGCGCCCGGTTGTGGCTTTCGACGGCGAGTGCGTCCTGCATTTCTCGCGTGATGCCGAACTTGGTGGCGACGTTCTCAGCGGTGACGCCCATGTGGATGTTGTGGAAAGGGTCGTGAAGGGCGCCGACCATCATGTCGATCATCTTGGTGTCACCCATGCGCGCGCCGAAGCGGGTGGCAAGGCTGGCGTAGGGTGCGCGGCTCATGCACTCGGCGCCGCCGCCAATGGCAATGTCGGTGTCACCCAACAGGATGCTCTGGCTGGCGCTCACGATGGCCTGAAGGCCGGATCCACACAAGCGGTTGACATTGAACGCAGGCGTGCCTTCTGCGCAACCACCTTCAATGGCGGCCACCCGCGAGAGGTACATGTCGCGTGGCTCGGTATTGACCACGTGACCAAACACCACATGACCCACGTCTTTTCCGTCCACCCCGGCGCGGGCCAGCGTCTCCTTGACGACGAGCGCACCCAGTGCGGTGGGCGGGGAATCTTTCAGGCTTCCGCCAAAGGTGCCAATGGCGGTTCGGGCAGCGGCTACAACGACGACTTCTCGACTCATGTTTGTCTCCTGGAAATGGGGGAAGAGGGCGATCCCATCATGCTAACTGCGAAACCCTGTTGCGACGCTGACGGGGGTGACACGGGCCGGTCGTCGGGACTGACCGGTCGATCAGTGGCGCACGTCGGCCACCGGTTCCGCACCGAAGTCCGGTCTCTCCAGCCAAGCCAGTACCTGGCTGGCAGCCTGCTCAGGCGAGCTCAGCTGACCTTGTTGCTTGAGGCCAATGAAGCGATCCAGTGCTGGAAAGACGGCGGGATCTCCCGCGCGCAGTTGGGTTTGCATGTCGGTGTCGATCACGCCCGGGGCCAGGGAAACGAGCCTGGCGCCGAACGGCTTTTCGGCTTCGTCCAAGGCACAGGCACGGGTGAAGTGATCCAGGCCAGCCTTCGCCGCGCAGTAGGAAGCCTGCCCGGCCATGGCATGGCGCCCAAGGCCTGAAGAGATGTTGAGCACCTTGCGGGACCCGCGCCAGCCATGCGCCACCCATGCCTCTGTCGCCCGCAGAAAGGCAGCAGTGAGCAGCATGGGTGCCTCCAGCCCCACGCGCAGCGCATTGATCACGCCTTGCGTGGGCGCTGCCTCCAGCGGGCCGATGGTGGTGAGCACCCCGGCGTTGTTGATCAGGGTGGCACTTTGCAGGCCCGCCGGGTCTTGGTTCCGAAGCCAGTCAAGCAGGCGCTGGGAAGCCAATTCGGATTGGGCCAGATCTTGAGGCCATTGGACGAGGGGCGCAGCCATCTCCTTGGCCTCGTGGGACAGTTCGGCGTTGGTATGTCGCGAGAGGCACAGCAGAAGGTGATCGGGGCCGAGCAGTTGCCGGGCCATGGCGAGGCCCATTCCGCGCGATGCGCCGGTGAGGATGGTGAGGTGGTGGGGGTTGTTCATGGCGTGTCCGGTCAAAACGGGCAGGGGGCTTCAAACCACAGGCGTTCGCCTGTGACGGGGTGGGCAAGGGCCAGCGCCTGGGCATGCAGCAACAGGCGTTCGGCCTGCGCGGGGGCGTCGGGCGAGGCATACAGCGGATCGCCCACGATGGGATGGCCGATGGCTTGCAGGTGAACCCGCAACTGGTGTGACCGCCCGGTGATGGGTTCGAGCTCGACTCGGGAGGCCTCGCCTTGGTGTCGCACCGGCGTTTCAGGGTCGTGGGCGAGGCGCCACCGAGTGGTGCTGGGTTTGCCCAAAGCGTGGTTCACGACGCTGCGAGGACGGTTCTCCCAGTCCACCAGCAATGGCAGGTCGATGGTGCTCCAGGCATTGTCCGGCGGGGGATTGGGCAGCAGACCGCTGACCATGGCGAAATAGCGCTTGTAAACCCGGCGTTTCTCGAAAGCCAGGCTCAGCATCCGCTGTGCCTCGATGCCGCGTGCCATCAATACAAGGCCGGAGGTGGCCATGTCCAGACGGTGCACGACCAGCGCATCGGGCCACACCGCCATGGCTCTGGCGCTGAGGCAGTCCTGTTTGTCGGGGCCTCGCCCGGGGACCGCCAGCAGCCCGGCAGGTTTGTTGAGCACCAGCAAGTGCGCGTCTTCAAAGAGCAGATCCAATTCGGGGGATGCGAGGCTCAATCCGGCGCTCCAAGGGTCTGCCTGAGGGTGGCTGCATCCAGGCTGCGGGCCGCACCAAACCCCGCAACTTGCCGGGCCCCCAGTGGGCGCAGACGCACAAACTGGAAGTCGCCAAGCAGGGTCATGGGCTGTGCCTCGGGAAAACGCTCGAGGTAGATCTCGCGGCGCGCGTGCGCCTCGGGGCTGTCTGGGGGACACGGCTCGGCCGTGACGTCGATCGAGACGCGGGGCAGGGCATGCACGGGCTCGCCGGGGACTTCGTTCTGTGCAATCAGCAAGGAGGCCTTGGGGTGGCGGTGCAGGTTGCCGGTATGGGTCGCCAGCAGGCTCACATGGATGAGCAGGCTGCCATCCCGGGCATCAATGGCATATGGCACCCGCGATACAAACACTTCGCCCTCGGCATCCAGGGTGCCGAGGGCGGCGGTACGTTGGCGATGGATCAGCTCGCGCAGGGCGCGGGTCAGTTTGTGTTCAGGGGCCATGAAGGCAGTGATCGCTGTGTCAGGCCACAGCTTATCGCACCACCACCTCGGCGCGCCGGTTGCGGGGCTCTTCAACCTCGTCGTCGGTGGGGACCAGGGGTGACCGCTCTCCCCGGCCCACAGCTTCGATCAGTTCCGGCTTGAAACCCCATTCGATCAGCATGGCTCGAATGGCCCGCGCGCGCTCAAGCGACAGGGCGTCGTTGGCCTCCAACGAGCCTTGTCGGTCGGTATGGCCAGTCACGATGATCTCGCCGCCCGCTCGACTGAGTGCCGCTTCGATCACAGCGGGGAGGCGCGCATGCGATTCGGCGGTGAGCGTGGAAGAGCCGGGTTCGAACTGAAGAACGAACAACTCCTGGGCGGCGGGTTGCATGGCGATGAGGCGTGGATAGGCCTTCTCCACCTCCGTTTCGTCGGTGCGGGCCAGCGCCATGGCGCCGTTGCGCTGGACCTCGGCCACCTGGTAGGGTGCGCCCACCACCTGGCTGCCTTTGTTGGAAGTGACCACCACCGCGCTGCGCGAGCCATCGCTTTGTGGCAAGAGGATCACCCGTGTGGCTGGGGCGCATCCGCCCAGGACGAGGGCGGTGATGGCTGCGAGGAAAAGACCGGTCGTTCGGCGGGCCGTTGTGAATGTGGCGGGTTTCAAAAAGGTCATGGTAGGGCCGGGTGCACCGAAGAAGGGCATCACTTGACTGCCGGTTTGACGTCGACGATGAAGTCGGTGCCACGCACTCCACCACCGAGGTGGGGGTTTTGACCTTGACGTTTTCAGGGTTGGCTTTGCCGAGCAGACCCGTCACCACGCGAATGGAGCCTTCAAGCAGGTCGAGCAGGAAGCCGCCTTCCTGGGTGGTCGTGTTGTAGTCGAATTGGCTGAGGTCGAGGGCGGTATTGGGCCCGAGAGTGACCACGGTGCCATCTTTCAATGTGATGGAGGCGGCGCCGTTTTGGCCAGTGCTGATGCGTTCGCTGACTTTGACCCCATCGCCCGAGACGGCCGACCGACGCGCGCCAGCCTGTCCAAGCCACGTGTCTCCCTCAACCTGCTTGACGGTGCCCGCGCGCGCTCCCTCTGGCGGGGGCGTCTGGGCGAGGCAGACAGAAGAAAGGGTGATCAGTGCAATGGCCAGCCAACTGGCAATGCATTTGTGCATGGAAATACTCCCCGGGGATAGACGCCAAAGATGTTACAGGAGGTGAGCGGTGCCAACAAGGTTGCCGGGCGAGGAGAGCCGTTCGACCGATAAAATCGGGGCCAGCTCCCGATTTATGTCACGACTGGCCGCAGAAAGTGTTGTTTGCCACGCGTGTCCCCCCGATCTCATTCCATGAAACTCCTGCTCGCGCCGATGGAAGGCCTGTTGGACGCGACTTTGCGCGACGTGCTCACGCGCACAGGCGGTATTGACCGGTGCGTGAGTGAGTTCATCCGGGTGACCAATACCTTGCTGCCAGAGCGCACGTTCTACCGGGTGGTCCCCGAGTTGCGCAGAGGTGGGTATACCCGGGCGGGTGTGCCTGTGAGGGCGCAACTGCTGGGCTCAGACCCGGTTTGCCTGGCGGAAAATGCGGCCAGATTGTCAGGGCTGAGCCCACATGGCGTGGATCTCAATTTCGGTTGTCCGGCGAAAACGGTGAACCAGAGTCGCGGTGGGGCGGTTTTGCTGGACGAGCCCGAGCTGATTCACCGCATTGTGTCGGCCGTGCGACGTGCGGTGCCCGCAGGCGTGGTGGTGTCCGCCAAGATGCGGCTGGGGTTCAACGATGACCGGGTCGCAGAGGCTTGCGCCCTGGCCGTGGCCGAGGCCGGCGCCAACGAGCTGGTGATCCATGCCCGAACCAAGGCGCATGGTTATCGCCCTCCGGCCTATTGGGAACGCATTGCCGAGGTGCGCGCGGCGATTGCTCCTTATCCGAGCTTGAACGTGGTCGCCAATGGCGACATATTTGCCGCCGCCGACGCTTGGCGATGTCGCGAGGTCACCGGGTGCAGTGATCTGATGATTGGGCGAGGCATGGTGACCGACCCTGGCTTGGGCCTGGCGATCAAGAGTGGGGGCGGCGTCAGCTGGTCGGAAATCGTCCCTTTGCTGGGCATTTTCTGGGTGCAAGTGGTTCACCGCGTGGAGCGGCGCCACCGCGCGGGGCGGTTGAAGCAATGGTTGAACTACCTGCGCCACCGCTACGAGGAAGCGCAGGCGGCGTTTGATGCGCTGCGCGTTTCCAACGACCCAGCGCACATTGAGACATGGTTGCACGAACAGGGGGCCTTGCCCGTTCGCAGTGCGGATGAACCCGAGGATCGGCCGGTGGGGTTGGACGCACTGTCAGCAGAAATGGCGTGCCCGTGTTAACTTCCGGGCCGGTTCGGATATCCCCTACACACAACAGTTTTCCTTGGTATGACCTCATTGCAACAGCGGCTGGAAGCCATATCGGGCGATCGCCTGCGGGGCCAGAAGCGCGGGCTCGAAAAAGAAAGCCTTCGCGCGCAACTGGACGGCAAGCTCGCGCTCACGCCCCATCCTGCCGCGTTGGGCAGTGCGCTCACACACCCGCACATCACCACCGACTACAGTGAATCGCAGCTGGAGCTGATCACCGGGGTCCATGGCAGCGTGGACGCCTGTCTCGCGGAGCTGGCCGAGGTGCATCAGTACACGGCCCGCGTCCTGCACAAGCCCGGGCAGAGCAGTGGTGACGAAATGATGTGGGCTTCCAGCATGCCGTGTGGCCTGCCGACGGATGAGACCATCCCGCTTGGCCGCTACGGCTCGTCCAACGTGGGGCGCGCCAAGAGCGTGTACCGCATGGGGCTTGGACACCGCTATGGCCGTCGCATGCAGACGATTTCAGGCATTCACTACAACTGGTCCATGCCGGGCATCGACAACGATGGCTATTTCGCATTGATCCGCAACTTTCGTCGCCACGCCTTTTTGTTGCTCGCCCTGTTCGGGGCGTCGCCTGCGGTGTGTTCCACCTTTCTGGCTGGACGCGAGCACGACCTCCTGCCCTTGGGTGCGGGCAGCACCTACTACAAGCCCTATGGCACCACGTTGCGCATGGGGCGTCTGGGGTACCAGAGCGATGCGCAGGCCACTTTGGGTGTGAGCTACAACGGTCTGGAGGGTTATGCGGCGTCGTTGCATGATGCGTTGACGCGTCCCTGGCCGGCCTATGAGGCCATTGGCATTCGAAATCCGGGCGGCGACTACAACCAGTTGGCGACCACGCTCTTGCAGATCGAGAACGAGTTTTACGGCACGATCCGCCCCAAACGGGTGATTCGCCCTGGTGAGCGGCCTTTGCATGCCTTGCGTGAGCGGGGTGTGGAATACGTCGAGGTGCGCTTGCTCGATCTGAATCCGTTCGAGACCATTGGCATTGCGGCGCCCACGCTGCGTTTCCTCGACGTGTTTCTCATGCATTGCCTGTTGAGCGACAGCCCGCCCGATACACCAGACGAGATCCACGAGATCACCCAAAACCAGCAATTGACCGCCTCCCGTGGTCGAGAGCCAGGCTTGCACCTTTCTCGCCATGGTGAAAGCGTGCCGCTGAATCGGTGGGGCGCCGAGATCATCGGCAACTTGATGCCCATTGCCCAGGCGATGGATGCAGCCCATGGAGGGCAAGCGCACATGCAGGCGGTTGACGCGGCCGCGGCTGCACTGGCCGCTCCCGACACCCTGCCATCGGCTCGGGTGCTTGCTGCGGTGCAGCGGGACCACAGCGATTCTTTTGTTTCTCTTGTGCGTGCCCAATCCCTGAAAGCGCATCAGCAATTGCTGGCCTTGCCCTGGCGGGCTGATCAGCAGGCCCGGTACGAGGCCATGGCGGCACAGTCGATGGAAGACCAGCGCACCATAGAGGCCAACGACACCATGCCTTTTGATGTCTACCGGGCGGAATACACCTCGCCAGCCCGCCTGGGTCGGGCCGCCTACGAGCCGGTTCATTCGTTGCCCTGAGTCGGTCGGTCGCGGATGCCTGTTTTTTGGGCAGGCTGTAGAAACCCCAATCAGATCAATCGCTTATCTCGCTGGTACAAGGCTTGTCCCGGGTTATTCACAAGCTTGTCCAGTAAAACGTGGGACAACTCGTCCGGCAGCTTGAGCATGTGAACAAGTGGCACCCGGTCGGACACAAGGCCGCTTGGGTGGTGGTCAGGGCAGCGGTCTGGCCTGCGCCTCGCCCCAGCTGTGGAACGTCCAGGGGCGGGGGCCGCCGATATAGGCTTGCTCCAGCTCCGTCAGGCGGAACCCGGCTGCCTGAATCAGGAGCGGTATGTCGCGGTTCAGGTGGCAACCCCCCGCGATGGCCCCCCAAATGGGCTGCAGGCGGTTCTGCCACCGCGCCACGCCGGCGTCGGTTGACAGGCCGTGTTCGCAGAAGAAGAGGGGTGCGCCTGGCTTCAGCACGCGACGCACCTCTCTCAGGGCCGCACGGGCGTCGGGAATGCTGCACAGCGTGTAGGTGATCACGGCGCTGTCCATGAAAGCGCTGGGCAATGGGAGGGTTTCGGCCGAGAGGCCGATCAGATCAACCTTCAAGCCCGATGCCTTGATGCGCCTCTGGGCCCGTGGCTGCAGTTCGAGCGCAGGATCCACCGCCGTGACGCGCGTGACCTTTTCCGGGTCGTAGTGCGGCATATTGAGCCCGGTCCCGATGCCGATCTCCAGCACATGCCCGTGGGCCCGCGGCACCACTTTGTCGCGCATGCGCTGGACCATGGGCAAACCACACACGGTGTCCAGCATCCATGGGGAGACGTGGCGTTGGAGACAGTTGAGGCACATGGCAGCATTGTCGCGCCTGCGCAGCGGTCCGGGCGCACAGCGCACAATCGGGGGCATGACACGTATCGAGACAGCAAAACCATGAGCATCCAATGGTTCCCCGGCCACATGCACCTCACCCGCAAAGCCATTGGCGAGCGCGTGAAAGAAATCGATGTGGTCATCGAGATGCTGGACGCCAGGCTTCCCGGTTCCAGCGCCAATCCTTTGTTGGCCGAGCTCACGGCGGGACGGCCCACTCTTAAAGTGGTCAACAAGCAAGACATGGCCGACCCGGCGCGCACCGCCATGTGGATTGCCTTTTACAACGCGCAACCCAAGACGCGCGCCATTGCGCTGGATGCCAGCGAGACCTCGCCCGCGCGCGCCATCATCGCCGCCTGCCATGAGCTCGCGCCTTTGCGCGGCGGCTTGGTCAAACCCATGCGGGTGCTCATCTGCGGCATTCCCAATGTGGGCAAATCCACGCTGATCAACACGCTCAAAGGCAAGCGGGCGGCCAAGACCGGCGACGAAGCGGGCGTGACGCGCACCGAGTCGCGCATTGCGCTGGCCGATGACTTCTACCTCTACGACACGCCAGGCATGCTCTGGCCTCGCATCGTTGTGCCGGAAAGCGGGTTCAATCTAGCGGCCAGTGGGGCGGTGGGGAAGAACGCCTATGACGAGCAGGAGGTGGCGCTGGAGCTGGTTGACAAGATCAAGCGGGTTTACGGCGCCGAGCTGGAAGCCCGCTACAAGTTGGGGTTGACCCCAGAGGCGATTGGGCAAGCGAAGGATGAAGACCTGCTGGAGGCCATTGGGCGCAAGCGGGGTGCGCTGGCCAGTGGCGGGCGTGTCGACCCCCAGAAGAGCGCGGAGATCCTGATCGCCGACTTTCGCACCAATGCGATTGGTCGCCTGACGCTGGAGACGCCTGACGAATTCGCGGCCTGGTTGAAAGCCGGCCTGGATGCCGATGCCCAGCGGCAGTCCAGGAAAAAGGAGCGCAAGTCCGCCAGGCCCCGCAAGCGATGAACCGCCGGTTTCGTCAACTGGCTCAATAGGTTCGCTTGTCGGACAGCTCGGCGAACAGTTCGCTGTAGATCTGATACCGGTTCGGGCTGATGGTGGGTCTGTCCCTATCGCCTGTCCACTCCTCCGTGGCGTCGGCCTTGGCCACACAGTCCCTAACCGAGCAGCCCGGCTCGTGCAAGTGGGTGCAGTTGTAGAAGCGGCATTGGCCCAGCGCCACACTCAGATCGGGCATCAAATGGGCGAGCTGCATCGGCTCGATGTGGTTCAGCCCAAACTCCTGAAATCCGGGGGAATCGATCAATGCGGTTTGATGTGTGTCGTCGGTCCAGTACCAGGTGGTGCTGGTGGTCGTGTGCTTGCCGGAGTTGAGTGCACGGGATATCTCGCCGGTGAGGGCGGCAGCGTGGGGGACGAGGCGGTTGACGAGGGTGCTTTTCCCCACACCTGAAGGCCCGAGCACCAAGGTGATTTGGCCTGCCAGGCGGCTGGACAGCGCCTCCACCCCTTTTTCGCTGCTGGCCGCGGTATCGCCCTTGAGCTGAAGCGGCAATACCTCGACTCCCATGCGGCGGTAGGGTTCGAGTCGGTTCCATGCGCGGTCGAAAGCGGGTTGGATGTCGCTCTTGTTGAGCCCCAGGATGACCGGAATGTGTTGGGCCTCAGCGGCGATCAGCGCCCGCGCCAACTGGCGCTCTGAGAACTCGGGATCTGCTGCGATCAGCATCAGAATCTGGTCAAGATTGGCCGCAAAGGACTTGGTGCGCAGCTCGTCCTGACGGTAAAACAGGTTGCGCCGCTCGTCGACGCGCTCAATGCTGCCCTCGTCGCTGGAGGCGCTCCATTGCACCCGGTCTCCCACCACCACCTGGTTTTTCTTGCCGCGCGGATGGCAGATCCGACGCTGCCCGTCCGGACTCTCCACCAGGCAATGGCGTCCGAAGGCCGCCACCACCAGCCCGGGAAGGAGGTCGGCGTTGTGAGGCGCGGGCGCCGGCCGTTTGTTGGGGCGGCTCAAGTGGGGTGACCGGTGGGCTGGCGCATCGACTCAGCTGTTCAGAAGCGCATCGACAGCGGCCGCGCAAAACATGTCGCTGACAGAAATGCCACTTACGTCGTGCGTGTTGAAGCGCACATTGCACTTCCCATAGCTCACGGCCAGATCCGGATGATGGTCCTCGCGGTGGGCGATCCAGGCCAGCGCGTTCACAAACGCCATCGTCTCATGGTAGTTGGGGAACGAGAACGTCTTCTCGATGGCCCCATCGATCAGCTTCCAGCCTTGGGCAGCTTCGCCATTGAGTTGGGTCAATTGGGTGACGATCTCGGTGGCGGACAGGGCGCGCCGGTTGTGGTGGATTGGATTCATGCTGGGGTTCCTTGCAAGCGGGCAATCCGCTCGCTGGCGGGAGGGTGGGAGTAGTAAAAGCGCACGTAGACCGGGTCGGGCGTGAGCGTGCTGGCATTGTCTTTGTAGAGCTTGAGCAAGGCGCTCGCCAGCGCGCTGCCATCTGTCTTGTCCATGGCGTAGGCGTCCGCTTCGAACTCATGGCGGCGCGACAGCTGGGCCATCAACGGAGAGAGAAAGAAGCTGAACAGGGGCACCACCATCATGAACAACAAGATCGCCAGGGCGTTGTTGGGAGCCGTCAACGAAGGGGTCACACCCAGCCCCGTGTAAAACCAGCTTTGGGTGGACAGCCACCCCAATAGCGCAAAACCGACCAGGCTCAGTGCAAACATCAGCACCACGCGCTGCAGAATGTGGCGGCGCTTGTAGTGGCCCAGTTCATGGGCGAGCACCGCGTCGATTTCGCTGGGGGCGAGCTGCTTGAGCAGCGTGTCGAAGAAGACCACCCGCTTGGCCGCACCAAACCCGGTGAAGTACGCGTTGGCGTGTGCACTGCGTTTGCTGCCGTCCATCACGAAAAAGCCGCTGGCGGCGAAGCCGCAGCGCGCCATCAGGGCGTTGACGCGGGTTTTGATGGTGTCGTCCTGGAGCGGTTCAAACTTGTTGAAGAGTGGCGCGATCAGGGTGGGGTAGAAGACCAGCATCAACAGGTTGAACCCCATCCAGACCCCCCAGGCCCAGAGCCACCATGTCGAGCCTGCGGCGCCCATGAGCCATAACACCAACGCCAGGATGGGCAGGCCGATCAACCCACCCACCACCGCGCCTTTCACCGCATCGGCGATCCACAGACCCAGGCCCATTTTGTTGAAGCCAAATCGTTCTTCGATGCGAAAGGTGGACCACCAGGCGGTGGGCAAGCCGAGCAAGCCACCGATGAGCACGAAGCTCCCTACCAGGGCCAACTGCTGCCACATGCCGCCTCCCATGAGGGCGAGCAAGGTCTGGTTGAGCCAGTTCAGTCCGCCGAGCAAGGTCCAGCACAACAGCAGCGTGGCCTCAATGGCCCCGTCGATCAGGCCGAAACGGGTCTTGGCAATGGTGTAGTCGGCGGCTTTTTGGTGTGCTTCGTGGGTGATGGTTTGGGCGAACGCCTCTGGGACGGCGTTGCGGTGGCGCGCCACATGCCGAATCTGGCGGCTCGCGAGTATGGAGCGCACAACCAGCCCCGCGACCAGCATCGCGCAAAAAAGCAAAGAAAAAGCCAGTTCGGAAGAAATCATGGGGCGAGTCTATCGAAACGTGGTCTGTTCGGTGTGGTCCGGGCTCCATAGGCTGGGCAACAAGCCCTTGGGGCCGTGTCTTGCGGACCGGTTTTCGTCCGCTCAGCGAGTCGCCCAGTGCGATATGGCCTTGCGGGCCGGGTTGGCGAGTAGGCGAGAATGCGGGGATGACGACACACCTGACGACCCTCGCCAAGAGCGACCAAAACCTGATCTGGCTTGATTGTGAAATGAGCGGGCTGGACCCGGAGAAAGAGCGCTTGCTGGAAATTGCGGTGGTGATCACGGGTCCCGACCTCACACCCCGGGTCGAGGGCCCGGTCATCGTGATCCATCAGAGCGACGCTGTGCTCAATGCCATGGATGCCTGGAACAAGGGCACCCACGGCAAGAGCGGTTTGATCGACAAGGTCAAGGCCAGTCGCGTGAGCGAAGAAGAAGCACAGGAGGAAATGCTGGCGTTCGTCAGCAAATATGTACCCAAAAACGGCTCCCCCATGTGTGGCAACACCATCAGCCAGGACCGGCGATTTCTGGTGAAGTACATGCCCAAGCTGGAGGCCTACTTTCACTACCGATGCCTGGACGTCAGCACGCTCAAGGAGCTGGCCAAGCGCTGGAAGCCGGAGGTCTACAACAGCTTCAAGAAGCACCAGAAGCACACCGCACTGGCCGACGTCCACGAATCGATCGACGAACTGGAGCATTACCGAGCGCATCTGTTGCGCTGATACCGGCGCGCCGTGGCGGCCTGGGCGGGGCTCGACATGTCAAAATCGTGACATCTGAGTGAGAGTCCCATGACAAAAAAATCCCGTGCCAGCCTGATTGTTCGCCACCAAGACGTCTTCCAGCTGGGTGCTTCCATCGCATTTCTTCTGCTGGTTGGTCTTTATGCATCGTTGACCGGGGCCAATGTGCTTGGCCTGTCGACCACGTCGGTCTGGTTGCTGATCGTTTCGGCAGTGGTCGGCGGCTATATGGCCATGAACATTGGTGCCAACGATGTGGCCAACAACATGGGGCCGGCGGTCGGCTCAGGTGCGATGACCATGGGCTGGGCCATTCTGATTGCGGCGCTTTTTGAGGCGCTGGGAGCCGTTGTGGCGGGGGGCGATGTGGTGGGCACGATCAAGGGCGGCATCATCGATTCCGCCCAGATCAACGACGCCTCGCTTTTTGCTTGGGTGATGTTCTCCGCGCTGCTGGCCGGCGCGCTATGGCTGAACCTGGCCACCGCCATCGGAGCCCCTGTCTCGACCACCCACTCCATCATCGGTGCGGTTCTGGGTGCGGGAATTGCGGCGGGAGGTTGGGGCCTTGTCAACTGGTCCACCATCGGCTCGATTGTGATGAGCTGGGTGATTTCGCCGGTGATGGGGGGCGCCATTGCTGCCGCATTTCTCTACCTGATCAAACGGAGCATCACCTACCGCAGCGAGATGACCCAGGCAGCCAGCCGGGTGGTGCCATGGCTGATCGCGGCCATGGCATGGGCGTTCGGAACCTACATGATGCTCAAGGGCTTCTCCAAGCTGTACAAGGTCAGCTTCATTGGGGCGCTGGGTATTGGCGCGGTGTTTTCGGCCGTGGTGTGGGCGCTGATTCGCAAGCCAATTGTTCGCATGGCCTTGCGGCAAGACAACAGCAAGGATGGTGTCAACCGCCTGTTTACGTGGCCGCTGGTTTGCTCGGCGGCATTGCTGAGCTTTGCCCATGGCGCCAACGACGTGGCCAATGCGGTGGGGCCGCTTGCAGCAATCTATGAGGCGGTGAAGTCGGGCGCCGTGGCCGTCAAGGCCTCGACACCGTTGTGGGTGATGGTTTTGGGTGCGCTGGGACTGGCCACCGGTCTGGCCCTGTACGGCGCGCGGCTGATCAAGACGGTGGGCAAGGAAATCACCGAGCTTGACAACATGCGGGCCTATTCCATCGCAATGGCTGCCACGATTACGGTGATCGTGGCGTCGCAGTTTGGTATGCCGGTGTCCACGACCCACATCTCGATTGGCGCCGTGTTCGGTGTGGGCTTTCTTCGAGAGTTGCTCAAAGTGAACTACGCCAAGATGGAGGCGGTGGTGTTCGCCGGCCATCAGGGCGAGGACAGGGCCGAAGTTGAGGCCTACTTGCAGCGTTTTGAAGCCGCCGAGGTGCGCGAGAAAAAGCGCATGCTCGCAGAGATGAAGCGCAAGAAGGACATGCGCGACGCGGCCCACGGCACCAGCTTTGCCAAGAACGAGCGCAAGGCCTTCAAGAAGGCCTACAAGAAGGAGATCGTCAAACGCTCGGCGGTCATGCGCATCGTGGCCGCCTGGATCATCACCGTGCCTGCGACCGCGGTGCTGGCCGCGGTGCTTTATCAGATTGTGGCGTCTGTGCTCGGTTGAGGCGCTTCCAGCCTTTCCTTGCAGGCTTTGTCGGTCCAAAGTGAAATAACGCTAGGGTTTTCCCGCAATATCTGCAATAATCGAGGGCTTCGCAGGCAACTGCGATGATTTGTGCATCTGCCTCACTCACTGGCCTCCCGGATTCGGTTGTCTGACGCGTCTGAAAAATGCGTTGCGGATTTCCAGCCATCAGCTCTAGCCGATGGCGGTCTGGATGAGGTCTTCGCTCCCGGTGTCACCCTCCCCGCTGTGACCCTCGGCGCGTGATCCGTTTGATGGTTGATGTTTTGTAACCACGAACGGACCCTGCGCACGGAGCGCTGGCCCACCTGCGGGCCGGCGATTCCAGGCTTTGGATTCGATCAATTGCGCCCAATGCGCAAGGACGAACATGAGCGATTCTTTTGAAGACCGCGGCGATATCGCGCCCGGCCATACCCCTGAAACCCTGGACGCCGCATTTGTGGCGCAGTCGGCCGAGTCCAACCTATCGGAAAACGATCAGGCGGTGGCGGCCGAGCCCAATGGCTTTGTCACTTTGGGCCTGGCGCCCGAACTTGTGCAGGCCTGTACCGATCTTGGCTACACCCAGCCCACGGCGGTGCAGAAAAACGTGATTCCCAAGGCCTTCTTGAGCGAAGGCGAGAAGCGGTACGCCGACCTGATGGTTTCCAGCCAGACCGGCAGTGGCAAAACCGCCGCATTCCTCCTGCCGGTGCTCCACACCCTGCTGGCGCAGCGCGCCGTGGTCGAAGCCCAGGAGCGAGCCGAATTCGAGCGCCTGACCGCTGAGGCCGTCGCCAGGGGCGAAGCCCCTCCAAAGCGCCCCAAGCGCAAGGACCCCACCAACCCCAGAAACTTCAAAGCGCCCACGCCGGGCGCCTTGATCGTGTGCCCGACGCGTGAACTCGCCCAGCAGGTGGCCAGTGACGCCATCGATCTGGTGCGTCATTGCCGCGGCCTGCGCGTGGCCAACGTGGTTGGTGGCATGCCGTACCAGTTGCAGATCGCCAAACTGCAGAATGCCGATCTCGTGGTGGCCACGCCTGGCCGTTTGCTCGATCTTCAGCGTTCCCAACAGCTGAAACTGGACAAAGTGCAGTTCCTGGTGGTCGACGAAGCCGATCGCATGCTGGATCTCGGGTTCTCGGACGACCTGGCTGAGATCAACGACCTGACCAGCCAGCGCGGGCAGACGATGATGTTCTCGGCGACCTTTGCGCCGCGCATTCAGCAACTCGCCATGCGGGTGATGCACGAGGGCGGCAAGCATGTTCAAAAGGTGCAAATTGCAACAGCGCAGGAGCAGCACGCCAACATCACGCAAAAGCTGTTCTGGGCCGACAATGCGCAGCACAAGCGCAGTTTGCTCGATCATTGGCTGCGCGACACGTCGATCAATCAGGCCGTGGTCTTTTGCAGCACCCAGATGGAGTGCGATGGTCTGGCCAACGACCTTCAACAGTCCAATTTTGCAGCGGTGGCCTTGCATGGCGCGTTGAGTCAGGGCATTCGGAATCGGCGCCTGATGGCCTTGCGCAACGGGCAGGTGCAGATCCTGGTTGCCACCGATGTGGCGGCACGCGGCATCGATGTCCCCACGATCACCCATGTCTTCAACTTTGGCCTGCCCATGAAGGCCGAAGACTACACGCATCGGATCGGTCGCACTGGCCGTGCAGGCCGCGATGGCTTGGCGATCACCTTTGCCGAGATGCGCGACCGCCGCAAGATTTTCGATATTGAAGCCTTCACCCGTCAACGCATTGCGGTGGACACCGTGCCGGGCATGGAGCCACGCCAGCGTGCTCCGCAAAACGAGCCCATGGGTCGCGGAGGTCCGGGGCGCAACTACGCCAACGCGTCGCGCGGCAATGACCGTTTTGGTGATCGACGGGGCGGTTCATCGCGGGGGCCGCGCATTGAGGGTCGTCAAGAAGCGCCTCGGTTCGAGGGCAATCGCTTTGATGGCCGAGGCCATGAAGGCGGCCGGTTCGAGGGTCGCGGTGCCGCTCGGTCCGAGGGACGTTTTGAGTCGCGTACGGACAACCGGTTTGATGGCTATCGGGGGGCTGAAGGGCGTGCGCCCGCACGCGGGGGCTTTGGCGATCGTCCGCCGGCTCGTCAGGCCCCTGGCAGGCCGTCGGGCTTTGGCCGCGGTGACAACGCTGCCGGGGCGCGGTCCACAGGAGACCGGTTCAGCGACCGGGGCAACGCCGAGCGGGCCGCGCTTCGTGGGGGTGAGTTCTCGCCGCGCCGTTCCGAAGGCGGGTCTGGTCGCCCCGTGGCGCGCCGCCAGCCGCGTTGAGCGATGATGCGGCCCGAAGGAAGGGTCAACGGAAAAGCCGGGCGCATTGCCCGGCTTTTTTTTGCTCAGGATCAGGGTTTCTTGAAGATGAAGGGAGCGAGCTGCTCGACGTAGTAGGTGACGGCACTTGTCGAGAGGTGGCCATAGTCGTAAGACAGCGGTTGTTTGGCGTCTTCGGTCACGCGGGTCAGGCAGCCATCTTGATTGCAGAAAAACTGCATGCCCGAAATGAACTCGATGCCCATTTTCTCGGCCCGCTCGCGCATGGTCTTGGTCGCGGATTCGAGGGCGGGATCCAGGCCGGTCTTGAGTCGCAATGGCGGCATTTTGGTTGGGGGGCCCTTCTTCCATTCCTCGAGCAAGATCAGGGGCAGGGACTTTTGCCAATAGGGCACCGCACCCAGCAGGATGATGCGTGGCACACCGGCTTTCTTGATTTCTGCCACGGTGTTTTCAAGGTTGCGAAGGTCGTACCGCTTGTTGTGCCACCAGGCATACAGAATCACCACATCGGGTTTGGAAGCCCGAATGGCGCTGATGGCGTTGTCGTTCAGGCTCTTGCAAAGGGGCCTGGGTTCGATGCCGAGCACAGGTGGGCAGATGGCTGCGGTGCGCTCACCCAGTCCGAACTGGTATTTGCCGCTGTCCTGAAGGGCTTTGAAGCCCGGGTAGAGCGAACCGGCGTGGGAGTCACCCCACAGGAAAATCAGGGGCCGCTTCTTCTCGATGCAGAAGTCCTTGTAGGCCGATGCCGGGAATTTGAAATCCAGCATGCAGTCGCCGTCGCGCCAGCCATCCACAACCGCGGTGCGCCCCCCTTTGCTCATCATGTCGCGCACGATCTCGGGGAAGCGAGACTCGAAGCCGTCTTGCTTGTAGGTGGTGAAGCCCGCGGTGGCAATGACGGCCACCAAGGCACTGAGGAACACGGTGGTGGAGCGGTGGTTGAGGCGCCCAAAACGAATCGGGGTTTCAATCAGTTTATACGTCAGCCAGGCCAGGATCACGCTGAGGCCGACCCAGCCGAGTTGCGTGCCCGCGCTGGGCGGTTCGACATGGCTGAGGGTGGAGAACGACAGGAAGGGCCAGTGCCAGAGATACAAGGGGTAGCTGATCAGTCCCACCCACACAAAGGGTTTGCTGGCCAGGATGTGGCGATTGAACCAGGCCTGGGGGCCGGCCGTGATCATCAGGGCCGTTCCCACGGTGGGCAACAAGGCCCACCAGCCGGGGAAGGTGCTCTCGGGGTTGATGCGTACCAGCACCAGCGCCAGCATGAACGCGCCCAGCCAAGCGTAGGCGTTGCTTCGCTGGTGGTGGCGCTCGTGGTGCTCGTCTGGGCCATTGCCCCAGATGCCTGGTCGAAAAACCGCTGACCAGCCCAGTCGATAGGTCTGCATGGCGGCGAGCAGGGCGCCGACCAGCAGCTCCCAGAACCGGGCCACGGGGTTGTAGAACGCGGCGGTGGGATATCCCTTGACCAGGGCCAGGTTGATGGCAAATGAGAGCAGGATGACGACAAAGATGACCCGGAGAATGTTGCGCCGCCATTTGTGAAGAAGAACGAGTGACAGGGGCCACAACATGTAGAACTGTTCTTCGATCGCCAGCGACCACAGGTGGAGCAGCGGCTTGTTGACCGAGTTTGCATCGAAGTAGCCAGCCTCTCGCCAGAAAGCGAAGTTGGAAATGAATGCGCTGCCGGCAAACACATGCTTGCCCAGCTGTTTGTAGTCCGGAGGGGCCAGCAAGAACCAGCCCATGACAAGTGTGGTGATCAAAACCAAGGCCAAGGCCGGGAAGATGCGCTTGACGCGCTTTGCATAGAAGTCTGCAAAGCCGAAGTTGCCCTTGTTGAGGCCGGCCAGAATGATTGAGCTGATGAGGTAGCCCGAGATCACGAAAAAGATGTCAACACCGACAAAGCCCCCTTTGAACTTCTCGGGCAGGGCATGATGAAGGACCACCGACACCACAGCGATCGCGCGCAGGCCGTCAATGTCAGGGCGGTAGTGGGTGCTGTGGGGTTTGGCTGCCATTCAGTGCGTGAAGGGATTGCGCGGGGCGCAACGGGTAAACAAGAGACGCTCGACCCTGCGGGCGGCTGCGCAAGGGCAGCCGGGCAGGATGGGCCGGCGAAGAGCGCTCAGACGTAGAGCTCGCGGGCAATCTTCAGAGCGAGGGTGTCGGGCAGGTCCAGGTCATCGAAGGTGATGGTCTGGCCTGGCGCGATCGGCCGACGCACGGTGGCGTTTTGGATCAGGCCGATGGGCACATGGTTGGGTACATCCTGAATCTTGGCTGCTTCGCCTCGCACCTGGAAGCCGCCAATGGCGCGATCGATGGCCGTGCCCGGGTTGAGCTCGGCTTTCGCAATACCAACGATGGAGATGGTGGGTTTGCTGGAGTTGTTCAACAAGACGCCACCGCCGTTGAGCACCTGCCGCAGCGTTTTGATGATCTCATACTGGCAGAGGTGGAAGGGCGCACCATGTGAACGTAATAGGGACCATCCCCCAGCTTGAGGTAGTTGAGCGCTTTCCATTCCGATTTGTCGTGGGTGCCGACCACAAACACACCGGCATTTCCAGGGGCCAGCACGTAATCGGCGATGGCCTGGCCGTGTTCGGCCGCACCTCGGGCCAGGTCGATGGCTGCCTTGGTGACGTCGGTGGCCTTTGGGGCCTTGCATGCCTTGTTGGGCAATGGTTGCACCAAAACCGTTGGCCACCAGGGCTTGTTCGATTTGAATCTTGGTGCCGTCGGTGAACGAGGTCGTTTGCGCCACGCTGATGCCTTGCTTGCCTGCCCAATAGGCCATTTCCTCAGGCGTGGGGGAATGGTTGAGAAAGCCCTTCATGTTGCCATAGACCAGCGGCTTGAAGCCCATCATGATGGCTTCTTCACGCAGCGCGGCGATGGAGCCCGGCTGGTCGCCTTCGGCTTCGGTCAACAGCCCCTTGTCGGCGAAGTACGAGCCGGTGGTGACATGAAACTCAGAGTTCATCGTGACCACAGGTTTGCCTGCTCGCAGGGCGTGATCGACGACATCGGTGGCATGCAACACATCACCGCTGCATTCCACCACCACATCGGACTCGTCGATGAGCTGCTGCAGCGAGTGGGTAAGTTTGTCGGTGAGCGGGAAATCGCTGGCTTGCTCCAGCGGGCGGCGGGTGAGAACGGCACTGATGGACAGGTCGGGAGCGTGGTTATGTATGAGGCGGGCAAAACCGCTGGCAATGAAGCCGGTGCCGACCAGGCCGATTCGGGGGAGTTGGGATGTGGTCATTGGAATGTGGGCTATTCGCGCAGGAGGCGATCAAGCGGTGTTTCAGTTTGTCAGGCAGCCGGGGGCCGACGAGATCAAAGCGAGCTGTCGGTGCCCGTCGGTGCCAGCGGGATGGGCGAGGGCTGATAGCCACTCACCAGTTCGATCAACAAGGCTTTCAGGCCGGTTGTATCGTTGTACTTCAATCGTTGGTTCAGTTCGTCCATTCGTGCAGACAGGTCGGACCATTCCAGAAACTCTTCATGGGCCTTCATGATGCGCGGGTGATTGGTCGGGCTGGGGTCATTGCCGATGAGGAGTTCTTCGAACAGTTTCTCGCCAGGGCGGAGACCTGTCACGGCAATCTCGATATCGCCTTCGGGATTCAGATCGTCCCGCAGTGTCAAGCCCGAGAGATCGATCATGCGCTTGGCAAGGTCGAGGATTTTGACCGGGTCGCCCATGTCGAGCACAAACACGTCGCCGCCCTTGGCCATCGCACCTGCCTGAATGACAAGCTGCGCTGCCTCTGGAATCGTCATGAAATAGCGGGTCATCTCCGGATGGGTCAGGGTAATGGGCCCACCTCTCCCGAATCTGTCGGCGGAACTTGGGCACCACAGATCCCGACGACCCAAGGACGTTGCCAAAACGGACCATGGAATAGCAGGTGGCCGAATGAACCTCAGACAGCGCCTGAAGGCTCATTTCTGCGAGGCGCTTGCTGGCGCCCATGATGTTGGTCGGGCGCACGGCCTTGTCGGTGCTGATCAGCAATAAAGTCGTTCACACCCAGTTCACCGGCCACCTTGGCCGCTATCAGGGTGCCAAAGGTGTTTGTTGCGAATGCCTTCGACGGGATTGTCTTCCACCAGCGGCACGTGTTTGTAGGCCGCGGCATGGTAGACGGTCTGGGGTTTCCAGTAGCCCATGATTTCCCGCATTCGGGTCTCGTCGCGCACGGAGGCCAACACGGGGAAGACCGTGGTTGTCGATTGCGTGCCCAGCTTGTCGGTCAGTTCCTGATGGATCTCATACAGGGCGAACTCGCTTTGGTCGATCAGGACCAGGGTGGCGGGCCGTGCCGCGACGATCTGGCGACAAAGCTCGCTGCCAATGGAGCCACCAGCGCCGGTGACCAGAACGACCTTGTCGGCAATGTTCTTGCCGATCAGGATAAGGTTGGGCGCGACAGGCTCCCGTCCCAGGAGATCGTCGATGTCGAGTTCGCGCAGGTCGGAGATGCTCACCGTGCCCTGGGCAAGTTCACTGACGCCTGGCAGGGTCCGGACCTGAACATGCGCCTTGAGCATGCGCTGGATCAGCTCATTGCGTCGAGCGCGTCGGGCCGAGGGTATGGCCAGCAGCACCGTGGTGACTTGCAGCGAGGCCACCAGGCCTTCGAGGTCTTCGGGGCTGTAGATGGCCAAGCCATTGAGCACATGCCCATGGAGTCGGTCGTCGTCGTCGATAAAGCCCACCACCAGCATCTCATGGCTGTTGGCCATCGCGCCAGCGAGCTGGCGTCCGGCATTGCCCGCGCCATAGATCAGCACCCTAGGCAGGCCCAGCTTGATCTGGTTGCGGTAGAGGCCGCCCAGCCAGAATCGGGCCAGCATGCGCGAGGCGCCCACGGTCAGCAGAAGCAACATGGGCTGGATCAGCCCGACGGTGCGTGGAACCCCGTCAACCCCAACTGCGGTAAAGACGGTGGCAAAAAGAAGGCCGTAGACGCCAATGGCCTTGACCACGGTGATCAGCGCTGAGAGCCCGGAGTAGCGGAAGATGGCCCGATAAAAGCCGTTGACGATGAAGATCGGCAATGCGATCGCCAGCGACACACCCACGGCCCACATTGGCTGCCAGTAAGTGTCTCCGGACAGTTTGACCCATTCGCCCAGGCGAAGGTAATAAGAGAGCCAGACCGCCAGGATGCAAAGGGAGGCATCGACGAACAGCACCACAACCCGTTTGGCCGGGCGGGGCATGGCGAGTATGGGGAGTGCGAAGCGTGTCAGCATGGCGTCTTCAGTGGGCGACGCCATGGCGATTGATCACCCGCCACACCGTGAGCAGCAGGATGCGCAAATCGAACAAGAAGGAGCGCTTATGCAGGTATTCGGTGTCAAGGGCCACTTTTTGAGGAATGGGCAGCTCGTCGCGGCCGTTGATCTGGGCCCATCCGGTGATGCCAGGGACCAGCTTGTGGACCCCTTGCTCAGTGCGTTGTGCGATCAGGTCGTCCTGGTTAAAGAGGGCGGGGCGGGGCCCGACGAGGCTCATGTCGCCTTTGAGGATGCTCCAGAGTTGGGGCAGTTCGTCGAGGCTGGATTTTCTGAGGAATGAACCGATGGGGGTCAGACAGGCTGCTGGGTCGGGTAACAGGTGGGTGGCCACGGCGGGGGTGTCGGTTCTCATGCTGCGAAATTTTGGCATGCGGAATATCCGGTTGTCTTTTCCCACGCGATCGCTCCAGTAAAGCGCCGGTCCCGCAGAAGTCAAGCGCACCATGCACGCCAGGACCAACAAGGGCAAAGCAAGAAAGACGCCGAGGGTTAGCGCACACACCAGATCAAACAAGCGCTTCATGTCTTCTCTGCCTGCACCAGTTCTTGCATGGCCTGATACAAGTTGGTTCGGGGCTTCCAGCCCAGAACCTCCGTAGTATGCCCGATGTCGACCTGCAGCGAGCCGGTCAGACGGTCGATTTGGGCCTGACGGCCCGACAAGCGGCCGATCAGTTGTAGCCAGGCGGGTGGTACCGCAACGAGTCTGGCGGGTTTTCCCAAGGCGCGGCCCATGCAGCGCAGCAGTTCCGGGGTGGACACATCCTGTCCATCCGAGACCAGAAAGGTTTGGCCTGCGGCAGCGGGGTGTTGCGTGCAGACTGCAATCAGGTCGGTCAGGTTGCCCAGGTTGACCATCGAACGTCGGTTGTCGATGCCGCCCAGCGGCAACGGAATGCCCTGGGAGACCACCTTCAGCAGCCTCGCGAAGTTGGCCTTGACCCCGGGACCATAGACCAGTGGCGGGCGAATGACCACGCACGCCATGTGCGAATGCTGCGCCACAGCCATGACGGCCTGCTCGCCCTCCCATTTCGAAAGGCCGTAGGGGTCGCTGGGACAGGCTGGGTCGCTGACACGGAAAGGGTGCCCTGGCCTGGTGCTCTCGCCGTGCACCTTGAGTGTGCTCAGAAAAATGAAGCGTTTCACCCCGCTTCGAGCGGCCTCTTGGGCCAGATGCCGCGTGCCCAAGACATTGACTGCCCGAAATGCAGCCAGAGGGTCGGCTTCGGTTTCTTCCATGACGTGAACCCTGGCAGCGCAATGCACCACGCAGTCGATACCACTCAGCGCCTCTTTCCAATCGGTGCGCGCGTCGATCGCACCGACGGACATGGCCTCTGGCCACGCAACCTCGTCCGGGTGGCGAATGAGGGGGCGAACCGTGTGCTTTGAGGCGGTGAGGGCCTTGCAGACCGCTCGTCCAACGAAACCGTTGGCCCCGGTGACGGCGACTCTCATTTCAATGGTTCCACGGCGGGGTTGCCGTTGGCTTTTTTGCCGAGCGTCCAGGGTAGGTAGCGCTCCATGATGAAGATGGCGGGCACCAGAAGGGCGGTGGTGGCCATGAGCACGACCGCGCCATAGGCCGTGGAGGCGTCAATGGTGTCCAGATCGATATGGGCCACCGAGGTCATCACGACTTTGACAGATTTGATGATCAGGAAATGGATCACCATGATGGACAGGCTGTAGCGCCCCAAGGTCGCCAGCCACGAAAGGCGCGCATCGAGCAGTTGGACCAAAGCCAATGTGGCGAGGGTGCCAGCAAAGCCGAACAGGAGGAACCAGCCGAAATTGCCCACCGCTGGTGTGGCTTGTGCAACGAATCCGTTGATTGGGCTGAACGCACTGACGGCCAGGCTGGCGATCAGCGTCAGCCATAGGGTTTGTGGGCGGGACTGGAGTTCGAATATCCATGCCTTCATCTCGACCGCGGCTTGAAAGAAGACCAGCCCAAGCATGGCAGGTCCGAGGCTGAAGGGCAGCTTCATAACCCCACCCAGCACGTACCCCAAGGCACCGATGATCAGAGCCAGCCAGATGCGCCAAATGCGTGGCAATGTGGGTTGGTTGATGGCCTTTCCGAGCATCAGGGTGCAAAACAGCGCCACCACAAACCACACCGGGGTGTTGACCAGATGCCCGTCGCCCAGCGAGCCATAGAAGATACCGAGCAAGGGAGGCCAGAGGCCGTAGTCAAACTGCGCGATCTTCAGGCCCATGCGTTGAGCAAACAGGTACCCCGCCAGGTAGAAAAGAAACCCCAGAAACGCGTACACCAGGTACGGCAGGAGCAGGGCCCGTGCCTTGCTCCGGACGAGCTCTGAAAAGCTGTTGCGCGCCGGATCAAATGTCAGGCCGGAGATGAAGAAGAAAAGGGGGACATGGAAGGCATACACATACACCTGCAGCGTGGTGGGCTCGGTGATCGAATAGATGTGCCCCCAGACGATGAGGGCGATGCCCAGGCCTTTGGCCGCGTCGAGCCAGGCCAGGCGTTGGCGAGGCGTCTGCGCCGGCTGTGTGATGGGATGGAGCGCCGTCAACTGGCCTGACTCAGTGAGGTTGGTCCCGGTTCTCGAGCGCCAAGGTGCGCACCTCTTCCATCAGCTTTCTGTTGGCCGACAGGAGGTCTGCCACGAAGGCGATCAGGATGGTCTGAAAGCCGATCACAAGCAGCGAACTGGCGAGGATGAGCGATTGGATGTGGCCATCGTAGCCGTAGTCGGACATCACCCACTTGTAGAGAAAACGCAGGCCGATCAGGAAGCCAGCCGCAAACAGAGCCAGCCCGATCGAACCGAAGAAGCGGAAGGGCCGGTAGATCACGAAAACCCGCACGATGGTGACGATGCTGCGGCGGATGTAGGAGGAAATGCTCTTGACCAGGCGGGAGGGTCGCAGGTCACCATTGACACGGATCGGGACAGAGGTGATGGCCATGTTCTTCTGGCCAGCCTGGATGATGGTTTCGAGGGTGTAGGTGTAGTCGCTGAAGACGGTGAGGCGGCGCGCCGCTGAGCGGCTGATGGCGCGAAAACCGCTCGGGGCATCGGGCACGTTGGTCTTGCTGGCCACGCGCACCACCCAACTGCCCAATTTCTGCAGCATCTTCTTGATCGGGCTGAAGTGTTCGATGGCCTGTATGGGGCGCGCACCGATCACGATATCGGCCTTGCCCGCCACGATGGGCGCTGTGAGCAAAGGAATATCGTCGGCCTGGTACTGGTTGTCGGCGTCGGTATTGACGATCACGTCTGCGCCATGCTCAAGACAGGCTTGGAGACCATTCATGAAACCGCGCGCAAGGCCTTGGTTGCGGGTGTGCTTCACGACATGATCGACACCATGTTCCAGTGCCACCTTGACCGTGTCGTCGGTGCTGCCGTCATCGATGATGAGCCATTCGACGCAATCAAACCCTGGCACCTCACGTGGCAGGGCGGACAGTGCAATCCCCAGGGTATTGGCTTCATTGAAGCAGGGAATTTGAATGATGAGTTTCAAAGGTGACTCCAGAATCAAGATTGGGTACGCGAGGGGCCCGCAGCACCCCGGGGGGCCTCGGTGACTTTGAGGCGCTGGCGCGCCTTGGATCGTCGCGCCATGTTGGCGTCGGTTCCACCGGTTTGAGCCGTCTGCGGGCGTGCACCCCGTTGCCAATTGTCGCCCAGTGCGTCCTGAGACCGCGATCGGCGTTTTGCACAGAGGTTTGCAGGTCCGCAATGCATGTGGGTCTGTGGGCTTTTGCAGGTCTTAATTGTCCACCGGGCAGTCGGTGACGGGCAGACGGCCAAAGGTGCCATCCCGAAACTCGACCAAGAGTCGAAAGCCGCAAAGTGTCGTGTTTTCGCTCGGCAATCCCCGCAGGGCGAATGCAAAACCCGCGAACTCTGCCTTGGGATTGCCCGTGGCGATGGCCACATCGGGTCTCGCTGCCTGTACCTTGACCGTGGTCAGAAAGCGGCCGCCGGAAAGAATCCACAGGCGTTGGACAGTGTCGGATTTTTCGGTGTCGAACACCCATCCTCTGCCTCTGAGAACGGTCCCATTCCAGCTCAATTCGTCCAGATGGCCCACCACCTGATCGCGCAAGACCAGTTGCGTCGCCTCGACCCTGGCGCCTGGTGAGGGAGGCTGGTAGACAAAGCCTTGCTCAATGCTCTGCATGGCTTCCTGCTGGCGAAGCTGAACAAACGGCACACTCCCCCAGAAGCTCACCACGGTGGCCAGGGCGAACAGGACGGTCACTGATTGGCGAAACCAGCCATCGCGACACAGGGCGAAGAAAGGCAGCCACATCAAAGGGAGGAAGTAGGCGTAGTAGCGCGGCTGAAATCCCGAGAGCACACCGTTGCCCAGGTAAGTGCGGTAGCCGAGTACCAGGTGGATCGCGATGGTGGCCACAGCGGCCAGACCGAGCGCATCGAACAGCTGGATCACCCTTGGCCTGGGTTCCAAAAGGGGCGCGCTCCAGCGGACGATCACCCAGCCGACCAAAGGCAGCATCAGCATGGCATAGAAGACAGGGGCCAAGGCTTCAGGCAAGGGTGCGACGCTCAGGTGGGAGACGATTCCGGGCAAGCGGCGCCACATGGATGAGAAGAACTCCGTTGCGTAACCCTGGAAGTTCAGCAGGTTCTCAGGAGGTGCCACGTTGTAGAGGCTGCCAGCACGAGGGAAGAGCGAGCCGTGCGTGAGGTAGGTGCCAACGTAGTAGCCGCCCACGAGCAGCGCGAAGGCTGCTGAGGGCAGCCACACTTGCCGGATCAGGGCTCCCAGGCGCAATTGACGCACCGAGAAGACCGCGTAGATCAGGAAAAAGAACACCAGGAACGCCATGCCGGTGGCTTTGGTGAGGAAGGTGATCAGCAGTCCGAGCAGCAATGGCCATCGGTAAGCGGCCGGCACGCCGTCCCGGGCTTTCAGGCTGAGAACGAGGCCGTAGATGGCAAGCGTGACACCCAGGTACAGAAGGGTGTCGTTGGTGACGCTGCCCGCGAGGTACGGGAACATGGGCACTGCTGCGCATGCGAGCAAGGTCAACGCCGTCGTGCCAGGGCCAAGGCCGAGCTGGCGGGCCACCAGCGCCATGACCATCAGACCCAAGGTGACATAGGCGACGCTGAGACTGCGGAAGACCAGGTAGTGGCCCTTGGGGTCTAGGTGAAAGACCTTTCCGACCGCGGCCAGGCTGCTGTAGTACAGCGGCGGATGTGCCAGGTAGTTGGGTTGGCGAAAGCCAATGGTTTTTCCGCCAGCGTAGTCGGGCATCAGGCTGGGGGATGCCATGCCGTCGCGCACGTAGGACAGATGCGGAATCTCATCTGGCGCGTAGCCCAGTGGCGTGTTCATGGCTGACACCATGGATTGGGCTGCAAGAAACACAATGACCAGCAGCACCCAGGGCATTTCGCGCCAGGGTTGCGTGAGGCGGTTCAGGGCATGGGCGAATCGGGAGCGCATGGCTGAGGCGTGCGGCGCGGTGGTTCAGTGCATGTCCGCGTGCTTGACGCGGGGGGGCCACGCGAGGCTGAAGTCTTCGTGGTCCAGTGTCAGGTTCGGACTGTAGGCAGGGTCCTTTGCCATCATCTGTGGCCAGCGTGACCACATGTGGTCCACCTCGCGCTGGAAGCGGGCTTTCTTTTCGGGCGTGTCTTCGTATCCCCGGGTGGCGGACTCGTGGTGGTACAGAGAGGCAAAAGGTGTGTACACATTGTGCAAGCCGAGCTCGGTGAACTTCAGGCACAGGTCCACGTCGTTGCAGGCCACGCGGAGGTTGACCTCGTCAAATCCGCCAACGGCCTCGAAATGTTTGCGTTGTACGGCCAGGCAGGCGCCGGTGACCGCGCTGAAGGAACTGATGAGGGTGGCCCGGCCCACGTAGCCATGGGCCAGTGAGGAAAAGCCCTTGTGGGCATGGCCCGCCCACCCGCCGATCCCCAACACAATGCCAGCGTGTTGCAAGGTGCCGTTGGGATAGAGAAGCCGTGCACCAGCAGCGCCAACGCCGGGCCGACACGCGTGGCTCACCAGTTCGTTGAGCCAGTCAGGGTTGATGACCTCGATGTCGTTGTTGAGGAAGCAGAGGATCTCGCCGTGCGCTTTTCTGGCAGCCATGTTGTTGATGGCGGAGTAACAGAACGGGGAGTCGTCCCGGATCAGCATGAAGTTGGGTTCCTGGGCGAGTTCCGAAAAATAGGCCAGTGCCTCGGGATCGTCGGACCCGTTGTCGACCAACACGATTTCATAGTTCTTGTAGATCGTGCGGGCCTTGATGCTCTCAATGCAGGTCCGAACCAGCTCCACGGCATTGCGCGTGGGGATGATGATGCTCACGGTGGGCTGGATGTCAGGCAGCTTGTAGCGGGCGCGGAATCCGTGGCCGATGAACTGGGCGCGAGCGGCAACACCCTGGCGCTTGAAATGGGCGTTCAGCGCACGCTCGCCCGCCAGCATGGCATAGGGTTTGATGTTGAGATCGGCTGTGGCGGTGCTGCCAGCATGGGCGCGCCAGTGATAAAGGATGAAAGGGACGTGGGCGATTTGCTCGGGTTTGATGTGTTCGATCACCCTGAGTACCAGGTCGTAATCCTGCGCCCCGGCAAATTCGTTTCGCAGCCCGCCGGTCAGTTGAATCAACTCGCGCCGGTACAGTGCCAGGTGGGTGACGAGGTTGTGGGAGTAAAAGAGGTCGATGTTCCAGTCGGTCTTGAAGTAGGGGTCGCTTCGCTTGCCGTTCTCGTCGATCTTGTCTTCGTCCGAGTAGAGCATCTGCACATCGGGCTGGGCCTCGATGGCCATCACCATGTAGGCCAGCGCGTGGGGCGGCAGGATGTCGTCGTGGTCCAGAAAGGCCACCCAGTCGCCGGTGGCCAGCTCCAGGCGCTGTTTGTGGCAGCGGAAATGTGCCCGTTCGTTTCGCGTAAGACCAGCTTGATTCGCGGGTCTGCTTCGGCCATCTCGCGTAAATGGGCTTTGATCGCTTCGTCGGTGGAGGCGTCATCAGCAATGCAGAGTTCCCACGTGGGTAGACCTGCGCCTTGACCGACTGGATTGCCTCTGTCCAGCCACGCGCGGTTGGCGTTGTAGGGCATGGCGATGGACACAACCGGCGTCGCTTTCAGGGCCGCCACCGTTCCTTGATTGCGTTCAGATCCTGGGGGGTCAGTGTGTCATAGCGCCGCACCCACTCTGCGTAATCCCGCAGATCCAGTCGCTGCGGTGCATGGTCAGCCACCTCTTTCGGGGTGTCGACTTCGGGGGTGGGGGCATAGGCATGCAGGGCCTGTTTCACCGCCAGTTCCAAACCCTTTTTCCTCGGCGATGGCGCTCTTGAACACATGGGTGGCATGTTTGAGCTTTTGAGCCTGCACACTGGCAAACCTCAGGGGCGTGGTCACGCGCCAGCTGGTGGAGTGATACATGTCATTGACTTGTTTCCTCCTTACGGCTTCTGGGAATTCCTGCTGGCTGAGAATTTCCTGGTTCTGGGTGGCAATGACCTGATACGCGAACCAACTGAAGGTTGGTGGTTCAGGAAGTCGTTGAGAAGCTCAACCAGTTGCTGGTCCCGGTCCTTGAGCGCCTCATGAAGTGATTCAATGGTTTCTGAGTGGTCGTCAGACGGCATGGTGCTCATAATGGGATCTGAAATAGAGTGTTTCGAAAATCTGAGCGTTCTCACAAACTGAGATTCTTCGGATCTCGCTGCCGGGGTTTGTGGGACTGGCCTTGGGGTGACGTGGGTCACCGTTATGGGTCAGCGCATTATTTCTTGATGGCGAATCTGACCAGCGCAACGTAGCAGGAATAATACAGGGCGAAGAATCCCGCGAACGCCACCATCAACCACGTCGTGTGGTTTCGGAGCAAGGGCGCAAGAATGGCTGGTAGCGCAGCGAGCACCCAGAGGTAGGGTGAAACAGCCGCATTCTTTATGGTCAGCGACGAGGAGATCATGCGCTTCTTGATGACTCGGCTCTTGATCAGGCTATGCAGGTGGAGCCGGTCCGGGTGGCCGGGGTGGTGGTTGCGGCGGTGTCTTCGATACACACTGAAAAGCACTTCGACAATGGGGTAGGCGCAGGCGAGCAGGCTGCTCCAGGGGGATATGTGGGGGTTTCGCATCGCGATCAAGACGGATACCCAAGCCACCCAGAATCCCAGTAAATAGGCGCCCCCATCACCGAGGAAGATTTTTCCGAAGGGAAAATTGATTATCAAGAATCCCGTCGTCACGCCGCCCAAAACAAAGCACACCTTTGCCATGACCGGGTCGCCTGCCAGAAAGGCAATAAAGCCCAAGGAGGAAAGACATATCAAAATGACGCCACCAGCCAAGCCATTGAAGCCATCAATGATGTTGATGGCATTGGCAATCCCACCAACGGCAAATGCGGTGAACGCCACTGACAGGGGGACCCAGGCAAGCATTGTGTCGACGCCCCACACATCGATCTTGCTCAGACTGACGCCCGTGAGCCACCAGGCAAGCACGCCGCTCGCCATGGTGGCAAGCAGGCGTTCTCTCACGCCAACCTTGCGTGTGAGGTCTTCGGCAAAACCAAAGGCAAAAGCGGGCAGACTGGCTAGCAAGGTCGTGCGAAGGACGTCGTCAACCAAGGGTGGCGCAAGCCACCACCCAATCACTCCGCCAAGCATGACGGCCACGCCGCCGATTCGGGGGGTCGGTTGGGTATGGATCTTTTGAACGCCAACGGTGTGATCTAGGCTCCATTGCCCATGCCAGCGATGAGTCAAGACAATCGCAAGGCACATGACCAAAGAGGTGAGGGCACCAGCCGCCAATGGCAAGTGGGGGATATCGAGCAGCGGCAAAGTGAGACCCGGTTGTTAGAGGTGTCCGCGAAGGCGTTCCGACAGTCGGTAGCGTGTCGCTGGATCTGGAGGCTGGCAATGACTGATTTAGAGGTTCGAATGCGCCGCGATGTCAGGCAAAGAGCCGGGGTGGCTGGCACTTTGCGCAGGAAGCGCTTCCATTGGAATTATTTGGTTGATGAGACCGATGAAGATGTTGTGTCACAAGAACCAGACCGCCGATCATACCTTTGCGCTGTGCTG
>JAWKYI010000020.1:0-63665 GCA_041396525.1 Burkholderiaceae bacterium
GAGGGTCTGCGCAGCGCCCAAAGGCCGAGGTGGTGAGCCCACTTCCCCACACCTGACAACACTGGAAAAACCAGAAAACCCCCAACAAGGCCCGACCCGCGTCCTGGGTTCGCCCCGTGCCTTCAGGCGCCAGGCGCCTTGACCTTTCAGACCGTCACCTTTCAAAGCCACAGGGTGGGCGCACTCAACCTATGGGAGTGTTCACGCCTGAGCGGCTTCGGGCTCGTCCAGCGCGATTCGGCCTTCCTTCACGTGGCGCTGGAAGTCGCCCATGGGAATGGCTGTGGAGCTGTGGGTGTCTTCGTCTGACCAACTGATGGTGACGTCGATCTCGGTGATCTCCAGCTCCACCGGGCCTTCGCGAATTTCCAGCGCCGCGCCATCACCTTCGCGGTACTCGATTGCGCTCAGAATGCGTGCCGTTTGCGTCATCGCTTTCTCCTTGTCAGATTGGTTAGAGAAATGAGCGACCCAGTGTGCCTTGAATGACTTCACCATGCAAACCCACGCGCATGCACCCAGAAGCCGGCACATTGCAACGGCGCAAAATCGGGCAAGGGGCGAAAGAGACCTGGGCTGTTTCCCCATCGGGCTTGACCAGTCAGGGCGCTATCGGGGTCAGCTCCAGCGATCGCACGCGATCGTGGTCAGGCCTTGCTTTTGTATTCCCTCTGCCCAAGAACAAGACCACTGCTCCATACTCTTTTCCTCAGCCCCATGTGGATGCCCCATGGCAACACGCCGCTTGGCCCTTCTTGAAAATGCTGCTCAGAACCACCCGCATGTCCAGAATCAGACAGCCGCTCCTCACCGCCTTTATGTGCCTTGGAATGGTCGCCCACGCGTTTGCGGCAGGTGGCGATGACCCAGATCGATTGGTGATGCCATCCGAATGGGTGGGCCGTGGTTTTGTTGCGCCAACGGGTGAGCCTCATTGCATCGACGAAGCATCTGTCTCTTTGAGTGGCGCGGTGCTGATGCGCCTATGTGAGGCGGCCAGAAACGGAGACGCCAAGTCGCAACACAACCTTGGGCAGCTGTTCTACCTCACCCAGGGTGCCCAAGAACAAAACTACGACGACGCCTACAAGTGGTTCCTCCTGGCGGCCGAGCAAGGCCTGCCGGCGGCTCAATATGGCTTGGGGCTGTTGCATGGGCATGGCCTGGGCATCGCGGGCCGCATCGACGAGGGCATCAAGTGGCTCACGCGTGCCGCCAATGGCGGTCATGCCAATGCCCAATTTTGGTTGGGCTTGTACCACGCCAACACCATGGGCACATCTGACAAAGGCACGGAAAAGGCGCTCGAATGGCTGCGCCAGTCTGCGAAAAACGGCCATCCATTGGCCGCAGAGGTGTTGACCAACACCAGCAAGCGGATGACCCTGGGGTCGAACCGACCTTCACACGCTGGCACTGAGTACGATTTCAGCAACAGCCTCGCGGCATGCACCGACGGCTACGATATCAACCATCAAACACCCACGGCCCAAGAAGACAAAAACGCTTCGCCCGGTGGCGCCCCTGGGGGGAATTCGCCTGCTTATGTCTATTTCACCGAAGCCGACCTGCTTCGAGGCATTCAAAGCAGCGCTGAAGAGTACCTGGCCATGGTGGGCACGTGCTTCGGGGCCTCTGCGCAAAAAGAGGGGCCGGGATTCGTCAAGCTTGGGACCTGAGTTTCAGATCTGGGGCATTCGATGCCGCCTCGGCGGCCAAACATCCATGCCCATTGGTCCAATCGCGAAGCCTTCAGGGCGCAACCCCTTCCCGAAATCAGGCCGCCTGGTGGGCAGGTGAGCACCTCACCCCCAAAGCCCGTAGTGCCTCAAGGCAGGCGCCCAGGCGTGCAGAGCAAGACGAGCAAATGACCGGACGCGCTTCTTTCTCCGGGTCGGTTGTTGGATGTCTGAAGTGCGTGCCCGCGAAGCACTCATGGCGCGTCAACCCCAGAGGTGAGGGTGGGGGTGAGCGTGGGGGTGGTGCGGGGCAGGTAGACGAAGAAGGTGGTTCCTTCGTCGCCCGCCGAGGTGGCCCAGGTGCGCCCGCCGTGAGACTCGACAATGCGTTTGCACATGGCCAGCCCAATCCCATCGCCCCCAACGGGGTCGTTGTGTGAGGCCCGAAAGAACATCTCGAAGACCATCTCGGCATTCGCCGGGTCGATCCCCCGACCGTTGTCGCGCAAGGACAGGGTCCACCCGGCAGGCGTCTCGGTGCAGGCGAACTGCAAATGGGTGATGGCGCGCATGCTGGAGTACTTGAAGGCGTTGTCGATCAGGTTGGACCAGACTTCATGCATCAGGGCTGGGTCGGCCCAGATGGACGGGAGGTCTTCAACGCCCGAGGCCACATAGGCTTGCTGGGGAAAAGACACCGCGGTTTCGGTGAGGCAGTCGGTCACCAGCTGCCGCATGTCCAGCGTGCGGCAGTTGAGGCCATTCCTTCCCAGGCGAGAGAACGCCAGCATTCCGTCGACCAATGAGGTGAGGCGCTTGCCCGCGGCAATGATGTTGCCGCAGTAGGCCAGCGCCGAGGCTTTGTCGCCCGAAGTGATGGCGTCTTTCACGATCTCGGAATAGCTCACCATGTGTCGGATCGGCTTTTTAAGATCGTGCGAGAGCGCGTGGGAGAAGGCTTCGAGCGACAGGTTGGCCTCCTCCAGGCGCTTCGTCCGCTCCGAGACCATCTCATGCAGCCGCTCGTTGTTCAGGCGCTTTTGCTCAATGAGCTCCTTGTAGATCGATACGTCCTGGATGGTCCAGGTGTCCGGGCTTCGCCAGCCATCCTGCTCGGGCTCGGGCGCGCCACAAAACCGCACCCACTTCCGTTGTCCCTGCGCGGTGGTGACGACCATCTCATGGTCAAACTCCTTGCCTGTGGCGAAGCTCTCGCTGATCTCTTTGCGCAACAGGTCCGTGCGGCTGGCGACAAGGAAGGCCATCAGGTCGCGCAGCGTGCCGCTCCTGGTTGAGGGGTCAAGCCCGAAGATCTCGTTGACCTCCGAAGACCAGTGAAGCATTTGCGCTTCCCGATAAAAGCGGACAATGCCCAGTTTGAGGAGGCTCTGTGCCGCCTGCAAATGGAATTGCAGCTGCCCGTTGGCTTTCTCCAGTTGGCGCTTTTCCGTGATGTCGCTCTGAATCGAGAAGTAGGCCACGATCTCCCGCTCGGCATCGCGAACGGGTTCGATGTTCAGCAAGACCGTGTAGGGCTCACCGCTCTTGCGGTAATTCACCAACTCGACACCCGCGACGGATTTGCCTTCCCGCAAAGCGCTTCGGAGCAGCGCCGTGGTGTTCTTGTCGGTCAGAACGCCATGGGTGTGCTTGCCCGCTGGGCTGCCCTTGATGTCTTCCAGCGCCCAACCGGTGACCTGCGTATAGGTCTGGTTGACCCAGATGACGCGCTTTTGATGGTCTGTGATGACCACCATGTTGCTGCTCTCTTCGACGATCTTTTCCAGAATCCCCAGCCAGGAGCTCAGATCAACCAGCTTTGGCGCGGCTTCAATCAAAGCAATGTCCTTTTTGCGAAGGTCTTCCTGCGCTGCGTATTTCGCTTGTTTCATGGCATCGTTCACAACCCTTGATACCCCCTTTTCTTGAATCATCGTCTTCTGGATGGCCGCTGAAACAAAGAATGCATCCCGAGTGATCCAGCGCACAAAAGATTGATGGGCTGCTTGTTTTGACAATGGAATACGGGCTAGCATGATTGGTTGAGCCCACGGCAACAGGGGCAATGAATGACCGAAGGGAGCAACGCACCACATTGATAAAGTTTCAGGTCTATGCCCATGAAGATGGAAGTTGCGAGTGGCGAAGAACCGTCCACCGCCTGCGAGCTGTGCGCCACGCGCGAGCGCTGTATGTTCTATTCCCTTCCCATCCCCAGCAGCAACCTGCTCAAGAGCAAGGTCACCGAACGCACGGTTGACGTGGGTGAGACGATCGAGGTGCAAGGCAACCGCGTGACCAAAATCGGGGTCATCAAGATGGGCCTGATGAAAGGCATGCGCACCAACCGACAAAACGGCAGCAACGCGATCGTGTTGCTCGGGCGAGGTCGCCTGATCGGCCTGCCTGGTGCGTTTCACCTGCCGTCTCAACTCACCTTTGTCGCGACGCTGCCCTCGCGCTTGTGCGAGCTGGATCTGACGCTGCTCAATGAATATGCTGCGCGCCACAGCGCTGTGCAAGACAGCCTCTTACACCATGCGGGCATCAGAATGGGCTGCATCATGGAGTGGTCCAGCGTCTTGCGGGAAGAAAGCCACCTTGAGAGACTCTGCAATGCCCTGCAGTTGATCGCCATCGAGGAAGGGAACTCAGCGTTCCGCATTCCCAGCCACGCCGATCTGGCCAACTTGCTGGGCTCCAGAAGAGAGACGATCGCGCGCAGCATGGCGACCTTGATTCGGCGCGGCAGGTTCCGGAAAGTGGGGCGCTGGCATGGCTTCCTGACCAGCGAGCGTTGCGACGACTGAATCAGGCAGGGCTTCGCCTCAACAAAGCCAGGCTGCGGCCGATCTCTTCCACCCGGATCAACAGGCAGGTGAAGTCGGGGATGGCATGCGTGACGCCCACACTCATGTAGTTCAATTGCTGGCACATTTTTACCGCCGAAGAAACCGCGATCAGCAGGTCATTCAGCGCCGACATGGCGCCGGTCTTTTCTTCCTCCGACCAGGCATTGGCGCGCATTTCAGCCAGGCACGCATTGACGCTGTCGAGCACATCCCCCCCCGTGTTGTGTGCGCAAGAAAGCAAGCGAAGCAAGGGTTCGCTTCTTGTCAAAGATAGCGCATCGAGTTGCTCGGCCGCCTCTTGGTTAAGAGAGTCAATGTGGTCGTGGATGCACCCGACCAGCGCAGCGAATTCTCTGAGTTCGGTGCATGCCTGGTCGAAGGTGGAACTTGCTGATTTCATATGCTTTTGTTGCTCTGCGCCATGCAGGGTCGGGTCGATGGGCACATCGCTGGTTCACAGCCCCACACCCATTCCACTGCTCACTGCTCACAGCTCACTGCCCATTGGCCATGACCCATTGGCACTTGCCCTGCGAATTCGGCTTCTCACGTCGCACAACCTTGAAGCCAACCAGCACATGCACGACGCGTGCCAGCGCCCGGCTTCCATGAAACTCGGTTCAAGGCACCCACCCTGCGGCCTCACACACCAGGGCCTGTCAACACCCTCTTTCCAAGCTGCGTTGCAGATCAAAAAAATGCCACGCGCAAGGTGGAAAACGCAGCGGGGGTGTCGCTCCGGTCAGGCGTTTGCAACGCCGCGCATGGCCCCTTTTTTCCGCAACCCGAAGGGAACGGGGTGGAATCAGGCCCTAGGCGCGTGCAAATTGCCCTGACGGCGTTTGCTCGGTCCCGTTGCCTGACTGCTGCCCTTCCTGGATCTCCGGAACAGTATCCGGTCGATCAAACGATCTGTGACCCGCGTGGGCGAAGCTTTTCGGCAACGAATCCCCAAGTGATTTGAATCACAAAACCTATAGGCCCTGACCACCTAAAAACAGCGGCAACCTCGGTTCGCACGGGCAATGCCTTCACGGGTTTTTGACAAGAAGCAGCATGCTTTCACCCCATGCAAACTGGTTTGGCCAAGGCTCGAGGCAGATCCAGCCCTCAAGGTGATCGCTAAGGGTAGCTGGCTTGGAAATTTCCAGGTCAAACTCCCACGGTCTGCTCCCCGACGCTTTTCGATTCCCAACATGCGCGTTTCTCACTGGATTTATCTGACGCTTGCACTCTGCCTGGCCTTCGGAAGCGCCAGCGACGCGCTTGCCGAGGTCTACAGCTGGAAAGACAGCAAGGGGGTGGTTCACTTTGGCGATCGGCCGGTTTCCACCGACCCGAAGGTCGTGAAGGAAGTCGTCGTTCCCAAGCCAAATCTGGCCAATGCCTTCAAGCCCAACCCGAAGACGCTGCAAGCTGGGGAGGCGCCCACCCCACCAGAGTTGTCCGAGATCTCAGTCAGCGCCCCCCAACCACCGCCCAACCGGGGTGCCGCAGCCACAAGCAAGGCAAGTTGCGAAGCCAAGGTGGCCGCGTATCGAGAGAGCAAGGCCTGTTTTGCCGACTGCGCCAAACCCAACCGGTTTTCCGGCACGAACACCGCGGCTTGCGGACACTGTGTTGAGCAGCCGATGCCCCAATGCTGGAGTCGGTACTGAGCGGAACATTCGAAACCCAGGCGCATCGCGCATCGACACAGTGTCGGCCTTGCCTCGCCCACTGCTCAGTCATTTTTCAACTCTGCCGCCTCGCACACCTCACGGCCCTTGCCCATGTTGAACGCCATGACACGCCTTGGGTGATCTGCCCCGCCCCACGGGGCAAAAAGAGCTGGGTTCACCGCCATTGGCAGCCACCGCGCCCACGACCGAGGCAGTAGTTCTTTGGCACTAAAATCTTCCGCTGCCTGGCTGCGATGCGGGCCACGAGATCATGGCCGGCGGTACCGCCCCTGGGCCCCACGCCCCACGCCCCACGCCCTTGCCCTTGCCCTTGCCCTTGCTTTTGCTTTTGCTTTTGCTTTGCAGGCCGCCGCCACGAGTCATCGCCTTCCCTGTTTGTCTTTCCTTCGAGCCTCTTTGCCAATGAAGCTTTCTCATCCGTTTTTTTCTTTCTTGCCGCGCAGCCTGATCTGGAGCGGTCTGGTCTGGTGCGCTGTCGCCGTCCATGCGGCTTCCGGCAGCGGCGCGCCCCAGACGCCAAAGAACCCCGGCACGGACCCCACCTCGGCCATCCCCACCGCCCTGTGGATACCGTTGTCCGTCCAGGGCAAAGACCAAGGCCGCTGGTTGTTGGTGTCGCCCGACCACCGCGTCCTTCGCGACGACCTGAAGTCGGTTTTCAACTACCGGGTGCGCCAGGGCCGCGTGGTTCCCACGCCTGCGCAGGCGCTGGACGGGCGCTGGGGCTATCTCGACGCACAAGGCCAGTGGGCGCACCCCCCGGTATTTGAGGCTGCGCGCAGCTTCTCAGACGAAGACCATCTGGGCCGCGTGCAAAAGGACGGCCTTTGGGGCTTCATCGGCGGCGATCTGAAAGTGCGCATCCAACCCACCTGGCCCGAGGTTTTGCCCTTCTACCACGGGTATGCCGCGGTGCGCGACAAATCGAAAAAGTGGGGTGTGATCGACACCAGCGGTGCGCTGGTGGTGCCACACCGATACCAGCGCATTGGCCCCTTTGCCCGCAACGGCATGGCCCGCGCCCTCGATGCGAGTGGCCAGTGGTCCTTCATCGACGGCCAAGGCAAGACGCGGGTTCGCCTGGACAAAGGCATGCCGCTCGACTTTGGCAACTTCGATGTGGTGCCGGTGGAGGTGGATGAGCGGTGGGGGTTGATGGATGCGCAGGGCAACTGGGTGCTCAAGCCCAGCCTCGACGACATCGACCCATTTCAAGACCCGGGACTCGCTGTGTTCCGGCGCCGCTACACCCCTGGCTACATCAACCTCAAGGGGCAGGAGGTCATTGCGCCTGGTGACTATGGACGCGTGGTGCGCCAGGGGTTGATCCGCGCCGAGCGGCGCGACCACAGCTTCGTCGACACCAGCGGCAAAGCGGCCATTGCCCAGCGTTTTGGCTGGGTGGCCGATTTCCCCACCAAGGGTGCCACGGTGGCGCGCAAGAATGGGGTGTGGGGGCTGCTGAACGCCCAAGGCGAATGGGTGAGCGCGGGTCCGCGTCGGGAACCGTGGCAAGTGGGCCCCCAACGCCTACAGGCCATCCAAGGTGGCTTGCGGGTCTGGTCGCACGCCGGACAGGCCATCGAATGGAAAAACGACGCGGGTCAAACGGTGTTTCGACTCACACAGGGGCCCGGCCCGGCGGGCAAATTGCCCGTGTTGACACTGCACGCCGGCGACAAAACGCTCTGGACCAGCCCGCCACAGCGCCACCCCCTGGATTTCACGCCCACTCTGGAGCCGCAGCCTGAAGACCTGGCAGCGCTGACTGGCGACGCCCTGGTGGCCGAAGCCAAGCGCTTGCTGGGGGCACCCGCACGCCGGTTTGCGCCGTATTCGCTCGTGTTCCACGAGCGGCGCGACGCCTACGACCTCAACGGCCTGGACGAAGACGAACAGGAAAACATCTCCCTGGGTGGCTTCACATCGCTGGCGCAAAGCTACGTGAGCGAAGAGCAATGGGGCAGTTTCGAGTTTCTGTCGGACCAGCGCGACGAGGTGTTCGAGCGCATCGCTGCGCAGTCTTGCCAGACCCTGGAGGCGGCCTTGGGCAAATCGCTGCCCATTCCGAAAGGCGGAGAGCGCTACTGGCAAGGCTTCACCAAGCGCTGCATGTGGCAACAGGGTGACAGGCAACTGCTGCTGGCCAGCTTTCACGAAACAGGCGATGGTGAATTCGAAGAGCAGTTGGCGTTGGTGGTGGTTGCCGCGCCCTGAAGCGCGCAACCCGGGGCCAGCCCAGGGGGGCCGCCGTCAAGCCAGTGGCAACGCGGTGTGCATGGCCTGACAGGCGTCGTCATGCAGGCGTACCACAGGATCCAGATCGATGTGCGCGGTGGCTCGGCCATACGACGCCAGGTAGTGACAGGCCGCGAAACCCTTGGCCTTTTGCTCGTAGGCGCTGACCCACGCCTCGCGGCGGCGCAGGGTGTCGGCATCGGTCACCGGCCAGGTGCCGCGCCGGGGCACGATGTGTTGCGCCATGCCCATGCGCCAGGGCTTGGGTGTCAAGCGCGCGCGAAAGCAACGCTGGTGTTGGCACATGCGCACATAGAGCGGGTCGGTGTCCATGGCCTTGAAGAAGGACTGCACGGCCTCTTCTTCCGGCGCAAAGGGGCGGTGCACCGCCAGCAGGCGCAGGCCCATGGGCGTGCGGTAGGCGCGAATGCCCCAGTCGGGGTGCTGTGCCACAAACGCCTGCACCCTTCCCAGCGCCTTCGCCTCCGGCGCCCGGCCACCCTGACCCGCCAGCCGCCACGCAAGGCGTGCCAGCGGCCCCGCCAACAGAGCGGCCACCGCCGCCGCCAAGGCAACCACCAGTTTGCTGGACAACACCCACGCAGCCGCACCGCCCACCAGCACCAGCGCCGCCAACAGCGCCCAGCCCAACGAGGAAGGCGGCCGCGGGTCGAGGTCCACGTCGGCAAACAGGGCGTTGGTTGAATTCAGGCAATGCGCGCCGTAGCTGTTGCGGGTGACGACCAGATCGTTGCCATGGCGGGACAACACCTCTTCCCGGATCGGCACCCCGTCGGCGCCGTTGTAGGCGGCGCGGGGCTCCCGCCGGTTGATGGCCTCGCCAGACGCGATGCGCTGCAAAGCGTCTTGCGCGCGCTGCTCGGCCATGGCCTGGGCCTCGGCCTGCGATGCGTTGGACCAGCCGAAGCGGCGCACGGTCACCTGCTTGCCGCTGCGGCCCTGCCGTGGTTTGCGTCGCGAGGCCTCTGCCCAGAACTCGGGTACCAGCATGAAAAATCCTCCGCTCTCGGTTGTGTTCTCGTTCTTGCTGCGCGCTTTGGCGTGCTCGTTTGCAAAGCCGCCAGGCCGATTCTTGACTGGATTCTAGAAAAGCGCGCACGACCCCACGCAGCCCCACCAAAAGCAGCACCCTGCAGCCAGCTGGGCCCGATCAGACCGCCCCGCCCTGTGACCAAACGAATGAAGACAATAGGGGCCATTTCCACCCAAGGCGACACCCCGGCGACCTGCCCCGCAAGATACCGACCCTCCACCTCACCCTCAACATCAACCTCAAGAAAGACATGACCCGACCCCAACCCGCACGAATCGCCCGCCTGACCTTTGCCTTCATGGCCCTGAGCGCGTCCGCCCTGACCTGGGCATCCAGCAACATCTCCAACGCCTCCACCACGGCGCAGTCGACCACCAAGCCCCCGACGCCCGACCTTCCACTGGACGCAGCGTTCACGTCGGTGCCAGGCCGCCTGGCGGGTGTCCGTTTTCCCAAGAGCATTCAATCGCTGGTGGACAAAGGCTACCTGGTGGGCAATGTGTTCGAAGGCGGCGCGCCAGGACTCACGGGTTGGCTGCTGAAGCGGCCGAATTCGCGTGGTGTGCCTTTTGTGGTCTACACGCTCGATGGCCAGGAAGACGTCTACATCCAGGGCGATGTTCGCAGCACCAAAGGTGAGAGCCTGACCACCGCGCAATTGCGCGCCGCGGCCTACCCGGTGCACGAGCGTCGACCCAAGCTCTGGGAGGCCCTGGAAGAGGGCGGCGCCTGGGTGGCCACCGGTCCATCGGACGCCCAGCGCAAGGGCGTGGTCTACCTGACCTATTCGGCCGACTCGTGCACCGTGTGCGCCGACGTGCGGGAAGCGCCCGGCCCTATGAACAGGCGGGCCTGCAGGTGCGCTGCGATGGCCACGCGCAACGACAACGACCACCTCGTGGCAGCACACATCCTTTCACAAGACGACCCGTCTGCGGCCATGGCCAGCCAACTGGATACCCCGCTGGACCCCAGATCGCTGCCAACCCCACCCAACCCGGAGGCCACGAAGAGGATCATCGAGACTTCGCGCACCCTGGAGCCAGTACGCGCATCCGCGCGACCCCCATCCTGGTGTTCAAGGACCGGGCGGGGAAAACCTTCACCATCGCGGCCGAAGCGGGACTGCCCCACCTGGCTGCCATCACCCAGGTGCAACCCTGAGCCTGCCGCCATGACCACCCCAGCCGTGCCTGCGCGCCAGGTGATCGAGGTCGAATTCCAGTCTGCCCGGCGCTATGGGAACCCGGCGCTGGATGTGGTGCTGGACGTGTGCTTCACCCAGCCCAACGGCGCCCAGCGCACCGTGCCGGCGTTCTGGGCCGGGGGCGAGGTCTGGAAGGTGCGCTATGCCTCGGCAAGCCTGGGCACCCACCCTTACACCACCGACTGCAGCGACACCGACAACCCCGGCCTGCACCTTCCGCAAGGCACCATCCAGGTCGTTGCCTACGACGGCGACAACCCCTTGCTGCGCCATGGCGCGCCCACCGTGGCGCCAGACAAGCGGCACTTCAGCCACGAAGACGGCACCCCTTTCTTCTGGCTGGGCGACACCTGGTGGCTCGGTCTCACACAGCGCCTGAGCTGGCCAAGTGATTTCACCACGCTGGCCGAGGACCGCCAGGCCAAGGGCTTCACCGTGGTGCAACTGGTGGCGGGGCTCTACCCCGACATGCCCGCCTTCGACACCCGGGGCGCCAGCGTCTCCGGCTTCCCCTGGACGGCCGATTTCACCTCCATCAACCCCGCATTCTTCGACGAGGCCGATGCGCGCATCGCCCACCTGGTGGAGCGTGGCCTGTGTCCGTGCATTTTGGGGACCTGGGGCTACTACCTGCCGTGGTTGGGCACAGAGAAGATGAAGCACCACTGGCGCCATGTGATGGCAAGGTGGGGCGCGTATCCGGTGGTGTGGGTCGCCGCAGGCGAACAGATGATGCCCTGGTACCTCTCGGAAAACCGCGCCGCCGAGGCGGCCCTGCTCAAACAGGCCTGGTCCGAAGTGATTCGCCACATGCGCCGCCTCAACGGCTTCGGGCGGCTCATCACCACCCACCCCCAGCAAAGCGCCCGCGATTGTGTGGACGACCCGAGCCTGCTCGATTTCGACATGCAACAAACCGGTCACGGCTCGCCCACCGCGTCCCACGCAGCACAAGCCCTCGCGGGCTGGCACACCCCACCGCTCATGCCCGTCATCAGCGGCGAGTCACGCTACGAAGCCCTCGCCATCAACCCCGAAGTCACCACCGCCGACGCGCGCCAGGCCTTCTGGGCCCACCTGCTCAACAGCGGCTGCGCCGGTCACACCTACGGCGCCAACGGCGTGTGGCAAGTCAACCGCGAGCAAGACCCGTTTGGCAACTCACCCAGTGGCGGCAACTGGGGCAGCATTCCCTGGCGCCAGTCCATGCACCTGCCGGGCGCATCGCAGTTGGCCCTCGCCAAGGCCCTGCTGCTCACCCTGCCCTGGCACCAGATGAAGCCCCTCGGTCCCGCGCCGCTGCCGCGCTGGAAGCGCTGGCTGCAACGCCTTCGCCCGACCACCGGCGGCGGCCATGGCCCCGTTGCGGCGGCGGTGTCGCTGACCGGTGATACGCTGGTGGGCTACACCATCGATGCCGGGCCATTCCAGGTCGATCTGACCCAGCTGAAACAACCGCCCCGGCTGGGCCAAACGGGCAAACCCGCCAAGGCCTTCTGGTTTGATCCCGTCAACGGCCAGACCCGTGCGGTGCCTTGGCCAGCCAACAACGGTTGGCGACAGACCACCTTCACCCCGCCCGGGAAAAACGCGGCGGAGGAAGACGACTGGGTGCTGGTCATTCAAACGACCACGACGGAGACGACACGCTGAGAAGGTGCCCGGAAGTGTCCGGCAGGTCGGTACCTGAGTCCGTGGTGCCTTGGGATGGTGCCTCGGCGCTTTCAGCATTGCCCGAATCCCCCCACGCACGCCACGAAACGCAGTCGGCGCGCCATGCCAGCCAACCCCAACGACCAATCCCAACGGCCGGGCACAGCGGCGTGCTAAATTCTGCGAACGATCGGTGACCACTGGGTATGGACAGCGACAGGGGGTTCTCCGCTCCAAGGCGTGAACAATGCAAGCTGAAAAACAAAGCGACTTTTCTGAACGGTTCGCGCCCTTTTTCGACCCGCCACTGCGACCGGTGGATGTGGTCTACGGACTGACACCACACGCCTTCGAGACGCTCTACCGACGCCCCAGGCGGCCGGTGATCATCGGCGACGGCGCCAAGGCGTGGCCGGCCATGACACGCTGGGCACGTCCCGCCCGGCTCAAATCCCTGTCAGGTCATCGACCGGCCTTTGTGCGCGATCTTCAGGCCAGCAGCGTGGACGCCGACAACTACCACGAGGCGTACCGGGAAGTGACATTTGGCGAACTCGTCGAACGCCTGTTTTCAGAAGAGCCGCCTGCGTGGTACCTGACTCAAGGGCTGGTCACGCGCGGCAATGGGATCGGCGCCCTCCTGGGTCGCAACAGCTGGCCGGCCCACTTGCCCGAGCTGGCCGAAGACTTGCGCCCGCCGCCCTACTGGCCAGAAGAAGACCTCACGGAATGCAACCTCTGGTTCGGCCCCGGCGGCCAATGCAGCGGCTTGCACTACGACGAATACGACAACCTCAACGGCGCCGTGGTGGGCAGCAAGCGCTGGCTGCTTTTCCCGCACCACCAGACGCAGCGCCTGCTCAATGGCACCACCGGACACAACAGCATCGCCCCGGGTTTCACCCTTCGCAGCCCGACCGGTTTGCCAACCAGCGCGCGCAGGCGCGCGGCTTTGAGTGCGTCACCGAACCCGGTCAGCTGCTGTATGTGCCCGCAGGCATGTGGCATCAGGTGTTCTCAAGCCCAGGGCCCAGTCTGGCAGTGAACTACTGGTACCTCAGCTTCCCGCGCGACATGGCCCGCGCGGCGGCGCTGCATGCCCGGCGCCACAGCGGTTTCGCCGCGCGCAAACGGTTCTTGCTGGTGCTCGGACTGATCGCGGGCAAAGCAATGCTGAAGACCGGTCAGTACGGCTTGGGCAAACGCGCCCCCACAGACATTCAGGTCGGGACGCCCGGCTACCGACTCTAGTGTGCTGTCGCGCAAATAGTTGCATGAAATGAAGCCGATGGATCCGCGCCCAGGGCAAGGCGCAAACCGCAGTGACAGCTCGTGCTACCGCGAGGATTTGCAACGCAGCCATGGGTGTGAAGGCGAGGTTTGATATGCAGGTTATTTGTGGGACAAGCACACTGGCGTGGTGTTGCCAACGCAGCGCAGGCGCGCTCGCCAGCCGCGCCCCACGGGCCAACCCTGCTTAAGAACCCACTAATCCAACGGGCGAACACTGCAGGCGTGGCGTTCCCCAAGGTGTCAATGAACGCCAGACCCCAGTGAACCGCAAGGGCGGTTCGCAGGCCGTACGACCCGTACCGCGCTCCCCGACCACAGGGATCGTTTTCTCGAAGGCACCGCTGAAAAGGTAAAACATCATGTTCACGAAAACCCTTCGCCCCTCTCCCTTGATGATGGCCATGGCGCTGAGCGCCTCGGCCCTGGCCTTCCCGTCGTTCTCGCAGGCAGCCAGCAGCAGCACCACAGCACCTGTCACCTCGGTCAAAGCCACGGCACCGATGACCAAGGCCGCCAAACGCGCCAACCCGGAGCGGCTGGCCATGAAACTCTCGGAAGACGGTTTCAACACCATGCGAGACATCCGCATGGCTCGCATCGCGATTTTTGAAGGAGACACACAGAACGCAACCAACTTCGTCGCGCAGGCAAATCAGTCGCTCAACGCGGTGGACAAGGCCGCGGCCAAGGAGACTGCCCAGGTGAAAGACGACCTGCTGCCCATCGACGGGCAGATTGTGGTCGCGGACAACTTCATCGACACACCCGCCAAACGGCAACACATCGGCAAGGCCAACGAACACCTGAAGAAAGGCCAACCCGAAATGGCGCAAGACGAACTGCGCCTGGCCGAGGTCGACGCTTCGTTCTCTCGCGTGCTCATGCCGGTGGACGCCACCCGACGCCACCTGAACGCGGCGGAGACGCTCCTCAAGTCAGACCGCTTCTATGAAGCCAACCTGGCCCTCAAGGCGGCCGAAGATGGCCTGCTGGTCGACACGGTGGCCATGAGCGATCTGCCCGCCACCACCGCCGCGCAATAAAGCCCATCGCCCCCCGGCCGGCGTCAGACACCCGCTGTGACGCGGGCGTCGCCCGGCAGCCTCAGTGCCGCAGGACTTGCCGTATCGTGGCCGCCAGTTCGGTGGCCACGAACTTGGCCACATAGGCGTCGGCGCCCACCGAGTTCACGTGGGCCTCGTTGGCCGTGCCGGTCAAGGAAGAATGAATCACCACCGGAATCGACTTGAAGCGCTGATCCTGTTTGATGTTGCGCGTGAGCGTGAAGCCATCCATCACCGGCATTTCCAGATCGGTGAGCACCAAGGCCACCTTGTCCTGTGCCGACTTGCCCTGCGCCTTCGCCTCCTCATCAATCGCCTGCAGGCGGTCCCAGGCTTCCTGGCCGGTCTTGGTCATGATGTATTCGGTGCCCATGGCGTGCAGCCCTTGCTCAATCATCATGCGGGCCACCGGCGAATCATCGGCCGCCAGAATGATCGCCCCGCTGGGCAAACTCACCGCCGAGCCAACCGTTTCAGGCGTGATCTCCTCCTCGGTGGTGGGCATCACATTGCGCAGTATCTGCTCCACGTCCAGCACCTGCGCCAGACGCGTCTTCTCAACATCGCCATCCAGCTTGGCGATGCTGGTGACCAGCGAGCCGCCGTTGCCTTCGGCGGCCAGCACATCGGTCCACTCCAGGCGCACGATCTCGTCCACCTCTTCCACCGCGAAGGCCTGGGTGGTTCGCGCGTATTCGGTCACCATCAGAATGGTCAACCCGCGCTTGGGTTCGCAACCCACCACGGCCGGCAAATCAATCACCGGGATGATCTGCCCCCGAATATTGGCCACCCCCAACACATGGGGCGGCGCATTGGCGATGGTCGTGATCTTGGGCATCACCAGGATCTCGCGCACCTTGAACACATTGATGCCGAACAGCTCGCGGCGCTCGGTGCCCCGCGCCTCGCCCAGGCGAAACAACAGCAATTCAAACTTGTTGCTGCCGGTGAGATTGGCGCGCTCGTTGGCGTCGTGCAAAGCGGTGGTCATGCGTCGGGCCCTGGTTGATTGGACCCTTCCAGCATAAGAAAATACGGCGACCTCCGAACCCGCCAAGAAGGCGCCAAATCCGGTGCAGTTCGCGATTTAGGCCCCGCCTGCTCCGGATATCGGTGATGCGCCGGGCGCCAAGCGACACCGCGGAAGGCTCTAACCCATGGCACAGCCCCTTGGGCTCAGTCCGCACGACGCAGTGTGGGGCGCATTGGGTCGCGCGACCGACAGGGGGCCATGCGTGGACCGGCCCCAAGCCAAGCCAGACCAATTGGAACCCAAGGCTTCGCGGCTCGGCGCCGACCGACTTACTGTTGCGGCGCCGGCGTATCGGGGTCCAACACCGTGATCGTCTGGCGGATCACCCCGCCCTCTTGCACACTGCCTTGGGTGGCGCCCTCGCCCTTCACCATGCGCACGCATGCATCGTGATCCACCGGGTTGGTGTGAACTTCGCACCGGGCCAGTGCGTTGCGCTGCAACTCGGCCGGAGAGGGATCAACCGGGGTGTTTCCACGCCTGGCCGCCTGCCGCGCCGCGCCCGCCTCCCGCAAACAGGCTTGCCGCGAAACCTCGCTACCGGGCTGCGCCATACAGGCCTGGCGGTCTCGCTCGTACTGGGCATCAATGGCCGACGTCGCCGTGGTCTCGGCCATGGCCAGGGCCGCAGGCAAGGCGCAGGACAGGGCCAGCGCCAAAGACGTCAAGGGGCGTTGAATGAAGGTACGCATCAGATTCTCCTTTTTTCAAGCGACAGCGGTCGCCGCTGAGGGTTGGTCGGGCTTGTTCGCAGCCCCATCCTTTGTCAGGTGGGAGGTGCAATGGGGACATCGCGTGGCCCGATACGCAATCGTGGAGCGGCAGTGCGGACACATCTTCTCCGTCGGATCGGCCGGGGCACCGGAGGGGTCCTCGATCATGTCCTCCAACCGCTTCTCGGCCCGTTGCATCAGCCGCACCACAAAAAACATCGCGAGCGCCACAATGACAAACGCCACCAGGCTGTTGATGAACACGCCGTAGTTGAGCGTGACCGCGCCCGCCGCTTGTGCATCGGCCAGGTTCACGTATGGCCCGGGCGCTTTCGCTCCGGCTTTCATGACCCAGAAAAAATCGCTGAAATCGGTGCGTCCCAAGAGCAATCCCACCGGAGGCATCAACACGTCGTTCACCAGGCTCTTGGCGATGGTGCTGAACGCCGCCCCCACGGTGAAACCCACGGCAAGGTCGACGAGGTTGCCCCGGCGGGCAAAGCGGCTGAAGTCGGCAAGCAATGACATGAACCGAATATTGACTGGCGCCGCGTCCGCATGGCGTCCGACGAAGCCGCTGCTGGCTGTAGGAAGCGGACTACGACGGCCCAATAAAAAGAACCCCTGCAGCGCTCGGCACCGCAGGGGTCAGGGAGCCCGGGACGCCTCGGGGGCGCCCTGGGGATCAACACGCTTGCTTATTTGTCGTACTTGGCCACCAGTGCCTTGGCTTCTTCAACCAGCTTGGCCCCGCCGATGCCCTTGGCCTTCATGTCTTTGACCCATTCGGCCTCCACAGACGCCGCCATCTCTTGCCAGCGCTTGGTTTCGGCTTCGCTGAGCACGGTGATGGTGTTGCCGTTCTTCTCGGCCAGACCACGGCCCACGCCGTCACCCACGTCTTGCGTGCGGGCAATCAGCGCGCTGAATTCCGCACCCGAGTTGTCGTCGATCACTTTTTTCAGATCGTCAGGCAGGTTGTTGTAGGCGCGCTTGTTCATGGCGACGACAAATGTGGTCACGTAGAGCGCGCGTTTGCCGGCAAAGGAAGTGTGGTACTTCACCAGTTCCTGCACCTTGAGAGCGGGCACCACTTCCCAGGGAATGGTCGTTCCATCAAGCACGCCCTTGGACAGCGCTTCGGTCACAGCCGGCACGGGCATGCCCACGGGCGTGGCCCCGAGTTTGGTCAACATGCTGTTGACCACCCGCGTCCCGCCACGGATCTTCATGCCGCGCAGGCTGTCGATGCTGGTGATCGGTTGCTTGGTGTGGAAGAAGCCAGGGCCATGCGTGTGCAGCGCCAGCACGTGCACGTCCTTGTACTCGTCCATGGCGTTTTTCTGGACGTAGTCCCACAGCGCGCGCGAGGTCTTCTCGGCCGACAGGCCAACCATGAAGGGCAGCTCGAACACCTCGGACTTGGGGAAGCGGCCAGGCGTGTAGCCCGGCAGGGTCCACACGATATCGACCACGCCATCGCGCGCCTGATCAAACAGCTGAGGCGGGGTGCCGCCCAGTTGCATCGAGCTGTACAACTGCACCTTGATGCGGCCCTTGGAGTCATCTTCGATCTTCTTGGCCCATGGCGTCAACGCATTGGATGGCACGGTGCCCTGCGGTGGAAGAAACTGATGCAGACGCAAGGTGACTTCCTGTGCAAAGGCGCCCATGCTGGTCGTGGCGACCAGGGCGAGAGAAGCCAACTTGAGTTTCAACATGCGCATACCCATCTCCATTCTGATAGCGAAAAAACTGCGCGGAGGTCATCGACATGATCACCAGCAACCGCACAACTGTTTATCGTTTATAACCATATAGCGCCAGATTCCCATCAGGGTTTACCCGCCCTGCAGGCACTCGGCACCCGCATCGCGGCAACGCCCCGACACAGATTCACCCCGCTGCATGGGGCCATGGTGGCCGGCAGCTCCTGGCCAAGCGGCGTCCTCACGCTGCCTTGCGCTCCCGGAACAATCTGAAAACGGGGACTCACCATCCAAAGATTGGCGCACCACGCCCCCGCCAGCGGGCCCGCCACATGGAGCCCACGACACAGGGAACCAGCCATACGGCATACCCCAATCTGCTGGCCAGCCAAACCAAAAGAAAAGCGAGTCAAGTGTGCAGCAGAGTCAAGGAATCAAACAGCTTGATACTCCCCGGTGTACCATTCACCCACTGCGCAAACCGCGCCGGATCAAAGCGAGGACAACAGGAAGGTCGATATGGAAATCAACGGCTTGGTGCAACAGTATTGGCCGCTTGCGTTGCTGGTCTTGTGGTTTGGCTACAAGTGGTGGAGTGCGCAGCGGGTCAAGTCGATGCTTCCCGCGCTCAAGGCACAAGGGGCGGTTCTGATCGACGTGCGCTCACCCGCAGAGTTCGCCAGCGGCAACGCCCCGGGCTCGCTCAACATTCCGCTTCAGGAACTGGGCGCCCGTCTCCAGGAGATCCCGAAGACGGTGCCTGTGGTGCTGTGCTGCGCCAGCGGCACCCGAAGCGGCATGGCCAGGATGCTGCTGAAGAAGAACGGCTACCAGGAGGTACACAACGCCGGCAAGTGGCGCAACCTGCTCGGTTGAAGCGGGCCCGCCGGGTTGGTTCTCCAGCGGGCAGGCGCCCTTGCGTCAGATGCTTCAGACCGCGCGCGCGTACGAATGCGATTGCGGTTCGACCACAGGCACTGTCTGCGGCGCCGTCATCACTGACTGTGCCGGCGAGGCACCCCGCTCAGCCTCGAGCGCTGCCGGAATGCTCATTTCGGTCAGCACCGCACCATGAAGTGCGGCGATGGTGGTACCGCGGGCGTTGAGCAGCACGCGGTCTGGCTCGCCCAGCCGCTCATTTTGGGCCAGGTGACCCAACCAGCCCGTCTCGATTGCCCGCATCTGCGAGGGGGAATAGCCTGACGCCTGCAAACGCGGGCCAATCTGCTCGTGCAGTTGATCAACCTGGTGCTGCGCCTTGGGCGAGAGCGCCGCGTCATCGACCCCGACCGCGGTGCTTTTCGCTTGCTGCGCCCTTTCGCCTTCGGCAAGGAAGTTCATCCACCCGGCTTCCACTGCGCGCATGGCCTCAGGCACCGCATTCGGAAAGCGCTGGCCAAGGTTTCCCTCGGTGGGTGAAGGGTCGGCCACCGACCGCCCCTCTGGCGACACCGCGGAGCCTTCCGTGGGTCCGGCAGCTTCAAGCTGGCGAGACAGATCGATGCCCAGCCCACCACTGTAGTTCTCAATGGTGATGCTCTCCCCTTGTGCGTTCTGGATGGACAGCGTGCTTTCGCGCAATTGGTATTCAAAGCCCTGACCCGGTGTCCCGTCAAGTCGGGAGCCGCCCCAGAAGACCATTCCCTGGCCATCGGAGTCGGCAATGGTGGTGCCCCCCTGAACGATGTAGAGGTCGTTGCCGGCGCCACCTTCGAGCCGGTCGCGCCCACCCCCACCGATGAGCACATCGTCTCCCATGCCACTTTTGATCACATCATCGCCGCCGAGCCCGAGCATCAGGTCGTCTCGGGCTGCTTCGGCGCGGCGGGTGGGAATGTCCAGCGTCGTCGAGTGATTGGGATCGGGCTGGGCTGCATCGCTGTGGTTGCGCCCTGCCACCAGGCCGCGCCCGGGGTCGACATAAATGCTTTCCACACCAAAACGCTCTTCGGTCAGTGCGTCGGCAATTTCCGGATGCGTCTCGCGCAGATGGGCGAGCAAAGCGACCCGGGCAGGCTCCAGCGACTCGCGTATCGTTCGGGCCGGGCCGAACTCATCGGCCAACCCGGGGTAGTCCCGGTTGGCCATCGCCAGCATGTCACGCGCACCGGCCTGGCCCGTGAGGGTCTCGCCAAAACGGCGCTCAACCGCCTGGATGTCATCGCGATGAAGCGTCGCCATCTGAAAGACCGACTGGGCCTCTTCAGGCGTCACATTCGCCGGATCGTCGTAGAGACCCAGGACCTCTGCTTCCATGTACCGCCGCTTGCGAAGCCCGGCTTCGAATTCCGTGGCCGAACCCCAGCAGTTGTAGCGAAGCTGGTACCAGGCCTCGGCCCGGTTGCCCTCTTCGATGGCATCAAGCACCGGGTGACCGCGCATCGCCCCCACGCCCCGGTTGTAGGTGACCGACGTAAGGGCCAGCCTTTCTTTGGACAAGGGCATGTCCAGCGCATTGGCGTACACCTCGTATTGCGCGGACGATGCGATCAGCAGCTGGTCGGCCTCCGCCTCGTTCAACGTCCGCCCAAACGCCAGGCCCGGCGCGGTGCGGCTGGCGTTGTCGGGCGCGTCGTCGATGGCCTGGATCTGTCGCCATTCGGCATCGCTCAACTCGATGCCCGAGGCCCACCATATCGCCTCGTTGTCTTCGCGGTTGAACGTGTAGCCCCATCCAATGGTGGCTTTCCCGTCGCCCACGTTCTGTGCGTTGGCATGCAGCGATTCGGTCGATGCAATCAACAGGCGCAGGCGCGCAGCGTAGGTGGTGGTGTCAAGCGTCTCGTAGCGCATACCGTTTGATCTCCGGAGATCTGAAAAGCAATGAAGAATGAAGCGTGGCGTTGATGACGCGCCTCAACGCCCCGTGGTCCAATAGGTCTCGCAGGCAACCTCGACGGCCTGAAGCGCCTGTCGGGACGGCTCCGTTGTCAGTCGTTGCATGAGGGCCTGGTCGGCGATCACTTCGGTGTCGCCATTGCCGCTTTGCACCGTTTCCCGGCGACGCCAGTCGATGGCGTTGGCGCGCTCGTGGGCCGACACGAGAGAGATTCCTTCGCTGCGGCCGCTGCGAATGGCCAAGACAGCCGTGGTCCCCACCACCTGCCCGACAATGGAGCGGGGTCCACCCTCATCCATGCGCGAAAGACCGGGTGTGGCGCCGGTGTGGGTGCCGCAGACGCGCTCGCCCTTCTGGGCCAGGTGCACGGTGAAGCTCCCGCACTCGGCCTTCGGCCGCTCCTTGTCACACCAGCTGACGCGCCACGAGCCCGAGAAATCGGCCTGGGCTTCAGCTCCCTGCGCCGGCCCCGCCACACACAACCACAGGGCCACGCCGGCCGAAGCCCAAAAGCCACCCGGACGGTCCATCCCAAAGCGAAGATTCATGATCTTTTTCCGTACAAAATTGATGCAAACCCGATGTTACTAGAACCCATTTGTCTGACATGCAACATGGTGAGGCCAGCTTCCCCCTGGCGCTTGCGCGCAGGGGACCCGGGAAGAGACAATGAACGGCTGCACCAGCCTCACTTCCCACTGCCTGTTATCGATTGACCATGCCAGGAGAGCCTATTGCGCCGAAAGAAGCCCCCATCCCAGCGGAAGACGTGAGTGACGCGAACCCCACAGAGGCGCAGACGCCGTCTTCGGTTTCTTCGATCATTGGCCAGGCGCTGGTCCCCTTGATCGCCAAGGTACCGGACTCCAAAGAGCCGCCAAGCGATACCCCTGGCAAGGATGCCCGACAAAAGGCCAACGCGGCGGCGGCCAAAGCCGCGATCACGGCCGGTACGCTGGCATTGCCACCAGGGGCCGTGGGCTGGCTGACGATCCTGCCGGAGATGGTGGGGGTTTGGAAGATCCAGAAACAACTGGTGGCCGACATCGCCGCGCTCTACGGCAAGACCGACTCTCTGACACCGGAGCAGGTGATGTACTGCCTGTTTCAGCACACCGCAGCCCAAGGCGTGCGCGACCTGGTGGTGCGCGTGGGTGAGCGCGCCTTGGTGCGGCGCGCCTCACCCATGCTGATCGGAACCTTGACGCGCCGCATCGGTGCACGCCTGGCTCAGCGGGCGGCAGGCAAAGGCGTGGCGCGCTGGCTGCCCATCGTGGGGGCGGTGGGCGTGGGCGCTTATGCCTATCTTGACACCGCCCAGGTCGCCGCCACCGCCATCGACCTGTTCGAAGGCGTGATCGAGGTGGACGCCACCGAACTTGCCGAATGAACCCGAACCCATCAACAAACACTTCCAACCCCATGACACCCGCCCCCCACGATCCGATCACCGAACCTGAAGCACTGCGGGCCCTGTATGGTCCCGTGGGAGAACGCTCAGCGAGAAAGGAACTGCCCCAGCTCGACGCCCACGCCCGGCGCTTCATTCAACTGTCGCCTTTTGTGGTGATCTCCAGCGCCGACGCCGCCTCGGGCGAACTCGATGCCTCCCCCCGGGGTGGCCAGCCCGGTTTCGTGCACGCCGCTGATGCCCACACACTGCTGCTTCCCGATGCGCCCGGCAACAACCGGCTCGACACCCTGGAGAACATCGTGAGCCATGGCCAGGGCGGCGCCCCGGTGGGTCTGTTGTTCATGGTGCCCGGCGTGGACGAAACGCTGCGGGTCAACGGTCGTGCCTGGCTATCGACCGATCTGGGCGATCGCCAGCGCTGTGAAGATGGGTCGCGGGTACCAAAGCTGGTGGTCAAGGTGGCCGTGGAAAGCTGTTACCTGCATTGCGCCAAGGCGTTCATGCGGGCCAAGCTGTGGGACCCGGCGGTGCAGGTGGAGCGCAAGGCTGCGCTGCCGAGCATGGGGGAGATGCTGCGCGACCAGTTGCGTGAATTCCATCACACAGAAGTCCAGGCCGAGACGCAAGACGAAATGGTGAAGCGCTACCGGCAGACCCTATGATTCCGCTTGGCCGCGGTGCGTTGCCCCCACAGCGACCGGAGAGCCGACAGCAACTCCGCTTGCCATATTGAGCTTGTGCGGCCGGCTGCGCGAAACGCGCTTCAGCACAACCCGCACTTTCCAGGCGCGGATGAGTCCCCCACACCCATGCGCTCATGAAAACAATTCGTTCCTTGTATTCGTCAACCATCCGTGCGGCCGTGATCAGCCAGGTGGCGTGGGCCGCGGTGGCGCCGTTGAGCGCCCAGGCTGAGGTCTACAAGCATGTCGCCCCCGATGGAACGGTGACCTTCAGCGACACCCCGCCCCTGTCGACGCCGGCCCAAACCCTTCGGCAGCCCACCCACACCGCTCCCACCGCGCCGACCACGGCACGGTCTGCTGCAACAGGTGCGCCGTCGGGCGCCACGCTCAGCGCCAAAGAGGCTTTATCGAAACGCCACGCTTGGCGCGGCGGTGAAGCTGCGCACGGTGTCGGTGCTTGTTGATCGCATCGGCCAGTTTTGCGAACGCGAGCAGCCCCAGGCCGCCTCGGCGGTGCGCGCCGCGCGCACACAATGGCACAGGCAGCACGATCCGTTGATGCCGGTCATGCAACAAATCCTCAACGAACTGGGCCCGGCTCAGTTGCGCGGCAATCAAACACAACCGTTGCAAGCCGCAGCGGATGAACAACTGCGCCCCCTGCAATCCGCGAACAAGGCCGAACAACTGCGCCGCTGCCAGCAGGCGCCAGCCGATTTTCAGGGCGCAGCAATGAATCTCGCGGGCTCACCTGCGGTGCTGGACCTGTTCAAGCAATACAAGCCAGGCCGCTGGGCGTCGAACTGATGGGGCCCGCGGCCCGCCACCGACCACGGATCCGCAAGCGACCATGCCCAGAGCGAAGGACAGCATGCTCCCATGACCCGACGCAAGCGCTTGCACCACCACGTCTACGTGGTTGAACTATCCCGGGACGTGCTGCAGGAGCCTCGGTTCCGCCGCTGCAACCCCAACTACATCGACGGCAAACCGTGCGTCTACGTGGGCATGACCGGCCTCGACCCCGACCTTCGGTTTGACAAACACAAGGCCGGCATACAAGCGAACACCTTTGTCACCCAATACGGTCTGCGCCTTTGGCCTGATCTGTACGAAGGCTTCAACCCCATGTCCTACGAAGACGCGCAGGCCCGGGAAATCGAAATCGGCATCGACCTGCGCTCTGCCGGCTTCGGCGTCTGGCAGGCCTGAACGCCACCGCACAGACGCCATGGGCCAGGCACGGGCCCAGCACCGACCCTGGCAGTGGGCACGCTACGCCGTGTGCTCAAGCACAAAGTCCATGGCGGCCAGCGCCGCCGCGATCTGGGCCTCGACGCACTCCTCGGGTGAGGTCCGCGCGCTGTCGGGGTACACCTCCGTGGTGCTGGTCCAGCGTGCGCCGGTGATGCCCGCACAAAGGCCAAGGGTTTGGAAATCGTAGGCAATGACGCCACGCTCGATCATGGGCGAGCCGATGAGCTCGCCTTTGTCGTCGGCCTCGGCGATGTGGGTGATCGGCTCCACCGCCGCCAGAATTGCGCGCTGAAAAGCCGGCTGCGGGTTGCGCAGGTCGTCCACCAGATAGAAGCCATCGGGAATGGTGCCAGGCTCATGGGGCTGCCCATCGCGCGCGGCCAACGCCGGGCGGAAGGTGGTTTCATCGCTGTCGGTGGTTTCGTGCAAATCGATGTGTGCGGCCCATTGGCCACGATACGGTTTGAGCATGGCCATCAAGGCAGCGGCCTCCGGCGCCACACTGGGTTCGCGAAATGACCGGTTGGGGTCCACGGCATCGCGGTTCCAACGGTGGATGCGTTCGTAGGCCCACGGGCTCACACACGGCACCACCAACCAGTTCAGCCCGCGCCCAACTTCATTGTCCTGCGCGAGGCGCTGCAACAGGCCCAGCGCACCGTGCACGCCACTGGTTTCATACCCGTGCACACCACCGGTGACCAACACCCCCGGCAAGCCGGGTACCCAGCGGCGGCTGCGCACGGCACGCAGCGGAAAGTGCTCGTCGTCATAGGTGATCACCCCATAGTCGATCGCCTCAAAATCCCCATACCAATGCGCCAATGCCCGCACCACATCGACGTCATAGCTGCGCTGCTTCGTCTGCTGGCCACGCCACTCAGCGCGCTCGGCCTCCCCCCACGGCACACCGACCTGGCCCAAAGGGCCACCCCGTCCGGGATTTGGGTGGATCGGGTTCATGGCGCCTTGGCCACCCGCGCGCGCAGGTCTTTCAGCTTCGCCTGCAATCGCCGCTGGTTTTCCGGGCCCACCCGGATCAGGATCTTGCGCCCGGCAGACAGGCCTTCCAGCTCGGGATCCACATATTCGTACCGGACCCAGGGCCGAAGCGAAGGCACGGAACCTTTCACCGCCACCAGGGCCACCGCCGGTGGCTCGACTGGCACCGGCGTTGCAATCAGGTGGTCAATCACCTCAACCAACCGGTCGTTGAAGTACGCATTGGGAAAACCCAGCGCTTCGTAAGCCTGCTGGAACAGCGGGTACAGCGTGCGGTAGACCCCCACCGCCTTGGCGGAATCGACCGACTCGATCAGCCGCACCACAGGCGCATAGCGCTGGCTGTTGGCCGGGTTGATGACCTCAACGCCACCACTGCCCACCTGCGTGGAGAAACGCTCAGGGGTGGGGTTCACCGGCCACAGGCGGGATGCTGCTGTTGGCCGGGCCAGGTTGTCCACGGTGGCCACCGCTTTCTCAACGAACCCATCAAGCTGGAGGAAGGTCAACAGGTCTTGCCGGCTGAGCAAGGTGCCGAGCTGCGCTTTGACCAGTTCGTTCGCATCGGCCAGCGCGGGCAGTGCCACCGGCGGCGCGTCGGGCCCAGTGGGCTCCATGGGCTCGATCGGGTTCTCGATGGCGGGGGCCTCGACAGGCGTCGGGGCCTCTGCCACGGCCGGCGGGTCGGCAGCAGGCTGCGACACCGCCGGCTCGGTGACCACTGGCTCAGGCTGCATGGACTGGGTCTGGTAATAGCGCCATGCCTGATAGGCGGCCACAGCAGCCAGCACCAATGCAACGACAACAGGCAGGAAGGGAAATCGGGATCGGGTTGAGCGCATGGCCTCGTCGGGATGAACAGCTTGGAGGCTTTCCATCCTACTCCGCAGCGCGTGCAAATGGAAAACCTGGGCCGGTGGCGTGTTTGAGCCGGTGAACAGCGCGGCCGCTCCCCCTTTCGGTGGACGCCGGGGGTCGATTCCTGCGGCCACTTCCTGCAAGATGACTCTGCATCAACGCGAGGGGAACAAGCGAAATGACCCATGCATCACACCATTGGCGCAAAACAAGCCACCATGCGCCGATTCTGAAAACCGGGGTGGCGGCCATGGCGGTCGGCCTCGGTCTGCTCGCAGCATCGTCGCTGGTGGACAAATCAAGCCCACTGGAGGCGGCCATTTCGACCGCGCTGAGCATGCCGGCCTGGTGGTCCATGGGCATGGGTGCGGTGCTGGTGGCGGCTCATGGACTGCTGACTGGGCAGCGCAGGGCTGCGCGCCGCAGGTGGCACGATGCGCCTCACGGCCGGGGTCCGACACGGCTTGAGACCAGCACGCTCCTGGATCTGATCGACCAGGCCGAGAGCTCTTTCGGATTTGCAGTCGAAGAAAACGCCGGCCCCGACACCGAGGCCCATGCGCCACCGGCCATGCGCCCCATCACCCGACCAAGCTGAGCGGCAGCGCCCACCCCAAGGCAAGTTCCTGGCAGAACCGCCCGCCTGCACCACCGCAAGCAGCCAAGGGCCCCACTCAGGCTCTTTCCCAACGCGCCCTGAATCGCACACAATGGGCGCCTCACTCCAACCCATGCCGCCTTTCGCGACGGGTTGACTCACCGCGCTCGCACCAAACCGGCCCTGCCACCGTCCCCGACGCCATGACACGACTGCCCCCGCCCAACCCCTCGCCATCCGAAGCCGCCTGCGGCCGCCATCCAGGGCCTGCCACAGCGACGCATTTGCAGTTGGCCGCGCAAAACCGGACTGAGGGGGCTTGACAGCATGCTGGGCTCTCTCACCCCATTGCTCTATCTGCAGGTATCGCCCGTCATCGTGGTGATCAGGAACCTCAAGACCGGTGCGGCGATCTCGGCGGCGCCGGAACTGGCCCTGTCGGCTGACAACCCGCCCAAGGTGCTGGGCGTGGGCAATTCGGCGCGCTCGGCCGCCAAGGCGGCCACCCAGGCGCGGTTGATCAACCCGTTTGCCCACCCGCGCACCATGGTGTCGGACTTCACTTCCGCCGAAATCCTGCTCAAGGCGCTGGTGGGGAAAGTGCTCAAGAAATCGCTTCTCTCGCCCGCGCCGTCCATGGTGATTCACCCCATGGGCAACCCCGATGGCGGTTTCACACAGGTGGAGAAGCGGGCTTTCAGGGAGCTGGCGATGGGGGCCGGTGCGCGCCTGGTCTGGGTGTGGACGGGGCGGCCGTTGACGGACGACGAGCTCAAAACCCGTCAGACCCCCGCCGACGCTGGCCACTGGGAAGCGTAACCACCGGTCGACGCCGCTGTCGATTTTGGCCACCCTACTTCGTCGTGTGAACAAACCCAAGGAGAATGATCCATGTCCACCGTCACCCTGCACCGCGTCTTCACCGCCCCACCCGAACGCCTGTATCGCGCCTTCCTCGATGTGGAGGCCATCCCCAAATGGATGCCGCCCCACGGCTTCACCTGCAAGGTGTTTGAACTCAACGCCAGCGTCGGCGGGCATTACCGCATGCACTTCACCAACCTGGCCAATGGGCAGAGCCATGCCTTTGGAGGCATGTATCTGGAGCTGGTGCCCAATGAGCGGATCGTGAACACCGATGTGTTCGAAGACACCAAGCTGCCGGGCGAGATGCGCACCACCGTCACCTTCAAAGCCGTGTCCTGCGGAACCGAAGTCCACATCCAGTAAGAAGGCATTCCAGCGGTCATCCCGGTGGAAGGTTGCTACATCGGCTGGCAACAATCCCTGCAACTGCTGGCGCTGCTGGTCGAGGCTGAAATCCCGGGTTAAGGTCCTGCGGCCAGATCACCAAGGCGTCGGTGGGCTTCACTGCCCAGATCCAGCGCAAGGTTGCGTTTGGCGCTCAGGTAGTGTTCGGTGAACACATCCAGATAGGCCGCCAGCGTGTGCGCCGTGTGCACCTGACCCGCCAGTCCCAGGCACAGGGCCGCCACTTCTGAGGTGCAAAAGTGGTCTTCGCGGCTGGAGCGGCGCAAGCGGTAGCGCGAAGCCATTCCCGGGCTCAGACTCAACACCGGCAAGGCATCCAGGTACGGGCTTTTTCGGAACATCTTGCGCGCTTCGGCCCAGGTGCCGTCGAGCAACACGAACAACGGGCGCCGTGCCCCGCCCTCGCTCGGGGGCATCAGCGCCGACACCACCCGCTGCGGCGGTGCGAATTCTCCCGGGAACACCAGATACGGCTGCCAGCGGGCATCGGCCAGCAAGGCAAGCAATTCGGGGTCGACCGAGGTGCGAGACCAGCCAAAAGCAAAAGTGTCGGCCACCACATCGGCCACCAGCCAGCCGGTGTTGCTCGGTTTGAGCGCTTCGATGTCGCCCATGATGAGGCACACGCCTGCGCCCTGGCTGAGCGCCGGTCGCAGCGCGCAGACGCAATGGCTTCGAACCAGCCTGCAGCGCTCACAACGCCCACCGCCCGAACCGCGGGCCACAAAGGGTTTGGCGCTGGCGGCCAGGCGTTTCGTGCGCAGTCGGGCGACCGCGTGGGCCGATTGCGCGACGTCCGCGCAAGACATGTCAGAGGAATTCATCATTGCGCAACTGTATGCGCTGGCGCTGCATCCACCTTGGTTCGCATGGGTTGGCACCAGCGCGGCACCTCAGCCTCAGGTCATGTGACGGTCGACACCAGCCTCTGCAACGGGTAGCTGTCCAGGCGTGGTGCCCAAGGCATAGGGCAAAGTCAGAAACGCCACGCTGAACACGACAAACAGCGTGGTGGCCACCACCCCCACCAGTAAACGAATGAATTGCTTGAGTTCGTGGTCCATGACATGCTCCTTTGGGTCGGTTGACAGCGGTCAGACGCAACCGCCAGCGCATGGTGCGCCACAGGCCCTGAACCAGCGCTGAATCCCGCCTGCAGCCAGCGTTCAGCCGGGAAAGACCTCGGCCGGGTGCGCGGTGAAGGCGTTTCTGCCATCATCTGGCGCATGAGCGACAACCACACGGCCCCGGCCACGCCCCAGATCCGCGGCTACCACGCCCACGTGTACTTCAACGCCGAGACGCTGGCGCAGGCGCGTGCGCTTTGCGAAGCCGCTGCCGCGCGCTTTCCGTTGAAGATGGGTCGGGTTGTGGCCGTGGGTAGCTGGCGTTCAGGCGGCGCTGTTTGGCGAGGTGATCCCTTGGCTTGCCTTGAATCGTCAGGGTCTGGTGGTCTTCATTCACCCCATCACGGGCAACGACCTCGTCGACCACCGCGACCGCGCCATCTGGATGGGGGCCGTGCGCCCCTTGGACCTGAGCGTGTTGCCCGAGGAATCGGTCAGCTACGACCTTTGACAACAGGCCTGTCAGACCGCGCCGACCGACAAGCCCCGGCACCGGCGGCGACGGTGAACGCTGCCGATCACACCACCTGCAAACGCGCGCCCTCTTGTGCCCCTTCTCGCGCGCCCATGGCCACGATCTCGCCCACCTCGGCGGCATGGGCAAAGCCGTGCCGGTGGAACACCGCCATCACCTCATTCACGCTTTCCGGCGCACACGCCACCAGCAGCCCCCCGCTGGTCTGTGGGTCGCTGAGCAGCGCCTGATCCACCGGCTGAAGGCCGCTGCCCAGCGTGACTTCGGCGCCATAAGCCGCCCAGTTGCGGCCAGACGCCCCCGTCACCATGCCTTGCGCAGCCAACTCGCGCACGCCCGGCAGCAGGGGCACGCGCCCCATGTCGATGCGGATCCCCGCCTTGGCGCCGCGGGCCATCTCCAGCGCGTGGCCGGCCAGACCAAACCCGGTGACGTCGGTCAGGGCGTGCACGCCATCCAGGCGCGACAGATCGGGACCCGGGGTGTTGAGTTTGGTGGTGTTGGCGATCATCTGCCCATACCCCTGGGCCGACAACGCGTCCTTCTTCAAGGCCGCCGAGAGCACCCCCACGCCCAGCGGCTTGCCCAGAATCAGGCGGTCCCCCACGCGCGCATCGGCGTTCTTCTTCACACGTTTCGGGTGCACCAGCCCCATGGCCACCAGGCCATAGATCGGCTCGACCGAATCGATGGTGTGACCGCCGGCGATTGGAATGCCCGCCTCCCGGCAAATGCTCTGCCCGCCATCAAGAATCTTGGCGATGGTGTCGGTGGACAACACATTGACCGGCATGCCCACCAGCGCCAGCGCCATGATGGGCGTGCCGCCCATGGCGTACACATCGCTGATGGCGTTGGCAGCGGCGATGCGGCCAAAGTGGTATGGGTCGTCCACGATGGGCATGAAAAAGTCGGTGGTGGCGATCAGCGCCTGCTCGTCGTTGAGCTGGTACACGGCGGCGTCGTCGGCCGTCTCGATGCCCACCAGCAGCTCTTTGGGCAGGGGCATGGCGCTGGTGCCCTTGAGAATCTCGCTGAGCACACCGGGCGCGATCTTGCAGCCGCAGCCCCCGCCGTGAGACAGGCTGGTCAGGCGCGGTTGGCCGGGGGCGGTGGGATTGACGAGGGGTGAGGTCATGGCGGGCGTCTTCGTTTCGGAAAAGGAAATGGTCAATGTCATCGAACGGGTGTCCAGGGCAGGCCCGACAAGGCCTGCAGCAGCGCGGCCCGCTCGGCGGCCGGCTCAAACCGGGCCGAGCGAAGCTCACATTGTGATTGCAGCCGCCGCAACAGGCCGCCGGAACCCGTCAAATCCCCATGCAAGGTGCGCAACAGCCTGACCAGGCCTGCCACATCTCCCGGCTCGAAATAGCCGGCGTAATCCGCGCCCAGCATGCCCACATTGCCAGGCACGCGCGAGGCCAGCACCGGGGTGCCGCTGAGCGCAGCCTCCATGATCACGTGCGCGCCACCTTCCATTTGGCTGGGGTGCACCAGCAGATGGGCCCGCTGAATGCGTTGCCGCGTGGCCCCGTGGGGCCGCTCACCCAGCCATCGGTACTGTGGGCAGGCGGCCATGGTGCGCTGCGCCTCGTTGGCCAGACCTTCATCCAGCGCGCGCCCGATGTGGTCGAGCCAGATCCCATGGTCGCCCCGCAAATCGCGGGCCGCGGCAAACAGGGTCTGCGGAGATTTCTCTTCGCGCAGATGCCCCACCGCCACCGCCCGCAGATGCGTTCGCGCCTTGTTTTCCAGGGCCCGGCGCCGCGTGCTCGATTGCAGCACCACGCGACAGCGGTCGCACAGCGCGGCCGGCAAGGCCAGCGGCCCCTGGTCCTGCAACACAATGAGGCGCCGGGCCAGTTGCAAGGCGCGCTGGGCCAGCGCGTCGGTGTGGATGTCGCGGTACAGGTCGGTGCCGGTGAGCGCCAGAATCAGTGGCGCATCCGGACGCTGCCGGGCCCACGCCACCACCGACGCGCCCGAACGGCGGGCATGCAAGGCCAGCAAGCCGTCGTCCCGTTGATCTTCAGGGGACTGCCCGGTCCACGATGCCACCATGCGCACCCGGTAGTGCCCGGACAACATGCGCGCCCAGCGCCGCGCCGTTTGCCAGTTGCCGTTGTTGGCATCTGCCATTGCGGGGGTAACCAGACACAGTCGGGGCGGTTGCAACATGGGCGCAATGTACACAAGGCAGCCGCGTCGTCACCACAGTGGCGAGCCCTGGTGCGCAAGCGCTGTAGGAAAATGGCCGGCGGCACCGCAGCGCCCGATGCGATCGAAGCGCTTTCGGCGCCGCCAAGAGCACCGAATCGGCCCAGGAAAAAGACCTTGGCAGCGGCTCGGTTCCAGCCTTGCAACCTGCGTTGCGATCGCCATCTGCCGGCCCGTTCTTGCGGTCGCGGTCTAATAGGCGCTCTTTTTCACCCTCGTTTTATCCCTCTTAACCGGATACCCCCATGATCAAATTGTCTTCCAAGGGCACACTGCGCGCACTCTTGACCTGCGCCGTGCTCACGCTGGGCACCCTCGCCCAGGCCCAGCAGGTCTTCCGTGTCACCGCCATCCCCGACGAATCCCCCACCGAACTGGCGCGCAAAGCCGCCCCGTTGATGGACTACCTGGGCGCCAAGCTGGGCGTCAAGGTGGAATTCACGCCGGTGACCGACTACGCCGCCTCGGTTGAGGCGCTGGCCAACAAGAAAGTGGATCTGGCCTGGTTCGGTGGCTTCACCTTTGTACAGGCCAGCGTGCGCTCGGGTGGCAAGGTCATCCCGCTGGTGCAACGCGCAGAAGACGAGGCGTTCAAGTCGGTCTTCATCACCTCCGACCCCCACATCAAGACCCTCGCCGACCTCAAGGGCAAAGACGTGAGCTTCGGTTCGCAAAGCAGCACCTCGGGCCACCTCATGCCCCGCAGCTTCATCATGCAGGCGGGCCTGGACCCCGACAAAGACTTCAAACGGGTCGCCTTCAGCGGCGCACACGACGCCACCATCGCCGCCGTGGCCTCGGGCAAGGTTCAGGCCGGCGCGCTGAACATCTCCGTGTGGAACAAGTTTGTGGAAGAGAAAAAGGTCGACACCAGCAAAGTGCGTGTCTTCTACACCACCCCGGCCTACTACGACTACAACTGGTCGGTGCACGCCGACATGCCGGCGGCCATGCGCGAAAAGCTGCAAGCCGCCTTCCTGGCGCTCGACAAATCCACGCCCGAAGGCAAGCAGATTCTTGAGCTGCAGCGCGCCAGCAAGTTCATCCCCACCAAGGCCGACAACTACAAAGGCATCGAAGCGGCCGCCCGCGCTGCCGGCCTGCTGTAAGCCTTGAAGCTGGAACTGGAAGGCGTCTTCGCACGCCACCCGGCCGCGCGCGAGGGTGCGCCCGACGCCTTGCGTGGCCTCAGCCTGCGCATTGGCAGCGGCGAACAGGTGGCGGTCATCGGCCCTTCGGGCGCCGGCAAAACCACGCTGCTGCAAATCATGGCCTGCGCCATGCCACCGGCCCGCGGGTCGGTGCGCCTCGACGGCGAACAACCCTGGCGGCTGTCGCGCAAGGCTTTGCAAGGCCTGCGCGGCCGTTTGCTGCTGGCCCCGCAAATGCCCCCGCTGCCGCCGCGCCAACGCGTGGTCACGGCGGTGCTGGCCGCGCGCCTGCCCGCGATGGGGTTTTGGACCAGCGTGCGCTCGCTGTTCTACCCGGTCGACATGCCCGCCGCGTTCGAAGCCCTGGAGCAATTCGACCTGGGTGACAAACTCTTTGAACGCGTGGACCGGCTCTCGGGCGGCGAGCGCCAGCGGGTGGGCCTGGCCCGCACCCTGGTGGCGCCCGCCGATCTGTGGCTGGTGGACGAACCGCTCTCAGCGCTCGACCCCACCCGCGCCAGCCAGGCCATGGACAGCCTCACGGCAGCGGCCCGCGCCCGCGGCGCCACCGTGGTCGGCACGCTGCACCAGGTCGACGCAGCGCTGGCGCATTTCCCCCGCATCATCGGCCTGCGCGACGGCCAGTTGGCCTTTGACCTGCCCAGCGCCGAGGTCACGCCCGCGCGGCTGGCGGCGCTCTACGCCCAACACGAAGCCGAGCTGCGCAGCGAAGCGCCCTTGCCCGACAACACAAGCCATCTCAGCGCGCCGCCCCCGGCGGCGATGCACTGCCGATGAGCTCCCCCACCCACCCACCCAGGCGCGCGCCCGATCGCGATCCGGCCTGGCGCGCGCGCCTGTTCTGGGCCGGGGCGGCGCTGGTGGCGCTGTGGCCCATGTTCGTGGCCACCGAGTTCAAACCGTGGGTGCTGTGGGCGCCCGACAGCCTGCGCGTGAGCGCCAATTTTCTGGGCAGCTTCTGGCCGGTGGCCCATGGCAATGAATTCCTCCGGCTCATGTTGGTCGAAACCTGGCGCACGGTCGCCATGGCCACCGCCGGCGTGACACTGGGGCTGGTGCTGGCCGTGCCGCTCACGTTGCTGTCCACCCGCGTGCTGTCCATCTCGGCGCTGGCCGGGCCCATGGCGCGCGGACCGTTCTGGTTGCGCCAGTTCGTGCGCGGGTTGCTGATCGTGTTGCGCAGCATCCCCGAGCTGGTCTGGGCGCTGGTGTTTGTTCGCGTGGTGGGCCTGGGGCCGACGGCGGGGGTGTTGGCCATTGCGCTCACCTACGGCGGCATGCTGGGCAAGGTCTATGGCGAGATCCTGGAGAGCGGCGAGACCCAGGCCGCCACCCACCTGTTGCGCAGCGGCGCAGGGCGTCTGCAGGCCTTCTTTTATGGCCTGCTGCCCGCCAGCGCCGCCGAACTGACCAGCTACACCGTGTACCGGTGGGAGTGCGCCATCCGCTCCTCGGTGGTGCTCGGGTTTGTGGGTGCCGGCGGTCTGGGCCAGCAAATGGACAACTCGATGAAGATGTTCAACGGGGGAGAGGTCGCGACGATGTTGCTGATCTTCATGGCACTGGTGGCGCTGGCCGATCGGGTGAGCGGGTGGCTCAGGAAGGCGTTGGCTTGACATGAACCGCCCGCCAGCCCCCTCCCGGCGCGCCCCGCCGCTGCCACCGGCCATCTGGGATGCGCGCTGCAAAGCCTGCTGGATCACCGCCGGGCTGCTCGCCCTGGTGGTGGCCAGCTTCTGGTCGCTGGATCTGCAATGGAACCAGTTTCTTTCGCTCAAAGCCGCGCGCGACATGGGCCGTTTTCTGGGTGAGTTCTTTCCGCCCGACCTGTCTCCCGCGTTTCTTCACAAAGTGGCCGTGGGCGCGTGGGAAACCCTGGCCATGTCGGCGCTGGGCACGGTGCTGGCGGCCTGCGGCGGCTTGTTGCTGGCGCTGCCGGCCAGCCGCCTGATCGCTGGCGAGCGGGCCTGGGCCCGAAGCCCCACGCGCTGGCTGCTCAACGCCTTGAGGGCCGTCCCCGAACTGGTGTGGGCCGCCTTGCTGCTGATCTCGGCGGGCCTGGGCCCATTCGCCGGCACCCTGGCGCTGGCGCTGCACACCAGCGGCGTGCTCGGCCGCCTGTTTGCCGAAGCGGTGGAAAACGCCCCTGCGGGGCCGGGCGATGCGCTGCGCACCCAGGGCGCCGGCCCGGCGCGCGTGTTTCTCTATGCCACGCTGCCACAGATCGTGCCGCAACTCCTCAGCTACACACTGTACCGCTGGGAAAACAACATCCGCGCCGCCGCCGTGCTGGGTGTGGTGGGGGCGGGCGGCCTGGGGCAGTTGCTGGCCTTTCACATGGGCTTGTTCCAGATGGGCAAGACCGCGACCGTCCTCGGGGCCATGCTGGTTCTGGTGGCCATTGTTGACGCGGCCAGCCACCTCTCACGCCGCCTGCTCACGCGTTGACGGCACCCGCGCGATCCACTCAGGGCAGCAAGCGCAACACCTGCCCTCTCACCGCGTCGGTGAGCAAATAGACGAACCCGTCGGGGCCCTGGCGCACATCGCGCACCCGCTGCTTCAAATCGGGCACCAGCTTCTCCTCCCGCGTCACCTTGCCTTGTGCCAGATGCAGCCGTGCCACATAGCCAAACTTCAGGGAACCCACCAAGAGGTTGCCCTGCCAGTCTTTGCCATAGCGGGCGCTGTCCACAAAGGCCATGCCCGAGGGCGCAATCGAGGGCACCCAGTAGTGGACCGGCTGCTCCATGCCCGCTTGCCGGGTGATGCCCGCGCCGATGGGCCCACCGCCGTAGTTCTCGCCGTAGGTGATCACGGGCCAACCGTAGTTCTTGCCAGCCTCGGGGTGGTTCAGCTCATCGCCGCCCTGGGGGCCATGCTCAATGGTCCACAGGCGACCGTCCGGCCCCAGGGCGGCGCCCTGCAGGTTGCGGTGCCCGTAGCTCCAGATTTCGGGCAAGGCGCCAGCCCGTTTCACAAACGGGTTGTCGGCGGGCACACCCCCGTCTTTCTCCAAGCGCACGATCTTGCCCAGGTGGTTGTCCAGGGTCTGTGCGTCTTCCTTGCGGCTGTAGCGCTCGCCCAGGGTCAGAAACAGCGTGTTGGCGCCGGCATCGACAATGCGGCAGCCGAAGTGCGCGCGGCTGACCAGCTTGGGCTTCTGGCTGAACAGCACCTTGACCGCTTCGAGGCGGCTCAGGTCATCCGACAGGCGCGCCGAGGCCAGCGCGGTCGAGCTGCCTGAGGCGCCCTGGCCAGCGGGCTCGGCATAACAAAAATACAGCGTGCGGTTGCGCGCAAAATCGCGGTCGGTCACCACATCGAGCAGCCCCCCCTGGCCCACCGCCTCCACCGCAGGCAGCCCCGCCAGCGGCGCGCCCACCTGCCCGTCGGCTTGCACCACCCGCATGCGGCCCGGGCGTTCGGTCACCAGCATGCGCCCATCGCCGATGAACGCGAGCCCCAGGGATTCTGCAAGCCGCTGGCCACCACCTCGACCTTGGGCGACGCCGCCAATGCAGCACCGGCCAACGCCCAGGCCCCCAGCAAACCGGCGGCCAGCCGCCACACACGGGGCATCGCTTGAACCGAGCTCGTCAACATCGTTCGCCTCCATTCATCAACCAAAGGGGCGCACACCAAACCACGCCGCGTGCAACCAGAACACGATGACCAGATACACCGCCAGGCCACCCACCACCGCGATGATGTCGTTCAGCGGGCTGGCGGGCAATGCCGGCACGGCACGAACGCCACCAGCCTGCGCCCGGCGCTTGACCGAAATGCGGTCGGCCACCGCCCAGACCAGAAAACCACCAAAGAGCAGCACATCGGCCAGGGACCCACCGGTGACCGATTGCGCCAGCAAATGGGCCAGGGCCCACAGCTTGACTGCCAGCAACATCGGGTGTCTGGCCGCGCGCTGAATGCGGCCCGGCAGATAGGCCGCCAACAGCAGCACAAACACCGGCAGCATCAACAACGCCGCCAGATGCCGAAACCCCGCAGGCATGGCATACAGCATCACCGGGTTCTCACGCGCGAGGCCATAGCCCCAGATGATCAGTCCCAGTCCCACCGCCGCGACCAGGCTGTAGAGCCCTTTGAACGTCATCTCGCCCAGCTGTTGCGCCAGGCGGTCACGCCCCTGGGGCGACACGATGGACACACAGTGCACGCCAAGAAACAACACAAGTCCAAGAATCAGATACGCCATGGGCTTTTTTTCCATTGGTTGCAGTGAAACCCGGGCCGGGTTGGCACCGAGAAGGGAGGCCAACACTTTAGCCTGCGTGGGCGACATCGGCCAACCACGCATTGCAAGTCACCCAGATCGATGAAAGCCGATGCAGATCCATTCGGACCGTTCTGTGTCAAGCCGGTTCCCGCTCAAACACGCTGACTGCCTGGCTGTCACCCATGAGAAGCACCGAGAAAACCATTTCACGGCATCATGCAAGCTTCGACGCCCTTCGCCCAACCATGCCGCCAGCGCCCACCTCGCCCATTGCCGAATCCCTGCAAGCCATCGGTGTCACCGTGTTCGAACGCGGCTGGCTCTCCTCCAACAACGTGCTGATTCAGGGCAACGGCCCTTCGGCACTGGTTGACAGCGGCTACGCCGCACACGCCGAGCTCACGCGCTCCCTGGTGCAGCAGGGGCTGCACGGTCAGCCGCTGCAGCGCCTGCTCAACACCCACCTGCACAGCGACCACTGCGGCGGCAACGCGCTGCTGCAAGCCACCTACCCGGGGCTGGAAACCCTCATTCCGCCGGGCCATGCCCAGGCCGTGGCGCGGTGGGACGCCGAGGAACTCACCTACACCCCCACCGGCCAGACCTGCCCGCGCTTTGTTCACCAGGGCCTGTTGCTGCCCGGACAGACCGTGCAGCTGGGCGGCCACGCATGGGAGGTGCACGGTGCCAAGGGGCACGACCCCCATTCGGTGATCCTCTACCAGCGCGAAGCCGCCGTGCTCATCTCGGCCGATGCGCTGTGGAACAACGGCTTTGGCGTGGTGTTTCCCGAGCTGGAGGGACAGGCCGCATTCGACGAAGTGGGTGAAACCCTGGACATCATCGAGGCCCTGCAACCACGGACCGTCATCCCCGGCCACGGCCCTGTTTTTCAAGATGTGGCCGCCGCGCTGGGCCGCGCCCGCAGCCGACTGGCGCAGTTCCAGGCTTCGCCCGAACAGCACCAGCGCTACGCGCTCAAGGTGTTGGTGAAATTCAAGTTGCTGGAGTGGCAGCGCATTGCCAAAGGTGAGCTCCAGCAATGGTGCCGACAAACGCCGTACCTGCGCAACTTCATGCCCGCCTGCGCCTCGGCGCAAGAGGACGCTGCCTGGCTGGAGGCATTGCTCGCCGAGCTCGCACGCAGCGCCTCGCTGCGCGTCGAAGGCGATCAGGTGATCAACCTCTGATACGGGTCCAACACCCTCTCAACGCGCTCTCGCGCGCTCGAACCCATCAGACCACAGTGCCTTGCCGCTTAAAGGTCAACCACCAACACCGGCGATCTGGAGCGCGAACAACACGGCAGAAACTGGTCATTGGCCGCCTGCTCCTCAGGGGTGAGGTACTGGTCCCGGTGGTCGATCTCTCCTTCCAACACCCGGGTGAGGCAGGTGCCACAAACGCCCTGTTCGCAAGAAGTCATCAGGTCCACGCCCGCGTCCATCAGCGCCTTGGCCACGGTCGCGTCGGCCGCCACCGGGATCATGCGGCCCGAACTGGCCAGCTTGACCTGAAACGCCGTGTCGCCCACCTGGGCCGTCACTTCTTCGCCCGCGAAGAACTCGCAATGCAGCTGCGCATCGGGCCACCCGGCCGCGCGCGCCTGATCGAGCACGGCATTGATGAACCCCTTGGGTCCACACACATACAGATGGCGCCCAGCCTCGGGCTTGGTCAGCAGCGCGGGCAGATCGAGCTTTTGCTCGGGCGCTCCGGCATCGAAGTGGAAACGCACCGAAGACGCAAACGGCGCTGCGGCCAGGCGCTTGGCAAACGCGGTGCGCGCCTCTTCGCGCGTGCAATAGTGCATCTCGAAATCGGCGCCCTGCGCGGCCAGGCGCTCGGCCATGCAAAGAATCGGGGTGATGCCGATGCCGCCTGCCAGCAGCAGGCTGCGCTGGGCCTGCTCAACCAGCGGAAAATGGTTTTTCGGTGCGCTGATCTGCAGCAGATCGCCTTCGTTGACCTGGTCGTGCATGGCCTGGGATCCGCCCCGCGTGGCCGGATCGCGCAGGACACCAATCAGGTACCGATGCGTCTCGCCGGGGGCGTTGCACAACGAGTACTGACGGATCAAGCCGTTGGGCAGAAACACGTCAATGTGCGCACCCGCGGTAAACGCAGGCAAAGCCGCCCCTTCTGGATCAACCAGCTCAAAGCTCTGGATGTCCAGCGCCTCGTTGGCCTTGCGCGCCACACGCACCGACAGCGTTGCCACCGCGTTCATGCGCTCACCGCCTCGGCCGCGCCGGCCTGCTCCAAGGCGTGCAAGCGCTCGATCACGCGGCGCGACTGCACGCCACCGGCGTCGATGTTCAACGCCAGCAGCTTGCGACCCGGCCAGGCCAGCAGGTTCTTCTGCTGGCGCTCCAGCATTTCCAGGTCTTCCGCGAAGATCTTGCCCTGCCCCTCGCGGATGGTCGCGGTCAGGGCCGCGTCTTGCGGCTGGAAGCGGCGTGCCATGCCCCAGAAATACCAGATGGAGGTGTCGCTCTCGGGTGTGATGAAGTCCACCACAATGCTCGACGCCTTTTTGTCCAGCGGCGCGTCATAGCCCCCGTGACCGGCCAGCGCCACACCCACCTCGATCAGCACATGGCTCGGCGGCGTGAAGTGGCACACCTGCCAGCGGTCGACCGGCTGGTCATCGGGCAGGTTGTTGCCGCGCAAGGCCATCTTCCAGAAAGGCGGCGCTTCGATGCCGTTCATGAAACGGCTGGTGATGACCTCATCGCCCTCGGTGCGGGTCTGGCAGGGCGTCTCGTCGATCTCGGGTTGACCGATGCTGGTGGCGTGCACATAGGTCTCGTGCGTCAGGTCCATCAGGTTGTCGATCATCAGGCGGTAGTCGCAGTTGATGTGATACAGGCCGCCGCCGTAAGCCCATTCCGGGTTGTTCGCCCAGTGAAGATCGGGAATGGCCGCCCGGTCTGCTTTTTCAGCGTCCCCCGGCCAGACCCAGATGAACCCATGGCGCTCTTCCACCGGAAAGCTGCGAATCGGAGAGAAGCCGCGCACGCGCTGGCCCGGCATGGCGATCGTCTTGCCATCGCAACCCATCTCCAACCCGTGGTATCCACACACCAGCTTGCCATCGACCACTTTGCCCAGCGACAGAGGCGCCCCCCGGTGCGGACAAAAATCCTCCAAAGCCGCCACCTTGCCCTCGCCGTCGCGGTAGAACACCATGGCTTCGCCGCAGATGCGGCGGCCCAGCGGCTTGTCGGCAATTTCATCGGGCGTGCAAGCCACGTACCAAGTGTTTTTGAGGATCATTTCAAGTCTCCAAGGGTTTCGGCGGTCTAAATTGGATCCAATAATAACCAAATATCCAACATAATGCATTAATGAAAGACGAATTGGATCCAATTTCAAGCGATGCGAGCGCCAGCGGCGTGGTCGCGGTCTTGCGGAAAATGATCATTGCCGGGGACTACGCGGCGGGTGAGCGGCTGGCCGAAATCCCGGTATCGGAAGCGCTTGGGGTCTCCAGAACCCCGGTTCGACTGGCCTTTCGCACGCTGGAGCAAGAGGGACTGCTGGAGAAAACCGGCAAACGCGGGCTGGTGGTGCGAGCCATTTCGCAGGCGGATGTGCAATGCGCCATCGAAGTGCGCGGCGTGCTCGAGGGCCTGGCTGCGCGGCGCCTGGCCGAGCGCGGACTCTCCGATGAGCAGCGCAGCGTGCTGCAAACCTGCGTCAGGGAAGGCGCCGAGCTGCTGGCCAAAGGGCACCTGGTTGACGACGACATCGGCGCCTGGGGCCGCCTCAACGAGGCCTTTCACCGCACCATCGTCGAAGGCACCGACAGCCGCGTGATCGCCGACGCCATCGCCCGCAACGACCACCTCCCCTTCGCCTCGGCCAGCTCGATCAGCATCGACCGCGACGCCCTGCCCCTGGAATACGAAAAACTGCGCCTGGCGCAGTCACACCACGCGCTGGTGCTCGACGCGCTGGAACGCCAGGAATCGGCCCGGGTGGAAATGCTCATGCGCGAACACGCCTACGTGGGCTTTCGCTACGCCACCCTCATCGCCGGCCAGCCGCTGCCAACGCCCACCCACCGCACCTGAGCCGCCCCACCTGGCCCTCGCCGCTGGGGCTGCGGTGTCTGGCAAGGCCACTCAAGCGCTCAGCGGTGCTCCGGCAAGCAAAGAAGCCAGCCCGCCTTCGGCCACGAACCGCCCGCTGCGGAAGGTCAGCCGCGTCACACAGCCCGTCCATGCTGCCGTGGACACCGGGTGTTCCGGGTCGCCCGGGTAACAGATCACCCGTTCACCCTCCAGATCAAACGGCCTGGGCTCGATGATGGGCGGCGCATGCACCCCCGCCCACGCGATGGCCGCCGACACCGAGCCCAACTGCGCCAGATGGCTCAGGCTCATGATCTGCGGCGGCGCCAGATCGATTTCAGCCGCCCAGGCCCGCTCCAGCGCCCTCTGGGGCGTGAGCCAGACCGCTTCGGTGGCCTCCCGCTCACAGTGCTGCACCGCTTGGCCAGCGGGCGCGACCGCCAGAAAAAAACGCGTGTCAAAGCGCTTGCTCATCATGGAGGGCACCCGCGGCGTCACCCAACGCGACCACGGCAACAACGCCTTCGCCCCCCAAGGCCCTCCCACCGCCCGCATCGCTTCAGCAAACGACGCCCCGCGGCCCAAGGCTTCGCGCAAGACGGCCACCACATCCGCCTGGGCGTTGGCCGGTGCACCAAGGACCAGGCCACACTCCTCAAAGGTTTCGCGCACCGCGGCCACATACAGGCCCAGGGCCAGCCCATCGTCCAGCGCGGGCTCAGCGAGCGCGCGCCGGCAATCGTCGGGCGAACAGTCCCAGATCGCCGCCCCCAGCGCCTGATCGGCCGCGTCCACCTTGCCCCCAGGAAACACGTGGGCCCCGCCCAACACCCCGGAATTGGCGTGGCGGCGCACCATCAACACCTCCAGCCCCGAAGAGGCACCGCCATCGCGCACCACCATCACCGTTGCGGAAGGCAACGGCGCCACATCGACCACCTGAGAACTGATTTGAATTGCCATGAGCGCATTGTCAACGCCCCGGCCCTTTCTGCGCAGCACGCAGGCGACTGGCCAACCACCGCAGGCCAACAGTCAGGTTAAAATGCAAGGCTTGACCACGGAGACTTGGGTGAGTGGTTTAAACCAGCAGTCTTGAAAACTGCCGACCCGCAAGGGTCCGTGAGTTCGAATCTCACAGTCTCCGCCAGATCACCATACAAAACGGGCCCTCGCGGCCCGTTTTGCATTTCTACACATCGTTGTACCAATCGTTTGGGGTGGCATGTTGTGACACCTCCTGGACTCTTCGAAAACCAGGGCGGCTCAATTCGTAGAAATGCCAGATTCGTTGGTCGCATCGGAGTAGCCCCAGAAAAATGTGAAAACCAAATGATGCTCCATGAAGTTTGACGCGGAGTATCGTCTTTGGCTGACTGGTTCTGAGCGACAGGTGATGGCCGAGACCACAATTCTGGGGTCACACTGGAAATCAACTGTTTGCTTGACAGGGGAGGATACGAACGCTTGCGATAGTCAGGGAATGTTGGTCGGTGAAGCATCTTGATGTTTAACGAAGCTGTGCAAAAACCCCATCAGCAGACACCGTCTGGTCACGGGAGTGGAGATATCGGGGTTTGATCACGGCTGGGTTCCTCCTGATTCGTTTTGTCGTCATGGCGACGCCGTTGTCGCGCTGTCGTTGACCCTGCACCTTTTGCTGGCGCTCTGAATAGGTCTTGTCGGCCTTTCGCGGGCCAACCACTACCCCTCAATTTAACCCATTTCGCGCCACTTTTTCGATGTTGTGCACCAGGCAATACAGTTGCCACTGCGTGCCCACTTTGCGTTGCCCGCGCAGCGTAAACCGGCTCAGCCGCTTGTTGTGCCTGAGGTTGCCAAACACCGGCTCAACCTCGCCGCTCCGCTGGCTGTAGAGCCGCCGGCCTTCTGCGCAGTCAACGCGTTGGCGCACCGCCTCCAGCACGTCCTCCTGAGCATCGGGGCGGTGTGTCTGGAAAATCGCCACTTGCCGCACCGGCGTTCTCTCAGGGTACCGCAGGCACTGGGCGCATTGCCCGCACGGCCCGCAACTGCTGTGGCTGCCCGTGCACTTGTGGCAGCTTCTGCCGTTGACCATGCACTGGCTGCCGTTGCTGTACAGCTTGCGCCGCGCCGGGCATATCGCGTGGCTGCCATCGGGCGCCACTGCAAAGTCTGCCGGTCTATCAGCCCCATCCGGTCACAGGTCATCAGCACCTGGGCGAACATGCTGTGGATCTCATCGCCCAGCGCGCGCAAAAACTTGGCGATATGGGTATAGCTCGGTTGGCTGTCACCGCTGATGGCGATGAACTGCACGTTCTGCTCGCAGGTCTGGGCAATACATCGGCTGCTGATCAGACCCCTGCTGCGGCCCAACAACACAAACCTGACCGGTTGCCGCCAGCCTTGAACTGAATTTGACCCACGAGCGGTGTCACCAAAGGCTGGCTTATGTCACTCGCTCATCCACCATGGATGAACACTCCACCAAGTACCCTACTCTGGCGGTGGGTGTGCCCACGCCTGTTTAGAGCTCGAATGACGTGTTTTTCGACTTTGATTGTCAAGAACAGCCCGGGGCCGTGGTCGCCTGACGGCCTGGATCTTGCCGGCTCTTTCGGATCTTCTCAGGCCGTTTCAGGTGCGTTGCCCCACTTCGAAGGCTGGACGATCAGCTCTGGTTGGCCAGCAGCCTGAAGCCTTTGCCGCGCATGCAATGCGCCACCATCAGCTCCTGCTCGTCTTCTTCGATCTTGCTCACGCCCACCTTGAAACGGCAGTCGGAAAGTTCGGTATAGGTGTCGTCGGCACTCACATTGGGCTTGGCCCAAAAGGGTTTGTCGGTCGTGGCGCAGCCCACGACCATCAGCGCGGCGAGCGTCATCCCTGCGAACTTGATCATCTTGAAATCCTCGGAGTCAAATGGAGTGCCCAAGCATAGCAAAGCTCGCCCGGGCTTCGGCATTCGCGGGGTTTCGTTACATGCCCGCCATGCCTGGGTTACCAGCCATGCCGATCAGCTTGGGGGTGTTGATCTTGCGGGGCGCGATCGTCTTGTGGTTCTTGAAGAACGCTTCCATCACATCCCAGATCGGCTCGCCGGTGGCACCTTTGGCCACAGGCGCCCAGCCGGCCACCTTGTAGGTCTTGTCTGCCTCGACCGGTTTGCCTTTGAGCATCATGTTGCTGATGCGTTTGCCGGCATCGGCTTTGGGGTCGCAGGTGTAGGACAAGCCACCGACCCGCACCATGTCGCCGCCTTGCTGGTAATAAGGGTCCGGGTTGAACAGGTTGTCGCACACGTCTTCCAGCACCGTCTTGATGGTGGTGCCGGTCATGTCGGTCAAGGTGCTGCTCGGGTAGGTGATGGCCACCTGGTCCATCATCAGCTCGCGCGTGATGTCCTGACCGGGCAGGATGGTGGTGCCCCAACGGAAACCGGGGGAGAAGGCGATGTCGGCGCCCTTCACTTCCATGAGGGCGTCGACGATGAGCTGGTCCCACGAACCGTTGAAATTGCCCCGGCGGTAGAGCAGACCTTCGGTGACCGCGAGTTTCTCGTCCAGCTTCTCCTTGTAGGGCGCGCGGACCTTGTCGATGTATGCCTGCATTTCGGCATCGGCGGGCAACAGGTTGGCGAAGACCGGCAGAAGCTTGTAGCGGAAGTCCTGCACCTTGCCCCCGCGCACATCGAAATCGAGCACGCCCAGAAACTTGCTGTTCGATCCCGCATTGGTGACCAGCGTCTGGCCGCTGGCGTTTTTCACCACCATGGGCGCGGGCATGCCGTCGTGGGTGTGGCCACCCAGAATGGCATCGATGCCGGTCACGCGCGATGCCATCTTGATGTCCACATCCATACCGTTGTGGGAGATGACCACCACGGCCTGAGCGCCTTTGGCGCGCACCTCGTCGACCATCTTCTGCATGTTGTCGTCCTGAATGCCGAAGCTCCAGTCGGGCACCATGTAGCTGGGGTTGGCGATCGGGGTGTAGGGGAAGGCCTGGCCAATCACGGCCACCGGCACCCCATTCATTTCCTTGATGACGTAGGGCTTGAAGACGGGGTCGCCAAAATCGTTGGTCTTGACGTTCTGCGCCAGGAAATCGAGCTTGCCTTCGAAGTCCTTCTTGATGATTTCCTGCACGCGGTCTTGCCCCAGGGTGAATTCCCAGTGTGGGCACATGGCGTTCACACCCAGCAATTTGCAGGCATCGACCATGTCCTGGCCGTTGGTCCACAGCGCCGTCGCACTGCCTTGCCAGGTGTCGCCGCCATCGAGCAACATGGCGTAGGGGCGGCTGGCCTTCATCATCTTGACCAGGGTCGAGAGGTGTGCAAAGCCGCCCACCTTGCCGTAGGTCTTGGCCGCCTGCTCGAAGTTGAGGTAAGTGAAGGCGTGGGCCTCGGGCGTGCCGGGGCGGATCTTGAAATGCTTGAGCAAGCCTTCGCCCACGATGTGGGGTGGGCGGCCAACGGCCTCTGCCACCCCAGGTTGACGTGGAGTTCGCGGAAGTAGATGGGCATCAGCTGCGCATGGCGGTCGGTGAAGTGCAGAAAGCTCACATTGCCAAACTTCGGCAGGTCATACATGGCCTGCCCGGCTTTGGCATTGCCCGCCAGCACATCCTTGTGGTTCAGGACCATGCCGCCCGCACTGGCCACGGCCAGCACTTGCATGAATTCGACGGCTGAAGCTCCTCGCACATTCCTTTTCAATTGATCGCTGATATTTGCGCGAAATTTTTTTGAACGGCGCCGCAACGGCCCAGACAGACCGCCGCGGCAGGCGCAAGGCTCTGGCCTCGCGCCCCGTTCACATCATTTGTTCACCGGCGATGCGGGGTCCAGCAACAAGGCCATCACGTCTTTGATCTGGGTCTCATCCAGGATGTTGTGGTGGCCAAAGCGCGGCATCAACGAGCAGGCGTTGGTGGCGCGGGCATTCCACATCTTGCCCCAGGTGTACTCCACGATGGCCTTGGCCGATTCGCTGTTCGGATCGGTCACACACCACGAAGCTTGCCGTAGTTGTAAAGGCTTGGGCCGATGGTGCCGGAGATTTCTTCCTTGGAGATCTGGTGGCAGTTGTAGCAGTTGCCGCCATTGACATCACCGGCCTTGTCGCGCCAGGACAGGCCTTTGCCGCTTTTTGTATTGCCACCTTCTCGCCGGCTTTCCAATCGCCCAGGAATTTGCCGTCGGAAGGCATCTTGATGGTCTTCATGTTGGCGGCTTCGAGTGCCTTGGTGGCGGCATCGTCCAGCGGTTTGCCCGCCACGTCGGCTTCGCTGCAGAGCCGGTTGGCATCGTCCTGCTCGAGGCGGTCCATGGTGGCAATGCCTTTGGCGTGGAACGACGACTTCACCACATCGGCGGTCATCTTGTCGTAGTCGGCGCCCGATGGCGAAGCCGAACAGGCCGCCAGGACCACCACCGCTGCAGGGATCAATGCGAGATTCATTTTTTTCATGTTGGGTCTCCTGTTCAGCGCTTGATGGCCGGCACGATGGATTCAGCGCCTTTGGCGTTGACACCCATGTAGGTGGCCAGGGCCAAAGTGGCGTCACTGCCGAACTTGGGCTCAGGGAAGCGCTGCTGGCGGTAGCAATCGTTCAGGCGTTTTTGCATGGTCCACAACTGCGAGTTGGAGACACGGTAGGCCGGCCATGCCGCAAAGCCCACGCCATCGCCCGGGTTCTTGGTCAGGTTGGGCAGGTCTTGCAGGCGAATGCGCTTGCCGTCCTGGCCGTGGCAGGTGGCACAAGCAAAGTCGTGGGGGCCGCCGCGCATGAAGAACAGGCGCTTGCCGACTTCATACATGTTGCGCTCCTTCTCATGGGCTTGCGACAGGTTGAAGCGCATGCCTTTGGAAGCGGTGGCAATGTAGGTGGTCAGCGCGACCATGTTCTTGCTCTCGCCTTTGCCGTACGACTCTTTGTAGAGGTCTTCGGCCTTGAAGCCCTGCAGCGTTTCCATGCAGGTGATCAGGCGGGTTTCGAGATCCTGGATGCGGCCGGTGTCGGCGAAATAACGCGGCAGCTCAACAAAGGCGCCCTTGATCACGCCCGGGCCTTTGCCCAGATCGCACTGCTCCAGCGAGGCATTCTTGGGGCCCCGCTTTTGCGTCCACAACTCCTCACCCTTCATCTCAAACAGTTCGGCAGGGTTGCCGTCCTGAAGCATCTCGCGGTATTTCGCGATGGCGTCAGCGGACGCATCCTGGGCCTGTGCAGCACCCAAGACCCCTGCGGTCATGGTTGCCGCCACAAAAATCTGGCGCAATGCCATGGCTTGTTTCATCTGGAGGTCTCCTTTTTCTAGCGGTGAAAAATCAAAACGGCCAGCGACGGAAGTGGCTGGCCGTTCGTGTCCTGCGCTGATCAGCCGATGGTGGCTTCGTCAGAGCGGGAGTCGCCCTTGTTGTCGCTCCACTTCACGGCCACCTTGTCGCCTTTGGCGGCACCCTTGAACTTGAAGGACAGGAAGGGATTCTGCGACACCGAGCCACTGAACATTGCCTTGAGAACGGTTTTGCCATTGTGGGTGGCTTCGACGTCCTGGATGAAGTGGGCGGGAATGAGGGCCCCGGACGCGTCTTTGCGGGTGCCGGGTTCCATCACGTGGGACATCAGCACGCGGACGGTGGTTTCGTCACCAGAAAGAGCTGCACGAATGCGCATTGGATCAGCCATGTTGGACTCCTGAATTCTGTTTCGATAAAGATTGAACGGATACGGGATGAAAGCGCCTGGCGATCGGCCGCCGCAGCCGCAGCGTCACTTTGGTTTCTTTGGTGGCGGAGTACAGCTTGCCGTCGGCCTTGACCACAGCCACCACGTTGGTGCTCTGCCCCATCTTCAGACGGGTCTGCACGTCGGCGGCGGTGCCGGCCGGGATCATGAAGGCGCACGACAGCGGCGTGGGGTTCTTCTCGACGATCAGGTAGATGTCGGTGGTGTTGGGCAGGTTGGAGGTGGCGCCCACAGGCACCACGGCACCGTTTTCAGCGATGTCGGGAGCGACCACCGACACCTGGTCGCTGGCGGCGGGCGTGCCACCGATGGCTTTCAAGGCGTCGTCCAGGGTCTTGACCTGGAAGCTGGCACGCTCGACAGCGGCCATTGCCTGGCTTTGGGTGATGATGCCCAAGGACACCAGCGTGGCGAACGCGCCAGTGGTCTTGATGGCGGTGCGGCGTGAATTGTTCATGGCGAACTCCTAGTGAGAAAAAACGAAAGAAAGAACCGACTTCTTATTTGTCCGGGGCACCAGCAAGCACCCATTCGGCCAAGAGCTTGAGCTCGTCGTCCTTGAGTGCGGGCTGCGGTGGCATGGGCACAGGACCATACATGCCAGAGCCACCCGATTTGATGCGGGCAGCCACCTTTTCCAACGCGTCGGCCTGACCTTGGTGTTTGGCGGCCACGTCCTTGTAGGCAGGGCCAACCACCTTCTTGTCGACCGCATGGCAAGCCAAACACGCGCTCTTGGCGGCCAGCGCCTTGGCTGCGGCGGCATCCAGGGCATGGGCACCCACACCAACCATCAAGGTTGCGGCGGCAAGCACGATCTTTGTCAACGGCATTTTCATAGCTTAGAGACTCCTTGGAAAAATGCGTATGGGGTTAACGATTAAATGCGGATATCAATGAATAAGCCTAAACGAATTATTCACCTTTTGCCGCGATCCTCACTCGGCGCCAGCGGCAATCCACTTGGCGATGGCACTGGCGTCCTCGTCTTTCAACTGGGCCTGCGGCGGCATGGGGGTCGAGCCCCACACGCCTGAGCCACCCGCTTTGATCTTGCCCAGCAAATAGACTTCGATGTCGGCCTTTCCCTTGTATTTGGCGGCAATTTCGTTGAAACCGGGGCCAACGATCTTGTTTTTCACGCCGTGGCAGGCGGTGCAGGCGTTGGCCGCCAGCAGCGCTGGCACATCGGGGCCTGCGGAGGCAGAAGTCGGCGCCAGGACAGCCTTGGGTGGCGGGTTGGTTCCAATCGGACCTTTGGGCGCGGGCTGGGTGGTATCGGCACCCCGCACACCACCGATCAGGCGGTTCTGCTCGGCAATGTTGCCGTGGGCGTCGCGGGCGAAGGCGGGCAGCGAGGAATGCACCGCAGGGTCGATCTCGCAGTTCTTCATGCAAGCCACATTCTTCACGTCGCCCTTGCCGTTGACCTTCCACAGCGGCTCATAGAACACCATGCCGTTGCGGTTGGGCATGCGCTTTTGCACATCGGCGATGTTCTTGTCGGAGAGCACGTAATCAGCGGGCACGATGTTGGCCAGGTTGAGCAGGTACGCCAGCACGCCATAGACCTCGTCGGTTTTCAAGGTCTTGGGTGCGTTCCACGGCATGGCGCGGTTAATGTAGTCGAACAGGGTGGAGACCGTGGCGACCTTCATGATGGTGGTCTTCTGGGGCACGATGCTCTTGCCCTCTTCCAGGCCCTTCACTCGCCCGGTCTTGATGTCGTCGTCGGTGGTGCCGCCGATGATGGGCGTGAAGACCTCGTTCGACTCACCAAAGATGCCGTGGCAGGACGCGCACTTGTCTTCCCAGACCGTGGCACCCATGTCCACCGAGCCAGCGCCTTTGGGCAGGCCCTTGAAATCGGGGCGCACGTCGATGTCCCAGGCTTTGACCTCGGCCGGGGTGGCGTCGCGACCCATGCTGTCCCAGGGCTTGTTCTGGGCAAAGGAAGACACGGACACGCAGGCAAGCGCCAGCGCCGCGATGCGAAGCGAACCCATGCCCCGCACGGTGTTCAGAAATCCGCCGAGCCGGATTTGCCTGGCGGCAGGCATGGCCCCTTGGAGGGGTGTCGTGATTGATTGGGGTGAGAAAAGGACGGGGGTTTTCATATCAATACACCTGCACGTTGGAGACTTCACCGTTCTCGGACACCAGCCAGCTTTGAATGGCGTTCTGGTGGTAGACGGAGCGGGTGCCACGAACGGCACGCAACTGGTTGATCTTGGGCTGGACATACCCTGTGCTGTCGATGGCACGGCTTTGCAGAATGGCGGGCTTGCCATCCCACACCCAGTCGATGTTGAAGCGGGCAAACGCCTTAGGCAACACAGGCCCTTCCAGGCGGGCGGTGCGCCAGTTGCGCCCGCCGTCCACGCTCACGTCCACGCGCTTGATCGAACCACGGCCCGACCAGGCCAGGCCGGTCACGTTGTAGTAGCCCTTGTCGAGCAGCGTTTGTCCCGCTGAAGGCGTGGTGATCACGCTCTTGCATTCCTGGATGCCGGTGTACTGGCGGTGGGTGCCGTCGGGCATGTGGTCGATGTAGTGGACGGCCTCGTCTTTGGTGGCGTATTTTTCGTCGCCCACTTCGATGCGGCGCAGGTACTTGACCCAGCTCACGCCCTGCACCCCGGGCACCACCAGTCGAAGCGGGTACCCGTTTTCTGGGCGCAGCATTTCACCGTTCATCGCCCAGGCCACGATGCAGTCGTCCATGGCGCGCTCGATGTCGATGGTGCGGGTCATGGATGAGCCGTCAGCGCCCTCGGCCAGGATGTACTTGCCCAGCTTCTTGTCGTAGCCACACATCTCCAGCAGCGTGGACAAAAGCACCCCGGTGAACTCGGAGCAGCTCACCATGCCGTGGGTGTATTGCACGGTCGGCACCGCCACATTGCCCCACTCGGTGGCGGAGTTGGCACCACACTCGATGAAATGAATGCGCGAGACGCTGGGCAGGCGCATCAGGTCGTCCATGGTGAACACGCGCTGGCGCTTGACCAAGCCGTTGATCATCAGGCGGTGTTTTGAGGGTCGATGTCCCACCAGCCCTGGTGGTGTCGCTCGAAATACAGGCCACTGGGCGTGATGATGCCAGTGCAAGCCTTGCAGCGGCGTGAAGCTGACTGACGCCTGGTTCACCCGCGTCAAACCCGGGCTTTGGCGGCGTCGGAGGTTGGTTTCCCATTTGCTGGGACGGCCATAGCCATCCTCGCTGGCCGCCGGCTGGCCCAGGCCCGTGGAGTGTTCCGGCAGTTTGAGAATGGCGTCTTCGCCCTCGCCAGCGGCAAAGCTTTGGCCGATGCCGCCACGCCAGCACCCATCGCCAGCGCACTGCCCATGAATCGGCGGCGCGCTTTCGCGCGGTCTCGATCTGCTCAGGACTCAAAAATTTTCAGGCGCGGGCAGTACGCGTCCGATGACGTCGCTCAAGTCTTTAGACACTGGCTTCTTCCTTCCGGTTGGCGGGGTTGGGGTTGAGGGTACGCCGTCGGCGGTGCGGAATCTGCATGCCGGCGGCAAACTGATTCAGGCTTTCGCGGGTGGCCGATCCGCTTTCGGTGCGGCTGATCAGCTGAATGGAGACGGAGCGGCAGAGCTCGACATACATCAGGTCAGCACGCTGTAGAAAATCTGTGTGCCCTCCCGGCGGCGCGAGCATGCCGGCCTGGTACATCAACCCCAGGTGGCGCGACACGTTGGCCTGTGCGAGGCCTGTGTGGCGTGAATGATGTCGTTGACACACTTCTCTTCCCGGTAAAAGGGCATGTTAGAATGCGCAAGCGCGTGGGCTCGCCGAGCACGCTGAAATAGCGTGCGACCGGACTCGAATACCTCGTGCATCTCGTCCACCCGTTGTCTCCTCCTGAGCCGATTGACTTCTATCAATCAACTATACGATTGAATGCCTATATAAAGATTAGTGTAAACCCTCGACCCGACACTTTCTGACAGATACTCCCCCCAATATCCCAGCACAACGCCCGATACCGCCGGAAAGCCCCCGTTTTCATCCGAACCCACGCAGAAATCCGCCAAGAATCGGGCGAGGGTTTACACGCACCGGCGTCCGGACAGTGGCTGCTAGGATAAAGATCTGAATATGCGTAACGACTGATGCCGAATCGGGCATACCGCCGTATTCAGACCCAGGGGGGAGGCGGCCCAACCGGGGCGCCTCTTCAAGTTCCATCTGACCTTGGAGAGACAAAACAATGAAACCGAAACACTGGCTGGTGATGGGCACACTGTGCTGCGCCGCTTGGGGGGCGCAAGCCGAAGTGAACCAGATTCGTGTGTGGGCGGCGGCCTGCGCCAACTGCCACGGAACCATGGGCAAAGCCGAAACCGGCAATGAATCGCTGGCCGGCAAAGACAAGGACGAATTGCTGCAAAAGCTGCTGGACTTCAAGACAGGGCGCAAACCCGCCACCTTGATGCACCAGATTGCCAAGGGCTACTCCGACGAGCAACTGGCCCAGTTGGCCACCTACTTTGCCGGTCTGAAGAAATAAGGGAGTGCACACCATGAAACGTCGTCAATTTGTTCAAGGCATGGGCGCCGGCAGCGCGGTTGCCGGGCTGGGTCTGGCTTCTGGCTGTGCGGCCACCGGTGGCGCCGCTGGTGGGGCCAAGGTGGTGGTGATCGGCGGTGGATACGCCGGGGCCACTGCGGCCAAGTACATCCGTCTCTTTTCCGAGCAGTCGGTCCAGGTGACACTGGTCGAACCCAACGCCCAGTTCATTTCCTGCCCCATTTCCAATCTGGTGCTCGGCGGCCACAAAACCATGGCCGACATCACCACCCCCTACGACAACCTGGCCAAGCGCCACGGTGTGAAGCTGGTGCGCGATACGGTGACCAGCATCGACACCGACAAGCAGCGGGTCAAGCTGGCTGGCGGCAGCGAGTTGCCCTATGACAGGCTCATCGTCTCGCCCGGCATCGAATTCATGTGGGAAACGCTGCCCGGCATGGCCAAGGGCGATGCCAAAGACCAAGTGCTGCACGCCTGGAAGGCCGGCCCCCAGACCGTGGCCCTGCGCAAACAGCTCGAAGCCATGCCCGATGGGGGCGTCTACGCGCTGTCCATTCCGCAGGCGCCCTTCCGCTGCCCGCCCGGCCCGTACGAGCGCACCTGCATGATCGCCAGCTACTTCAAGGCGCACAAGCCGAAGAGCAAAGTGGTCGTGTTCGATGCCAACGACGACATCCAATCCAAGAAGGGCCTGTTCATGAAGGCCTGGAAAGAGCACTACGACGGCATGATCGACTACCGGCCCAAACACAAGGTGGTCGATGTCGATGCCGCCACGAAAACCCTGAAGTTTGATTTCAATGAAGACTTCAAGGCCGATGTGCTGAACGTGGTGCCCAACATGCGCGCGGGCGACATTGCGCTCAAGTCGGGCCTGGCCACCGCCAACAACCGCTGGTGCGAGGTGGATTTCCTCACCTTCGAATCCAAGGCCGCCAAAAATGTCCATGTGCTGGGCGACTCGGTGCAGGGCGCCCCCGCCATGCCCAAATCGGGCCACATGGCCAACCAGCATGGCAAAACCTGCGCGGCCGCCGTCGTTTCGCTGCTCCAGGGCAAGGAGGTGCCCGGCATGCCCATCTACGCCAACACCTGCTACAGCTTCGTGGCGGCCGATGAAGCGGTGCACGTGGCGAGCGTGCACCGGTACGACGCCGAAAAGAGAACCATGCTCGCGGTTCCGGGCTCGGGTGGCGTCTCGGTCGCCGCCAGCGAGCTGGAAGGCCGCTACGCGCTCGCCTGGGCGCGCAACATCTGGGCGGACACATTGGCTTAGAAGAGCTCACCCCCGCGCCGCCTTCGGCGTCACCCCCTCAAGGGGGCGCAGCCTGCAGCCCGGCAAAGCCGGTTCTGCGGCTGCTGCTTGAAGCAGACCTCGTGCGCCGGAAAGGTCTCCCAGCGGTCCAACTGAGAAACTCACCATGACGTTCTTGAAAACAATCGCCCCAATTGCTGCAAGTGTTCTGGCGCTTCTGTACGGCGGATCGGCGTGGGCGCAAGCCGACGAAGCGCGGGCCAAGAAGATCGCGGGCGGCTCCTGCTTTCTGTGCCACGGGGCACAAGGCGAATCGACCAGCGAGATTTTCCCGCGCCTGGCAGGCCAACATGCCGAGTACATCGCCAAGCAACTGGAAGCCTTCAAAAGCGGGCAGCGCAAAAGCACCACCATGGCCGACATGGTGGCCAAGCTGACGCCAGACGAGATGCTGGCACTGGGCCGGTACTACGAAAAAATGCCCACCCAGCCCACACCCCCCAAAGAGCCCCAATTGGCGGCCATGGGACAGTACATCTATCAGAATGGCAACAAGTTCAGTGGTGTGCCCGCCTGCGCGAGTTGCCACGGCGCCGACGCCCAAGGCACCGCCACCCTGCCCCGCCTGGCTTCGCAGATTCCTGGCTACATCCACACCCAGCTCAAGAGCTTCAACAAGCGCGAGCGCACCAACGACAACGCGGTGATGCACGCGGTGGTGGAGAAGATGACAGAGCTGGAGATGGTGGCTGTGGCCGAATACGTGAGCAGTAGGTAGCCCCCTGCGCCGCTGCGCGGCTTCCCCCCAGGGGGACCACGCCCTTGGACCGGCGAAGCCGGATCTTCGGCGTGCGCTGGTTGGCTTCCCCCTCGTTGACAGACAGATTTGACCGCCCCCTGCGCCGCTGCGCGGCTTCCCCCCAGGGGGACCACGCCCTTGGACCGGCGAAGCCGGATCTTCGGCGTGTGCTGGTTGGCTTCCCCTCGTTGACAGACGGATTTGGCCCCCCGCCGCCTGCGGCGTCACCCCACAGGGGGCGATGCGCGTGGCCCGGCGGAGCCGGCTCCACCGCATCCTCGGCGCAGGCACCTCACGCCAGCGACGTTCCCGATGGTCGTTTGACCTGGGTTGCGCGCACGCGCCGGTACAGCCAACTGGCGATCGCCAGGTTCAACAGGTTCCAGGCGATGCCGTTGAGGAAGGCGGCGTCGTAGCTGCCGGTCTGGTCGAAAATCCAGCCCGAGAGCCAGCCGCCCAGCGCCATGCCGATGAGGGTGGCCATGATCACGGCGCCGACTCGCGCACCCACCTCATGCAGCGCGAAGTGCTCGCGAACGATGATGGCGTAGGACGGGACGATGCCGCCCTGAAACAAACCGAACATGGCGGAAATGACGTAAAGCGGCACCATGCCGTCGAAAGGCAGAAACAGCAGCAGGGCCACGCCCTGCAGCGCCGATCCCAGCAACAGCGTGCGGATGCCGCCAATGCGGTCGCAGATGAAGCCGGACACCAGGCGACTGACAATGCCGCTGGCCAGCATCAGCGAGAGCATCTCGGCTCCGCGCGCCGCGCCAAAGCCCAGGTCGGTGCAGTAGGCCACGATGTGCACCTGCGGCATCGCCATCGCCACACAGCACCCCACCCCAGCCACACACAGCAGCCACTGGGCGTTCGAAGGGCTCATGCCGAAAGGACGGCTGCGGTCAACGAGCGGTGCGGCACCAGCGGTGCTCACGGCCACAGGCGGCGCCAACGGCGGACGCTGGCGCATCAGGCCCGACAGCGCCAACATGCCCAGACCGCAAACCACACCCAATACCGTGTAAGTGGGGCGCCAGCCGATGGTCTCGATGCCATGTTGCACCAGAGGCGGCCAGAGCGCACCGGCAACGTAGTTGCCACTGGCGCAGATCGCCACGGCGATACCGCGCCGGCGGTTCCACCACTGCGAGGTGTCGGCCAGCAGCGGTGCAAATGTCGAGGCGCCACCCAGCAGACCAAGCAAACCGTGCGCCAGCCCAAAGGTCCAGATGTTCCCGGAATGCGCCGCGCCGATGAAGCCGCCCGCCACCGCCAGCGCACCGATCCAAAGCACTTTCATCAGGCCATGGCGATCAGCCATGCGCCCGGTCCAGATGCCACCCAGCCCCAGGCAGATCATCATGAAGGTGTATGGCAGGGAGGCGCTGCCGCGGTCGATGCCGAACTCACCCTGCACCGTGGGCAACACCACCGACACCACATACATGCTGCTGTTGCCCAGCACCACCAGGCCGAGCGACACCAGCAGCCGCCAGGCGGCCTGGCGCGAATCGATGACAGAAGGGTCGGCGTGGAGAATTTGGCTCATCCACGCAATCTAACGCAGCAGCCCGGCGGCCGCGTGTCGTTCAGGTTACCGCTCAGGCCACCCGGGCCGCCAGCTCACCCTTGTCGTAGCGCTTCTGCATCGTCTCCAGGCTGTGCACCTGGGTGATTTTGCCGGCCATGCCGGCGGAACCGAAGGCCTCATAGCGGGCCGCACAGATCGCCTGCATGGCCTTGGTCGCCTCCTTGTAGAACTTGCGCGGATCGAAGTTCTTGCGCTCCTCAGCCAGGTGTTTGCGGATCGCCCCGGTGCTGGCCATGCGCAGGTCCGTGTCGATGTTGACCTTGCGCACGCCATTCCTGATGCCTTCGACAATCTCTTCCACCGGCACGCCATAGGTCTGGCCCATGTCGCCACCATACTGGTTGATGATCGCCAGCCAGTCCTCGGGCACGCTGCTGGAACCATGCATGACCAGGTGCACATTGGGAATGCGCTGGTGGATCTCTTTCACGCGATCAATGCGCAAAACTTTGCCGCTGGGTTTGCTGGAAAACTTGTACGCGCCGTGGCTGGTGCCGATGGCAATGGCCAGCGCGTCGACCTGGGTCTTGCTCACGAAATCAGCGGCTTCATCGGGATCGGTCAGCAACATGGAATGGTCCATCTCGCCCTCGGCACCGTGCCCGTCTTCCTCACCCGCCTTGCCGGTTTCCAGCGAGCCCAGGCAACCCAGCTCGCCCTCCACCGACACACCACAGGCGTGGGCGAAGTCGACCACCTCCCGGGTGGTCGCCACGTTGTAGTCGTAGCTCGAAGGCGTCTTGCCGTCGGCCAGCAGGCTGCCGTCCATCATCACCGAGCTGAAGCCCGACTGGATGGACCGCGCGCAGATCGCGGGCGCCGCACCGTGGTCCTGGTGCATGCAGACAGGGATGTGCGGATACATCTCGATCGCGGCGGCGATCAGGTGGCGCAAGAACGGCTCGCCCGCGTAAGACCGCGCCCCTGCAGAGCCTTGCAGGATCACCGGGCTGTTGACCGCGTCAGCCGCCTGCATGATGGCCTGCACCTGCTCCATGTTGTTGACGTTGAAGGCCGGCAGGCCGTAACCGTGCTCGGCGGCGTGGTCGAGCAATTGGCGAAGGGAGATGAGGGCCATGGTGTTTCCTTGATGAGGTTGAGGACAAGACGGAAAGAACAAGAGGAAGTCCATCGCAGGATGCGGTGGAACCGGCTTTGCCGGGCCACTCGCATCGCCCCCCAGGTGGGTGACGCCGAAGGCGGTGCGGGGGGCAAGCGCCTTGCGCGGGGGTAGCTATTCAGCCCGCCGTGCGAGGATTTCAAACGCCGGCAGGGTCTTGCCTTCGAGCACTTCGAGGAAGGCGCCACCGCCGGTGGAGATGTAGCCCACCTGCTTCTCGATGCCGTATTTGGCAATCGCCGCCAGCGTGTCGCCACCACCGGCGATGCTGAACGCGCTCGATTCGGCGATGGCTTTGGCGATTGCCTTGGTGCCGTTCTCGAACGCGTCGAACTCGAACACGCCCACCGGGCCGTTCCAGACAATGGTGCCGGCCTGCTTCAGTTGCGCCGCCAGGGTCGCGGCGGTCTCGGGGCCGATGTCCAGGATCAGGTCGTCGTCGGCCACCTCGGTGGCTTTCTTCACCGTGGCCTGCGCGGTGGCGCTGAATGCCTTGGCGGTCACCACGTCGGTGGGGATGGGCACCGCGATGCGCGCGTCGCTCGCTTTTTCGCCACGGGCCTGCATGGCCTCGATCACGGCCTTGGCTTCGCCCACCAGATCGGGCTCGGCCAGGCTCTTGCCGATCTTCAGGCCAGCGGCGAGCATGAAGGTGTTGGCGATCCCGCCGCCCACGATCAGACCGTCGACGTTTTTCGCCAGCGATTGCAGGATGGTGAGCTTGGTGCTGACCTTGCTGCCCGCGACGATGGCCACGAGCGGTCGCTTGGGGTTGGCGAGCGCCTTGGAGATGGCGTCCATCTCGGCCGCCAGCAGCGGGCCGGCGCAGGCTATTGGGGCGGTCTCAGCGATGCCGTAGGTGGTGCCTTCGGCGCGGTGCGCGGTGCCAAAGGCGTCGTGCACGAAGATGTCGCACAGCGCGCCGAGCTTCTTGGCCAGCTCGGGGTCGTTCTTCTTCTCCCCTTTGTTCAAACGGCAGTTTTCCAGCATCACCACCTCGCCCGGGGCGACGGAGAACTCACCGCCGATCCAGTTGCTCACCACGCGGATGTCGCGGTCCATCAACTGGCCCATGCGTGCGGCCACCGGGTTCAGGGAGTCGGCGGGTTTGAACTCGCCTTCGGTGGGACGGCCCAGGTGGCTGGTGACCATCACCGCCGCGCCGGCATCCAGCGCCATCTGGATGGCCGGAATGCTCGCGCGGATGCGGGTGTCTTCGGTGATGTGGCCGGCGTCGTCCTGCGGCACGTTGAGGTCGGCCCGGATGAAGACGCGCTTGCCAGCGGCCGAGCCGTTGGCGCAAAGATCGGAGAAGCGGTTGAATTGCATGGAAGTGAACTTATCGGGGACGGTTGATGGGACGCAAACCCATGCATTGTAAGAAATGGCATTACTCAACCACCCCTGCAACGGCAGGCCCACCGCAATTGCTGCCCACTTTGGCACACCACAACACACCCAGACGCCCACAAGCCTCCGTTTTAAGACCGCGTTCAGGAGGCGCGACCAAGATCGCCCCCCAACCACCCATCCGGCAAGACACCCGAAGGCCCCGATATGAACGCTCGCAACCGGCCCGTCCGCCTCCCACGCGCCCCCCGCCGACTTGCGGGCGCGCTGTTGACCTCTTTGACACTTGCCTCACTCGCCACCGCACCAACCGGTCGGGCCCTGGCCAGCGAGCCCCAGGATCGGGTGATCTGCACCGATGCGCCGCAGTCCACCTGGATGTCGGAGGCCGAGGCACGAAAACGCTTCAAGGCAGACCAATACCTGTTGGTCAAGTTCAAGCTATCGAGCGAGCGTTGCCACGAGTTCTACGCGGTGGAACACGACGGATCGGCCATCGAAGCCTATTTGCACCCGGTCACGGGTGAGGTGGTCCGCATCACCCGCATCCCGGCGCCCGCCGCCAGCGCACCCAGGGCCACCGCTGCCCAGGCGTCCACACCACGCTGAGCCGTTTCGGCGCTGTCAGTCGCCGTCATCGTCGTGGTGGTGGTCGATGTGGCCAGGCGCATCGCCCACAAACGCGCCGGTCGGCACCAATCCACGGGGCGATTGCTGCCACTCCCAACCGCCATAGGCCAGCACCGCCGCCAGCAGCAGCCACGCCAACCACACGCGGTTGTGTTTCACCAGGTCCGGGCCCGGCCCCGGCAAGCGCCCGGTGAGCATGGGCAAAGCCTGGTTCTTGCGCCGCAACAGGCTCAGGCCGATCACCAGCGCCACATGGGCCAGCACGACCAGCAACAGGGTGTTTCCCAGAAATTCGTGCAACGCTTCCAGCGCTTCGCCGCCCAGCACGTCGCCCCAATCGTTGAAGGTGGCGTAGCCCGTCAGCGTGAGCGGCACAACCAGCGCCAGCAGCGCCACCACGGCCAACGCCATCAACAGGTTCTGGCCCTGGCGCCATGGCACGTCCGACAGCGATCGCGCCTTTCTGAGCGAAGCCAGCCAGGCGGGCAGGCCCGAGAGCTTGCGCCACATCAGGCCCAGGCCGGCCTGCCGCGGCCCCATCAGGCCATAGAGCACGCGAAACACCAGCAAGCCCGCCATGGTGTAACCCAAGGTCACGTGCAGCATGCGCCAACGCTCCCCTTCGGCGGTGAGGTAGGCCCCCAGGAAACTCAGCGCAAACAGCCAGTGGAACATGCGCGTGGGCGCGTCGGTCACCAGCCGGCGAAGGCCGGCGGAGCGCGCCGCGCCACCGGCCGGGGCGGGTGTGGATGGGAATGAAGGTGAGGTTTGCATGGTGGTGCCACTCCAGATCAGTCAAAGAACGCCAGCCGGTAGCGCCAGGGCAGACCGGCGGGAACGGTGAGGTGGTCGTCATCGAAGCGACCTTGGTCGGCGCCCGAATGGCAGGCCGCGCAGTTGGCTGCGCTCTTCACGCTGGGCAGCTTCCACACAGCGGGGTCGTCCACGTGGCGGTGTTTTCGTTCGAACCACGCGGAACGCGTGATCCGGTCCTGCGCGGGCGCCTCGGTCACACGCCGATAGGTACCGGCATTGGCCTGCAGCCAGGCGCTGAGGGCGTTCACTGTCGCTTCATCGAGCGACGCGTCTGAGCCGTAGTGTTGGTCGAGCCCGGCCATGATGCGCTGCCATGAGCGCGCGGGCAGCAGACCTGGCGCATAGGCCGTGTGGCAGGCGGCGCATTCGGCCACATAGGCCGCCGGCACATTGGCCGGCATCAATCTTCCCCGGTCGGCGTGTGCCGGGCCGACGACGACCATGGCGGCAGCGACTGCCAGGAGCGGCTTCAAGAGCGGTGTTCGGGTATCGGGCTTCACGGTCTTCTTTCAAAACGAGGCGGTTCAAGAAATCGGCGGTCAAGCGGCACAGGCCCACGGTCGGTGGCATGGCACCTGACGCCCCCTCACTTCAAGGCATTCAGGTAGGCCAGCACATCGGCTTTCTCGCCGGCGCTGCACTCCCGCCCCACCACGTCTTTGCAATTGCGGCGGAACCACTTGTCGACCTTGGCGCTGTCGGTCAGCGCCTTGGGGTTGAAGGCGGGCGCCAGCGGTGGGATCGGTTTGCCGGTGTTGGCGTGTTTGCCCTGCGCCGCGGGAGGGTTGCCGTGGCAGGAGGCACAAGACCACTCGGCACCGTGTCGGCTGGTGAAGAAGGTCTGGCCACGCAGGGCATCACCCGGGCTGCCAGCCTGCGCGCTCCAGCGCTGGAGTTGCGCAGCGGGGGTGGTATCGGCGGCCAGAACCGAAACGGGCCACTGGCTTGCGGCCAGCAAGGCCAGCGAAAGGCCAAGGGACAGGCGATGGGCACCGCGAAGGCTGCTGCGGCTGAGGTGGCGAGAGGGCAACATGTGAGGTGTCTTTCGGTGGATTGAGCAGCGGCAAAAACCGTTTTGAAGAAGTCTGTGGCAGTGGGCTTGAACGGACGCTGAAGGGGGGCGTTCATCTGCGGTTCTGGGCTCAGGTCAGCGCCACAGCAGCGGCCCTACTTCGCTGCCGGGCATCGTGCGGTTGCAGCCGGGTCAGCACGCGACAATAAATCACCGTCTCGGGCACCGCGTCAACCAGCGCGGCCATGTCACGCAACACCGGGAGCACCGTTGAGCGACCGGCGCCCGCGCCACCGGCGGCCAGGCGAGCCAGGCCCAGCAGGTGGCGGATTCGGCGCTCCACCGGCCCGGATCGCAGGGCCAGCAGGTGAGACATCCAACGCTGCTGTTGCGCCACCAAAAGGCCCAGCAGCCGCTCGCGGCTCATCCGCCCACGCGTGGACAGCACGCCCAATCGGCTCGGCAACAGGGCGGTCACCCGCACCACGCCGCCGCCCAGCCCGCAGGCGCTCGCCAGGTCGAGGCAGTCGCCCGGCAAGGCCAGGTGCCATGCGCCTGGATCAAGGGTGGTCGGGCACTGCACCAGCAACATGCCCTGTTCGACCTGCCACAAACCTGAGCGGCGGCTGTCCTGCGGGGGCCACATCTGGCCGCGCTCCAGCGTCACAGGGGGATGAGAAAGCGTGGTTTTCATGGTGGGTTCTTTCTTGCGTGTCATCCGATGAGCGGATCTCGCTTCGCATGCTGATCCCATGCGCCTGTACACCGCCTGAAGCCCCCGTTCATCTGCGATTCAGACTGGCTGCGGGACAATGGCGCCATGCCCATCGCCCCCCTCCGTCCCCCAGGCCGAGCCCCCATCGCCATGGCGGTGCTGTTTGCACTGCTTGCCAGCCTGCCCCTCGCGCACGCACGCGGCGGCCGGGGCGACGACCATGAGCGCGCCCACCGCGCCGTCCAAGCGGGCGAAGTGATGCCACTGGAGCAGGTGCTGGCCCTCCTCGCCAAAGACCACCCGGGGCAGGTGCTCAAGATCGAACTGGAGCGCGAGGACCGCCTTTGGGTCTACGAGGTGAAACTGCTTCAGCCCGATGGACAACTCGTCAAGCTGCTGCTGGACGCGCGCACGGCCGAGGTGTTGCGCCAGCGCCGCCACCACTGAGAGCCGCCATGCGCATCCTGCTCGTCGAAGACGAACCGACCCTTCGCGCCCAGTTGCGCCAGGGCCTGGAAGGCGCCGGCTATGCGGTGGACGAGGCCGACAACGGGCGCGACGCCCACCACCTTGGCGACGGCGACACCTTCGATGCGGTGGTGCTCGACCTCGGCCTGCCGGTCTTGGATGGTTTGACGGTGCTCAAACGCTGGCGCGACGCCGGACGCGGCACACCGGTGCTGATCCTGACCGCGCGCGACAACTGGAGCGAGAAAGTGGCCGGCATCGACGCGGGTGCGGACGACTACCTCACCAAGCCGTTTCACATGGAAGAGCTGCTGGCCCGCCTGCGTGCGCTGATCCGGCGGGCCAACGGCCAGGCCTCACCCGTGTTGCGCTGCGGCGAGGTGGCACTGGACACCCGCAGCGGGCGCGTCACCGTGGGGGGGCAATCGGTTGCGCTGACCAGCCATGAATTCAAGGTGCTGGCCTACCTCATGCACCGGCCCGACACCGTGGTGTCGCGCTCCGAACTGACCGAACACATCTACGCACAGGACTTCGATCGAGATTCCAACACCATCGAGGTGTTCGTGGGGCGGCTGCGCAAGAAGCTCCCCGGGCAACTGATCGAGACCGTGCGTGGTCTGGGCTACCGGCTGCACGCGCCCACATGAACGCCCCGCAACAGGTCGCAGCGACCCAGGGCCTGGGCCAATGGGCGGGATCGTTGCGCTGGCGTCTCCTGGCCGCCACCCTGGTCGCCCTGGCCCTGGCCCTGATGTTGGCCGGCTGGGTGCTCGGCGGCCTGTTTCGCGAGCACGTCATGCGCCAGTTCGAGACGGCGCTGACCTTGCAGCTCGACCAGCTCACGGCGCAACTCGACTTTGACACCCTGGGTCAACCGGTGATCGACCCGACCTCCCTCTCGGACCCGCGGTGGCAAAAGCCCTTCTCCGGCCTTTACTGGCAAATCGACCGCATCAGCCCTGACCAGCAGACACGCGATGGTGTGCTGCGCTCCCGCTCGCTGTGGGACACCCAGCTCACGCTGGCCTACGACGCCCTGGAAGACGGCGCCATTCACGTGCACCAGGGCACAGGTCCGCAAGGCGCCCGTCTCATGATGATCGAGCGCACCGTGCGCAGCGCCGAGAGTCCGCAAGCGCGGTGGCGCCTCGTCGTGGCGGCCGACCTGCAATCCACGCACACCGCCATCGAGAGCT
>JAWKYI010000021.1:0-56659 GCA_041396525.1 Burkholderiaceae bacterium
CGCGCGGCCAAGGTGGCTGAGACAGCAGAGCGCGAGGTGTGTGGCGAGCGCGGCTGGGCACAGGATGTGCAAATCCGATCGAACCACAACAAGGCGGCCTGCGCGCTCGCCAACAAGCTGGCGCGCATTTGCTACGCCGCGCTCCGGGACAAGGTTCCGTTCGGAGAAGCCGAACGGCTGAGCAGAAAGATCAACCGAGAGAGTTTTGTGATGCCTGCTCGAAGGGCTGACTCAATCGAACGCCCGCCTCCCCAAAAAGAGTTTCGTTGTTTCCACCCACGCCGCTTGCGACGAGATTGATTGACCCACACGGCCAATCGGGCACACCTCAGACCGCCTGACGCCGATAACTCTTCCGGCTCTCTTGCAGCCGCTTGTAACGACTGGCGCACCTGTCCCGCAGACTCCATGCTGGCACGGACCACAACAGAGTCCACATCAGATGCCGGACATTTGAGCAGCAGGCGATTCCCCAACAGCCAAAACGTCAATCAGTTTCTTGCCCTTGTGGGGGAGTCCATATAGAAATGGTTAGAGGTCACTTGCCACCCTCTCCGAGGAGGAATCGACACGGCGTGTCGCCGAAGAAAGAAGAGAACGCCGGGCGAAACGGCGCAAACTGAGTGAAAGACTTGAACGGCTTGAATTGCTTGAACGCCTTGAATGGCTCGAACTCAGTCGATCGAAGAACTTCTTTGACAGCACAGGATGCCTTGCCCTCGTGGTCCCAGACTACGCCTTTGACGAACCAGCCCAAATGCTTGCCGTTGAAACCATAAACGTGGTAGCCACCTTCGCTATCTTTCGTGAGATAGGCGACGGGCTTTCCGCTCCAAAGATAGATGCTTAGCTCGTCATCGATTGCAATATACGCATTGACCTTGCCTGCACCGTCAAACAAAGAGACTTCATCCTCCGCTTGAGCACTTGCCGAGAGGAAAGCGAGAAAAACGATAACGAATCGGAGCAATCGCATGCTATGACCTCAAACGCCTGGTTCTGCGGCAATTATGGAGCGCAGCGGAAAAATTATCCGACAGCCACGCATTGTTAGGTGCCTTTTTCCGCTTGAAACCCTCCCCCCAGTTACTTGGTTTTAGGGGCTAATTCCAAGGGAAAATCAGATTAGCTTGTCGAAAAGGTCTTTCCATCGTTTTATATCGTCATCCCCAACGTACCGGCTTGTGTTCGCTAGAAGCTTATCTTTGACGCCTAGCGCGAGCTTAACTTTCCATCCTGACTCCATGACGAAACCTTCTCTTTCTGCCCAGTTCTTGATTTGAGGGATGATCGGTTTCTTTGGATCATGAACGCTCTCAAAATCTTGCTGAGCGCGCCGCTCCATTCGGTCAATCACCTGAATCATCAGATTAGTGGGTATAAGATCTTCGATTTCTGTTCCTGCCAAATCAGTGAACACCTCGTCGGTTTCAAGTACGCGATCTTTAGAGTCAACATAAAGATCATCTCGCAGAGATTTAATCGCCTGCTTTCCAGCGGTGTCGCTGTCTAGAAGTACTTTCGGTAGAACATCATCGCGCCCTGACAAAATCGATGCGATAACCTTCGCAGTCTTGGCACCGCCGGATGGTGGAAACACCAATTCGGATTTAGGTGCGATCTTACGCTTACCAATCAAAATGGTTTTTATGGCAGTTAAGTAGTGTTGGTCTGATGGACCTTCAACTATGATCGGCTCACATCCCATTAGCAAGCTTTCAGCTACAGTCAAATTCAACGCCGAATGAACGGCATAGGTTGCACCTTTGTCTTTTAAACCATTAGCACCTCTTGTATTACCTAGGTCACTTGACGCCTCAGTACTACCATCTTCACCCACGAAGACTTTACGTACACGATCTAGACGATCTGCATCGATCATAAATGGTGAGTGGGTGGTAAATATTAGTTGGTTTGTTTTTGCGAGACTATTGAAAAATGCTGTCAAATCCCTTTGAGCAAGTGGGTGTAACGAATGTCCTGGTTCGTCAAGTAGCACGATTGCATCTTCATGTGTATCCTCGCTTTCATAGGTAAATACCAAGAAGAAGCTGAGGAACCACTGGAGGCCGGCACTTCTGTTCTCAAGCTCAATCTCTTCAGGCCGACGCCCATCAGAAACTAAAATTCGAAAATAATTTCCATCTGCGACTAGACGGAATCTATAATCACCCTGCTTCCACCAATCTGAGAAGCTTTTTGTCAGTTTTGATGAGGCCGATTGAAGAAGAGCCAAACGCTCTCGAAGCTGCCTGTCGTCTTCTATTATCTGCTCCTCAGTCTTATTGGTGACATTTCCAATGCGATGGCCATGCTGGTTTACCTTCTCAACTACTCCTGTTGAGCGAGCCAGCTCTAGCATTTCCTCAGCACTTAGGCTTACCAAGTCAAATAGAACTTTAAGAGTGCGCGTCTTTGCAGCTTCTTTCTGGCCGAGATCATCACGATCCATGTTCTCTACGGCATGAGGCAGGTAAATTTGATCATCGAGATTGCCGTAGTTCGAATAATAAACAAAATGCGGCATCCGATTCATGAATTTCCGCCAAAGACTAGGTCCTTTGTCAGGCTCTTTGCCCTCTGACTCCGCAGGTTTTTCAACTGCAGGGTTGTAAGTGTTTAGAAAATTTATTTCCGGAGAATCAGGAAATTCAAACCCATATTCACCGTCGAAATTGCGTCGGGCAATAATTGTTGCGCCCTCCACAAGGTCCACGCCGTAGTCGCTTGCAACTTTAATATCGGACTCGCTCAGTTCGAATTCACAGTAGATGAATCGATGCGATTTTGGATCACTACGCATTTCCGCGTATCGACTTCGTGGCATATCATCAAGAAGACTAATTTCACCAGCTGCAGTAGGGTTAAATTTCCAAAGCGGAAGCAAAAGGTTTGTTTTTCCTGCTTCATTCTCACCGATAAGAGCAGTTACATCGGAAACGTCAATCCAGCCACTATCCGCTACAGATCGAAAATTTGTAACTCTGAATTTTAATAACTTCATTGGATACCTTCATAAAATGGAGTGCCAATAGTGACTGTAAAAAACGTAAGCTCTCTGGACCTAGCCCAACCTAACGAACAACGTTTATCAGCCGCGAAGTGACGTTTGAGTTGAGCATGGGCCTCCCTTGCGGCTGATAAACCTTGTTGAGCTGAACCGCGCGAAGTGGCGGTGTGTTCTCTTTTGAATGGGCAGTGTAAGTTTCAACCGCCGATTCGGGCAATCCCATAGGCCGCTGGGGGCGCCCATTGTGTGGTGACGACCACGTTGGGGAGGTCGGTGTCGCCCTGCACAGCGCGTGAGCTGGGCCGCTTGCAGGCCATGGTCGTGTCACCACAGGTGCTTACGCCGCAGTGCGCGCACGGCAGCCCACAGCCACGTCGGGATGGCTGGCGGTTCTTCAAAGCGTACCCAGCAACCCTCATGGCGGGCCCCGACAGGCCATTGCCCGGTGGGTTTCGGGCACTGCGCTGCGCAGCGGCGCCAGCAGTTGCACCAGGCGCAGCCGCCCCGTTTGGCAATGCGCGCAGATATCGATCTCCAGCTCTGCCACACGTCGCATGAAGGCCTGCGCGTCTTCAACAGCCTGGGGGCTGGTTTGGGGCATCTGCAGCAGCGCTCTGGCCTGGCTCATGCGCTCGCCCTTGAGTGCTGGCGCCAGCAGCCCGTAGTGCCGGATGCGCTTGAAACCAGAGGGCAACACGTGTTGCAGCAAGCGGCCTATGAACTCACCCCCGGCGATGCGTACCACCCGTTTGCCGCCCTGGTCGTTGGCGCGCACGCGCAAGCGCACCGCATCCCCTTCGATACCAGCCAAGCGCTCGTTGCCCACCGCTGTGCGGTGTGTGTAGCGGCTGAGGTAGTCCAGCACCGCCACTGGCCCAGCCATCGGGGTCTTGGCGTACACCACCCAATCGTGGCGGCGCAGCGCGGCCAGCCACTGGCGGCGATCTGCCGGTATCTGCGCCGAGTCGCGTGAGAGTGCGCCTGATTGTTCAGCCTTGGCCAGCGCCTGCAGGAACTTGCCCCGAAACACTTGAGACAGCGCCTGGACCGGAAACAGGAAGTGCGGGGATCGCTTGGGTTGCACCCACTGGCTGTTGTCTTGTCCCTGGCCCTGCCCGTCGCACTTCAACACCCCGCATGCCATGAGTGCATGCACATGCAGATGGCGGCGCTATCTATGTCGCGCACGCGCAGGTGGCACAGCTCGGACAGGCGCAGTCCCGTGCCGTAGGCGGCCATCAGGAAGCTGCGGGACTTCGCATACCGGGCCACAGCGAACAGCCGCGCCAGTTCATCGCGCGAGAGGATCTCGGGCAAGCGCTGGGGCGCTGGCGCCAGCGGAATCTCGAAGTCCTTGCCCTCCAGCCCCAGCACGGTCGCGAACAGAAAGCGGCAGGCGCTGGCGTACTAGTTGACGCTGGACCGCGAGAGATGTTTGTCTTGCAGCTGGTGCAGCAGCCAAGCCCGGACCTCTTGGGCGCTGAGGGCGTCCGGGGTGCGATGGTAGTGACGCGCCAGGCGCGCGATGGCCTCTGTATAGGCCTCCTGAGTGCGCTGTGCCATGCCGCGCAGCACCATGGCATCGAGCATGCGTTGACGAAGCGGGGTCATCGCCTTCTCCTTGAAGTCGGGAACATTCCCGTCTTCAAGGCTGCCCCTCACGATCCCCCTGTCAAGACACCAACGCCCAGGAAAAACGCCGTGGCAGCACCAGAGTGCCAACCACCGCGTCAGCGGTTTAGTTCAACGCAATGTACAGAGCAAAATCTGCTCTATAGCTTGGACGCTGCTCCATAAGCTGGACATACATTCCTCCCGAAAGTGGCTTGCGGCCAAGCTCGCCACGCAATGAACTGAGGGCATGCCCCGTTATGAAAACCCCTCGAAACCCTGCACCTCTGCGCAGCGGTCCACCCGGATTCTGGACGGGTTGCGCCAGCGCATTCGCGCTCATGCACTATAGCCTCGGCACCAAACAAATCTGCGTCTGCGGGGTCCGCTTTTTCATCCACTGGCCTCGCCATGGCATGGCCATGCCGCACACGCGCGAGAGGTGGAGTGCAAGCGAAACGGAAGCTCTCTTGCCGCCCCTGGCCCCGACCAAATCGCTGACGCCCACATACATAGATTGCCCCAACCGCGGTTCCCCGCTCCGGCGGTGCAGGACGCAAAAACTCAGGGCGCCATCGCCGCCTGCAACCAGCCCCACCCCATTGCCCATTGCGTGAACGCGTGCAGCGCCAGCCCCACCAAGGCGCCGACCAGGGTGCCGTTGATGCGGATGAATTGCAGATCGCGGCCGATGCTTTGTTCCAGGATGTCGCTCATTTCCGTGGCGTCCCAGGCTTGGACGCGTTGGGCCACAAACGTGAGCAGCCGCGGCCGGTTGCGTGCGAGCAAGCGCATCAGCAGCGGTTGGGCCTGGGCTTGAATGGCTTGTTGCAAGGCGGGCTCGGTCTGGATGCGCGCGCCCAGGCTTTGTGCGGTTGACACCAGGCGCTCGCGCAAGCCTTCGCTGGGGCCTTGCGCCAGCCCTTGCAGTTTGTCGAGCAGCTCCCCGACCCAGCTGTCCATTTGCGCATCCATGCCGGGTTGGGCCAGCCACTCGTCGCGCCAGCTGGCCACGCGCGCCTGCCAGGTGGGATCGCTCTGCAGGCGGGTCAGGGTGTCGACCATCCACTGGTCGAAACGGTGCCGCAGCTCGTGTTCCGGGTCGTCGGCCACGTCGCTGAGGGTGCGGCTGAGGGCCGCCACCAGTTTGCGGGTGGCCAGGCGGGCGGCCACCTGATCGAGACGCAGGTATTTGAGCTCTTTGAGTTCGCGGGCGATGGCATCGGTGAGCCCGGCCTGCACGTTGTCTTGCTGCGCCCAGTCGGCGATTTCGCGCAGCAAGCCGTTGAGCCATTGCTGGTGGTGGCCATGTTCGGTGAGGGCGGTGAGTGTTTGGCCGGTGAGTGCGCCGAGATTGGCCTGGCCCAACAGGCGCTGTGCCAGGCGAGCGCCCGCGCTGCGCAGTGGCGTTTCTGCCCCAGCCTGCCGAGCAACACCGGCGCGGCCTGCAAAAGCCAGTCGGCCACGCGCTGGGCCGATTCGCGCTCGGACAACCAGTCGCCCAGGTGGGCGGCCACGTCCCAGCGTTGCAGCGCCGCCCTCACCTGCTCGTCGCTCAGAAAGTGGTCACCGAGGAAGCGGGCGAGCTGGGTGCCCAGCCGGTCTTTCTGGGCAGCGATGATGGCGGTGTGGGGAATGGCAGCCCCAGGGGGGTGGCGAAACAGCGCCACCACGGCAAACCAGTCGGCCAGGGCCCTGATCATGGCGGCTTCTGGCCGCCGCGGCCACATAACCCCAGGCCACATGGCGGGGCCGGGAGGTAAACGGCGGGCAGGCGCAGACGCGCGGCGAGCTGGTGCAGCGCCAGCGCCAGGGCCTTCATGCGGGCGAGGCTGTAGGGGAAGATGGAGCGGGCGCCGAGGTGGGCTCAGAAGTGGGTGGCTGGTTCATGGGGCGGTGGGCGCCCTGGCAGCGGTCAGAGCGTGATCTGAATATAGCCGCCCGGCGCCGGGGCCTCACGCGCCACTGCGCCACCGAGGCAATCGGCGCCCTCGCCGTGCTGCGCCAGGTATTGCACGGCGCGGATCACGCCCGCGTGGGTGATCCAAACCGCTTCGGGCATGCCCTGCTCGCGGGCATCGCGCAGGACCTGGGCCACGCGGTCAATCAGCGCCTGGGTGCTCTCGACCCCGCCGAAGCGGTGGTGGGCGAAGTCGGCCATCCAGGCGTCGAAGGCCAGGCGGGGAATGGCATCCCAGGGTTGCAGCTCCCACTGGCCAAAGTTGAATTCGTTCAGGCGCGCGTCGACCACCGCCGCCCCGAGGTCGGGCCGCAACGCGCGCAGCGCCGCCCCCAGCTGACGGGTGCGCTCAAGCGCCGAGGTGCGCAGCGGCAAACCTGGCGGCAACACGGCCGCCGCCGTCTGCGCCGCCTGACGGTTCAGCGCCGCTTGCGCGGGCACATCGCTGGCGCCGTAGCAAAGCCCGGCCCCCAGCGCCACCGCCGCGTGGCGCAAGAGCCAGAGCTTCATGCGCCCAGGGTCAACACCAGACCCAGGTAAAACGCGATCTCAGCCACCTGCTGCGTGGCGCCCAGGCCATCGCCGGTGAAGCCTTGCAAGCGGCGACTCAGCAGGCGCCACATCCAGCCCAGCCCGAAGAGCGCTCCCAGCAAAGGAGCCCACCAGCGCACACCGGGCTGCCAGGCCCAGACCACCGCCATCGCCCCGCCCCACCACAGCAGCCCGACCAGCAACCCCGACAGGCCAATGGCGTCTGCCAGGGGTTTGGATTTGGAGGCGGCGGTGTCGCCCACATGGGGCAGCGTGCGGATGATCGCCAGCGGCATGAGCCGCGAGGTCACGTGCGCCGCAAAAAGGGCCCAAGCGGCCAACGCCCAGCCGCCGCTTTGCACCATGAGTGCCAGCAAGGCGACCTTCGTGGCTGCGGCCAATACCAGCGCCAGCGCGCCATAGGTGCCAATGCGGGAGTCTTTCATGATGTCCAGCGCCCGCTGGCGGTTCAGGCTGCCACCCAGGCCATCGGCCAGATCGGCCAGGCCGTCTTCGTGGAAAGCGCCGGTGAGCATCACGGTGAACACGGTGCTGAGCAACGCAGCCACCCAGGCGGCGGCCGGCTGCGCGGGCAACAACCAGCCCAAGGCATACAACAAGGCGCCGCTCGATGCGCCCACCAACCAACCCACCCCGGGGAAATGCGCCGCGCTGGCGCGCAACATGGCCGGGCTGAAGCCCACCCACTCGGCCAGACGGCCGGTGACCGGCAGGCGGGTGAAGAACTGCAGGGCCAAGAGAAAATGGCGCAGGGGCAAGAGCCCTTTCTCGCGCGGCGGCGGTGCATTGTCTTGCGGGCTGCTCGGGCTTGGGTGCGTGGGCTCCATGGGGGCTCCGTTCGGTTTGGGGGGCGATCCGCCAGGCGTCTGCGCAGCAAAAGGCTTCGAAGCAAAACCGACGAAAACCCAACGAGACCGGTTTCTCGCGGGCTGCAGCCGATGCTCCTTCTGCCGCGCAGGCTTCCAGGCAGGCACGGTTCAGGCGGTGGTGTCTGCTTGGCTGTCGGTGGTGTTGCCTGTTGCGTTGCCCGATGGGGCTGCCGCGTCGTCCTGCCGGGACACGCCGGCCGATTCAAAACTCGCCATCTCGCGCAGGATGGCGCAGGCGCTTTGCAGCAGCGGCCAGGCCATCGCAGCGCCAGACCCTTCGCCCAATCGCAAGCCCAGATCAAGCAATGGCTCGGCCTTGAGGTGCGCCAGCATCAGCGCGTGGCCGCGCTCACCCGAGCGGTGGGCGAACACGCAGCGTTGCAACACGGCGGGCTGCAGTTCGCTGGCCACCAGCACCGCCGAAGACGCGATGAAGCCATCGACCACGATCACGCGCCGCTCGGCCGCGGCCTGCAGCACCGCCCCGACCATGGTGGCGATCTCGAATCCGCCCAAGGCCGCCAGCGCCGCCATGGGGTCGCGCGCGTCGGCGTGGCGCTGAAGCACCGCTTTCAGAATACCCACCTTGCGCTGCACGGCCTGGGCGTCAAGCCCGGTGCCCGCGCCGGTGCAGTCAACAATGTCCAGCCCCGTGAGGCGACTCATCAGCAAAGCCGCGGCCGAGGTGTTGCCAATGCCCATTTCGCCCAGCAGCAAGGCGTTGCCCGCCAAGCCCTTCACCAACGCCACCCCGTTGGCCACCGCCGACGCGCATTGCGCCGGGCTCATGGCCGGGGCCTCCAGGGCATCGGCGGTGCCCGGGGCGACCTTGCTGACCACCAGGCCCGCGCGGGGGGCGAAGTCGTGGCGCACCCCGCAATCGACCACGGTGAGGCCGATGCCGTGTTGCCGGGCCAACACGCTCACGGCCGCCCCGCCGGCCAGAAAGTTCTCGACCATCTGCCAGGTGACGTCGCTGGGGTAGGCCGACACACCGCGCGCGGCCAGACCGTGGTCGGCGGCGAACACCACCAGTTGGGGGGCCTGCAGCACGGGGTCTTCGCTGCCCAGAATCAGGCCGATCCGCAGGGCCAGGGCTTCGATGCGACCCAGCGAGCCCAGGGGTTTGGTCTTGTTGTCGAGGCGGTGGCGCAGCCGGGCGGCCAGCGCGGGTTGATCGATGTCGTCGATTTGAATGGGGGCTTGGGTCATGTCAGGGTCTTTCAGGTTTGGGATCGGGGTGGCGAACCAGGCCATTGAGCACACCGGCGTCCATGTGCCGCTCGATGAAATCGGCCAGGCCGTCGAACACGGTTTCCAGGGTGGGCGCCTCGGCGCCAAAAAGCGCGTGCAGGACGCGCGGGTCTTCAAAAAGGCCGTGCAGGTAGACACCCAGCACATTGCCGGCGCCGTTTTGCCAGCCCAGCCCGGGCAACACCTCAGCAGCCAGGTCGCCCTTGGCGGCCATGGCCGGGTGTTGCATGGTCTGGCCATGGTGGATTTCGTAGCCGCTGGCGCTCACGCCGGTCAGCGCCCGCCAAGCCCCGCCCACGGCACCGAACCGCGCCGTGGTCTGGCGAAGCGTCTTGCCGGGCTCAAAGGCGGTCACCAGCGGCAACAGGCCCAGCCCCGGCGCGTTGCCGTCGATGCCGTGCACATCGACCAGCGCCTCGCCCAGCATCTGCAGGCCGCCGCACACACCGAGCACCGCCCCGCACTGCGCCGCGTGCGCGGCGATGGTGGCGTCCAGCCCCTGGGCGCGCAGCCAGGCCAGATCGGCCACGGTGGATTTGGAGCCGGGCAGGATGATCCAGTCGGCGCCCACGCAATCGGCCGGGGAGCGCGCCCAGACCAGGCGCACACCGGGCACATTTTTGAGCGGCTGAAACTCGTCGAGGTTGCTCAGGCGCGGATAGGCAATGACCGCCACCGTCTGCCGCACGGCACCCGCGCCACGGCTTCGGTCGTCGAACACGCCGTCTTCTTCGGGCAAGCCATGCTGCCACCACATGGGCAAGGTCGCCACCACGGGCACCCGGGTCAGGTCTTGCAGGATCTGGGGGCCGGGCGCGAGCAGCGCCGCGTCGCCGCGAAATTTGTTGAGCACGAAGCCGTGGATCAGGGCCTGCTCTTCGGGCGGCAGCAGCGCCCAGGTGCCGTACAGGTGGGCGAAGGCGCCGCCGCGATCGATGTCGGTGACGAGCAGGCAACGCGCCTGTGCGTGGCGCGCGATGCGCATGTTGACGATGTCGTTGGCGTGCAGGTTGATTTCAGCCGGTGAGCCCGCCCCTTCGATCACCACCACATCGTTCTCTTCGCGCAGGGCATCCAGGGCTGCCGTGATGGCGGGCCAGACCTTTTCGCTGCGCCCCCGCCAGGGCATGGCAGACAGCGCCGCATCGACCTGCCCGAGCAAAACCACCTGGCTGCGCGTGTCGGCCTCGGGCTTGAGCAGCAGCGGGTTCATGCGCACCTCGGGCACCGCCCGCGCCGCCAGCGCCTGGAAGTACTGGGCCGAGCCGATTTCGCCCGAGCCGGCCCCGCCCCGCGCGGGCGCCACCACCCGGGCGTTGTTGCTCATGTTCTGCGCCTTGAATGGCGCCACCTTCAGGCCCTGGCGCGCATAGTGACGACACAAGGCGGTGGTCAGCCAGCTCTTGCCCGCCCCGCTGGTGGTGCCGAGCACCCATCACACAAACCGCTGTCATGGAATGACCTCCAATTGAAGGGCCAGGGCGGCCAGCAGCGCCGCCTGTGCCGGCAACGGCAACACCCCCAGGCGCCAGTGCCGTGGCAGGCCCATCGAGGTGGTGTCGCGCAGTTTGATGCCTTGCGCCCGCAGGCGCACCGGGTCGATGGGCTGCGGCGTCCGGGCGCAGAAGTAATTGGCCTCGCTGTTGCGCACATGCCAGCCCCGGGCCTCCAGCGAGGTGCGCATCGCGCCCTTCCACAGCGCAAGCTGGGCGCGGCTCTGGGCCAGCCAGGCCTGGGTTTGTGGCTGCACCCAGGCCGTCATCATCGCGACCGCGTGGGCCCCCAGGGGCCAGGAAGGCGCCAGCTGATTCAGGCGCTGCGCCAGGGGTTGACCGTCTGTGGGCGCAATGGCGTAGGCCCCGCGCACCCCGGTCAGGCCCAGCGCCTTGTTGGGCGTCCAGAGCTGCCAGACGCGGTCGAGCGCATCGGCGTCCAGGCTGCTGCGCCCGCTCAGGCGCAGGGGCTCGTAGGCGCGGTCCAACACCACCACACCGCCAGGCCGGACCACGCTCGCGGCCAGCGCTTCAGGCAGGCCAAGCGGGCTCGATGGTTCGCACAACCAGCGCAGGTGGGCGCGTGCCGGGTCGCGCGTGCGCGCCAGTCCTGCGGGTGGCGCGGCGCCAGCCGCAGGGCGCGTAGTCGCCGTAGGCCAGATCGGGCAGCCACACCATGCTGCCGCCGCCGAACGCCACCGCCGCGCTGATGCGACCGATGAACTCGCTGGCGCTGCCCGCCAGCACGATCCGTTCCGGCTCCACCCCGTGAAAGGCAGCCAGCGCGGCGCACAAGGCGGCGTAGGCCGGATCGGGGTAGTGGCGCGCGTCGGCCTGTTGCACCGCCGCCAGCGCCTGCGGGCAAGGGCCGCAGGCATTGGCATTGGTGGAAAAGTCCCAGCGCGGCACGCCCAGGGCGTCCGGTCCGCCATGCACATGGCCCATCAGCCCAGCCCTCCGAAAAACAGCGCTGCTGCTGACGCCGCCAGCGCGGCCATCAAACCGACCACGCGGGCGGCAAGCCGCAAAGCCCGCGCGGTGTCGGCGGCCTGCGCCCTGCCCCCGCCGGGGTGCAGGGTGTAGACACCCGGCTTGCCCAGTTGCACGTTCAGCGCCAGCGCCATGGCCGCCATGGGCCAGCCGCTGTTGGGCGACGGCGTGATCCCCGCCTGCGCCCACAAACCACGCAGGGGGCGCACCCGCGCCAAAGCGAGCAGCAGCGCGGTGAGGCGCGCGGGCAGCCAGGAAAGCGCGTCGTCGGCCCGGGCAGCCCACTTGCCCGCCCACTGCCACCCCGCCCCTGGCGCGCGCCGGGGTAGCCCCACATGGCATCGGCGGTGTTGGCAAAGCGGTAGAGCGCTGCCGCCGGCAATCCGCCCACGGCGAACCAGAACAGCGGGGCGACCACCGAATCGTTGAGGTTCTCTGCCAGGGTCTCGATTGCGCTTTCGCGCACCTGCCCGGCGTCGAGCGCGGCCACGTCGCGGCTCACCAGCCAGGCCAGGCGCGCGCGCCCCGCCGCCAGAGATTCCCCCAGCGCCCGCTCCACCGCCCTCACCTCATCGCGCAACATGCGCCAGGCCAGCAGCGGCTTGAGCAACAGGCCCAGCACCAGCACCTGAACCCAAGGGTCCCACGACACCACCGCTGCCGTCAAGGCCAGCGCGATGGCCACCACCCCCGCCGCCCCCAGAAGCCAGCCCAGCGCCCCGCCCCAGAATTCCACCGCCGCACGCGCTGCCGCGCCCTCGGCGCGCGACACCCGTCGCCCCACGGCGCCAAGGTAGCGCCCCATGGCGACCACGGGATGCACCCGCGCGGGCGGCTCGCCCAGCGCGAGGTCCAAGCCCAGCGCCACCAGCGCCGCGCCACCGAGCACGGCGGGTTCGACCACGGGCAGCCCCATCAGCATGGGCGCCGCCCGTCGATCCGTGGGCGCAGTGGCGCACCAGGGGTGGCGAATCCGCGCGCCACGTCAGACCTTCATGCCCATGCGGGCCAGCAGATCCTGATCGGCCTGGATGTCGGCATTGCCGGTGACGAGCAGCTTGTCGCCATAAAAGATGGAGTTGGCACCGGCGAGAAAACACATGGCCTGGGTGGCATCGTCCATCTGGCGCCGCCCGGCCGACAGCCGCACCTTGGCCTTGGGCATGGTGATGCGTGCCACGGCCACGGTGCGCACGAATTCCAGCGGATCGAGATCGGGCTCATCGGCCAGCGGCGTGCCCGGCACCTTGACCAAATGGTTGATGGGCACCGACTCCGGGTAGGGCTCCAGATTGGCCAGCTGCGCAATCAACCCGGCGCGACCCAAGCGCGACTCGCCCATGCCCACAATGCCCCCGCTGCACACATGAATGCCCGCCTCGCGCACATGGCCCAGCGTGTCGAGCCGGTCCTGGTAATCGCGGGTGGTGATGACATCGCCATACAGCTCGGGGGCGGTGTCGAGGTTGTGGTTGTAGTAGTCAAGCCCGGCGCCCTTGAGGCGCTGCGCCTGTGGCTCGGTCAGCATGCCCAGGGTGCAGCAGGCCTCCAGACCCTCGGCCTTGATCACCCGCACCAGTTCTTCCACCTTCTCCAGATCGCGGTCATTGGGCGCGCGCCAGGCCGCCCCCATGCAAAAGCGCGACGCGCCCGCCGCCTTGGCGCCGAGCACGGCCTCGCGCACCGCTTCGGGCGTCATCATCTTGCTGGCGGCCACGCCAGTTTCGTGGCGCACCGACTGTGGTAATAGCCGCAGTCTTCCGGGCAGCCACCGGTCTTGATGGACAGCAGCGTGGCCAGCTCCATGCGGGTCGGGTCGTGGTGTTCGCGGTGCACGCTTTGGGCGCGAAACATGAGTTCAGGCATTGGCAGTTCGCAGGGGCCAGCACAGGCCACCGGCCAGCGCGCCGATGGCAGCGGTATTGGGCGCTGTCGCGGAGGGTCGGTGCAGGGTCACGGGGTGTTCGGTCGCAGCGGAAGTCATCGCAGAAGACATGGGTCAACTCCAATCAAGGTGTTCATTCAGGGTGTTTCGGAAACCGGTTGCACCCCCGGGGAGGGCGCACCGGCCGTGGGCGCCTGACCGCTGGGGGGCAAGCGGGCCAACATGCCACGGCGCAAGCGCTCGGGGCGTTGATCGCGCACCAGGCTGCCATCGGGGACTTGGGCGTGAAGCGCCGCGCAGTCGAGCAATTGGCGGGCGGTGTCTTCGTCGGGCGTGAGATCGCCAAACAGGTAGGTGTGCTTGCCCGGCGCGCCTGAAGGCCATCGAGCAGGCCCGCGTGCACACGGCCATGCAGGCCATGCCGCGCGGCCGCACGGCCGACCAGGCCTGGGCCCCGTCTTGCGCCTGGGTGGCCTGCACGATTTCCAACAGACGCTCGCCAGGCGCCCGCTGATCACGCGGTGCCCGCCGGGCGGCAAGTGGTGCAACTGATGAGGTTCGCGATCATGGTGAATCGCCCCGCGGAGGTTATCGGATGCCAGGGAGTTTGATGGCCAGGGGCCTCTCTGTGGGCGGCGCAGCTCGGCACGCCATTGCCGCGCCCAGGCGGCGCTGCGCCCGATCGGGTGCAAGGGATCGTCAAAATCGACCACCACGATGTGGTTCGCCGCGGCGGGCGCCTCGGGTCGCTCCAGGCTGCGGCCGTCGGTCAGCAACCACAGGCGGCGCTCGCCCTGGCCCTGACGCCGCTGGTGAGCCAACAGCAGGCGCTGCGCCTCGTCGAGGCAGGCCACCAATGGCGTGGCGCCGCCCCCGCCCAACGGGCGCACCCGCCCGACGGCGGACCGCCGCGCCGCACCCGGCGCCTGCAGCAGTTGCACGCCCTGGCCGCCAAACGTGAGCAACGCCACCTGCTCACCTTGCCGCGCGGCCTCTTCGATCAACCGCGCCGCATAGCCTTTGGCCCACGCCAACCGCCCACCCCGCTGCATCGAACCCGACACGTCCAGGGCAATCAGGTGCAGCGGCGCGGGCTGTTGCGACCACTCACGCCAGCGCAGGTGCGAACGCTGCAACGCCTGCGGACCTTTGGCGCCCAAGGTGGCCAGCCAGTCGATGCCGTCGCCGGGCATCCCGCTTCGGGCCACATGCCCGGCTGGGAAATCGGGGGCGCGCCACGGTGAACGGGAAGGCCACCGTCGACCGCCGGGCGCCAGGGGCGCGCGGGCGTCGAGGTGGCTCACGGCTTTTTTGGGGACCAGCCCCCCCAACGCTCGGGTCGCGCCATGCCTTGCGGCTGAGGTGGCAAGGCGCCCCAGTCGCGGTCGTTGTTGCTGTCGCCTTGACCGTCGGCGGTTGAATCGGCTTCGCCTCGTTCGTGGTCAGACTCCCCGCGCAGACCGTTCACCTCGGCCTGACCGTGCCCAAGGGCTTCCCGCCGACCTGATCCCTTGGCGCCCGTCTTGTCGGGATCGGGGCTGTTGGCGGACGCTGGGGGGATGCGCTGGTCGGTCTGGGAAGGCTGCGCGCCCGTGGGTGCTCGGGCTGGGTCCTGGGTGCCACGGTGGTCCAGCGCGAGGGAGGCCACCGCGTCCACATCGGCCACCCCCATCCGCGTGCGACCGTCGAGCAGAGCCCTTGCCCGAGCCGCCTTGAGCAACACCAGATCGCCCCTGACGCCGTCGACACCGGCCAGCAACGCCAGCTCCGCGGCACGCTCGACCACCGCGTCGGGCCAGCGCACGTCGTTCAAGCGCTCGCGGGCCGAGGCGACTGCCGCAACCAGACCGGCCTGGATCGGCGCATGCTGGGCGCGCATCGCATCCGGGTCTCGGTCGAAATCCAGCCGGGTGCGCAAAATCGCCTGCCGCACCGATGGCGCGACCGGGTTGCCCATGTGAACCGACAAGCCAAAGCGATCAAGCAGTTGCGGGCGCAGATCGCCCTCCTCCGGGTTCATGGTGCCCACCAGCACGAAGCGCGCGGCGTGCTGACGCGACACGCCGTCGCGCTCCACGGTGTTCACCCCGCTGGCCGCGACATCGAGCAAGGCATCCACCAGGGCATCGGGCAGCAGGTTCACCTCGTCCACATACAACACCCCGCCGTGTGCGCGCGCCAGCAGGCCCGGCGCCAGCCGCACCGCGCCACCGCGCAAGACCTCTTCCAGATCCAGCGTGCCCACGAGCTGCTCGACGCTGGCGGCCAGCGGCAGACTGACGAACGGGGCGCCCGGAATCAGCTCGGCCAACGCCCGGGCCGCGGTGGATTTCGCCGTGCCACGCGGGCCGCTGATCAGCACGCCACCAATACCCGGGTCCACGGCGGCCAACAACAGGGCCTGCTGCAACCGTTCCTGCCCCACCAGCGCGGCAAATGGGAAACGAACGGCGTTGGCCGGCTCCAGCGCCAGCGTCGCGCCCTTGGGCAAATTCGGTTCAGGCGTCACAGGCGCTTTTTTCATGGGTTTCCTCTGAGCCGCATCGCTCGTTTTACTCGTCATGCCACAGGCTCCAGATCACGCTCTCGAGCGCGCGGGCACAGGGCAACCACCACAGGCAGGCACCACGGCTCCATGTTCATGCCCCCTCCCGCCCACCGGACGACTCCATGGCCTCGTCCAGCTCCAGCAAGCGCTGCGCGATGCGGTCGCGGTGGTCGCCGGGCTCGCGCCACAGGCCTCGCTGCATGGCTTCCAGCAGACGTTCGCCGATGCTGCGCAGGGCCTGCGGGTTGTTTTGGCGCAGAAACGCCCGGGTCTCGCTGTCGTGCACATAGGCATCGGCCACCAGCGCGTACTGGTGGTCGTGCACCACGCCGGCCGTGGCATCGAAGGCGAAGAGGAAGTCCACCGTGGCGGCCATCTCGAAAGCCCCCTTGTAGCCATGGCGCTTCACACCATCGATCCATTTCGGGTTGACCGCCCGCGACCGCACGACCCGCGCCACCTCCTCGCCCAGCGTGCGCACCTGGGGCGCGCCGGGCACGCTGAAGTCGCCGTGGTACAGCGCCGCCGGTGCGCCGCTGAGGTGTTGCACGGCAGCGGCCATGCCCCCTTGGAACTGGTAGTAGTCGTCGGAATCGAGCACGTCGTGCTCGCGGTTGTCCTGGTTGTGCAGCACCGCGTCCAGCCCGGCCAGGCGCTGTTCGAAGCTGTGGCGGGCGGCGGTGCCGTGGCCATCTTTCGCATAGGCAAAAGCGCCCGAGCGCAGGTAGGCCTGCGCGAGGTCGTCCACGTCGCTCCAGCGTCCGCTGGCGATCAGCTCCTGCAACCCGGCCCCATAACCGCCGGGGCGCGGACCAAACACACGCCAGCCAGCCTGGCGCTGCGCCTCGTCGGCGGCCATTCCTTCGGCCTGTGCCTGTTGGGCATCGCGACGGATGCGCGCGCGCACCGGATTCACCTCATCGGACTCATCGTCTTCGCCGATGGCTGCCACCGCGCGCACCGCGGTGTCAAACAAATCGATCACGCCGGGAAAGGCATCGCGAAAGAAGCCGGAAACCCGCAGCGTGACATCCACGCGGGGACGGCGGCGCATCGCCATGGGCATGACCTCGATGTCCACCACGCGCTGGCTGCCCGGCGCCCACTTGGGCCGCACCCCGAGCAGCGCAAAAGCCTGGGCGATGTCTTCACCGCCGGTGCGCATGGTGCTGGTGCCCCAGACCGACAAGCCCACCGACACCGGAAACCGCCCATGGTCCTGCAGATGGCGCTCGATCACCCGCTCGGCCGCCAGCGCCCCCATGGCGTAGGCGGTGGGCGTGGGCACGGCGCGGGTGTCCACCGAATAGAAGTTGCGCCCGGTGGGCAACACATCCGGTCGCCCACGCGAGGGCGCACCACTGGGACCGGCGGGCACGAAACGGCCCGACAGACCCGCCAGCAGATTCGCCATCTCCTGCTCACCGCAAGCGTCCAGCCGAGGCGCCAGCGCGCCATGCAGATGGGCCAGCACCGTCGCGGTTCGGGGCCACTGGGCCGACTCGATCGCCTGTTCGCCCGACACCACCCGGGCCGCCAGGGCCTCCAGGCGCTCGCGGGTGTGTCCCGCGTGGCGCCAGGCCTGTGAGCCCATGGCCTGCAGTGCGGCGGGGAATGGCCCCGCCCAGGGCTGACGCCAATCGGGCACCAGGGGGTCGAAATCGGCAAGCCCCAGGTCTTGCGCCAAGGCGACCAGCAAACTGCCCTGGGCTGCATCGCGCCCGCCCGGAAAACGCGCCAGGGCCACCAGGGTGTCGGTGCGCTGGCGCCCCATGGGCGAGCGCCCCAGGATGTGCAGGCCATCGCGGATCTGCGACTCCTTGATCTCGCAGAGGTAGGCGTCCAGCCGCTCCAGCAAGCGTTCGCGGGCGGCTTCGTCGGCGGGTGGCTCAAAGCCCAGGTCGGTGTGCAGCCGGTGGTTCAACACCTGCTCCAGAATCGCCTGGCGAAGGCGCTTGGCGCGCCGGGGATCCAGCGAGAGCGCTTCGTAGTACTCGTCCATCTGGCGCTCCAGCACCTGCAGCGGCCCATAGGTTTCGGCGCGGGTGAGCGCGGGCATCAGGTGGTCGACGATCACCGCCTGGGTTCGCCGCTTGGCCTGGCTGCCCTCACCCGGGTCGTTGACGATGAAGGGATACAGGTGCGGCATGGGCCCCAGCAGCGCGTCGGGCCAACAGGCCGCACCCAGCGCCACACTCTTGCCCGGCAACCACTCCAGGTTGCCATGCTTGCCCACGTGCACCACCGCATCCACCTCGAAGGCCAGGCGCAGCCAGAAATGGAAGGCCAGGTAGGCGTGTGGCGGCACCAGGTCTGCGTCGTGGTAACTCGCCACCAGATCCAGGTCGCGCCCCCGCGCGGGTTGAATGCCCACAAACACCCCACCCAGCCGCAGACCGGGAATCATGAAGCGGCCACCGCGCACCATCGGGTCCTGCTCGGGAGGTCCCCACAGCGCGTTCACCGCGGCCTGGGCTTCGGGCGCGAGCGCCAGAAAAGCCGCCATGTAGTCGCCCATGGCCAGGCTTTGCCCCGCGGGCCGCGCGGGGTTGGCGTCGAGATCGTTTGTCACGCCGTCCACCAACAGATCCATCAAGGCGTTGCCATCGGAAGGGAAACGGCTGGCCTCGCCAGTTTGGTAGCCATGGGCCTTCAGCGCCGCCAGGATGCCCACCGTGGACGCCGGGGTGTCCAGCCCGACCCCATTGGCCAGGCGCGCATCGTCGTTGGGGTAGTTCGCCAAGACCAACGCCAGCCGCCGGTCTGCCGGGGCCTTGCGGCGCAACACACACCAGCGGCGCGCCAGCTCGGCCACAAACCCGATCCGCTCGCCCTCGGGCTGGTAGCGAACCACGTCAATCTGCGCACGCTCACAGCGCCAGGCCAGCCCCTTGAAGCTGATCGCGCGGGTGGCAATGCGTCCGTCGACCTCGGGCAGCACCACCTGCATCGCCAGGTCGCGCGGCGTCAGCCCATGCGGGTCTTCCTGCCACTGCTCGCGCGTGCCTCCGGCGGTGATGAGCTGCAACACCGGTGCATCACCCGCCAGCGGGGTTCGGGCCTGACCATCACCATCGATGGCCGCCACGGCGAAACTGGTGGCGTTGAGCACCACGTCGACCGCGCATTCGCTGGCCAGCGACCGCACCGCAGCCAGCGTGGTCGGCGCCTTCAACGAATCCACCACCACCGCCAGCGGGTTCATTCCACCCTGGTGCAGTGCGGCGATGAGCGCATCAAAAACCGCGGTGTTGCCCGACTGCAGATGCGCCCGGTAAAACACCAGCAGAGCCACCGGGGCACCGTCCCGCCAAAGCGGCGCGGGCTCCGGCGCATACCGCGCCACCGTGGGCAACGGTTGTGGGGCCGGCGGCGCTTCGCCGCGCCCGAAGACCCGGTGACCGATCAGCGAGAAGAAGCGCTGCGCGTTCTCTCGCCCGCCTTCGCGCAGGCAGCGCCACAGCCAGCGCGCATCCGCCGCGTCGGCCGTGCCGCGCATGAGCAGTTGCGGGTCTTCCACGTTGTCGCCCGAGAACAGCGCCAGCCAGACGCCCTGGCGGGCCGCCAGCGACACCGCCTGCTCCACCACATAGGCCCAGTCGCTCGGACTGCCCAGGTGGTCGATCACCAACACCCGCGCCTGCGTCAGCACATCGTCCATGTACAGGTCCATGGACGCCGGCTGGCGCAACCACATCAGGTTGGCCCGCCGGACCCAGGGGAAATCATCGGGCAGCGCGTCGACCGCCTCGGCCAACAGCGACAACGTCGTGTCCGCCGCGCTGAGCACCACGATGTCGCCTGGCGTCTGGTCCACGCGCACGATTCCCTGGCCACCGTCTTCCACGTGGCCGCCCGCCCGGGTCGAGAGCAAATGCATGCGCCTGGCCTGCGGGTCAGGCGGCGGTTGCCGCCGGGCTCAGATCAGACTGCAGCTCACGCTGCAAGGTGTCGGCATCCAGATGGTCACCAATGAACACCAGACGGGTCGTGCGCGCTTCATCGGCGCCCCAGGGCCGGTCGAACTGGCTGTCAAAGCGCTGGCCCACGCCCTGCACCAGCAGCCGCATGGCTGCGCCGGGCAGCGCCACAAAGCCTTTGACGCGGTAGATCTCGTGGCGCTTCACCAACGCCTCCAGCGCCGCCAGCAGGCGCTGCCGATCGGTGACCTCGAGCGCGATCGAGAGCGAATCGAACGCGTCGTGGTCGTGGTCTTCCTCTTCGTCGTGGTGGGTGTGGCGCGCATCGATCACGTCTTCCACCGCGCGCCGCATGCCCAGCAGCAAGTCGATGTCCACCCGCCCCTGTTGCGCCCGCACCAGCTTCACCCCCTCGGGGGTTTCGGCGCGCACCACGGTTTCCACACGGTCCAGGGTGCCCGCGTCCATGCCGTCGGTCTTGTTGATCACCACCAGATCGGCGGTGGCCAGTTGGTCCTCAAACAGCTCGGCCAGAGGCGAATCGTGGTCCAGGTTCTCGTCGGCGCGGCGCTGGGCATCGACGGCATCGGGGTCGTCGGCGAACTGCCCCTGGGCCACCGCCGGCGCGTCGACCACGGTGACCACGGCGTCCACGGTGAATGCGTTGCGCAGCGCGGGCCACTGAAACGCCTGCACCAGCGGCTTGGGCAAGGCCAGCCCCGAGGTCTCAATCACCAGGTGGTCAATCTGCTCGCGCCGCTCTGCCAGTTGCTCCATGACGGGCGCAAATTCTTCCTGCACGGTGCAACACAGGCAGCCATTGGCCAGTTCGAACAGTTGCCCGTTGTCGGCGCCGGTCTCGTCGCAGCCAATGCCGCAGCCACGCAACAACTCACCGTCGATGCCCAGCGCACCGAACTCGTTGACGATCACCGCAATGCGGCGGCCCTGGGCGTGGGTCAGCAAGTGGCGCAGCAGCGTGGTTTTGCCGGCGCCCAGAAAGCCGGTGACGATGGTGGCGGGAATCTTCTGAAGGTTCATGGGGTGGGTATTCCTGTTGGGTTGAAAAGACCAAGGCGGCGCGCGCGCCTCAGTCTTCGATGCCGCGCTGCGCCGGAACGCCCGCGTTGAAATGGTGTTTGACCAGAGTCATTTCGGTCACGGTGTCGGCCAGCTCGACGAGCTCGGCCGGGGCGTTGCGCCCGGTGAGCACCACGGTCACACCCGAAGGCCGTTCTTTGAGGCAGGCCAGCACCGCGTCGAGCGCGATCCAGCCATAGCGCAGCGGATACATGATCTCGTCGAGCACGACCATGAAATGCTCGCCGGCGCGAATCGTGGCTTCGGCCTTGAACCAGCCCTCTTGCGCCAACGCCGCCGAATGGTCGAGGTCGCGGCTCTTCCAGCTGAAGCCGTCACCCAGCCCTTCGATCGGGATACCCAGTTGCTCGAATAGCCGGTGCTCGCCAAAGCGCGCCGATGGCACCTTCATGAATTGATAGACCTTGACCTTCTTGCCCCGGCCATGGGCGCGCAAGGCAAGCCCGAAGGCGGCGGTGCTCTTGCCTTTGCCATTGCCGGTGTGAACCATCACCAGCCCGCGGCGCTCGCCTTGGGGTTTGGGCGTGTCTCGACTGATCGGAGGGGTTTCAATTTGCATGGTGTGTGGGGGCCGACTGGCCCGTGCAGGTGGCTTTTTTGAGAAGGTAGGTGTCCATGATCCAGCCGTGGCGCGCTCGCGCCTGGGCCCGCTCGCGCAGGATCAAGGGCGCCACCTCGGCCAACGCGCCGCTGAAACACAGCTGTTGCGGCATGCCGAGATACGCGCCCCACCAGATCTGCAGGTCTTGCGGGTCCAGGGTCTGAAAGGCGCATTGCCCGTCGAGCATCACCGCCACGGTATCGGCATCGGCCGGCCAGCCGCGCTCGCGCAGTTGCCGACCGGTGGTGATGAGCACCGGGGCATTGATGTCGTTGAGGGCGATTGCGTGGGCCGCGGTCAGGGCCTGCAGGGCGGTGATGCCCGGCACCACCGACGTGGTCAAGCGGGTTCGCTGCGCCAACCGCGCCGCGATGCGCAGGCTGCTGTCGTACAGCGAAGGGTCGCCCCAGATCAGCAAGGCCACCCGTCCGCCTGCGGGCAGGTGGCGCTCGATGGTTTCCAGCCAGACCTGCGCAATGTCGTCATGCCACCGATCCACAGCGCCAAAGTAGTCGGACTCGGCGCCCACGCGTTCGGGCATGTCAAACGGCGCCACCACGGTGCCCAGCCCCGCGAGGAGCCGACCACAGAGATCGCGCCGCAACGCGGACAGCTCCGCTTTGTTTTCGCCCTTCTCGGGCAGCAGCACCAGCTCGGCCTGCCGCAGCGCCGCAACGCCCTGACCGGTGAGGTGGTCGGGGTGACCGGTGCCCATGCCAATCAGGCTCAATTCAATGTTCATTCCGTGCCCTCCTGGAATCGCGGCTGCTCACCCAGCGGCCGGTAGCGGCGGTCGTAATCGGCGGCGTAGAGGCGGCTGTGGTCAAAATCTTCCGACGCGAGATGGGGACCCACCAGAATCAGCGCGGTGCGGTCCATGCCCGGCTCCAACGCCTGCACGGCGCTTCCCAGTGTCGCCCGCACCACGCGTTCGTCGGGCCAACTGGCCCGCCAGACGATGGCCACCGGGCAGTCGGGGCCGAAATGCGGCAAAAGCTCCTGCACCACCCGCGGCAACACATGAATGGACAGATGAATGGCCAGCGTGGCGCCGGTTTCGGCAAACGCGGCCAGGGATTCGCCCTCGGGCATGGGCGAGGCGCGGCCGCTGGTGCGGGTGAGCACCACCGACTGGCTGCGCCCGGGCAAGGTCAGTTCGCAGCCCAGGCTGGCCGCGGCCGCTGCAAAAGACGGCACACCGGGCGTGATCGTGTAGGGGATGCCGCGCTCGCGCAAGGCCCTCAACTGCTCCCCCATGGCCGACCACACCGAAAGATCGCCCGAGTGCAACCGGGCCACATCCAGCCCTTCTTCATGCGCTTCGCAAAACGCCTGCACGATCTGCGCCAGCGACAGTGGCGCGGTGTTGACCAGGCGTGCGCCCGGCGGGCAATGCGCCAGCACCCCGGGCGGCACCAGCGAGCCGGCATAAAGACACACCGGGCAGGCCGCGATCAGGTCGCGCCCACGCAAGGTCAACAGATCGGGTGCGCCAGGCCCGGCGCCAATGAAATGAACGGTCATTTGCTGCCGCCTTGGGTCGGTATCAGGGCGATGGCTGCGGTGGCCTGACCTTTCCCGTCCACCTGACGTGGTCCCGCGAGCACGGCCCCCGGCCCTGCCGCAGCCAGCGCCGCTGCCTCCGCAAGGCTGTGCGCGCCGTAGCGCGCAGGCACGCGCGGGCGGGGTTGTGCGGCCTGCGCCGGCAGCAGCGTGAGTGGCACGGCCATCAAGGGCAAGGCCATGTCTTCGGCCAGACGAACAATGGCTGCCTGCGCCACCTTGTCTTCGGCCGTGGCGACGCCCTGCAGCGACACGGTGCCGTGCGCGCTCTCGGCGGCCATGAGCGCCTGCTCCAACACCTCACGCATCGCCTCGATGGAGGCCCTTTGACAAAAACCCAACCCGGCCACCGCACGCGTCATAGCACCACCCTCCACTGAACCACCGGACGCGCCGGAACCCAACCCCGCAGGCGCCCGAGCGGCGCTGCAAAGGCCACCCCCACCTGCAACAACTCCCCTCCACGCTCGGCATGCAGTTGCAACAACAAGGCCTCGGTCTCCAGCGTCACGCCGTTGACCACCACCCGGCAACCGGACGGCGCCACGGAAACCAGCGCTTCGAATAGCCCTCGGTCAAAACCGCCGCCCACAAACACCGCGTCGGGCGCCGGCAACCGGCCCAATGCCTCAAGCGACCGGCTGTTGTGCACGGTCGCCCGGTGCGGCACCCCGAGCCGCTCGGCATTGCGAACGGCATTGGCGGCGCGCGACGCCCGCTGCTCCACCGCGTGGGCCAAGCCCCCCGCCAGACACCACTCCACCGACACCGAACCCGAGCCCGCCCCCAGATCCCAGAGCACTTCCCCGGGCCGTGGCGCCAGCGCGCTCAGGGTCATCGCACGGATGGGCGCCTTGGTGATCTGCCCATCGTGGGCGAACAGCGCATCGGGCAGCCCGCTGGTGGCGGGCAGGCCCGGCGGCCCTTCTTCGAGCGACAAGGCCAGCGCCAGCGGCGCAGCCAGCCCGGGCAGCTCTGGCGCATCCAGGCGGAAGCGACGAATGCGCTCGTGCGGTCCGCCCAGGCGCTCCAGCGCCCAGCCGCTGCTCTCGCCAAAACCCTGCTCACACGCCAATGCCGCCAGGGCGTGCAACGCCTGCGCATCGCGCAGCAGACAGATCAGCCGTTGCCCGCGCCGCAACATCGGCCGCGCCGACGCCAGCGGCGTGGCATGCAGGCCGAGGCAGTGCACCCCTTCCAGGCGCCAGCCCAGGGCGGCGGCGGCCAGCGAGAACGTGGAGGGCGCAGGAAACGCGCACCACTCCTGGGGGTTCAAGTGAGCGGCCAGACTGCCCCCGACCCCAAACCAGAACGGGTCCCCCGAAGCCAGCACCGCCACACGCTGCCCCCGACGCGCGAGCACCGCCTCCAGGTCAAACGGCACCGCCCAGGCGGTGCCCCGCGCGCCCACCCCGGCCAGTGCCAAATGGCGTGCGCCACCAAACACATGGTCCGCCCGCGCCAGGGCGGCGCGGCTACCATCGCCCTGTCCCGACAGCCCATCCTCACCCAAGCCAATGATCGACAGCCAAGCTTCAGTCATGCCACGCATCCTCTTGCTGGGCGGCACCACCGAGGCCAGCGGGCTGGCCCAGGCGCTCGGCGCATGCGGCGCCGATGCGGTCTTCTCCTACGCCGGGCGCACCGAGGCGCCACTGGCCCAACCCCTGCCCACCCGGGTGGGGGGCTTCGGGGGCGTGGAAGGCCTCACCGCCTACCTGCAAGGCGAAGGCATCACCCATGTCGTGGATGCCACCCACCCCTTCGCCGCCCAGATGAGCCACCACGCGGTTCAGGCCTGTCAAGCCACTGGCATCCCGTTGCTGGCGCTGGAGCGCCCTCCCTGGCAAGCGGAGGCAGGCGATCAATGGGTCAGCGTGTCCGACATGGCCGCGGCTGTGGCTGCCTTGGCGGACTTGGTCGAGCAGCCGGCGCGCGTGTTTCTCGCAATCGGCCGCCAGCAAGTGCAGCCCTTTCTCGACCAAACCCGCCATTGGTACCTGCTGCGGCTGGTGGATCCCGGCTTCGAAATGCCCGAAGCGCGCGGCACCGTGGTGCTCGACCGCGGGCCCTTCACGGTGAAAAACGACCTCGCGCTCATGGCCCAGCACGGCATCACCCATGTGGTCGCAAAGAACGCTGGGGGACAAGGCGCCCAGGCGAAACTGACCGCGGCACGGCAACGCGGCTGCCCGGTTGTGCTGATCGAGCGCCCCCCGATACCCCCGCGCCCCACCGTGGCGACCGTGGCGCAGGCCATGCAATGGTTGGGCTTGCCTCATGCCGTGGCCACCGAGCGCGGGGTGTAGACGAAGCGGCCCACACGCCGCGTGGTCGAGCTGCCCACAATGACCAGGGTGCGCATGTCGGCCATGTGGGGTTGCGCCTCGGCCAGCGGCAGGCATTCCAGCCGCTCCTGCGGCGTGCTCACCGAACGGGCAAAGAGCAGCAAGCGCTGCGGCTCGCAATGTTCGCGCAGGAGTTGCAGCACCCGCTCAAAGGTGTGCGGGCGGCTGGCCGAGCGCGGGTTGTAAAACGCCATGGCCATGTCGGCCTGCGCCGCCGCGCACACCCGCCGCTCGATCAAGGCCAGGGGTTTGAGGTTGTCGCTCAGGTTGATGGCGCAAAAATCGTGGCCCAGCGGCGCGCCTGCCCGGGCCGCCGCGGCCAGCATGGCCGTGATCCCTGGCAACACCCGCACATCCAGCGCCTGCCACGGCGCCTGGCCTTCCATGGCCTCGAACACCGCCGCCGCCATGGCAAACACCCCGGGATCGCCGGAAGACACCAACACCACCCGCGCGCCTTGTTGCGCCAGGCCCAAGGCAGCGCGCGCCCGCACCAGCTCTTCCCGGTTGTCCGAGGGATGCAAGCAGAGCCCGGGGCGCGGCGGCACACGCGCCACATACGGGATGTAGCCCATCACATCGGTCGCCTCGGCCAGCGCCTGCGACACCTCGGGCGTCACCAACGCCTCCGCCCCGGGACCCAACCCGGCGATGCACAGCCAGCCACTCATTCGGCCACCTCCGGGCGGCGGCCCTGCCCATGCACCAGCACCATGGCGAAATACGGGCACACTTCGTCGGGCGTGTCGACCAGCCGACTCATCTGTTGCTGCGGCATGGTGCCGTGTTGCACCAGCCAGGCCTGTTCCAGCCGCCCGGCGCGTTGCAGCGCGCGCCGCACGCGCGGCAGGTTCCGCCCGGTCTTCATCACCACGATCGCGTCGGCCTCCTGCATGCGATCAACCAGCGAGTCTTCCGGCAAGGTGCCCAGCAACACGGTCAACACATCGTCGCCCCAGGTCATCGGTTGCCCAACGGCCGACCAACAGCCCACCATGCCCGGGATGCCCGGCACCACCTCCACCGTTGCACGCCCTTGCAAGCGGGTGTAGAGGTGCATGAACGAGCCATAAAAAAACGGGTCGCCTTCACACAAGACCACGACGTCACAGGCCCGCGCCAGATCGGCCAGCCGATGGGCCCAATCGTCATAGAACCGGGCCAGACAGTCGTTGTACGCGGGGCTGTCAAAAGGCAGTTCGGTGGTCACCGGATACTCCATCGCATACTCGGTCGCCCCGGGCGCCAACAGGGCATCCACCATCCGGCGCGCCTGCCCGGCACGCCCCTTCTTGCGAAAGAACGCCACGTGCTGCGCCGAGCGCACCAGCCGATCGGCGCGCACACTCATCAAGTCAGGATCCCCCGGACCAAGACCGGTGCAAATGATGCGGCCCATCAGATCTCCCGCTCGCAGGCCAGCGCATTGATGGCCGCCACGGTGATGGCCGAGCCGCCCAGTCGGCCGTGCACCACCAGCGCGGGCGCAGGTGGCGCCGCCATCAACGCCGCCTTGGACTCGGCCGCCCCGACAAAACCCACCGGGCACCCCACAATGGCCGCTGGCCGCGGACAGGCGGGGTCTTGCAACATGTTGAGCAAATGAAAGAGCGCCGTGGGCGCGTTGCCAATGGCCACCACCGCGCCCTGAAGATGCGGTCGCCACAGCTCCAGCGCGGCCGCGCTGCGGGTGGTTCCCAGTTGGCGGGCCAGTTCGGGTACCTGGGTGTCGGTCAGCGTGCAGATCACCGGGTTGTTCGCCGGCAAGCGCCTGCGGGTGATGCCTTCGCTGACCATGCGCGCATCACACAGAATCGGCGCCCCCGCCTGCAGCGCAGTCCGCGCGGCCTCTGCCATGCCCGGCGTGAACGCCACATGGTGCTCCAGCCCTACCAGGCCAGCCGCGTGGATCATGCGCACCACGGCCAACTCCTCCACCGGCGTGAAGCGGTCAAGCGCCGCCTCGGCGCGGATGATGGCAAACGACTGCCTGTAAATGGCGTCGCCATCGCGTTCAAATCGGTGCAGCATGGGCAAAGGTGTGGTGCAAATGTGGTTCAAGCGCCGAGGGATCCAACCCCTCAAGATCCGGCTCACTGTCTGCCCGGCCCCAGCGGACATGGCTCCAGCCACCGGGTGTGGCAACCAGGGTGGGTGCGGCTCTGGGATGGGCGCAGCCCTTGGGGCAGCCCGACACGTGCAGCAGTTGTCCCGGTGGTACGGCGTCGGCCAGCGCCAGCGCCAGGTCTCGGGTGGAGTGCTTCGCCTGCTCGCAGCCCGGCGCACCGGTGCAAGCCGCGACGCGAAGCCGGGCATCGCCCGCATCGACAATCAGCTCGGGCAAGGGCGGTGGCGCCACCACCCCTTCCAGCAGCAGCCCCCGCCAGGGCGTCAGGCGCAACGGCCCACGATCGGCCAGCGCCGCCAATGTCTCGGCTTGCAGCAAGCCAAACGCCAGCATCACCAGAAAGCCCGGTGCATGGCGCCCGGCGGCGGGCACCCAGGGCACACCCTCCCCCAGCGGCACCTGTGACCATGCCTCAGGCAAGGCGCAACGCTCAAGCAAAGCGGCCATGCGCCCGCGCCCCGCCGGCGCGCCGCCCGCGTCCAGAAACCAGCGCGCCAGCGCCAAGGCACAAGCGGGCGCCTCCTGCGCCGAGACCACCACCCCACAGGTGGCGCTGTCGGCATACACCAGCACGCCGTCCCCATGCCGCTCCAGGCGCACATCCGCATGCGCCTCGCGCAAACGAGGCACCCGTCCCGTATCCACCGCGAATCCGAACTTGGCCGGCAGCGCAGGCGCATCCTCGCGGCTCAACAACTGGCCCAGTTCGACGGCCAGGCGGTGTGAGCCATCGCCCTCGCTCCAGAACGGCTCGACCTGCACGTTGCGTCGTGCCTCGCCCGCCGCGTCCGCGTCGGCCAGCCCGAGATCGCGCAACCCATGCAGCAAAGGCGAATGGTGATCGGGCGCCACCCCCCTCATCTGCAGATTGGCCCGGTTGGTGAGCTCCAGCACCGGGTGCGCCCACCGCTGGGCCAGCAAAGCCACGCCCCTTGCCTGCGCCGCCGTCAGGCGCCCGCCCGGCGCGCGTATGCGCACCACCAGCCCATCCCGCGCTGCCATCGGCCGCACGGCGCCAGGGCACCAGCCTTTGACTTGCGCAGCGCCCGGGCGAGTGAGGGTGTGGGTTCCGTTCATCTGTGCGTGTGAGCGCGCATCAAGTGGTCACGAAGTGTGGGCTGAGCCGAACGGTCTCGCCGATGAGCAGCAAACCGGGTTGCGGACCGTATGGCGGAGCCAGCTCGACCAGACGATTCAGCGGGCAGGCCAGCACCGTCTGGGTGGGCCGGGTGCCATCGCGCACGATGGCGGCGGGCGTGTCCGGCGACAACCCATGGGTGAGCAACTCGGCGGCGATGTGACGCAGGCGCTGAACACCCATGTAGAACACGCGCGTTTGCCCCGGGCGGGCCAGCGCTTGCCAATCACAGGTCGCGGTCTCATCGGCCAGGTGTCCAGGCAAAAAAACACAACTCGCCGACAGGTCACGGTGGGTCAGCGGGATGCCGGCGCTCGCCGAGCAGCCGCTGGCCGCGGTGACACCGGGCACCACCTCGCAAGGAATGCCCGCATCCTGCAACGCCTGCACCTCCTCGCCACCCCGGCCAAACACGAAAGGGTCACCGCCCTTGAGCCGCACCACGCGGCGCCCCGCCCGCGCTTGCTCGATCAGCAGCGCATGGATGCCCTCTTGCGGCACGCTGTGGTTCCCCAACGCCTTGCCCACATACACACGCTGTGCTGCGTTCGGAATGCGGTCCAGAATTTCGCTGGAAATCAGGCGGTCGTGAACGACCACCTGCGCCTGCTCCAGACGATTGAGCGCGCGCAGCGTCATCAGGTCAACCGGCCCGGGACCCGCCCCGACAATCGACACCACCGGCACGCGGACGGGCTCAACCATGGCCCACCTCGGGTGTACCCAGCCCAGCTCGAGTGACTGGCCAATCTCGCCATGCCATCGTCGTAGGCCTCAAGCGGCGTGGTGCAAGCGGCTGTGCACCAGCACCGAACCCGAAAACCGGCGCGCCAGCTTGGCCATCGCCAGAATGCCCAGGTCGATCACGGGTTCGAGCAGGACGACGCTCATGTAGGCCACGCCAAACCGCCCCACGCTGGCCAGGTTTTCCGTGCCCAGGCCCGCGCCATACACCGCCCAGAACGCCACCCAAACCACAATCCCACCCTGGTACGCCAGGGAGAGCTTCAATGCCTGGCTGTAGCCAATGTCGACATAGGCGGTGCTCGCGGGGATGATGCGCTCAGCCAGCGCGGCTGTGGCAAACAGCGGCACCAGCAAGGTGGTGACATTCATGCCGAACTGCGGCAGATCAAACGGGGCAAAAAACATCCCTTGCACCAGCAAGCCGCCAGCCAGCCCGATGGCGGCCGGGGCCACTCCCAGCATCAGCATGAGCGTGGTGCCAAGAATCAGATGCACCTCCGACACACCCACAGGGTGATGAGGCAGCACCTCGAAAAAGCAAAAGACCAGGGCGCAGGCAATCAGGGACCGAAAGGTCAGCGCAGCCAGACCATCGGTCTTCACGGTGTCCAACGCCCGCTTGGCACCGTAGGCGACGGCGCCTGTGGCGGTGGCATAGCTCAGCACAATTTTGGTGGTGTCCACCAGTCCGGGTTCGATATGCATGCACTTCTCCTCATAAAAAACGACGCCGAAATTGACGCCCACGAAAAACCCCAAAAGCATCAAATAGGCAAAGCCACCCACTGGCCTTCCAGCGCGTGCACCGCCACGCGGTGATCGAACACCGCTTCCAGCGCCCGATGGGTCACCGGGTCGGCGCAGGGACCCTGGTGGAACACCCGCCCCTGCGCCATCACCACCAGCTCGTCCGCGTGCAGCGCCATGCCGATCTCGTGCAACACGCTCACCACCGTCTTGCCCTCGCGCACCAGCGCCTGCACCAGACCCAGCCAGTCGGCCTGGTGCGGCGGATCCAGATTGGCCAGCGGTTCATCCATCAGCAACACCGAAGCCTGTACCGCCAACGCCCTGGCCAGCAACACGCGCTGGCGCTCCCCGCCAGAGAGCTGCCCCAGTGAGCGCGCCCGCCATTCCCAGGCCTGGGTGGCGCGAAGCGCCTGCTCCACCGCCGCATGGTCCGCTGCGCTCGGCGGGCTGAACCATGGCTGGTGCGGTAAGCGTCCGAGCATGGCCACATCCCATACCGTCAGGTCATCGCCACTGGATTCGTTCTGCCCCAGCCAAGCCAGTTGCCGCGCCCGCTGGCGATCGGGCCAGTCGCCCAGCGGCAAACCCAGCAGCGAAACCTGCCCGCTGTGCGGCAACAGGCCAGCCAGGGCCTTGAGCAAGGTGGACTTGCCCGCGCCGTTGGGGCCCACAACGCTGGTCCAGCGACCGCACGGCAACGACAGACTGACCTCGTGCAATACCTGAGCACCCCCCAGATGCGCGCTGAGGTTCTCCGCTGCAATCGCAGCCCCGTTGTGGAGCGAAGCTTGCTTCACAGCGCTGCTCCCTGGGTGACGCGGGTCCGGCGCTGCATCAGCCACAACAGATAGCCTCCACCCAACACCGCCGTGAGCACACCCACAGGCAGTTCCTGCGGCGCGATCAGCCAGCGCGCCAGCGTGTCGGCCGCCATCAGCAACACGCCGCCCATGCAACTGGCCAGCAACATCAATCGGGCACTGGTCGTCTTGACCAGTGAGCGCACCAGGTGCGGCGCAGCCAACCCCACAAAGGCAATCAGACCGGTCTGCGCCACCGCCGTGCCCGTGGCCAGCGCGAGCACCGCCACCAACGCCGCCCGCATGGGGCCCAGCGGCAGCCCCAGACTGCGCGCCGTGGCATCGCCCAGGCTCAGCCCATCCAGCACCCGCGCAAACAACCAGGCCACCGCCGTGCAAAACGCCCACACCGCCACCATCAACACACAGGCCGTCCAGCCCACAAAGCTGGTGGACCCCAACATGAACGCCTGCATCGCCTGCAACGACTCCGGTGAAAACAGCAGCACCAGATGCGTCATGGCACCCAACACCACGCCCACCACCACTCCCGCCAGCAGCAAGCGCAAGGTGTGCTGCACACCGCGCGACAGCGCCAGCGTCAACAACACCGCCAGCACCGCGCCCGAGAAAGCCGCCCCCGTCAACCCCATGCGCACCAAGGCGCTGCTGGAGAACACACTCACCACCACGCCACCGTTCATCATGCTGCCGCCCAGCATGCCCGCGCCACCCCCCATGGCCGCCAGCGCCAGAGCCACGCCCAGCGACGCCCCCGAGGCGCTCCCCAGCAAGAAGGGGTCGGCCAGCGGATTGCGAAACAAGCCCTGCGCCACCGCACCCGCCAACCCCAGCAAGGCGCCCGCGCCCCACGCACCCACCGTGCGTGGCAAGCGGATTTCCCACACAATCTGACGCGCCATCGCTGCCTGCGACGGGTCGGCTTCGGGCCGCCACAAAGGCCCGATCAAGTTCTCAAACCCCGTGCTCCCCACGCACACGCCCAGCGCCGCCAGCGCCAGCGCGGCCAGCAGCAGCACAGCGACCCACCACGACGCGCGACGTGCGTTCACCGGTTCGCCCCCCCTGTGCCGGGCGCCTTCTCAGCCAAACAGCGCGCCATCAATCGCGCGCCCTCGGCCATGCGCGGCCCGGGGCGCACCAGCGTGTCCGACTCGGCTGGCGTGAACACACACAGCCGCTGCTCGCGCATCGCCCGCATCGCCACCCAGCCCGGGCGCTGGGCCATGCCGTCAACACTGCGCTGCCCCACCATGATCAGGTCGGGATCGGCGCGAACAATGAACTCCGGATTGAGCTTGGGGAACGGGCCCAGAGCGGCTGGCACGATATTCCTGGCCCCCAGCCGGCTCAGCGTCTCACCGATGAACGAGCCCTCGCCCGCCGCATAAGGGCCTTGATTCACCTCGAAATAGACCCGCGCCCCGCGGGCCTTCTGCGGGATCGACTGCGCCGCCGCCAACACCCCGGCGTCGATGGCCCGCCAGATCTTCTGGGCATCCGCCACCTCAAGAAGCTGCCCCAGCTTGAGCATCACGCGCTGCACGTCGGCATGCGTCTTGGGCTCCAGCGCCAGCACCTTGATCCCCAGCGAACGCAGCCGCTCACCAGCCCGGGAAGACACGGCCATCAACACCAGATCCGGGCGCAGCGCCACGATGGACTCGATGTTCGGGTCGAGGCCGCCCCCAACCTGCGGCAGCCGCTTCAGGCTGGCCGGGAAGTCCGAATAGCGGTCCACGCCCACCAGGCGCCCGCATTGCCCGAGCGCACAAACCGTCTCGGCCAACGAAGGCAGCAGGCTCACGATGCGCTGCGGCGAGCGGTCAAAAACGACTTTCACGCCGGTGTCGTCGGTGATCTCCACGCCCGCCGCCTGCGCGGGCAGCGCAAGCACCCCTGCCCACACAACCATCAAGCCCAGCCAGAGTCGCAAGCGCTTCATACCACCCCCTTCAACACCATGGGCAAACCAGCCACCATCAGGGTGACCCGTTCGCAAGCAGTCGCCACCTGCTGATTCAGACGCCCCAAAGCATCCACAAAAGCACGCACCTCGCGCCCCATCGGAATCACCCCCAGACCGATCTCGTTGCCCACCAGCACGACCGGCCCTGGCACAGCGGCCACGGCGCGACACAACCGCGCGCCCGCCTCAATCACGGCGGCCTCATCCAAGGCGTCGGCAGGGTGTATCGGCATCATGAGATTGCTCAACCAAAGCGTCAGGCAATCCACCACCACCAGGGTGTCTGGCGCACTGTGGTCTTGCACCGCATCGGCCACCGCCACCGGCGCCTCCACCGTGTGCATGCCCGGCACCCGTTCGCGCCGGTCGGCACGGTGGCGCGCGATGCGCTCACGCATCTCGTCGTCCCACGCCTGGGCGGTGGCCACCATCACGGCGCGTCGGTGCGGCGCCTCCTGCAGCCATTGACTGGCCAGCCACTCGGCGCGGCGCGACTTGCCACTGCGCTGGCCACCCAACAAGAATTCGCGTTGCACCACTTCAACCATGTGCGTGCATCCACTGCGAAACAATGCCGTGCATCTGCTCCACCCCGTCGGTCAGGGCCGCTGGCCCAGGCTGAAGAATGTCGGCCGATTTGATTTCGAAAAGCTGCCCCGTGCGAACCGCGCTCACTCCCTGCCAACCGCCACGGGTGGCCACATTCTCAGGGCGAAACTTCTTGCCACACCACGAGCCGATCACGATCTCGGGATCGCGGCGCACGATCTCCGCCCCGTCGGCAATGATGCGGTCTTTGCCCAGCGGCTGCACCGCCAGCTCGGGGAAGATGTCGTCACCACCGGCAATGCCCAGCAATTCCGAGACCCAGCGAATCCCGCTGATGTGGGGTGCGTCCCACTCTTCAAAAAACACCCGAGGCCGGCGCTTGCCCGAGGCCTCCAGCGCGGCCACCGCCTCACCCATGGCCGCCAACCGCGCACGCATGGCGTCCATGCGCGCCACACCCTCGTCGGCGCAGCCCACCATCGCCGCCACCTGGTACAGCATGGAGAAAATCTCGTCCACGCTGCGCTGGTTGAACACCGTCACCTGCACACCCGCCCGGATCAGCGCGGCCGCGATGTCCGCCTGAAGGTCCGAAAAACCAAACACGCAATCGGGCCGCAACGCCAGAATCTTGTCGATCTTCGCGCTCAGGAACGCACTCACCCGCGATTTCTCCTCGCGCGCCCGCCGAGGCCGCACGGTGTAACCCGAGATGCCCACGATCCGCGCTTCCTGACCCAGCAGATACAGCCACTCCGTGGTCTCCTCGGTCAGGCACACGATGCGTTGCGGTCCTGGGGTCATGCGTGCGCCCCCTCACCAAACAACGCCGCCGTCGCCGGCAGACTGGAAGGCATCCACGCGTGGAAGTAACTTGCCCGCACAGGGCCGTGCTGAAACACGGCCTCACCCGGACCCGAGCCACCGCTGCGGGTCGACGTTGTGTGCTTCCAAGGCGCCAGCGACGTTTCGCAGCGCGAGTAATGGAAGGTGTGGCCGCGCAACCCGCCCTCGGGCAGTGCGAGCGCCTGCGGTCCCAGAGCAGCCAGGCGCTTTTGCATCAGAACTCGACCGGGCAGCAAACCCCAGAGCCGGTGCGATGAGCCCTGGGCATCGACCAGCTCGTCAAACATGACCATCATGCCGCCGCACTCAGCCCACACCGGACGCCCCGTCGCCACATGCGCCAACACCCCCGCGCGCGTCAACGCGCAGTTTGAGAGCGCATGGGCATGCAGCTCGGGATACCCCCCGGGCAGCCAGACCGCGTCACACGGCGGCAACGCGTCGTTGGCCAACGGTGAAAAAAATGCCAGGCGCGCGCCAAGCGCACGCAAAGCGTCCAGGTTGGCTTCATAAACAAAGGCAAAAGCCGCGTCTCTGGCCACCGCCACCGTCCTGCCGGCCAGCAGCCTGGGTGGTGAGACGGCCGGTGCGGGCGCCTCAAAGCCCACCGACCAGCGGGCCAGCGCCGCGCCGTCCATCCGTCCGAGGGGTGTGGCGGCGAGCGCATCGGCCGCCGCATCCAGCCGCGCCAAGGCGTCGGGCAGCTCCGCCGCCGCCGTCAAACCCAGGTGACGTTCCGGCAAGGCAAAACCGCTGTCGCGCATCACAGCCCCCAGCCACGGCTCATCATGGGCCAACGCGGCCTCAAGCATCTGCGCGTGGCGCTCGCTGCCCACCCGGTTGGCCAACACACCCGCCCAAGGCAAGCCCGGCTGGTAATGGCGCAGGCCGAAGGCCAGCGCACCGAAGGTTCCCGCCATGGCCGAGGCATCGATCACCGCCATCACGGGCAAGCCAAAACGCCGCGCCAGATCGGCCGCGCTCGGCTCGCCATCAAACAAGCCCATCACGCCTTCGACCACGATGAGGTCGGCCGACTGCGCCGCCTCAAACAGGCGCGCCTGCGCGTCAGCGGCGCCGGTCATCCAGAGATCGAGATTGTGGGCCGGCGCGCCGGTGGCCAAAGACAACCAGAACGGGTCCAGAAAATCAGGCCCGGACTTGAAGGCCCGCACCCGCCGCCCCGCCCGCGCGTGCAGGCGGGCCAGGGCGGCGGTCACCGTCGTTTTGCCCTGCCCGGAGGCCGGTGCTGCCACCAAAATGGCCGGGCAGTGGGCTACAGCCGACACGCAGCGCACCCGTCAGGTCAGTTCGGCGCCCATTTCAGCCCGACGTACAGCGTGCGTCCGGCGGTCGCATAACCCGAGGCGGTCTGATAGTCGGCATCGGTCACGTTGTCGACCCGCCCGAGCAATGTCCAGTCTTTGGCCAAGGCCTTGCTCACCGTCAGGTTGAGCAGGTTGTAAGAATCAAGCTCACGGGTGTTGGCCGCGTCATCAAACCGCTTGCCAACCAGCTCGGCTTCGGCGCCCAGCGTCCAGCCCGCCACCGGCACATCGGCGCCCAGTTTGACCGAGCGCTTGGCCCGCCGCGCGAGCTGCAGTCCCGTGTCGAGGTTCTTGGGGTTGAGGAAATCCACCGAACCCCACAGCGACGCCGAGCCCGCATGCGTGGCACCCGCCAGGGTCACGCCGCTGTACTGGGCCCGCGACGTGTTGCCGTAACAGCCGGGATACAAACCGGCGCCATTGGCGCAAGCACCTGGTCCCGCCTGATAGGTGATCAAGTCAGACACCTTGTTGCGAAACGCGATGGCGCTGAAGCTGTGGCCCTGCGCCTCGTAGCGCACACCAGCCTCCGCGTTGCGCGAAGACTCGGGCTTCAGATCCGCCACACCATAGACACTGAAGCGCTGGAACAGCGTCGGTGCACGAAAGGCGGTGCCAGCCGAAGCCACCGCCCGCCAGTGCGGCGCGAATCCAAACGCATAGGCCAGCCCGCCGGTGGACTTGCCACCAAACTCGCTGTCGTCGTCACGGCGCAGGTTGAGCTGCAGACTGTGCGCACCGCTTCGCAGCGCATAGCCCAAGGCCAGCGCGTTCTGGGAGCGCTCGGTGTTGAAAGGGGTGGTGCTGGCGTTGAGAAGCTGGTCTTCGCGGCGTTCCAGCGAAGCCGTCAACTGGGTGGCGCCGAGCTTCCAGTTGTTTTGAAAGAGGTAGCTGGTGATCTGGGTCTCCGCCAGATAGACCGAAGGCGACGTCTCGTAATGGTCCTTGCTTCGGTTGACACCCAGTTGGGTCGAATAAGCTTCGCTCCACTGCGCATTCCAGTTCAGTGCCAGGGTTTGAAGCTTGGCCTTGGCACGGTCGTCAACGCCGGGCTCGAAGCCGTCGTACTGATCCTCCAGATCGCTGTCGAGCACCGACGCCTGCAACTTGTGCTTCGCGTTCAGTTGCCAACCCAGGCTGCCTGAGAAAGCGGTGTTGCGATAGCCATCCACATCCGGATTGCCCTCAGGCTGCGCGTTGAACCCATCGCTGCTTTCACGGGACGCGCCAATGGCATAGTCCACCGCACCGTGCTTTCCGCTGAGCGACGCGGCCACCTTGCGTGTCCCTTGGCTGCCCACGCCCACCTCCAGGCTGGGCGAAAAACCCGCTTCGCCTCGGCGCGTGAAGATCTGAATCACGCCACCCAGCGCGTCCGACCCATACACCGCCGCGGCGGGGCCGCGGACCACCTCGATGCGATCGATCTGCGAGACCGGAATCAGGTTCCAGCTCGCCCCGCCGGTCGATTGTGAGTCCACCCGCACACCATCGACGAACACCGCCGTGAAACGCGTCTCCGCACCACGGATGTACACGCTGGCATTGGCCCCGACGCCACCATTGCGGGCAATCGACACACCTGGCAACCTCGCCAGCACATCGACCACCCCACTGGCCCCGCTGCGCTCGATCTCGGCGCGATCAACCACTGTCACATCGGCCACCACGTCGGTGATGGGCTGTGCCACGCGCGTGGCGGTGACCACCGTCGTGGGCAAAACGGGCACCGAAGAACCTTCGGTTTGGGCATGGGAAAGCGTCGCGACCAACGCCAGCGGAAGCGCCGCCAACGGCGCACTCAAGGAAGACTGATTCATGAGATGAAAACGGAAAGACAAATGTCCTCGCCGTCTTCCCCGACGGCCCTTGAGCGTAAAGGTGGCGCACTCTTGCGAGCGCACCACCGCCTTGTTGGCCGGTATCCGGGCTGACAGAACGACCTTCATCACCTTCCCAGCCGTCTCACGACGCCCAGTGGTTGAGAAATGAAAGCTGAACGCCGCGCCACGAAGGGCACAGGGTTCGTCTGCTTACCGTTGCGGGGGCAGCGCAGGTTAGGGATGTTCGGTGCGAACCGCCCCTCCTGCTTCCCGTTGAACTGCGGTGTGAGAACCACACCGCGAGCACCAACAGGGGATATTGTAAGTCCCAGGAACTTGCAAGAACCCTACAATGGCTCAACAACTTCGCGACACCATGGCTGAACCCACTCCCTTCGACCAGATTTCCGAGCGCGTCGAGCGCTTGTTGCTGCGCCATGAGGAACTGCAACGCACCAACGCGTTGTTGTTGGATCAGGTGCAAGACCTGCAGGCCGAGCGTGACTCGCTCAAGTCGCGCTTGAACGCGGCCCGCGCGCGCATCGACGCGTTGCTTGAGCGCCTGCCGCAATCCGACCACATGTCCCCGGCGGGCCAGGAAGGCAAGGAATGAACAAACCAGCCACCAAACAGATCGAAGTGCAAATCATGGGCCAGAGCTATCTGCTGGCCTGCCCACCGGGGGGCGAAACCGCGCTGCTGGATGCCGTGGGCAAGGTGGACACCGCCATGTGCCGCATTCGCGACGCTGGCAAAGTCAAGGCCCGCGACCGCATCGCGGTACTGGCTTCGCTCAACCTGGCCTTCGAGTTGTCACAGAGAGAATCCGAGCTGCTCGCACAAACCTCGTTTGCCGCCAGCGAGCCCGCCCCTCTGGGAGACCTTGGCAACCATGCGAGCACAGGACTGGACGATCCTGCCGCCCAAAGCCGTGCCGAAGACCTCATCCGGCAACTCGACCAGACGCTGGGCAACGACGGGCAATTGCTCTGACAAGGCAATAGCCCCCCAGCCAGCAATGCCCGACCAGAACCCTTTAGGGCCTGTTCACACCATTTTTCCGAGATGCGGAAAAATGGTGTGAACAGTGCCTAGTCGGGCATAAGCGCCCACAGGGTGTGAACCCTTCCCCTGCAACGGCACAAAGAATGTGTGGTGCTCCCCTCAACAGTTCGATTGAGGCCTACAATCAACATCGTCTGCGGTGCATGCCGGGCTTTATATTTCCTTGAACCAATGCTCATCGAGCACGGGCTTGGAACATTGCCTGACAGGTGCGAGCATCTCGCGTCAGATGAACCCGAAGTCAGGTTGACCTCGCCCACCTGAACCCCCGGTTCAGGATGACGGTCCGGTGGCACTTGCAGACACCTTATTCTGAACACCCCCCTGCGCCGCTTCGCGTCTTCCCCCCTCTCCTGCGGGATGGGGGACCTGCCCAGTGGCCCGGCCAAGCCGGTTCCACGGGCACCTGCGTAAATCCCATGCGCCTGCGCTGCTTCCCTGAACACCTCCCCTCGCCGCTTCGCGTCTTCCCCCCTTTCCTGTGGAATGGGGGACCTGCCCAGTGGCCCGGCAAAGCCGGCTCCACGGGCGCAGACGTCAAGCCGCTGCCCCAGACCCAATCAGCGCCCACCGATTCTTCGCCCGCCACCCATCGCAAAACGGGCGGCGCCATCACCAGATCCCACCATGATGCTCGAGCCATTCCTCATTCTTGAACTCGCCGCCCTCGGGCTGTGCACCGGTTTCCTGGCAGGCTTGCTGGGTATTGGTGGCGGCATGATCATGGTGCCCTTCATCACCGCGATCCTTGGCAATCGGGGGGTGGCGCCCGATCTCGCAGTCAAGATGGCCATCGCCACCTCCATGACCACCATCATCTTTACCTCGATCTCCAGCGTACGCGCACACCACAGACGGGGGGCCGTGCGGTGGGACATCGTGAAGCTGTTGGCGCCCGGTATCGTGTTGGGTGCGGCTCTGGCCAGCCTGGGTGTTTTTTCGCTGCTCAAAGGCGCCTGGCTGGCTCTGCTGTTCGCCGCCTTCGTGGCGTTTTCGGCCACCCAGATGCTGCTCAACAAAAAGCCTCAAGCGACCCGCACCCTGCCCGGCCCTGCCGGTCAGTTGGGCGCGGGCACGGTGATAGGGTTTCTCTCCGGCCTGGTCGGCGCTGGCGGTGGCTTTGTGAGCGTGCCGTTCATGACCTGGTGCAACGTGGCCATCCACAACGCCGTCGCCACCAGCGCCGGGTTGGGGTTCCCAATCGCCCTGGCCAACGCCGTCGGCTACGTGGTGTCGGGCCAGGGCGTGGACAACCTGCCTGCGGGCTCGCTGGGCTATGTCTACCTGCCCGCACTGGCGGTGATCGCGATGGCCAGCGTCCTGATGGCCCCGGTAGGCGTCAAAGCAGCTCACGCCCTGCCGGTCGCCTCGCTCAAACGCGTCTTTGCCGGTCTGCTTTTTGGACTGGCCGCGTACATGCTCTACAAAGGCCTGAGCGCTTGAGCGCCTGAACCCAGCCCGCCTGAGGTGCGGCGGCTTTTCGAGTTTCAGCGCCCAGCGCCCGACCGGGGTCAGCTGTGCAACGGCATGGCAGACACGACAATCCCGTCCTCGTCGGCATAGAGCCAGTCACCCGGCCGCACCCACACGCCCTGGATCTGCACAGCCACAGCCGACTGACCTTCACCGCGCTTTTCTGTGGGCCACGGCATGCTCGCCAGGGCGCGAATACCCACCTCGCAGACCGCCAACTCGGCCACATCGCGCACACAACCGTCGATCACCACACCGGCCCAACCATTGCGCGCCGCCGATGCGCCCAGATTGCCGCCCAGCAAGGCACGTCGCAGAGACGCCCCGCCATCGACCACCAACACCCGCCCAAGCCCTTCGCTGTCCACCGCCGCCTTCACCAGAGTGTTGTCCTCAAAACACTTCACCGTCACCACCTCCCCGGCAAACCGGCGCACCGCACCAAAATCCCGAAACACCGGTGGGAGTACCCGGAACGCGCCAGAGTCGTCGGACTTGTGGGCATCGCAAAGGTCGCAAGTGGGAACAAATGACGCAGCTGACATGGTGAAAAACCCCTTAGAAAATCCCAAAAAAACGGCGAGATCAAATGATGCGATCTGCCTCTGACAATGTGCTTTCGCACGACCGGCAAAGAAGTGTTGTTTTCTGCACCCAAAAAAACCGCATACAGGCCGCAAACCCGCAAAAAACCTGACCATTGCGCTTGGTTTGCATGCACAACTCTATTAGCATCCGAGACACCAGCGAGAAAGCGCGTTTTCCGTTGGTGACCATTCCACTTCTAGAAGGATATCCAACCATGGCAACTGCAAAAAAAGCTCCTGCGAAAAAGGCTGCTCCAGCCAAGAAGGCTGCGCCCGCCAAGAAGGCCGCCGCCCCCGCCAAAAAGGCCGCTCCTGTGAAGAAGGCCGCTCCCGCCAAGAAGGCTGCGCCGGCCAAGAAAGCCGCTCCGGCCAAGAAAGCCGCTCCGGCCAAGAAGGCTGCGCCAGCCAAAAAAGCGGCGCCCGCCAAGAAAGCAGCTGCCAAAAAAGCACCAGCGAAAAAGCGCACCCCCAACGCCGCGTTCATGAAAGCCATGACGCCAAGCGCAGCGCTGGCCGCCATCGTGGGATCTTCTCCGCTGCCACGCACCGAAGTGACCAAGCAGGTTTGGGCCTACATCAAGAAGAACAAGCTGCAAGACGAAGTCAATCGCCGCATGATCAACGCCGACGCCAAGCTGAAGGAAATCTTCAAGAAGGCACAGGCTTCGATGTTCGAAATGACGAAGATGATCAACGATCATCTCAAGTGATCTTTGAAAGGCGCTGTCTGTTGCAGCGCCCCAAAAAGATGCCCGGCCCAGCGCCGGGCTTTTTTTTGCCCACGCCGCTTTCCTGGCGCAATACCTGCTTTTTCTCCCCGTGTGTGAGAGACTTCGAAAAAACGCCCCCCCAATTAGGTATGACACGCGCCGCGCCTCCCTCCATGATGTCCGCTCAAGGGTCGAGCGAACCGAACCCGCCTCCGCTGCTGCCCGACTTTGACGATGGCAAGGCGGTGCTGGTGATTGATCTGGTGGAGTCCGTGCGCCTGATGTCCCGCGACGAAATGGCCGTTGTCGGCCAATGGCATGGGTTTGTGCAATACGCCGAAAAACAGGTGCTGCCAGCGCACGCGGGCCGCCTGGTCAAAAGTTTGGGAGACGGCATGCTGGTGGAGTTCGAAGACAGTCGATCTGCCGTGCAGGCCGCCCTGGCGTTGCAACGCCACTTCGATCCCTTCAACGCCAGCCAACCCCCGGAAGGTCGTCTGCACCTGCGGGCAGGTTTGCACCTCACCCACCTCTACCGAGACGAACACGACGTCTACGGCCATGGCGTCAATCTGGCCGCCCGCATTGCTTCGCTGGCCGAACCGGGCGAGACGGTGATCACCGCCGCAGTACGTGACCACATCGTCGATGGCGTGGACGGTGACGTCGAAGACATGGGCGAGAGTTACCTCAAGCATTGGCCCGAGCCGGTGCGAACCTGGCGCGTGCACCCGGTGCACGAAAGAACACCGCTCTGGCGCCACGAAAGACCGGAAGTCCCTCAGATCGATTTTCGCCCGTCCATCGCGGTCATCCCGTTTGATTCACGCAGCCCCAGCGCAGAGCACTTCGTGGTGGGCGAGTTGATCGCCGACGGCGTGATCACTCAGCTTGCCCGCAGCCAGGAGATCCGCGTGATCTCGCGCATGAGCACCACCGCCTTCCGTGGTCGCGGCGCTTCGGCCGGCGACATCGATGCCAAGCTCGACGCCCCGTTTGTGCTCAGCGGCGGCTACGCCACCCTGGGTGACAAGGTTCTGATCACCGCCGAGCTGACTGACACGCGCCGAGGCGACGTGGTGTGGGCCGAGCGCCTGAGCGGCGACATCATGGACCTCATGCAGGTGGAGAGCGAACTTATCAACAGCTTGAGCTCGGCCTGCGCCCAAGCCATGCTCAACGCCGAGGTGCAGCGCACGCTGGTGCAGCCGCTGCCCAAACTCGACAGCAACGCGCTCATGCTCGGCGGCATCAACCTGATGCACCGCTCCACACCACGCGACCTGCAACGCAGCCTTCAGTTACTCGAAGCAGTGACCGAGCGCCACAAACGGGTCGCAGCCCCGTGGGCATGGCTGGCCAAATGGCACATCATGCAAGTGGTGCAAGGCATGTCGAACGATCCTTCCGGCGATTTTGGCCGGGCAATCAGCATTGCCGATCGGGCCCTGGACCTGGAGCCCAACAGCGCCCTGGCCATGGCCATTAAAGGCCATGCCCTTTGCCACTTGGGCAACGACGTGGAAGCTTCCCACCGGCTCTTGGAAGAAGCCACACTGAGCAATCCCAATGACCCCATGGCATGGCTCTACAGAAGCGTGTGGTCAACCCTATGGGGGACTGCAGCGAACTCCATGAGCGAGGCAGAGAATGCCCTCAGACTTTCGCCTCTGGACCCGCAGAAATACTATTTCGAAATGATGCTTGCAACAACCTGCGCGGCCAGTCAACAATGGACAAAAGCAATTGATCTCTGCAAGTCATCCTTGGCGAAGAACCGATATCACCTGCCGACAATTCGTTGCTTGCTTGCGTCTCAGTACGAGGTGGGACAAATTGCAGATGCTCAAATGACGTTTCAAAGATTGAAAGAGCTGCAACCGGACTTCAATATCGCCACCTATCTCGCGTCTGCAGGACAGAGTCCTCTCCGGAGGCGCGTTGCCAACGCTCTTGCCGACCTTGAGAAACGGTCTCACTAAATGTGGAACAAGTAAGGAGTTGCCATGAGTGGAGGAATGAGTGGTGGAATGAGTGGAGGAATGAGTGGTGGAATGAGTGGTGGAATGAGTGGTGGAATGAGTGGCGACTCAATCTACACAAGTGCTTTGACCACCAGTCGAGCAGCCATCGTCGGTCCTTTCACGGGAGCCACACTGCACGTCAAAGAGCCCCCCTTCACCGACCCGGCCAACCTCGCTTTGTGGGCCGACGGCCCTCGGGTGACGGCCTGCTTCACCGAGCTGGTGGAGGGCCTGCTGTTCAAAGCCAACAGCGGCAGCAAACAAGCCAAGCTGGAATACGCCAACCTGCAGGCTGCCAGCCTCAAGCGCAAGCCGCTGGTCACGCTGCGGGCGCCGAGCAAGGCGCAATTCAAGAAGCAGCTTGAACTGGTGGCGGCCTACGCCGACCTGCGCCCAGACCGCGCCAACGAAATCGTCGCCGAACTGCCCTACCCGGTCACGTTCTGGGCTTCCGTGCTGGGGCTACACGCCCACCGCCACGTGAAGACTTTGCAGATTCTCGATCTCGTGCTGGCGCTGGCCACCCATGTGGAGATGCGCTTCAAGCACATCTTCGCCGCGCTGCGCCCCTCGGATTTCTCACCGCAGATTCAACCCATGATCCCCGTGCCCGGCCATGGCAGTTGGCCCAGCGGTCATGCCACCGAAGCCTTCCTGACAGCGACCGTGCTCGAAGCCCTGCTCAACCAGGCGTCGCCAGGCAGCTCGCCCAATGGCACGGCCAGCCGTGAGCAGTTCCAGCGCCTGGCCGCCCGCATCGCCGTCAACCGAACAGTCGCCGGTGTGCACTTTCCCGTGGACAGCGCGGTGGGGCGGTTGCTGGGCACGGCACTGGGCGAGTTTCTGGTGGCGCGCGCCACCGATGGCAAAGTGCACGAGCGCGGCTTCGATGGCCGCCAATACGAACACGCCGGCGGTGCCCCACTCGACTTCAGCCTCCACCAGTCCATTGACCACGGTCACGGCTACTCCCGCGGTGCTCAGGCCATTCCCGTCGGACAATCGCCTTCTGATGGCCTGGCTGTGGAAAGAGGCCGTCAAGGAGTGGCAATGAGCACCGCGGCGGCGCTCAAACCAAACCGCAGCAAGTGCGCAGCACCGAGCGCTGAGGTGGTCCTGTGAGCGCGGGCGGTCTGCGCTGGAAGCCCCTGCCCAAAGGATCGTTCACGGGCACGCCTTGGAGCCGACCGGGCGCCATTGACGGTCAGGACCCCTACCTCGCCTGGGCCGAGGCCGACGACTTCGCGGGCTACGCATTGCGCCACCACGGCCACGGGAAAATGAAATGGCTGCCCATCGTCATTGAGCTTGCCAGCGACGCCACCGTGCCCATGCTGGTGCAGGCTTCCCGCACGAAATGGCTGCAGATTCCCAAGGTCTATTTGACTGTGGTTGGCTTGCGCTATTGCAGCGCCCGGGTGAAACCGGCTTTCTTTGACCAATTGCGCAAACGCCCTGCGTTCAAGCGATTGATCGCGCGGTTCGAGCTTGGCCTGCCCGTGGGGCATCACACCCATGGCATCCAGAACCCTTGCGAGCCCGCCGACGTGGATTGCCCCCCTGCCCCGTTGCCCGCCCCGCTGCACGGCAAGGTGATGGGGCTGATCGACGGTGGATTGGCGCTGGCCAACGCCGCCTTCCTGACCCCCCAAGGCGGCACCCGCGTGCGGCATTTCTGGCGCCAGGACAGCTGCTATGCCGGCCCCTGGCCGGCACAGAACCAGGACGGGGACGGCCACACCCCACTCAACCCCCACCGCGCAGGCCCCACACCCCCCGAAATGGGCTACGGACATGAACTCGACGCGGCCACCATCGACCACGCCATACAGCAGCACACGCCCTTGGGCGGCACACTGGACGAAGAATCGCTGTACCGCCACTTTCTGCTCTGGGACCTTGCCCGCCCGGTGAACCACGGCACCCATGTGATGAGCCTGGCCGCCGGAACGGGCATTCCCCAGATGCCCTTGGCCGACGCCGCCAGCCAGTGCCCCTTGATCGCTGTTCAACTGGACTGGTCGAACATTCAGGACACCTCAGGTGGTGCCATGAACGTCAGCGTCCTGGACGGGCTGATGTACATCTTTTCCCGCTGCGCGCCCAATGCCGAAGTGGTGGTCAACATCAGTTGGGGCACGTTGGCCGGGCCACACGACGGCAGCTCCATTCTCGAGGCCGCCATGGACCAGCTCATCGACCTGATGGGAGGCCACCTCCAAATCATGGTGCCGGCGGGCAATGCCTACCAGAGCCGCACCCATGCCAACAACACACTGGCGCCGGGCGCCGGCTGCGAGTTGCACTGGCGCATTCAACCCGACGACCGCACCCAGAGCTTTCTGGAGATCTGGCTGCCCGAAGGCGCCGAAGGCGTCGCCATCGAAATCACCCCCCCAGGCGCCAGCACCCCCTTGCCGGCGCTGCGGCAAGGTGACTCCGGTCTTTGCACCGGCTGGGAAAAAGGCAAACATGCCCACCCCATCTGCGCCCTGATCTACCCCCACCGCTCGGCCTTGGGCGCACACGGTACTTGCGCCCTGGTCGCCCTGGCGCCCACCTTCAGTTTTGACCGGGAGACGGCGACAGCGCCGGCCGGCGTCTGGCAAGTCCGGCTGACCAACAGCGGCCCCCAACCCATCACCTTCGACGCCTACATCGAGCGCGACGATGTGGCGCTGGGGCAGCGCACCGGCGCACGCCAGTCGTACTTCGAAGACGCCCGATACGACACCAGTGGCAACCTGGACAGTTTTGAGGACAACCCGAGCAACCCCACACCCATTCGCCGCAGTGGAACCTTCAACAGCCTGTCGACCGGCCAGAAGACGGTGAGTGTGGGCGGCACGCGGCGGGTGTTCGACCCCGCACTGGGCAGTCTGAGCCAATTTGCCCGCTACTCACCCCGGTTTCCCGACCCGGATGCGGCGCGGCCGCAGCGCCCCTGCGTGAAAAAGGTGCCCGACGTCATGCAGCCCAGCGATGACAATTCGGCTCTTTGGGGTGTACAGGGGGCCGCCACCCTGAGCGGCAGCATGGCCAGGCTGACAGGGACCAGCTCATCTGCTCCGCAACAGGCGCGCGAACTGCTCGACGCACTGCCTTCGGCGCCCCAGCCTGCCCCGTAGCGCCGCAGCGCCCTCGGCCTACCACCGCGCAGGCAAGGGTTTGAGCAACCAGATCCAGCGGTCTCGCACCTCGATGAAACCGCCCGTCTCCAGGTCTTTGAGCAGGCGGCTCACCATCTCGCGGGAACAGGCCAAATGTTGTGAGATCTGCTGGTGGGTCATGCGCTCGGTGAGTCGGCGCGGGCGGTGGGGATCTGCAGCGGCCTCGGTGGAGCCGTTGAGCAACCGCACCAGCCGGCCATAGACATCGATCAAGGCCACGCTGCGCGCACTCTCTGTGGCCAACCTGGCGCGGCGGATCAAGCGCGCCATGATCTCAAAAGCAAACGCCGGGTTCTCGGCGATGTATTGCTGCAGCAAATCGCGGGAAACCACCGAACAAGTGGATGCTTCCACGGCCTCGACATGGGCCGACCGGGGGCCGCCGTCGAGTGACATTTCCCCCACATACTCCAAAGGCCCGTAGAGCCCGAGGGTGAGCTCCTTGCCGGTTTCATCACTCAAGAAAGCCCGAAGACGACCGCTGAGCACAATGTAGATGGAGTCGCCACGGTCACCCTCCTGAATCAACAAGGTGCCACGGCGATAGCGGCGCTGAACACCGAGGCGTCCCAGGGCCTCAATGTGGTGTGTGGTTTGCTCGGTGGTGGATAGAAGTCGGACAGGCATGGGCGGTGGAGAGCGGCTCCCGACTCTCCGCGCCGCGCAAGGCGGCACCCATGGGGCAGAGCACGCTCAGTTCAAACGAGTGCCATGTCATTGTGCTCCATCGGCGTGATGGTCCGCAAAGCCGACACCATCGGCGGCAGGCTGTTGACCCTCAGCATGATCATTCGAATGCTGTTGCAACCTGTCTTGTGGCGCAAGGCCTTGACCTGGGTGCGGATGGTGGACGGCGCCACCCCGTGGGCTTCGGCAATTTCGGGGATGGTGTAGCCCTTGCAAAGCCCGATCAGCACCTGTTCCTCGCTGTTGCTCAGTTGATGCGCCCGGGCGTACATGCGGACCGCGAGGTTTTCACAGGCGTTTTGCCTGGAGAGCAGCACCAGCACCGACGGCGTATCGGTCTCAAGGGAATGGCTGAGCGGCACAAAGGCCAGTGTCAGCTCGGCATCTGCGACCTTGAGCGACACCAACTGGCGGTGTCCTTTGAGGCCCAGCTTGAGGGCCTGATCGATTTGCTGGGTGAATTCGGCAGACGTGCCCATCAGCGTCTGGCCGTGGCAGGCAATGAAACGACCGGTGGCCAGCGCGTGGCGGGCCAGGTGGTTGGCATGGCGAAGGCGGCACTGGTCATCGATCACCAACATGCCATGGTCGATCTCATCCATCATGCGCATCAGCAATCCGGCATCCATGCCGGCGAAGCGACCAGCGCTGGCATCGGGGTAGGTGCGGGTCTTGAAGGCGAGGTCTTGGGAAGTCCACATGGCAATCTCCTGGTGAAAACCAAAGGTTTATCGAACAGGGTTAAGCGTATGGACCATGGCCTCCCGACTGAAGTACCTGCCTCACTGCGGTTTTGTGATCTATTTACATAAACGACCGAAATCCATGGGAAACGTGATCAGGTTGCCCCTCGGTTGCGAATTGCCGACAACGTGCCCCGGGTGGTGAGCACCTCGGGGTCAAGCATCACTTCGATCAGTGTCCCTTCCGGGCGGGCCAATGCGCGCAACAGCGCTGGCTCGACCTCATCGGTGTGCACGACGCGCTCCGCCGCATAACCATAGGCCTCGGCCAGCCGGCAGAAGTCCGGATTGCGCAAATCCGACCCGCTCACATGGGTGGGGTATTCGCGCTCCTGGTGCATGCGAATGGTGCCGTAGGTGCCATTGTTGAGCAGCAACACAATCGATTTGGCCCCATGCTGCACTGCGGTGGCCAGCTCTTGGCCGTTCATGAGGAAATCGCCGTCGCCTGCGATGGTGAACACGGTGCGCCCTGTGATGATCGAGGCCGCGATCCCGGCCGGCACGCCATAGCCCATGGCACCGTTGGTGGGTGCGAGCTGGGTTTTGAACCCCCTGACCCAACCGGCGTAACGGTAAAAGCGGTGCAGCCAGCTTGCGAAGTTGCCCGCCCCGTTGGTGAGCACCGCGTCGTCGGGCAGCAGGGCCTGCAAGGTGTGCATCACCGCAGGCATGTCGATGCTTCCCGGGAACACCACGCCACCATTGGCTGCATCGATGTTGGCCAGGTAGTCGTTGTGGCAAGCCTGTGTCCAGGCCGCCCACGGCGGGCTGTCGGGCGCGGGCATGGCCTGCAGCGCCTGCGCAGCGGCGTCCATCGATGCGCAAACGCCCACGATCGGCTGATAGACACGCCCGATCTCCTCCGCACTGACGTGGATGTGGAGCAGCTTCTGGCGTGGCATGGGCGCCTGCACAAGCGCATAGCCCCCATTGGTGGATTCGCCCAGACGGGGACCGACCGCCAGAAGCACATCGCAGTCCTTAATGCGCTGCGCCAGCGCTGGGTTGATGCCCAAGCCCACGTCTCCGGCGTACAGCGCGTGGTGGTTGTCGAAGCAGTCCTGAAACCGGAACGCATTGGCCACGGGCAATTGCCACTGCTCGGCAAACGCCTGCAAGGCAGCGGCCGACCGAGGGTCCCAGCCGCTGCCGCCGGCCACCACCAGCGGCCGCTTCGCATTCAACAGATGCTCTCGCAACTGGTGCATTGCCTGGACGGCTGGCGCGATGGACACAGCCTCCACCCGCGGCAAGGGATCGACCGACACGGACTGGGTCAGCATGTCCTCGGGCAACACCAGCACCACCGGTCCCGGGCGCCCGTTCATCGCCGTGGCAAAAGCGCGGGCCACGTATTCAGGAATGCGGTCGGGGTCGTCGATTCGCTCGACGCGCTTGGCCATGCCTTTGGTGCTGGGGCCGAAGAAGCTGGCGAAGTCAACCTCCTGAAATGCCTCGCGATCGCGCGCATCGCTGGCCACATCGCCCACAAACAGAATCATGGGGGTGCTGTCTTGAAAGGCGGTGTGCAGGCCGATGGAGGCATTGGTGGCACCCGGCCCCCGCGTCACAAAACAGATGCCCGGGCGCCCACTGAGCTTGCCTTGGGCCTCAGCCATGAAGGCGGCTCCGCCCTCCTGGCGGTTCACCACAAAGCGGATGCGCTCGGCATGGGCATGGAAACCGTCAAGCACTGCCAGGTAGCTTTCACCCGGAACACCAAAGGCGTGCGTCACACCTTGCGCAATCAGGCACTCGACCAACAGGTGGCCAGCAATTCGGGAAGAAGTCATCTTGCGATTGTGCCGCGAGTCGCTGGCGACTTCACGCGCCGATGCCCGGCGGATCGGCGCCGCACGCCCCTCGTATCCAAAGCGCGCGGTCGTTTCACGGCGGCCCGCCCACCACTCGCCTCAACGGCAGTGCTTTGCCTGAAAGCCGCCGATGATCAACCAGTTCGACCCAGGTCTTAGGCCTCGGCCGGCACCCCCACGAACTCCAACTGGTACACCCCGGTGTCGAGCACACCATAGGCATCGGAGACGTTGAAGGTGAAGGTTTCCGTCACGGTCTGGCCAGCCGCCAATTGATCCAGCACCGTGGGGTTGCCCACGTAGTCGAACTGGCCGCTGTAGGCATTGACGTACAACCAGCCAGCCTGCCCGGCCAGTGCAATGTTGCCGCCGTCATCGGCTGTGCCCCCCAGCAATCCGTAATGAAGGTCAACGTAGCTGGAGAGCTGCGTGTCGATGTCGGTCACGCCCAGAAAACCCGTGCGGCTGTAGTTGGTTTGAATCATCCCATTGCCATCGACATATGTCGGGTCGGCAACGGCCTGATCCACCGACAGCACAGCCGAATCGTCCGCACCGTTGACGACAAAGCTCGCGGTCGACTGCGCCGTCAAGCCCTGCCCGTCCACCACGTGAATGGCGAAGTTCTCGGTGTGCTGGTCACCGACATTGAGCAATTGCACCGCTTCGGCGTTGTTGTCCAGGGTGTAGGTGAGGACGCCCGTGGCCAGCTCCAGTTGGGCCGAACCGTAGGTGCCATCCATCAAAAGGTTCAGCGAATCACCGCTGAGCGTCCAGCCTTGGGCGGTCATGGTGCTGACATCGATGCTCACGGCGCCTTCCGCATCGCTCAACAACACGCCGATCTGGGCAACCTCTTTGCCCGGCTCAGCGTTGTGCGCGCCACTGGCCTCGATGATCGAAGCGCCCTGCCCGTCCAGGGTAATGATGGGCGCGTCGTTGGCGCCCGTCACGGTAAAGGTGAAGGTCGCAGGATCGATGTCACCGTCCACGCTGGTGGTGCTGAAGGTGAAGGTGTCCACACCGGTGTCGCCATCGCCCAGCGCATCGATGGCCGTGCTCGAAGGTGCGTATTCGTAGGCCCCGGTCACCGGATCCAGGTAGAGGTTGCCATACTGCCCCACCACCGTGATGTTGCCGCCGTCATCCATGTAGGAAGTACCATCGACCGAGAACGCATCGTGGCTGACGCCGCCCGAGACGGAGAGCACGCCGGTGTGGCTGCCCGACACCAATGTCCAGCCGTTGCTGGCACCATCTTCTGCGAGGTCGTAGGTGGGCTGCGAAACGACAATGGAGGCCACGCCCAGGCTGGTCTGGAAGGCGTCAACGGCCAACGAAGCCGTTTCGATGGAACCCGATTCATACTCCAGGACGGCATCGCCACCTTGCGCCGCTGGACCGGTGGCGTCATCCGAGGCAGCCACGTCGGCGCCGGTGGCCACGGCCAGTGCATCGACAAAAGCCACGCCCTCTTCGCCCTGGGCCACATCGCAGCCATACAGAAGGAAATCGCCATCGGGCGACAAGGTTGAACCGAGAGCCGCCAACGCGTCGCTGTGGTCCGCCAGATTGGACGAGCTCAAAGAAAGGGAGCCCAGATCAAGCACACCGGCGTCGCCGTGGGAGATCAGGTGGATCGCATCGAGCCCAGAGCGGCCGTCGAGCAAGGCCACCATCTGCGCCAAGGCATCGCCATCGGCGCTGAGAACATACACCTCATAGTCACCGGACAAGCTGTCCACGGTGCTCTGGTAATCCGCCACATTGTCAAGAATGAAGACAATTTGTTGGCTTGTGGTTGCGTCTGTGGTGCTCATGGTGTCATTCCCGGTTTTTTGACGTTTTTCTCAAACAGCGCCTGCCTGTGCCACCACCCACCGATCTGAAAGATGGGACCAATTTCCCCCTCTTTTCCGATCTCAGTTTTCCTCCCGGTGGACGAAGATCTCCTGGTGGGAAAACGGCCAAGGCTTTCGCTGTTCCATCTGAGGCTTCGACCCTGCGCGAGGCAACTTGAGCCCACTTCCGGCCGCTGACGACAGGCGGCATGCGCCTACGCGCAGCCAGACGGCTCCTGCCCCTGAATACCAATAAACCAAACGTGTTAGGACCTCGGGCACCGGGTTGCACACTGCGCACCGGACGCATACCGCAGCACTCACTGCCCCGTGAGGTACTCAATCGCGGCGTATACCGAAGAAAGGCACCGATTTGCCGACAGACGGTAGGTCGACCGGTGCGCATGAACCCATGTGCGGGCTTTCGCCTTCAAGGCCAGACCCATGCCAACCGGGTCTGTGCGACGTCATCGCGCTTTCACATCCAAGGCGTATCGTCCAGTGCGGGTAAAACTCAAACTGAAATTTGAAATCAAGGGATGCTTTACAACAAGACACCGAAGGCTTGGGCCTCTTTGGCCCAACCTGCGTTGATGGGAAGGCTGGCCCACACGGTGGTGCTGATGTCCAACGGGCGGCGCAGCCTGCGCGAGCTGTCGCTGCTGACGGGCACCGATGTGACCGAACAGGCCTATCTGCTGCACCAGGCCGGGTACCTGGAGGTCCAGGAGCCACCAAGGGCCCAGCCTGCAGACTGATGCAGATGCCGGGCGCTCCAAAAGAGCGCCCCTTGCGTGCCCTCCAGGCGAGCCTCAGGGCTCCAGAGAAGCGGTGGGTGAACCGCCTGGCAGGTCCGAATCGATGCCCTGCGCTGGCTCGGCCAAGCTGATGAAGTCGTTGAACCGCTGGCCTTGGATCAACACATGTTCTCGGGCGGCCGATGCGGCGGCTTCGGCATCGCCAAGTTCCACCGCACGCACGATCTCTCGGTGCTCGCTCAAGGACTGCTGAATGCGATTGCGCATGCGCAGTTGCAGGCGCCGGTATGGTTTGAGGCGGTTTTTCAGCGCCTGGGTCTGCTGCACGAGAAATGGGTTGCCACAGGCCTGGTAGATGAGGCCGTGGAAACGTTCATTTTCGTAGTAATAGGCGTTGGCATCGTTCGAAGCGGCCTCGCGTTCGCACGCTTTGAGGGCCTCGCGAATCCCTGCCAGCGCGTTTTCCGGCGCGCGTCGGGCGGCCAACCTGGCACACATCGCCTCCAGCTCCGCCATGACCTCAAACATGTGCACCAACGCCGGAATCCCGACCTTGGCCACAAAAGTACCGCGCTTGGGCAACACCTCGACCAGACCGCTGATCTCCAGTTGCTGAAGCGCCTCGCGCACCGGCGTGCGCGAGACCTCAAACCGCGCCATCAAGGCTTCGATCTGAACCTGTTCTCCCGGTCGCATCCGCCCATTGACGATGTCGTCTTCCAGTTGGTCGCGCACCCGCTGGACGCGGGAGCGGCTGGTGGGCGAAGGTTTCATGCGGGGCAGCTCAACAGAACTAGTCTTAAAGAATTAATTGTTAGGTAAGGTAACAGCTTGGGGTTAGTCCTAGGCATGCCTCGAAACTGTTGCATATAACATTCGATTCGATTTATACAACAAAGCAGCCCTTTTACCCATAGGAGACAACCATGAACCAACGCCTTCAACGCCGCCTCTCCACGATCGCCTTCGCCGCACTCACTGCCTTGGGCGCTGCAGCGGCCCACGCCGAGGTCACCCTCAAGGCCTCGCACCAGTTCCCCGGAGGCAAAGGCGACGTGCGGGACGAAATGGTTCAGATGATCGCCCGTGAAGTGGCGGCGGCCAACGTGGACATGACGATCAAGGTGTTCCCTGGCTCCAGCCTGGTCAAACCCAAAGAGCAATGGAAAGCCATGCTCAGCGGCCAGATCGACATGACCTCGCTGCCCCTGGACTACGCCTCGGGCTTCCATCCCCAGTTCGGCGCCACTCTGATGCCCGGTCTGGTCAAGAGCCACGCGCACGCCCGCCGCATCAACGACTCGGCCTTCATGCAAGACATCAAGGGCATCATCGAAAAAGGCGGCGTGAAGGTGCTGGCAGACGCCTGGCTGGGCGGCGCCTTCGCTGGCAAAGACAAGTGCATCAAGACGCCACAAGACATGGCGGGGCAAAAGATGCGTTCGGCCGGGGCAACCTTCTCCCAGATGTGGGCAGGCGCTGGCGCCTCCATCGTCTCGATTCCTTCCAGCGAGGTCTACAGCGCGCTGCAGCAAGGCGTGGCCACCGCCACCGACACCTCTTCGGGCAGCTTCGTGTCTTTCCGTTTGTATGAGCAACTCAAGTGCATCACCGCGCCAGGCGACAACGGCCTGTGGTTCATGTACGAGCCGGTGTTGATCTCCATGAAGTCCTGGGAGAAGCTGAACCCCGCACAACAAAAGGCGCTGATGGCCGCCTCGCAAAAAGCCCAGGACTACTTCGAATCCGAATCCAAGAAGCTGGACGACAAGATGGTCGAGACCTTCAAGGCCAACAAGGTGGAGGTGGTGACCCTGAGCGAAGCCGAAGCGGACGCCTGGCGCGCTGTGGCCCAGAAGACCTCCTACAAGGAGTTCGCCGACAAGGTGCCCGGAGGCAAAGAGCTGATCGAGAAGGCGCTGAGTGTCAAATAAGTCGTCAGACCTGCCAGGCTGGGTATCGGTGATCCATGGCCTCTCACGCCTGTTGGGCGTGGTGGCCGCCTTCATGATCCTGGTGTCCATCATCGTGGTCTGCCAGATGGTGTTTGTTCGCACGGTGCTGGGCGAATCGTCCATCTGGCAAACCGAGTTTGTGATGTACCTGCTGGTGGCAGCGACCTTCATCGGTGCGCCCTACATCCTTCTTACCCGGGGCCACGTCGCGGTGGATGTGGTGCCGTTGATGGCGGGGCCGCGCCTGCGGCGGGGACTGCATCTGGTGGGCAGTTTGATCGCACTGGCATTCTGCGGCCTCTTTCTGTGGGCCGCCGTGCCCTGGTGGCATGAGGCTTTCACCAGCGGCGAGACCACGCCATCGATCTGGCGGGCGCGCCTGTGGATTCCGGCGCTGGCGATCCCCGTCGGACTGGGCCTGCTGTGCCTGCAATACCTGGCCGAAATCTGGCTGGTCATCACGCAGCGTGAACATCCTTTCGGCCTTTCGCCAGACGACCGCCTGTAACGGCACGTCCTCCTCCTGTTCTTGCACTCACGGAGTCTGAATGAGCGCTCTTGCCATTGGCATGTGGATTTTTGTTGCCACGATCCTGGTGCTGGCCACCGGGCTTCCCATCGCCTTCGGCCTGGGGGCGGTAGCGTTGTTGTTCATGGTGATCTTCGACGGCTTTGACAGCATCCACTTCATTCCAGAAACCATCTTCGGGGGGTTGAGCGACTTCACCCTGGTGTCGCTGCCCATGTTCATCATCATGGGGGCGGCGGTGGCCAGCTCGCGCGCCGGCAGCGACCTCTACGAGGCCCTCGCCCGCTGGCTGCACCGCGTCCCGGGCTCACTGGTGATCTCCAACATCGGCGCCTGCGCCCTGTTCTCCGCGCTCACCGGCTCCTCCCCCGCCACTTGCGCGGCCATCGGCAAGATGGGCATTCCCGAGATGCGCAAGCGGGGCTACGACGCCGATCTGGCCACCGGCGCCATCGCGGCGGGTGGCACGCTGGGCATCCTGATCCCACCGAGCATCACCATGATTCTCTATGGCATCGCGTCGGAAACCTCGATTGGCCGCCTCTTCCTCGCAGGCGTGCTGCCGGGGCTGCTGCTGACAGGGCTGTTCATGGCCTGGGCCCTGTTCATCAGTTGGAAACGTGGCACGGTGCTGGTCGACGCCCACCGCATCTACACCCTGAAGGAAAAACTGGAGCTGCTGCCCAAACTGGTGCCGTTCATCGTGGTGATTGTGGGCGTGGTCTACGCCTTGTACGGTGGCATTGCCACGCCGTCCGAGGCGGCGGGGGTGGGCGCCGCACTCTGCCTGCTCATGGTCATCGTGATCTACAAGGTCTGGAAACCCGCTGATCTGTGGCACATCCTGCGGGATGGGCTTCGGGAATCGGGCATGTTGCTGATGATCATCGGCACCTCGATCCTCTTCGGCTACATGATGTCATCGCTGCAAGTCACTCAATCGGTGGCCGAAGCGATTGGCGAAATGCAGGTGAACAAGTGGGTCATCCTCGCGGCCATCAACCTGCTGCTGCTCGTGGCGGGCATGTTTCTGCCCCCGGCAGCCATCATCCTGATGACCACCCCCATCCTCATGCCCGTGATCACCGCCGCCGGCTTCGATCCGATCTGGTTTGGCGTCATCCTCAACATCAACATGGAGCTGGGCCTGATCACGCCCCCGGTCGGCCTGAACCTGTTTGTGATCAATGGCATCACGCCCGACGTGCGCCTGCCCACCATTCTCAAGGGGGCGTTCCCCTTCATGCTGTGCATGGTTCTTGCGATCGTGATCCTGTGCGTGTTTCCCGAGATCGCCACCTGGTTGCCCAAAGCCCTGATGGGGTGAAATCCTTGCACGCCCCCCGTTTCCAGCGAGCAGGCCAACGCTTCCACAGACCACGGTGGTGGTTATTCACAAGCGTGCCGCACCGACGCTGGCGCAAGACCGGCGAGAAGGCGCCCGCTTTCGTGGCGACGGACCCGCCACACCTGTTCGACTTCGCTGATTGGAAATG
>JAWKYI010000022.1:0-45970 GCA_041396525.1 Burkholderiaceae bacterium
AGAGGAATTCGGCGGTTTCACTGAGCACGACGAATCCGTGTGCAAACCCGGGTGGCACCCAGAGTTGGTGTTTGTTGGTCTCGTTGAGGATCACTCCGACCCATTGCCCAAAGGTGGGCGATGAGCGGCGGATGTCGACCGCCACATCAAACACCTCGCCTTGAACGACACGCACGAGTTTGCCTTGCGCTTGCTGGATCTGGTAGTGGAGTCCGCGCAGAACGCCTTGGCGGGATTTGGAATGGTTGTCCTGCACGAACTGCACGTCGTGCCCCACAGCGTCGACGAAGGCTTTGTGGTTGAAGCTCTCAAAGAAGAACCCCCGGTCGTCACCAAAAACCTTGGGTTCAAAAAGGATGACTTCGGGAATGCGTTGGCGCGTGGCGTTCATTTGGGTTGTCCCTCGCTTTCGCGGACGATCTGCTGGAGGTATTGCCCGTAGCCGTTTTTTGCCAGGGGGGCAATCAGGGTTCCAATCTGGGCCAGGTCAATCCATTTGCTGCGGTACGCTATTTCTTCAGGGCACGCCACTTTGAGCCCTTGCCGTTTCTCCAGTGTGGCAATGAACTGGCCGGCTTCCAGCAGACTGTCGTGCGTGCCCGTGTCGAGCCAGGCATAGCCGCGGCCCATGAGCTCGACGTGCAATTGTTGGTCCTGCAGGTACAAGGAGTTCAGGTCGGTGATCTCCAGCTCTCCTCGCGGTGAGGGCTTGAGGCCCTTGGCCAGTTCCACCACGCGGTTGTCATAGAAATACAAGCCTGTGACTGCAAAGTTGCTCTTTGGCTTCGCAGGCTTCTCTTCCAGGCTGAGCACTTGTCCGGTTTTCGAGAACTCCGCCACGCCGTAGCGATGGGGGTCGTTCACGTGGTACGCAAAGACGGTCGCCCCTTCGGTTCTCTGATCGGCATTGCGCAAGAGGGTGGCGAAGTCGTGGCCGTAGAAGATGTTGTCGCCCAGGACCAGCGCCGAGGGATTGTCACCAATGAACTGCTCACCGATGATGAAGGCTTGTGCCAGTCCATCGGGGCTGGGCTGCACGGCGTACTGAAGTTTCAGACCCCATTGGCTGCCATCACCCAGGAGCTCTTCGAAGCGTGGCGTGTCGTGTGGCGTGGAGATGATGAGGATCTCGCGAATACCAGCCAGCATCAGCGTGCTGAGCGGGTAGTAGATCATCGGCTTGTCATACACCGGCATGAGTTGCTTGCTCACGGCCTTGGTGACGGGATACAGGCGGGTGCCGGAACCGCCGGCCAGGATGATGCCTTTTCGCTGTGTGGTGGTCATTGGATTTGGTCCAGTATGGGTGTCAGGCTGTCTTGCCAGGATGGCAGCGAGAGCCCGAAGGTTTGCCTGAACTTTTGGGTATCAAGGCGTGAATTGTGAGGGCGGCGAGCGCGTGTGGGGTATTGGGCGCTGGTGATCGGCGACACGTCTTTGGCCGTGGCCTTGAGCGTTTGAGTTCCGTGGCGTTGTGCGTGATCGAGAACGAACCTCGCGTAGTCGAACCAGGTGGTCTCACCCGCCGCGCAGAGGTGGTAGAGGCCGAACGGGAATGAAGACGCTTCGCCGGCGCTCGCCATGCGTTTGATGAGTGTTGCTGTGGTTTGCGCCAGCAAGGCAGCCGATGTCGGCGCACCATGCTGGTCGCTGACAATGCTCAGGTGTTCGCGGTCTCCCGCCAAACGCAAGATGGTTTTCGCGAAGTTGTTGCCATGCGCGCCAACCACCCAGCTTGTGCGAAGAATGAGGTGGCGGCTTGTGGCTTGTTGCAGCGCCCGTTCGCCGGCCAGTTTGCTTTGACCGTACGCGCCCAGAGGATTGGTTTCATCGCTCTCGAGGTAAGGCTGCGACTTTTCTCCGTCGAAGACATAGTCTGTCGAATAGTGGATGACGCAGGCGCCCAGCCTGGCCGCCTCTTCGCCCATCACCCCTGGCGCCACGCCGTTGACCGCCATGGCCAGTTCTGGCTCTTCTTCGGCTTTGTCCACGGCGGTGTAGGCCGCCGGGTTGATGATGACTTGAGGCCTGACGCGCTGAATCAGATCGCGCAGAGCGTCGGGGTTGGCCAGGTCGCAGTCGCTGGAGTCCACCGCATGCACGTCACCCAACTGGGCCAATGCGCTTTGAAGCTCAAATCCGACCTGGCCGTTCTTGCCGGTCAGCAGGAGTTTCATGCACTGGCTCCGTACTGCTGTCCGATCCAGTTGCGGTAGTCGCCGCTTTGAACGTGGGCCACCCACTCGGGATGATCGAGGTACCACTGGACGGTCTTGCGAATGCCCGTGTCGAAGGTCTCTGCGGGCTTCCAACCAAGCTCTTTGTGAATCTTGTTCGCATCGATGGCGTAGCGGCGATCGTGTCCCGGACGGTCTTTGACATAGGTCACCTGGTCAAAGTAGTGGCCTCCGTCGGCTTTGGGGCGCATTTCGTCCAGAAGTGCGCACACGGTCTTGACGATGTCGATGTTGGGCTTCTCGTTCCATCCGCCCACGTTGTAGGTTTCACCGGGGCGTCCGGTTTCCAGCACGCAGCGAATCGCGCTGCAATGGTCTTTGACATACAGCCAGTCACGCACTTGCATGCCGTCGCCGTAGACAGGCAGAGGTTTGCCAGCCAACGCGTTCACGATCAGCAAAGGAATGAGCTTTTCGGGAAAGTGGTAGGGGCCGTAGTTGTTGGAGCAGTTGGTGGTCAGGACAGGCAGGCCGTAGGTGTGGTGGTAGGCGCGAACCAGATGGTCGCTGGCCGCCTTGCTCGCCGAATACGGGCTGTTTGGTGTGTAGGGCGTGGTTTCGGTGAAAGGCGCGTCGGTGGGGCTCAATGTGCCGTATACCTCGTCGGTGGAGACATGAAGAAACCTGAACTGGTTCTTGGCGTCGCCTTCCAGGCTGTTCCAGTGGGCGCGCACGGACTCCAGCAGGTGAAAGGTTCCGACCACATTGGTCTGAATGAAGTCTTCCGGTCCGTGAATGGATCGGTCCACATGGCTTTCTGCCGCGAAGTTCACGACGGCCCTGGGCTGGTGTTCGCGCAACAGTTGATCCACCAGCGAGCGGTCGCCGATGTCGCCTTTGACGAAGATGTGTTTTGGGTTGTCGCGCAGACTCGCGAGATTCTCCGGGTTGCCTGCGTAGGTCAGCTTGTCGAGATTGACCACCGCTTCGTTGGATTCGGCAAACCATTCGAGCACAAAATTAGCGCCAATGAAGCCTGCGGCGCCAGTTACCAAATCATTTAATTCTCCGTCCTGTGGGCATGTGCAAAGCTTGTGCTTTGTGCACAAGCGGTCGTCTGAGCATGGGGTTGAAGGCGCAGTTGCGGTGTGGTTGCCATGGGCTACCCGGGGCGTTGAAGGCGACCGAGGTGTTTACCGAAGTACCGTGCCATGCTGGCTGCATGCCACCGCATGTACAAAGGGTCGTGGCGACTGGCTCGTTGAGCTTCGTGAACCACCGTGACGCCGGTTTCGCACACCACTTTCCAGCCAGACCGCCAAAGCCGGGCGCAAATATCTACATCTTCGTAATAAAGGTGGAATTTAGCATCAAAACCTCCCACATCCCGAAAAGCGGCCGAGCGAAAGAGCAGGAACATGCCGGCTGCCCATTCGACGGGCTGGGGTCTGCTGCCAGCCGAGGGTTGAAAGTGATAGCGCCCGTCGTCCAGCCCGACAAGCTTTTTGCCCAGACTCCAGGGGTTGGGAAGTGGCGCGCATTGTCTTCGGGCAAACCCGCTGGGTTGAGGACCAGTGGTGCGACCACCCCGACTTGGGGGTCGTCAAAACAGGCCAGCAACCGCGGCAGTGGGTCGGCATGCAGCCGAAGGTCGGGATTGGCCACGCAGAAATATGGCAGGGTGTTTCCGACAAAGGCCTGGTTGTGGTTGCCCGCGAAACCCAGCGGGCTCGGGTTGGTGATCAGGCGGCTGGGAATGTGTGCGGGCAGGCGCACGCCGCCCTGGGTGACGTTCTCGGTGAAGACCAGTTCGTCGACGCCTTGCACCAGCGCCAAGTCATCCAGGAACTGGTTGGCCAGGTGGTTTTGGCGGTGGCTGACGACCGACAATCGGACGCCGAGGCGGTTCGCGGAGTTCACAGCTTGCGCAGGAGGCGGTAGATCAGCCTCTGAAGTGGTGGAAAGGGCCAGGCCAGCGCTTTGGCCATGCGCAAGGTGGTGCGTTGCACAAGACTCAGGCGGCTGCGGTAAGCGACCAAGAAGGCGCCTGCCTGTTGGGCATTGAGTCTGAAGATTTCGCCATGGCGGTCGTCGAAGAGGCGGTGAATGATGCTGCGGAACACCACGGGCTCGTCGCGCGCCTTGGCGCCGATGGCATTGCTGGCGTGTTGCCTGTAGTCGATCAAGGACTGGTCCAGGTAGCGCCGGCAGCCCAGCGCGCTGGCCACCATCGACAGCCACCAGTCGTGCATGATGGCGTCGGGTGAGACTGGCAGGCCCGTCTCCAGCAACGCGCGGTTCATCAGGCTTGTGCAGCCGGTGAGTGTGTTGCTCAACACTTGTGCGGCTAGGCTGCTGCGGTGGGTTTGAAGCCCTTGATAGCGGGCCATGCTGGGGGCCAGTTCGACGCCTTCTTCGGAAATCACCCGCAGGTCGCTGTGTACGAGGGCGGGGCGCCCGGGGTGCGCTGCTTCCAGTTGCCTGATTTCCGAGACACAGGTGGCCAGTTTGTCGTTGTGCCAGATGTCGTCCTGGTCGGACAGGGCCACGTAGCTGGGTTGTGCCTGACCTTGTGTGGCCCGGAGGGCGGCGTGCATGAGGTGGGAGAAGCTACCGCTGGCGCCCAGGTTGCCAAGCTCGTCGCGCAACACCGTCACCTGTTGCGGAAAGCGGGTTTCAAAGTCGTGCAGGATGTCGGCGGAGGCGTCGGTGGAGCCGTCGTCGCGGCACATCAGCGACACCGACACGCCGGTCTGCGTGAGGATCGAGTGCAGTTGCTCGGCGAGAAACTTGGCGCCGTTGTAGGTGGGCAGCAAGACCAGCACGTGGGCCGACGGCGCGGGTTGGTGCGTGTGGAGAGGAGAGGCAGGCGTGGCCATGTCGAATTCGTTCAAATCTGTTTGAGCAGCAGGCCAAGCCAAAGCGAAGCGCGGCCCGCAGCCGTTTGTCGCCACAGACGGCCGGTGCGTGCCAGACGCAGGCGTTCAAGCGGATTGGGGTGGTGTCGCATTCGGGAAAAGGCCTGCAGGGTATCCCGCGCCTGGTCGTCGAGGAAGGGGCGGAGGTCTCCCATGGCTGCCTCGGTCTTGTCGCTCCAGTCACGGTACCGCCCGCGAAACAACATGGCCAGTCGCGAGACCTTGTCCCATGCGCGCCCCTGCGACCCCACAAGGTTGCCTTCGTGCTGACGGTAGAGAAGGCAGGGGGTGTTGTCGAAATGGACGTGTCCACCGCATCCGGTGGCGGCTTGGTAGGCGGACCAGTCGTGCCATACGGCGTGCTCTGGGCGGATATGGCGCAGGCGGTTGAGCAAGGCGGCGTTGAACACCATGGTGTTGCCACTGATCACGTTTTGCAGCAGGGCGTTGCCAAAGCCCAGCGGGCGGCCTGGCGTGGCGCTCAGACCTGTGGGTCGAAGTTGCTCATCGACCAGGTGGGTGGTGGCGCCATACAAGAATGGCCGGTCGCTGGCTGGGGCGTCGGCCCCCAGTGCGGCCACCGCTCGCGAGAGTTTCTCTGGCAGCCAGACATCGTCCTGATCTGCAAAGGCGAGCAGCTCGTTGGGCCGGATCAGTTGTACCGCATTCAGGAGGTGGAAGAAATTGGCTGTCGGCCCGCGTGCCGGGCCTTTGATCAGGTGAATCCGGTGGTTTGGGTGTTGCGAAGCGAATGACTCGCAGATGGCCCAGGTGGTGTCTTTTGATCCATCGTCGCTGACCCAGAGGGTCCAGTTGGTGTGTTGCTGTGCCGCGATGGACTCGAGTTGCTCCCGCAGGTAGGCCGCCCCCTCGTAGGTGGCCAGCAGGATATGGATCAGTGGACCATTGTCGGTGGGCATCTTGGGCTGGAGAGGCACGGCCCGTTGGGGCCTGCTGCACTGCCATTTATCGTGGGATCAAAGCCATTCACCCAACCTTGGTGCGGCGTCCAACGACCTCTTCGACGAACCCTTTGAGGTGTTCGCTGAACATTTTGGTGGTGCAGTGTGTCTGAAACACGCGGTGGCCGTTGGTCGCGATCTTTTGCCGCAGTTCGGGATCATTCTTCAAGGTCAGGATGCCGTCTGCAAGGGCCTGCGGGTTGGCAGGATCCACCAGATACACGCTTTCCCCATGGGTGAGGAGCTCTTGAACCGGCGCGTTGCGTCGGGTGATCAGGGGTTTTCCCATGCCGATTGCCTCAATGACCTTGTTGGTGAGGACCAGGTCTGCCCGGGCGTTGTTGCCGAAGATGCCCAGGCAGACATCGGCTCTGGCCATGAAGTCGGCCAGTTTGGCATAGGGAACCGGGTCGTGAAAGGTGACGTTGGTCAGTTGAAGCTCTTTCACCAACTGCATGTCGGACTCGTAGGTAATGCCTTTGCCGACGATCTGAAACTTCACGCCCTGGTTTTCCAGCAGTTTGGCCGCATTGAGAATGTGCCGAACGCCATGAAACGGGATGTATTCGCCATGAAAGTGAACCAGGAAGTCGCCATCGGCCGGGCGCATCGGACCGGGCCGGATCACGGAGTCGTCCACGGCGAAGAACTGGCGACGGAACTTGGTGATGCCTGTTCCGATGGATTCGCCGAAGTGGCGGATCATGTGGTTGCTGTCCAGAATTGACAGGGTGCTGCACTGGTAGGAAAGCCAGTCGCTCAGGGCATACAGGCGCGCTTTGAATGTGCCCGGTTGCGCCTTCTCACGGTCGTACACCATGGTGTCGTACGTGGAGATGTACATGTCGAACAGGATGGGCTTCCAGGTCAGCATGCGGATCAGCGGCATCAGCAGTTGGCCATAGAACCCCACCACAATCGCATCGCAGGAAGGGGCTTTCAGAATGGTGTTGAGAAGCAGGCGAGGGTAATGCTTGAACGACTTGTCTGGCGGCAGGCAGGTCTCGACTTCGAAACCCTGCTGCCGCAGCGAGGCCAACACAATGCGCGTGCGCGAGTAGGCTTCTTCACGCCCGGCCACATAGAGAACTTTCATGAGTGGCTTGGTGGCTCAGTAGCGAACGTTGGCCATCAACATCACGCTGGACGTCTCGCTGACTTTCTGCAACTGGGTGCCGTATATGGCGCTGAGCCGAACGCGTTTGGCCACGTCCAGCGAGGCTTGAAGTGCCAGCTTGGTGCGGTTGATGCGGGGCGATTGGAACACCTCACTCTGCACAAGGCCTGGCGTGCCGGCTTCTTCCATCGAGACGCGAATTGCGTCGCGGTACAGGCTGGTGGTGTGGCTCAGACTTCCGCCGAAGTGCAAGACCTTGCCTGCGCTGAGGTAGATGGGCTTGCACTGTGCGTCGATGCCCACCCCACTGAGCAGCTCACCCATTTGCACGCCGCCGTAGCGGACATCGGTCGTGTACAGCGATTTGACATTGGCCGAGTCGAGGCGGTGGCTTTGGCCGGTGAGGGAGACCCAGGGTGTGAGATTCCAACCCGCCGAAGCCATCGGAAAGCGCACCGTGTTTTCCAGAGACCAGGTGTCACCGGTGCTGCGGTTTTGCAGGCTGAGTTTGACCATGTCGTCCTGGGCCTGGCTGTTGTACTGCAGGTTCAGGTGTGAGAGCTTGCTGGTGAACTGAAAGGCCTCGGTGGGCTGATGCCAGTACAAGGACAGCGCATTGGCCGAGTAGCGGCGGCCGTAGCGCTCTTGCGCGGTCACCAGGTCATTGGGTTGCTGCAACTGATAAACCGCAACGCCCACACGGCCTCCATTGGGTTTGGCTTCCGAGCCAAGGCCCACGTCGAGCGCAAGGCCATTTGGCGCGGACTGGTTGGCCGCGCTGACGGAGCTGAATGGTCGAAACACGTTGCTCGAGCGAGGACGGTAGGTGAGCGGATTGGCTTCGCTCATGCCCAGGGGCAGCAGACGAAAACCGTATTTCAGATTTTCCTGGGCGGCCAGGCCCAGAACCAGGGTGCCGTCGTCGATGTCTTTGTTGATCTGGGCGGAGGCGTCGGCCCCGGCGCTGATGGTGTTGGCCCAGTCCCAGCCGCGGGTGAGGTAGTGCTGATAGACCCGGGTGATGATCTCTTGTCCACGGTTGCCGAAGTGGGTGGTGTCGTGGTAGAGCGCATCGATGCCGGCGCGGCTCGGAGAGGGGGTGGTGACGTTGGTGAAACCGTAGGCACCCGGGTCGGCAAACACGCGTTCAAAAGGCGTGTACATGTCGACGGCGATGATGTTGGGGTTTTCGTTGGCGATGCCAGCGAGCATCGAGTTCCAGGCGCGCACTTGTCCGGCGGTACCGTCGGCCACGCCTGGGCCGCGCGCCCAGTTCGTCAGTTGGGTCACAAAGATGCGGCGGTTTTCGTTTGCCGCACCGGCCTGTACCAGGCGTGCCACGCCCTCCTTGTAGCCCCGGGTGGCCCTGGCAAGTCCATCGGGGCTGCCGGTGTGGCCGATGTCGTTGTGGCCGAGGTAGATGACGGTCAGGTCGCCGTCGGCAATCGCAGTCTTGCTGCTCAAGGCCCTGTTGATCTGCTGGTCGAATGCACGAACTTCGCCGGTGGATGCGCGGGCGCCACCAATGGCGTAGTTGGCGTTGTGCGTGACCAGGCCTCTGGCCTGCAACTGCTGGGACCAGTTGATGGTCCCAATGGACCTGGTGAAGGAGGGGTCGGAGTAGCTGTCACCGAACACACGCATGACATTCACATGCACCGCGCCCAGAGCGCTGCTGCCATCTCCACTGAACGGACTGGACACCGGTGCCACGCCTGAGCCACCGCTGGCGCAGCCGGTGAGCATTGCAATAACCAGAACGGAGAGTGCGAAAGTGGGGGTACGGGTGTTGACTGGCATGACTTCAAGCTTGGTAAAGGTGGAAGGCAGGGGAGGGTGAAGTGGGGGCAACGGTGGTTGGGCTGGATGCTCAGTCACTGCCGAAGAGGTCGCGGGAGAATACTTTCTCCTGAACGTCGTTCAGAAGATCGGTCTTGCGGTTGGTGATGATGACATCGGCCTGCGCTTTGAATTGCGACAGGTCGTTGATGACTGGCGAGTGAAAGAACTCGTCATCGGTCAGCGCGGGCTCATAAATGATGACCTGGATGCCCTTGGCCTTGATGCGCTTCATGATGCCTTGGATGCTGGAGGAGCGGAAATTGTCCGAGCCCGCTTTCATGATCAGGCGGTAGATGCCCACGGTTTTGGGGTTCTTGCGCAAGACGCTGTCGGCGATGAAGTCTTTGCGCGTGGTGTTGGACTGCACGATCGCCTGAATCAGGTTCTGTGGCACCGACTGGTAGTTCGCCAGCATCTGTTTGGTGTCTTTGGGCAGGCAATAGCCGCCGTAACCGAACGACGGGTTGTTGTAGTGGTTGCCGATGCGTGGGTCCAGGCCAACGCCTTCAATGATCTGGCGCGAGTTGAGATCGTGCGCTGCGGCGTAGGTGTCCAGCTCATTGAAGAAGGCCACGCGCATGGCCAGGTAGGTGTTGGAGAACAGCTTGACCGCTTCGGCCTCTGTGGCGTCCACGAAGAGCACCGGGATGTCGGTCTTCAGAGCTCCCTCCTGCAGCAGCGCGGCAAAGCGCTCGGCGCGCTCGGAGCGTTCGCCCACGATGATGCGCGACGGGTTGAGGTTGTCGTGCAATGCCTTGCCTTCGCGCAGGAACTCGGGGGAGAAGATGATGTTGTTGCTGCCCAGTTCTTCACTGATTCGCTTGGTGTAGCCGACGGGAACGGTCGATTTGATCACCATGACCGCTTGTGGATTGATCTCCATCACGTCGCGAATGACGGCTTCCACCGACTGGGTGTTGAAGTAGTTGGTCTTGGTGTCGTAGTCGGTGGGGGTCGCAATGATGACGAAATCAGCCCCAGCGTAGGCTTCTTCCTTGTTCAGGCTGGCTCGAAGGTTCAGAGGCCGGTCTTTGAGGTAGGCCTCGATTTCGGTGTCTTCGATCGGGCTTTCACGGCGGTTGATCTTGTCGACCTTGGCGGGCAGGATATCGAGGGCGACCACTTCATGGTGCTGCGCCAGTAGAACGGCGTTCGACAGCCCAACGTAGCCTGTACCTGCGACTGCGATTTTCATGTGGTGCCTTCAAAAACGGGACATCGGCCTCGACTCGGGCCTGCGCTGCTGCCTTGCCAAAATCGCCCGCGCGATTTCAGATCGCATGCCTTTTTGATCGGGCATGGACTGCACGGTTTGTGATCTGTCATCAGATCACTTGTGTGACTTCCGAACACCTGTGTTCGGGGTTTTTACGACTTTGGTGTAAACCCTTGATTTTGCCACAAGGGGGTGTTGATCTGTCCAGCGGGACCTCTGCGGGGTGCCAAGCATTCCACATTTACGACACAACCTGGGCTTGGTGGTGGGCGCGTTCGTGGCGTTTTGGCAACCTGGTGCCTTCCGTCGGCCAGCCTACCGCAACGGGGCCAGTATGCCGAGGGCGAGTGGCAGGCTGGCGATGCCCAGCAGGGTGGACAGGGTCACGAGCCCGGCAACGTAGGGGCCGTCGTAGCCCATGCGCGCGGCCAGCACATAGCAGCTCGACGCGGTGGGCACGGCAGAGAACATGAGCAGCACCTGGGTTTGCGTGGTGTCGAGTTGGTAGAGCATCGCTGTGCCCAGGGCAAGCAGTGGCAGGCCGAGGTGTTTGACGCTGAGCACGGCGACGCCCAGGGTTTTTGCCGACCGCAGCGAGCCAAATTGCATGCCGGCGCCAGCAGCCATCAGGCCCAGTGCCAGGGAGGCCTGACCGATGCGGGTGACGGTCGGTTCCAGCCAGAATGGGATGTGTACGCCCAGCAAGTTGGCGATCAGGCCAGACATGGTGGCCAGGATGAGGGGGTTGCGCAGCAGTTCACCGCCAAAGTGTTTCTGTGCGTGGCGGGCCATGGGCCACACCGCGCCCACATTGAACAGCGGGACGCACACGCCGATCAGCACGGCGATGAACTGCAGGCCCTGAGGGCCGGCGACTTTGCTGGCCAGTGCAAGCGCGATAAAAGAATTGAAGCGAAAGCCTATCTGGGCGCTGGCCGCATGCATGCGGGCGTCGATGCGGCGGCCGAGCCAAGGCCAGTGAGGCAGCGAGTACGACAGTGCGATGCCAGACACCCCCAGTGTGAGACCGGCGGCCATGAGGCTGGAGGCGGTGCCCATTTCAAGCGGCGTCTTCACGATCGCTTGAAAAAGCAGGGTGGGAAACAGGAAATAGTAGACCAGGCTTTCGATGGGCTCCCAGACTTTTCTGTTGAGGGCCGTGAAACGGCAAAGCAGGTATCCGATCAGGATCAGCGAGAAATCCGGGAAGAGCAGTTGGGCGAAGTTCACAAGGCGGGCCGCGAGGATGTTCTGCGATTATCTGGACGGCTCTCGGTCCGGGGATGCGCAGGGTGTCAACAGGGTGATACCGCCGTCGGAGGGGAGTAGATTGGCCAGTGGCTGGCAATGGCCCTGCGTGCACCACTCATAGTCGGCGGTGAAGCCCGATCGGGTCAGGCGAAGGCCTTGTGGTGACCAGGTGGCGGGTTGGTATTCATACCACCCATCGCGCAACACAGCGTCATCAGGGGGCTCCATGCCGGCGGCCGAACCGCGGATGCGCGCGGTCAGGGCGCGCAGTTTGGGGTGACCCTGCACCTTCTCGACGAGGTAGTCTTCTTCCCAGCGCACCTTTTCAATGGAGTGGGTCCACGCCAGCGTGAACCGCTGCACTGGCACAAAAATTGGCGGTGCCGTTTGCAGGGCTGTGGCCAGGGCGAGGCAGACGCCGATGCTCATTGGATGGCTGCGTAACGCTGCGCCATCTCGCGCCGCACTTCCTTGCGCATCTCGGCCGCGCGGAAGCGGCGGCGCTCATCTGGCGTGAATGGCCTCAGCGGCGGGACGGGGTGGGTTTGCCCGCCTCGTCGACCGCCACCATGGTGAAGAAACAGCTGTTGACATGCCGTTTCTCCTGCGTTCGGATGTTTTCGGCGATCACCTTGATGCCCACCTCCATGGAGGAGGTGCCCGTGTGGTTCACCGAGGACAGAAAGGTGACCAGCTCACCCACATGGATGGGCTCGCGAAAGACGACCTGATCCACGCTGAGCGTGACGACGTAGGTGGTGGCGTACCGGCTTGCGCAGGCATAGGCCACCTGGTCGAGCAATTTGAGGATGGTGCCGCCGTGCACGTTGCCAGAGAAGTTGGCGGTGTCTGGCGTCATCAGCACGGTCATGCTGAGCTGGTGGGCAGGTGTTTCCATGGAGGCAGGGTCAGGTGGTTTGTTGCATGGCGCGCGGGCCTTGATCGTATACAGATGCCAGACCACAAACAGGAACACAGCGCCAAGGCCCAGTTCATCGGTGAGCGGGGCGGCCACCACCAGCAAGCTGGCAGCCAGGAAAGCCACAATGCGCTCGAACCAGGCAAGCGGACCCCTCAGGTAGCCAATGGCGGCTGCGCCCCACATGCTGATGGCCACCAGCGCCTTGAACACGATCCAGGCGGTGGCTGTCCAGCCGCCGTCGCCTTGCAGCATGAGGGCGGGGCTGTAGACCGCCATGAAGGGCACGATGAAGCCTGCGATGGCCACCCGTATGGCCTGCATGCTGATCTTCAGGCCACTTTCCCGGGCAATCGGCGCCGCGGCAAAGGCGGCCAATGCCACCGGGGGCGTGAGGTCGGCCATGATGCCGAAATAGAACACGAACATGTGCGACACAATGAGTGGCACACCCAGCTCCAGCAGCACAGGTGCAGCGAGTGAGCTGGTGATGATGTAGTTGGGGATGGTGGGAATGCCCATGCCCAGCACCAGGCAGGTGAGCATGGTCAGCAACAGCGCCAGGAAGAGGCTTTGGCGGCCGATGGCGATGATGTGGCCGCCCATTTCGGCGGCCACGCCGGTGAGGTTGATGATGCCGATGATCACCCCCACCAGTGCGCAGGCGATGGCCACCGGCACGGCATGGCGCGCGCCTTCCACGAGCGCCTTGACCGCGAGTTTGCGGGCATCGCCGCCGACGCGCCGGATGAAGGTGAGCGCCACCAGCAGCGCGGCCAGCACAAAGAAGGTGATCACGCCAAATTCATAGAACCCGGCACAGGCCAAGCCCAGCAAGACCCAGAAAAGCGTGCGCAGGGCCCGGCCTTTCACGCCCGAGATCACGGCGGCGCCAAAGATCAGGATGACGGTCAGGCCCAGGCCCACGGTGCCTGAGAAGAGGGGCGTGTAGCCGGAAAAGAGCAGTGCCACCAGGCCGGCCAGGGGCAGGAGCAGGTACCAGCGCTCGCGCACAGCGGCCATGGGGTCGGGACAGTCTTCCTTGGGCAGGCCCACCAGACCTTTGCGGCCCGCTTCGAGGTGCACCATCCAGAACGCGGTGGCGAAATACAGGATGGCTGGAATCAGCGCCGCCTTGACGATCTCCAGGTAGGGCACGTTGATGGTCTCGGCCATGATGAAGGCCACCGCACCCATGACCGGCGGCATGATTTGCCCACCCATGCTGGAGGTGGCTTCCACGCCGCCGGCGAAGGCCGGGCTGTAGCCGAAGCGCTTCATGAGGGGGATGGTGAACTGGCCGGTGGTCACCACATTGGCCACGCCCGAGCCATTGATGGTGCCCATGAGACCGGAGGAAATCACGGACACCTTGGCGGGGCCGCCCCGCGTGTGGCCGACCGTGCCCATGGCGAAGTCGTTGAACAGGTTGATCATGCCGGCCTGTTCGAGGAAAGCGCCAAACAGGATGAACAGGAAGATGTAGGTGGACGACACGTAGGTCGGGGTACCGTAGATGCCCTCGGTGCCGAAGGCCAGGGTGCTGACGATCTGGTCCACACCGAAGCCGCGGTGGGCCAGCATGCCGGGCAGGTATTGGCCGAAGAGGCCGTAGGCCAGGAAGGCGCCGCAAATAAGTGGCAGGCCCCAGCCCATGGCGCGGCGTGCGGCTTCGAAAACGAGCGCCACCGTGACCACGCCGATCACCCAATCCGCGGGAATCAGGTCGCCAGCGCGCAGGGTGAGGTCGGCCTCGAACACCCAGTGGTAGAAGCTGAAAGCAAATCCTGTGAGGCCAATGGCCCAGCCCAGTCCGCGCCAGATCGCACTGCGCCCGCCCATCGGGGGGAACAGCACGAACACCATCAGCAGCACAAACCCGACGTGAATGGCGCGCACCACCTGGCTGGAGATGGGGCTGAAGGCGGCAGTCACCAGTTGGAAGGTGGAGAAGGCAATGGCCACCCAGAACAGCATGCCGTTGAGCGCGCCGGGTGTTGTCTCGTTGTCTTTTTGCATGAAATCCTCGGGGTCGCCGTAAGGGGATTTTTGGGGTGTTTTGCGCGGTATTGTCCGCGCCCCGTCCCGTCTGTGCGGGACTGGGGTGGTTTTCAGTGGGGGTTATTTGATGAGCCCGACCTCTTTGTAGTACTTGGCGGCACCGGGGTGCAGCGGGATGGGCATGCCCTTGATGGCGTTGTCGCGCTTGATGGATTTGGCGGCGTTGTGGGCGGCGTAGAGGGTGTCGATGTTTTCGTACATCTGTTTGGCCATTTCATAGGCCAGCTCGTCGGACACGCCCGAGTGGGTGACGAGGAAGTTGGGGATGGCCGCGGTGGGCACATCGGCGGTCTGGCCGGTGTAGGTGTTGGCCGGGATGGTGGATGGCTGGTAGGCGTCGTCACCGATCTTGGCGATGACGTCGGCGGGCACGGGGATCACCACGATCTGCACGGAGGTGGCCAGATCGCGGATGGAGGACACGCCCAGGCCGGCGGACTGCAAGGTGGCGTCGAGCTGGCGGTTCTTCATGAGCTCGACGGACTCGCCAAAGGGCAGGTACTCGACCTTGGCAAGGTCGGTGTAGGCGATGCCGGCGGCCTTGAAGACGGCGCGAGCGTTGAGTTCGGTGCCGGACTTGGCGGCACCGACGGAGACGCGCTTGCCTTTGAGGTCGGCCAGGGTCTTGATGCCGGCGTCGGCGTTGGCGACGATCTGGATGTAGTTGTTGTAGGTGCCCGAGAGGCCGCGCAGCTTGTCGAGTTTCCTGGGGAAACCGGCTTCGGCCTCGCCTTTCCAGGCATTGGAGACGGCATCGCCCAGCGCCATGGCGAGTTCGCCGCGGCCGGCTTGCAGGAGGTTGAGGTTTTCGGCGGAGGCTTTGGTCACCTGTGCGGTGGCGCGCACGTTGGGGATGGTCTTGGCGTAGATCTGCGACAAGGCCACACCCATGGGGTAGTACACGCCGCTTTGACCACCGGTCAGGATGTTGATGAATTGTTGCTGGGCCATGGCGTGGCCTGCACTGGCCACGATCAGGGCGCCGGCGAACAGGTGTTTCAGTCTCATGTTTGTCTCCTATGGGTTGATGGCACATTGCCGCGCGTGCTGTGCGGCTTGGTACTTGAGCAATATGCCTGCCAGTCGCTGATTGCTCTCAAGTGCTTGATTTCAAAGGGATTGAGACCGGGAGCTGTGCGGGTTTCCGGAATTGGCCAGCCATCTTGTCCGGTTTTCCGCGCAGCGCCAAGCCATCTGGCGCTTCTTGCGCGGGCGGTGGTCGGGTCGGCATGCCTGGGTCTGTGGGCGCCACGTCGGCAACTGGGTTGTGAACCGGTGCCGGCGTCAGCTTGTCGTGCGGTACCGGGCGGGGTCGATGGCGTGGCGAGCGAGTTTGTCGTACAGCGTTTTGCGTGGCACGTTGAGCTCTTCGGCCGCCAGGGCCACCTGCCCCTGGCAATGCGTCAGGGCCTGTGTCAGCAGTTGCCTTTCGAAGTTGTCCATCTGCTGGCCCAATGAGGGGCGGTGGCTCTCATTTTCCGGGGTGGGCGATTGGTGGGCTTCCAGCCCCAGGCACAAACGGTCGGCCACATTTTTCAGTTCGCGCACGTTGCCCGGCCAGGGGTGGGCCATCCATTGCGCCATCTGATTGGTCGACCACACGGGAGGTTCGGTTTTGTAGCGTTCGGCCGAAAGGTGCGCGCAGTGGGCCATCAACAGGGGAATGTCTTCTCGCCTTTCGCGCAGGGGTGGCAGCGCAATGCAGGCGACATGCAGCCGGTAGTAGAGGTCGGCGCGGAAGTCGCCGCTGTCGGACAGCGCTTGCAGATCGGCTTTTGCGGCAGCGACGAACCGGCAATCGATGCGGGTGCTTTCGTTGCCGCCCAGGCGCTCGATGGAACGCTCCTGCAAGACGCGCAACAGCTTGACTTGCTGCGCCATGGGCAGGCTCTCTATTTCGTCCAGGAAGACCGTGCCGCCACGGGCGTATTCCAGCTTGCCGATGCGTTTGCGCATCGCGCCGGTGAAGGCGCCGGCTTCATGGCCAAACATCTCGCTCTCGAAAATCGACTCTGGCAGTGCGCCACAGTTGATGGCCACGAAAGGGCCACCCCGGCCCGACGCCTCGTGGATGGCGCGCGCCACGACCTCTTTGCCGGTACCGGTCTCGCCTTGAATCAGGAGGTCGACCTGCGTGGGGGCCAGGGCGGCGATAAGGCGCCGGACTTCAACCATGGCCGGTGTCTCTCCGATCAGACCGAAGGCCTGTTGGGACGACAGCAACGCCTGCAAGCGACGGTTGTCGATCACCAGGCGGCGCTTCTCCAGCGCGCGCCGGACGACGTCCACCAGGCGCTCCGAGGAAAACGGCTTCTCCAGAAAGTCATACGCACCAAGGCGCATGGCCTCTACCGCCATGCGAATGTCGCCGTGGCCAGTCATGAGAATGACCGGGACTTCATCGTCCAGGGCCCGCACCCGCTTGAGCAGCGCAAAACCGTCTTCGTCGGGCAGGCAAACGTCACACAGGATGGCGGCAGGGCAGGACTGGGCGATCTGACCCATGGCAGCTTCAACCTTGTGGGCCTTTTCGGTCGGGATGTTGGCCAACTGCAGGGCCTGCTCGGCGCCGAGCATCACGATGGGGTCGTCCTCAATCAGCAGTACGTGCATGGTTTTCTTGTGGGTTGTCGCGTGGGGCTCTGGATAGCAGCAGCTCAAAGCAGGCGCCCGGGTGGGCATTGTCGGCCCGGATGTGCCCGCCCATCTCCTGAACGATTGCTTGTGAGAGCGCCAGCCCGAGTCCCAGCCCCTTGCCACTGGGTTTGGTGGTGAAGAAAGGTTCGAACAGGTGGGCCCGCACCTCGGTGCTCAGCCCGGGGCCGTGGTCGCGCACGGCGAGGGTCATCGTGTCTTCGGTCGTTGTCAGGCGGATCTCAATCCGCCGCACTTTCTGGCCTTCCATGGCGTCGATGCCGTTGCGCAGCAGGTTGACCAGAACCTGTTCCAGCCGAATCGGATCGCCCATCACCACCGCATCGGTGGGACCGGCGTCGATGGTGGTGTGGGTGGCGTGGCGCAGGGGCTCGATCAGCATCAACGCGCTGGAGATCACGTGGTGCAAGGGTACGGCTTGCAGCCGTGCGGGTTCCTTTCGTGCAAAGGATTTGAGCTCGGAAACGATGCTGCCCATGCGCAGACAGAGGTCGCCAATGTGGCGCAGGTTGCCCAGGGCGTTGGCTGTGTCTTCGCGGTCGAGAAAGGCGCGGGCGTTGTCGGCCAAGGTCCGCAAGGCGGCCAGGGGTTGGGAGATTTCGTGGCTGATGCTGGCGGCCATCTGGCCCAGCAGCGCCAGTTTGCCGGTCTGGACGGCGGTGTCGTTGGCGGCGGTCAACTCTGCTGTGCGTTCGGCGATGCGCTCCTCCAGGTGGGCCATCATCTGGGCGAGCTCGCGTTGCGAGGCCAGGCGTTCGGTCTGTCGGCGCCGGTGTTGCCAGCCCAGAGCCAGCGCCAGGGCCACCAGTGCCAGGCTCAGCCCCGCAATGCCTGCGGCCACCAGCCCTTGCCGCCTTGGACCCGCCGGGTCCGAGAACAACAGCATTTGCCAGTCGAAGCGGCCCAGGTCGCGGCTTTGTGCCAGATAGGGGTGTTTGTCCACCAGCCACGGCTGTACGGTGGTCTGGGAAGCGGGCGGCATCGCCTCACCGAGCATGCGTGGCTTGTAGTCGCCGTATTGTTGGGTGTCTGCCAGCCTTTGCAGCACCGCCTCGGGCAGCGGTCTCAAGCTCCGGTAGCGCCAGGCCGGTTCTGTGGTCAAAAACAGAATGCCCAGACGGTCGGCCATGGCCATCTGGAGGCCCGCTTCGCGCCACTTGTTTTCGAACAGCGCCAGATCGATTTTGACCGCCACCACACCCATGATGCGCTGCCCGTCCCGAATCGGGGCTGCGATGAACGCGCCGGGCTCGCCGGTGGTGACGCCGACGCCATAAAAGAGGCCTGTGCGCCCGGTCATGGCATCGCGAAAGTAGGGTCGGAAACGGTAGTTGCGCCCGACGAAGCTGGAAGGGGTATCCCAGTTGCTGGCCGCCAGGGTATTGCCCTCGGTGTCGATGAGGTAAATCGCTGCCACATCGGTGCGGCGCTGGGCAAATTGAAGGTAGTGGTTGGCACGCTCGATGTGGGTGAGGTCGTCTGGTGCCTTCAGCAAGCTGGAGAGCGAGGGATCGGCGCCGACCAGGTAGGGCAGGTGTTCGAATTTCTCCACCGAACTCAACAGGTCGCGGGCCTGAAGTTGAATGGTGGCCAGGCTTTGTTGGTGGGTGTCTTGCAGGGCGGCGCGGTGGAACCAACCGTAGACCAGCCACACACAAAGGCACCACAGCGCGATGATCAGCATCAGCCAACCGTGGCGCCTTCGTGGAGAAGGGGGGGGTCGACCGGGGAGGGTGCCATCCGCCATCGGGTGGCTGCCGGTCATGGGGTGGGTGTTCACGGGTGGCGCGGACAAAACAAAAGCGGCCCCAGCTTGAATCTGGGGCCGCTGTGTTGGCAACTGTCCGGACTGTGCAGCCACCACCGTGGTCGGGTCGTGCTTACTTGAGCAGGCCCACTTCCTTGTAGTACTTGGCGGCACCGGGGTGCAGCGGGATGGGCATGCCCTTGATGGCGTTGTCGCGCTTGATGGATTTGGCGGCGTTGTGGGCGGCGTAGAGGGTGTCGATGTTTTCGTACATCTGTTTGGCCATTTCATAGGCCAGCTCGTCGGACACGCCCGAGTGGGTGACGAGGAAGTTGGGGATGGCCGCGGTGGGCACATCGGCGGTCTGGCCGGTGTAGGTGTTGGCCGGGATGGTGGATGGCTGGTAGGCGTCGTCACCGATCTTGGCGATGACGTCGGCGGGCACGGGGATCACCACGATCTGCACGGAGGTGGCCAGATCGCGGATGGAGGACACGCCCAGGCCGGCGGACTGCAAGGTGGCGTCGAGCTGGCGGTTCTTCATGAGCTCGACGGACTCGCCAAAGGGCAGGTACTCGACCTTGGCAAGGTCGGTGTAGGCGATGCCGGCGGCCTTGAAGACGGCGCGAGCGTTGAGTTCGGTGCCGGACTTGGCGGCACCGACGGAGACGCGCTTGCCTTTGAGGTCGGCCAGGGTCTTGATGCCGGCGTCGGCGTTGGCGACGATCTGGATGTAGTTGTTGTAGGTGCCCGAGAGGCCGCGCAGCTTGTCGAGTTTCTTGGGGAAACCGGCTTCGGCCTCGCCTTTCCAGGCGTTGGAGACGGCATCGCCAAGCGCCATGGCGAGTTCGCCGCGGCCGGCTTGCAGGAGGTTGAGGTTTTCGGCGGAGGCTTTGGTCACCTGTGCGGTGGCGCGCACGTTGGGGATGGTCTTGGCATAGATCTGCGACAAGGCCACACCCATGGGGTAGTACACGCCGCTTTGACCACCAGTCAGGATGTTGATGAATTGCTGTTGCTGGGCCACGGCGGCGCCAGTGACCAAGGCAGCGCCCAGGCTGACGGTCAGGCCGATTTTGTGAATCAAACGCATGGGGAAGGTCTCCAGATCGGTGTGTAAAGGCAAAGCGTCAGAATACAACATGTGATGCGCTTTCGAAGGGGGCTGCGACCTGAAACAGAGGCGGGTTTTCCCGGGTTGGCGCAGCACCCTTCGCGTTGAGAGACCGTTCTTCTGGGCAATGGATTCAGTGAAACAAACACCCCGTTCGCCGGCGCCAGCCGGGGCTACTGAGCTGGCTTTGGCGGCGGCTGGTCACGCGCACGCGGAGGCTTTTGTTGACGCTTTATGGCTGGAGGAAGGACTGTCTCGCAACACGCTGGATGCCTATCGCCGCGATCTGGTGCTGTTTGCCGATTGGCTGGCCGAACGGGGCAAAGGCTTCAGTGGGGTGGGTGAGGCCGACATCAATGGCTACTTTGCCGACCGCCATGCCACGACCAAGGCCACCACGGCCAACCGCAGGCTGACTGTCTTCAAGCGCTACTTCCGGTGGGCACTGCGCGAACGCCTGATCGCAGTGGACCCGACGTTGCGACTGACTGCGGCGCGCCAACCCATGCGGGTGCCGAAGACGCTGAGCGAGGCGCAGGTGGAGGCGCTGCTGGATGCACCCGATACCGCCACGCCGCTGGGTCAGCGGGACCGCGCGATGCTGGAGTTGATGTATGCCAGCGGACTTCGGGTGAGTGAGCTGGTCACGCTCAAGACGTTTCACGTGGGCCACCATGAACACGTGTTGCGCATCACGGGCAAGGGCAACAAGGAACGGCTGGTTCCCTTTGGCATGGTGGCGGGGCAGTGGTTGCAACGCTGGATCGGCGAGGGGCGTCGCGAACTTCTGGCTGGGCGCCAGAGCGAAGATTTGTTCATCACCGCGCGGGGCAGCAAGGCCGGTGAGGCCATGAGCCGCGTGATGTTCTGGAACCTGGTGAAGCGCTATGCGCTTGCAGCCGGCATCACCGCGCCTTTGTCACCCCACACCTTGCGCCATGCATTTGCCACGCACTTGCTCAACCACGGCGCGGATTTGCGCGCGGTGCAGATGCTGCTCGGGCATGCTGACATCTCAACCACGACGATCTACACCCATGTGGCGCGTGAGCGGCTGAAAAGCCTGGTGGCCCAGCACCATCCGCGCGGGTGAGCGAGCGGAGGGTGTCAGCGGGGCACCACAGACCAGCCCGCTTTCTGGTTGTTTTTGTCGTTTTCGTAGTCCCAATGGGTGCCGCACCGCTCGCACTGGTATTCGGTGATGGTCACCTGGCCATGGCGGCGGGGTTCCTTGCGGTTCAGGCCCTGGGCAAGCTCGGGGTGTCCTGGGGCTTTGCGCCAGTTTCGCTGAATGCCTTGGCAGGCTTCGCACAGGGGTTTGGGGCCGTCGGAGGGCGGTGAGGTTGCTGAGAGTTCTGCCATGGGCTGGGGTCTTGAATGGGTTGGATGTGTTGCCGAGATTGTGCGCGCTGGCTACATCAGGAAGTCGAGCAGGTTCGCAAGCGGGGCGATGGCCCGCATGCGCCACACCGCCTGGTCGTCTGCGCCCTCGATCAGCGCGGCTTTTCCACCGGCCTGGGGCGTTCCCAGAATGGCCACCGATTGCGCGAGGCGGGCCTGCATGCTGCTTTTCATGGCCTGGGCCAGCGCGGGATCGCCGCGGCAGATCACGATCAGCTCCGAGTTGAGGTTGGCCGATCGCGGGTCGATGTTGTATGTGCCCACGGCGACGGTGGCGTCGTCAAAAACCGCGCGCTTGGCGTGCACGCCCCAGCGCGGCGAGCTGGGTTTGCGCATTGCCTGGGCCAGGGGTTGACCGCGGTACGCCCACACCGACACATTGGGGATGCGCAGGGCGTTGAGGTTGTCGGCCAGGCTGGCCACGGTGTAGAAAGCGTCGGTGGAGTTGAGGCTGTTGGTGAGAAAGCGCACTTGCACGCCCTGCCGCGCCACGCTTTGCAGCACCGCCGCCCCATCCTCGCGCAGCACCAGATAAGGCGTTTCCACCGTGATCTCGCGTTTGGCTTCGTGCGCCAGTTGGCTGATGGCCAGGAAGACCTTGCGCCGCTCCACGCCGGAGCCGGGATAGTCGGTCACGAACTGCAAGTCGGGGCAGGTGGAACTGCCGTGCTCCGGGGTGTGGGTCTGGAGGTCTGCGGCGATGGCTTGCTCATCTGGCGACAGCTCGCCGAGGAGGTCGCCGGCGAGCGGGGCCTGTGCGTTGACTTCGATGTCGCTCGGCGAAGTGACCCAGTCGGAAGCCCAATACAGCTCGAAACTGTCGGCGATGGCCTGGGCGATGGGGCCTTGCAGCATGAGATCGCTGTCGAGGAAGTTGTAGTGGTGCGAGAGGTCGAAATAGTCGTCGCCGATGTTGCGCCCGCCCACGATGGCGCGATCGCCGTCCACCACCAGCAGTTTGCGGTGGGTGCGGTGCTGCGCCGCAAAGATGCGCTGAATGCCGGCGGTGTTGTAGTAGCGCACTTGCACACCCGCGGCCTGCAGCGTTTTCACATAGGCCGGTGCGAGTTTGAACACCGGCATGGCGAAATCCACCAGAATGCGCACCTTCACGCCCTGCTGCGCCTTGCGGGCCAGGGCCTGCGTGATCAGGCGGCTCGCCGTATCGATTTCGTAGATGAAGAACTCGAGCTCGATGGCGCGTTGCGCCGACTCGATCAGTCGCAGGCGTTCGGCCAGCGAGTCAAAGCCCACGTCCAGCAACGCCACCCGGTGGGGTTGGCTTGAGCGGGCGGCAATGGCTTCGTGCTCGGGGGCTTTGCCCAGCCACTGGCGCTCGGTGGCCTCCTGAATGCCGAGAAACACCAGGGTGAACACCACGGGCACGCCGATGAACAGCGTTGCCAGACCAATTCCAACCCATTTGGCGACTTTCCGCCACTTTCCTGTGCTGCTCGCCATCTTCGCTCCCTGTTTCTTCACACCCCTTGGGCTCGTCGATTATCGGTGCGGCCGGGTCGCGTCTTTTGCGTGGGGGCACAATGGGTGCGGCAACAGGAGGCCGATTCATGATTCAGCGTGAAAGACTCACCGCCACCATGGAGGGGGAGTTTGTGGTGTTTCTCATTGGCATGCGCGTGAATGCCTGGTGGAAGGTGCACAAATGGTGGCCGGTGGTGCTGGCAATGCCACGCATGGTGCGAGAACTGGAGCAAAAGCCCGAGTCGGGTTTTCTGCACGCCGAGTCCTGGGTCGGGCGGACCACCATCATGGTGCAGTATTGGCGTTCAATGCCTCAACTCCTGGCTTACGCCAAAGACCGTGATGCCGCGCATTTGCCTGCGTGGCGTGCCTTCAACCGGGCCGTGGGCACAGACGGGTCGGTTGGGATCTGGCATGAAACCTATTTGGTGCGGCCTGGTCAATACGAAAATGTGTATGTCAATATGCCGCCGTTTGGTCTCGGGTGTGCGGGGCAATTGCAGGCCGCCACGGGCGGACGCCAGTCGGCGGCGGGGCGCCTGAAGGTCGAAGGGGCGTCGGATCGCCCGGTTTCAGATTTGGAGTGAGTGGGAATGAACCCTGTGTTTCGATTGATTGCCGCCGTGATGGTGGCTGCGGGCCTGGCGGCGGCTGGGTTTTTTGTGAGCAACGGCCTGGAGCGGTTTCGCATGTCCGACCGTTCGGTGACCGTCAAGGGATTGGCCGAAAAGGATGTGGAGAGCGATTTCGCGGTGTGGACACTGTCTTTCCGGCGCGCCGGTGCGGAGTTCAATGGGGTTCAGCAGGCGCTCACCGCGGACCGGGAGAAAGTTATGGCTTTTCTCACGGCGCGCGGTTTCACCGCTGAAGAGGTGCAGGCTCGGCCGCTGCAGGTGCAGGACCTGCTTGCCCGGGAGTATGCGCAGGGCAATGTGCCGCTTCGCTTCAATGGCACCGGGCAGGTGTTGGTGAGGACGGCGCGGGTGGGGCTGGTGGAGAAAGCCTCGCTGGCGCTGGACCCTTTGATTCAGGCGGGTGTGCAACTCGGCAGCGATGGGCAATCGGGTGGGCCACGCTACCAGTTGCGCGGTTTCAATGATTCCAAGTCGCCTTTGCTGGCGCAGGCCACGCGCAACGCACGGGAGCAGGCCGAGTAATTTGCCGCGGAGGCGGGCGCGCGACTGGGGCCCCTCAAGAGCGCCAACCAGGGCGTGATTCGCATCACCGGCGACGATGGCAACGATTACGACGACGGCAGTTCGCGCGGCAAGCGCCTGCGCGTGGTGAGTACCTTCGAGTACGAGTTGCGCTGAGCCTGGCCAGCTCGTGCAGCGGCGGCGGTCAGATGGACTTCTGAACCAGCCAGCCTTTGAACAGGTAGGGCAATCGCGGACCATTGTTTTCCGGCACGCCGCCCTTTTCCTCGACACTGATCGCCAGTTCGTTGACGCCACTCAGCGCGTCTTCGCTGACCGGCATTTCCATGGTCTTGTACTTGCTGGTGATGATGCCCAGCGAGCGCGCAGGCTGGTCGCTGCGAACCGCCCAGATCTGCATGGTGTCTTCACGCCCCTCCTTGACGTCATTGAGACGCTGCACCTGGAGCTTGCCCTGTTTGGGGTCGCTGGTGATGAGCAATGCCGGACGCTGCTGGTCGTCCAGCAGGACCGCGACGTAGCGCACCTGAGGCATATCGGCCAACTTCGCCTGGGTGTGCTGCACCTGGCTCTTCAGCTGCTCGATCATGCTGGTGCCTGCCGCCCACATCAACAACCCGGCCAAGGCCAGAAAAATGGTGGCAGCGCGCCACCAGGGGGAAACACTTCGGCTTTTTTCGCTGGATGGGCTGTCGATGCTCATGGGGTGGTCTGAATGGCGGCTTGACGTGATGCCAGAGGAAAAGAGGGGTGAAAATGGTGGACCGCCAACAGCCCGCTGAACCGTGAGATCCTGCACAGGCCGGGCGGTCCGATCGGTGACAGGTCGTCTTTGGGACAGGGCGACGGGCGGGATGGCAGAAAATCGCAGGCCAAGGGCTTACGCGGATGTGTGCCATTTCCGTTCGATTGGGTTATTGTCCCACGGGCCATTTCGGGCGTCCCCGACTTATGTCAAGACAAGAAGCAGAGCCAGCAGAATCCCATTGGCCGCACGGCAGCGCCGAGGTGCCGGCCGGGCCCGTGCTGCGGCTGATATATGCCAGTCGCAGCGAGGTGCGCAGTTCGGTGCTCGACGAGATGCGGCGCATTCGCGATCACGCCGTGGTCAACAACCGGGTGCATGGAATTCGGGTGGCACTGTCCAACTTGAATGGCTGGTTTGTGCAATGGATAGAGGGTGCGTCCGACGGGGTCGATGCGCTGATGGCCCGGGTCGCGGAAGATCCGCGCCACCATGGGGTGACGGTTTTGCACCGCAGCGATGGTCAGCCTCGGCTGTTTCGCCCCTGGATCGGGTCCATCGTCCAGAACATTGAGAGCGATCGCCAGTTCCATGCGCGGGTACGGGCGCAATTGGTCCGCTACGAGGCGGGTGAGGCGGCTGCGCCCGCCGAGGTATGGTTGCGGCTGAGCGCGCCTCCCGCACCCGACATGCCGCGTCCGCACGGACGCAACCCCCATGTGATGCTGCTTTCGGCCCAAGGCACGCAGGCGTTTGGTTTTCTGGCCTGGCTGGCCCAGCAGGAGCAGCGGGCACTGGTGCGCAGGCGCTTTGCAGGGGGGGTCGAAGATGTTCCCGACGTGGAGAGTGACTACGCAGACTTTCCGGGTTTCGGGCCTCGGGGCCTGCGGCTGGTGGCCAACGCACGCAAGGGACTGGCCATGGGCATGACCCACGCTTTCTTTCCCGATTACGCAGCCATCGTCTTGCTGCTCGATGGCAGTGAGGCGCGCAACCAGCGTTTGGTCGACCGCGTGCTGGAGGCCGCCCGTCAGGCCCATCACAACCCGCTGTTGGTGGGGATAGTGGGGCCTGACCAGTCAACAGAGATCCTGCGAGCAACGGCGCAGCGTCAAGGTGCGACGTGGGCCGAGATTCGATGCAGCAACAAAACGCCCGAGCCGTCGGAATGCTGGCAGAAGCTGTCGGCCAAGCTCGGCAGCCTGATCTGATGCCACAGCGCTGAGGTCAGACCTCAGGCAGGGTAGGTGCCGGGCAGCAGGATGCTGCGGTCGACATTCTGGATGTTGGTGTGGCCGCAAAAGGCCATGGTCACATCGAGTTCCTTGTGGATGATCTCCAGGGCCTTGAGCACGCCGGCTTCGCCCATGGCCCCGAGTCCGTAGACCATGGCGCGTCCGATCATGGTGCCGCGTGCGCCCAACGCCCACGCTTTCAGCACGTCTTGTCCGCTGCGGATGCCGCCGTCCATCCAGACCTCGATCTGATCGCCCACGGCGGCCACAATGGCGGGCAGGGCTTCGATGCTGCTGGGTGCACCATCGAGCTGGCGCCCACCGTGGTTGCTCACGACGATCGCGTCGGCGCCGCTGGCCACAGCGAGGCGCGCATCTTCCACGTCCATGATGCCTTTAAGAATCAGCTTGCCCCCCCATTGCTGTTTCACCCAGGCCACATCCTCCCAGTTCAACGTGGGGTCGAACTGCTCGTTGGTCCAGGAAGCCAGCGAGCTCATGTCGCTCACACCTTTGACATGGCCGACCAGGTTGCGGAACGTGTGGCGGCGCGTTCCCATCATGCCCAGCACCCAGCGGGGCTTGGTGGCGATGTTCAAGACGTTGCCCAGGCTGGGGATGACCGAGGCGCGCATCTTGTTTTTCAGGTCTTTGTGGCGCTGGCCAATCACCTGCAGGTCGAGTGTGAGCACCAGGGCGCTGCAGCCTGCCACCTTGCAACGCTGGATCATGCGCGCCATGGCGTCGCGGTCGCGCATCATGTAGAGCTGGAACCAGAAGGGTGCAGAGGTGTGTTCTGCGACGTCTTCGATTGAGCAGATGCTCATGGTCGACAGGGTGAACGGAATACCGAACTTCTCGCAGGCCTTGGCCGCCTTGATTTCGCCGTCGGCGCTTTGCATGCCGGTCAGACCGACCGGCGCAATGCTCACAGGCATCCGGGTGGCCTGCCCCACCATGGTGGTGGCGGTGGTGCGGTTTTCCATGTTCACGGCCACGCGCTGGCGAAGCTTGATCTTCTGGAAGTCTTCGCTGTTGGCGCGGTAGGTGCTCTCGGTCCAGGAGCCCGAATCGGCGTAGTCGTAGAACATCCGGGGTACGCGCTTCCTGGCCATCACACGCAGGTCTTCGATGGTGGTGATCACGGGCATTGACAGTCTCCTGGGAAGTTTTTGGGCTTGGTGGTGCGGTTCGGCTTGAGGCGGTTGCGGTCGCGCAACGGCTCGGGTTGTTGCCAATGGTAGCGAGGCATGCGGCGCAACGCTCGTGAAAGCGGCTTTTCGGGTTTGAAAAAAATTTGTGAAGGTGGGGGCGGCACGGGTGCTGGGGCGCGGCGGGGTGCCGCCGCACGGAAGCACGCTCGGCTCGGTCGCGCGCAAACAGATCACTCAACGGCAGCGCTTCAGAAGGGATTCGCGAGGGGCGCCTGGCCGGTGCCAAGGCCCCTGATCCGTTGCGGGCTCAGGCGGATTGCTCGGGCGGCGCCGATGACGAGGCGGGCAACGTGGCCGTGATGGTCGTCCCCAGCCCTGGGGCGCTTTCGACCTCCAGGCGCCCGCCATGCGATTCGACACGAACGCGCATGCCCATCAGACCATGACGCCCGGGCGTCACGGCCTTGGTATCGAATCCTTGTCCATCGTCCCTCACGCTCAAGCGCACCTCCCGGGCGTGCTGGGCAAGCTGCACTTGCACATTCGTGCATTGTGCGTATTTGCCGATGTTGGTGAGGGCTTCCTGCGTGGTTCGGTACAGCGTGAGCTCTGCGTTCTTGTCCACCGACACGGCCGACAGATCGGCGTTCACCGGTTTGCCCAGTGCGGTGGACATGTCGTGACACAGGTTCTCCAGCGCGGGCACCAGGCCCAGTTGCTCCAACGCAGAAGGGCGCAGGTTTTCGATGATGCGCCGCTTCAGTGCAATGACCTCGTTCAGCCGTGACTCGATTGCGGCGAGGTGGGGCGGCGCCCTTTCGGGCATGTTGGGCACGCGGCGCAGGCGCGCGAACTCCAGTTTCATCGCTGTGTAGAGCCCCCCCATTTCGTCGTGCAGTTCGCGCGCAAGCCGGGCTCGCTCGTCTTCCCTGGCGTGCACCAGGTGGTTGGCCATCTCGGTGAGTTCTGCGGTGCGTTCCTTGACCCGTTCGGTCAACTGCAGCCGCTCTTTGGCCAGCTCAATATCTCCCTGGCGCAGTTGACGTTGGAACAGGAACATCCCCAGCACAGCGGCCAAGGCGAGAAGGTGCACCGCCATGCGACTGATCGCCAGTGCGTTGTAGAGCGAGAAGCGGGCGCCTTGCTGGATTTCGGCGGCTTTGCCCAACACCTGGGCGAACTCTTCACGCAGTTTCTCGCGCCGCTCCCGACTCCTGACGCTGATGGCGTCGGAGCGGGCCGCGCCCACTTGCCCTTGCGCCACCATGCTGACCCAGGCGTCGGAGTCCTTGATTTCCTCGTCCAGCAGTGTCTCGATCAGGTCGATGGAGATGCTCCGGCCCGGATCGACCTTGGCCACCAGATCAAAGGCTCTCTGTTTGACCTGGTGCATTGCTTTGACCGTCTCGCGGTACGCCACTGCCTCGTCGGGCGAGCCGGAAAGGATGTAGGCGTGGGCATGCAGGTCGGCTGCGGTGAGCAGTTGCAGGGTTTGCGCGGCTTGCACCCTGGCGTCGGTCAGCGCGATGCCGGCACTCAGTGTTCGATGGGAGTGTCTGTAGGCGCCCTCATTGACCACCATGGCGGAGATGCCCAATGCCACCACGATGGGCATCAGGTAGCGTCCGCGAGCCACGGTTTCCAGGGACTTGCGCAGCCGGCGGGTGGGCGTTTTGGTGTGGGGCATGGAACCTGAAAAGGTGGCGTTTATGAAACGGCAACCTTCGGCGCTCCTCAGGTTGTGGCTGAGCTGACTGTACCGAAGCCTGGACTGGCATCACTCTGCGGTCATCTTTTCGCAGTAGTCGATCAGGTCTTCGAGTTCGCTGGACTTGTCGAAAACCGCATCGGCCCCCAGGCTGGTGCATCGGCGCCGGATGTCTTCGGTGGCGTAATTGGTGAGCACCACGCGACGCGCGGGCAGCGACATTTGCTGTGCGCTTTTGAGGACGCCCAGCCCGCTGCCCGAGTGGAGGAAAACATCGACGATCACCAGATCGAGAGACTCGGCCTGGCTCGACAGTGCCTTTACCGCCTCTTCCTCGTTGCCCGTGGTGCCTATCACCTTGAGGTCGGTGAGCTCTTCCAGCGTGTCCACCAGGTTTTTCAAGATGACAGGGTTGTCCTCGACGATGAATGTCCTCAGGGTTGTCATGAGCGGAAGAGGGGCGGCTGCCTTCGGGGTGAGTGGCGCTGATTGCGTGGTGTGGGATGGCTCGGCACCCATTCGGTGTTGGTGAGCTGTCTTGACCATAATTGAAAACCTCGGTGTGGCTTGTAGGACTTGTCTGACTTGGTGACGCGTCCTTCCCGGCGAAACAGGTCGTCCTCAAGCCTGGCCGAGGGCGACCCGCTGCGCGAGGCGGGCCGGGATCAGGGGCGCACGATGATGTCGTTCACAACGCCTCGTACCCCCGAAGCCTTGCTGGCAATGTCTTCGGCCCGCTCACGCTCGGCCTGGGTCTTCGCAAAGCCAGAGAGTTGCACAAGGCCGTTGAGCGTTTCGACCTTGATGGACATCGCGCTGACCACAGGGTCGTCGGCAAATCGGGCCTTCACCTGGGTGGTGGCGGTGGCGTCGTCGATGTAAGCCCCAACGGACTGTTGGTCGCGGGAAACGGCGCAGCCGGTGATGGACAGGGCGCCAATGGCCACGGCGCAGGCGAGGAAAATCGGTTTGATCATGTGAACTCCTTGATGTTTGGGGTGTCTGTGTTCGAGGGGCACGCTGTTGGCGCGCAATGGCGCTGGCAGCGTTGTGGGTACCCAAGGGCCGCGCATGGGCCGCGAGTTGGCCGCGGGTTCAGGGTTGAAGCCAGTCGGACAGCTCATCGGCATGTTCTTCCTCGTCGGCCAGGATGTCTTCAAGCAGGCGCCGCGTGGTGGCGTCCTGGTTGCCAATGAGCTGGATCATCTGCCGGTAGCCTTCGACGGCCACGCGCTCTGCTTCGAGATTGGCGCGAATCATCGTGTCGAGATCGAGGGATCCGTCGTATCCGGCGTGGCTTCGCTGTTTCAACCCGGTGGGGTCGAAGTCGGGCTCGCCGCCCAGCTGGACAATGCGCCGTGCAAGCCGGTCTGCGTGGGCCATTTCTTCGTTCGCATGCACCAAAAACTCTTCGGCAATCTTGGCCGAGGCCAGTCCGGCTGCGGTGAAGTGGTGGCGTCGATAGCGCAGGACACAGGTGAGCTCAGTGGCCAAGGCGTCGTTGAGCAGTTTCACCACGTCGTCGCGCCATGGCCCGTAGGCCGGCGTATGGGCCCCGTCCTCGAGGTGGTCGCGCGCCGCTTTCAGCCCGGCTTCGTCGAGCTTGAGCGCACGGTCTTTCGACGTGGTTGACTGTTTGGCGTTGTTGGCTTGATTCATGAGTCTCTCCTGTGTCTGGTTGATTGGACCGGCCTGCGACCGGGTGCTTTACTGGCTCACGACCAGCATGTTGTTGACGGCGCTGACACCTTCAACCGCCTGGGCCAGAACCGTGGCACGCTCAGCCGCCGCTTTGTTGGGCGCCGGGCCGCGCAGCGAAACCACGGTGCCGGCGGTGTCGACGTTGATGCCCATGGCGCTGAGCTGGTCATCGGCGGCCAGGGCGGTCTTCACCTTGGCGGTGATGGCCAGGTCGGTGGCGCTGTCGGATGCCGCCTCGACCGCCTGTTCGCCTTCGCGCTTGATGTCGCTGGCGGCGCTCTGAATATCCTGTTGCACATCCTTGGCCGCTTCCTGAATGTCCTGCTTGGCTTCGTTGGTGGCCGTCTGGGTTTGTTCGATGGCGTTGTCGACTTTCTGGCCGACCGTGGTGTCTTCGCTTTGCCCACAGGCCACCAGTGCGAAAGCAGCGGCGGAGGTGGCAAGCACGATCTGGGTTCGTCGGGTGATGGTCATGGTGAGTTCTCCTGTTTGTGAGGTGTTGTGCAAAAAAAGGTGTCGCACGTCACGGTGGTTGGGGCCGGCATTGGCCGCCCGGGCCAATGCCGGCTGGTGATCAGTTCTTGAACCAGGCGTCGGTGGCGCTGCCTTCCCAACGCTCGATCTCGGCTTCTGCCGCTTCTTGGGTGCAGCCATAGCGCTCCTGGATCTTGCCGGCCAGTTGATCGCGCTTGCCGGCAATGACGTCAAGGTCGTCGTCGGTGAGCTTGCCCCACTGCTCCAGGGCCTTGCCTTTGAGTTGCATCCAATTGCCTTCGATTCGGTTCCAGTTCATGTGGCGTTTCCTTTCGCTTTCGGTTGGGCCAGCCGTGTTGATGGCTGGCAATTCATCAGCACCGCGTGTTTTGCTGTGCTGTGCATTCAATGTAGAAAAACCCGGTCGATGGCGATGTCGGCCCACGGGCGAAACCGATGTAGGACGGGAGGCCGCCAGGTTGTCGGTCAGGTGTAGGTCCTGTCCGACAGCGCCGAGCGCCGGGCGGCGGTAAAGTCAGCGCATTCGCGCCTTGGCGCCAACCGAACAAGAAAGAAGAACCTCCATGATCCGAGTGGGACTTGTCGATGACCACGCCGTGGTGCGTGCCGGGCTCAAGCAATATCTGTCAGACCATGTGGATCTGCGCGTCACAGGTGAAGCCTCGAATGGTGCCCAGGCGATGGAGCTGGCGCGCGAAGGGGAGATCGATGTGCTGCTGATGGACATTTCCATGCCTGACCAAAGCGGGGTGGATGCGCTCAAGGCGATCAAGGCCCGGTTTCCCGATCTGGCGGTGTTGATCCTGAGCGGGTTCCCCGAAGCGCACTACGCCACCAATTTGCTGCGTCTGGGCGCGAGTGGCTATCTGAACAAGGAATGCGAGCCCGAAGAGATCGTCAACGCAATCCGTACCGTGTCGATGGGGCGCAAGTACATCAGCCAGGCGGTGGCCAGCCTGTTGGCCGAGGGGGCGGCAGGCGGTCTGGAGCGGCCACCGCATGAGCTGTTGTCCGAACGCGAGCTTCAGGTGTTCCTGCGCCTGGCCAAGGGCGAGACGGTGGGGGCGATGGCCGAAGCGATGTTTTTGAGCGTGAAGACGGTGAGCACCTATCGCACGCGCGTGCTGGAAAAGCTCAACCTGTCCAGCAACAGCGAACTGACCTATTACGCGATGACCAATGGCCTGATCCAGTGATGAGCTTTCACGCATGACACTGAGCTCATTCCCCCTGGGTGTGGCGCTGCTGGCGGCATTGGCCACGGGGATCGTGATCCTGCTGTTGATCAATCTCACTGGCGGAGAGAAGCGCATCGAGACGGTGTTGCCCCGCTTGTACGACGCAGACGAATCGGCATTTCGGCGCTCGTTGAGTTCGTTGTTGGGGCCTCAATTGCTGGAGGGCAACCGCGTTGAGTTGTTGCTCAACGGAGACCGCATCTTTCCACCCATGCTGGAGGCCATCTCAAGCGCCAGACACACCATCACCTTCGAGACTTTCATCTATTGGAGTGGGCAGGTGGGCGACGCGTTTGCCCAGGCGCTGTGTGAGCGAGCGCAGGCGGGTGTGCGGGTGCATGTGCTGCTGGACTGGGTGGGCAGTTGGAAAATGGACGAGGCCTTGCTTGACCGGCTTCAGTCGAGCAAGGTGGAGGTGCGGCGGTTTCACAAACCCCACTGGAGCCACTGGGCCCGCCTGAACAACCGCACCCATCGCAAATTGCTGGTGGTTGATGGAACAGTCGGATTCACCGGTGGCGTCGGCAGTGCCGATCAGTGGTTGGGCGACGCGCGCTCGCCAGAAGAATGGCGCGATTCGCACTACCGGGTGCAAGGGCCTGTGGTGGCGCAAATGCAGGCGGTGTTTCTGGACACCTGGATGCGGGCGACCGGGCAAGTGCTGCACGGTGAAGACTACTTCCCGAAGCTGACGGCGGTGGGCAATCAGGCCGCCCAGATGTTCAGCAGCTCGCCGTCCGGCGGTAGCGAAAGCATGCACCTGATGTTCATGTTGGCCCTGACCGCCGCGAAGTCGTACATCGATTTGTCGGCCTCGTATTTCGTGCCCGATTCGCTCACCATTCGCACGCTCGAGCAGGCGGCGCGGCGCGGCGTGGTGGTTCGGGTATTGCTGCCCAACCATCACATCGACTCGGTCTTTGTGCGCAAGGCATCCCGCGCCAGTTGGGGGCCTTTGCTGCGCGCCGGAGTTCAGATCGCAGAGTACCAACCCACCATGTACCACAACAAGTGCCTGGTGGTGGACGGCCGTTTTGTGTCGGTGGGTTCGACCAACTTTGACAACCGGTCGTTTCTGCTCAACGATGAGGCCAACCTCAATGTGTTGGATTCGGGGTTTGCCGAGCGGCTTCACCAGGTGTTTGAAGCGGACTGGGCCAAGGGCAAACCGATCACGCTGGCCATGTGGCGCGCCCGTCCGTGGCGCATGAAGCTCAAGGAGCAGGCCGCCCGCTTGTTGCGCAGCCAGTTGTGATCCCTTTGGGTGTCGCGCCTTCGGCAGATGACCTGACCGGGCTTCGGAGGGTTGGGCGGACACCAGATGCCAAAGAACCACCCCGTGTCCGTCCTGGCGAGTCGGGTTTTGGTGCCCCTATTCTCGCGGCGCCCGTTCATCAAGCATGTCGGATTCGTCGCGCAATTGGCGGTCTTCTTCGATTTGCTGTTGCAGTTCCCGGTTGACCCCCAGATCCACGGTCGAACGGCGGCGGTGGGAGTGCCTTTTCGGAGTTGGCTCGGGTGCCGCAGCGGGGGCACTGGCCATCGGCTCGCTCAGCTGTACGCGATAGATGGGCTCGGGCATGTCCATGCCGGCTTCTTCCAGCGCCAGCTTGAGCAAGCGGATCGCTTCGCTGCGCACCGCGACGAAGTCGTGTCGGTTCTGGTCGACCCAACCGTGGAAGCGCAGCAAGACGTTGGAGTCGCCGAGGCTCTGAACGAAAGCGCGCGGTTCGGGTGAGTCCTTGACGCCTTCCATCCGTTGCAGCTCGGCGATCCCAACCCGCTGCGCCTCGACAAGGTCTTCCGTGACGCCGACTCCGATGTCGACTTCGAAGCGCCTGCTGGGGTTGCGTGTGTAGTTCAGCATGACGCTGCGAAACACCAGCGCATTGGGCAGGCGCAGGTGATTGCCATCGGGTGTCATGAGGATGGTGGCACGGGAGTTCATGACGACCACGCGGCCTTCGTGCCCATCAATGACCACCAGATCACGCGGCGCAAAGGGTTGACGCAAGCTCATCAAGATGCCCGCGAGGTAGTTCTCCAGCGTTTCTTTGAAGGCAAAGCCAATGGCGATGCCCATCACGCCTGCGGTGCCCAGCATGGCGCCCACCAGCGCTGTCGCGCCCATGATCTCCAGGGCCATCAGGATGCCGAGCGAGGTCACGACCCAACGGGTGGTGGTCCTGGCCAGTTCCATGAGAAAGGGGTGGTGAACGGTCACGCGCTGCAGCGCCTGGCGCCGCGACAGCCATCCGCCGACATGCCATGCGAGCCAGATCACCAGCAAAGCCAGCAAAACCGAAGGCAGCGCAGCCAACAGGCCATAGACCTTCTCAAGCAGCCGGGCGGCAACGGTTTCGAGATTGAAGTTGAACTTGTCGGTCATGGGAAGGATGGCGTGCATGGTTGGGGCGGGGAGCGCAGTGCGCCTTGGGACCAGTGTCGTGTGGGGTGGCCTCTGGTGGTGTCGGACAAAGCCCCTTTTTGCGCGTGCATGGGCGGCCTGCTGAAGGCATGCTGCACGCTTGGGCCCGCAATCGCTCAAAATGGCTTGCATGGATGTTCGCCCTGTTTCACAACCCTCTCCCCCCGCCTCCTGGAGCCGACCGCCGCTGGCAATGCCCGCGCAGGGGGCGGCCGAGGTCGCTCTGCCCGACCCTCGCTGGTGGGCCATGTGCAAAGCCGCGGTGCAAGGCTGGGTGGATGATCGCGCGGCCAGCATGGGCGCGGCGCTCTCCTACTACACCTTCTTTTCCATGGCGCCCTTGCTGCTCGTCGTGATTTCGGTGGCGGGGTTGGTCTTGGGCCGAGACGCAGCGCAGGGCCATTTGATGGACGAACTGGTGGGGCTTTTTGGCCGACAGGCGGCGGCGTCGATCCAGGCGATGGTGGCCAGTGCCAGCGAGCCGGCTGAGAGCTGGTGGGGCACCCTGGTGGGTTTGGGCGCGATGCTGGTGGGCGCGACCACCGTGTTTGCCGAGTTGCAGGGTGCGCTTGATCGCATCTGGCAGGCACCCAACCGGCCGACAGGTTCAGGGTTGTGGGGCCTTCTGCGCGCGCGCGTGTTGTCCTTCGGTCTCATCCTGGGCCTGGCCTTTCTGTTGATGGTCTCCCTGGTCGTGGGGGCGGTGGTCACAGGGCTGGGACGCTGGTGGGGCAGCGTGCTGGGCTCCTGGGAATGGGTGGTGCAAGGCTTGAATTTCGCTTTCGGGTTTCTGATCACTTCGACGATCTTTGCCATGATTTACAAGCTCATGCCGCGCGCGCATGTGCAGTGGAAAGACGTGTGGGTGGGGGCGCTGGTCACTTCGGCGTTGTTCAGCGTGGGCAAGTTCCTGATCGGCCTCTATTTGGGGGCCAGCGGCGTGGCGTCTGCCTATGGCGCAGCGGGTTCGCTGGCGGTGGTGTTGATCTGGGTGTACTACTCGGCTCAGGTCTTCTTGATGGGGGCAGAGTTCACCTGGGTGTACGCCCGGGCCCGGGGATCTCGCAGTCGGCGTGTTGCCGGTTGAGGCTGCCCTGTGAATGTTGCTTGAATCGCTTGGCCGCGGATTTGCGGCGCAGATCAGCGCCCAGTGTGGGCCTTGAAGGCGCGGACTTCAGCCCTGCGTTTGCGCGGAAGAGGCTGAAGATGGTGCCGCAGGGGGCGCGGGTGGCGCGGAGCCTGGTGTTGATTGGGTGGCGTTGTCCGGGGACGACGGACGCGACCGTTGACTGAGGTCGGTCAGCCAGGCGGTCAGGGCGCCGGTGATGGCCATTTGCACCGGTGCCTGGGCAAGCTGGCTCCAGAGCATGCCGCCGAAGTTGTCGCGCCAGGGCCGCACCCGGGGCTCCAGCGAGCGAGCGGCCCATGGCAGCGCCGTGGCCACAGCCGCTCCCGCGGCCGCCGCGGCGGCCAGACACGCCACGGGGTGGCGCCGCACGATGGGCTGGGCCTCGTGGGCGAGGGTGCTGGTGATGAGCTCGACGGAGCTGTGCCACGGCTGGCGTTTCCACCAGCGCCGGCCGAGCGCACGGCCGGTGCGCCACACGGCCGTCACCAGCCCGTTGCGCTGGATGCGGTTCATCAGTGCGTCCATCCCTTCCCAGACCGCTGAAGGCGGGCTCGATGCCTGGGTCCCGGTGGCGCTGGCACGCGGGGTGGGCTTGGGGTAGATCTGGTTGATGAGTTGGCTGCGCGAGGCCTCCAGGCGGCGGAGTGCCAGGGCCTTCCGCTGTGAGGGTGATGGTGCGTCCTCGCTGCGCATCGGGGTTGGGGGCGTCGGGTTCATTCTTCGTCCAGGATCTTGAGCGTGGCGAGGTCTTGTGCCATTTGCTGGCGCAGGGTAGCAAAGGGGGTGGCCTTCTCCATCGATCGCGCCACCCAGGCGAGCCCTGCGCCCACCAGCAACACCATCAGTGGCATTGCCCAGAGCAGCCAGGGATTGGGCATGCCTTGCAGTGGAATCGCGGCCACCAGGAGCCCGGCCGTTCCGCCCAGAAAGAGGGCCAGCACCACCATCACCGCCGCAGCCGTTGACACCACGGCCCTGAGCTTCACGCGGGTGACCAGTTCGTCGAGCTCGGCGGAGGCCAGATCGGTGTAGGCGTCTGCGTGCTCCAGCAACAGACTGGGGCGTTTGGCAAAGGCGATGAAGGCGGGGTGGATCAAGGGGGACTCCTTACAGGGTCAAGGCCTTGCATTGGTGGCCAGGCGTGGTCGTGGCTGCGGCAGGAAGCGGTGGGTGGCGGTCCGAGAATGTCGGGGTGCCATCGACCGGTTCCTGCCGCCGAGGTCTCACGCTGGCCCTTTGTAAAACCTTCTTGTGGTCTGTGTTCGATGCGAGATCGATGCCGCAGGCGAGGCCTGAGAAGGTTGCGAAAGGGATCGGGCTTGGCCGATGGGCCCCGTGGGTCAGTAGCGGGTGGACACCGAGCGGCGGCGCGTGGCCCAGCTCACCAGCAGTGTCGCGGCGGCGCCAGCCGCGGCAGCGAACAACAACGCCTTGGTGGGCTCTTCACGCACATATTGTGCGGTTTGCTCACCTGCTTTGGTGGCCTTGGTGGCGACCGTGTTGCCAGCGGCGCGGGCCTTGTCAATGCCGGCGCGTGCCAATTCTTCGGCTTGCGTGGCGGCGCGGGAGAGGGTCACTGGCACAGCTTCCTTCACCTGACGCAGGCCAGCCTGGATGCTCTTCTCGGCTTCCTCAGCGGCGCGTTGTGTGGTGGCGATGGCCTCATCGGCTTTGGCGGCCGTTTTGGCGCTCGCTTTCTTCACGGCTTCGGAACCGGCGTCAATCATTTCTTCGGTGGTGTCGAGAATTTCTTGGGCTTGCTTGCTCATGGTGAACTCCTTGTGGGATTAAAAAAAGGGAATCGGGAACAGGTCGGGTGGTGGGTGCCGCTCAGGCGTCTTGTCTTGCGCTACTTGCGCTTGAGGCCGAAGAGGAAGGACACCACGGCCATGACCAGGAAGACCAAGAACAGGATCTTGGCGATTCCGGCGGCGCCGGCAGCAATGCCACCGAACCCCAACACGGCGGCAATCAATGCCACCACAAAAAACACAACGGCGTAATGCAACATGGTCTTCTCCGGTTTAAGGCTTGCCTGGGTGGGTGGGCCTTTGGTTGAAGGGCTCACAACGTTTTGTGTTGCGATGGATTCAGTGTAGGGAGGGTGGTGGCCGGTGCGTGTCAGCGGTGGGCCGTGATTGGCGTAGGACAGGGCTGACAGTCCAAGCGCAGCGATCGCGCTCAGGTGGCCAAAGCGGCGCCGTTGGCGTTGCCCAGGCTTGGCCAGGTGTGAGCCGCCCGGGATGGCGCGGCGGCGTCGTTGTCGGCAGGCGGTGTGGCGAGCTGCGCGATGCGTGGTGCCAGCTCGCGGGTCAGACGGGCAAACAGTTCTCCATCGGCCGCACTCAGGTTGTGGCCCACGGGCGCGTGCAATGCCAGGACACCCAGCGTTGCGCCTTCGGGCCCGGCAACGGGCAGTCCGACAAAGAAGCCCAGGCCCTGGTACATCGGGTGGGCCGAGGCGAAATGGGAGGGCTCGATGTGCACGTCGTTCAGGCGCAGCCCGCCTTCGCCAGCCAGCATCAGCCCCACCGGCGAGGTGGGCGCCGGGGCCGGTTCGGTGTGCCAACCCGGGCGCTCGGTGTCGCCAGCCAAAGCGCAGCGCACATGCCCGTTTGGGGTGCGCAGTGTGAGGCTGGCGCGCGGCACGCCAAAGGTGCTGACCATGCGTTGCAGGGTGCGCAACAGCTCGGCTTGCGGGTCGGGGTGGGATGGCGGCGAAGGTTTGTTGTGTTCGGGGCTGGCTTCGCCGTGGCTGTCGTCGTGTTGCGAGGCGTCGCGCGCGGCGCTTTTCAAGACATCGCGCAGGTCGAGGGAGACCGCATTCACCCCCATGGCTTCCTGGGCGCTGGCGGTGGCAAGCGTCTCTGTGGCAGACCATGCCACCAGGTGCAGCCTGGCATCGGGCCACTGGCGCCGCAGCCGCCGCACCTGCAGGCGGGTTTGGGTCTGGGGCGCACCGCTCAAGGTACAGAGGTAGAGCGTTCGCACCGCGCCGAAATCGGCTGGGCGCTCGGTGCCGTGGGTCAGCGGGGCGACGGGCGTCGCTTGCGCAGCGTGACCGGCCTGGGTGAGCGCGTGCGCGAGCATGTCGGCCGAGAGGGCATCGAGCTCGTTGCGCAGGCCCACGCAGAGCGCCGTGACGGGGGGTGGCTGGACCGCTTGTGCGTGCGGCGTGGGGTTGTCGGCTTTCAGCTCGGCAACGATGTGGGCCGTGCCGCTGAGCAAATGGTGGCGGTGGGCGGCGGTGGCGCCCTGGGTGGGTTGGCGCGCGGCCAAAGCGAGCATTGGCAGGGCTGTGTCGCCGTAGAACCCCGCCAGGGTGTGCTGCCTGACCTCGTTGTGTGCCATGTCTTCGGCCTCATCCAGATGCCCGGAGATCAGGCGGTGGTAGAGCTGCGTCGGACCGTCGAACACTGGCGTGCTGCTGAACAGCACATCAAGAAATCGCAGGGGCGCGATGTGGCGGCCGATGACCACCAGACACACCGTCAACGGCGTGGCCAGCACCAGCCCGATGGGACCCCACAACGAGGCCCAGAAGGCCGCCGAGAGCAGCACGGCCACCGGCGAGACACCGGTGCTGCCGCCGTAGGCCAGGGGCTCGATCACGTTGTTGCTGATCAGCTCCAGCAGGGCGATCAGGCCCAGGGTCCACAACACCATCGACCAGCCCGGGTCGACCGCAAACGCCGCCACCACCGGAAACACCGCGCCGATGGCCGGACCCAGGTACGGCACAAACCGCAGCACGGCGGCCAGCCCGCCCCACAGCCAGGCGCCGGGCACTCCGATCCACCAAAGCCCCAATGCCATGGGCAGCCCATAGCCGAGGTTGACCAACACCTGCGCGGCCAGATAGCGGCTCACGCGTTGCGCCGACTCCGACAGCGCGTCGGCCATGAGGTGCGGGTCGCCCCCCATCAGCCGAAGCAGCCTGTCTCGCAGTTCGCTTCGCTGCAGGAGCATGAACACCACCAGGATCAGAACCAGCGCGGCTGTGGCGAGCTGCACGCCCACGGTGGAGATCAACTCGATCACCTGGGTACCGCTGTTGCGCGCCTCCACCGCCACCCGCGTGGGCTTGGGCTGCGGTTTGCCGCCGAGGTTGAGCTCGCTCGTGGCTGCGGCCAGTTCGCCTTCGACCATGCCCATGAGCCGGGCGAGTTCCTTGGTGGTGCCCGAGGGCATCAGCGCGGGTCGGAGATCGCGCAGCTTCTGCTGGATGTTCTTGCGGTGGGTGGGCAGCTCGCGCCCCAGGTCGCCCACCTGCAACGCGGTCAGCGCGCCTGCGCCCAGCAGGGCAGACAGGGTGAGTGTGATGACCAGGCCCACCGCCAGCCCGCGCGGTACCGAGCGGCGGCGCAGCCAGCTCACTGCGGGATCCAGCACGAAAGCCAGCAGGGCGGCCAGCGCCAGCGGGATCAGCAGGGATTGCCCCACATACAGCCCCAGCACCCCCAGGGCAATCGCTGCGCCCGAGAGCACGAAGCGTTGCACGCCGGGCATCACGGGCAGGGGCATGCCCTCGTTGCGAGCGGGCGGAGGCGTTTGCATGGAATTGGGCGGGGCGTCGTCGCGAGGGCTGGCGGCGGATTCGGTCAATTGGTGGCCTTTGGGTTGGGTGGGCAAGGGGGCGTGTCATTGCCCGAGCCGGGATCGATGAAGGCCAGCAATGACGCCGGCGGGGCCAGACTGCCCAGGGCCGCAGCGCCCGCTGCGCGGGCGAGCAGGCCCTTGGCCTCGACGCCCACTTCGGGTTGGGCGAAATGCCCCCCCACGGTCACTGGCGTGCGCAGCGAGAAAAAGGAAAAGTCTTTGGGTTGCGCCACCAGCCGCAGGGCGAGGGCCTCGGTCTTGAAGCTCGCACCGCCCTGCACCCGCAGCGTGCTGTCGGCGTTGTCGAGCACGATCTGGCGCGACTTCACCACCCCGTCCTGCACCACCGCGCGGGCCACGGCGCATTGGAGTGGCATGGCTTCGTCGCCCTTGATGAGCATGCCCAATGCCTGGGCCACATCAAGGCCGGCGGCCTCGGTGGCCAGATGAGACAGCTTGGCCTCGGTCACGGTGAGCCCCAGTTCGCCGTGGGCACTGCCCAGAATGGCCGCCACGCTGCGCCCTTGGCCAGTGAGCGAGGCGTCGGCCTGAAGGGTGCCGCTCATGTAGGCGCCTTCGTCGGACGGCGCTTGGTTGCCTTTGGCTGGCTCGTCTTTGCGCAGGCCGCGAATCCATCGGTCCAGATCGACCCCCGACAGGCGCAACGAAGCGTCCCACTGGGGTGTCTGGTCCACCACCTTCAGGGAGGTGCCCCCGCTCAGGGTGCCGCCGGCCACGCGGGCGCTCAGGTCCGAAAGCGAGAGCTGGCTGTCCTGCAGTCGCAGGTGCGTGGTCAGTTGGCGCACGGGCGCGAGGTTGGGTGTGCCGAAGTCGAGTTGGTCGAGGGCGATGCGCACATCGGCGTCCATCTGGCCCAGACTGGGCACGTCGAAAGGCGCGTCTGGCAACACCCGTCCGGCTTTGCGTGGCGGGTGGTCGGCGCCCACCGCGGGGCCCAGATCGGCCAAGGCCAGGCGTTGCCCCCCCACGGTGCCGCTCAGCATGGGCGGTTGGGTGGCTCTGTCAAAGCGCAGATCGGCGGTGAGCACACTGCTGCCGATGGTGGCGCGCTGGGTTGTCAGCTGCCATTCGGCGCCTGTGCGCACCAGCTCGGCATCCAGCCGGTAAGGCGGTGTTTCGGGCAGCACCACGCCCAGCGGCTTGCCGCTGGCCTGCAGCGAGGGGCCCGCCAGCTGCACGCGCCCCTTGAGGTCCTGGCCCGCCCAGACGGCGCCAGCGCGGCCATCAAAAGACCAGCGCGTGTTGCCGATCGACCCGCTGGCCTTCAACGGCACCATCGCCCGACTCGCGGGACCTTCAAGCAGCAAAGGCATGTCGGGTGTGGTGTCGATCTGTGCGCGCAGGGCGTGGCCCTGGTAGTGGCCGCTGGCTGTGGCCTGCCAGGGCAGGCGGTCTGTGGCGGCGGGGTCGATGTGGATCTTGACCTCGATCTTTGTTTTGCCGGGCTCGTCGCGCCATTCAATGTGCCCCGCTTCCAGCGCCAGGCGTTCAAACGTCGGCAAGGGTGTCGATGCGGCGCTGCTGTCTTCAGCGGTGCGCCGGGGCATCACGTCCCAGCTGACCGACTGGTCGCTCAAACGAACGAGGTGGGCGTCCAGCGTTTCGGCCTCGAGCGATTTCACCCGCAAGCTCTCGCCGCGCCAGGCGCGCCAGAGATCGCGCCAGCGCCATTGCACATCGAATCCCTGGGCCTTGAGCAGATGCGGCACATCAACACCGCCGCCGGGTGCGACGGCAATGTGTTCCACCGTCAGCCGCGGGTGGAGCAGCAAGCGTGTGTGAAAGCTGCCTTCCAGTTTCACGGCCACGCCGCTGGCGCGGTTGATCGCCTGCTCCAGCGGGGCACGGAGAAAGGGCCAGCCGCTCAGCTCGCCCAACACGAGGCCACCCACCAGACCGCCCAGCGCCACCCAGGCCAGGGCGCGCCGGTGGGGTGCGGACCTGGGGGGCGTCGGTTTGGGCGAGGGCGGTTGGTGGGTGGTCGTCTGGGTCATGGCGGGCCTGGCTGCAAGAGCGGGTTTTCAGCCGCTTCCATGTTCGCGGCCAGGCCGTGTCTGGCTTGTCGGTGGGCGTCGCGGCGCTGTGTAGGACTGCGCCGACTTGTGTGGTCGGTGCCCGCGGTGCAGCACGGCTCGCTGGGCGCGCGCCGGGTTCAGTTCACCAGACTGAGCGCTTCAGGCGGGTTGGCGCTGGCCCGCTCTTCTTCGGTGAGCGGTTCGATCCACTCCATTTGTTGGGCGAGCACCGCGGCGGTGGCCTCCGAGGCGTCGGTGCCGGTCATGCGCCGCTGGTCGATTCGCTCGCGCAGCAAGGGCTCTGGCGCCTCGCAGGCAATGATTCGGAACGCGCTGCCCACGCTCCTGGCCAGTGAAGCGAAGGCCTGGCGCTCGCTTTGGCGCAGAAAGGCGGCGTCCACGATCACGCTCCAACCATCGTTGAGCAGCATGCGGGTGCGCGCCAGCAGCGAGGCGTAGGTTTCCTCATGGGCCTGCTGGGTGTAGATGCCCGCATTCAGGCCGGAACCGCTGGGCGCCAGCGCGCTCAAGCCATGCAGGCGCTTGCGCTCCACATCGGAGCGCAGCCGGATGGCGTGGCCGGTGGGCTCCGTTTGCATCCACTGGTTGGAGGCCCAGCTCTTGCCGCTGCCCGACATGCCGTGGGTGATGACGAGCTGGGTGGGCGAGGGCGGGTGGGCGATGCGCAGGGCCAGCGCGAGGTAGCGCCGCGCTTCGGCCAGGCTGGTGTCGGCCTCGGGCGAGGCGCCGGGGCCGCCGAGTTGCTTCATGCGAATCGCGGCAATCTTGGCGCGCACACCCGCGCGGTAGCTGGCGAAAAAGCCCCAGACCGTGGGCGCGGACACATCACCGCTGGCATCGATCCACGCGCTCAACAAGGCATTGGCCAGGCCGGGCTGGTCGTGGCTGAGCAGATCCATCCAGGCAAACGCCATGTCGCAGGCCACATCGATCCAGCGCAGCTCTTCGTTGAATTCGATGGCATCAAAAGGCAACACCTCGCCTTCGATGAGCACCATGTTGGCCAGGTGCAGGTCGCCATGGCCCTCGCGCACCCGCTCCTTTTGCCGCCGGCGCGCCAGCAGCGGTTCGATGGCGAGCGCGCTTTGCTCCGTCCAGTCGCTCAGCGTTTGCACCCGCGCCGCATCGGCAGGGTCGGTGAGCAGGGTTCGCAGGGTGGCGAAGTTGTCGCGTGGCCAGCGCATGATGGCCGTGGGGTGGCCCCAGGCGTCGTTGGCCCCGGCCACCGCCGCGCGCGCCTGAAAGCTCGCCATGCGCCGCGCCAGCGAAACCATGTGGTCGGGCGTGAGCGCGCCGCGGGCACACAAGTGGTCCAGCCGCTGAGACTCATCAAAACGGCGCATCTGCACCGCAAATTCGATGGGCTGCGCAATGCCCGGCTCGGCGGGGTAACCCCATCGCGGCGCGGTGGGCGCGCCCACGATGGGCAGCACCCCCAGATACAGGTGCGTGGCCAGTTTGCCGTCCACCTGGAAGCGGCGGTTGATGCGCACCTCCGTTTCACACGCGCGCTGGCGCAGCGCCAGGGTGCTGAAATCCATGAAGGGAAAGCGCACCGGCTTGTTGATCTTGTAGGCGAACTCGCCCGCCAGCAACACCCAGGCGCCGTGCGTCTCCACCAGCGACACGCGCTCCACCGGATGCGGGTAGCGAGCGGGGTCGAGCAAGGCCTGGATCAGCGGTGGCAGGGTGTCAGACATGGCTTTACTCTAGCGGCACCGCGCGCTTTGCGCCTGACACCTGTGTAATGCCAGGGGTAACAGCCTTGTAACCGTCCGGTAACCTGCCCGAGATTTCGCATGGCGCCCGTGGGTTGGGCCCGCATTGCTACAAAAAACCAGAGTTGCGCCCAGGAGACACACCATGAACCTTGCCCATTTGCTCGACCGTCAGGCCCGTCTGGCGCCGCATCGGCCCGCCATTTTCAGTGGGGCCACGTGTGTGGCGAGTTACGGGGAATGGGCATGGCGGGCCGCTCGCGTGGGCGCCCACCTGCGGGCCAGCGGCATGGCCCCGGGCGATCGGCTGGTGCTGTTCATGCGCAACCACCCGCGCTACCTGGAGCTGCTGTTTGGCGCCTGGTGGGCGGGGCTGGTGGTGGTGCCTGTCAACGCCAAGCTGCACCAGAAGGAGGTGCAGTGGATTGTGGACAACGCACAGGCGCGCCGCGCCTTCGTGACGGCCGACACCGCGCCCGACCCATCGGCCTTGCGTGGGGCAGGCGGTGCCTGGGCCGCGATGGATGTGGACAGCGCCGAGTGCGACGCCTGGTTCCAGCAAGGCGAACCGCTTGCGCAGATCGAAGACCGCGCCCCCGACGACACCGCCTGGCTGTTCTACACCAGCGGCACCACCGGCCGCCCCAAAGGCGTGATGATCACCCACCGCAACCTCATGACCATGGGGCTGGGCTATTTCAACGATGTGGATGCCGTGGACGGGCAAGACACCATTGCCTACGCCGCCCCCATGTCGCACGGCGCAGGGCTCTACGCCATCCCCCACCTCATGGCCGGCGCGCGCCACGCGGTGCCGGCCTCGGGCGGTTTTGACGCCGCCGAGCTGTTCGCGCTGGGCCGCCAGTTGGGGCCCCTTTCGCTGTTCGCCGCCCCGACCATCGTCAAACGCATCGTGGACGAAGCCGAAGCGCAGAGCCTCACGCCCGAGCAGTGTGGCCAAAGCTTCAAGACCATCGTTTACGGCGGCGCGCCCATGTACGCCGCCGACATCCAGCGCGCCCTGCGCACCATGGGCCCGCGCTTCGTGCAGATCTACGGCCAGGGCGAAAGCCCCATGACCGGCACCGCCCTCAGCCGCGCCCACCTGGCCGACGCGGCGCACCCGCGGTTTGAGGCCCGCGTGGCGTCCGTGGGCGTGGCGCAGACGCCGGTGCGCATCCGCGTGGCCGGGCCCGAGGGCCAGCCGCTGCCCGCAGGCGAGGTGGGTGAAGTGCTGATCCAGGGCGACAGCGTGATGAGCGGCTACTGGCGCAACCCCGAGGCCACCGCCGCCGCCATTCGAGACGGCTGGCTCTGGACCGGCGACATGGGCGCGCTCGACGCCGACGGCTTTCTCACCCTCAAAGACCGCAGCAAAGACCTGATCATCAGCGGCGGCAGCAACATCTACCCGCGCGAGGTGGAAGAGGTGCTGCTGACCGCGCCCGGCGTGAATGAGGTGGCCGTGATCGGCGCGCCCGACCCGGAATGGGGCGAAATCGTGGTGGCCTTTGTGGTGCCACAGCCGGGGGCTTTTCCCGGGTTGGTGGACGCGAAGGCGCTGGACGCCTTCTGCCTGGACCAGATTGCGCGCTTCAAACGGCCCAAGCGGTATGAGTTTGTGGAAGCGCTGCCGAAGAACAACTACGGGAAGGTGTTGAAGACGGTGTTGCGGGAGACTGTTGGTGGAGAAGGCATAAGGCAAGCTTGATCCCGGTTCCCGGCTTTCGGGTGCTAGCCAAAT
>JAWKYI010000023.1:0-36321 GCA_041396525.1 Burkholderiaceae bacterium
AAGCATCTGAGCGCAGCACTTGTCACGGCCGACGTCCGACCGAATCCCCTGGGGTTCTACACCCATGGCATCAACTACATGCATGGAAGTGCCGTGTTCATGGACAACCAAAACGCCATGCGAAAGACACTTGAAACCCTGGACGCAAAGCTCGACCGCCGTGGAATATTCGCCGGTAATACGCAATACACGGCGCCCTGGATGCTCGACCACCCCGCAGTACAACTTGCCGGATTTAGCGGTCCACGCCCGGTGAAGCTTATTGAATCGCCGGATGACCCTATGTCAGCCTGGTGTCTGTTGCCCGAGGAGAACACCATGCGTGAAGTTCAGCTCACTCGACGGATTCAACGAACCAGTTCATTCAGCAGGGAGGATTTCTTGGAGATGGATGCGCTCAGCACCTTTCTCGGACAAGACATGAAGGATGAAACGACTCCTGAACGTCTCGCCCTGCAACGAGCAAACAGCACGGATATCAACGAAGCGAAGTTGATCACCCGATCGGTCAATCGGGAAGCCCCGCTCAGCAAGAGCTCAAAGCTCAAAGGCATTCGGAACAATCGTCAGCAGGAGATCGCTGGGACGGCCCCTCAAGCTTCGCCTGCGAGCGAGTGGAAACCCAGCATGCCCGAAAAGCAAGCCTGCACCCCATCTTCGGAATCGACGGAGGTATGCGCGGCAGAGGTCATTAAGCAGAACTACTTTGAGCGCATGTCCGCACAAATGAGTGGATGGCAAAAGCCATGAAAACCAAGGCGACCTACTCAAAGCTGGGACTTCCGGCCTTCTATCTAGGCAATCCCCTGATTGAAGCGCTGCCGCCCATCCTCTCACCCGAAGCACTTGACGCACTTCTCTTAAGCCGCCCATCAACAGACCTCTCTGAAATTCGACGGCTTCCGTCGCATGCACGTGTGCACGCCATGGCAGATCTTGATTCGCTCTTTGTGCCGCGACCCGAGCTGGCCACGATCGAGTCCGAAATCAGCTTGCTGCTTCGTTCTGGTTACCTCCGACGCAACCCCTTGTTGTCCTCCACGATGAAGGAAACATACTCTGTCCGAGAACGCATGAGACGGCAAGGAGGGCTGGTGTCGCCGTTGCCACCCTGTCTGATGGTGACCGCTTTGAGTGGGAGCGGAAAGTCCAGGAGCATTCGATCTATTCTCTCCTTGACACCGCAGGTCATCCTGCACGGGAACTATGCGGGAAGACGGTTGGCGCGAACCCAGATCACCTGGCTCTCCCTGGACGCACCGATCAATGGCTCACCACGAGGCTTGCTCCTACGAGCGTTCTCAGCAGTGGATCGTGCCCTGAACATCAAAGGCTCCATGAGCTATGTGAGTCAGCTTGGGCGCTCAAAAACCTCGGTGGATCAGAAGATTGAGGAGTTCGCCCAGATTGCTTCTACGTACAACATTGGCCTGTTGCATATCGATGATCTTCAACGCCTCACAGATGGAGGAAACAAGCAGGGTGCCCTGGTAATCAATATGCTCATCCAGCTGGCCAACGTGGTCAAGGTACCTTTGGTTTTCAGCGGCACTCATCAAATGGTGCGTGCGCTCGCAGGTTCGCTTGAGGCGGCTCGCCGCAGCTCTTCGGGGGGCATAGAGGACTTGCCACTACCAACCAACTGCGACGACCCGCACTTCAAGCTGCTGGTACAGGCACTTTCTGCTCACCAGTACTTGGACACGCCTGTGGAGTTTGATGCTGTCTGGCGGCAGAAGCTTTTTGACCTCACCTTGGGGCTACCAGCGATACTGATTTCCGTCGTCACACAGGCTCAAAAGATGGCCTTGAGGGAGGGGGCCACATGTCTCGATCTTTCCCATCTTGACCGTGCATTCGAGAAGAATTGCGCGCTCCTCAAGCCGGCGCTACAGGCGCTTCGGGGCAACGACCCAAATCGATTTCAGAGCTACGAAGATTTGCTGCCAGCCAAGGCGCAACTTGAGATCGAAGACGCCCTGCTCTTCAAGGCGAAACGGGCGACATCGCTCGCGATCTGATGGCCGTTCTTGACCCTCATCTCGCTGAAGCTAGGCGAACCCTGTGCAGGCACTTTCCTACGCCGTATCCCGGGGAAACCATTTTCAGTGTTTGCGCGCGTTTTCATGGTCTGAGCGCCATTAAGCGAACAGCACTGACTGGGGTCCTCCTCCTGGGCGCCCGTCGAGCCTCATCGAAGCGATGCGTTCCAGTCGGATTGAGCACGCTGATGCAATGTCTCCCTGGAATGTTCTCCTCTGCTCAGGAATTGCTACAACAGCACACCCATGCTGCCCTGTACTTGAGGTTCATGACGCAAGATCAACGCATACGGTGCACAAATGCTTGCTTGTCATCACATCACAAGCGCGAGCGGCTTCCGTTCTCTTGGGCAAGCTCGAATTTTGAGCGCCAGCATCCACTTCGTTTTTGCCCACAATGCACCATGGCAGATGAGGAGGAGCATGGACGAGCGTACTGGCACCTCGGCCACCAGCTCCCTGGCGTCTGGGTTTGCACAAAGCATCTGCAACCATTGCTGATTGAATCAAGCCCCAGTTTCATGAGCCGCCGCCCTCTGGCCCGCGCGCAGGCTGCCTGCGAAGAGCTGTTTCGGCCAATGGCAATCGGCCGACTGGTTCCGATCCAGTGTTGTCCACGGGCACTGCCCATCCCCCACGAACCGGGTCAACGCGCCCAACGCCGCAGGCTGGTCCAGCGCCTTGGCGCTTGCCGAACCTTCGCACCTTCTGGCAGCAGCATCCACTGGTGCAAGGCATCGAGCAGCGGTTTCGTTTGCTGTTGCCGGATGGCTTGGCGCTGATCGGTCTGCAACGCTCTGACTCGCGCCGATCTGTAGACCCGAGCGAACTGATGCAGCGCCGAACTCGGCGATCTGGCTCTGTCGCTGCGCAGGTCAGCGAACTTGCGCCGTGCGTGCCAGCAGCCGACCTCGGTCACGCCACTGGCGATCAAGGCCTTGTAGCCGCTGAAGTCGTCACAGGTCAGGCTGCCTCCAGTCACCCAGGAAGCCGGGCGCCCGAGCGCGATTCGCAGAAGTCGTAGACGACCACCCTGGTGTTCTCGAAGGCGCCTGTGGCATAGGCCCAGAGGTAAGCCCGGTGCGTCTTGCCATTGCCTGGTTACGGATGGCCACCGGCGTTCGTCGGCATGCAGCACGCTGTGTTGCAGCAACTGGCCTCATCCATCCACCAGTGGCTGCAACCGCATGCCGCAGGAGCCCACCCATTGGGCGAGTGGAGCGTGGATGGCGAGACCAGCTCGACCAAAGATCGCCCGGCGGTACAGCGGCAGGTGGTCGGCGTACTTGCCACCAGCACGCGCCAGCAGCCCGGTGGTGGGGATGCCTTTGTCGATGACGTGAGGATCGACGGGAACTTGTGAGCGTCTCGCACTTCGCGCAGACCCACTTGCCCCGGATGTGGCGCTCCACGGGAACACGCCGGGCACGTAGTCCAGCTTCGGCCGTCCTCGCCCACGCGCCTCATCTGGCAGCCGCAGGCAAGGTCGAGTCGGGCTCGTGGCGGATCTCTCGCCCGCAGGTTGGCTACAGCGGCGCGCGCTTGGGTACCTTCTTATCTTCCAGCTTGGCCGGAGCCTGCGCCCCTGCAGCGCATCGATCTCTGTGGCCACGGCTGCCAGATCGGCCCGATCTCGTCTTCGAGCAAGCTCTTCTGCTCGGGGTTGAATCGTTCGGACCGGGCGGCGAACTTCATGCGCTTCAAGAGGCGTTCTCGTGCGAGTTTGTCCAGCAGCGCACTCTGGTGGCGCAGTTGTCATGAGGCGCGTGGTCAGCTCACGCAGCTCTTGTGCACTCAGGCTCTGCAGATTGAGGCTCGACCACCATGGGCATTTACTGCCAGCACTCGGCGCGCACCATTGGCACATGCCCCTATTGGCAAGCACCAGCCTGCTCTTGAGATTCAGACCACCGTGATGACACCGCCGTCGGCCGCGCCGCCAATGGCAGGCCCAGCACCAGCGCATCGAACTGCGCGCGGGTGAGCGAAGCGGTGCTTGCCGCATCGCGCGGACAGACGAACTTGCCGCTGTTCAGCCTGGCCGCCAGCCACACCGATGCCGTCGCACCAGCACTTCATGCGGTTGGCGCGTCGATTGGCAACAGGTAGGCGGTGCGGGCGCGCGGCACCAAAGACCGACACCACGCGGCCAGCGCCGACTCTGTACCCGCTCGCATGTCCAGCGGCTCGGTGGCCAACCACAGGGCATCCACCCGGATCAATTGAGCAACTCTCGCATCCACACGGCGCACTGCTCGGCCGCCAGGGGCCAGGTCACGTGACGCTGGTGGTGCTCTGTGCAGCTCGATGCGGATATCCGGCGCAGGGGCACACGCGAGGCGGCAGCGAGACAGAATGAACGCGGGTGCAGTGCAGGCAGCGCCACGCTTGCGGCGCCACTGTGCACGACGTTGGCGTTGATGCCGTGCGACAAGGCAATGCTGGCCACCGATGCCCCGGCTCGCGCACTGAGTGAGGATCTGCTGCTTGAGCTGGCGTCGTACCGCCGGCGGGTCTTTCTTGGCTTCATGGTGTCCACCTATTAGTTTGTGGACACCATCGCTGCCGCTTAGACCAATCCCTTCAAGGGTGGGATGGCCGCACGCCTACGCAAGATCAACGCATACGGTGCACAAATGCTTGCTTGTCATCACATCACAAGCGCGAGCGGCTTCCGTTCTTTGGGCAAGCTCGAATTTTGAGCGCCAGCATCCACTTCGTTTTTGCCCACAATGCATCATGGCAGATGAGGAGCATGGACGAGCGTACTGGCACCTCGGCCACCAGCTCCCTGGCGTCTGGGTTTGCACAAAGCATCTGCAACCATTGCTGATTGAATCAAGCCCAGGTTCAACAACGGGTGGGTACTTCCTGCCCTCTCCAACAGCCTCCCCGGCTGGTTGTTCAAGCCAAGTCGATGGATTTTTTGTTGGCCTCTCAGACACTGTCGAACGACTTTGCGGTTCAAGCCAAGTGAATCTTGAGGCCTTGAGAAATCACATTTGCCTCGAGCTCGAACAAGCCGGAGTCACGCAAGCAGGACGCGCATTGAACGAGACCAAACTCCGCCAATGGCTTTCGATGCACCTGGAGGCTCTCGGCTCAGCATCCTTTGACATGTTCGATGCCTTTGATTCGCAGCGTGGCACTGATGCTGTCGCCGGTGTTCTCGGGAAGCGCATGGCCCAACATCCCTTTCGATGGGCGCTGCTCATCGCCTGTCTCCGCCTCGAGGGCGCACAGATGGACCCGATTGTTCTGGCCTTGCATAAACCTAGTCAAAGGCCCTTGCCTGGTTTCAAAAATTATGCAGATTCAGCTTCTCCTCATATGGCATTCGAAGCCGTTTCAAGCGGAGAAGAGATTCGAGCGATCGCATATCAAGCGGGTGTTTCCCGCAGTGTGGTGCAGCGCTGGTTGAAAGATCCTGAGGTGCACCAGGTCTGGCACCTCGCTCGCCGGGGAAGGACACGAGAACGGCACATGACGTCGATCCGAGAAGCACTGACTAGCGAGCCACCCTCCCGCCATGCCCTGCGAGTTCGCGCCAGTGCTGCATACCAGTGGTTTCAGAGGAACGAGCCAGATGTCCTGGAAACCTTGCTGCCTGAACGAATGGTGTTTCAGCTGCCTTTGTGGTCCTGAACTGTGCGACTTCCTCATATTCATGTCCCACCTCCCGAAGTGGACGAGACCCTACACAGCCTGTTGATCCTTGCGTTTCGTTTGTCTGGCCACATGTGCTTCCGTAGCTTTACCAAACTGATCTTCGGGATGCCGTCGGACGGCCGAGGTGCCAGTTGGCGCTTCAGCTCGATCGGCGTGTATCTGGACCCCTGTAAATCGACCGCTTCGGCGGTATTGAATAGCACTCTTCTGTCGCCGTTCATCACCCCTTTCAGATCACCTGAAGACGCCAAACGTAGCGAGAACCGGCTCGACGGCGACTACTCGAAGGAAAGCGGTGGGCGAAAGCCCAACTGGGATATCAGGAACCGGCGCCCGCTCAGGTACTGCCCGCTCTGTGTGAGCAACGGCATGAAGACTGCCGGACGATCGGCGTGGCTTCGATCTCACCAACTCGCGGGCGTTGAAGTTTGCTGGAAGCACGGCACCTTCTTGATCAGCGTACTCCAGGCACCGCACTTCCCCGATACCCCACGAGTTCGAAGATCAGCATGCTGTCTACTGCTTCAACAAGGCAAAAGTCTGGTGGGCCCGGCAAACGCGGGAACTTCAAGGGCGAATCATGCGCACCGTCCTTGTCAGTGCACCGGCGAGAGGTTTACAGAACACAAGCGGCGCTGCTGGGCTATGGTAGTCCGAAGCGAATCGAATCGAACCTGATCGCCTCGCACATCTTGCAGAAATTTGGCACCGCGTTTTTGAGCCATCTTATCGGTGGGTTCAATCGCAAGAGACTCACCCAGTTGGTTCACTCGCGATTTCTGGCTGCGAATCAAGTCTGCACCCAACCATTCACATCCTCTGCATCGACGCGCTTTTCGGAGAACAACGCACGTTTTTCCAAAAGCTCCGCGCCCAAAAGTCAAACAGTGCCTCGTCAATTCTGGTGGACCAAGATTTGAAAGAGGAGCGACATGAGGTCAACGTCCACAGAAGAGTTTTTCTTTCTGAGCTCAAGATCCACGGGCGGGACGTAATGCTGCATCTCGATCGGCACTTCCCCCTCACTCATTCCTGGATCCTTGCAAATGATTTGATGTGGTCACGACGAAGAATTGCTCAACTTGTCCCGGACGGTCCGGACAGACTTGCGACACTCCGCACAGAGGCGCGTCTGCAGCAATTGATGGGCAACAGTATTCGCGACGAGCGTCGAAGGGCCATAGCAAAAGGCAGTCATGATTTCGAAAGCATGAGGGTTGATCCATTTGCTGAGAGAGCCGCAGCGTATGCGTTTGTGAGAATGGCCGCTCAGCTAAGGGCGTTCTGAGTCCGCAGTCGCACGTTGAACGCGATGCTGTTCACTTTTCTTTGGGGGCCTTCATGACACGTAACGAACGCCTTGGTATTGCGATGAAGGCCATTCGGGTGCTTCTCTATCCGGAGTGAGCGTGGAGTACTCCAAAGGCATGGCCAGGTTCCTCGATTGGGCAGGCACCAGGCCAACCGCACCATGCCGGCCCCAGTGCCTTAAAGCTGGGCCTAGATGCTTGCGAAAGCCTTGTCGCCACGCTTGTAGCCAGGACGAGGGCCAGCAAAGGTCTGGGCGTGAACCTGACCCCGAGTGAGTACGCCAGAAAGAGGTCGGATCAACAAGCCGGAAGCCGCCCAACTCCAGTTTGAAAGCATCCGGATATGGGGGAGACGTCACCAGACGAAATGGACTTCAGACATCTTTCAGTGTCAGGCTCGGGCGATGACAACGTCTGATATTGGCAGGGCAACGCATGGCAGGCAATAGCCTTCAAGCTTTTCCTCGGCGCTGAGGCCAGGCCAGGGAATGTCGTAGCGCACTTGCCCCTTTAGCAAACGAGCAATGCAAGTGCGACAGGTCCCGTTGCGACAGGACACCGGCCATGCAATTCCTGCGCGCGCCATCGCAGCGAACAAGCTGGTCTCGCAGTCGGCCTCCACGTCAGGCGCTTGACCGTCAACCCGGATAGAAAAGGTTTTCATGCGATGTGAAGCTGGATGGCAAGCGCTCACGGGGTCGATGCAAGCCGAGTCACAACCGTGGCGGGACCAACAATTTGGAATACCACACAGTGCTGCAGATCTTGGCGCGCATCTTGCCGCCGAGCGCCCGGGGAACCCTTAAAGAGACGCGTCCTTGATTTTCTTCAGGGGGCGAACCTTTACGCGCACGGTGGCGGGTTTGGCAGCGAATTCGCGCTCAACCTTGGTGAAGGGGTCGATACCGCGGCGCTTCTTCTTTGCAGGGATCGCCTGCGCGGTGATCTTGAGCAGACCAGGAAGCGTGAACTCGCCCAAGCCCTTCTTGCTCATTGATGCCACGATCGTGGCCTCCAGTGCTGCCAGCACGGCTTTTGCGGCCTTCGGCTCGACACCGGCGACCTCAGCAAGATGAACTTGGAGCGCGGTCTTGTTGAAGGCCGTTTTGATCGGCTTCAGGGGCGCCGCGCTTGCAGCAGGCTTCCTGGTCACAGCAGCCTTGGTGACCGCGACGGCCTTTTTCGCGACGGGTGCTGCCTTCTTCGCAGCGATGATCTTCTTTGCAGTTGCCATGGATTTATCTACTTTCGATTGATGAAAATGCGCAAAGCGCGCCACGCGATTGTAGAAACCATGAGTGCGCACGCGAAGTTCGGGAGTCGTGGAGTCCGATAGCTGGATAGCCCTGAACTTCAGCCTGCGAGACCACCAAGCAACTGCCAGGCAGAAGTGCGCATGGGGGAACGCAGCTCCAGGCTGGGTCCGGACATTGGGAAAGCGGGGACTCAAGCGACCGCTCGCCCCCAAGGAACGGTCACTCGACAGATCTAAACAAGGCGAAAACCTTGGGATCACCGCTCACGCCAAGGATGAAAGGGTGTTCCCGACCCTATGCAACCGGCCAACAAATCTGAGGCAATGACTGAGTTGGAATGAGCGCCAGCAATTGACCGATGGCGAGTCGACTTCAATTCGGGAGCGGAAAAATGCACTATGAATCAAGGCGCGCCCGCAAACCGTTTGTTGCACTACTTGGGGTGACAGACACAAGCCTCTCCGTGTGCGGCCGACACAAGCTCATCTAGAATGCCGCAGCGCCCATCATGGGTGCCAGCGCATTGCGCCCGCAGCTGGAGAAGTTGCTTCTCCAGCGCCCGCATGCTCTTGAGGCGCGCGCGCACTCGGCCAAGTTGCTCGTCCACCAGAAGGTTTACGTCGCCGCAATGCTGTTCTGGTGCATCCACAAATCCCAGCAGTCGGCTCACCTCAGCCAGCGGCATGTCCAGCGCCCGGCAATGCCGGATAAAGGACAGCCGCTCCAAGTGTGCCGCCTGATAGTCGCGATAGCCGTTGTCGCGCCGCGCGGGTTCGGGCAGCAGACCCTGCCTCTCGTAGTAGCGGATGGTTTCGATGTCCACGCCAGTAGCGCTGGACAACTCCTTTATCTGCATGGCAATGCCCCTGGTGAAATAACTGGTTGACACTGTAGCGGCTCCAGGGTTTCCAATCTAGGTATTGAAAGGAAAAACCATGTCTGCCCATTGCTGTGACCACGAAACCCCGAATGCCGAGTCCATCGTCAACTTGGGTCGCTACCGCAAGATTCTCTGGATCGCCCTGATCATCAATGCCGCTATGTTTTTGGTAGAAATTGGCGCAGGCTTCCAGGCCGGTTCTCTCTCACTTCTGGCCGACGCGGTGGATTTCGCGGGCGATGCGCTGAACTATGCCGTTTCACTGGCCGTGCTGGCCTCGGCATTGGCATGGCGTGCCCGCGCCGCGATTCTCAAGGCCGTCAGCATGATGGGCTTCGGTCTGTATGTGTTGTGGGCCGCACTGTGGTCTGTTTGGCACGGCGAAGTCCCACAGGCGATGACGATGGGTGCGGTGGCCTTGCTGGCACTCGCCGCCAATGTAGCTGTAGCCTGGATGTTGTACGCGTTCCGCGAAGGTGACGCCAATATGCGCAGCGTCTGGTTGTGCTCGCGAAACGACGCCATTGGCAATGTGGCTGTGTTCATGGCTGCGCTCGGCGTATTTGGAACAGGCTCGGCCTGGCCGGATTTGGCAGTGGCCAGCCTGATGGCGGCGCTGGCGCTTCATGGTGGCTGGGCAGTGCTGCGCCAAGCGCGTGGCGAGTTGGGCGATAGCAAATCAAAGGGGGGCCATCTTGACCACGCCCATTGAACCATTGGCAGATCGCGCATTCGAGCGTGGTGCCTACGCCAATCTGATGCAATGGGCAAAGGACGCAAACACAGATGATCGGGCTTGGCTGTATTTGGAAGCGGCACACATTGTGGGACAGCTTCACTTCAAACCGCACTTGGAAACCCACCTGAAAATGATGGGCTTGTCATTGCGCACCCGTGATTGGCCAGAGGCGGGAGGGCAGCTGCTCAGACTCGCTCTGGTGCCGATGGGTCACCTGAGCGGTCGCCTCCCTCTGGGCAATCCGGGCCGATCAAGGGTCAGTGCATTCACACCAATGGCTGTGCGCCCCGAGTTGGCTGAGCTCATAGCACTCGCACGCGAACACTGAAGTACCTGTCGATTAAAATCTGCCGAATGCGCGCGCTCCTCGTCATCCTCATGTTCACACTGCTGCCGCTGCAATTCTCGGCAGCGGCGGTTGCATCGTGCTGTGAGCACATTGCAGCGACACAGGGCGCGCAAGGCGGCCACCATCAAGCCGCCCACCGGGAGGCAATGGAAGAAACTCGCGACTCAACGTCGAGCGACATCGGCTTCGATCTCGACTGTGGTACCTGCCACGCGAATTGTGCCGCTGCGGTCATGGCGACTGCAGCGTCGATGGCTGATCCCTCCGGCATTGAACGTGTCGAGCATACCGTCGAAGGCCTATTACCGCCTTCGCATGAGCGCCCCTACCGACCTCAATGGTCCGCCCCGAATACTTCGGGGTAGAACGCGCTCACCTAATGCGCTGAGAGGCGCGTCCTCCCCGATCCCATAACTTTGAGTGGCCGCAGTTGCTTGCGGCACCTCATTTCGGATCTATTTGGAAGGACTCTCTCATGAACCCTCGCTGGACCCAGCGAAATCCCAGGTTGGCATGGCTCGCGGCCGTAGCGATCATTCTGTTGTTGGATCAAACCACCAAGTCGTATTTTTCGAATGCCCTGAAACTGGGTGAACGAATTCTGGTGACCGATTGGTTCAACTTTGTCCATCTGCTGAATACGGGCGCAGCATTTTCGCTATTGGCCGACGCCGGCGGCTGGCAGCGCTGGTTCTTGATCGCTGTGTCCGTGCTGGTGGTTGGAGTAGTCGCAGTGGTGTGTCTTGCACGGCAGGCCGAGCCCCTGGATCGCTTGGTGGGTGCCTTTGTCGTCGGGGGTGGTGGTGGCAATCTGGTGGATCGGATTCAGACTGGCGCCGTGGTGGACTTCCTTGACATCCACTGGCGCGACATCCATTGGCCCGCTTTCAACCTGGCAGATATTTTTATCGTTTGCGCAGCGGTGACCTGGTGCCTGGCTTCATTGAAAGCACCACCGCGCCCTCCGAAGCAAAAGATCCCAAAGGATTTGCCGTCATGAAACGAGGCTGGATTTGGCTCATGGCCGCGTGGGGGATCGCCTTGGGCGCCACGCTGGGCGCTCTCTTTATCGGGGAGGTCATGGGTATGACACCTTGCCTGCTCTGCTGGTACCAACGCATTTTCATGTTCCCGCTGGCGCTCATTTTGGGAATGGCGGCTTTCGCCGACGACCGGCGTGGAGCCATATATGCACTGCCAATGGCCCTGTGTGGCACTGCGGTGGCCGGTTACCACACTGCCTTGGTAGCAGGCTGGGTACCGAAGTGGTGGGTACCTTGCGGCGCCGGTCCTTCGTGCAGCCAGCAGAGTCTTGAAATCTTAGGAGGCATCCAGATCCCCTGGTTGTCACTGTTGGCCTTTGCCACGATCGCCATCTTGCTTTTATTTATCTGAGAAAGACCCGTTTATGAATACCAAGAAAGTCACCGTCATTGGCCTGGTGGCCATCGTTGCCCTGGTTCTTCTATCTGGGCATGAATGCCTACAAGTCGCGTGTGCAATCCGCTCAGGACGTGCAGGTCAAGGCCGAGCAGACCCGCTTGGTTCGAATGCACTCGCCGGTCTTCGGTCCGCAAAGTGCGCCGGTGACCATCGTCGAATTCTTTGATCCTGCTTGCGAGACGTGCCGTGCGTTCTATCCCATCGTCAAGAGCCTGATGGCTCAGTATCCCAATGACGTGCGGCTGGTGATTCGATATGCGCCGTTCCACCAGGGTTCTGACCAGGTGGTCAAGTTGCTTGAATCTGCCAAGAACCAAGGAAAATACCAACCGGTTCTTGAGGGCCGTGCTGGCTGCGCAGCTCTTTGGGCTGCCCACGGTCAGCCCAATATCGAGATCGCTTTTCAGGCGGCCGAGCAGGCCGGGCTCGACCTCACGAAGGCTCGCCAGGACATCGAGAAGCCTGGCATGCAAGCGTTGCTGCAGCAAGAAATTGAAGACCTCACTGCGCTGCCCAAGTCACCAAGACGCCCACCTTCTTTGTCAACGGCCGTAGCCTGCCTAGTTTCGGACCCGATCAGCTGGTCGCATTGGTCAACGAGGAAGTGGTCAAAGCCAGGAAGTGACATGCCCAAGCGCTCTTCATCCTACTCAGAAAGTCCATCCATCGACCGCCGTCGTTTGGTGCAATTGGTTCTCGCGGGTATGGCAGGTATGCCCGCCTTAATGGCCTGCTCTCCCGAGACCTCGCCATTCAAGAGCACCGATGTGACCGGCGCATCCTTTGGCCAAGACCTCCAGATCAAGGATCACAACGGCAACTTCAGGTCGATCGAGGACTTCAAGGGCAAGGTCGTGGTCGTATTCTTCGGATTCGCGCAATGTCCGGATGTCTGCCCCACATCGATGGCCACCATGGCTGAGGTCAAGCGCTTGCTTGGCGCCCAGGGAGACCGGCTGCAAGTGCTCTTCATCACGGTTGACCCTGAGCGAGATACGCAGGCGCTGCTCAAAGAATACATGGCGAATTTTGACCCGAGCTTCATTGCGCTTCGGCCGGAGCCCGACGCGCTCGATGCCGTCGCATCCAGTTTCAAGGTTTACCAGAAAAAGGTCCCTGGTTCGACCCCGACTACCTACACGGTGGACCACTCGGCAGGCAAGTACATCTTCGACTCTGAAAGCCGAGTTCGCCTGTTTTCCGCGTATGGAACCGATGCGGCCACGATCGCATCGGACATCCAGATTCTTTTATCCGCGGACTGAGGCGCACCAAGCTTTTTAAAGCCCCAACCCTCTTGTCATGAAACTCACCCAGCTCTCCCTTCTTACAAAGTTGTTCCGAGGTCCCCGGCGCCCTGTGCTCGCGGCTTTGGGCGCTTTGATGCTCGGAACAGGTGTCGTGGCCTTTGGCGTCTCGCCCAACACGCCCGACGCTGCTCAGTCGCCGGTTCGGCAGGTGAAGTATCTTTTCTCCCCTTCGATTGGGGTGCCTGACCTGGTTCCGTCAACCACTGAGTTTCTCCTGCACCAATCGCAACTCACGCGTCGAGGCGACACATTGCAGGCGCTGCTCAAACGGTTGGGTGTTGAGGATCAAGAAGCGCAGACCTTTCTTGCCAGCGACGCTACATCGCGTCTGATGTTCGCCGGATTGCCTGGCAAGCTGGCGTCCGTCTCCCGAACCGCTGAGGGGCGCTTGGAGAAATTGTCCGTGCGCTGGGTAGACGCCATTGAACGGCGCGTCAGTCGGTTGGTGGTTGACAGACAAGCTGGTGGATTCAACGCTCGACTGGAGCAGCCAGTTCCTCGGCGCTTGGTGCAGTTCGGTTCGCTCACGGTTCGATCCTCGTTCTACGCGGCCACAGACGAGGCTGGCATTCCGGATGAGATTGCCGGCCAAACGGTGGAGGCCTTTTCCGGGGACCTCGACTTCCGGCGTGATCTGCAAAAAGGAGCGCGCGTTGGTCTCGTCTATGAAGCGTTCGAGCTGGACGGCGAAACCCTGTTCACAGGGCAGTTGCTGGGTGCCGAAATCAAAAGCGGCGGGGATACGCACCAGGCCATGTGGTTTCAGACGCCTGGTAAAGCGGGCGAGTTCGTCAGCCTCGATGGCTCGAGTCAACTGCGCACCTATCTGGCTTCGCCTTTGGTGTTTTCCAGAGTCACCAGTTCCTACGGGCCTCGTATCCACCCCGTGTACGGCGGCCAGAAAGCCCACAAGGGCACAGACTACGGCGCTCCGGCTGGAACACCGATTCGGACCGTTGCGGACGGCGTGGTGACCTTTTCGGGTCGTCAAGGCGGGTACGGCAATTACGTCGTGATCAAGCACCCGGACAAGAACGCCACGGCCTACGCGCACCTGGGTCGTATTGCCGTGCGCATGGGGCAGCGCGTGAAGCAAGGAGAGACCATTGGAACGGTGGGCTCAACCGGTACTGCGACGGGACCAAACCTGCACTTTGAATACCTCGTCAGGGGCGTTCGGACCAATCCGTCGCGGATCACCAGCAATTCATCGACCTCGACAAATGCGCTCGCCAATGTGCCTGAGTTCAAAGACGAGGCAAAAGCCATTCGGGAACAACTCGCCTTGGCCAACTCCGTCGTCTTGGCCAGCGCACAATGACAATCAGGCATTGACTCTCATGACTGGAACTTTCGAACTGCCCATCTCTCGTCGAAACCTGCTCTCCCAAACGGCTGTTGCCGCAGCTTCCCTGGTTCTGCCACTTGGGAAGGCCGTTGGCCAGACCAGGAGCGGCATCTTGAACGCGGGCACCGTGCTTACCGGCTCCGTATCATCGTCGCCGGAGGCGCGCTTAATCGAGGTGTATCGCGCGATTGGTGCAGGGGATAAGAAGGCCCTGACCATGGCCGGTGCGTTGGTGAGAGACGTCCCGGGTTTTCAGTTGGGCCAACTTGTCTACGGGGACCTTCTGGTCGCCCAGAGTGGGTCGCTGACCAATCTGGCGACCATAAAGGATGGTCCTCCAGCTGTTCGAGCACAACTGCAAAACCTGCGCACCGAGGCCAACAGGCGATTGAGCACACTCAGGGAAATGCCGTCACCCGGTGCCGTGCCAGAACAGGTGATTGAGCTGGCACGCAACGTTCAGCATGTCGTTGTGGTGGATGCAAGTCATTCAAGAGTCTTTGTGTTCGAACAACAGTCCGGCAGCTTGCGATTGATACGCAGCTTCTACGCATCTATCGGCCAGGCGGGTTTTGGCAAACAGGTGGAAGGTGATCTCCGAACGCCACTGGGCGTATATCACATCACCAGCCGATTGGAAGACAAGCAGGTCGATGAGCTCTACGGGATTGGTGCACTTCCGTTGAACTACCCCAACGAGTACGACCGGCGCTTGGGGCGCACCGGCAGTGGGATCTGGTTACATGGCGTGCCGCGCGAAACCTACTCACGCAGCCCCTTTGCCACCGAGGGGTGCGTCGCCCTTGCCAATGACGACATGGCCTACTTGATGAGCGTGCTGCAAACGCGACGCACACCCGTCGTGATTGCTGACGAAGTGAACTGGGTTCGACCAGCCGAACTGGCTGCTGAGCGGCGCAGCTTAATGGCCTTGTGCACCCAATGGCAGACGGCCTACGCCCGCGGCGATAACCAAGTGTTGCAAGCGCTGCAAACGGCAGATTTCAATGCGCGTGACAGCAGTTCGTTTCACAATGTGTCATCCAAAGTCGACGCTAGGCGCACCATCCCTGAGCCCGACCCACAGGCCCAATGGCGCAATGTTTCGGTGTTCCGTTGGTCGCGTCAAGCTGAGGTGGCGATCGTCAACTACACCGCCACCTCACCAAGGCTATCCCGAAGTGTCGATCGTCGCCAATATTGGGTTCAAGAGCAAAGGCGCTGGCAACTGTTCTTCGACGGACCGGTCTGAGGACATTTGAGCCGCGATCGGGATTGCTCCTTTGCCATGCGAAGCTCTGAATGCAGACGCACCCTGCGTTTGTGCGGCTTTTCCCTTCAAGGCCGAGTTGTCAATTTCGGCTCTACTTGGAGGTGGGGGAGTGCCGTGGGCGTGCCAGCGTATCAAGATACGATTGGCACGGTAGTGAAGTGGTGCACATTGGGCTGCAAGCACCTTCTGGAGTATTCGATGAACAGGTTATGAACCAGGTTCATTTTCCCGTGCATTTTTGGCCATTTTCGACGTTGAGCCAGGCCTAACAAGTGACGACAGCAGTTTTCATCGTTTCATTCGTCTGTGGTGGCGGTCTTTTGCTGTTATCAGCCGCTTCGCTGCGATGGACAAATCTCCGCATCTGGCCGCCAGATGAGGTGGGGACGTGGAAGTACCGCGCTTTCTGGTGGCCGTTCCGGGCGCTTGTATTGGGGACCTGCACCTTGAGCGTCATCGACTATCGCAGCGCGGGAGCGTTGCCTATGCCCGTTTTCGTCATCGGATGGGTTCTACTGGTTTCTGGTTTCGGTCTAGCCTTCTACATCACCGGGAAACTGGGTTGGCGCGATGCTCATGGTGAAGCAGGTGCGCTCAAGACAACAGGTTGGTATGGCTGGAACAGGAACCCATTTACGTCGTCTGCATCTTTGGCCTATCAATTTGGACTTTGGCAGCACACTCGCTTTTCGTCTATCCATTAGTCGCCATCTGGGCACTCCTTTACGTACTCGCACCATTTCTGAGGAGCCATGGCTTGAACGCCACTGGAAAGCGTACGATGACTACGCAAGGCAAGTTTCGCTTTATCGGAGTTCCGCACAAGAGGGTAAATCACCGATTACGAATGACCGCCATCGAGATATTGAATTGGTTGTGGCCGACTGCGTGAGTCACCAGAACCGCATAAAGCCTGTCCAGCCGCCCTGCCATTTGCAGCGTCCAGCCATTTGATCTAAAGCAACGACCTTCGCCCCGCTGGCGCATGCTCTGAGCCCCTCAACTCGATGGGAGACCATCATGGAAAAGACCGGCAATCCCGTTCATCGCGAGCCTTGGAACAAGGGAAAGATCTGTGGACAGAAGGCACCCTTCAAACTGAAAGACATCTGGGCGCTCCGTGTCCGCCTTCAGATGGAGGGGCGGGTGCGAGAGCTCACACTCTTCAACTTCGGCATCGACAGCAAGCTGCGCGGTGCGACCTCGTCGCCCTCAAGGTTCGCGACGTTTGCCATGGCGAGCAGCCGGCCACACGCGCCATCGTCATGCAACACAAGACCAAGCGCCCAGTGCAGTTCTAGATCACGGCTGCTACCCGAGAAGCCCTGCAAGCTTGGATCAAGCAGGCAGAGCTCAGGTCCGAGACTTTCCTCTTCATCGGCTCCCCAACTGACACCGCCCAGGGGACCGCCATACGCCCGACTCTTGCTCCTGCAGAGGAACTGGGACTGGATCCTGCTGACTACGGGACTCATTCGATGAGAAGGGCCAAGGCGACGCTGATCTATCGGCGCACCAGAACCTGCGTGCCGTGCAGTTGCTGCTCGGTCACTCTAAGCTGAGTCAACCGTCAGATACCTGGGTATCGAGGTCGATGACGCCCTCGATATTTCTGAGCAAACGGAAATCTGAAGGGCACATCAGTGGTCGCCTCCGCTGAGATGCCGGGGCGACCGATTTCCATTCAGCTATGTGAATAGCGCTTTCGGCCACAAGGAGCCACTCGTGATCTTTGCAAAGCCGATCTTTCGGCGTTGAACTCCCATTGAAGTTTCGGTGTTTCCACCGAAAGCCGGTTTGAAACTGGATCAGCAGGAGCGAGTTGCTTTGAATCGTGGCTGTGTCCATGGCTAGATTTTTCGCCATCGTCCTTGTGGCCGATCTGGTCGCAACCGGTGAGTATCACGAGAGACCAAACGATCAAGAGAGTACTGCCCGGGGGTATTGACCGGTTTCATTGGGAATCTCAATTAAGAGGGGTTGGACTATGGACTGCGAAGTGGCGCAGCGATCAACGCCGTTGCGCCACTTTTGCATCATTTTTGATTTCGCTGTAGTCGCCGCGGGTGCGAAGGACCAGTTGAACATCCGACTGACCCCGGTTGCGCCAGAACCAGCCATGGTTGCCCGTGAATGCCGCCTCCAGAACACCTTCGTCAGAAGCTACGCCCCGACCCTTTTCATAGCTGATGGATTTGCCTGGCGCATCGCCATGTGTGTCGAAGTTGACTTCGCCACCTTTGACTACCCAAGCGTATTGAGCTTTGGCGCCTGCAACCTGAGGTTGCCCCGAAGTGGAGCTCTTAGCCTTGTTGAAAATATCGACAAGGAGCCGAGGAGATGACACACAAGCAGTTGCGTGCGCAGTACACGCAGAGTTCAAAATGGAGGCGGTGCGCCAGGTGCGGGCGGGTCAGGCCATTGCCGTGGTGGCCAAGGTCTTGGGCATACCCAAAGCCAGCCTGGGCAATTGGGTTCGCCAGTCGGCCAAGGGCGATTTGAGCGGGGCGGGTGCTGATGACAAGGTTTGCCAGGGTGTCCCCAGAGCAGATGGAGCTGGCCCGCCTGAGGGCAGAGAACGCGCGCTTGAGGATGGAGCGCGACATCGCAAAAAAAGCCGCGGCGTACTTCGCGCAGGACACGCTGCGGGGTACGCCTGGATTCACCAAATGAGAGGGCTGTATCCGGTCAGCCTGGCCTGCGAGGTGCTGGAAGTCAGCGCCAGCGGGTATTTCAACTGGCTGCGCAGGCGCCAGGCCAGCCGCAGTGGGCCGTCCGGGCGCCACAGCGACGAGGCCCTGTTGGCTCACATCCGTGCCATCCACGCCGAAGTCAAGGGCGAATATGGCTGGCCACGCATGCACAAGGAGTTGCTGGCGCGGGAACGTCGGGTGAGCAAGACAGGGTGCGCAAGCTGATGAAACAGCACGGCATCAAGGCCAAGACCAAACGCAAGTTCGTGGTGACCACCGACAGCCGCCATAACCTACCCGTGGCGCCCGACCTGGTGCAGCGGCGCTCGGCCCCAGGGGCCCAACCAGCTCTGGAGTGGCGACATCACCTACATCGCCACGGACGAGGGCTGGCTGTACCTGGCCGCTGTCATCGACCTGTTTGGCCGCCAGGTGGTGGGCTGGAGCCTTCAGCCCCACATGCAAACCAGTCTGGTCAAGGACGCATTGGCCATGGCGTGGTGGCGTCGGCGGCCTGCGGCTGGCTTGATATTCCACAGCGACAGGGGCAGTCAATATTGCAGCGGGGAGTTCCAGGCCATTTTGAGAGCCTGGGGCATGCGCTCATCGATGAGCGAAAGGGGAACTGCTGGGACAACGCGCCAACGGAGAGCTTCTGGGGTCGGCTGAAAACGGCCAGTGTGCATGGTCAAAAATTCGCCACCCGAGAGCAGGCCAGGCAGGCTGTGATGGACTGGATGGCTTTCTACAATCACCGCAGGCTGCATTCGTCGCTGGGCTATCTCAGCCCGATGCAGTTCGAGCAACGCTGGTACGAGGCACAGCGTAAAAAAGCCGCGTGACCATTGGGCTAAGAACTACACGGAACAGGGGCAAGGTCAACCATCTTCAGCTTGATTTCCGTTCCTTCACCAGGCGTCAAGGTAAGGGGGATTTCGTCCCGCCACACCACCTCGGGTGCCGCTGGTTGGACGGAAACACTCGCGCGATGGTTGGTGGTTCAGCTTTAGTCGCTGGTTGTGTCGTATTGGCGTTGGCGATAACCGATGCTTCGGTTGCAGTTGAGTCAGCTGCTGGTGCGCCTGCTGCATCCGCTGCGGCTTCTGCCGCCAGTTGTTGCTTGACCTCGCCCATCTCTGTCATGCGCAGGACGCGGCCGATGCCGGTGGGATCGACGCCGTACTCGGCTGGCAGCACGACGGCGACCAGAAGAACCACGGCGGACACGGCAGCAAGGAGGGTGGATCGCAGAAGCTGTTTGGAAGATGGCAGCTCGGCTTGTGAAGGGGTATCGCTGTTGTACATGTTGAAAATTCCTTGGGTGTTCAAGACACAAAATAGCCGGTGAGCTGCATGCCCACTAAAATGAAACCCGCGCTCATCATGGCAACGTTGGCTGTGTAGGCGTGTTTGATGAAGCTGGGTGTGCGGCGCCAGTAGCTCATGCCGATCAAGATGACCGCCAATGCCAGCAGCTGCCCGATTTCCACGCCCACGTTGAACGCGAGCAGGTTGGGCACAGGCCGTCGGCGGAGATCTCGTACTCAGGATCTTGGTCGCCAATCCGAAGCCGTGAAACAGGCCAAAGACCAAGGTCGCCACTTTGGTGTTGGGTTGAAAACCCAACCACCGTTGGAAAGCGCCAAGGTTGTCCAGCGCCTTGTAGACGACGGAAAGCCCGATGATCGCGTCGATCAGGTAGCTGTTGATCCCGACGTTGAAATACACGCCCAGGATCATGGTGGTGGAGTGACCGATCGCAAACAGGCTCATAGATCGCAATGTGTTGCAGCCTGTACAGGAAAAGATCACGCCAAACAGGAACAGGATGTGGTCGTAGCCCGTCATCATGTGTTTGGCCCCCAGGTACATAAAGGCAGCAGATTGACGCCCGAGATTTCCTGGATATAGCCCTTGTCGCCCTCGGTCACGGCGTGGGCAAAGGCTTCTGCGCTGCTAAGTGAGCAGATGAAGAAAGCAAAAAGTAAAAGCAGACGGGGGTGCCCGATCGCCCATGGCGAATGTGGCAGCCTGTCGTGAACATGGCTGTACGCCAGAAGACTCCGATGGTCCAAAAATGGTCACGCTGCGAGGCGCAGCGCAAGGCGGTAGCGAGGAGCGCCTTAGCCCATCGGTGGGCGATCCAGCCGGTAGGCTCGCCCAGTTCAATCCAAGGCCGCACCATGACTTCCCGGTTGGGAAGTTGCGGCGATGCAGTGCTACAGGCGAGGCAGGTGATGGGCTATGTCGTGCGAATGATCCATCGCGTGGTGAGGGTGCTCTGCACTTGCACGCTCATCAGTCTCCGACACCTCAACCCCTTGATCTCCATGCTCATGTCCGTGAGGATCTTCGCGAGCGGTCAGCGCAGATTGATGCGATTCAACAAGAGCGGCCAGGCCATGGGAGCTGGTGAATCCAATCGAAGAGACGACCGTCCCAAGTGTGATCACAATGAGCACCAGCCACCGCATTCCCAATACTGCCAAAGTAGGCAGTGTTGAGGGGTGGGCACGAAGAGTCATGAGGTTTTTGGGTGAGACAGGTGATTCGTATATCCCCTGGGGGATAATAACGTCCATGACTCTTCCGCACATTCACGCTTCACACCCGCCGTCATCAAACGCCTAAAGAGGGCGAATGGGCATCTGAACAGCACGATAGCAATGTTGGTGGAGGGTCGTCCCTGCCTGGATATCGCTCAGCGGTTGCAAGCGGTGGAGAAGGCTGTGCAGCAAGCCAAGAAAACGCTGATCAGGACCATTTGGACCACTGCCTTGAGCATCTCGTGGGACCACTTGCTGGAGAGCACCAGCACTCCATGGAGGAGTTCAAGGAAATCACTCGGTACCTCTGAGTTGTTGGCTCTTGCATACCGAACGCTGTTCCATTGAGCTAAAACATGCCTGGTCATACTCTCAACCGCACCTACCGCCACTTGTTCGCCGCACAGCTGATTGCTTTGATCAGGACCGGTCTGGCGACGGTGGCGCTGGGTTGTTGGCCTTTGATCTGGCGGGCGAGAATGCAGGGATGGTCCTCGGAACGGCATTGGCCATCAAGATGATCGCCTACGTGGGCGTGGCACCGGTCGCTGCTGCCTTTGCCGAGCGCCTGCCCAGACGCACCATGCTGGTGACGCTGGACTTGGTCCGAGCGGCTGCTGCCCTGCTGCTGCCATTTGTTTCCCACGTCTGGGAAATTTACGTGTTGATTTTTGTGTTGCAAGCAGCTTCGGCTGCCTTCACCCCTACCTTTCAGGCCACCATCCCCGATGTCCTGCCGGAAGAGGCCGACTACACCAAGGCTTTGTCGCTTTCCCCGCCTTGCGTACGACATGGAAAGCCTTGCCAGTCCGATGCTGGCAGCCGCGTTGCTGACGGTGATCGGCTTTCACGATCTGTTTGCGGGCACGGTGGCTGGGTTCTTGGCTTCTGCCGTGTTGGTGGTCTCGGTGGTTTTGCCCGCTCATCCAGCCCCAAAGAGGCGCAGCATTTACGACCGAACCACGCGCGGCCTGCGAATTACCTAGCCACACCCCGGCTGCGCGGACTGTTGGCGGTGAACGCGGCCGTCGCAGCGGCAGGCTCCATGGTTTTTGTCAACACGGTGGTCGTCGTGCAAGGCAAATTCGGATTGACCCAGAGCGCAGTGGCCCTGGCGTTAGCCAGCTTTGGGGCCGGGTCCATGGTGGCGGCGCTAGCCTTACCCAGTCTTCTGGAGAAACTAGCGGACCGGCGCATGATGTTGGCTGGCATTGCGCTGATGGTCGTGGAAATGTTCGCAGGCACCTTGGTGGTCGGACATGCCTCGCTCATGACCTTGTGGTTTGCGCTTGGCTTGGGCTACTCGACCGCGCAGACGCCCTCCGGGCGCTTGTTGCGGCGATCCTCGAATTCAGAGGACCGTCCAGCGTTGTTTGCTGCTCAGTTTGCGCTGTCGCATGCCTGCTGGTTGTTGTTCTATCCGTTGACCGGCTGGTTGGGTGCCCGTTTTGGCATGCCGGTGACCTTTGCTGCTTTGGGCAGTGCTGCGGCATTGGCCGTCTGGGTGGCCACACTCGTCTGGCCGCCACAGGATCCTGAGTCCATTGACCACGGACACCTGATCTACCAGCGGACACCCCCATGGCGTGGGTTCCGCCGAGCAAGGTGGGCGCCATTCGCACCCTTTTGTGATCGATGACCACCACCCGCATTGGCCCGATCCGAGCCGATGAAGTCGACGCTCGATATTTTTAAGTGCTCCTCGTCTTCATTCGTAAACCGCAACGGTGAGTCTTCAAGCATTTCGGCTTTGCTTGGATGCTCAATATCGAAGCAAATTCGCCTTGGGGAACTGACTCTACGAAAAGCTGATTTTCGGCATGCCGGGCGACCACGGGGTCGAAACCTTAAGTTCAGGGCATGGGGAAGACGTCGGCGATGCGGTGCCAACCTGCTCCCGGACGCTCAATGACAGCCGTAAATCGTACAGCTGGCATTCAGTTCAGCGAGAGTCGTTGTACCTAACGGCCTCTTCGTGGCAGGCAGCGCGCGCACGTCCGAAAGCACCCAAGTCGGGGAGTTGTTTCATGGATGAACTACTACCCGCAACACCCGTTCTGTTTGCCGTTTTCCTGGACCGGTGGACAGGCATTTGAGCCATAAGAGCAGTACACGCAACAATCGCCTGCTAGCGGCTTCAGCACCACGTGGCAATGGGTGCATTCGTAGAACCATTGACAAGTATCCGTGGGCATCGTCTCGCTCTTGGAGAACCCACACTCGGGACACGTCAGTGTGGACTCCAGCATGACGGTCGTCACTTTGCTGTCTCCACCATGGTGGAGGGGTAACCCGCGTTCTTGGTGGACTCGGTCAACGCAAAGACGTCGGATTTGGTGTCGTCAAACGTCACCACTGCTTGCCGCTTTTCATAACTCACCTCCACGTGGCTGACACCTGGCACCTTGGACAAGGCACGTTTCACAGTGAGCGGACACACCGGGCAGTCCATGGTGGGAATGGCCAAAGTCACAGACCTTGTGGCTGCGCTGGCCAAGAAGGATGCACTCACGAGGAGGACGGCCATCCCTGCAGAAGTCAGAACGCTTCTTGCGTGCGATAGTGAGGGGGGTTTCAATGGAGCTTCCTTTCAGTAAAACCAGTGCGCGACAAGCGGGAGAACCAGTGCCGTGAGCAGCAGCGCGCAAACCCCAACAAAGAGGACTTGGTAGCCCAGCCGCACGCGCGGTACTGAACAGAGCTCATCCGGCGCACACTCGGCTACAGGACGCCATATGCGTTTCCCAGCCATGAACAATGCGACCAATGCCACCCCGATGAAGATCGGTTGGTAGGGCTGCAAAGCAGTGAGATTGCTGATCCAAGCACCTGAAAATCCGAGCGCAATCAAAACCAGCGGCCCCAGGCAACAAGTGGACGCCAGCAGCGCTGCAAGCCCGCCAGTCATCAGACTGCGAAGCCCCGTCTTGTCGCTAAACGTCTTGGTTTGCATGGTGCTCATGGCTGCAGGATACTTCTGTACTTAGGTACGGAGTCAAGCGCCATGCACCCATATTTTGAGAATCTGACCATCGGCGCTCTCGCCACCGAGGCGCAGGTCGGTGTTGAAACCATCCGCTTTTACCAACGCAAGGGCCTGATGCAAGAGCCCGAGCGACAGCCTGGCAGCGTGCGCCGATATGGCCAGCAAGATCTGGGGCGGGTGCGTTTCATCAAGTCAGCACAGCGATTGGGGTTTAGTCTGGATGAGATCGCGCAGCTGTTGACTTTGGAAGATGGCGCCAACTGCAACGAAGCTCGAGAGCAAGCAGAGTTGAAGCTGGCAGACGTGCGCGCGAAGCTGGTCGACCTCCAGCGCATTGAAACGGCCTTGGTCGATCTGGTCGATCGTTGCTCAGCTTCAATGGGCAACGTCAAATGTCCCTTGATCGAGACGCTACAGGGCCTAGCCTAGTAAGGGTTTGTCTGCCCCTACCCACCGTGCCGATCAAGCGCAGGAAATCACCACAAGGTCGTCAACAACCAGGGGCTTGACAGGTATGAAGTTTCGAACACTTGGGCAGCTCTTTCCGATCGGCACGTCTTCGCAACCGGATGTCATGACAGCGCACTTGGTCAAGTCACCGCAAACACAGCGCCCATCCCTCCGCGTGGTGCTCCAGCACATGGCAATGAACCAGCCATTTGCCTGGGTTGTCTGCCACAAACGCCAGCTCCAGCGAGTCCCTGGGCGCCAGCAACACCGTGTCGCGCCAAGAAGGCGTGTCGAGCTTCTGCCCATTTCGCGCCAGGACCTTCACATGGTGCCCGTGCAAGTGGATGGGATGCCAAAAGCGGTTGGATTCTGCAGCGTCACCCGCACGCTGCGACCCACAGGCACCGAAAGACGGGTGCATGGGCGTCATGTTGACCCATGTGCGCCTCACCATTGATGGTCCAGACCGGATCAGCTTCGCGCGCACCACCGAGGCGGCGCAGCTTGCGCGCCAAGCGATCAGTCCATGGGTCCCTGGGCCAGCCCTGCATGCTCATCATGCCCCCGCCAAACCCAAGGTCTGCTCGCTGGCTCCAGCCAGCACCGGTTCGGCAATGGCGCACGCCTCGCCGGTTGAGGGTTTGGCCGCAACGCGGTCGTTCTTCGACCAGACACATTGAGGCTACCGAGCGTTCTCTCACCTCGGCCAAACCGATCCACCAGGAAAAACTCTCCCGCGGCATCGGCATCGACGATCACGTCTGCCCGCATGCCCGGGCCCAGGATCAGGGGCCCTTCCCACGCAATGGCCTCATCGGTGGGCACGGCGTCGCGCGCGATAAGCCAAGCCCGCATGCCGCGAAGCTCCAGCGCGAGGATGCGTGCATTGGCCGCATTCACCAGCCTCAATCTCAATCGCTGGCCCGTCTGCAATGGGAGACTCGGCTGCAACTGACCGTTGACCGTCAAGAGCTGCCCCAGACGTCCAGCGTGCGACACGTCCATGAAGTTGTAGAAGTCCTCGGCGACTCGGCCCTCGGAGTCCAGCCGCCAGTCATCCAGTAGCCACGCCACATCCAGGTCGACAGCCGGCGGCTCATCGTCCTCGACCACGAGCACACCAGCCAGGCCACGCTCCACCTGCTCGGCTGTACCCAGGTGCGGGTGATACCAGAAGGTGCCGGCATCCGGGAGTGCATAGCGGTAGCGAAAGCGCCGACCTGGCTCAACGGGCAGCTGCGTCAGGTGCGGCACGCCGTCCATGGCGTTGGGCAGGCGCATGCCATGCCAGTGAATGGTGGTGGCCTCCGGTAACGCGTTGTCCAGCTCCAGGTCCACAACGTCGCCACGCTGGTAGCGAAGCACAGGCCCTGGGATTTCTCCGCCATAGGCCCACACGGGTAGCGCTGCCTGGCCCGCCGCGCGAACGACTGCGGGCGCAGCGCGCAAGGCGGGTGGCGAGACAGGTTGACCATGACTTGCTGGCAAGTAAGTCAGCGGTGCCGCAGCCAACGCCTTCAGAATCTCACGTCTTTGCATCTAGAGTCTCCCAACAGAGGCTGGCGCCGGCTTGACTGCTCTTCTGCGCATCAGCCGGTACACCACCGGCACCACAAACATCGACAGCAGCGGCGCACTGATCATGCCGCCCACCATGGGTGCGGCAATTCGTTGCATCACCTCGCTGCCGGTGCCTGCGCCCCAGAACAGTGGCAGCAAGCCGGCCACGATCACCGCCACTGTCATGGCCTTGGGCCGCACGCGCAGCACCGCTCCTTCGCGAATAGCGTCAAGCAAATCAGCGTCGGTGTCCTTTCCTTCATCCAGCCGCGCCTGCCACGCCTGTTTTAGGTAGAGCAGCATGATCACGCCGAATTCCGCCGAGACGCCGGCCAACGCAATGAAGCCCACTGCACTGGCCACCGACAGGTTGTGCCCGAGCAGCCATAGCAACCAAATGCCGCCGAGCAACGCGAACGGCAGGGTGGCCATGATGAGCAGGGCTTCGTCGAAACGCCGGAAAGTGAGGTACAGCAGCACAAAGATGATGAGCAGGGTGAAAGGCACTACCAACTTCAGTTTGGCACTGGCACGCTCAGAAACTCGAACTGCCCCGACCACGACACCGAGTAACCCGGGGGCAGGATCACCTGCTGGCTCACCGCACGTTGCATGTCCAGCACTGCACCCCTCAGGTCGCGACCGCGGATGTCCACGTATACGAAGCCTGCCAGCCGCGCGTTTTCACTACGAAGCATGGGCGGTCCGTCGCTGATGCGCAGGTCGGCGACATCAGAGAGCACCAGGCGCTGGCCGTTGGCCGCAATCATGGGAAGTGCGCGCAGCTTGGAAAGTGAGTCGCGCAGCTCGCGCGGATAGCGCAGGTTGATCGGGTAGCGCTGCAGGCCCTCCACCGTTTCACCGATGTTCATGCCACCTACGGCGCCTGCGACCACCTCCTGCACGTCGGCGATGTTCATTCCAAAGCGCGCGGCATCAGGACGGCGGATGTTGACGTCGATGTAGCGCCCACCGGTCAAGCGTTCGGCCAGCGCACTGCTCACCCCCTCAACCGGTTTCACCGCGGCCTCGATTTCCGCAGTCAGCCGGTCGATGGTGGCGAGCTCAGGGCCCGCCACCTTCACGCCAACTGGGCTCTTGATGCCCGTGGCGAGCATGTCGATGCGGTTGCGTATGGGGGGCACCCAGATGTTCGACAGACCAGGCACCCGAACCGTTCGGTCCAGCTCTTCGACCAGTTTCTGCGGCGTCATGCCGGGGCGCCACTCTTCGCGAGGTTTGAACTGGATCGTGGTCTCGAACATCTCCAGTGGCGCCGGGTCGGTGGCGCTATCGGCACGGCCCGCCTTGCCGTAAACACTCAACACCTCGGGCACAGTCTTGATCAGGCGGTCGGTCTGCTGCAGCAGCTCTCCCGCTTTGCCCGCGGATAGCCCGGGCAAAGCGGTCGGCATGTAGAGCAGGTCCCCTTCGTCCAGCGGCGGTGAATTCACTGCCCACGTGCTGCAGCGGCCACAAGCTCGCGCCAACAGCAGCGCTGCGGCTATCAAGGTCGTGCGTGGTGCTTTCAACACGGCATTGAGCAAGGGTCGGTATACCGCGATCAGCGCGCGGTTGAGCGGGTTGGCCATCTCACTGGGAATGCGCCCCCGAATAAGGTAGCCCATCAGCACCGGAATCAGTGTCACCGCGAGGCCAGCGGCCGCCGCCATGGCGTAGGTCTTGGTGTAAGCCAGTGGCGAGAACAGACGCCCCTCCTGCGCCTCCAGTGTGAACACCGGGATGAAGCTCAAGGTGATGATGAGCAGCGAGAAGAACAACGCCGGCCCGACCTCGGCCGCCGCCTCGCCCACCACCCGCCAGCGCAGCTCACCTTTCAGCAATTGCCCGGGGTGTTGATGGGTCCAGCGCTCCAAGTGCTTGTGGGCATTTTCGATCATCACCACCGCAGCATCCACCATGGCACCGATGGCGATTGCGATCCCTCCCAGCGACATCACGTTGGCATTCACCCCCTGCTGCTGCATGACGATGAACGCCATGAGGATACCCAGGGCAGCGAGACAATGGCCACCAGCGCGCTGCGAAGGTGAAACAGAAACGCCGCACACACCAGCGCCACCACGAGGAACTCCTCCAGAAGCTTGAAGCCCAGGTTGCTCACCGCGCGTTCGATCAGGCCGGAGCGGTCGTACACCGGCACGATCTCCACCCCTTTGGGCAGCCTTCTGCAGTTCGACCAGCTTGGCCTTTACTGCGCGAATCGTGTCAAGTGCGTTCTTGCCGGATCGCATCACGATCACGCCACCAGCCGCTTCGCCCTCGCCATCGAGCTCGCCGATCCCACGCCGCATTTCCGGCCCCAGCTGCACCCGCGCCACATCACCCAGCGTGACCGCGACGCCAGCGGCGCTGCTCATCAGCGGGATGGCCCGGAAATCGTCCAGCGAGCTCAGGTAACCGTTGGCGCGCACCGCGTACTCGGCTTCGCCGAGTTCCACGACCGACCCCCGCTTCCTGGTTGCCTCGTCCCACCGCCTCGCTCACCATGCGCTGGGTGATGCCGTAGGCCTGCAGCTTGTCGGGGTCGAGCACGATCTGGTACTGCCTGACCATGCCCCCCACGCTGGCGACTTCGGCCACATCGGGCACGGTCTTGAGTTCGTAGCGCAGAAACCAGTCTTGCAGCGAGCGCAGCTGCGCCAGGTCTTGCTGTCCGCTTCGATCCACCAGCGCGTACTGGTAGATCCAGCCCACCCCCGTGGCGTCGGGCCCGATCGACGAGCTCGCGGTGGCCGGCAGGCGCGACTGCACCTGGTTCAGGTACTCCAGCACCCGGGAACGCGCCCAGTACTGGTCCACGCCATCATCAAACAGCACGTAAACAAAGCTGTCGCCAAACATGGAGAAGCCACGCACCGCCTTGGTCCCAGGCACCGACAGCATGGTGGTGGTGAGCGGGTAGGTGACCTGGTTCTCCACGATCTGAGGCGCCTGCCCGGGCCAGGTGGTGCGGATGATGACCTGCGTGTCCGACAAGTCGGGCAAGGCGTCCAGCGGCGTGCGCAGCATCGAGACCACGCCCCAGACCGTGATCATGGCGCTGGCCAGCAGCACCAGAAAGCGGTTGGCGATGCTCCAGTGGATCAGGCGCGCGATCATTTGGCAGGCTCCTGTGCGACCACCTCGATACGCGTGATCTGGGGCATATCGGCCTCCTGCATACGGAACTCGATCTTGACCCGGTCACCTGCGGCCATCGAGCGCGGTTGCTGGCTGCGCTCGGGCAATAGGAAATCCATCTGCATTTGCGGCCATTTGAGTGCGGGAATCGGCGGGTGGGTGAGCGTGACCGTGTTGCCCGCCAACTCGTCGATCACCGCGTCGGTGCTGTAGACCATGGCGGTGGGCGAGGCAGGCTCCTGGTTGAGCTTGGCCTCCAGTCCACGCAGACTGGCTTCGGAGTCGATCAGGAAGTTGCCCGAGCGCACCACAGTCTGTCCGGCCATCAAGCCGCTCAGGATCTCGGTCTGTCCGCCCGACTCTTGGCCAGTACGAACCTCCACCGGACGGAATCGCCCGCCGTCCTCGGCCAACATCACGACGCTGCGCCGTCCGGTGTGGATCACCGCATCGCTGGGTACCAGCAACAGGCTTTTTGCTGGAGTTTGGGCAAACCGCATCTGCACAAGCATCCCAGGCACCAGCCGACCGCTGGGATTTTGCAGCTCCATGCGGGCCTTGAGCGTGCGGGTGGAGCTGTTGACCTCGGGCAGCAGCGCCTGCACCCGTCCTTCAAACACTTCGCCCGGCGACACCGGGCTGGAGGCGCTCACCACGGCGCCAGGTTTGAGCAGCCTGGCCTGGCTCTCGGGCACCTCACCTTCTGCCCACACGGTGGCTGTGCCCTGAACGCGCATCAGCGTGGCGCCCGACATGACGGTGGCGCCTTCGCGCAGCATCAGCTCGGTCACGGTGCCCCGCGATCGGCGAGCGCAGCGTGAACGCGGCTGCAACTGGCCAGAGCTCACCACCGCAGTCACCTGCGCCGCGTCCATGCCTGCGAGCTGCATGCGCTGGCGCGCCGCATCTCGCAGCGGCGCCAGGTCGGCACCCTGCATGCGCGTGAGCGCAAGGTATTCCTCTTGCGCCGCAATCCAGCTGGGCACATAGATTTCGGCCACCGGCGCGCCCTTGGCCACGCGGTCCAGCGCTGCGCGCACAAACAGCTTTTCCACAAACCCCGTGGCGCGCGCCTGCACCAGCACCTGGTCGCGCTCGTTCCACACCACCGAGCCGATGGCGCTGATTTCTGTCGTCAGCGCGCCTTCGGTCACGACCGCGGTGCGCAAGCCCAGGTTTGCTGGATGCGCGGATTCACGGTCACGCTGCTGCTGTCGGCGGTGTCGCTGCCGGCATAACGCGGCACCAGCATCATGTCCATGAAGGGCGACTTGGCGGGCGCATCGAAGTTTTGCCTGGCACCATGGGGTCGTGGTAGTTCAGCACCGTGCGCCCGGTCACAGGGTCCGTATCGCCAGCCTTGATGCCGTCCCGGATGTGCCGGCGGGTCGCCTCTTCGCCTTGCGGAATGGTCCACTGGCTGGGGTCTTCTGAGGCTTGGGCCACCGCTTGCGGCGTCGTCATCATGGCCATGCCCTGGGTCATGCCCAGCCACCAGGCACCAGCGCCGATGCCTCCCAGCGCCAAGATGGCCGCGCCCACCCACAGGGTCGTGCGTATTCGATTGTTTTTCATGGGGAAACCTCTGTCGGCAGGTTGAGGGCATCTAGCCGCGTCCAGTCGGCCGCGGTTTCGAGTTCGATTTGAAGGCGCTCGAGCTGCAACGACAGCTCGGCCTGGCGCGCGTCCAGCACCGATTGAAGTGACCCGCTGCCGGCGCGGTAGGCGCCTAAAGCCGCCTGAGCCCGGGCGATCTGCACCGGCAAAGCCTGCTCATCGATCAGGCGCAGGCGTTGCAGGCCGAAGCGCCAGCCGTGCCGCCAGCGATCGACATCGGCTAGCCGGCTACGCTGCAGCTCTTGGGTGTCGGCCCTGGCCTGTTCCACCTCAGCGCGGCGTGCTGCCACTTCGCGATCCTGTCGGTTGGCGGTGTCCCAGCGCAGCGGCACCGAAAAGCCCAGCGACACCTTGTTGTCAAAGCGCGAACCCAGCTGGGCGAATCGCAGGTCCACGCTCCAGTCAGGCCTCGCGTCCTCGCGGGCCAGCGTGGCGAGCGACTCGGCCACCGACTCGCGCGCCGCTGCGGCGCGAAGCTCGGGATCCCCTGCCTGCCACACAGCAGCCTGAGCGCTCATGGGATCGCGGTCCAGCGCGGGTGGTTCAGCCAGCGTCGCTTCGGCTTTTCGCCGATCCAGCGGCGCAGCGCGCTACGTGCCGTCTCAACCGGGTTTGCGCCATCAGACGTCGGTCGTCCAAGGCCACTAACGACGCACGCGCCGCAAACACATCCGACTGCGAGCCGCGCCCCGCCCGGTAGGCGGCTTCGGCCGCAGCCACAGTCAGGCCCGCTTCCTCGCGCTGTGCTGCCAGCAGCGTCTGCCGCTGCAATTCAGCACGCAGCGTCCACCAGGCCATGGCTGTGGCTTGACGCAACTCGCTGCGCTGCAAGTCACGCCGGCTCAGGGCCAGTGCCGCTTCCTGCTCGAAGCGTTCGCGCCTGGCTTCGCGTTTTGCCATTCCAGGCAACACCTGGACGATGCCGATGCTGCGCGCGGTGGTTGGCTCACGCGTGAAACGTTGGCCCGACCCGCCCTCAACAGGGACATTGTCCAATCCGAACCTTAAAACAGGATCGGGTAGTTGCCTTGCCGCAACTGCGCGCTGGCGAGCTGCAATCGCCTTCCACTCCAAAGCCGGCAGGCTTTGCGAGCGAACCTCCGCCGCTTGCAACGCATCCGACAGATTCAAAGGCGTGTTGGCACCAACGGCAGCAACGTGCTCCAGCTGAGTCAGCTGAGCCAAAGCCTTCTGTGGACCCAAGAACGCGAAGAACATGGCACCACACAAAGGTGCCGCATATTGAAACATGAGAGAACTCCAGTGACAGCACAGCGCCCGCACGAGCGATGCAGTACTCGATGCTGCATCACGCAGCATCGACCCATTGCGTTGGGGTCAGGAGGAGGTGGGGGGACGCCAGACGGCGAAAGGCAGGGCTAAAAGCTCCGCAGGCGTTGAGGCTGCGGGAACAGGCAGGCTCAGATGGGTAGCGGTGCCCTGCGGTGGTGATACGAGAAATGCCGAGACTGGCACATGACAGTCTTGTCCGGTTTTGCAGAGCTGCCCTGTACGGAGAAACGTGGCGGTGTCATTGCAGCAATCGTCCGACTCCACGTCCAAGGCGGCTGTCTGCGCACTGCCATCAGACATCAAAATGGGCGCAGCCACTTCGATCCCCATGTCGCAAGACACGCTCGAAATCCGCGTCGATGCCCACCCTTGAAGGGCAAACGATGCAGACAAGATCAGGACCAGCCAGATACGCATGGCGGAAATGTACTCCAATTCCTGCATCGGAACGCTACTGACGGTGCGCAAGGTGGTGGCCAAGCTAAAGATGATGCGCGACATCTTGAAAAAACCACAGCCAACTTCGCAAAGGAGCCGAAGTAAAGTTCGCCTATGAAGCGAAAAACCGAAAAGCCTGGTCGGTCAATCTAATGTGCGAAGCGCTTAATGTCCATCAGGGCAGCTTCTGTGTGTGGCTCACGCGCCCCAGGAGCCGAAGCACCTCAACGATGCGTGCTGCGCATACAAATGCGCCAGAGCTTCGTACACAGTGACCTCATCTACGTCGCCCGCCGCGAGTGGCACGTTATGCTAGAGCAAGCGCAGGCCCTACGGATGCATCGTATCGTCCGACTCATGAGAAAAAAGGCGCTGCACGTCAGGCCTTGACCGTGTGGACTTCCCAAGGACCGAGGGGAGCGCAGCGCGACAGGTCTCCGGAGCAATAGCCTTTCACCTTCTAGGCCAACTGATGGGTGAGCAATTGATCCGAGCGGTGGTCGCACACTTTGTCGGCAGCGACCGCGTTGAGGTTTCCCAATTGCTACTCTTTGATATCGGGTTGTTGCGCCGACTGGTTGAATGCGGCCAATACACCAGCGAGCACGCCCAGAGGCTGTTGACCGAACGAGTCACTGGACCGAATACCGTGTGAAACACTTCCCCACTCTCTACTTCCGACGGGCGCAGGAATTTGGAACTGACGCGTGAACCGTCCCGTGCATCGCCGCACCCCCATCGGTTGACGTTCTCACTCCACGCTGACTTTTCCGACCATTCCTGCTTCCATATGCCCCGGAATCAAGCATGCAGAAATCAGCACCCGCCTTTGAAAACTTCCCAGACGATACCGCCGCGTTGGCTTTGGCTGCAGTGTCACCATGTTGGGCTCAGCGTGCTTCATGTCTGGCATCTTTTGCATCATGGCAGCAATAGCGGTTCATGTCCTCCATTGATCCATTGACCATCTCGTGCAACGCAGCCCCCCGTTCTTGACAAAAAACCTGATGGTCTCTCCTGCTTTTACCGCGATCTGCTTCGAAAGGGTGAAGCGCACTGGTGTCGTCCATTGAAGCTTCGATGGTTCGACTGACCTTGGAAGCATCACCGGCTTTCCGATAGAAGACTCGGTTGCTGCAGACTTCTGCATACCCGCCATTCCCTTCTCCATGCCAGGCATTGCATGACCACCGTCACGTGTGCACCGGCCGCCAGTGCAAAAACCGGCAGCGCACCCAGAACCAAAATAGAAACTGCTTTTTTTCATAAAACCTCAAAGTTAGTAAAACAAAGAAACTTGGCTTGCTTGAACAAGCATTGCCGTGGGGAAATCAGAACCAGAACCGAACACCTGCAACCCAGCTCGTGTCGCCACTGCTTTCACCGGCAGCACGGGCCATGTCAGCAGTACGACCAAATTTGGCACTGCGCTCTACGCCGATGTATGGGGCAAACTGTTTGTTGAATTCCGTAACGCAACCGCAATCCCAGCACACCGTTGGATGATGCCTCGGCCAATGTCTCTCTCGGCGTCATCCTTGCCGTAGATATTCACCTCGGCACGGGGTTGCAGAATCAACTTCTGGGTCAAGAGCAGCTCATACTCGGTACCCAGGCGAAGCGCTGTACCGCGCCCGCCATCGCCAACATAGGCGGCGGCATCGACTTCGAACCAGTACGGTGCGAGACCTTGAACACCTGCCGCGAGCCAGGTGCGATTGGGGCCCACGCCACTGTCTTGACGAAGCCCGAGTTGCGTATCCCAATGTGTTGCAATGGCATGACCCCACAGCAGCTCGGTGCGCGCTTCCTCCAGCTTGCCGTTGGCAACCTCGCCCTCGGCTTTGATGACCACCCGGTTGTAGTCCCGCCCAAACCAGGCCTGTCCGTCGTATGCGGTTCCGTTCCCGCCATCGCTGAAACTGCGCTCGAGACGGTTGATGGTCACTGCACTGAAGTTGTGTTCGTCGGCGAGTTTGAGTTTGCGTGGGCCTGCCGGCTTATACGGACCATCTTCCAGTATTGCCGCCCGAGTAAGCATGAGGGTCGCGAGCGTCAGCAGGTGCGGCGCCCCCTTGCATCCGCATGTCGCCATGGTCCATCGTGCCCATATCCATGGCTTCTTTGGCAGCTGAAGGCGCGCTTTCATGGTCCATCCCAGCCATGGGCGGCATTTGCTGGGTAAGTTCCCTGCCCCATCTTGCTGTGATCCATGCCTGGCATCGCCGGCATGTTCAAGGTGCCGTTTCCTGCTGGAGTTCCAGCCCCGTGGTCCATGCCAGCCATGGCCGCCGCTGTGGGCTTGGAGGCGTCGTGCCCCATCTTGCTGTGATCATACTTGGCATCGATGGCATCTCCGCAACGGCCGATGGGGTATGCGTTGACGTAGTAACGGGCAGCCACTTGCGCCCGCACCAAAGACCGTGACCGCGGCGGCCAACCAGTTTTTCTTGAAGTTCATTTCGTATTACCTAATTTAGTGGGTTGATCAGGACACCAGCACTTCGCGGAACATGCCTGCGTCCATATGGAACATCAGGTGGCAATGCCAGGCCCAGCGGCCCATGGCATCAGCGGTGACCAGGAAGCTGACTCGCTGCGCCGGTTGAAGCTGGGATGGTGTGACGGCGCGCTTGAAACTTCCGTCAGGTGTTTCCAGCTCGCTCCACATGCCGTGCAAGTGCATGGGATGGGTCATCATGGTGTCGTTGTGCAGAATCACCCTGACGCGCTCGCCATGCGTTGAACTTCACCGGGGTGGATTGCCCGAATTCCAGCCCATCGAATGACCAGGTATAGCGCTCCATGTTCCCTGTGAGATGCAGCTCAACTTCACGCTCAGCGCCTCGTGAGTCCATGGCCCCGCCGACGGTGTGCAAATCGGCCAGCGTAAGGACGCGTCGACCGTTGTTCCGCAGCCCGATACCCGGGTCGTCAAGGTTGGCTCTCGCCATGTCCACCCGCATGTCGGTGCTGGCTCCGTATTCGGTGCGCGCATGTCGAGCTTGGGTACTGGGAGTTGCCAGTGATCCGCTTGAGGGCATCGCATGTTGACTGTGGTCCATGGCCATGCCCCCGTGGTTCATACCCTGCATGGCGGCCATTCCAGCCATACCCTGCATCCCTTCGTTGGCGCCCATGTTCATCGGACCCCCGTGCGCCATGCCCGCCATCCCGCCGCCCATGGAACCCATCATGTCGGCCATCGTCAGCCATTGCGGTTTGTCCAGAGCTGGGACCGGCGCTTCGAGGCCTGGGCGTGTGGCTAGCGTTCCACGGGCATAGCCAGAACGGTCCATGGACTGCGCAAAGATCGTGTAAACGTCGTCCTTTGGCTCAACCAACACGTCGTAGGTCTCTCCCGGACCGAAGCGGAACTCATCAACCGTCACAGGCTCTACGTTGACGCCATCGGCTTGAACCACCGTCAACTTCAAACCTGGAATACGCACGTCGTAGAACGAATTGCCCGCGCCATTGATGAAGCGCAGTCGCACTCGCTCGCCTTTCTTGAACTGTCCGTTCCAGTTGCCGGCGGGCGTGGTGCCGTTCATGAGGAAGGTCAATGTGTCCGCCGACAAATCCGCCAAATCGGTCGGATTCATGCGCATGTTGTTCCACATCTTTCGCCGAGTGATGGCCGATTTCAGGCCATCTTGCGATGCATCTCGAAAGAAGTCTGCAGCTGTAGGTTGCAAGCGGTTGTAGTAGTCGCTCTGCGACTTCAACTTGGAAAATACGCGCATGGGGTCTTCGTCGGTCCAGTCTGACAGCAACACGACGTGTTGCCGGTCGGAACGGATCGCATCGCCTCCTGCGGGTTCGACCACGATGGCGCCATACATACCCGTCAACTCCTGCATGGCCGAGTGTGAGTGGTACCAATAGGTGCCGCTCTGCTCCACCCTGAAGCGGTATGTGAAAGTCTCTCCAGGAGCAATGCCGGGGAAGCTGATGCCGGGAACACCATCCATT
>JAWKYI010000024.1:0-22503 GCA_041396525.1 Burkholderiaceae bacterium
ACATCACACTAGCCTTCTCTATGTTGACCATGGGGGCGAGTGCCTGCCGCGAGACTTCGCACAGCTCACTCGGCACTCTTTCAAACCCATCGATCTTTGTCCAGGCCCCAGTGGTTTGAGTCGCAGATCTGCAGCCATCCGCTGGCGGACAGGTTGTCAAAACCGGTTAACCAGGCTCCGCGCCACCCTTCTGTAACACCAGCAGCCAATGGCCGTACCAAAGCGTGTTGAAGGTGCCGCGCCTCACGACCCGCAAACCCTTTTCCGCTGCCCATGTTTCGATGCTCTCCGGGCCAACTTGCTCGACCCATTGCCTTGCCATGACCAGATCGTGGATCTGGTTGGCCAAGGCCCGCCAGCGCGGCTTGACCACCATGTCTTTGATGATCAAGCGCCCGCCGTTGGGTACGGCCTCACACAGATCGCAGACAAAAGAATGTTTGTGCGCATCAGGAATGTGGTGAAGGACGTCAATCACGGTGACGATCTCAAAGCCAAGCCGGGGAATTCCTTGCTCCACCGATCTGACCTCGAATTCCACATCGGGTGCAAAAGAGTGGATTTTGGCAACCGTGTTGGCGACCTCCACGGCGGGGCGGGCCATGTCGAATCCGTGGCCGCGTCGTATGCGCCCCAGATGGGCCAGCAGGTTCAGCAGGAGGCCATGCCCGCATCCCACATCCATGACCGAAGCTTTCGGTGGAACTTCCCGGATCACCTCCTGCAGTGGGCAGATGTAGGACCTGTAGCGCTGCATCAGCCGGGCTTTCAGTGTGCCCGTGTCCGCATACAGCTTGGTGGCCATCTGCTTGATGGCTGCAGGGCCGAGCGAGGTGTCAATTGACATAGGTGGGGCACTTTTGAAGGGTCACGGAGCGAGTTTGGTTTTCGGTGGCTGGTTTCTCTTGAGCAGCCAGGAAAGCAAGGTGGTCAGCCCCAGAGCGGAGAAGATGGCCAGTTGGCCAGCAAATGCGAGGTGGTACCGTTCTTGAGACACCACGACCATGTGAATGGCGGTGAAATAGGCCACGCTCAAGCTCAGCGGAGAGAACAGCGTTTTGATCCAGCCGATTTTGTACAGCGATGCGCACAGACCCACCAAAGCCAGTACAAACAGCAATGCCCATGTTGCCTGGGTCATGCGTTTGAGTTTGAGCTCCCAAGACTCACCAAAAGCCGCCTGTATGCCCTTGCCATTCCAACTGACGCCGACGGATTCGTTGTTGTAAAGGATGAGAAGCTTGGTCGCGGCGCGACCCAAGAATGCGACTGGGTCAGCGAGGATGTAGGCTTTGGCTTCATTTGCCAGCACCCGCGCCTTTTCATTTCCCGGCAGGTGACTGAGTGACTCTGGCATTGGCATGTAGCGTCCATCGGTGCCAGGGGTGTTGCCCATCCACAAGGTGATGCCGCCATTGGTCGTGAGAAGCGGCTCGTTGTAGGTCTGATGATTCCTCCAGACCCAAGGGGCAACCACCATGCCCATGACCAGCGCCGACGCAGCAATCCACTTCAATTGCGCTTTGGTGGCAGAGGTCGGGCGCTTGTGGGTCAGGACGAAAGCGGTGGCAAAGACAGCAGGTAAGAGCAGTGCTTGAGGCCGCACCAAAGAGGCCAGGCCGAGTATCAGCCCTGCCCACCACGCCCATGAGGCATGCCCCTCATTGCGTGGGTGAAACCACATGTCCATGGCCAGCAAGGTCAGGAACAGGAATGGCAGTTCACTTGCAAGGATGGTGGGGTACATCACGAGCGTGGGCCAGACCGCGAGAATAAGCGCGCTTGTGATTGCCACTCTCTGGCCCCAAAAACGTGAGGCCAAGCGGGCGGTGAGCCAGATGATGCCCAACGAGAGGGCGATGTTGGTGGCGACAATGGGTTCGTATCGAATGCCAAGCAACCAGAAAAGGGTGGCATGAAGAAAGGTCGTGCCGGGAGGCCAGAAGGCAGTGGGTTCTTCAGCAGACCAACCGAAAGTGCCATGTTGGACCAAGTTCTTGGCAAAGGTGTCGTAGGCCTCACCGTCGGACACGGGAACCACGGGCACCCACCATGCCCACACCACACGAAGTACCAGTGCCAACAGCAGAATCAGGAAGAAGGTGTTGGTGGTTCTCAGCTCTTCATGTGGTGGCGTGGAATCGATCGTCTTCATGGTCGCTCCAACGCTGGGACTATGCGCCGACGCCGTCCGCACAGGAGGGCAAGCTGACACCAAAGAGGGGTGTTGATCGGAGTCATCACAGCTGCAGCGAGGTTGCTGCGGTCAAGATCCCTGCGACCAAGGCGCCTGTGGCCCAGGTTTCAGGATCCTTGACTGCAAAGAAAATGGGGTCTTCATCCATAAAGCCTCTCGATGTGACCATCCACAAACGCGTGACCCAGAGCAACATCAAAGGGGCAATAAGCCAAAGCAACTGGGGCGTTCGATACAGGGTGACCACTTCCGGACTGTGAATGTATAGCGCCAGCACCAACACGGCCAGGTAGCCGCTCGCTGCCCCCATCGCTTGAAGCATGCCAATATCCTGGGTCGAGTATTCGCGCCCACGGAGCTTTCTCTGGGGTTTGCCTGACACAAGCTCATCTTTCTGTACCTCGACCAGTTCGGCCACCCGTTTGACCATGGCCAGCGATAGAAAGATGAACATCGAGAACGCCAGTAGCCAGAACGAAAGACTGATATTGGCCGCGAAGGCACCTGCAATGATGCGCAGTGTGTATAGACCCGCCAGCACGATGACGTCCAGGCTGGCAAAACGTTTGAGTCGGAGTGAGTAGAGCAGCGTGCAAACCAGGTAGGCCGCCATGGCAAGTTGAAACCCGTTCGACAGGTTCCAGGCCAGTACCAATCCCATGGCAAAGAGACCGGCTACGGCTGCAACCCCCGCCTGCAGGCTTATCGCGCCTGAAGCGAAAGGTCGGTGGCGTTTTTTGTGGTGATGTCGATCTGCCTCAAGATCGAGCATGTCATTGATGAGATAGGTGGCAGATGCCAGGAGGCCGAAGCACACAAAAGCCAAGACCGCCCCGGTCATCGCATGGAGGTTCAGCACTTCGTGGGCCGTCACGACAGGGATGAACAGAAGCAGGTTCTTGAGCCACTGCTGGAGCCTGATGGCTTTAAGCCAGGTGCGCCATCCGGTGGTTTGTGGGGGAATGTCGCGATGTGCGATACCCATTGCCGCCACTTGCCTCACCACGGACTTTGGGGCATTGACTGTGACGGCACCACTTGCCTTGGCCCAAATCGCAAGATCCACCTTGCTGTTGGCCACATAGTCAAAGCGGCCTCTCCCAAAACGTCCTTCCAAAGCTGTGGCCTTGCGGTGCCCGGTCAAGTTTTGGTTTGGCGTGGAGCCCATGACTTCGTCGAACAAGAGGAGGTGGTCGGCGACGCGCTTGGCCAGGCTGATGTGGCTGCCGGTGACCAGGGCAACTAGGCGTCCTTGTCGACGCGCATCCTGAATCAGGCCAATGACGTCGGGGTGGTAGGGCAGGACGGTGGCGTCGGGTTGTACCAAACGGGCCAACTGGGTCTTCAAGTAGCTTTTCCCTTGAAACAGCCACCATGGAAGCAGGAACAGGATCCAGGGTCGGGCTTTCAATGCCGAAAGCAGGGATTCGAACGTCAAATCCGATCGTGTCAGCGTGCCGTCCAGATCCACGCACAATGCAGGTGCAGTCTGGGCAAGGTCAGATCCCGATTCCATGTCGGAAGTATATTAGCGGTGCGCCAAGGGCTTTCCCTCAAATGGAGGATAAATTTGTGAATCGATCATTGATTTTGTTGATTTTGGCCAATGTGGCGATGACGTCGCTCGCCCAGATTATTCTGAAGTTCGGAATGAGCTCCGCAGAAGTGGCGCGCAACCTATCGGGCGGGCTTCGCTTGGGCAGTTTGGTGCAGGTGCTGCTCCAGCCATGGGTGATGGCAGGTCTCGTGCTTTATTTTGCAGCGGCAGTGGTGTGGCTCCTTGTGTTGTCCAAGGTTGACGTCAGCTTGGCATATCCCTTCGTGGGCTTGGGTTTTGTGGTGACGATGTTATTGGCCTGGTTTTTTCTGGGGGAGGCAGTCACTGTGTCACGGATTATGGGTACGCTGTTGATTTCGGTGGGGGTGGCAATTCTTGCGCTGCGTTGATTCTGGGATGTTTTCATCTATTGGGGTTGATGGTGGTTTTTGGCCGATTAATTTTATTGGTTGTGGTGTGTTGAAGATTTTTGTGCAAAGCATATTAAAGTTCTTTTGAGCTTGCCAGTCGTTCTTTTTCCATTGAGTGCCTTGGGGCTAATAGTTGGATCTTTTTTGAATATTGAGTTTGTTGATGCGGTGCTTTTTATTTGGTGGGCGGCGTGTATCAGCGGGTGAATCAAAATCAATTGGAGCGCAGAGAATTCCTGGCTTGATTGGGTCTGGTCGTGGAGGAGCTTGAACCTTGGTGTGCATGGCGCACCGGTCTGGTGCGGACCCCTTGTTGGCGGGCGGTGCGGGCTTGTCATTCTTTGAGTTGTGGTCTAAATAGTTAATAAGATCTCAAATCCACTCGCTATCTTCGGCTCATCGAAATTATTAACGAATTGTTACTTGGATTAACGCAATGTGGCGGGTTGCTTTTTTTGTGGTGGGTAATTACGCATTGATACCCCGTTGATTCGTCTTTTATGGCCGCCTGTCTCCTACCATTCCCCTGGGTTTGATGTGTACGTCAAACTGGCCATTATTGGAGCGGTGCAGAGTTGTCTGCCCTGGAATGATGGGTTTGGCGCTTTTAGCGCCGCCATAGACTTGATTTTCCCTTTTTAATACTTTTTCACTGGCCTCGACAAATCAATGACAGGCGGGGTGTGGCTGTGCTTGGTGCGGTTGAACCGCACGTCGTGGCAATACGGCCCATTCTGAGCTTGCATGGAAGTTGCAACGCCTTGGCTTGTTCCAAAGCGAATGCAGTTGGCGATTTGGCTGGTTTGTGGACTTTTCCGCTAGGATTCTTATGACATCAAGGTCCCACAATCGTTGGGTGACGGGGGCTGCGGCCAGTTTCTTGGTCGTGTTGCTGGCCGCTTGTGGAGGTGGGGAGACTGTCGACCAGGGTCCGTCGACACCGGAAGCAACCACCGCAGCATCAGATGCAAGTGGGATGGGTGGCGATTCCAGCTCGGTTCCAGACGCCAAGCTGACGTCTGCTGAACTGGCGGATGCAGAAACAGAAGCACAACTCGTTGACTCAGCCAAGCCTTTGGAGAGCTTTGCGCCCGGGAGCATCGCATCAAAGTCGGCTTACACCTCGGGTGAGGTATCGCGGAAAGCTGCGCTGGTGGGCGTTCCAGCTTACCGCTTTTACAACGCTGGGACCAATGCTCACTTCTACACCACCAGTTTGGCGGAAGCAGATGGGCTGTTGGCCAACTTCTCGTCCCCGTTTCGGCTGGAGGGCCCTGCCTTCTGGGTGGCTGGAGGCTCTTCTGCTGGTCTTTCTCCCGTTTACCGGTTCTTCAACGCCGTCAGCGGTGTTCATTTTTACACTATCAGTGATGCGGAGCGAGCCTCCCTGCAAGCGAACTCTTCGGTCTTCAAGTACGAAGGGGTGGCCTACTATGGCAGCAAGGTGGCCGGTGGTGGTCTGGTGCCGTTGTACCGCTTCTATGTGCCAGGCAAGGGCTTTCATTTCTATACCACCAGTGCCAGCGAGCGCGACAGTATCCGCGCCAACCTGAGCTCGTCCTACAGCTATGAAGGAGTGGGTTACTACGTATTGGATAGCAGCACGCAAGGTGAGGCGCCTTCGCTGGGGCAAACCTCCCAATCTGTTGTCGCTCAGTTGGATGCCACCCGCATCAGTGGTACGGCACCGCTGGCGGTTCAGTTTGACGCCAGCCGGACCACGTCCAGCTTGGGGTCTCAATTGCCTTTTCACCAGGTTCGCTACGCTTTCAGTTTTGGTGACGACCGCGGGCAGACTTGGCCGGCTTCCGGTCTTTCAAAGAATCTTCAATCGGGGGGGCCTTTGGCCGCGCACGTCTATGATTTGCCTGGCACCTATCAAGTGCGGGTGCGTGCAACCGATCAGGTGGGTGGTTACTCTGACCGCGTCGTGACAGTGCAGGTGCTTGATCCCAATGCGGTCTATGCGGGCAGCGCCACCGTTTGCGTGTCGGCGGCCTCCAATTTTTCAGGGTGTCCAAGCGGCGCCTCGCGAGTGACGTCGTTGCCGGGGTCGAGTGCCTACAGTGGGCGCCGTGTGTTGCTCAGGCGGGGCGAGACGTTTGGCACCATTGAGATTCCCCATGGCAGCCAGAACGTGCAGGTCGGGGCATTTGGATCGGGTGCTTTGCCGCGTGTGAGCAGCGTGCTGGTGGGCACCGTCAGCCCGCCGTCATCTGCGTTCCCGCGCGATATCACCATCATGGACCTGAACATTCTTCAGCGGTTTGAACAGTTCGTGACGATGTCGCGTCTGCTGTTGTATCGGAATACGTTTCAGGCGCCCTCCGGTGAGTACATTCCGGCACAGATCAATATAGCGAGTTCGCTGGCCTATATCGTCCAACACCACTCCCTGCCAGCCAACCAGTATTTCCAACCGCGGGAGTTGTTTGTGGTGGAAAACCAGGTTCGCGGCAGCCTCTCCAACCCCATGATGAACATGGCGGGAGAGGGCAGCCGGTTTGTCGTGATGGGTAACGACATGGGGACGGCGCAACAGCATACCGTCCGTATCTGGGGCATGTACAAGGGGTTTATCGCACACAACGCGCTGCATGGGCGTTCGTCGGACGGGATTCGGGTGGCGCTGAAGGTCCATTCGGGTGGCTTGGGCGACTACAACGACAACTATGCAATCTCTCGGGATACCTGGGCATCCCGACAGATCGTCATAGCCAACAACCGTCTGGGTGATACCTCGGACAACAACTCCTTCATTGGAGGAGCCAGCCCCCAAAACAACACGGATAGCAGCCGTGAAGGGCTTGAAGACGTGGTGTTGGAGAACAACGTCTTTGTTCGTGGGCCCAACACGAACACGGAGTTCATTCTCATGGGGCGGCGAATGACCTCTCGTGGGAACACGCGAGCAGATGGAGGGGTTCCCAACATCAACCAGTTCAGCAACTCGTACCAGTTGCTTCCGGCCGATTGGGTGGGGCCCTTCTACTACCAGTGAAACGGCTTGCCATTCCTGAGCGGCTCAAACGAAGCGTCCGGATGGAAAGGACACCAAGCTGACACATTGGCTTGGTGGCGTTTTGGACCAGTCTGTGGCGCCTCAGCCAGGTCTTGTGATCAAGGTGGCAGGGCGTTGTTTTGCCTCGATAGGGTGAGGGGGTGCTTGGTCGAGCGCGTCTTGTGTCGCTTTGGCCGGGCATTTCGAGCGTTTTGTTCTGTGGCGTGCGGGGGCTGAAGAGGAAGAGGCTCTGCCGAAAGAAAGCAGCGGAGAGGCAATCTCTGCCGCCAAGGGAGGCTTTCGTAAGCTTCGGGTCAGGGCATGGGATAGGGGCGCTGATCTATGATGTGGCGGATGAACCCCATTTGTTTTTCAGGCCTTCTGGCCCAGTGGATTTCCGCTGCAACAGGGCGCCGCCCAAGGCGGTTGGTGCGCTCTGTGTGCGGTGTTGTTGCGCCTCAGATAAGGTGGGCAACATTGCTGGGGGCCGGGTGCTTGTTTGGGTTTGTTCCTGTCATGGCTGCCAACGTGGCGGAGCCTGCCGCAGGTGGCCAGCAAACGCAGCTGGTCGAAGGATCCCAATCTTCGCCAATGGTGGATGCGCAGCTTGAAGCAACCCGTCTCACGGGTGTCGCCCCCTTGGCTGTCATGTTTGATGCGTCTGCCACAACCACCCGGCGGGCATCTCAGAGTCCTTTTCACCAGATCCGGTACGCCTTCGATTTCGGCGACGACCGGGCTTTGAAGTGGTCTGTATCCGGCCTTCCAAAGAACACGCAGTCCGGCGGGCCTTTGGCTGCCCATGTGTTTGACTTGCCAGGCACTTACAAGGTGCGAGTCCGCGCCACCGATCCAGCTGGCGCGAGTTCGGAAAAGATGGTGACCGTGAAGGTGCTCGATCCCCACCAGGTCTATGCAGGCGCCAAGACCGTTTGCGTGTCTGCTGCGGGGCGGTTTGAGGGGTGCCCCGATGGCGCTTCTCGGGTCGCAGCGCTGCCACCACCCGGTGAGTACAGTGGTCGGCGCGTGCTGTTGGGACGCGGCGAGTCTTTTGGCAAGATCGGCATTCCGCACGGGAGTGAGAATGTTCAGGTGGGGGCTTTTGGGGCCGGACCGGCGCCCATGGTGGACAGTGTGTTCGTTGGCGGCATCAACCCGACCTCGTCGGCCTTTCCGCGCGATATCACCATCATGGACCTGACTGTAAGGCAGCGTTTCGAGCAGTTTGTCACCATGTCGCGTTTGCTGCTGTATCGCAACACGTTTGAGGTGCCGACTGGCGAGTTCTACCCGGCGCAAATCAACTTGGCCAGTGCGTTGGCCTATATTGTTGAACACCACAAGCTGGCGGCGAATCAGTACTTCCAGCCGAGAGAGTTGTTTGTCGTGGAGAACAAGGTGCGCGGCTCGACGGCCAATCCCATGATGAACCTGGCTGGTGAAGGCAGTCGCTTCGTCATTCTGGGCAATGACATGGGGACTGCCAAGCAACATACGGTCCGGATATGGGGCATGCACAAGGGTTTCATCGCGCACAACGCACTTCGGGGGCGCTCGTCGGATGGGATACGCGTGGCCCTGAAGGTGCACTCAGGCGGATTGGGCGACTACAGCGATGACTACGCCGTCTCTGGCAGCACATGGGCATCGCGGCAGATTGTGATAGCCAACAACCGCCTGGGCGACCCATCGGACAACAACTCGTTCACCGGTGGCGCGAGTCCGCAGAACAACACAGACAGCAGTCGGGAAGGGCTGGAGGATGTCATTCTCGAGAACAACGTGTTTGTCCGCGGGCCGAAAACCAATACGGAGTTCATTCTCATGGGACGCCGGATGACGTCGCGGGGGAATGTTCGAGCCGACGGGGGCAAGCCGAATATCAACCAGTTTGACAATTCTTATCGCCGACTTCCCGCGGATTGGGTGGGACCGTTTTATTTTCAGTGAGCCAGCGAGGACTTCGCTGACGGGCTGAAGGGCAAATTCGCACAGTCGGAGGGGCAGGGAAGAGCATGCTGCGGGCGCCGTCAGCCCCGCAACGGCACGGGTGGCATACTTGCTGCATGTTGTGAGTATCCCCGCCAGTTGGAGATGGTCTTCTGGGCAAAACCGAAGGGCGGGGTGACGCAAGGGGAGCCCATGCGGCATGTCGGCCACGCAATGCCGTTCGCTCGCTTGGATGGCACTTTATCCAGATCCAGACCTGAATTTGCTATGAGCCAAGGCTATGTCCTGATTTCGCCCTGCCGCAATGAGGCGAAGTACATGCAGCAGACACTGGACACCGTGGTCGGCCAGTCGGTCCGACCCGCGAGGTGGGTGATTGTGGACGATGGCTCGACCGATGCGACCCCTGGGATACTCGCGGCCTACGCCGCCAAGCACGACTGGATTCAAGTGGTTACTCGAAAGGACCGCGGTCATCGTGCTGTGGGGCCGGGTGTGGTCGATGCGTTTTATTCGGGCTATGAGGCCATCAACCCCAGGGACTATGAATTTGTCTGCAAGCTGGATCTCGATTTGAGGTTGCCTCCCCGCTACTTCGAGATTCTGATGCAGCGCATGGCTGAGGATCCGAAGCTGGCGACCTGTAGTGGCAAGGCTTACGTTGAAGAGGGGGGAGAACTGGTGCCTGAGCGCCATGGCGACGAGACTTCGCTGGGCATGACCAAGTTCTACCGGGTGAGTTGTTTCGAAGCCATTGGCGGGTTTGTTCGCGAGGTCATGTGGGACGGGATCGATTGTCACTTGTGTCGCATGAAAGGCTGGGTGGCCTGCAGTTGGGATGATTCTGACTTGCGGTTTGTTCACCTGCGTCCCATGGGGTCGAGCCAGGACAGTATCTTTACCGGCCGCATGCGGCACGGGTTTGGCCAGTATTTCATGGGGACCGGCTTTGTGTTCATGGCGGCAAGTGCGCTGTCGCGGGTCAACCAGAAGCCGTATCTGCTCGGCAGCGCGGCAATGCTGTGGGGCTGGCTGAAAGCGGCGTTGCAGCGCAAACCCCGGTATGACAACCCGGAGTTTCGGCGTTTCCTGAGGGCTTATCAGCGCCGGGCCCTTGTTGTGGGCAAGGCAAAGGCTGCGCGTGAACTGACGGAGCGTGCCTGATGTGTGGCATTGCGGGCATTGTGGGGCGTGTCGGTGACACCAACCGCTCGGCGCTCACGCGCATGACCGACGCGATGGTCCACCGTGGGCCGGATGGCGAGGGGGTTTGGATGGGCCCCGCCGATGCGCGCGGCTGGGGCGTGATGCTTGGTCACCGCCGGCTTTCCATTCTCGATTTGTCGACGGCGGCATCTCAACCCATGATCGACCCGGAGCGGGGCGACGTGACCGTGCTCAACGGTGAGATCTACAACTACCTGAGCATTCGGGGGGCGCTTGAGGCTCAAGGTCAGTCGCTCTGGTCCAGCGGTGACACCGCGGCCATGTTGAGACTGCTCAGTTTGCGTGGTTTTGACGCGGTCAAGGATCTGCGTGGGATGTTTGCGTTGGCTCTGTGGGACCCCCGCCGTTGTGAGCTGCTGCTGGCACGAGATGCCCTGGGCATCAAGCCACTTTACCTGGCGCGCAACCCCGATCCGTCGGGAGCGTGGTCCTTTGCATTTGCTTCCGAGGTTCGCGCGCTCCTGAAGTCCGGTCTGCTCCATCGGCCGCGGTTGCGACCCTCTGCCGTGGCAAGCATGGTGTGGAATGGTTTTACGGTGGCGCCCGAGACCATCGTGGACGGGATTGAAACGCTTTGGCCTGGAGAAATGCGGGTTTTTGCACAAGGCGGGCAGGAACTGGTTCGCAAGCGCTACTGGACGCAGGCGTCATTGCCTGCTCCAGGGGCGGCATCCGAGAAAGACGTGGGGGATGCGCTGGCAGACAGCGTGCGCCGCCATCTGGCTTCCGATGTACCGTTGGGAGTGTTTCTCTCTGGGGGAATTGACTCCTCGGCGGTGGCCAATGTGGCCAAACGCGTCTCAAGCGACCCGGTGCACTCGTTCACCATGGCGTTCACCGAGCAAGAGCGCAATGAAGGGGAGATTGCGCGTGCGGTGTCGAAAGCCATTGGGACCGAGCACCATGAGCTGGTCTTGCACCAGGAGGATTTTCTGGGGCAACTTGACGAGGCCATTGGCAGTCTGGACCAGCCCAGTTTCGACGGCTTGAATTCGTTCTTCATGTCCCAGGCTGTGGCCCAGGCCGGGTTCAAGGTGGCCCTGGTGGGCAGTGGCGGGGATGAGTTGTTCGGGGGCTATACCTCGTTCCGCGATTTGCCTGCGATGGCAGCTTGGTCGCGGCGTGTGGGCTTTGCTCCGCGCTGGTTGCGTTTTGGCGCGGCCTCGGTCGTGGCCAAATTGAAAGCGCCTGGTGGGCGCGGTTTTCCTGCGCAGACGCGTTGGGCGAAGTTGCCGATGATGGTGGAGGCCGGCAGCGACAATCTGGCGCTGTACCAAAGTGCCTATGCACTGTTCTTGCCGCAAACGCACCGGCATTTGCTGGGGGGCGCGGCCACCGGTTTGAACAGCGCCTTCTGGGGATTGCCGCATGAGCAGGTGGAGGCTCTGAAGCAGGAAATGGCCGGGCGCAGTGATCTGGCTTCCATCGCTGTGCTGGAACAACGCCTTTTCCTGGGAGAGCGTCTGATGCGGGACACGGACTCGACCAGCATGGCAGCGTCGATCGAGACGCGATTGCCTTTGGTGGATCAGCAACTGCTGGAGACGGTTGCGGCCGTGTCCGACGAGTCGCGGTTTCTCCCGGTGCGCACGAAATCGATGTTGCGGCGCACAGGGCTTGCCGGGTTGGCCCCGGCGCTGTTCGACCGGCCAAAGTCGGGTTTTGAGTTGCCCTATGACCAGTGGTTGCGGGGGCGGCTGGGGTCGGAGGTCGGCGCTGTGCTCACCGATGGGGCGTGGATGGAGGGAATTGGGCTTTCGGCGCAAGGTGTTGCCGACCTGTGGGAAGCCTACCAGTCGGGTTCGCCCGGTCTGTACTGGACCCGGATCTGGTGCCTTTACGCTTTGGCGGTCTGGGCCCGTCGACATGGACTTGAAATGGGGCAGACCGCATGAAGATCGCGTACCTGATCAGCGAGTACCCCAAGGTCAGCCACAGCTTCATTCGGCGCGAAATTGCGGCGCTTGAACGCCAGGGGGTCGACGTGATGCGGCTGGCCATTCGTGGACCGTCCGACGGAAGCCCGGATGCGGCAGATGTGGACGAGTTGAGCCGCACGCGCTACGTGTTGGGTATCGGCGCAGTGGCCATGCTGGTCCATGTGATCAAGGCACTGAGGCGCCGGCCGGCGCCATTTCTGGCGGCTGCAAGAAGCGCATGGCGCCTGTCTCGCCGTGCAGAGCGGGGTCTGGTCCACCATGCGGCCTATTTCGTTGAGGCCTGCATTGTGGGCAACTGGATGGCGGACGACCAGGTGACTCATGTGCATGCGCATTTCGGATCGAATCCGACCGCGGTGGCGATGCTGGCGGCTGGTCTGAATGGCGCCACCTTCAGTTTTACCGCACACGGGACAGTGGAGACCGACGCCGCCCAGTTCATTGGGCTGCCTGAAAAGGTGCGTCGCGCGGCCCACGTAGTGGCTGTCAGCCAATATGGACGCAGTCAGCTGTGCCGCTGGGTAACGCCCGAGCATTGGGGAAAAATCTCGGTGGTTCATTGTGGGCTTGATCAGAGCTACCAGGAAGCACCATCAACCGTCGCCAATCCGGTGCGCCGATTTGTTTGTGTGGGCCGCCTGAGTGCAGAGAAGGGGCAGTTTGTTCTGATCGATGCCATGGGCGAGCTTCGACGGCAGGGCGTCGATGCGGAACTGGTTCTGGCCGGTGATGGGGAATTGCGGGAAGCCATTGAGCGCCACTGTGTCTTGCGCGGTGTGGCCGACCGCGTGCGGATCACAGGATGGATCTCGGGAGCCACGGTTCGGCAAGAGATTGAGGCCTCGCGTGCCTTGGTGCTCAGCAGCTTTGCTGAGGGCCTGCCAGTTGTGTTGATGGAGGCGATGGCATGTTCGAGGCCGGTTGTGTCGACCCGGGTGGCGGGCATTCCTGAGTTGGTCCGCGATGGGCAGGACGGCTGGCTGGTGGCGCCAGGGAATGCGGTGGAGCTGGCCGATGCGATGCGAAAGTGCATTGAGGCGGACGAGGCGCAACTGGTGCTCATGGGTGCTGGAGCGAGGGAACGGGCTCTGGCGCGGCATGACGTGGACCGCTCGGCAGCGCAGCTCAAACAGATCTTTGCGCCCTTCGTGGCGCAAGGCATTTGAGTTCAGATGGTGGTCGTTGTCGGCGAATATAGAAGGGTGGTCAGACGATGAGCGCAAAGGCGTCACTCAAGGCATGGGTCCGCGACGCGTGCGGACAGGTGCTGGCCTTGACGGGGCTGACCGCACCTTCAGCGAGGTTGCGCGACCGTTTGTCGATCATCACGTTTCATCGGGTGCTTACTGCGGAGCAGCGGGCACGCTATCCATTGCCCGGCTTGGCAGTGACGCCTGAAGAGCTTGACGCGCACCTGGCGTTTGCCACCCGCCATTTTCGATGTATGCCGCTTATTGATGCATTGATGGCTTGGAGGCAGCACGATGCGAGTGGTTTACCGATTTTGGCCGTTACGTTTGACGATGGCCAATTGGACAACTACGTCAATGGCTTGCCGGTTCTGGACAAGCATGGGGTCAAGGCCAGTTTCTACATTCCGAGTCAGATCCTTGAAGACCACAGCCCGCTGTGGCACGACGCCTTGGCCAACTGCATCATCGAGCTGTCATTGATGCTCGAATCTGCGCCGACCCTGGCGCCTGACGCTGTTGCCTCCGCTGCACGCGAACTCCTTGGGCAGGTGAGGGGCGGGCCGTGGGATGAAGGGCATATGAACGTGGCGATCGCACTGGAGTGCACCAAGTCCTGGGAGGCGGCTCTAAGGGCGGATTGGGTGCGCCGTGCGAAGGCCTTGTTGCCGTCGGCACAGCCACAGCCTTGGGACGGGTTCATGACCGTCGATCAAATGAAGAACCTGCTGGCACGTGGGCACGAGATTGGCAGCCACGCCCACTCGCATCCGTTGCTGCCTCAATGCACCAGCGAGGAGCTCGAGGTCGAGATCGAAGGCTCGAAACGGCGCCTGGAGGCGGCTCTCGGTGCGCCCGTCACCACCTTTTGTTATCCCAACGGCTCGCTCGACGAGCGATCGCTGGCCATGGTGCAACGCGCAGGGTACCGGGCGGCGGTCACGACCGAATGGGGCAGCAATGCCAGGGAAGAGAGCCCGTTTCTGCTACAGCGCTTCGACATGAATGCCCAGCATGCCGTGGACCGACAAGGCCGGTTCTCCGAGGCGCGTCTGGCATGGCGCTTGAGCGGCCTTCATCCAGGGCTTGCAAAAGCGACGCGGGGTTCCTACAGCAGCGCCGCGGCTTGAACTTGTGAGGCACCGGTGTGCGGACGCTGCCTTGCCAGGTTGCCAGGCGTATTGCCCAACGCAGGTCCTCAGGTGGCACGGGGGCTTGGGCTCGCGTGGTCAGCGCTCTGGGCCGTTGTCTTCAGGCATGGGCGGATGCCCCAGTTTCTGGAGCAAGGCCTGCATGGTTGCCGGGTCCTGAAAGTTGTGCGCGAACTTGCCGAACAGCGAGCGTTTGAGCAAAGGAAATCCTGCGTCCAGCATTTGCCCGGGGCAGTTCAGGCAAAGGTCCCGGTAGCGCGTTCCGTCTGTGTACCAGAACGCGCCCACACTCATCTGCCGGTTGGCCACCCGGGCCAGGCGCGTCTCCTGAAGAAGGATGACAGGGGAGGCGTGGTTGTAGCACCAGTCGGTGGAGATCACGCTGGAGACAGCTTGGAGAAACTCTGTATCCAACTGGCGAACGATCAATGCGAACGACTGCAGATGGTTTTCTTCAAGCGAACTGGCGCTCAGACCGGTAAGGCGCCACTGGGCCTGATCGATGAAAGGTGTCAGTGGCACAAACGGGCCGAGCATCGAGTCGTTGAGGATCATGACATCGGAGCCCGGCGCGTGTTGTGCGAGCGCAGACAGGCCGATGGCGTAGGCCGAGAAGTCAAAGCCTTCAATGCCCTTCCAGTAGAGGGCGTCGCATTGCGGCTCCAAGGTCTGCAGTACATCGTGGTCGGGCGGGCAGGCGCACACAATCATGAGCTGGGCATCTTCCTGGGCCAGGCGGCTGAGGGTGAACAGATGCTGTTGGGAAAGATGACCGGTTGGCAGATACACAAAATACAGCAACCACCGGCCGCTGATGGCCGGTGCCTTGATTGCGCGCCAGGGCGGGGGGGATTGCCTGGAGGTGCGGGCAGGCCAGCGCCGCAAGACGATGTCCCATCGGGGGTTGCTGGGTCTGTAGGTCCAGTGGGTCTGGACACCTGGGAAAGAGCGAACGATGTCAGTAGGCATTTTTGCCGGTCAGCGCTCCTAGCGTGCGCAGCAGGAGTGAAATGTCTAGCCACAGGGACCAGTTGTTGATGTATTCGATGTCGGCCTCGATGCGTTGCTGCATGCGCTCAATTTCTCGGGTCTCACCGCGCAAGCCGCGAACCTGGGCCAGGCCGGTGATGCCGGGCTTGATGTTGTGCCGCGCAAAGTAGGCGTCGATGCCTTTCGAGTATTGCTCATCGTGCTGAACCGCGTGAGGCCTTGGGCCCACAAGTGACATCTCGCCCTTCAACACGTTGAAGATCTGCGGGAGCTCGTCCAGACTGGTCTTTCGCAGAATCGCCCCTACGCGGGTGACCCGGGGGTCGTCTTTGGTGGCCTGTTTCACCACCCCGCCTTCTGCCTCGTGCACGAACATGCTTCGGAACTTCCAGATATGGAATACTCGCCCGCTCCAGCCCTTTCGCGCTTGCCGAAAGAACACCGGGCCCTTGCTGTCGAGTTTGATGGCGAGTGCGATGAGCAACAGCAATGGCGAAATCAGAATGAGAATGAGCATGCCCAGCACGCGGTCTTCCAGTGCCTTGATCAGCAAGCGGGTGCCGGTGAGTGGCGTTTCCGACAGTGTGAGCACTGGCAGCCCGGCGATTTCGCGCACGCTGTGATTGACCAGCAGCAAAGAGAAAATGTCCGGCACCCAGTGAACGGCCACGTGGCGGTCCAGCAGTTTGAGGTACATGTCTTCAATCAGGTCGGACTCGCCCAGGGGGATGGCGAAGTACACGTTCCTCACATCGAACCTGTCGATGATGGCCAGCATTTCATCGAGTTGCCCGATGACATTGAGCTCCTTGAGCGATCCGAAATCGGAGGTTTCGTAGAACGTGGCCCCCGCCTTGGGCGCAATGGGGGCCTGGGAAGACGGCAACTCCAGGCAGCCGACGACCCGTTGGCTCAGCCAGGGGTTGCCTGAAATCCGGTTTTGCAAATAGCGGGCGAGTTTGCCTGTGCCAACGATCAGCACGTTTTCCACTGGCACCGCATGAACCATGATGCGGGTTTGTATTTCGCGGCTGAGGTACTGAAGGAGCACTTGGAGAAAGTACCCGGCGACAAACAGCTGCCCCAGCAGCAGGCGGGAAAAGAACTCGGTCTGTTTGGTCAGGAAGCCCACGAGCAGCAGAAAGCCAAAGGCCAGCGACCAGGCCTTGAACAGGGTCAGTGCCTTGCGCGTGAAGCTGCTGTTGCTGCGGTAGACCCCAAACTGGTCATAGGCAAAAACCATGACCATGGCGAGCACCAGCAGGAGGATGGAATATTCGTCGGTGAGGCCACCAATTTGCTGATGCACCAGGACCAGCGACAAACCCATGACCGCCAGCAGATTGACCACGGCCTGTACTGCCGTGGAGATGCTTCCTCGGCGTTTAAGAATGGATCTGGGGGGGCTTTTGGAAAAGGCCATGGCAGCGAAGTATAGGACCCGAAGCCTTTTTCATGACTGACAGCGGGGTCCAAGCCCAAACGCACCTCACCCTTCTGGCGGATTGGTCACGAATTGGGCAAGGTGTTGGGTGCGTATGGCAATGGACCCGATGGCATGGATCGCAACGATCTGCCGGGACCCTTCGCGCCACCGAGGGTCTCGGGGTCGAAGGTGAGGCAAAAACAGGGGCGCAGGCTGGTTGATCGACATGGCGCCCTCGGCCCGTTGCCTCGGGCCGTGGTCGCTCTGGCAGCTTGTCTCAGCCGGGGGCTTGTGCCACCCCGGTTTTTGGGTAATGGATCACCACGTCCCAAACCACTTCCTGCATGAGTTTGGCCACCTCTTCGCTGGGCGCGTTCGCGGGCGTTCCGTTGGCACGCAGCAATTTGTGTGGCAACCCAACCGGGCTGCGGTGGTAAAGCACGGCGTAGTGGGTCAGGGCGATAAGGTAGTGGCCCAGGTCGTTGGGGTGGATGTTGTCGCGTGTGCCATCGTCGCGGAAGGTGAAAAGTTCTTCGCGAGAGGACAGCCCAGGCAAGCCGCCTAACTCATCGAGGCGGCGGACAAATCGAGCCATGACTTGACCGGCCGGGATCACATAGATCGGCTTGCCGATGTCGTCTTTTGCCATGGCCTTGGCCAGTAGCACGCCTTCCCAATGGCGCGGTAGATCGTCGTCGAGGCGTTCCAGCCATCCGAGCGGGTCATCCAGTGGATGCCAGGTCTCATACAGGTAAACCCGTGTCGAGGGGCGCACCTCGTGGGCCAGACGGGCCCATTTGTGAAGGTAGGTGGGGCTGTCGAAGTGCTTGATGGCATTTTTTATCTCGACGGCTTCGGTCAGGATCAAGGCGTCAAACTGTCCACTCTTGATGGCCGACATCGCGTCTTGATAGCGCGGGTGTGCGTTTTCCTCCTTGAAGCCGTTGATTGCGAGGTCAGGTTCCCAGTGCGACTGGAGCGACGCTCCCCAACCAAGCTGCGACCGGTGGCTGTGGCCCTCTCCGGCCAACTGCTCCAGCATGAATGGCATGTCGCGCCCAACCAGGCTGTGGCCCAGGTGAAACACGTTCAGGGGGTTGTCGGGCGGTGGCAGCGGCTGGACATAGAGAGCCGAAAGTTCGGCTGGGTCAAGAGTCTTGTGCCAGCCACAGGCGGTCAGCAGGGCCGCCAGGACATATTTCAGAGCGCTTTTCAAGAACATGGGGTGGGGTCGGGGGAACCAGATGGGTCTTGGACGTGACGAGCAGTTGAAGTTGATTCGGTCTGCGAGGCACGGTTCCGTGCGTTGGCCAAATGGGTCCGGACGAAAGAAGCCAGTACGTCCACGTTGGGTGGGTCCATGATGTCCATGTGCGCTCCGGGCACCCGCTCCACAGAGAGGTCTCCAATCAGAGATTTCCAGCCATAGGCGGGTGCGGTGGAGGGGTCGTCTCCAGCCTGTAGGAACAGCGCTGGCATGTCGCACGGCGCGGGTTCGTAGGCTCGGATGATTTGAGCATAGGCCTGATTGCGCCGCGATCCAGGTTCGTGGCGCTGGGCAGTCTGCTTGCGGTAAACCTTGAACACGCGCGCAAAGTGCTTGATCCCCTCGCGTTGGATCATTCGCAGGCGGCGAACCACGCCAGCCAACAGGTGTTTGAAACCACGCCCAGGCAACATGGTGTCGAGCAACACGATGAGCCCGATTTCCTCCCCCGCCTGGCGCAAACGCCGCGCCACTTCGTAGGCCAACACGCCGCCAATGGAGAATCCGCCCAGGTAGTACGGACCATGCGGCTGTACGCTGCGGATCAGGTCGATGTAGTCCTGGGCGAGCGTTTCGACCGAGATGAGTGATACCGCGGCATCAGGTGGCAGTTGGAGAATTTCGATCTCGGCTTCGGAAAACACCCCATAGACTGGCATTTGCGAGTCCAGCCGCCGTGCGAGGTGGCGGTACATTTCAGCGCCCGCCAGCAAGAAGAGGCCTGGCCCGTCACCGTAGGGTTGTAGCGTGGCCATGGGCGTGTCGACAAAGTTGTCGGGCTGGGCTTCCATCAGCGCGGCGGCCAGGTCTGCCACGGTAGGGTTGGCAAAGAGCAGGCTGACTGCACACGGACGTTCCAGCGCCGCTTCTATGCGCGCCACCACACCCAAGGCCAGCAACGAATGGCCGCCAAGATCAAAGAAGTTGTCGTGAACGCTCAGGCGATCAAGGTGAAGCTGTTCGCGCCAGACAGTCCAGATGGCTTGTTCGGTTGCGTCGCGTGGTGCGACTTGCACAGCGCCAGTGCCCGCGTGTTTGCTCTCTGGTACTGGCAAGGCCTTGCGGTTGATCTTGCCGTTGGGCAAGGTCGGAATGGCTTCCATCTCGACCAGGATGGCGGGGACCATGTGATCGGGCAGCCACTGACGCAGGTGCTGGCGCAGGGCATCCCGCGCGGGCATGGGGCCGTCGGGCACCACGTAGCCCACCAACCGCTGCTGTCCTGGCACGTCTTCACGCAGCAACACGACGGAGCGGGTGACACAGGGGTGGCTTGTCAGCCGGGTTTCGATTTCGCCCAGTTCAATGCGATAGCCGCGCAGTTTGATCTGATCGTCCAGCCGCCCGCCGTGCTCAAGAGCGCCATCGTGGCGCCACCGACCGCGGTCACCCGTGCGGTAGATGCGCCGGTTTTCCGTCTCATGAGCCTGGGGCTGATCGATGAAACGCTCGCTGGTCAGTTCCGCGCGCCTGTGGTAGCCAAGCGCCACGCCGGTGCCGCCGATGTAGATCTCGCCTGGCACGCCGATGGGGCATGGGTTGAGGTGGTTGTCGAGTACCTGGATGGATGTGTTGGCGATGGGTCTGCCCAGGGAGATGGCCTGGGAGCCGTCTTTGGGCACTTGCCAGCAACTGGACCAGACGGTGGTCTCCGTCGGGCCATACATGTTCCAGACGTTCCCGCAGCGGGCCACCAGTTGGGATGCCAGGTTGGGTGTCAGGGGCTCGCCTCCCACCAGGGCTTTGAGGTCGGACTTGCCTGTCCATCCGGTGTCCAGCAGGAGGTGCCAGCGTGAGGGTGTGGCCTGGAGTACGGTGATGCCTTCGTCTTCCAGCAATTGAGCCAGGGCCGGCCCGTCGCCCGCCTGGGCGTCGCTGGCCACAACCACCGAGCCCGCCGTGCCCAGCGGAAGGTAGAGCTCCAGGACGGCGATGTCGAAGCTGGGTGTGGTGACTGCCAGCATTCGGTCCTGGGTTGTGAAGCCGGGTGCCTGGGCCATGCTGCCCAGAAAGTTGACCACCGCACGGTGAGGAACGGCGACCCCTTTGGGCTGTCCTGTGGAGCCCGAGGTGTAGATCAGGTAGGCGGGATCCTCGGGTCTTGCGTCCAGGTTCGGGTCGGGCTGGAGCGGTGCATCCGACAGGCCTTGAATGGTTTGTTCATCGGTGTCGATCTGCAGAAGAGGGGGCTGCTGTCGCGCCAAAGACTTGGCGATGGGTGCTTGGGTAATCAACAATGCCAGATCGGCATCATCAATCTGGTAATTCAGCCGCTCACTGGGGTAGCCGGGGTCGAGCGGGACGTAGGCCGCACCGGCCTTCATCACGGCCAGCAAGGCAATCACCAGATCGTGGCTTCTTGGCATGCACACGCCGACGCGTGCGCCCCGGGCAATGCCTCGTTGGCGCAGCGCCGTGGCCAGGCGGTTGGTTGCACGCTCCAGGGCCTGGTGGGTCAGGCGCGTTTCGCCAAACACCAGCGCTGTGGATTGGGGGGAAAGACGGGCCCCACGGGCCACCCAATGGGAGACCGTGGCTTCCGATGTTTCCGTGGCATGGTCACCGCGAGGCCCGAGGGTCCAGCTGCGCAGCAGCGACGCTTCGGCCGCTCCCAGCAACGGCATTGTTCCAACCGGTTTCCCTGGGTTGTCGATTGCCCCCAGGAGGATGCGCCTGAGGTGTTCGCCCATGCGTTGTGCCGTCTCTTTGGCGAAAAGGTCGGTGGCATATTCGATGACGATGGCCTGGTCATACAGCAGGTCGGCCACCACGGTGAGATCGAACTGGGTGGACGCCCTGTCGAAGTCCAGGCGTGTCCACTGGAGCCCATCGAAGTCGCAGTCGCGAGCCTGTGAGTTCACCATGTTGAACATCACATTGAACAAGGGCTGGCGGCTGGCGTCGGGTCTGGTCACCATTTCCCTGACCAGCACCTCGAATGGCATGTCCTGGTGGGCAAAAGCTTCGAGTGACACGTCGCGCACGCGATCAAGGACGGTCCTGAAATCGGGGTCGCCCTCGAGATCGGTGCGGAAAACCAGGGTGTTGACAAAGGTGCCAATGAGGTTTTCCGAGCTGAGGTGGTGTCGGTTGGCGATGGGCACACCAATGCCTATGTCGGTCTTGCCCGTGTGCCTGTACAGCAGCACATTGAGCGCAGCGATCAATACCATCGACAAGCTGGCGCCTTGCTGTGCGCCAAGGCGCCGCAAGGCATCGATTTCACCCGGCATCAACGGCACGCGATGGGCAGCGCCGCGAAAACTTTGCTGGAGTGGTCGGGGGAAGTCCTCGTTCAGGGGCAGCGGTTCGAGGCCTTCGAGGCGGCGAGTCCAATAGGCCAGCTCCGGCTCGCGTCTGCGGCTTTCGAACCAGCTGCGATGCCAGACGGCGTAGTCTGCGTACTGCAACGTCAGTGGTGGCAGGTTCAGAGCACGTCCTGTGCGGTGGGCGCTGTACTGCGCTGCCATTTCCCGGCCCATCTCGGCGAACGACCATTGGTCGCTGACGATGTGATGCATCACGATCAGCAGCACGCTCTCGCGATCACTCAGCTCGATGAGTTGCGCTCGGTATAGCGGGAGTTGGTCAAGACGGAAAGGCCGGGTCGTGACGCTGACCAGGTGTCCGCGCAAGGCGCTTTCCGTGGCGGGCTCGCTGCCGACGCGCAGCGTCACGCACTCGAGCACGGGCGGATGTGCGTCCACCACCTCTCCATGCACGCCATCTGCGGTCTTGATGAAACGCGTGCGAAGGATTTCGTGGCGAGCCACCACCTGCTCCAATGCGCTTTGCATGGCGGTCTGGTCTACCGCACCCTCCAAGCGCATGGCCAGCGGGATGTTGTAAGCACTGCTTTCGGGAGCGAGTTCGTGCATGAACCACATCCGCTCTTGCGAGTAGGACAGCGTGACGGCTTCGCCAGGGCCCCGCCTTTCGGGGGTATCGGGCACCAGAAACCTGGTCTGTGTCGCTGGCGCGTCCGAAACCGGGGAGGGCGCGTTTGGGGCCTGCGATTGCGCCACCAAGCGTGCGAAGCCTGCGACCGTTGGTGCCTCGAACAACGCGCTGATGGGCAATTCCACGCCCAGTCTTGCGCGCAATCGGGAAACCAGTTGCGTGGCCAGCAGAGAGTCGCCTCCGAGGTCGAAGAAATTGGCCTTCGAATCGATGGCCTCCATGCCAAGCACATCGGC
>JAWKYI010000025.1:0-21715 GCA_041396525.1 Burkholderiaceae bacterium
CTGACGACTACCTGCGCCAGGCCAGTGCGCTGGCGCGAGAGCATGGCCTTGCCGTGCACCTGGACGGCGCACGCGTGTTCAACGCCGCAGTGGCGTCGGCCGAGCCTGGGCAGGGTGCATTGGCCCGCGTGCGGGAAATTGCCGACCTGTTCGACAGCCTGTCGGTGTGTTTCAGCAAGGGGCTCGGCGCGCCCGTCGGCTCCGCATTGTGTGGCTCACAGGCGCTGATCGACCGTGCCCGCCGCATTCGCAAGATGGCTGGGGGCGGGTTGCGGCAAGCGGGCCTGCTCGCGGCAGCCGCCCACCATGCGCTGGATCACCACGTGGACCGGCTGGCCAATGACCATGCCTTGGCCGCGAAGCTGGCCGACGGGTTGCAGGGCATTGAGGGCGTGCGCGTCCGATCTGCCGAGACCAACATCGTGTTTGTGGAGGTGGACAACGGACAAGGTCCGGCATTGCTGGATTTCCTCAGGCAAAACGGCGTGCTGGCCACCGGTTTGATCGGGCTTCGGTTTGTGACCCACCTTGATGTGGACGACGCCGGTGTTGAGCATGCCTTGACCTGTGTGCGACGCTTTTTTGAGCAGGCACCGTCATCGTCTGCGGGGGCGCCGGCAGCCGGGTCCGCTGTCTATTGATAAAAGAAGAGACCAGATCATGCCCGACACCGCCCACGTCCTGGTGTTCATCGCAACAGGCTGGCTGCTCAACCTCACGCCTGGCCCCGACGTGCTGTACATCATGAACAGTGCATTTCGCGGGGGCGTGCGCGCGGGTCTGGTGGCCGCGCTCGGCATTGTGGGGGGCTGCTTCGTGCATGTTCTGGCCGCGGCCTTCGGTGTGGGCGCGTTGTTGGCGGCCTCTGCCACGGCATTCACGCTCCTCAAATGGGGTGGCGCCGCCTATCTTGTGTGGATGGGGGCGAAGCTGTTGATCGGTGCGCGCGCAGGTGCTGTGTCCTTGCCCGCCGCACACGCTGCCGATTCGAAGCACGCACCCGCGTTGCGGGCGGTCTTTCGGCGTGGTTTTCTCACCAACGTGCTCAATCCCAAAGTGGCGCTGTTTTTTCTCGCTTTTGTGCCGCAGTTCATTTCGCCCGATGCGCCCGACAAGGCCGCGGTTTTCCTCGTGCTGGGCTTGTTGTTCATTGTCAATTCGTTGCCGGTGAATTTTGGCTATGCATGGGTGGCTGCGAAGGCGGGGGCGAGGTGGTCGATGGCGCGGCGCGCATCGATCTGGTTGGACCGAGTCGCCGGCCTGATGTTCGTCGGTTTTGGTTTGAGGTTGGCCATGGCCGACAATCGTTGACGACCCCGCCTGCGCTGGCCAGCGCATTTCCCATCTCGGCAAGCAGACTGGCGTCGGGGTTTCCCCTTGAGCCCGCGACAGAGCCGTGCCGATTGCCCACCCTTGGAGAACACCATGCCCCAAATCCAGAAGATCACCCCGCAGGAAGCGCTGCAACGCACCATCGAACACCGCGAAATCTTTCACGATGAAATGTTGCATTTGATGCGCATGATCATGGGCGGGGAAATGTCGCCGGTGATGATGGCTGCGTTTATCACCGGACTGCGGGTGAAGAAGGAAACCATTGGCGAGATCACCGCCGCGGCGCAGGTGATGCGCGAGTTCTCCACCAAGGTCCATGTGAGCAACGCGTCAAACCTTGTCGATATTGTGGGCACGGGTGGCGACGGATCACACACGTTCAACATTTCCACCTGCGCCATGTTCGTGGCTGCGGCAGCGGGGGCCAAGGTGAGCAAACATGGTGGACGCAGCGTATCGAGCAAAAGCGGAAGCGCTGACGTGCTGGAAAGCCTGGGGGTCAATATCAACCTGGCGCCCGATGCGATCGCTCGCAGCATCGAGACGGTCGGGGTGGGATTCATGTTTGCGCCCAACCACCACCCGGCGATGAAAGCGGTGGCACCGGTTCGCAAAGAACTGGGCATCAAGACCATCTTCAATATCCTCGGACCCCTGACCAATCCGGCTTCCGCGCCCAACATCCTGATGGGGGTTTTCCATCCGGATCTGGTGGGTATTCAGGTGCGCGCCCTGCAACGGCTGGGTGCCGAGCACGCGGTGGTGGTTTATGGGCGCGACGGCATGGATGAAGTGTCGTTGGGCGCTGCCACCATGGTGGGTGAGCTGAAGGATGGGGAGATCACCGAGTACGAGATTCATCCGGAGGACTTCGGGTTCACCATGTCCAGCAACCGTGCGTTGCGCGTGAACACGCCAGAAGAGTCACGCGCCATGCTCATGGGCGTCTTGAACAACAGCGAAGATCCGGCCATTCGCGCAGCCACGGACATCGTGTTGCTCAATGCGGGTGCCGCTTTGTATGCGGCCAATGTTTGTGACAACATGGAGGGCGGTATCGAGCTGGCCCGCAACGCCATCGAGTCTGGTGCGGCCGCGAAAAAGCTCGACGAACTCAAGGCGTTTTCGGCGGCCAATGCGGTGGCTGCCTGACCCATACCATGTCTTCATTGCCGCCATGGTTGCAAAACGAGGGCGCCTGGATCGCGCTGGGCGTGTCCCTGGTTTTTGTGATCGCCGGCTGGGTGATGCACCGCCTGGTCGTCAGGGTCTTGAAGGCGCCCGCAGACAGCGCGTTGCCTGAAACTCCATCAACTCCGAACAAGAATCCATCACATCATGAGTGACATCCTGCAGAAGATTGTGGCGGTGAAGCACGAAGAAGTCGCTGCCGCCAAGGCCAAGAAGTCCATGGAGGCCATGCGGTTTGATGCCGAAAGCCGGGTGCTTACGCGTGACTTTGCCGGTGCGCTTCGGGCCAAGGTGGACGGCGGGCAAGCGGCAGTGATTGCCGAGGTGAAGAAAGCCAGCCCGAGCAAGGGTGTCCTGCGCGCCGACTTCGTTCCAGCCGACATTGCGCAAAGCTACGCGCAGGGCGACGGTGAGGTCAGCGCGGCTTGCCTGTCAGTACTCACCGATCGGCAGTTCTTTCAGGGCAGCGCCGATTACCTGAAGCAGGCCAGGGCGAGCTGTGACCTGCCTGTGCTGCGCAAGGACTTCATGGTCGATCCCTATCAGATCTATGAGGCGCGCTTCATGGGTGCAGACGCCATTCTGCTCATTGCGGCCTGCTTGAGCGATGTGCAAATGGCCGAGCTCGAGTCGCTTGCTTTGGCGTTGAACATGGCCGTGCTCGTTGAGGTCCATGACCGTGCCGAACTGCACCGGGCTCTCAAGCTCAAGACCCCGTTGCTCGGCATCAACAACCGCAATCTGCGAACCTTTGAGGTCAGCCTTCAGACCACGCTGGATCTATTGGACGACGTGCCCGCTGACCGCCTTTTGATCACCGAGTCCGGCATTTTGGGCAAAGAAGACGTCGCCCGCATGCGCGCCGCCGGTGTGCACGGATTTCTTGTTGGGGAAGCGTTCATGCGTGCCCAGGAGCCCGGCCTTGCTTTGGCCGACTTGTTCGGATGAGTCGCTCAGGCTTTCAGGGCCCGGATGGGCAGCAGTGTCTGAACTGGGGCAATCAGGGCGAAAACGCTTCCCTTCGCCCTCCTCGTCTTGCTGCGTCGGATCCTGTGTCCTGGCCTGTGGCCCCCGATTGGCTGGAACTGGTTCAGGCATTCTGGCGGGGGGCGGATGGAACGGGCCTTCGGCAATTCCTGCTCGAGCGCCAGAATGCCGGCGCCACAATCTACCCGCCCGAGCCTCTGCGGGCTTTGTTTCTCACGCCCTTGGCGCAGGTGAGGGTCGTGATTCTGGGGCAAGACCCTTACCATGGTTCCGGACAGGCCGAGGGGTTGGCTTTCTCGGTCGCGCCGGGTGTCAAGGTGCCACCCAGTCTGCGCAACATGTTCAAGGAGCTGTACCGCGATCTGGGTACGCCCGCGCCGGACGATGGTTCGCTGGTGCGCTGGGCGGCGCAGGGCGTGCTCCTGATCAATACCTGCTTGACCGTCGAAGACGGCCTGCCGGCCAGCCACGCAGGGCGCGGGTGGGAGCCTCTGACGGACTCGATCGTGCGCCACTGTGCTGTTCATGGGCGGCCCAAGGCGTTCTTGCTCTGGGGCGCCCATGCGCAAAGCAAGGTGCGGCTGATCGATCCGCAGCGGCACCTGGTGCTGAAAGCGAACCATCCATCGCCTCTATCGGCCGCTCGTGGCCCCTCGCCATTCTTGGGGTGCGGGCATTTTGGACAGGTGAATCGCTGGCTTCAGGCGAGAGGTGAAACTTGCATTCGGTGGTGAGTTTTGGATTGTTCTGCACTTTCCCTGAAAAAGCTGGCATAATGTTGGGCTGTGCTTAAGGAGGGGTGGCCGAGTGGTTAAAGGCAGCAGACTGTAAATCTGCCCGCTTACGCGTACGCTGGTTCGAATCCAGCCCCCTCCACCAGCCTGTTTTGACGGTGAGCGATAGATAACAAAAGCGCTTTTGAAACGCTCGGGTGGCCGAGGGTTTTTCGGGCGGGAGTAGTTCAATGGTAGAACTCCAGCCTTCCAAGCTGATCACGCGGGTTCGATTCCCGTCTCCCGCTCCAGTCTGTTGATGGCTGGTTCCGTCGTGATGACGGCAGTTTTTTGTTGAGATGCCCTTTTGGGTGTCTTGGCCCTTGTGGCTCAGTGGTAGAGCACTCCCTTGGTAAGGGAGAGGTCGCGGGTCCGATTCCCGCCAAGGGCACCAGTTTTTTTTGTATTTGTTCTGGTGTTTCGGCAATTTTGATTTTGGAGCTGAAAAATGGCAAAAGAGAAATTTGAGCGGACCAAGCCGCACGTCAACGTGGGCACGATTGGTCACGTGGACCATGGCAAGACCACCCTGACGGCGGCCATCACGACCGTGTTGTCGGCCAAGTTCGGTGGCGCAGCCAAGGCCTACGACCAGATCGACGCAGCTCCCGAAGAGAAGGCCCGCGGTATCACCATCAACACCGCCCACGTCGAGTACGAGACGGCCACCCGTCACTACGCCCACGTGGACTGCCCCGGTCACGCCGACTACGTCAAGAACATGATCACCGGTGCCGCCCAGATGGACGGCGCCATCCTGGTGTGCTCTGCTGCTGACGGCCCGATGCCCCAGACCCGCGAGCACATCCTGCTGTCGCGTCAGGTGGGCGTGCCCTACATCATCGTCTTCCTGAACAAGGCCGACATGGTGGACGACGCCGAACTGCTGGAGCTGGTCGAAATGGAAGTGCGCGAGCTGCTCTCCAAGTACGACTTCCCTGGTGACGACACCCCCATCATCCACGGCTCCGCCAAGCTCGCCCTGGAAGGCGACAAGGGTCCGCTGGGCGAAGAGGCCATCATGAAGCTGGCCGAGGCGCTGGACACCTACATCCCCGAGCCAGAGCGTGCCGTGGACGGCACCTTCCTGATGCCCGTGGAAGACGTGTTCTCCATCTCCGGTCGCGGCACCGTGGTGACCGGCCGTATCGAGCGCGGCATCATCAAGGTTGGTGAAGAGATCGAAATCGTTGGCATCGCCGACACCCAGAAAACCACCTGCACGGGCGTGGAAATGTTCCGCAAGCTGCTGGACCAAGGCCAGGCTGGCGACAACGTCGGTATCCTGTTGCGCGGTACCAAGCGCGAAGACGTGCAGCGCGGCCAGGTGCTGTGCAAGCCCGGCTCGATCAAGCCCCACACCCACTTCACGGGCGAGATCTACGTGTTGTCCAAGGACGAAGGTGGCCGTCACACGCCGTTCTTCAACAACTACCGCCCCCAGTTCTACTTCCGCACGACGGACGTGACCGGTGCCATCGAGCTGCCAGAAGGCAAAGAGATGGTGATGCCTGGTGACAACGTGTCGATCACCGTCAAGCTGATCAACCCCATCGCCATGGAAGAAGGTCTGCGTTTCGCCATCCGCGAAGGCGGTCGTACCGTGGGCGCCGGTGTGGTGGCCAAGATCATTGCCTGATTGATATTGTTAGTCGGTGCCCCTGGGTCGAATGACTGGGGTGCAGCCAGTAGGGGTATAGCTCAATTGGCAGAGCGTCGGTCTCCAAAACCGAAGGTTGTAGGTTCGATTCCTACTGCCCCTGCCACCCAACAGGTGTGCAACATTCGTTGAAGTCGCTCTGTTAGTGGATCAACCCAAGCCCGCCGAAGTCTGAAAGACCTCTGGTGGGCTTGCGTGTCTCAGGCTTCGGCCTGTTGTGCGCGCAATTTTTGTTAAGAATCAACTGGATCCTCATGGCCACCTCTGAAGTTCAAACCGTCAGCTCCGGTGCCGACAAGGCCAAGCTGGCCGCCGCCGTGGTGCTGCTGATCGGCGGCTTTGTGGCGTTCTATCTCCTGTCGGGCAAAGGATCTGCTGCGCAATGGGGTGCTTTCGCGGCGGGCCTTGTGGCTGCGGCTGTGATGTTCGGAATTTCGGAGTCGGGGCGTCGACTGATTGCGTTCATGCGCGACTCCTGGCGAGAGGCCAAGAAGGTTGTCTGGCCCGCGCGCAATGAGGCCATCCAGATGACTTTGTATGTCTTTGGATTCGTCTTTGTCATGGCCCTCTTCTTGTGGTTGACCGACAAGACGCTGGAGTGGCTTTTTTACGATGTGATTCTGGGCTGGAGAAAATAAGATGAGTGAGCAAAACAGTCCGGTGACCGACGGCGTGGCTGCAGAGGGTATGCGCTGGTATGTGGTGCATGCCTATTCCGGCATGGAAAAGGCGGCTGAGCGAAACATCATCGAGCGCATCAACCGCGAAGGCATGCAGGCCAAGTTTGGTCGCATCCTGGTGCCCACCGAAGAAGTGGTGGAGGTCAAAAACGGTCAGAAGCGCACCACCGAGCGCAAGTTCTTCCCTGGCTACGTGCTGGTGGAAATGGTGATGGACGACGAGACCTGGCATTTGGTGAAGCACACCAACAAGGTCACTGGTTTTGTGGGCGGCGCCAAGAACCGTCCCGCCCCCATTTCTGAAGAGGACGTTCAGAAGATCGTCAACCAGATGCAGGAAGGCACAGACAAGCCGCGCCATAAAGTGGAATTTGTGGTGGGCGAATACGTGCGCGTCAAAGAGGGGCCTTTCACCGACTTCAACGGCACCGTCGAAGAAGTCAACTACGAAAAGAACAAGATGCGCGTGTCGGTGACCATTTTCGGTCGCGCCACGCCTGTCGAACTGGAATTCAGTCAGGTCGAGAAGACCTGATGGTTTGCCGCAGGCGGGTTGGCCCGACGCCTGCGGTCGAAATAGTCTCGGGTCCTTAACCGCGAGGAGGCAGCGCCAGCCGTTGCCGATTGCACTCGCAGGAGTCAAAAATGGCGAAAAAAATCGTCGGCTTCATCAAGCTGCAAGTGCCAGCTGGTAAGGCCAACCCCTCCCCACCGATCGGCCCAGCACTGGGTCAGCGCGGTCTCAACATCATGGAATTCTGTAAGGCGTTCAACGCCCAGACCCAAGGTCTTGAGCCAGGCATGCCCATCCCGGTGACCATCACGGCTTTTGCAGACAAGAGCTTCACCTTCAAGATGGGTACGCCCCCTGCGACCTACATGATCAAGAAGGCGATCAAGCTCGACAAGGGCTCCTCTGTGCCCAACAAGCAGAAGGTCGGCAAGATCACCCGTGCTCAGCTCGAAGAGATCTGCAAAACCAAGATGAAAGACATGACCGCGGCAGACATGGATGCCGCCGTGCGCACCATCGCCGGTTCGGCCCGCTCGATGGGCGTGATTGTGGAGGGCGCGTGAAATGGCCAAGCTGACCAAAAAACAAAAAGCGTTTGCTGACAAAGTCGACAGCACCAAGCTGTACGCTCTGACCGATGCCTTGGCCATCATCAAGGAATGCGCCAACGCCAAGTTTGATGAGTCCATCGACGTGGCCGTCCAGCTCGGTGTCGATGCGAAGAAATCCGATCAGGTGGTGCGTGGCGCTGTCGTGATGCCCAACGGCACCGGCAAGACCAAGCGCGTGGCTGTGTTTGCCCAGGGCGCCAAGGCCGAGGAGGCCAAAGCCGCTGGTGCCGACATCGTTGGCATGGACGATCTGGCCGCCGACGTCAAGGCGGGCAAGATGGACTTCGACGTGGTGATCGCGTCACCTGATGCAATGCGCGTCGTGGGTACCTTGGGTCAGGTGCTGGGTCCCCGTGGCCTGATGCCCAACCCCAAAGTTGGCACTGTGACCCCTGATGTGGCCACTGCCGTGAAGAATGCCAAAGCAGGTCAGGTGCAGTTCCGTGTGGACAAAGCCGGTATCGTGCACGGCACCATTGGCCGTCGTTCCTTTGACAACGACAAGCTGCAGGGCAACCTGGCGGCGTTGCTCGACGCGTTGACCAAAGCCAAGCCCGCTTCCAGCAAGGGCCAGTACCTGCGCAAGGTGGCCGTGTCGTCCACCATGGGTGTGGGCGTGCGTGTGGACATGGGCTCCATCTCGGCTTGATCGGTGTGAAGAAAATCCGGGCGGTCTGACCGCACGGGTGTGGTGGGCCTGGGATGCACAGAAATGTGCTCTTGGGGCCATCCAAGACCGTTGGTGTCGACCGGTGTCTGAAAAGACTCCGCCAGACTTAATTGTGAAATGCCAACGCAGATGGCGATCCCGCTGCAGATGGAATTCGGTTCCCTAAACAGTTGGTCGCTGAAATGAGGCGTGCCCCAGGTCGTTTTGACCGAAGGCACTTTTTAAGGAGTAGACCTTGAGTCTGAATCGCAGTGAGAAAGAAGCGGTCATTTCAGAAGTGACCAGCCTCGCCGCAAAAGCTCAAACGCTCGTGATGGCGGAGTACCGTGGCGTCACGGTCGCGGACATGGACAAATTGCGCGTGACTGCACGCGGCAATGGTGTGACCCTGAGCGTGTTGAAAAACACCCTGGCTCGCCGTGCCGTGGCAGGCAGTGCATTTGAAGTGGGCGCAGACCAGATGACCGGTCCGCTGATCTATGGCTTCTCCGAAGACGCCGTGGCCGCCGCAAAAGTGGTGGCCGAATTCGCGAAGACCAACGCCAAGTTGGTGATTCGCGGTGGTGTCTACGGAGGCAAAGTCCTGGACGTGGAAGGCGTTAAACAGCTCGCCAGCATTCCTTCGAAGGAAGTGCTGTTGGCTCAGCTGTGTGGCTTGTTGATGTCGCCTATGTCGCGCACGGCCGTCGTGCTGGGTGCCCTGGCGGCGAAAAAAGGCGAAGGCGCTGCCCCTGCGGCAGCCGAGGAAGCCGCTGCCGCCTGATCGCGCAGTGGACTTTTGTTAAACCAATTGTTAGGAAATCAAAATGGCATTCGATAAAGACGCATTTCTGACCTCGCTGGACAGCATGACGGTCATGGAACTCAACGACCTGGTGAAAGCCATCGAAGAGAAGTTTGGTGTGAGCGCCGCCGCCATGGCCGCTCCTGCTGCTGGCGGCGCTGCCGGCGGTGGCGCAGCCGCTGAAGAGAAGACCGAGTTCAACGTTATGTTGCTCGAAGCTGGCGCCAACAAGGTGTCCGTGATTAAAGCCGTGCGCGAGATCACCGGTCTGGGCCTGAAAGAAGCCAAAGACATGGTCGATGGTGCTCCCAAGGCTGTGAAAGAAGGCGTGGCCAAGGCCGACGCCGAAGCCGCTGTGAAGAAACTGGTGGAAGCCGGTGCCAAGGCCGAGTTGAAGTAATTCTCTCGACTTGCAGGGGCTGGGTTGCTCGAAAGGGCCCCCAGCCTTTGGTGCTTTCTGAGTGGCTGGGAAAAATTGCCCGCTAAGGCGATCCCAGGCACTTCGAATGACACCGATAAGTGGATTTGCGAAGTCCCCTTATCAGTGTCTTCTGACCCCGACTGCAGAAGACGACTTGGTTCGGGCCTGCGTGCAATGCGCAGGTCGTCCGCCAATGGTTGGTAGAGGCCAGCCACCAAGCATGTCAACGGGTGCGCCCACCCGGATGGCAAGACAGTCGCCGTAGAGCTCGGAGATCTCATGGCCTCAGCATCAAAGTATTCCTACACCGAACGCAAGCGCATCCGCAAGAGTTTTGGCACGCGCGAAAACGTGATCGAAATTCCCTATCTGTTGCAAATGCAAAAGGACGCCTACACCGCGTTCCTGCAAGCCGATTCGCCACCAAGGAAGCGTTCCAACGAAGGCCTTCAGGCTGCTTTCGAAGCGGCCTTCCCCATCGTCTCGCACAACGGTTTTGTGGAGATGAAGTTTGTCGAATACAACCTGGCCAAGCCCGCTTTTGACGTGCGTGAGTGCCAGACGCGTGGCCTGACCTTTGCGTCCGCCGTGCGTGCGCGTGTTCAGCTCATCATCTACGACCGCGAGTCATCGACCAACCAGTCCAAGGTGGTCAAAGAGGTCAAGGAGCAAGAGGTCTACATGGGCGAAGTGCCCCTGATGACCGACAAAGGTTCGTTCATCGTGAACGGCACCGAGCGCGTCATCGTGTCTCAGTTGCACCGTTCGCCGGGCGTCTTCTTCGAGCACGACAAAGGCAAGACCCACAGCTCGGGCAAGCTGCTTTTCTCTGCCCGGATCATTCCCTACCGCGGTTCGTGGCTCGACTTTGAATTCGATCCCAAGGACATTCTGTTTTTCCGTGTGGACCGCCGCCGCAAGATGCCGGTCACCATTCTGCTCAAGGCCATTGGCCTGACGCCCGAGACGATCCTGGCAAACTTCTTTGTCAACGACCACTTCAAATTGATGGACAGTGGCGCTCAGATGGCCTTTGTGCCAGAGCGCCTGCGTGGCGAGGTGGCCCGCTTTGACATCACCGACAAGTCGGGCAAAGTGGTTGTCGCCAAAGACAAGCGCATCACCGCCCGCCACACGCGTGAATTGGAGCAGTCGGGCACGACGCACATCAGCGTTCCCGAAGACTTCCTGCTTGGCCGTGTGGTCGCCAAGAACATCGTTGACCCTGACACAGGCGAGATCATCGCCAAGGCCAACGACGAACTGACCGAGACCTTGCTCAAGGCACTTCGCTCGGCCAACGTGACCGAGCTGCAGGTTCTCTACACCAACGAATTGGATCAGGGCGCCTACATTTCCCAGACTTTGCGCGCGGATGAAACCGCCGACGAATTCGCAGCGCGTGTGGCGATCTATCGCATGATGCGCCCTGGCGAGCCGCCGACGGAAGATGCGGTGCAGGCCCTGTTTCACCGCCTGTTCTACAACCCCGACACGTACGACCTCTCGCGCGTGGGCCGCATGAAGTTCAATGCCCGCGTGGGCCGTGATGAATCCACCGGTGCCATGGTGCTGTCCAACGAAGACATCCTGGCCGTGGTCAAGATTCTGGTGGATCTGCGCAATGGCCGCGGAGAAGTCGATGACATCGACCACTTGGGCAACCGCCGCGTTCGCTGCGTGGGCGAGCTGGCAGAGAACCAGTACCGCACCGGTCTGGCCCGCATCGAGAAGGCTGTGAAGGAGCGCCTGGGGCAGGCTGAGCAAGACCCCCTGATGCCGCACGACCTGATCAACTCCAAGCCGATTTCGGCTGCCTTGAAGGAGTTCTTCGGTGCATCGCAGTTGTCGCAGTTCATGGACCAGACCAATCCGCTGGCCGAAATCACCCACAAGCGCCGCGTCTCGGCCCTTGGCCCGGGTGGTCTGACCCGCGAGCGCGCTGGCTTCGAGGTGCGCGACGTGCACGTGACGCACTATGGCCGCGTGTGTCCGATCGAAACGCCGGAAGGCCCGAACATCGGTCTGATCAACTCGCTGGCCCTGTATGCCCGCCTGAACGAATACGGTTTCATCGAGACGCCGTACCGCCGGGTGGTGGACGGCAAGGTGACCAACCAGATCGACTACCTGTCGGCCATCGAAGAAGGCAAATACGTCATCGCCCAGGCGAATGCCAAGTTGGACGGTGAAGGCCGTCTGATCGGCGATCTGGTGTCGGCACGTGAAAAGGGCGAATCCATCCTGACGCCGGCAGACACCATCCAGTACATGGACGTTTCACCCGCGCAGATCGTGTCGGTGGCCGCTTCGCTGGTGCCATTCCTGGAGCACGATGACGCCAACCGCGCCTTGATGGGTGCCAACATGTCCCGTCAGGCCGTGCCTGTGCTGCGTCCGGAGAAGCCCTTGGTGGGCACCGGCATCGAGCGCGTGGCCGCCATCGACTCGGGCACCGTGGTGACCGCCAACCGCGGTGGTGTGGTCGACTACGTCGATGCCACCCGCGTTGTGATCCGGGTGAACGACGCTGAAGCCGTGGCCGGTGAAGTGGGTGTGGACATCTACAACCTCATCAAGTACCAGCGTTCCAACCAGAACACCAACATCCACCAGCGTCCCATCGTGAAGAAGGGCGACAAGCTCTCCAAAGGCGATGTGATTGCCGACGGTGCCTCGACGGATCTGGGCGAGATCTCCATCGGTCAGAACATGTTGATCGCGTTCATGCCCTGGAACGGCTACAACTTCGAAGATTCGATTCTGATCAGCGAACGCGTCGTGGCCGAGGACCGCTACACCTCGATTCACATCGAGGAGCTGGTGGTGATGGCGCGCGACACCAAGTTGGGTGCAGAAGAAATCACCCGCGACATTCCCAACCTGGCTGAGCAGCAGCTCAACCGCCTGGACGACTCCGGCATCATCTATGTGGGTGCCGAAGTGTTGCCGGGCGATGTGCTGGTGGGCAAGGTCACGCCCAAAGGCGAGACCACGCTGACGCCAGAAGAGAAGCTGTTGCGCGCCATCTTCGGTGAGAAGGCCAGCGATGTGAAAGACACCTCGCTGCGGGTGGATCAAGGCTCGCAAGGCACGGTGATCGATGTGCAGGTCTTTACGCGCGAAGGCATCACCCGCGACAAACGTGCCCAGCAGATCATCGATGACGAACTCAAGCGCTACCGCCTTGACCTGAATGATCAGCTGCGCATTGTGGAGGCCGACGCCTTCGACCGGATTGAAAAGCTGCTGATCGGCAAGGTCGCCAACGGTGGGCCCAAGAAACTGGCCAAAGGCACCAAGATCGACAAAGCGTATCTGGCCGATGTCGAGAAGTTCCACTGGTTCGACATCCGCCCTGCGGACGAAGAGGTTGCCGCCCAGCTGGAGTCGATCAAGAACGCCATGGAGCAGACGCGCCACAGCTTCGACCTCTCCTTTGAGGAAAAGCGCAAGAAGCTCACCCAGGGTGACGAGCTGCCTGCGGGCGTGCTGAAAATGGTCAAGGTGTACCTGGCTGTCAAGCGCCGCCTGCAGCCTGGCGACAAGATGGCTGGCCGCCACGGCAATAAGGGTGTGGTCTCCAAGATCGTTCCTGTCGAGGACATGCCCTACATGGCCGACGGTACGCCGGCCGACATCGTGCTCAACCCGCTGGGCGTGCCTTCCCGCATGAACGTGGGCCAGGTGCTGGAAGTTCACCTGGGCTGGGCCGCCAAAGGTCTGGGCCAGCGCATCGGTGACATGTTGCAGGCCGAAGCCAAGGCCTCCGAGATGAGGGACTTCCTGGAGACCGTTTACAACAGCGAGGGCAAGAAGGAAACCTTGGCCGACCTGTCTGACAGCGATGTCATGCAGATGGCCGAGAACCTGCAGACCGGTGTGCCTTTTGCCACCCCGGTGTTCGACGGTGCCTCGGAAGACGAGATCCGTGCGATGCTGAAGTTGGCCTATCCGGACGAGTTGGCCGCCAAGAAAGGCCTCACCGCCACCCGCACGCAGGCGCAGCTGTACGACGGCCGCACCGGCGAAGCGTTCGAGCGCGTGACCACCGTCGGTTATATGCACTTCCTGAAGCTGCACCACTTGGTCGACGACAAGATGCATGCCCGTTCCACCGGCCCTTACTCGCTGGTCACTCAACAACCGCTGGGCGGGAAGGCCCAGTTCGGTGGTCAGCGTTTCGGCGAGATGGAGGTGTGGGCCCTGGAGGCTTATGGTGCTTCCTACATCCTGCAGGAAATGCTCACCGTCAAATCCGACGACGTTCAAGGTCGCACCAAGGTGTACGAGTCCATCGTCAAGGGCGAACACTCGATCGAAGCGGGCATGCCCGAGTCGTTCAACGTGCTCGTCAAGGAAATCCGATCCCTCGGTATCGATATCGAACTGGACCGCACCTAATTCGCTGGCAAGACAAGGATTGAACCCATGAAATCATTACTCGACCTGTTCAAGCAGTTCACGCCCGAAGAGCACTTCGATGCCATCCGCATCGGTCTGGCTTCGCCCGAGAAGATCCGTTCGTGGTCTTTCGGTGAAGTGAAAAAGCCCGAAACCATCAACTACCGCACCTTCAAGCCCGAGCGCGACGGTCTTGTTCTGCGCCAAGATCTTTGGCCCGATCAAGGACTACGAATGCCTGTGCGGCAAGTACAAGCGCCTCAAGCACCGCGGTGTGATCTGCGAGAAATGCGGCGTTGAAGTCACGCAGACCAAGGTGCGCCGCGAGCGCATGGGTCACATCGATCTGGCCGCGCCATGCGCCCACATCTGGTTCCTGAAGTCGTTGCCATCGCGTCTGGGCCTGATCCTGGACATGACGCTGCGCGACATCGAACGCGTGTTGTACTTCGAAGCCTACGTGATCGTCGATCCCGGCATGACGCCGCTGAAGAAATTCGCGATCATGTCCGAAGACGACTATGACGCCAAACTCAAGGAGTACGGTGACGAGTTCATCGCCAAGATGGGCGCCGAGGGCATCAAGGAGTTGCTGCAGGCCATCGACCTCGACATCGAGATCGAGAAGCTGCGCAACGACCTGACCGGCTCCGAGTTGAAGATCAAGAAGAACGCAAAGCGCCTCAAGGTGCTGGAAGCCTTCAAGAAGTCGGGCATCAAGCCTGAGTGGATGGTGCTCGACGTGTTGCCAGTGTTGCCACCGGACCTGCGTCCGCTGGTGCCGCTGGACGGTGGCCGCTTCGCCACGTCCGATCTGAACGACCTGTACCGCCGCGTGATCAACCGCAACAGCCGTCTGCGCCGTTTGCTGGAACTGAAGGCGCCCGAGATCATTGCGCGCAACGAAAAGCGCATGTTGCAGGAAGCCGTGGACAGCTTGCTGGACAACGGCCGTCGTGGCAAGGCCATGACGGGCGCCAACAAGCGCGCTTTGAAGTCCTTGGCCGACATGATCAAGGGCAAGAGCGGTCGCTTCCGTCAGAACTTGCTGGGCAAGCGCGTCGACTACTCCGGCCGTTCGGTCATCGTGGTGGGGCCCAACCCTCAAGCTGCACCAGTGCGGTTTGCCCAAGCTGATGGCGCTGGAGCTGTTCAAGCCATTCATCTTCTCGCGCCTGGAAGCCATGGGCATTGCGACCACCATCAAGGCCGCGAAGAAGGAAGTGGAAGCAGGTACGCCGGTGGTGTGGGACATCCTGGAAGAGGTGATCAAAGAACACCCCGTGATGCTGAACCGTGCGCCGACGCTGCACCGACTGGGTATCCAGGCATTTGAACCCATTCTGATCGAAGGCAAGGCCATCCAGCTGCACCCGCTCGTTTGCGCGGCCTTCAACGCCGACTTCGACGGTGACCAGATGGCCGTTCACGTGCCGCTGTCGGTGGAGGCCCAGTTGGAAGCACGCACGCTGATGCTGGCCTCCAACAACATCCTGTTCCCCGCTTCCGGCGAACCGTCGATCGTGCCGTCGCAAGACGTGGTGCTGGGGCTTTACTCAGCCACCCGCGAGAAGATCAATGCCAAAGGCGAGGACATGATCTTTGCCGATGTCATGGAGGTGCAGCGTGCGCTGGACAACGGTGTGGTGGAGATTTCCACCAAGATCGCCGTGCGTCTGACGCAATGGACCAAGAACAAGGAAACCGGTGAGTTCACGGCTTCAACCTCCCTGGTCGACACCACGGTGGGCGGGCTTTGCTCTCGGAGATCCTGCCCAAAGGACTGCCTTTTGAGGTGATGAACAAGGCGCTGAAGAAGAAAGAGATCTCGCGCCTCATCAATGCTGCGTTCCGCAAGTGCGGTCTCAAAGAGACGGTGATCTTTGCCGACAAGCTGCTCCAGTACGGTTTCCGTCTTGCGACCCGCTCGGGCATTTCCATCGCCGTGGATGACATGCTGGTTCCGCCTCAGAAGGCGGAAGTGATCGGTCGCGCCGAAGCCGAGGTGAAGGAAATCGCTCAGCAATACGCGTCGGGTCTGGTGACCGCGGGCGAGCGCTACAACAAGGTGGTGGACATTTGGGGCAAGGCCGGCGACGAGATCTCCAAGGTCATGATGGCCCAGCTGGCCAAACAAAAGGTCAAGGACCGTTCCGGGGCCGAGGTCGATCAGGAGTCGTTCAACTCCATCTACATGATGGCCGACTCCGGCGCTCGCGGGTCGGCCGCCCAGATCCGTCAGCTGGCGGGTATGCGTGGACTGATGGCCAAGCCTGACGGTTCCATCATCGAGACCCCCATCACGGCGAACTTCCGTGAAGGTCTGAACGTGTTGCAGTACTTCATCTCCACCCACGGTGCCCGTAAGGGTCTGGCCGACACGGCGTTGAAGACGGCCAATTCGGGCTACCTGACCCGCCGTCTGGTGGACGTCACGCAGGATCTCGTGGTGAACGAGCAGGATTGCGGTACCGCCAATGGCACGCTCATGCGCGCCATTGTTGAAGGTGGTGAAGTGATCGAGTCTTTGCGCGACCGGGTGTTGGTCGCGTGACCGCCGAGGAGGTCATTCATCCGGAAACCCGTGCCACCATGGTGCCTGCTGGTGCCATGCTGGATGAGGACCTGTCTGGACGATCTGGAAGCTGCTGGCGTGGACGAAGTGAAGGTGCGCACTGCCCTGACTTGCGAAACTCGCTTTGGCATTTGCGCCCAGTGCTATGGCCGTGACCTGGGTCGTGGTGGTCTGGTGAACATTGGCGAAGCGGTTGGTGTGATTGCCGCCCAGTCGATCGGTGAGCCGGGTACCCAGCTGACCATGCGCACATTCCACATCGGTGGTGCTGCTTCGCGTGCCGCGGTGGCCTCCAGCGTGGAAGCCAAGTCGGCCGGTTCCATCGGCTTCAACGCCACGATGCGGTACGTGACCAACAGCAAGGTGAGCTGGTGGTGATTGCACGTTCGGGCGAGATCATCATTCACGATGAGATCGGACGCGAGCGCGAGCGTCACAAAGTGCCTTACGGTGCCATCCTCGCGGTCAAGCCCGACCAGGCCATCAAGGCCGGAGCGGTCCTGGCCAACTGGGATCCGCTGACCCGCCCCATCATCACGGAATTCGCCGGTCAGGTGAAGTTCGAGAACGTGGAAGAAGGTCTGACGGTGGCCAAGCAGGTCAACGACGTGACCGGTCTGAGCTCGCTGGTGGTCATCGATCCGAAGCACCGTGGTTCGACCAAGTCGTGCGTCCGCTGGTCAAGCTGCTGGACCCACAAGGCAACGAAGTGAAGATTCCAGGCACCGACCACTCGGTGACCGTGGGCTTCCAGATTGGTGCGCTGCTGGAAGTGCGCGATGGCCAGGAAGTGGGCCCAGGCCACGTGCTGGCGCGCATTCCGGTCGAAGGCCAGAAGACCTGCGACATCACCGGTGGTCTGCCGCGTGTGGCCGAGTTGTTCGAAGCGCGTTCGCCCAAGGACGCCGGCAAGCTGGCCGAGATGACCGGTACCGTGTCGTTCGGTAAGGAAACCAAGGGCAAGGTGCGTTTGCAGATCACCGATCCCGAAGGCAACATCTGGGACGACCTCATCCCCAAGGAGAAGAACATCCTGGTGCACGAGGGTCAGGTGGTCAACAAGGGCGAAGGCGTGGTGGACGGACCGGCCGATCCGCAAGACATCCTGCGCTTGCTGGGCATCGAAGCACTGTCGCGCTACATCGTCGATGAGGTGCAGGACGTTTACCGTCTCCAGGGCGTGAAGATCAACGACAAGCACATCGAGGTGATCGTGCGCCAGATGCTGCGTCGCGTGATTGTGGAGTCGGTGGGTGATTCGTCCTACATCAAGGGCGAACAGGTCGAGCGTTCCGAGATTCTCAACACCAACGACGCTTTGTTGGCCGAGGGCAAGATCCCGGCGACCTACAGCAACGTCTTGCTGGGTATCACCAAAGCCTCGCTGTCGACCGACTCCTTCATCTCTGCGGCTTCCTTCCAGGAGACCACGCGGGTACTTACCGAGGCTGCCATCATGGGCAAGCGCGACGAGTTGCGTGGCTTGAAGGAAAACGTCATCGTGGGCCGCCTGATTCCGGCCGGTACCGGTATGGCATTCCACGAAGCGCGCAAAATCAAGGAGAAGATGGACGACGAAGAGCGTCGCGCGATCGCCGAAGCCGATGCCATGGCGTTGGCAGCAGACCAGGCCGATCAGGCGGATCAGACCGATGCGTCCAGCGCCAGCGAAGCCGCTGAGTAACCGAGTCCCTTGTGGCGGGTGATACCGCCTGGCAAGTGAACGCCTCCGCCCTTCGGGTCGGAGGCGTTTTTATTTGGGCTGGCGGCGCGTTCACCGGGGTGGCCGGTTATATTGGATGAGTGGTCTGGCGCGTGGAGACTGGATCGGGCATACCGGAGGAGTTTGCGAAATGGGTGCAATGGGATGGATTCTGTTGGGGCTGTTGGCCCTGGTCATGTTTTGGGCGGTGGGCGCGTACAACCGATTGGTTCGGTTGAAGAACACCATCGCGAATGCCTTTGGCCAGATCGATGTGCAGCTCAAACGGCGATACGACCTGATTCCCAATCTGGTCGAGGTGGCCCGCAAGTACCTCGCCCATGAAGCCGAGACCCTGGAGGCAGTCATCGCTGCGCGCAACCAGGCGCGCAATGCCGAGCAGACCGTGGCAGCAAGCCCGGGCAGTGCAGGGGCCATGGGCGCGCTGGTTGGGGCCGAACAGGTCCTGGGTGGCGCGATGGGCCGCCTGTTTGCCTTGGCAGAAGCCTACCCGGATCTCAAGGCGGACCAAACCATGCGGGAATTGAGCGAAGAACTGGCCAGCACGGAGAACCGTGTGGGGTTTGCGCGCCAGGCCTACAACGACCATGTGTTGGCGTTCAACGACGCGGCAGCGCAGTTCCCGACCTTGCTCGTGGCCCGTCTTTTTGGCTTCGTACCGATGCCGATGTTGGAGTCCACCACGTCCGAGGAGGAGCGTCAGGCGGTGAAGGTGGCTTTTTGAGGCACTGTGGGACGCGGGATTGGGCATGATGCGTAGCGCCCGCCGGAGATATTGGCCCCAGTCAGGGGCATCTGGTCGGTGTGGTGGTTGCCCACTCCACAGGAAAGCAGCGCCATGTTGATTTTCGAATCGCAACGTGAGGCGCGTGCGCAAACCCACAGGCTGTTGCTGGCATTCGCGGTCACGGTCATCTTGCTGGTGTTGGCGGTCAATGGTGCCTTGGCCCTGGCCTGGGGGGTGATGTGGGGATTCTGGGGACCGATCGGTCGCGATTACCCAAACTATTTCTTCGAGGTCAACACGGTGGTGACCTTGATGTTTGTTCTTGGTGGCTGGTGGGTTGAAACATCCCACCTGGCCAGCGCTGGTGGCCAGCGGTTGGCCGAGCGCATGGGCGCGCGCCTGGCGCAGCCAACCAGCCGGTTTGAGGAGCGTCAGCTCGCAAATGTGGTGGACGAGATGGCGTTGTCGTCGGGGCTTGCCCGTCCCACAGTGATGGTCTTGGCGCGCGACGACGGCATCAATGCCTTTGCGGCGGGCTGGTCGGAAAGCGATGCGGTGGTCGCAGTGACACAAGGTGCGCTTGAGTACCTCGACCGAGAGGAGTTGCAGGGCCTTGTTGCCCATGAAATGGGTCACATACGGGAGGGTGACACGCGCCTGAACATGCGCCTGGTGGGCATGGTGTTTGGCCTGGAGATGGTCTACCGGATGGGGGAATCCCTTTGGGAGCCGGATGACCAGCGGCGGGTACCGCACAGCGCTGTGTTGGGCCTGGCCATCATGGCTGCCGGTTGGCTGGGCTGGCTGGCCGGTCACGGCCTGCAAGCGGCCGTATCCCGCCAGCGCGAGTACCTCGCCGACGCCCGTGCCGTGCAGTGGACGCGCAGCCGGGAGGGATTGGGCGGGGTGTTGCGCAAGATTCTCATGCAGCAGCAGCAGAACCTTGTGGTGCGGCAACTGGGCGCATCGGTTCAGCACATGCTGCTGGTGAGCAATGAATCTGGCAAGATGGCCCATTGGCTGGACTCGCATCCCACACTGGATCAGCGAATCCGCCGCCTGTACGGGCGCTCCATGGAGCCGCTGCCCCTGGAGCGGCGCAGCGCTGGGCCAGCGTTTGATGCGGGTGCGGCAGCGGGGACTGCCGCCACCAATGAAGCGCCGAAGTGGACATTGAGCTAGTGTGCTGTCCCACAAATAACTTGCCTATGAAACCTCGCCTTCACACCCATGGCTGCGTTGCAGATCCTCGCGATAGCACGAGCCATCACTGCGGTTTGCGCCTTGCCCTGGGCGCGAATCCATCGGCTTCATTTCATGCAACCATTTGCGGGACAGCTCACTAGGGCCTGTATCCACCTCGTTCGCACTTGGAAAAAAGGTGTTACTTGCCTGCGCGTTGCCACTGTCGTCACGCCCTCCGTGGGCAGCTTTGGCGGCTCGGCAAAGCCGGAGCTGTTAACCCCGGGGCGGGGACCCATCCGCGCCAACAGCGGCCACTCGGCGCGGGCCGGGGGCACTATTGGCTGATCTTGCGGGCTTCTTCCACCTGGTACTCGAAGTAGCGTTGCACCCCAAATGCGAGGCTGCCCATGAACGCGATGGTGCCGGTGAGCAACGCGAGCACCAGGGCACCGATGGTCAGCCAGTTGGTCGCGCCCGCAGGGGCCTCGTCGTCGAGGCCGGGGTTGAACCAGCGGTTCCACCTGGGCCGGTCGCTCAGGGCATAGACGATACCCGCCAGGCACGCGGCGGCAATGCTGATGCCCAGGAACGGTATCAGGACCCAGGAGAGCTTGTCGTCCAGGCCATATTGCTGAACCCGTTCCACGCCCCACCAACCAAGTGCCGCCGAGATGGGGTGCAACCAGCCGATCCAGTCGCCCAGGCCGCGCAGGTAGAAACGGTGCACCCCCATGCTGCCAAGCAGCACCGCCAGCCAGGCAGCCAGCGTTTTGTTTTTGGGCGGTGTGGCTGAAGTCGACATTGTGGTGTGGGTCATGGGGTTGCGCCAGGTTCGACGGGTGGGGTGGATGCACCGAATCCCAGGGACTTTTGCATCAGGACGATGTCCAGCCAACGCTCGAATTTCCAGCCGCAGTTGGGGATCACGCCCGCTGGCTCAAACCCGAGCGCCCTGTGCACGCCGATCGATCCTGCGTTGTTCGAGTCCCCGATGACCGCCATGACCTTGCGCACACCGGCGCGCTCCAGGGCCGCCATCAACTCGGCCAGCAGTGCGCGGCCAAGGCCTTTGCCCGCCGCGTCGGGCGCCATGTAGATGGAATCCTCGCAGGAAAAGCGGTAGGCGGGACGCGGTTTGAACCAGTTGGCGTAGGCAAAACCGAGTACCTGGCCTGCGTCCTCGACCACCAGCCAGGGCAAGCCTTTGCCCAACACATCGGCTCTCCTGGCGGCCATGTCTGTCTCGGAAGGCGGGGTGGTTTCAAAGGTCCCGGTGCCGTGCAGCACATGGTGGCTGTAAATGCGGGTGATGGCAGGCAGGTCCTGTTCAGTGCTTGGGCGGATGGTGGACATGGGAGGGGCGGAAAGGTGAAGGGTTTGCACAGAGGCTGACGAGATTCTCACCCATGAGTTTCGCTGCCGCTGCATGAGGGCTATAATCGCGGGTTTTGTGGCGTTTCGCTGGCCGGGTGGTC
>JAWKYI010000026.1:0-11102 GCA_041396525.1 Burkholderiaceae bacterium
TATGGTCCCGTTGAGATGGTGCAGTGGGGCACTCCGAGTCATTCAGTCGACTATTTCGATGTCAAGGGGGATGTCGAGGAACTGCTGGCTCCGATGGGGTGCGAATTCCGGCCGGGAGATCATCCCTCAATGCATCCTGGGCGCTGTGCCTCGGTCTGGCGCGAAGGTGCATGCATTGGCCATGTCGGTGAGTTGCATCCTAAATGGCGGCAACGCTATGAGCTTCCTCAGCCTCCTGTGCTGTTCGAGCTGTCGCTGGAAGCCGTATCGGCTGGACAGGTACCGGTGTTCAGCCCGGTCAGTCGGTTCCAGCCGGTAGAGCGTGATTTGGCCATCGTTGTAAATGAGACGATCACCCATGCTGCCGTGATGGCCGCTGTCAAAGGGGTGGGCGATGTGCTCTTGCGCGATGCTGTGTTGTTTGACGTCTATCGCCCCAAGAAAGGTGCAGAGCCGTCAGGCGCAGGCGCTCTTGCAACGGATGAGAAGAGCTTGGCCGTCCGCCTTTTCTTTAGCCGTGACGATGCCAATTTGACCGATGCGGAGGTCGATGCAGTGGTCCAACGTGTCTTGGGTGAATTGGAGAGACGTGTTTCCGCACGTCTCCGCGCTTGAAAGGAACTACACCATGGGAACCCCAATCATGGAACTTGCTGTGGAGAGTCTCGAAACGCCGGCGCTTACGAAGGCACAACTGGCCGATTTGTTGTTTGATCAGATCGGGCTGAACAAGCGTGAGTCCAAAGACATGATTGACGCTTTCTTCGACCTGGTGACCGACAGTCTTGTCGAGGGTGATGACGTGCGGATCTCGGGTTTCGGCAACTTTCAGATTCGCACCAAGGCGGCTCGTCCAGGTCGAAATCCCCGCACCGGGGAGCCCGTAGCGATAGAGGCGCGACGGGTGGTGACTTTTCATGCGAGTCCCAAACTCAAGGATCAGGTACAGGCGTTGGTGACTGGGACCGACGCCGAGTGAGTTGTGGGGGGGGTGTTTGGCCGCCGAAAACTTGGGTGTTTCAGGTAAGAGAAGCGGCAGCCATGCGATAAACGCAACAAAATGTATGGGAATGTGCCTGCTTCGGCGCACAGGGGTCTTCAGTTAGAGTAGATTTGAAGGTTCGTCCCGTACGGACTTGATTTGCATGGAAAAAGACCTCCCACCCATTCCGGCCAAACGCTATTTCACCATCGGTGAGGTGGGCGACTTGTGTGGCGTCAAGCCTCACGTGCTTCGGTATTGGGAGCAGGAGTTCACCCAGCTTCGTCCCATGAAGAGGCGGGGCAATCGACGCTACTACCAACACCATGAGGTGTTGATGATCCGGCGCATACGCGAGCTGTTGTACGACCAAGGCTTCACGATCAGTGGCGCCCGTAACAAATTGCAGGAAATCGTGCAGGCGGAGCGCGAAAGAAAGACGCTCGTAGGCGAGGCGGATCAATCCAACGGTGTTGTGAAATCGGACGCCAATGTCGATGAGGTGCAGGTGGATGCGGCCCCCAGGGTGCCCGTTGCTGAACCGGGCAAGTCTCTGGACGGCTCCTCATGGCGGGCGGTCAGGCAGGAGTTGATGGAGATTCGTTCATTACTTTTGGGGCAACTTTAAAAATTGACGATTTGCCCGCTATAATTTAAGGCTTAGTCGGCGCGTAGCGCAGCCTGGTAGCGCACTTGCATGGGGTGCAAGGGGTCGCGAGTTCGAATCCCGCCGTGCCGACCATTGACATGAAAAGCCCGCTGTCGAAAGACAGCGGGCTTCTTCATTTCTGTTCGCTGATTTCAGGACCCTTGCTGTTCCCGTTTCTGACGGGCACGTTCCAGCGCCGCCGCAATCACGTCGCGTTTCTTTTGTAGGGTCGCAGGGTCTTTGTGAAGAGAATGTGACTCCAAGTCTGCCAGCTTCAAGCGGGCTTTGGCTTCCAGTTGGAGGGCGTGTTCAACTGCTTCTCGTTTCAGGCGGACGGTGCGCGACTGGTACCGTTGTGACTTGCTCTGCCTGATTTTCACTCCACGCCTGCCAGCCCACCTGTCTTGTCGCCGCTGACGACATCAAGAAATGCAGTCCACGGGACAAACGGGGAGACACAGCTCGCAGCCGGTGCAATAGGGCTCGATCACCGTGCATGTGTTTGTTGCTGCCCAATATGGCGTCTGTGGGGCAGGCCTTGATGCACAGAGTGCAGCCAATGCACCACTTCCTCATCAATACAACCGCCACGGTCGGCGGGCCTTCGATACCGAACCGCTTGCCAGTGGTTGCTCGGGGCGGCCAGTGATGGCTGCTAGGCGGCGAATGCCTTCGGTGCCTCCCGGAGGCATTGGTTGATCTCTGCTTCACCAATTGCGATCGCATGGGCATAACCAGCGCAGTCAGGGTATCCACAGCGGGTGCACTGGGTTTGAGGTAGGGCAGCATCGATGCGACTGACGAGGTTGTTCATGTCTGCAATGGAAATAGGGGCGCGTGGCCCCTATTTTCTTCAGTATTTCGCCCCACCTCTTGGGCTGCAGCAGGTTTTGCTGGGGCGCGCTTGCGTGCCGCGGCGGGTACCGCTTTCGACGTTGCTTGTTTCACTTTCGCAATGGGTTTGGCGGTCGTCGCCGTACGTGGGGCCGATTTTCTGGATGCGGCTTTCTTGGCCGGAACAGTTCCAACCTCCTTGGCTGCCTCAAAAGGCTGCTCAGATTCGACCACTTTCGGGTTGTTGGCGCTTTGGGCGGCCGCTTGATTCTGATGTGAGCGAATGAACGCTTGCAACACAGGGTAGACCTTTTCACGCCAGCGCCGGCCGCTGAAAATCCCATAGTGTCCGGCCCCTTTCACCTCATAGTGACCGCGTTGTTCATCTTTAAGAGACGTGCAAAGCTTGTGTGCAGCTTCAGACTGCCCGGCTCCGGAAATGTCATCCAGTTCGCCTTCGACCGTGAGCAGGGCACTTTGGGTGATGTCTTGCGGGCGGACACGCTCTGCCTTGCCTTTGGGGTTCTTGACATCCCAGGTGCCGTGAACCAGTTTGAACTTCTGGAAGACCGTTTCGATGGTTTCGAGGTAGTAGTCTGCGTCCATATCGAGCACAGCGTTGTACTCGTCATAGAACTTTCTGTGGGCTTCAGCGCTCTCGTTGTCACCCTTGATGAGGTCGCGGAAGTAGTCGTAGTGGCTGGTGGCATGCCGATCGGGGTTCATTGCCACGAAGCCGGTGTGCTGCAGGAAGCCCGGGTAGACGCGGCGCCCTGCGCCTGGAAACTTGTCGGGCACGCGGTAGATCACATTGTTTTCAAACCAGCTGTGGCTGCGCTCGACCGCGAGATCGTTGACAGCCGTAGGCGATTTCCGGGCATCGATGGGCCCACCCATCATTGTCATGGTGAGCGGGGTCGTTTCGCCGCGGCTGGCCATCAGCGAGATTGCCGCCAACACCGGTACGGTGGGTTGGCAAACGCTCAACACATGGCAATTGCCATAGCCCTTTTGCAGGTAGCGAATGAAATCCTGAACGTAGTTGACGTAGTCGTCGAGGTGAAATGCGCCTTCGGAAAGCGGCACCAGGCGAGCGTTTTTCCAGTCGGTGATGTAGACCTTGTGGTCTTTGAGCATGGTCCGCACGGTGTCGCGCAGCAGCGTCGCGTAGTGCCCGGACAGTGGGGCGACGATCAGCACCACAGGCTGACCTTTCAGCTTTTCCAATGTCACCGTATCGTCCGAGAAACGCTTGAAACGGCGCAGTTCGCAGAATGGCAGGTCCATCTCTATGCGCTCGTGGATGGCCACATCCACACCATCCACATCCACGGTGCTGATGCCAAAAACCGGCTTCTCATAGTCCGTGCCCAACCTGTGCATCAGGTCGTAGGCTGCGGAGACCCGTTGGGCGATCGGAAGCTGCGACAACGGGAGTGCCGGGTTGGTGTAGAGCTTTGAAGCCACTTCGGCCAGATCAGCGAAGGGCTCCATGATGGCGTGCTGAGTTTCGTAAAGCTGGTAGAGCATGGTAAGGGGCGGAATTGGTTATGTTGCAGTGCAATATAACAGGATGCAGTGACATCGTTTTGAAAACACCTAGAAGGCCAGGTCCGTTGTCACCTTGGTGTAAGACGGCGACACTTACTATGTGGGTGTCGACCATGGGCGACGACGACATTGTGAAGCGCCGATGCTTGACCTTGGAGGGACCGCATTGAGTGGTCATTTTGCGCCTTGCATGCTGTGTACGGGCGAAAAGGCCACTGTGGTGGCCTTTTTCGTTGTGCGCCAGCATGGGCGCACACCTGTGGGTGCAAGTCCCCGCTGCGAGCTGGTCTGATGAGCAAAGCCAACACAACTGCGTGAGGTGACCGAGCGTGGGAAGGAAGCGTGGAGCATAAGTCGCGAGCCGATGGACAAGAACCGCATAGAAGGCGCTGTCAAGCAGGGCGAGTGGGCAACGAACCACGAAGCTCTTGTGACCAATGTCTTGGTGGCGTAAATGCGGCGGTTGTGCGATGAAGGTGTGCGTTCTTACCTGGGGAGATCTCGCCTTGTGCCTGAAAGGGCGACGGCCTTGCCGGAGCGAGAAGTCAGCCGAGGTCGTAGTAGTGCAGGTCCGAAACCCGAATGGGAGGTGTGGCCTGCATGAAGGACCGAACGAGAGTGAGTGACCGAGGACACGAGGATGTCAAAGGCCATGCGTCAGATGCTGGCAAAACCTGACAAAGGTGAATCCGGGCGGGAGGGCGTAGCGCGGGGTGAAGCCCGGCGTGATCCCACCAGCGACGAAGCCTGCGGCCCGCCGCGTGAACACCCGGGCACAGGGTCGGCAAAGCAACTGGCGGGCACTGGCGGCCTGCTGGAGGCGGCGCTGACGAGACAGAACCTGCAAGCGGCGTGGAAGCGCGTCAAGGCCAACAAGGGCGCAGCCGGGGTGGATGAGCTCGATATCGAGCAAACTGCCGGGGTGATCCGCACGAACTGGCCCGACATACGCCAAGAGCTGCTGGCAGGGCATTACCGGCCCAGTCCGGTACGCAAGGTGATGATCCCCAAACCGGACGGGAGCCAGCGCGAGCTGGGCATCCCGACGGTGCTCGATCGGCTGATCCAGCAAGCACTGCTGCAAGTGCTGCAACCGCCAGTCGACCCCGGCTTCAGTGAGCACAGCCACACCACGGGTTCCGTCCAGGCAGGCGGGCGCACGACGCGGTCAAGGCCGCGCGGGCCTACGTGCAATCGGGCAAACGCGTGGTGGTGGACGTGGACCTGGCCAAGTTCTTTGACCGAGTCAGCACGACATCCTGATCGACAGGCTCAAGAGGCGCATCGATGATGCTGGAGTCATCCGGCTGGTGCGGGCGTACCTGAACGCCGGGATCATGGATGGCGGGGTGGTGGTCGATCGCCACCTGGGCACGCCGCAAGGCGGGCCACTGAGTCCGCTGCTGGCCAATGTGCTGCTCGACGAGGTGGACAAGGCATTGGAGGCGAGGGGCTACCGCTTTGCGCGCTATGCCGACGACTGCAACGTCTACGTGGGCAGCCAGAAGGCCGGCGAGCGGGTGATGGCCTATCTCAGGAAGCTCTATGGCGACTTGAAGCTTCAGATCAACGAAGCCAAGAGCGCGGTGGCCAGCGCCTTGGGGCGCAAGTTCCTGGGGTATGCGCTGTGGGTAGTCAAGGGCGGAGAAGTCAAATGTGCAGTGGCCAAGAAGGCACTGGGCAACTTCAAGGTCAGAATCCGGCAACTCACGCGGCGCAGCGGTGGGCGCAGCATGGAGCAAACGGTGGAAAAGCTCAGGCCTTACGTGCTGGGCTGGAAGGCGTACTTCGCATTGGCGCAAACGCCCCGTGTCTGGCGAGAGCTGGATGAGTGGCTGCGCCACCTTGCCGCAGGCCATCAGCTCAAGCAATGGAAAAGGCCCAAGGCGATCCAGCGGGAACTCAGGGCACTGGGAGCATCGCAGGCTGTGGCCAAACAGGTTGCCGGTAACTCTCACCGGTGGTGGCGCAACAGCAACGGGGTCATCAAGAGGGTTCTGACCATTGCGTACTTTGACCGGCTGGGAGTCCCCAGGCTGTCATGACCTCAAGCTCTCAGACCGCCCGGTGCGGACCCGCATGCCGGGTGGTGTGGCAGGAACTGCCCTCCGATAATGGAGGCCCCCATGCCGATTGCAGGAGACTTACATCACCTTTGCAATGGACTGGCACACATGGTCGATGTTCTTGCTGTTGAGCGCAGCGACACACATCCGCCCGGTATCGGTGCCATACACGCCAAACTCTTTGCGCAACCGAATCATTTCGTCCTTGGACAAGCCCGAGTAGCTGAACATGCCAATTTGGGTGGTAATGAAGCTCATGTCTTTGGTCACACCGGCTGCTTTGAGGCCGTCGACCAGTTTCTGGCGCATTGCCTTGATGCGCACGCGCATTTCGCCCAGCTCTTTTTCCCAAAGGGCGCGCAGCTCCGGGTTGCCCAAGACTGCGGCCACGATGGCGCCGCCGTGCGTTGGCGGGTTCGAGTAGTTCGTGCGAATCGCGATTTTCAGTTGGCTCAATACGCGATCTGCCTCTTCTTTGGAGCTGCCCACGACGCTGAGCGCACCCACACGTTCACCGTACAGGCTGAAACTCTTCGAGAAGCTCGTGGACACAAAGATGTTCAGCCCAGCGGCGACAAATTTGCCGATCACGGCTCCGTCCTCCGCAATGCCGTAGCCAAACCCCTGGTATGCCATGTCTAGAAAGGCGGTCAGGTTGCGGTTCTTGATCGTGGCGATCACCTGGTCCCACTGGTCACGGGTCAGGTCATAGCCGGTGGGGTTGTGGCAGCAAGCATGCAGCAGCACGATGGTTCCTTCTGGCGCCGCAGCCAGCTTGGCCAGCATTCCTTCAAAGTTGATGCCACCCAGACCACCGTTGGCACCGGGATCGAAGTAAGGGTAGGTATCTACCTGAAAGCCGGCGTTGGTGAACAGCGCACGGTGGTTTTCCCAGCTCGGGTCGGAAATGAGCACGGTTGCGTTGGGGCTGATCCTCTTGAGGAAATCTGCGCCGATCTTCAGGCCGCCAGTGCCACCGATGGCTTGAACGGTCGCCACGCATCCGCTTTTGACCACGTCGGAGTCGGCGCCAAACACGAGATTCTTCACCCCGGAATCGTAAGCAGCGATTCCATCGATGGGCAGATAGCCACGGGCAGAAGGGGTTGCCATCATGGCTTTCTCGGCAACTTGCACACATTCGAGCAGGGGCAGCTTGCCGTTGTCGTCAAAGTAGACGCCCACGCCTAAATTGACCTTTTGGGGGTTGGTGTCGGCTGCGTATTGTTCGTTCAAACCCAGGATGGGGTCGCGGGGGGCCATTTCGACGGCGGTGAACAAGGACATTTCAAATTCCTGAAGGGGTGGGGTGTACTGGGGCCAAATTGGAGACAAACGGCATTGGATTGCGTTACGCTGTTTGGTTAGTTTTCAGATTTTATCCGCCATGCCAACAACGCCTACCCAACTCACCGCTTCATCCTTGGTTCGCGTGGACGATTCGCCTGCGCAGGAAGGCGAGTTTGCGCATTTCGAGGGGTCGCCATTCGAGTTGTTCATGCCTTACCCCCCAGCGGGGGATCAGCCAGTGGCGATCGAGCAGTTGGTCGATGGAGTTCGTGATGGCGAGGTGTTCCAGACGCTGCTGGGTGTGACCGGTTCCGGCAAGACCTTCACCATGGCCAACACGATTGCCCGTCTTGGGCGACCGGCCATTGTTTTCGCACCCAACAAGACCCTGGCGGCTCAGCTCTACAGCGAGTTCCGCGAGTTCTTCCCCAAAAACGCCGTGGAGTACTTCGTCAGCTACTACGACTACTACCAGCCCGAAGCCTATGTGCCCCAGCGCGATCTTTTCATCGAAAAGGACAGCGCCATCAATGAGCACATTGAGCAAATGCGTTTGAGCTGCACGAAGAGCATTCTGGAGCGGCGCGATGTGGTCATCGTGGCCACCGTGTCGGCCATTTACGGCATCGGCAAGCCCGAGAGCTATCACCAGATGGTGATGACCTTGCGGGTCGGGGATCGGGTGGGGCAGCGCGATCTGATTGCGCAGTTGGTGCGCATGCAGTACGCGCGGAATGAGGCCGATTTCTCACGGGGCAAGTTCCGCGTGCGTGGAGACACCATCGACGTGTTTCCAGCCGAGCATTCAGAAATGGCGATCCGGATCGAGTTGTTTGACGACGAGGTTGAGGCTTTGCAGCTATTTGATCCGCTGACAGGCAAAGTTCGCCAGAAGATACCCCGCTTCACGGTGTATCCAAGCAGCCACTACGTAACGCCGAGAGAGCAGGTTTTGAACGCGGTGGAGCTGATCAAGGAGGAGCTTCGAGAGCGGCTCGCGCAACTGGTGGGCATGGGCAAGTTGGTCGAGGCGCAACGCCTGGAGCAACGCACGCGTTTTGACCTTGAGATGCTGACGGAGGTCGGGCACTGCAAAGGCATTGAGAACTACTCGCGTCATCTGGCCGGAACCGCCGCTGGAGAGCCTCCTGCCACTTTGACCGATTATTTGCCCAGAGACGCACTGATGTTTTTGGACGAAAGCCATGTCCTGATGGGGCAATTTGGCGGCATGTACAACGGCGACCGTGCACGCAAGACGACGCTGGTCGAGTACGGCTTTCGTCTGCCCAGCGCACTGGACAACCGACCACTCAAGCTGGAGGAGTTTGAGCAGCGGATGCGGCAAGTCATATTTGTTTCGGCCACGCCGGCCGAGTACGAAAAGACCCATTCGGGACAGGTGGTCGAGCAAGTGGTGCGCCCCACCGGGCTGGTGGATCCTGAGGTCGAGGTACGGCCAGCGGTTCACCAGAGTGGATGATGTGCTGCAGGAAATCCGGATACGGGTGGAGAAGAATGAGCGCGTGCTCATCACCACGCTGACCAAACGCATGGCCGAGCAGCTCACCGACTACCTGACGGAAAATGGCGTCCGGGTGCGCTACCTACACAGCGATATCGACACCGTGGAACGGCTGGAGAGTCTGAGAGATCTGCGCTTGGGTGCTTTTGATGTCCTGGTGGGCATCAATTTGTTGCGGGAGGGCATCGATATTCCAGAGGTGTCGTTGGTGGCCATTCTGGATGCCGACAAGGAGGGCTTCCTGCGGTCGGAGCGTAGCCTGATTCAAACCATTGGCCGCTCGGCGCGCAACGTGGCGGGTAAGGCAATTCTGTATGCCGATCGCATCACCGACTCGATGTCTCGGGCCATTGGTGAAACAGAGCGCCGCCGGGCCAAGCAAATTGCGCACAACCTTGAGCGGGGTATCGAGCCCCGTAGCGTCAACAAACGCATCAAGGACCTGATCGATGGCGTTTACAGCGAAAAGGCTGGAAAAGAAGCCGATAGGCTGGCAGCTGAAAGTGCCCACCGTGCCAGCTTGGATGAGATGAGCGAGAAGGATATGGCTCGGGAAATCAAACGGCTTGAAAAGCTGATGTTGGAGCACGCGCGCAACCTCGAGTTTGAGAAAGCCGCTGGCGTGAGGGACCAACTGGCCCACCTGAAGGCACAGGTTTTTGGCGCAGCGGGGGAGGATCGGGTGGCCTGACGGGGTGCTCGATCACTTGATGGGAGGAATACCCCCGCATTGCAGTCGGGTTTCTGGTATACTCGATCAAAACAGTCGGATTACACCGGCGTCTTCCAAAGGAGCAGTCGCTCAAAGGCGGTTGATGGGGGATTCGCATTGCCTCGGTGGTTGGTGAAAAGTGAACCGACGAGGTCAATGAATGTGGCAAGCCTTATTTCAGGAGCTAGAACATGCGCCTCACAACCAAGGGCCGATTTGCGGTCACTGCCATGATTGACTTGGCTTTGCGCCAGAACAACGGGCCTGTGACGTTGGCCGCCATCAGCCAACGGCAGCAGATTTCCCTGTCCTATCTTGAGCAGCTCTTCGGCAAGCTGCGCCGTCACGAGTTGGTGGAGTCCACCCGTGGGCCTGGCGGTGGCTATAGCTTGGGGCGCAAAGCAGCGGACATCACGGTGGCCGACATCATCGTGTCGGTCGACGAGCCGATCGATGCCACCCAATGCGGCGGCAAGGAGAACTGCATTGGCGAGGGCAACCGTTGCATGACACATGACCTGTGGGCTGCGTTGAACCGCAAGATGGTGGATTTTCTGGATTCCGTTTCTTTGCAGTCGTTGGTGGATGACCAATTGGCCAAGGGGGTGGTGGTTGAGAGTGCTCCCATGATCAAACGTGCCATCTCTTCTGCACCGGTGGTCAAGCCGATTCGCGTCAATGCGCCCAATTCGGTGTTTGCACTGGGCGCTTCTCTGGCCAAGTAAGCCAACAGGCACCGTGCTTCCGGCGACGTTCTCGCCACGTCACTTTTCTGATATTTGATTCAAACCATGACCACGCCTCATTTCCCCATTTACATGGACTACAGCGCCACGAACCCTTGCGATCCCCGGGTGGTGGACGCGATGATTCCTTGGTTGCGCGAGCATTTTGGCAATCCGGCCTCTCGCAGCCACGCCTGGGGTTGGGAAGCAGAGAAGGCGGTGGAAGTCGCTCGTGGACACGTGGCTTCGCTGATCAATGCCGACACACGCGAAATCGTTTGGACCAGTGGTGCGACGGAGTCGAACAACCTGGCGCTGAAGGGCGCTGCTCATTTCTACAAGAGCAAAGGCAAGCACCTGATCACCGTGAAGACGGAACATAAGGCCGTGCTCGACACCATGCGTGAGCTGGAGCGGCAAGGCTTTGAAGTGACCTACCTGGATGTGCAAGCCGATGGGTTGGTCAGTCTGGATGCGTTCAAAGCCGCCCTTCGGCCCGACACCATTTTGGCCTCGGTCATGTTTGTCAACAACGAGATCGGGGTGATTCAGGACATTGCCGCCATTGGCGCTGTCTGCCGCGAATATGGTGTGGTGTTTCATGTTGACGCAGCGCAGGCGACGGGTCGCGTGGACATTGATCTTCAGGCCTTGCCGGTGGATTTGATGAGTCTCACTGGTCACAAGACCTATGGCCCCAAGGGCATAGGGGCGCTGTTTGTCCGGCGCAAGCCGCGCGTTCGAATTGAGGCGCAGATGCATGGTGGT
>JAWKYI010000027.1:0-11072 GCA_041396525.1 Burkholderiaceae bacterium
GGGGAAAGGGGGAGCGCAGGGGCGGACATCAGGGCGGTTGCCGCGCGGGCAACAGGGAGGGCGCGCCGCAGGCCAGCAACTCGCCCCGACCCAGTCGCGGGTGAAAAGCGCCGTCCCAGACCACCTCGCCGCGGGCGACGGTGATGGCAGGCCAGGCCCGCAGGCGCTGGCCCTCGTAGGGCGTGTAATCCACTGCGTGGTGCAGCTCGGCGTTGCGGATGGTGCGTTCGCCTTCGTCCCAGACCACGAGGTCGGCGTCGCTGCCGATGGCAATCGCGCCTTTGCGCGGGTGCAGCCCGTAGGCCTTGGCCGGGTTGGTGGCGGTGAGCTCGACGAACTTTTCCAGCGTGATGCGCCCGCCCAGAACGCCCTCGGAATACAACAGGGCCATGCGGGTCTCGATTCCCGGGATGCCGTTGGGAATGTGGCGGAAGGGCATTTCTTCGCCGCCAGGCTTCTTGCCTTGCGGGTCGTCGTACCGGAACGGCGCGTGGTCTGAGGAAAACACCGTGAACAGGCCGTCGGCCAGGCCATTCCAGATGACGGCCTGGTTGGCCTTGTCGCGTGGGGGCGGGCTGCACACACAGCGCGCGCCCTGGTAGCTGTCGTCCAGCCCCAGGTCGTCGGCGGTGAGAAACAGGTATTGGGGGCAGGTCTCGGCAAACACCTTGAGGCCGCGCGAACGCGCCCAGCGGATCTGCTCGACCGCCTCGCGCCCCGAGACGTGCACGATCAGGATCGGCACATCCACCAGTTCGGCCAGCGACAGGGCGCGGTGCGTCGCTTCGCGCTCGACCAGCATTGGGCGCGAGACACCGTGAAAGCGCGGTGCGGTGTGGCCGGCGGCCTCCAGGCGTTTGGTCAGCCATTCGATGCAGTCGGCGTTTTCGGCGTGCACCATGGCCATGGCGCCGTGGCGGCGCGCTACCGACAACACATCCAGCATCTGGCCGTCGTCGAGCTTGAGGTCGTCGTAGGTCATGTAGACCTTGAACGAGCTGAACCCTTCGGCGATCAGGGCGGGCAGCTCGTCGTTCAACACGGCAGGCGAAGGGTCGCTCACGATGAGGTGAAACGCGTAGTCCACATGCGCGCGGCCCTGGGCCCGCGATCGGTAGTCGTCCACCGCCGCGCGCAGGCTGGCGCCCTTGGCCTGGGCGGCGAATGGAATGACGGTGGTGGTGCCGCCGCAGGCGGCCGAGCGGGTGCCGGTGTCGAAGTCGTCCGCCATCCGAAGCGGCGGGGCCATGGGTTGATCGAGGTGGCAATGGGCGTCCACGCCGCCTGGGGTCACCGTGCGCCCGGCCGCATCGATCTCTTGGGTTCCCGGGGCCAATGCGCGCCCGAGCTGTGCGATGCAGCCGCCTTTCACCCCAATGTCGGCCGTGAACACATCGCTGGCCGTGGCCACGCGGGCGTTGCGCACCACCAGATCGAACTGCTCAGGCATGAGCGCACCCCCAGGCTGAGCTTCGGCAGTTTATGTTTACAGACATGTTGACAATGCAATCGGGTTAAATCAGGATTTTAGAACCCGTTATGCAAGTCACATGCCAGCGATATTTCCCATATCCGCACCAAATTTCATAGGAAAAGGCACTGTTTTGGTTTGTCGACAATAGTGTTGACACTATGTTGGTGCGAACCTCGTGTTTTTCCCTGGCACGCCGTTCGCATAGGGTTGATGACCCGCCTTGACCCGCCTTGGCCCCCTTGCGCTTTCTCTTTCTTTTCATCCATCCACCCCACAACCCCGTTCTGGAACCCTGCTTATGTCGACCCCGATCCGCCTGGGCGTGCTCACGCCGTCGTCCAACACCGCACTTGAACCGCTGACCAGCGCCATCGTGGCCACCGTGCCTGGGGCCAGCGCACATTTCTCACGCTTCAAGGTGACGGAGATCTCGCTCAAGCCCGATGCGCTCGGCCAGTTCGACGACAGCAAGATCCTGGCGGCCGCCGAGCTGCTGGCCGATGCCCGCGTCGATGTGATCGGCTGGAGCGGCACGGCAGCCGGCTGGCTCGGCTTTGAATCGGACGAGCGGCTCGTCGAGCGCATCCGCAGCCACACCGGTATCCAGGCCACCACGGCCGTGCTCGCCCTCAACGAGCTGATGCGGCTCAAGGGCATCCAGCGCCTGGGCCTGGTCTCGCCCTACACGCCCGATGTGCAGGCGCGCATCGTCGACAACTACGCCGCCATTGGTGTGGAGATCGTGGCCGAGCGCCATCTGGGCATTTGCGTGAACCACGATTTCGCGCTGGTGCCGCCGCAGCAACTGCGCCAGATGATTGAAGAGGTGGCGCAGTCCGCGCCCCAGGCCATCTCCACCTATTGCACCAATCTCCATGCCGCCGATCTGGCGGGCGCCGTGGAGCGCGAGCTGGGCATCCCCTTGCTGGACACCGTGAGCACCACGGTGTGGGGCATGTTGCGCGCCATCGGTGTGTCGCCTGCGGTGGTGCAGCGCTGGGGTGCGTTGTACGAATGGGCCTGAGCGCTTTCTCGCTTTCTCCATTGGCCCCCTGTCTAGAATCCAGTTGATCCCGGTCGACTCACCCCTTCGAACGCATCAAGGCCCCAGGCGCTGAGCGCAGGCACCCCGATTCCTGACAGGTCCCACACATCCGTCAACACCCACCCGCCCATGCCCCGCCCGCCCCGATCGACACCGCCCGTCAAGCAGCTTGAGCGCGAAACCGCGAATGACGGCATTTACGAGCGCATCTACTGCGCCATCCTGGAACACCGGCTTCATCCGGGCACCAAGCTCGGCGAAGACCGCCTGGCCAAAATCTTCAACGTCAGCCGCGCGCGGGTTCGCGAGGTTCTGAGCCGGCTGGCCCACGAGCAGATCGTCGACCTCTACCCGCAGCGGGGGGCCTTTGTGGCCAAACCCACGCCGGTGCAGGCGATGGACGTGTTTGAGGCGCGCCGCCTGATCGAGCCAGCCATTCTCAAGCGCCTGATCAACGGGCTGACGCCCGACAAGGTCGCTCGCCTGCGCCAGCACCAGGAGCTTGAAATCGACGCGCGCCGCCGCGATGACAAGCGCGCGGTGGTGCGTCTGTCGGGCGAGTTCCACGTCTTGCTCGCCGAGCTGGCCGGCAATTCGGCGCTGTCTCGCAGCATGCGCGAACTCTCCACGCTGACCTGCCTGATCATCTTCCTCTACGACGCCCCCACCGCGGTCAGTTGCCGGGCCGATGAGCATTCCGGGCTGATCGAAGCCATCGGCAAACGCGATGTGGCCACGGCCGAGAGGCTCATGCTCTCGCACCTGGACCACATCGAAGGAAGCCTGTCGCTCGACAGCACGGCCGCCGAGGCGGACCTGGAAGCGATCTTCGGTGAGTGAGTCTCAGCGCTCGGCGGCAGTGCGCCTGCTGCTCATCAACCCCAACACCTCCGCCCACATCACCGACAGGCTCGCCACCTCGGCGCGGCAGGCGCTGGCGCCGGGCGACGTGCTGACCGCGCTCACCGCTGAAAGCGGCCCCCAGGCGGTGCGCTCGGCCGAGGAACTGCCCGAGGCCACCCGCAACGTGATCGAGATGGCCAGTCAGCACAGCGCGGATCACGATGCGGTTCTAATCGGTATCTCGCTCGACTGCGGGCTGCAGGCGGTGCGCCGCCTGTGCGCCCCGCAGCCAGTGGTGGGCATGACCGAAGCGGCCTGCCGGGCGGCTTGCCAGCTTGGCCCGCGATTCGGGCTGCTCACCCTCGGCGAAACCATGGCGCCGCTGTACCGGGCGCATGTGGCCAGCCTGGGGCTGGATCAGCACCTCTTGGCCGTGGCCGCCCCCGACATGCCTCAGGCATTCGGCGCCAGCGCCGACGCGGTGTCCGATGCACTGCTCGACCGGCTGACGCAGGCCGCCGCCCCCCTGCGCGAGGCCGGTGCGCAGAGCGTGGTGCTTGCCGGGGCGGTGCTGTGCGGCTATGGGCCCGCGTTGGCGCAGCGCCTGGGTTGCCCGGTGCTCGACGGCATGGAAAGCGCGGCGCAATGGGCCTGCGAGCGCGTGAGGCAGATGCGGGCCTGAGGCCGCTGGCCAGGCCCGGGCGGTGGACGCCAGGCCACTGGAGGCAGACCTGCGAGGTCGTTGGTTTGCGGTTGGTTACATCTCGGGGCGGCCATGCGAGAAAACGCCCCCCGTGCCCCCCTATGCTTTGGCACAGCAACGGGGTGGGGCGTGCGGGGTGCCCGGTTTAGTGGGTCGATGGCTTGCCAAGGCCGATCCCGCAGCGTGCTGCCCAGGCCCCGGCGCTGACCCAATCCGCCGTTTGCGAGTGCCCCCATCGCGGCCCTTCATCAACCAGCCCAGCCCCTCACGACCGTGACCGCACAAAGAACACACCAACGCCCGTGCTCCCATGCCAACCGCAGGCACCACCCAGACCCTGCGGCCAACGCCGCCGGGCCCACACAAGAGGTCAAGGGCGCGGTGAGCACCCTCGTTGCAGGCCTGGCGCTTTCGGTGGCGTTGGTGGCTTGTGGGGGCGGCGAAGCCGACCGAACCGACGCGCCGTCGGTGGCCGGCGGCTCTTCGACGCCTGCAGACCTTGATGACCCGGCCGGTCAGGCCAATGCCCTGACCACCGGCGCCGAACTGAATGCCCAGGAGCTGCAACGCGCCCAACTGGCCGGGCAGGCCCTGCGCAGCGAGGCGCCAAGCGAACGGGTTGAGCCCACCGTCGACACCGGTCTGCGCAAGGCCGCCGCAGAGGCCGACCTCACCGTGTTTCGCTTCTACAACGCCATTTCGGGCGCCCATTTCTACACGGCCAGCGTGGCCGAGCGCGATCAGATCCGGGCACAGGCGGGCGCCTTCGTCTACGAGGGTCCTGCCTTCCAAGCCAGCAGCCAAAGCGCGCCCAACCTCTCGCCGGTGTACCGCTTTTTCAACAACGCCACCGGCGTGCACTTTTACAGCATCAGCGAAGACGAGAAGAACCACATCCAGCAATCGCTGCCGCAGTTCCGCCTGGAAGGCGTGGCCTACTACGCCAGCAAGACCGCTCTCGAAGGCTATCGGCCGCTCTACCGCGCCTATGTGATCAGCAAAGGGTTTCACTTCTATTCCACCAGCGCCACAGAGGCCAACGGTGTGCCGAACTACCGGCAGGAAGGGGTGGCGTATTACGTGGTGGGTGCCACAGCCACCGACCCGGCGCCCACACCTCCCGTGGTGGACGCCTCCTGCGGCCTGCCCAATTTTCAGGCCGATTGGCTGCAACAGGTCAACGCCGCCCGCGCCGTCGCGCGCACCTGCGGTGGCGTGCTCAGGCCCGCCGCACCGGCGCTGTCCTGGAACGCCACCTTGCAAACAGCCGCCAACCGGCATTCAACCGACATGGCCATGAACAACTTCTTCAGCCACACCGGCAGCGACGGCAGCAGCGTCGGCACCCGGGCCACCGAGGCCGCCTACAACTGGCGCGGCGTGGGGGAGAACATCGCCGCAGGCTACGCCAACGTGAGCGGGGTGATGAACGGCTGGCTGACCAGCACCGGCCATTGCAACAACATCATGGGGGCCAGCTACACCGAGGTGGCTCTCGCCTGCGTTGCCCAGCCTGGCACCACCTATGGCAAGTATTGGACGATGGTGCTAGGGCGGCGGTAAGCCGCTTGGGTTGCCTGGTGGGCAAGCGATTCGCTTTGGGCCCGCAAGATTCCGGCCGGTGGACCAGGGTGTGAGCATGGCCGCATGAATGGCCAGGGCTCAACCGCGCAATCGTTGGGCGCGGGTCACGCCCAGGACGGCCCAGCCGGCTACTGCGCCTGGCCCGCGCGTTGATGCGAAATCGGCCTGCCACCCAAGCTCGGGTGGGTGGGCCGCGCGCCGGTCTCCACACCCCCTCCGACTTTGCAGCTCATGCCGTGATCGGCGCAGCACCCTCGGTGCCCCCATGCCACCGCCCACAACACGCCTGCGACCCCCAAAATCGTCGCAGGGTGAAATGTCCGGGCCAGCAATGGCTTCGGGTGTGCAGGGGAACAGTTTTCACCACCCCATTCAAGCCGAATTGGGTGACGAGAAAAGACTATTTCATCGAGCTGAGGCCAAACAAGTTGCCCTCGGTGTCCTCGCACAGAGTCACCCAGCCGAACTCTCCGATGGAGAACTTGGGCCGTACCACCTTGCCACCCGCAGCGACGATGCGCGATTCTTCGTTCCCGCAATCCGCCACACTGAAGTACACCAAGGTGCCACCCGCGCCCGGGCGGGCATGGCTCGATTTCACCAAGGCACCACCAGCGCCATACGCCCCCATGTCTGCAGGAAACTCATCATCTGGGTTTCACCGGTCGGGTCGCCAATGGGGGTCAGCTTTGCTGCAGCACGCTTTCGTAAAAATTGACGGCCCGGTTCATGTCCGCGACGTAGATATCAAATCAACCAATTGCGTTCGACTTTGCCATGAGGCGCTCCTATGTGGATGAAGAAGCGCTCAGTTTAGGAATCAGTCAACCGCCTGTATTGTGTAAATCAGACATCAAACTTGTCGACGTACTTCGCGGGGTGTAGCCGGTGACTTTGCGAAACGAGTGGATGTGTGGACTGGTCGGCATACAAGTCCAGGTAGTGCTGTTTGAACGATTTCTGAAGCGCTGCGGGATGACGTGCTCAGCTCCTAGCACTTCCCAGCGGCTTTGAGCAAGGCATTGCACGCTGGCGGCTTGCTTGTTTGCGTGGCCTTGCCCGCGCTGGTCTTACTCAACTCAGTGCACATCGCGTCGGACACCACCCGCCCGACAACAGATACTGTGCCTGTCACGTAGCAGTTGTAGGTCTTGCCGTTGGCCTTTGCAACGTAGGTGGTTTTGACGCCTTCGTCCATGCGGTCGCTGATATCCAGTGATGCGGTGTCTACCCCCAACGCAACTGCCGTGTTGCGTTGGATCGCGTCATCCGTAACGGCAACTGAGGCGCAACCAGAAGCCAGCACAGCGGCTGCCAGGAGCGCTCGCGAGGCGATTCGATTGATCTGACTATGTCGCATGTGAATCCCTGCTCATTTGGTTTACTTAATGGGACAGGCGAATACATTGCCGATCACCGTGCTGCTGATCGCACCGCTGCTGTATGGGTGGGTTCCATGCAGTGTGCTTTGCGCTTGTACCACGTTGCCCCCCATGGCTGCAGCCTTGTTTTTCAGGTCATTGCGCGCTCCGATCATGAGGTTTTCGTTGGAGATGAAGTCTCCTGTGAAGGCATTGCCCTGCTTGCCAACAGCCTCGCCCAACAAGCGGCAACCGGTAGGCCGCTCAGTGACGATCTCGACCGTTGCTCCCTTGGATGTTGTCTCGGTTGCAGCGCAACCCATCACGCCCAGCGTGATCGCAAAGACTGCGAAGCCAGTGATACGTTGTTTTTTCATTCTTTCCCCCTGAACACGGCCACAAAGAAAACCCGCGCAAACTGGCCAGGTTAGCGCGGGATTGAGTTGATCCGCTAGGCGGCTTCCAAGAGTAGAGCCGCGTTGGAGGCGGCCACGGATCGCCCCAACTCCTCGGGCAGCGCCGAGCGCACCGACTCTACAACATCGTCTTCGGTCTCCTGTTTGCTCTGTAACAGCTTCCAGACGCCGTCGTCCAACGTGTTTTTAATCAAAGGCACGATCACCATCACATCGCGCAGCTGCCCCAGCCGGTAAGCGCGGTCCTCTGCCTGGCGGATGAGGGCAGGCGTCCACGGCAACGAAGCAAAAGCCACGTAGTTCGCTGTCGTCAAGGATGCCCACGCCTGCAGCAGACGTAGCACAGATGAACACAGTCACCGCTGGATCGTTCTGTGATGTTGCAATAGGTTGTTCCCACCGAGGCGGGAAGCCGGAGGGCGATGGCCGAGAGCCGAGTGAGGCCTTCGAGTGTTGTAGTAGCTCAAGAAAGATGGCAGCCAGGCGGTTCGCTCTGAGCTGTGCTGCCACGTTCTGCCGTAGGCCCATTCGCGCAGACATGTCTGGATGAATCGTTCGGCCTTGCCATTGGTTTGTGGGTGGTAGGGCTTGGTGAAGCAGTGCTTGATGCCCAGTGCCTGACAAGTCTTGGCGAACAGGCGCGAGCGATAGGCCGAGCCGTTGTCGGTCAGCAGGCGCTCGATGCGCACGCCCAGCGCTGCATAGTGGGCAACTGCGGCTTGCAAGAAGTCCACTGCAGAGCCCTTGCGCTCATCAGCATGCATCTGCACGAAGCCCACCCGGCTGTGGTCATCGATGGCCACGTGGGCGAACTCCCAGCCGGCGCCAGAGACGGAGTCGCGGCGGTTGCCGGTGACGCGGTGGCTGGGGCGCTTGATGCGTCCAAGCTTCTTGGTGTCCATGTGCAGCATGGCCCCGGGGATGGGGTATTCGTACCGAACCACAGGGACAGCGGGCTGCAGTGCCTTCAGGCTGGAGAGGCCAAGCTTGGCCAGCCAGCGGCTGATGGTGGCCACGCTGCGCCCGACCACCGAGGCGATGCGGCGCATGGGCATTCGGTTGCGGCGCAGTTGCTCGATACGCCGGCCCAGCGCCTCATCGATGGTGCTGCGCGTTCTGGCCGGCCGTGAGCTGCTGTCCAGGAGGGCATCGACTCCGCCGGCCTCGAAGCGGCTGCGCCACTTGCGGGCAGTCCGAACGCTGATGCCAGCGGCCTGGGCCGCTGGCATCAGCCCCATGACGGCAATGCGCCCGATCAGCAATTTGCGTCCTTCAAACGTCAATCTGACATTCTTGTGGCTGTTCATCCCACGGGTTTCCTCTGTGAGTGCTGAAGCGTGGTAACTCCGGTCTCCCAGATGCCGTCGGGTGAACAACCTATTGCAACATCACACCTAGCCTCCGGTTTGCGATTCTTGTAATGGATAATGACTACTCGAATCAACGCAGGGAGAGTTTCGATGATGCAAGTGGACGGCGGGCAAATCACGGCACGGACTTGGCGGGGTATGGCAATGGCCACCGGGGTCGTGACGGCGCTGCTGCTGAACAGTGCCTGCGCGCCTGTGTCGGCCAAAGCAGATGGCGCTGAAGCCACTCCTGAAGCGGTGCCGATGAAATCCGCCCCCTGCGTGAAGGCCATTCCCAAACCTTATAAATGGGAGGGGTACAACGACCAGCTCAAAGACGCTTGCGTAGGCCCCACCCATTTCCGGTTTCCTGCCAACATGTTCCGGGACCAGATGGGGCCCGACTTCCAGGGCAACTTCACGCTGGTGCTGATGTGGCCAGACCTGCAGCCAGCCGAGCCCGGCAAGCTGAACGGGCAGCCATTCGACCAGGTCATGGCACGGGTGCAGATCAGCCCGGATTACGTGGACCGGGTACCGATTGAGACAAGGCTTGAGCGCTTTACTCACACGACCTATGGCGAGGACTCTGAACGCAACCCTTCCAGCGTGCTGGCTCTGCGTGACCGCCAACCTGACCGTTTTGGATTGACCCCTTACTACGTCAACGCACAGAGGTACGAAGACTTTCAAACCGAACAGAACCGGCGCCTTGGCATGAAAGGGCGTGGCAAGGTGGAAAACACGAGCGACTGGTATTTGCACCGTGATGATGCGGGCCGGTTGATCACCTTCATCCGGTGCGACTCCCACCTAAAGCCCGACGGTTACACCGCGCGAAATGGGACATTGGTGAAAAATCCGAACGAGCGGACCAACGCGCAGTGTGATCACCACTTCGTGATGGAAGACATCAAGGCGGTTGTCGGTATCTACTATCCACGGGCGCTGCTCGGTGAATGGGCGCGGTTTGAAGACCGCGCGCGAACGATGTTGATTGAAAGCCGCGTTCCTTGAGTTGGCTGAAACGGTGCGAACATCAACAAGCAGGAGGGAGGGCGCATGGCAGGATTGACTACGCAGGACATGGAGATCCTGAAGAATTACGCCGAAAAAGGCAACCGCGAGCTGTACTGGAACTACCTCGCCCAGACGCCGGGCAACGATGGCTACGGCCTGCTCGCTCTGGGCGTGGTGCGCAACGACAACATGCCGGGTGCTCTGGCCAACCAATACGCGCAAAACCAGGCGCAAAGCGTCAACGGCGTGCGTATGAGCGAGCGACAGTGGGATGCGTTTGGGCAGGACCTGATGCGGCGTGACTATGAATTTCGGCAAGCGCACTTTGACAATGGTGAGGCTGTGCAAGCGTTGAACCTCCCCGTCAAAGAGGTGCAAATAGCTCACGACCAGACCTTCGGCGACGCCGGCATCACCCCGGACGCCTGGACCCCTCGTCCGTTGCTCGAAGCCGCCCGCCGCCACGGGGGCGAGCCTGCTGCCGAAGGGGTGTGGCAGACCATGCTGGACAGCCAGGCCCTGGGCACGAAGCGCCTGGTGGCCACCCTGTCGGACACGGCGTACCGCTACAACGATGAAGGCCTTCCGGCCGCCCGCTATGTCGGTCAACTGACCCTGGCCACAGCTGCAGCGTCCCAGACCTTGCCCAATACGAATCCGGAACAGATTGGGTCCGTGCCCTTGCACCACGACTTCGATGCGCGTGAAGGCGCCTGGTACTCGGTCAATTCCGTGGCCGCGGGCATGGGCGCCTGGAACGCCATTCGCCGTGAGACCGATCCCGCTCGCATCCGGGAGCTCAACGATACCCGCGCCCTGCGGCAGGAAGTGCAGGAGCGGGCCAGGGACTTTCATCCGCTCGACCCCCACCGCACGCTGGCCAAGAGTCCCAAAACCCTGGCCGATGGCAGCGACACCCATGCGCCAACGCGTCATGCGGCCAATCTCACCGGAAGCGACGACGCCACATTCGAACGCCTGACCGAAGCCAGCATGACCCAGGACGCGGAGGGCAAGCGCGTTGCCACCCAGGTCTCCGCGACCAGTGCTGAAGCGCACGAGCTCTCGCCGCACGCCCAGAACCTGCTGAACGACTGTCAGCAGCAGGTTTGGCAGCTGTCCCAGCGCCACGGCCTGCCCTGGGACCAGGGCATGGAAAACACCGTGGCCGCCATAGCCCACCACGCCCGAGCCGATGGCCTTACCGGCATCAATCAGTTCCACGTGAACAGGGGGCAGATCTGCTACGGCCAATACGACGGCTACACCCTCAAGGA
>JAWKYI010000028.1:0-7996 GCA_041396525.1 Burkholderiaceae bacterium
GCGGCTGCAGCTTGAATCTTGCCTTCGTTGCGGCGGTGGCAGCCTTTCGCTGAAAAACATGAACCCCCACGCCTACTTCATCTCGCTGGCGCGCTACAACCTGTGGGCCACGCAGCGGCTGCTGGACGCGATCGCGCCCTTGTCGGACGACGATTACCGCCGCGACATGGGTCTGTTTTTCAAGAGCATCCACGGCACGCTGAACCACCTGCTGGTGGGCGAACACCTGATCTGGTTTCGGCGGTTTGCCGAAGGTGTGTCGCCCAAGGAATCGCTGGACCGGGAGGCGGAGCCCGACCGGCAGCGATTGGCGAAGGCATTGCTGGACGGGGCGGCACGGTGGGAGCCGTTGATCCAGGGCTGGCCAAGCGAGCGGTTCGATGGCCAGCTCAGCTACACCACCATGCGCGGCACGCCGGCCAGCCTGCCGTTCGCCGCCACGCTGGGTCATGTGTTCAACCACGGCACCCACCACCGGGGCCAGATCACCGCCGCACTGACCGCCCTCGGTCAGCCCGGCCCGGATCTGGACTGGGTGGGTTTGCTGCAGGCGCAGCAAGCCGCGCGAGCGGGCCGTTGATGGCAGCAACCCCCAAGAACGGAGACAACCCATGAGCCGCACCGTTTATGACAACCCCGACCACGACCTGCTGCGCGAGCAGGTGGCGCGCTTTCTGGCCCGCGAGGTCGAGCCCCATGCGGCCGCTTGGGAAGAGAGCGGCATGGTGCCGCGAGACGTGCTGCGCCGCATGGGGCAGGCGGGTTTGCTGGGCATTGCTTTCGAGAGCGAACACGGCGGCGCCGATGCCGATGCGTTGACCAATCTTGTATTCGCTGAGGCGCTGTCGCAATCGACCTTTGCCGGCTTCATCATCACCGTGCTGGTGCACACCGACATGGCCGGGCCGCATCTGCACCACGCGGGCAACGCGGCGCAGAAGGCGAAGTACCTGCGCAAGGTGACTTCGGGCGAGATGATCACGGCGGTCGGCATCACCGAGCCGGGCGCGGGCTCCGACGTGGCGGGCATCCGCACCACCGCCAAACGCGTGAATGATGGCGAAGGCGACGCCTGGGTGCTCAACGGCACCAAGATGTTCATCACCAACGGCGTGCACGCCGATCTGTATTTCATCGCCGCCAAGACCGGCAGCGCGCGCCACGACATGACCATGTTCATCGTCGAAAAAGGCACGCCTGGTTTCAGCGTGGGCCGTTCGCTCAAGAAGACCGGCTGGCTCTCCAGCGACACGGCCGAGCTGGTGCTCGACAACGTGCGCATCCCGGCAGAGAACGTGTTGGGCGAGGAGGGCAAGGGCTTTTATTCGGTGATGAAGAATTTTCAGACCGAGCGCATCGCCCTGGCCGCCATGGCTGTCGGCCACTGCACCCAGGCGATCCGGCTCACGCTGGACCATGTGCGCCAGCGCCAGGCCTTCGGCGCCACGCTGTGGGACAAGCAGACCATCCGGCAACGCCTGTCCATGCTGGACGCCAAGACCCGCGCCGCGCGCCAGTTCATGTACCACTGCGCCTGGAGCGCGACCCAGGGTCACGACATCGTGCAGGAGGTCTCCATGCTCAAGGCGCTGACCGGTGAGCTGGTCAACGAGGTGGTGCAGACCTGCCAGCAGTTCCACGGCGGCATGGGTTTCATGCGCGAGACGCCGATCGAGCGGCTGTGGCGCGACGCGCGCGTGCTGGCCATTGGCGGCGGCGCGACCGAGGTGATGCTGGAGGAAGTGGCGAAGCGGTATTGAATGGAGTGGAACACCCCCGCCGCGCTGCGCGCGACCCCCTCAAGGGGGCGACACCAGCGGCCCGGCGGAGCCGGTTCCGCGGTGTCACTGGACATGCGCACGCAGAGGTGGTTGATGACGAATGAGGTTTTGAAATGAACAATGTGCTTGATGTGTCCCGCCCCGCGCCCCATGTGGCACATGTGTGGCTGAACCGACCTGAGGTGCGCAACGCCTTCAACGACGAGGTGATCGCGGCGCTCACCACCACGTTTGCCGACCTGTCCGCCGACGATTCGCTGCGCGTCGTCGTGCTGGGCGCGCACGGCAAGGCCTTCTGCGCCGGCGCCGACCTCAACTGGATGAAGGCCATGGCCGGTTACAGCTGGGAGGAGAACCGCGCCGATGCGCAGCGCCTGGCCGACATGCTGTGGACGCTGGATCAGTGCCCGGTGCCCATCGTGGGCCGCCTTCAGGGCGATTGCTATGCGGGCGGCATGGGGCTGGCGGCGGTGTGCGACGTGCTGGTGGCGGTGGAGGGCGCGACCTTCTGTCTGTCCGAAGCGCGCCTGGGGCTGTTGCCCGCCACCATCAGCCCTTATGTGGTCCGGGCGCTCGGTCAGCAGGCCTCGCGCCGCTACATGGTCACGGCCGAGCGCTTCAGCGCCGTGCGCGCCCACGCGCTGGGCATGGTGCACGAGCTGGCCACGCCCGAAACGCTGGATGAGAAAGTGAACGAACTGGTGAACCTGCTGGTGGCCAACGGGCCACAGGCCACGCGCGCCTGCAAGCGGCTGGTGCAAGACGTGGGCGGTCAGGCCATCACCGAAGCCTTGCGTGCCGAGACCGCGCGTCGCATCGCCGACATCCGCGCCAGCGAGGAAGGCCGCGAAGGGGTGCAGAGCTTCCTCAACAAGCGGTCTGCGGCCTGGCTGACCTGATGGGTGGCGAACGATGGCGGCGAGTGAAACAGGTTTATGGGATGCGCTGGTGGCGTGGTTGCACGGCATGGGGATCCACCTGGGAACAGGTGTGGTGAACGACATGGGCGGCCAGGTGGGCGCGGGCGTGGCCCAGGCCGTCTCAACGCTGGACATGCCCAGCCTGCTGGCGCTGGCCGCCGCACTGGGCTGGGCCAGCGGTTTTCGCCTGTACGCGGTGGTGTTTCTGGTGGGCGGGGCCGGGGCGCTGGACTGGTTGCCACTGCCGGAGGGTTTGCAGGTGCTGCAACACCCCGCCATGTTGATGGCCAGCGGGCTCATGTTGTTCATGGAGTTTTTTGCGGACAAGATTCCTGGTCTGGATTCGATCTGGGATTTGCTCAACAGCGTGGTGCGCATCCCGGCGGGTGCGGCGCTGGCGGCCGGTGCCCTGGGAGCCGACGGCACCACCATGGCACTGGTGGGCGCGCTGCTGGGCGGCAGCCTGGCCGCCACCTCGCAAGCGGCCAAGACCACCACGCGCGCGGCCATCAACACCTCGCCCGAGCCTTTCTCCAACATAGGCATGAGCCTGCTGGAAGACGGCCTGGTGGTGGGCATCGTCTGGCTGGCCACCAACCATCCGGTGGCGTTTGGCAGCTTGCTGGTGATTGCGGTCGTGCTGATGTGGATCGTCACCTGGATGTTGTTCAAGTTTTTGCGCGCGGCCATCCGGCGCCTGGGCGCCTTGTTGGGTGGTCGTGCACCCGAGGGCGCCTGAATGGATGCCTGCGCTTGTGTGTGTTTCCGGCCTGATCGTCAGGCGGGGTCCGTCGAAATTTTCTGCCCAATGAAAGGCCAGACATGTTCCAGAAAATCCTGATCGCCAACCGTGGCGAGATCGCCTGCCGCGTGGCAGCCACCGCCCGCCGCATGGGCGTGCGCACCGTGGCGGTGTACTCCGACGCCGATGCCGATGCCAAGCACGTTGCTGCGTGTGATGAAGCCGTGTACGTGGGGGGCAGCGCGCCCAAGGAAAGCTACTTGCAATGGGAGCGGATTCTTCAGGCCGCGAAGGACACCGGTGCTCAGGCCATTCACCCGGGCTACGGTTTCCTGAGCGAGAACGAGGCTTTTGCCGATGCTTGCGCGAAAGCCGGGCTGGTTTTCATTGGGCCCCCTTCGTCGGCGATTCAGGCCATGGGGCTCAAGGCGGAGTCCAAACGTCTGATGGAGCAGGCTGGGGTGCCGCTGGTGCCCGGCTACCACGGCGAAGACCAGGACCCGGCGCTGTTGCAGCGCGAGGCGGACCGGATTGGCTACCCGGTGCTGATCAAGGCCAGTGCGGGCGGTGGCGGCAAGGGCATGCGCGCGGTGGACAAGGCCGAGGATTTCGCCGCCGCATTGGCGAGCTGTCAGCGCGAGGCGCGCAACAGCTTCGGCAGCGACGCGGTGTTGATCGAAAAATACGTGCAGCGTCCCCGCCATATCGAGATTCAGGTCTTCGGCGATGCGCAAGGCAACTGCGTATACCTGTTCGAGCGCGACTGCTCTGTGCAGCGGCGCCACCAGAAAGTGCTCGAAGAGGCGCCTGCGCCGGGTATGACCGAGGAGCTGCGGGCCCAGATGGGCGCTGCGGCGGTGGCGGCAGCCAAGTCGGTGAATTACGTCGGCGCGGGCACGGTGGAGTTCATCGTGGAGCAGCCCGGCGGCTACGACAACCCGCAAGACATGAAGTTCTACTTCATGGAAATGAACACGCGGCTGCAGGTCGAACACCCGGTCACCGAGGCCATCACCGGGCTGGACCTGGTCGAGTGGCAACTGCGCGTGGCTGCCGGTGAACCGTTGCCATTGAAGCAGGATGCGCTGCGCATCCGGGGCCATGCGATCGAAGCGCGCATTTGCGCCGAAACGCCCGACAACCAGTTTCTGCCCGCCACCGGGCGGCTGGATGTGTACCGAAAGCCCGCCTGTGCCGCGTTTGAGCGTGCCGATGGACATGGCCCGTTGGCGGGCGTGCGGGTGGACGACGGCGTGCGCGAGGGCGATGCCATCAGTCCGTTCTACGATTCCATGGTGGCCAAGCTCATCGTGCACGGCGACACCCGCGAGCAAGCCCTGGCGCGCCTGGACGCGGCACTGGCCCAGACGCGCATCGTCGGCCTTTCGACCAACGTGCAGTTCTTGCGCCATGTGGTGGGCAGCGCCGCCTTCGCCGGTGCGCAGCTCGATACCGCGCTGATTGTTCGTGAAGCGCCAGCGCTGTTTGATCAGGACAAGGTGGGTCGCCCCTTGGCGGTGGCGGCGGCCGTCGCGCAAACCCTGCTGACCGAGCGTGCGCAGGCCGGCACCGATCCGTTTTCCCGAACCGATGGCTGGCGGCCCTTTGGCCTGACGGTACGCCGGTTTGACTTCGAATACCGCGGCGAAGCTTTGCAAGCCACGCTGACCTATCTCCACGATGGGGCTTTGCAACTGGCCGTGGGGCCTGAGCCGGCATCTCGTCTGGCGTTTGCCGCCCGGCCGAGCGACAGCGGCTGCCTGATGGACCTGAGCTTCGCCGGCCAGCGCCAGACCGTGCAGACCTGGCAGCGCGATGAGTTGGTGCACGTCTTTTGTGATCTTGGGGCCACCGTCATCACCGAAATCGACGCACTGGCCCACGCGGGTGAAGCTGCGGCCGAAGGTGGGCGCCTCACCGCGCCGATGCCGGGCAAGGTGGTGTCGTTCGCCGTGAAGGCCGGGGAAGCGGTGAAGAAGGGCAGCCGCTGGCGGTGATGGAGGCCATGAAGATGGAACACACCATTGCCGCACCGGCCGACGGCACGGTGGCCGAACTGCTGTTTGCCCCAGGAGATCAGGTGGCCGAAGGCGCGGAGCTGTTGAAATTGCAAACCCCGTGACAAGGCGCCGTTCCAATAGCCACTAAGCTTCGCGCATGAACATTTCTTTTTGCTGTACCGATACCAAAGCCGACCCCTGGCTCGAAGGCCTGCGCGCAACCTTTCCCGACGATTCCGTGGCCGTCTGGGCGCCTGGCGCGCCCCCGGCCGACTACGCCGTGGTCTGGGCACCGCCCCAGCAGTTTCTGGATGAGCAGCAGGGGCTGAAGGCCCTTTTCAATATCGGCGCGGGCGTGGACGCGTTGCTGCAGCTGCGCCTGCCTGCGGGCGCGAAGGTGGTGAGGCTGGACGATGCGGGCATGTCGGTGCAGATGGCCGAATACGTGTGCCATGCGGTGATTCGCCATTTCCGCGAGTTCGATGGCTACGAGGCTGATGTGCGGGCGGGCAAGTGGTCGTTTCGCCGCCCGCGCAACCGGCTGGATTTTCCGATCGGCGTTCTTGGGCTGGGGGTGCTCGGTGATCGGGTGGCCAGGGCCTTGCGCGTGTTCGAGTTCCCGGTGCACGGTTGGAGCCGCAGTGAAAAGTCCATCGACGGCGTGACAACCCATCACGGGGCCGATGGCCTGCACGCTTTTTGTCGCAGTGCCGTGTGCTGGTCAACCTGCTGCCCCTCACCGACGAGACACGCGATTTGCTCAACCGCGACACCTTGGGCCTGCTCAAGCCGGAGGGCTATGTCATCAACGTGGCGCGCGGTGCCCACCTCGTGGACAACGACTTGATCGAGCTGATCGACAGCGGCCATCTGGCTGGCGCCACGCTGGATGTGTTCCGCGTTGAGCCCCTGCCTGCCAGCCACGCGTTCTGGCGCCACCCCAAGATCCATGTCACCCCCCACACCTCGGCGCGCACCTTGCGCAGCGAGAGCATTGCCCAGATTGCTGGCAAAATTGCCGCCCTGGAACGAGGCGAAACGGTGGCCGGTGTGGTGGACCCGGTGCGTGGGTACTGACATGACACCTCCCGTCGCTTGCTCGCTGTGTGCAATTGCACGCGTCTCCAAAGGGGCCATGCACGCTGCCTGCCAAGGCCAGTGCCGCGGTGTTCCCGCACCCAAACAGAGATCATCATGAGTGCCATTCCTTCCCGAGTCCAACTGATCGACGTCGGCCCGCGCGACGGCCTGCAAAACGAGAAACAGCCCGTGCCGTCATCGGTGAAGATCGAGCTGGTGCACCGTTTGCAAGCCGCTGGCCTCAGGGAAATCGAGGTCACCAGTTACGTGTCGCCCAAGTGGGTGCCGCAGATGGCCGACAACCACGAGGTCATGTCGGGTCTGCGCCGCCAGGTCGGTGTGCGCTATTCGGTGCTCACACCCAACATGAAGGGCTTCGAGTCCGCGCTGGCAGACAAACCCGATGAGATCGTGGTGTTTGGTGCGGCCAGTGAAGCGTTCAGCCAGAAGAACATCAATTGCTCCATCGCCGAGAGCATCGAGCGCTTCGCGCCCGTGGTCCAGGCAGCGAAGGCGGCGGGCATTGCGGTGCGGGGGGCCATGAGTTGCACCGTGGGTTGCCCCTACGAGGGCGATGTCGCACCCGAGCGCGTGGCCTATCTGGCCGGCCTGATGAAGGGCATCGGGGTGCAGCGCGTCGATGTGGCCGACACCATCGGGGTGGGGACACCGCGGCGTGTGCAGGCGGCAATCGAGGCCACCCTGACCCACTTCGGCATTGACGAGGTGTCGGGCCACTTTCACGACACCTATGGGCAGGCGCTCTCCAACACGCTGGCTGCGCTGGAACTGGGAATCTGTAACTTCCAGTCGTCGGTCGCGGGTCTGGGCGGTTGTCCTTATGCCAAAGGGGCCACGGGCAATGTGGCCACCGAAGACGTGGTGTACCTGCTGCATGGCATGGGCATCGAAACCGGCATCGACCTTGACGCGCTGGTCGATGCGGGCGATTTCATCAGCCAACACCTCGACCGTCCCACCGGCTCGCGGGTGGCGCGGGCATTGATGGCCAAAAGGAAGGGTTGACACATGGACGCGCATGTCTGGTGGGCATTTTTTGCGGCCTCGTGGCTGATTTCGTTGTCGCCCGGCTCGGCCGCGGTGCTGTCACTGGGGCAAGGGTTGGCCTATGGGGTGCGCCCCGCCAGCGTGACCATTGCCGGCATGGGGCTCGGGCTGGCGCTGGTGTTGCTGGTGGCAGGGGCAGGCGTGGGCGCCTTGCTGCTGGCCTCCAGCGTGGCGTTCACGGTGGTCAAGGCCCTCGGGGCCGCCTACCTGATTTGGTTGGGCTGGCGGCAATGGACCGCGCCGGTCACGCCAGGGGATGCCGCGCTTGATTTGCCGTCTGTGCAGGCATCGACATTCACGCGCGCTGTGCCTCGCGTGCGTGAGCGGTTCTTGACCGGCTTTCTCACCAATGCCACCAATCCCAAAGGCATCGTGTTCATGGTGGCGGTGTTGCCGCAGTTCATC
>JAWKYI010000029.1:0-7962 GCA_041396525.1 Burkholderiaceae bacterium
AGGCCACCACCATGAAGAGGTCGTTCACCGAGACCTGCACCAGGGTGTAGTTCGCATCGCCCTTGACCAGTTGGCTCCACACGAAGACCATGGCCGTGCACGGGGCCACGCCAAGCAAAATCATTCCGGCGATGTATTCGCTGGCCGTTTGCGGATCGACCCAGGGCGCGAACACATGCTGAAAAAACAGGATGCCGAGCGCCGCCATGGTGAAGGGCTTGATCAGCCAGTTGATCACCAGCGTGAGCAGCAGGCCCTGCGGCTTCTGGCCCACGTTTTTCACCGCATGCCAGTCGATCTGGATCATCATCGGATAGATCATCACCCAGATGAACACCGCCACGACCAGGTTCACCTGCGCCACCTCCAACGCCGCCACGGCTTGAAACACCCTGGGCATCACCAGCCCGAGCGCCACACCGGCGGCGATGCCCAAACCCACCCACACCGTCAGATACCGCTCAAACAAGCCCATACAAACCACCCAATGAAAAAATGAAGATGCGCTTCAAAAGATCGCTCGATCGCGGCTCAATGCGAGGCCAGGTCGCGCGCTGACGCCTGCAGCAGTTCCTTGCCCAGCTTGTCTGCGGGCAGGTTGATCAGCAACTCCAGGCGGCGCTTGATGAGATACAGCGTTTTTTGAAACGCCTCCCGTTTTTCCTCATCGGCGCCATCGCCTTCCGACGGGTCAGCGAACCCCCAATGGGCCGTCGCGGGGTGCCCGGGCCATACCGGGCAAACCTCACCCGCGGCGTTGTCGCAGACCGTGATGATCAAGTCCATCTGCGGCGCGCCAGGCGCTGCGAACGCATCCCAACTCTTGCTGCGCAATCCCTCGGTATCGATGCCTGCGGCCTGGAGCACCTGCAAGCCCAAGGAGTGGGGTTGCTGCTGGTCGCGAGGGCTGCTGCCGGCCGAATAGGCCTTGAACCGGTTACCGGCCATGGCGTTCAAGAGCGCCTCGGCCAGGATGCTGCGCGCGGAATTGTGGGTGCAGAGAAAGAGAACGTTGAGGGGTGCGGAGGGGGTCATGGTGGAAAGGTGCTGTCGGAATAAGGATGGGGTGCACGCGTGACGGCCAAGGAAGGAATCGGAGAAAAGAGACAGTCGTCAAAAATGCAAAAAGGCGACGCCACCGGGCTTGAACCGCCGCACAACACCGCTCTTCACTCAAATCAGCAATCGCAAGCCGGCGCGCCGGGCGACAGACACACGGACCCTTGGCAGCAGTTGTCGGTGAGGTAGCCGAGCAGTTCGTTCATGGTCGCGAACGAGGCGCGGTAGATCAGGTTGCGCCCCTGGCGCTCCTGGCTGATCAGGCCCGCATGGGTGAGCTCCTTCAAATGGAACGACAAGGCGTTGGGCGCCACCGCCAGTTGCTCGGCCAACGCGCTGGGCGTCAACCCGCCAGCGCCGGCCACCACCAGGGCGCGGAACACCCGCAGGCGCACCTCTTGGGCCAAAGCGGCCAACGAACGAACAACTTCAGCTTCCTGCATGAATCGATAATACAACGATTATTGAATCATAGTATCCTCATCTCAACACTTCAATGTGGGTCGGCTGGTGTCTCAACCATCTTGAGCCCCGCGCCGCCCCACGCAAGCCCCAGGCAAACCCCACGACAAGGACACCACACGATGCCAGACACACCCTCCTCCCAAGCCCACGTCACGATCTACCACAACCCCAAATGCGGCACCTCGCGCAACGTACTCGCGATGATCCAGAACAGCGGCGTTGAACCGCAGGTGGTCGAATACCTGAAAACGCCTCTCAACGCCAAGCAACTCACGACGCTGATCGAGCAGATGGGCATTTCGGTGCGCGAGCTGCTGCGTCAGAAAGGCACGCCCTATGACGAGCTGGGCCTGGGCGAGGCCCACTGGACCGACGCGCAACTGATCGAACAGATGGCCGCGCACCCCATTCTGATGAACCGCCCGGTGGTCGTCACCCCGCTGGGCGCCAAGCTCTGCCGCCCATCGGAAACCGTGTTGGAAATCTTGCCCCAACCGCAGCAAGGCGGCTTCACCAAGGAAGACGGCGAACTGGTGGTTCCAGGAAAGCCAGCGAATGGCTGATCCGTTGCCACTCCCGTTGCCATTGCTCCAGGGCTCGCCGGTGGACGCGGGCAGCTTTCAGGTGCCCGATGCGGCGCAACTGCGCCCGCCCGAACCCTCCACCCATGCGCCCCGCATTTTGTTGCTCTACGGCTCGTTGCGCGACCGCTCCTACAGCCGGCTCCTGACCGAGGAAGCGGCGCGCCTGCTGCAGGCGATGGGGGCCGAGACGCGCATCTACGACCCCGCCGGTCTGCCCCAGCCCGATGGCGCGCCCTACACACATCCCAAAGTGGTCGAGTTGCACGAGCTGGCCGCCTGGAGCGAAGGCATGGTGTGGACCTCGCCCGAGCGCCACGGCGCCATGACGGGCATCATGAAAAGCCAGATCGACTGGATACCCCTGAGCGTGGGCGCCGTGCGACCGACCCAGGGCAAAACACTGGCGGTGATGGAGGTGAGCGGTGGCTCACAATCGTTCAACGCCGTGAACCAGATGCGCATCCTGGGCCGCTGGATGCGCATGATCACCATCCCCAACCAAAGCTCGGTGGCCAAGGCGTTTCTGGAGTTCGAGGAAGACGGCCGCATGAAGCCTTCGAGCTACCACGACCGTGTGGTGGACGTGATGGAAGAGCTGGTGAAGTTCACCCTGCTGACCCGGAATGTGGCGCCCTATCTGGTGGACCGCTACAGCGAGCGCAAGGAAAACGCGGAAGCGCTGAGCCAACGGGTGAATCAGCGGGGGATTTGAGATCATCCTAAGATTGAATGAGCTCGGTACACCACCGTTCCATGGGATACACCAGTCAGCCGTGATCCCATCTGAGTCAGCCGAAACGGGAGCACAAAAAATGGGTCTCTTGCCACTTGCAGTCGCTGCCCTCGGCACGGGCGTCGCGTTCAAACTCTGGCCCGCCATGCTGCCGCGCAAAGAGAGGCCTTCATCAGAAGCGCCGAATTGCCCAAAGCGCTCTTCGTCAAGGTGAGGGAGAAGTACCCGCATTTGTCCCAAAAAGATTGCGAACTCGTGGCACACGGGCTGCGCCAATTTTTCTCGCGCACTTGAAGAGTGGGAGAAAGTTCGTGGCCATGCCAAGCCAAGCCAGGCGGTTGATGAGCTTTGGCACGAGTTCATTCTTCACACCAAGAGCTACGAACGCTTTGCCGCAAGGCCTTTGGCCAGTTCTTGCACCACACGCCTGCGGTCGTCTCACCAGCAACCGACAAAAGAACACCGGCCTGCGCCGCTGCTGGTGGTTCGCTTGCAAAGAGGAAAACACCAACCCCAAATCCGCCGCAAGGCTCCCTTGCTGTTTGCCCTCAACGGCAAGCTGAACATCGCCGACGGATTCCGGTACGTGCCCGATTGCAAAGGCGTTCGGCGACAGGACGCTGCGGGCGGTTCTTCAGTCACCGCTTACTGCGGCGCGGAGTTCTCCAGCACCGCCTATGACGGCGGCACGGATGGCTCTACCGATGGGGGTGGCGGCGGTGGCGGCAGCTCAGCTTCGGGTGGCGGCGATGGCTGCGGAGGCGGCGGATGCGGTGGGGGTGGAGACCGAGTGCTTGTAGAGCCATGCAGACATTGCACCAACCCACACTGGTCTTGCTCCCCGGCATGGACGGAACTGGCGACCTATTCAAGCCCTTTCTGGCGGTGATGGCATCGGCGTTCGACACACTGGTCATCCAGTACCGCCCAACGATGCGCTGGGCTATGCAGACATCGAGGCACTGATCCGCAAGCGTCTTCCTACTGACAGCCCATCGTGGTGTTGTGAGTCGTTTTCGCCCCATCGCGGCGTTGATTGCTTCGAACCCCGGCCAACTTAGTGGTGTGGTGCTTGCTGCACCTTTGTTGCAACCCGCCTTGGCTCTCCTTTCAATCGTTTGAGGACTCGCCAACCCAAACTGGTTCCATTACATCACGTCCCACCATTCCGGGCGAGGAGGCGCTGGCGCGGGAGTTCGGCGTTTCGCGCATGACGGTCAATCGAGCGATCCGCGAGCTGAGCGAGGAGCAGATCGTCGAGAGGGTGCAGGGCTCGGGCACCTATGTGGCGCAGCAGAAGTACCAGGCCACGCTGGTGGAGATCCGCAACATTGCCGAAGAAATCGCCGCCCGTGGCCACCACCACCGCAGCGAGCTGCACCGGCTGGAGCGTGTGAAGGCGGGCGAGGTGTTGGGGCGGGCGTTTGCTGTGGCGCCCGGCCACACGCTGTTCCACTCGGTGGTGGTGCACTTCGAAGACGACCAGCCGATTCAGGTCGAGGACCGCCATGTGAACCCCGAAGTGGCGCCCGACTACCTGACGCAGGACTTCACGTCACAGACGCCGAACGCCTACCTGATGCGGGTCGCGCCGCTGCAGGGCGTGAGCTTCGAGATCGAGGCGGTGTTGCCGCCGGCTTCTGTGGCCGAGATGCTGGCCATGCCGTCCAGCGAGCCTTGCCTGGTGTTGCGGCGGCAGACGCGGTCGATGGGCAAGGTGGCCTCGGTGGCCGCCATGTGGCACCCGGCGTCGCGTTACCAGTTCACCGGGAGCTTCTAGCGCTCATCGTGCTTTGGGCGGGGTCCGGGGCGTTGTGTGAGGGAGGGCCAGGCAATCCCGCGCTTTGACCAGCGATTGGGTGCAAAGCGGAGCCGCCTTCGCACCTTGGTGTCCTGCTGCATTTCCGTCACCCGTCACCCGTCATCCATCACCCGTCAGGCGGCGTGGTGGGCGTAGCTGCGTTGCACCCGGGCAATGTCGACTTCGTAGCTCGCGTACCAGCGTTCGCGCCCGAGCTGTTGCGCCATCAGGTGTTCGCTGTGCTGTTTCCAGGCGCGGATGCTGGCTTCATCGGGCCAGTAGGACACCGCGATTTCCTGCTCGCCTTCGGTGGCGGCGGTGAAGCTCAGGCAGCCGAACTGCTCCAGCGCCAGATTGCGCATGCGCGCGGCCATGGCGCTGTATTCCGCATCGAATTGGCGCACGCGGGCGCGGAAGATCACGACGTACATGTTGGCTTCCTGCTCTAACAGGCCGTTGAAAAAATGCTTATCGAACGCGCCAGGGTCGAGGTTTTCGAAGAAGAGAGTCGCCCTGACGCTCCTACGAAACGAAGGCGACGGCCATTTCGGCCCGTTTGCAGGCCGTCTCCCCCGTTTCGGGCGCACGTATCCCAGGGCTCACGCATGATGAGCGTCCCACCAGCCGCCGATGCTGCCCATGCGCACCAGGTTGTAGGTGGCAAAGCACAGCAGCGCCTGTCCGCTGAGCTTGGCCTGGCCGATCAGCCGGGTCTTGGCCAGACCACCCACCGTCTTGATCCAGCCAAAGGCCTCCTCGATGCGCTTGCGCACTTTGAGGCTGGTCTTGTAACCCTCGTGGCGCTTGATGCGGCCATCGACGGCCGAGTGCTTGTCCTTGGCCGCCACGTGTGGCGTGACTTTGAGCTTTCTGCAGCCCTTGATGAAGGCCTTGCTGTCGTAGCCCTTGTCGGCCCCGACCGTGGCTCGCTTGGTTTTGTTGCCCCGGCGTTTGAGCATCCCCAGCGCCGCCTCGCGCTCGGCGGTTCCGTTGGCGTGGGTGATCTCGACGTCCACGATCAACCCGTTGCGGTTCTCCATGAGGATGTGCCCCATGTGGCACAGGCGGGACTTGTCACCCGCGCTCTTCTTGAACAACCGTGCATCGGCGTCCGTGGTGCTTTGGTGGGTGTCGTTGCAGCGCTCCTGCCCTTTGAAGTCCACCTCGGGGTTGCGTCCGGGCGGCGTGCCGCTGTCATCGTCTTTGCGCTTGAAGCTTTTGTGCGAGGCCCAGGCCTCAATCAGGGTGCCGTCCACGCTGAAGTGCTCGTCGCTGGCAAGCCGCCCCCACTGGGCGCTGAGCTTGACGCGCTCGAAGAAGGCACGGGCGAGGTCTTCGTTGAACAGGCGTTCTCGGTTGGCGCTGAAGGTGGAGTGGTCCCAGACTTTATCCTCGATGTTCAGGCCCACGAACCAGCGGTACAGCAGGTTGTAGTTGATGGCCTCGACCAGTTGCCGCTCACTGCGGATGGAGAACAGGATCTGCAGCAGCAGGGCCTTGAGCAGCATCTCGGGCGGCACCGAGGGGCGCCCACGGCGGGCATACACCGCCTCGAATTCGTTGCTCATCGTCGCCAGCAGCGCATCGACCACTGCGCGCAACTTGCGCAGCGGGTGGGCCTGCGGCACTCGCTCTTCAAGGCTGATGTAGCTGAACATCGCCCCCTGGAAGTCTTGGTTACCTCTCATCGTCCTCGTCTGGGTCGTTCTCGGGTGGCTTCAGATCGTAGCGGCCCACACGGGCGGTGGCAGAGAATTTTTCAACGGCCTGCTAGGAATCAACTGTCTGCTTGTCAGGGTAGCCTACGATTGGCCGCCTCAGTCACTTTGGCCGCTCGCAGCACGCTGCTCACAACTCAGGTTTGCGCGTTGACCCAAGCCAGTGCATCGCCATGCGCGCAAAGCCCAGCGAACTCGTCAATCCGCATACGCCATAAACACCAACGGCCGCCCAACTGGACAATGGGCCGAGCATGAATCCTGAGAAATTCTGAAAGAGAAAGAAGAGCCATCCCAAAGCGAGGCCACTCAAGGCAAGCCAGGCGCCAGGGACCCGCCCCTTGACGGCCAACAAGGCAGTGGCCGTCGTCACTATCAAAGAAGCGACCACGAGCAACAGGTAGCCAGAGATAAAAAGCCCATAAACCCACTCCGTAGGCCACCCAGCCACATCGTCTGGCCCTTTCACCAGGTGGTGACGGATGTAGGTGTTCTCGCTCATCGTTTGTTCGCCTTTGGTTGTCGATGCGTTGGAAGAATCAAGTGCGGCATCTTCACTTCCCCTCTAGCCTTGCCCCTCCCCGCGCACAGCACAAAAGCCGTGAAGACCCCGCAACCGTAGCCCTAGGGATGGCGGTACTCTCGGTCGCCGAAGTAGCAGGTGTGGGTGTGCGCCACGATCAAATCCACCAGCGCTTTCCCACCGTCTTTCACGCCCGACCAAACCCCCACGTCATGAAACAGTCGTCAGGCTGCGACCTTGGGTCATCCAAGGGATGTGCGCCCGTCACAAGAAGCAATCAGGCCGGCCGCTCGTTGAGCACGCACCAGTAGAGCTCGATCTGATCCGCCACTTCCATGAACTTCTGGAAGCTCACCGGCTTCTCGATGTAGGAGTTGACGCCCAGGTCGTAGGCCGTCTTGAGATCTCTGTCTTCCCTTGATGACGTCAGCACCACCACCGGGATACGGCGAAAATGCTCGTGGGCCTTGAGCTGGCGCAAGACTTCCAACCCGCCGATCTTGGGCAAATTGATGTCCAGCAGAATCACCGCGGGCAAGGCTTCGCCGGCTTCCCAGCGCGGAAAATAGGCCAGTGCTTCCTCGCCGTCTCGGGCCACGTGCACCTGGTTGACGAACTTCTTCTTGGCAAACGCCCGCAGCGTCAGGTCCAAGTCCATGGGGTTGTCTTCCACCAGCAAGATTGCGGGTGCATTCACCAAGGTGTTCATTCCGGGAACTCCAGATAAAAAGTGGCCCCAGCGCCCAGGGTGCTCTCGGCCCATACGCGCCCACCCATTCGCTGCGCCGCTTTGGCCACCAGCGCAAGTCCGACGCCGGTGCCGGGAAAGTCCTCGGATCGGTGCAAACGCTGAAAGATCTTGAACATGCGTTCATGGTACGCGGGATCGAAGCCAACGCCGTTGTCGCGCACCCAGAGCACCCGACGGCCGCCCTCATGGCGCGACCCGATCTCAATGACCGGAGGCCGGCTGTCTCGGCTGAACTTGATCGCGTTGCCAATCAGGTTGCGCAACACCACCGCGATGCCTTCGCGGTCCAGTGACAGGGAAAACGGCGCCATGTCCAGGCGCAACTGCA
>JAWKYI010000030.1:0-7645 GCA_041396525.1 Burkholderiaceae bacterium
GCTTTTCCTGGCAATAGGCGCGGGCGGCGTCCTGCACCTGGCGCTCATCGTCGGTGAGCTGGTCGGACAGGTGAAACGGATCTTCCCAGTTGAAGCGGGCTTTGGATGAAGAGGCCATGAAGCAGTGTCTCCGGATGTGTGAAAGAACGGTGTCTCAGGCAATTGTCGGTTTTTGATAAATAGCTGTCTAATATTGATTGTCGATTCATCAATATAAAATTCATATCCATGGAGTTTCGCCACCTGCGTTGCTTTGCCGCGTTGGCCGAGGAGTTGCACTTCGGCCGCGCGGCCCAGCGTCTGGCCATGACGCAGCCGCCACTTTCGCTGAATATCCAGCAACTGGAGGCGTCGGTGGGCGCGCGACTGTTTGAGCGCAACAGCCGAGGGGTGAGCTTGACGGCGGCGGGCGAGGCTTTCCTGCCCAAGGCCTTGGCTCTGCTGGTGCAAGCGGCAGCGGCGGCGCGGGAGGCGCGCGATGTGGGGCAGGGGCTGGCGGGCCAGCTGCAGATTGGCTTTGCCGGCACGGTGCTGTACCGGGGTTTGCCGCAAATGCTGCGTGATTTCTCGGCGGCGAATCCGCGCTTGCGGCTGGTGTTGCACGAGCTCAGCTCGGCAGAGCAATTGGCCGATCTGGTGCACGACCGGCTCGACATCGGCTTTGTGCACACCACCCGTGTGCCCGCAGGCTTTTCGCAAATCCTGGTGTCGAGCCAGCCGTTTGTGGCGTGTCTGCCCGCAAGCCATGTGCTGGCGGGCGGAGCGGCTTTGGCGCTGGCACAACTGGCCGGCGAGCCTTTTGCCATCGTGACCCGTGCCGTCTCGCCCGACTACCACGACCGTATCGTTGCCGCCTGCACCGACGCCGGGTTTGAGCCGGCTTGGGCCTTTGAGTTGCGCCACTGGCTGAGCGTGGTCTCTGTCATCGCCCAGGGCCTGGGTGTCGGCCTGGTGCCGGCGGCCTTGCAGCAGGCGGGTTTGCCGGGGGTGGTCTTCGTCCCGTTGAAGCAGACGCTGGCGCCTTACGACACGCATTGCCTGTGGCGAACGGAACGCGCGGGCCGGGGCGATACGGCGCTGGGAGCGCTGGGCTCTTTCATTGACAAGGTGCGCGAGGTCGCGGCGCCAGCGGCCTGACCTGTTCGCTTCCCACGGGCGATGGGCGCTTCACGGGCCGATGCGGGATTTCAGGAAGTCAGCGACCGCGCGCACGCGGCGCGGCAGGTAGGCGCGCGAGGGATACAAGAGCCAGGCTGCGCTGTCGAAGGAAGAGGCGGTCACCTCGTGATCGGGGAACAGGTCGATCAGCCGCCCTGAAGAGACGTCTTGCTCGACCAGCCAGTGGCCCAATAGCACGGGGCCCAGGCCGTCCAATGCGGCCTGGCGCAGGGCCAGTGCCGACGACGCCACCAGCCAGCCCTTCACATCGACTGCATTCTCGAAGCCCGCGGCATCGCGGAACGTCCAGCGCGTGCGAAATCCCGGCATCGGGAAACGCAGGCAATCGTGTCGTGCCAGGTCGGCAGGGGTTGAGGGATGGCCGTGTCGTTTCAGATAGGCAGGACTGGCGCACACGCGGTAGCGCATCTGCGCGAGTCGGTAGCCGATGAGCGAAGAATCGGTGGGTGGGCCCAGACGGATCGCCAGGTCGATCCGGTCGGCAACGATGTCTTTCACGGCGTCCGAGAGCAGCAGCTCGACCTCCAGGCCGGGATGCAACTCATGCAGCTCAGGCAGGAGCGGGACAATCAGCGCCTGCCCGAAAGCGACCGTGGTGGTCAATCTGACCGTGCCTTGAATCTCTGCATGCCCATGGCGGACTTCGTCGGTGGCGCGTTCCAGTTGGTCGAGCGCCCCCCGAACTTGCTCGTAGAAGGTAGACCCGGCATCGCTCAGCGACAGCTGCCGCGATGTGCGTTGCAGCAGTCGCACGCCGAGTTCCGCTTCCAGCGCTGACACGGCACGGGACACCATGGAGGGCGCCAAATCGAGCCGGCGCGCGGCTTGGGCAAAGCTGCCGCGGTGAACCACTTCGACAAACGTTCGGAGTTGCTGGATGTCCATGGCCACGCACTGTAGTACAGCACGGCGAACCATGTAGGCGTTCGATGCAAATCCAGCATCGCTGCGTTGCTCGCCAGTGGCTGGTTCTTCGACCCGGTGCCGGGAAGAATGGGCCACCTGTTCAGAAAGGAAGCCACATGTCTCAAACTTCGCCACCCACCCTTCTTCGCATCGACTCCAGCGCGCGTGTCGACGGATCCCACAGCCGCCAACTGGCCGACTGGGCACAAGCTGCGTGGCAGGCAGCCCATCCCGGCGGAGAGCTGATCCGGCGCGACCTGACCACGCAGCCCATCGGTCACATCCAGGCCGCCACCATCCAGGGCTTCTATACGCCCGATGCGCAGATGACGCCAGAGACGCGTGCCGCCCTGGCCCAGTCGGATGAACTCATCGCCGAGCTCATGGGGGCGCACACGCTGCTGATCTCTGCGCCGATCTACAACTTCTCGGTGCCCTCGGCGCTCAAGGCCTGGATCGATCAGGTGGTGCGCATCAACCGCACATTCCGGTTTGACGGCCAGGGCTTTGAAGGGCTGGTTAAACAGCCGCGTGTGGTGCTGGCACTCGCCTACGGTGCCTCGGGTTACGCGGCAGGCCCCATGGCCGGACTCGATCACCTCCGGCCTTATCTCACCTCGCTGTTCCAGTTTCTGGGCATGACGGATGTGCGCGTGTTGACCGCAGAGGCAACGACGGCCGACGCCAACACGGTGAGCAGTTCTCTGGCTGCCGCGAAGGCGCAGGTGCACACGCTGTTCGCTCAGGAGGCGACGGTCACCTGAAGCTCAAGGGCCGCCGGCAGCTGGGTTCATTCGGATGGCGCTGTTCACCGCGCGTTCATGGGGCGTGCGGTGCGGCGCATCCGCTGCGAAGGCTGTAAGAACCTACGGCCACATCCGACCCAGGTTTGTGCGACAGTTGATCGCAACGCACAAAGTGGAGCGCCGAGGCGCTGGAAAGGATGACAGGATGGAAACACTGGTTTTGGGTGGTGGCTGCTTTTGGTGCACCGAGTCGGTTTACAAGGCGGTCAAAGGCGTGACCGATGTGGAGTCGGGCTACAGCAACGGTCAGGAAACAGCGCCCAGCTACGAAATGGTCTGCACCGGGCGCACCGGCTGCAATGAGGTGGTGAAGCTGGACTACGACCCGGCCCAGATCAGCACGCGCGAGATTCTGGAAATTTTCTTTGTGATCCACGACCCGACCACGCTCAACCGCCAGGGCAACGACACGGGCACCCAATACCGCAGCGGCATCTACTTCACAACGCCCGAGCAGCAGCAAACGGCGCAGGCCCTGATCGACGAGCTCACCCAAGACAACGCCTTCGGCAGCCCGATCGTGACCGAGCTGGAGCCGCTGGCCCACTACTTCCCCGCCGAGGAATACCACCAGGACTTCTTCGAGCGCAACCCGAACCAGGGCTACTGCATGGCCGTGGCCGCGCCCAAGGTGGCGAAGTTTCGCAAGACGTTTGCGCGGTTGGCGAAGTAGGGGCCTATGGTCTTCCCCTTGATTGATGGCAATGTGATTGACGAAACAATCAAACGCTGCGCGGTCGTCGCCTTTTAGGAAGATGGCTGATCCCGCTACATCTAAAGTGATTGCTCGACTCGCTCAGGCAGACGATCTGGCGGCGGTGCTGTGTCTCTACAAAGAGCTGCGCCCCGCTGATCCAGAACTCTCCGCCGAGCGGGCTGCTGCGCTTTGGCGTGAAGTGACCGATGGCAGGCGCTCCGTCGTCGTTGTGGTGGAAGTGGGCGGAAGCGTTGTCGCTACGTGCATGCTCGCATTGATCGCGAACCTCGCCAGCGACGGACGGCAAATTGGGTTGATCGAACACGTGATCACGGCCGAGGCGTTTCGCCAGAGAGGTCTGGCGAAGAGGGCGCTTGCGTTTGCACTTGAGTGGGCTTGGGATGTTCCTTGTTGCAAGGTCCTTTTGTTGTCCGGGACACAAAGGCACGAAGCGCATCGTCTGTATCAAGCGGTAGGGTTCTGTGGTGATGTTGAAAAGGGATTTGTGATCAAGGCACCGCTCTCCACCTGAAGAAATCGAGGGCGATCCGTGCCGCCCGCTGTTGGCATTGACCGTCTCGATCTGCCTTGTCAGGCTTGCGAGGTTCGGGCTTGGCTTTGCTGGCGCGGTTCCACACCGGCTGCAGTGCTTCAGCGAGCCGTTGCGCTGCCAATCAAGAGCGCCGCCAACGGTGGCTTTTCTGCCATCGTTGGCGGGTTGCGCCGAAGGCGATGGTGGATATCAGTGCACGTGTGGCGTTTCGGCGAGTTGGCCACGGATGGCACCGGCTGGGAATGCGCTGTTGTGCACATTGATGTAGAAGTTCTGCGGATTTTTGAGGATGCGCTGGACGATGCCGGCTTCCTTGGTGGGGAACTTGCCTTCGGTGGATTCGCTGATGCAGTCGCCCGCCTGGCCGTTTTGCGGCCAGGCCAGCGCGGCCACCACCGGGCCATTGCTGCCGGCGGCGCCTTCGTGGATGTGTGCGGCCCGGCCGTTGCCTGGTGCCTCAGTCAGTTCGGCCAGTTTGTCGTTCACCACGAGGGCGTAGCACAGCGTGCCCTTGTTTTGTTCGCCGTCGATGCCGAAAACGGTGGCGTGACCACGCGCGTTGGGGTCCCCCACCATCATGCCTTTCTTGGCGGCATCGCTGCCCACTTCTTCCACGCCAACCAGATGGGTTTCCAGCACGGGGTTGAGGTGGCCCGCGTGGGCCGCGGGAGCCCAGACGGCCAGACCGAGCAAACCGGAACTGGCGATGGAAATGAGTTGCTTTTTGAGTGTCATGGTGTGATCTCCAGGTTGGTGAATGACAAGCGGCACCCGTGTCAGAGTGAGGAGTGCTCTCTTCCTCTACGCGGTGATCTCCCGTTTGGATTCAAGTTTCCGGAGATTTTTTCAATGCCCGTATCCGACCCTGGGCGGGGGGCGTGAGTCCAAAGCCCATGGTGGCGGGGCTGCTCGTGAAGGCGCTCCTTTTTTTTGAATGGGTGCGCGGTTTAGGATGTGGCCCGGCACCGCCCTTGGTGCATGACCCGTTGTTGAGGCCGTTCTCGGGAGCCCCATGCCATCACTTGTTTTTGTTTACGGAACCTTGAAAGAGGGTTTTCCCAATTTCCACCTCAACCCGGGGCGGCGCGTGCCGGGCACCTTCCGCACGCGCCAGCCATTCCCGTTCTACGTCGTTCAACTGCCCATCGAAGACCGGGCGCCCTGGCTGGTCAACAACCCAGGGGAGGGCGTGCCAGTGGTCGGGCAGGTGTTTGAGGTGGATGCCGCCACCCTGGAGGCGATGGATGCATTTGAGGAGGTGGGCTTGCCCACCGGTTATGTGCGTGTCGAGCTTGAACTGCTGCCGGCGGGCGATTCGGGGACAGGGGCCGATGCGGTGCGCGCCCATGTGTACATGAAAGAGGCGCATCAGATGGTCGATTGTCTGGCCGTGGAGGGGCCTTTTGCGGAGTACACAACCGAGCTGGCGCTGGGGTATCGGCTGGAGCAGCCATAGCGCGCACGCTGTCAACGGTGGCGCCATCCCCAGGCTGGGGGAGCGTTTGGCGTTTCGGGCGCAGCGCCCTTACCATTTTCACTTCGTCTGCCTGCGCGCGAGCGCCGTGAAAGGTCACGCATGGAAACCGTCTATCTGCCACTGCAATGGGCACCCTCCAACCTGAACCAGCCGATCTTGCCCAATTGGTCGTTCAACCTGTTCAATGTGAACATGGGGGCATCGACCAACGCGGCCATCGAGCAGGAAGCCTTGCAAACCGTGGGCAGCTACGGCAAGCAGCTTGGGCATCTGGCGGAGGCATTGGAGGTCGTCATTGGCAACCTGCATCTGTTGGAGAGCCAGGCGCTCTCTCAGCAAGACAAGGACGCGTTGCGCGTCTTTCTGGGTGATGTGGCGGCGGTTCGCAGGATCAAGCACGCGCACGCCTGACGTATGGCTTGGTCGGGCGGGCGTGTCTTGGTTGCCGGGGGTTTCTTGGGGGTGGCTGGCGGGCGCTGTGTTGGCGCTCGCCAGCCCGGGCGTCTTCAGAAGGGCAGGCCCACGTAGTTCTCTGCCAGCGATCCCAGCGCTTTCTCCGAGGACAGCAGGTATTCCAGATCGGTTTGCTGGAGCTTCTGGTCGTAGCTGATGGCGTCGGGGAAGGTGTGGAGCATGGTGGTCATCCACCATGAGAAGCGCTGTGCTTTCCAGACCCTGGCGAGCGCCTTGGCCGAGTAGTTGTCCAGCCCCGTGCTGTCGCCTTGCTGGTAGTGCTGGAGCATGGCGTGGTAGAGGTAGTAGATGTCGGAGGCTGCGCTGTTGAGGCCCCGGGCGCCGGTGGGTGGCACGATGTGGGCGGCGTCACCGGCAAGAAAGAGCTTGCCGTAGCGCATCGGTTCGGCCACGAAGGAGCGCAGCGGCGCAATCGATTTTTCGATCGATGGGCCGGTCACCAACTTGGCCGCCACTTCGGCGGGAAGCCGCCGCTTGAGTTCGGCCCAGAAGGCATCGTCGGACCAGTCCTCCACGCTGTCGGTCAGCGGCACCTGGATGTAGTAGCGGCTGAGCACCTGGGAGCGCAGCGAGCAAAGGGCGAACCCGCGTTCGTGTTTGGCGTACACCAGCTCGGGGGAGACGGGTGGGGTGCGCGAGAGGACGCCCAACCAGCCAAATGGATACACCTTTTCGTACTCGGTGATTTTATCTTTGGGAATGGATTTGCGGCTGACGCCGTGAAAACCATCGGCGCCGATGACGAAATCGCAATCGATGCGAACGATCTCGTCGCCATTGCGGTAGGTCACGTAGGGTTGATCGCTGGTGAGGTCGTGCGGCTGCACGTCTTCCGCGTTGTGGATCACCACGCCGTTCATGCGGTCGCGGGCCTCGTAGAGGTCGCGGGTGAGCTCGGTCTGGCCATAGACCACCACCGAACTGCCGCCGCTGTGCTTGTGCAGGTCCACCCGGTCGAGTTGGCCTTCGTGGGCGATGAAGAAGCCTTCATGGATTTCGCCTTCGCGGTCCATGCGCTCACCGCATTGGGCCTCGCGCATGAGCTCGGCAAAACCGTGCTCCAGCACACCGGCCCGGATGCGGCCCAAGACGTATTCGCGGCTTTGCCGCTCCAGCACGATGGTGTCGATGCCCTTGAGGTGCAAGAGCTGGGAAAGCATGAGGCCCGATGGGCCGCCGCCGATGATGCAAACGCTGGTTTTCATGGATGTCTCCTCAGGGGGGTTGAAGGAAGCGCGGTGGTCCGCTGCTGGGCAGTGTGCCGGCCGGGCGGTTATTCCGGAATGGCTGCATGCATCCAAAACTTGTACGATTCGAACATGCAAGAACAAGACGGCATCCTTATCGCTCACGGCCTGTTTGGCGAATCGGCCCAGTTGCCGGACGTGATGCATTGCGAGACGATTGCCGCCCGTTCGGCCCTGCATGGCTGGGAGCTGGCGCCGCATCGCCATGGCAAGTTGCACCAGGTGCTGTTGCTGCAGCGAGGCCGGGGGGTGGCCCATCTTGAGGGCCGCAAGGTGGCGCTGGCGCCCATGAGCCTGGTCAACGTG
>JAWKYI010000031.1:0-7524 GCA_041396525.1 Burkholderiaceae bacterium
ACAAAGGCGGTGAGCTCGATCTTGGAATAGCGGTGTTCGGCGATGTCGCTCACGATCGACCGAAAATCGTCGGCCCCGAGCCGCTCACCATTGATCTTGCGAAACAGCGCAGGAATCGAGGCCGGTGGCTCGGCCTGGGACACCGAGGCGGGGTGCCCGTTGTCCACCCCAAGCTGCGCAAACGCGTCTTCCGACACACCCAGCTCACCACAGCCCACGATGGCGGCATCGTCCACCACGTTGAGCGTGGCCAGGATCCGCTTGCCATTGGCGCGCACCTCCACTTTGGCCAGCGCCTGAAACCCCTCGGCCCGGTAGACCGCGCAATCGCGGTGCAGATAGGCGACGTTTTCGCGGTAGGTGTCGATGGCCACGCGCCGCAACGTCAAGGCGGCAGGGGCGCTGAAAGCGTCTTCAGAAGCGTTGGAGGAAGCCATGGCCGCACGATACACCAGCCCACCACGCCACAGCGGTCACCCCACCACGAGACGCATCGCCGGCATCAGGCGTTCGCTCTCGGCGCGCCGCTCCAGCGCCAGGCGCATGTTCATCTGGGCCACCTCGGTGTGCTCCGACGCCAGCGCCTGGGCCCGCGCGCCCTGTCCGTCGCGCAAGGCGGCAAAGAGCGAGTGGTGCTGGCGGTGGGCGTAGAGCATCCAGTCCCGGTCCAGGGCCACGGCACCTTGCATCGGCAGCATGGCCGAGGCCGGCGCAAAGGGCAGTTTGTCATTCAGATCGATGGCGCGCTGCAAAGCGCGGTTGCCACACGCCTGCAACACGAGGGCGTGAAAGCGGTCATTCATGGTGGCGTAGGCGGCGTAGCTGGCCAAGGTCAGGGGATCGTCTTTCAGCAGCCGGTCGCCTTCGTCCAGGCAGGCCTGCAGGTCGCCCTGGAGCTGACGCGACATGCCGTGCTCGGCCACCAGCCGCGCGGCCATGCCCTCCAGATGCCCGCGCACCGCAATGGCGTCGATCACCTCCTGCGCGGTGAACTGGCGCACCAGGTACTTGCCCGTCTCATTGGCCTCGACCAGGCCCTCTTGCTCCAGCGTCACCAGCGCCGAGCGCACCGGGGTGCGTGAAGCCCCCAGGCGCTCGGCCAACTGCTGTTCGGCCAGGCGCTGGCCAGGAGAGAACTCCCCGCTCAGGATGAGGTCCCGCAATTGCATCAATACCGTGTCTTGCAGCGTCATGCGACAAACTGTACACTGAAAAAACAAAACGGTATACCGTTTAAATCAACCCGTTGGAAACCCATGAAAGCAGACCTGAACGAGCGCATCACGCGCGTCGGCCCCGGCACACCGGCTGGCCATCTCTTGCGACAGTATTGGCAACCCGTGGCCCTGCTGGACGAATTCGATCCCACCCTGGACGCCAACATGGCCACCCGCCCGGTGAAGGCCGTGCGCCTGCTGGGCCAGAACTTCGTTCTGTTTCGCGACGCCCAAGGTCAATTCGGCCTGCTCGACCGGGACTGCCCCCACCGGGGCGCCGACCTCGCCTACGGACGCGCCGAGGGGGACGGGCTGCGCTGCCCGTTCCATGGCTGGAAGTTCGACACCAGCGGCCAATGCGTCGAGACCCCGGCGGAGCCCGCAGGCAGCCAGCTGTGCACCCGCATCCGCCAGCGCAGCTACCCGCTGATCGAAAAAGCCGGTGCGATCTTTGCCTGGCTGGGTCCGGAAGACCAGACGCCGCCTCCTTTCCCTGCGCTGGACTGCTTCACCGCGCCCGCCAGCCACAGCTTTGCTTTCAAGGGTTTGTGGCATTGCAACTGGCTGCAGGCCTTTGAAGTTGGCATTGATCCGGCGCACGCGTCCTACCTGCACCGCTTCTTCAACGACGCCCCACTGGAAGGCAGCTACGGCAAGCAGTTCCGCGGTGCCAGCGCTGGCGATGTGGACGGCGAACAGTGGCCGATGACCCGCGTGATGCGGGAGTTCGGCCAGCCGGATATCTCGTTCACCAGCGAACCCTATGGGTTTCAACTCACGGCCTTGCGCAAGATGAACGAGGCGCTGGCCCATGTGCGGGTCACCAACGCCGTGTTCCCCCAGACCTTTGTGATCCCCTTGTCCGAGACAATGACGATCACCCAGATGCACGTCCCCGTGGACGACACCCACAACTACTGGTACGCCTTTTTCACCAGCTTCGCCGGCCCGGTCGACAAGAACACCATGCGACGCCAGCGGCTCGACGCCGTCACCCTGCCCGACTACCTGCCCAAGTCAGGGGAACACAACCGGTGGGGCTTCGACGCCGAAGAGCAACAAAGCCGCACCTACCTGGGCATGGGCGAAGACGACATCAACGTGCACGACCAATGGGCCTGTGAAAGCATGGGGCCCATTCAGGACCGCACCCGTGAGCACCTGGGCACGACCGACAAGGTCATCATGGCCAACCGCCGCCTCCTGCTACAGGCGATCGACGCCGTCGCCAACGGCGGACAAGCCCCCGGCATCGCCGACCCCGGCCAGCACGGCGCCATCGCCGGGCCCGACACCGTCGACGGCATCGCCCCGGCCGGCGACTGGCAGGCCTGGTGGAAAGCGGCGGTGGCGGCCAAACGCGCGGCCGCGCCCTGGGCCGCCACCGAGGTGAACGCAACCCCCGTCGAGGGCGCCCAACCGTGATCCCAACCACGCGCCCTTCTCCCCCGTCTTTTTCCGAGCGCTGCGCCCCACCCGATCCCCACAGAGCCCAAGCCTGCGAGGCCGCGGTGGCGGCCATCAAAGCTTCGGGCGTGCACAGCGTGCGCCTGGGCTGGTGTGATCTGCACGGCCAGTTGCGGGGCAAGACCCTTTCCACCAACGCCGCCATGCGCGCGCTCTACGACGGCGTGGGCATGGTCAGCACGCTGATGCTCAAGGACACCGGCGACCGCACCGCGTGGCCCGTGTTCGACCCATCGGCCACGCAAGACATGCCTGGCTTTGCCGGGGCAGCCAACCTCATTCTCTTGCCCGACCCGACCAGCTTCATTGCCTTGCCCTGGGCCGAAGGTCTGGGCTGGATGCGCTGCCAGCCCTGGTTCCCCGACGGCACCCCCGTGCGCCTGGACACGCGCCGCGTCCTTCAAAACGCTCTGGAGCGGTTGGCCGCTTCGGGGCATGGCCTGCGCACCGGGCTGGAGGTGGAGTTTCACATCTACCGCATCACCGACACCTCGCCCCAGCTCGACCCCCAGCGGGCCGCCTGGCCAGGAGAGCCGCCCAGCGTGGCCATGATCCACCCTGGCTACAACCTGCACGCCGAGAACCTGACCGACCTCGCCCACGAGCCGCTGGAGATCGTGCGCCAAACGGCCCAGGCGCTGAAGCTCCCTCTGCAATCGCTCGAAATCGAGCTTGGCCCCAGCCAGGTCGAAGCCGTGTTCGATGCCACCGATGCCCTTACCGCGGCCGACCAGATGGTGCTGTTCCGAAACGGCGTTCGACAGGCGCTGCGCCGGGCGGGCTACCATGCCAGCTTCATGTGCCGCCCCCCGTTCCCCAACGTCATGTCCAGTGGCTGGCACCTGCACCAGTCGCTCTACCAGCTCAAGAGCGGCCAAAACGCCTTCGTGCGCCAAACGCCGGAGCCGGGAAGCCACCCCGGTTTGGCCCAACACACTTTGAGCGTTGCTGGCGCCCAGTGGCTGGCCGGCCTGCTCGCCCATGCCCCGGGCGTCACCGCGCTGTGCACACCCACCGTCAACGGCTACGGCCGCTTCCAGCCCAACGCGCTGGCTCCGCACACCGTCTGCTGGGGACGTGACAACCGCGGAGCCATGCTGCGGGTGATTGGTGGCGCGGGCGACACGGGCACCCGCATCGAGAACCGCATCGGCGAACCCGCCGCGAATCCCTACCTCACCATGGCCGCGCAAATCCATGCCGGCCTCGATGGGTTGCGACGCGACCTCAAAGCTCCTGCCGCCTGCGAATCTCCGTACGGCCAAGGACACCAGCCTGTGCCTGCGTCGCTGGGCCAGGCGCTCGACGCCCTCGGCGCTGACCCCGCACTCAACGCCAGCTTCGGTACCCCCTTCATTCAATACTTCGACCGCGTCAAACGCAGCGAAATCGAGCGACACGCCAAGGCCGACGATGCCACCGCATTCGAACGCCGTGAGTACTTCGCACGAACCTGACCCCTTTCTCCATGATCACCCTGCACTTCACCACCTCCGATGGCGCCACCCAAACCATCCAGGGCAAGCCAGGCCAAAGCCTGATGCAGGCCGCCGAAAAGGCCGGGCTGCCCGGCATCGCCGCCGACTGCGGCGGCTCCCTCACCTGCGCCACCTGCCACGTCAAGGTGGACTCCGAATGGGCCTCCAGGCTTCCACAGGCCAGCGCCGACGAAGAGGCGATGCTCGATTTCACCGCCAGCCCGCGAGAAGCCCACAGCAGGTTGAGCTGCCAGATCGCGCTCACCCCCGAGCTTGACGGCCTGGTGGTTCACCTGCCACCGACCCAATACTGATCCATCACCCCTTCAACCACCCAACGCACCCCAGACGCCATGGCATACGTGTTTCCACCACCACCCACCGCCTCGGTACCCATTCTGGGTCGCGCCGAGCGTTTTCCCGTGCACCGCATCTACTGCGTCGGCCGCAACTACGAGGACCACGCCAAGGAAATGGGATTCTCCGGACGCGAACCGCCCTTCTTCTTCCTCAAACCAGCCGACGCCGTGCTGGTGGCCGAACCCGGCAGCCCGGTGGAATGCCCCTACCCCAGCCAGACCCACAACCTGCACCACGAAATCGAACTCGTGGTGGCCATCGGCAAGGGTGGCCGGAGCATCACCGCCACCAACGCCGCCAGCCACATCTTCGGCTTCGCCGTGGGCCTGGACATGACCCGGCGCGACCTGCAAAACGACATGAAGAAGCAGGGCCGGCCCTGGTGCATCGGCAAAGCCTTCGACCACTCCGCCCCCATCGGCGTGATCACACCGGCCGACGCAGCGCGCAACATTGAAGCGGCCAGCATCTGGCTCAAGGTGAACGGCGTGGAGCGTCAGCGCAGCCCGATCAGCGCCCTCATCTGGAACATCGGTGAAATCATCGAACACCTCTCGTCTGCCTGGGCGCTTCAACCCGGCGACCTGATCTACACCGGCACCCCCGCTGGCGTGGCCGCGGTGAACCCGGGCGACACACTTGAGGGCGGCGTCGACGGCCTGGCCCCCATCACCGTCACCATCCGCTGAGGACCACGGCTTGCACCGAATGCCACGGGTTTCCCCGAGTTTTCAATGATCAATTGTTTAACTATAGTAAACGTGTTTCACCTATCAGAATCCCGACTCGATGGCCCAGCGTTCGAGGCGAATTCCGGGCACCCAAGTTCGGGTTAACAGGCCGTTGAAAAAATGCTCATCGAACGCGCCAGGGTCGTGGATTTCGAAGAAACGGATCGCGCAAACTGGCCTGCGCAGCGATTGGAGCGGCCATTTCGGCCTGTTTGCAGGCCGTTTTGCCCGTTCCGGGCGCACGTATCCCATGGTTCACGCATGATGCGCGTCCCACCAACCGCCCAGACTGCCCATGCGCACCAGGTTGTAGGTGGCAAAGCACAGCAGCGCCTGGCCCGCGAGCTTGGCCTGACCGATCAATTTGGTCTTGGCCAGACCGCCCACTGTCTTGATCCAGCCAAAGGCCTCCTCGATTCGCTTGCGCACTTTGAGGCTGGTTTTGTAGCCCTCGTGGCGCTTGATGCGCCCATCGACTGCAGAGTGCTTGTCCTTGGCCGCCACGTGCGGCGTGACCAAGAGCCGGCGACAGCCCTTGATGAAGGCCTTGCTGTCGTAGCCCTTGTCGGCGCCGACCGTGGCCCGCTTGTTCCTGTTGCCCCGGCGTTTGAGCATCGCCAGCGCCGCCTCGCGCTCGGCGGTGCCACTGGCATGTGTGATCTCCACATCCACGATCAGACCGTTGCGGTTCTCCATGAGGATGTGCCCCATGTGGCACAGGCGGGACTTGTCGCCCGCGCTCTTCTTGAACAGCCGGGCATCGGCATCGGTGGTGCTGGCATGGGTGCCGTTGCAGCGCTCCTGCCCTTTGAAGTTCACCTCGGGGTTGCGTCCGGGTGGCGTGCCGCTGTCGTCGTCTTTGCGTTTGAAACTCTTGTGCGAGGCCCAGGCCTCAATCAGCGTGCCGTCCACGCTGAAGTGTTCGTCGCTGGCAAGCCGGCCCCACTGGGCGCTGAGCTTGACGCGCTCGAAGAAGGCGCGCGCCAGGTCTTCGTTGAAGAGGCGTTCGCGGTTGGCGCTGAAGGTGGAGTGGTCCCAAACTTTGTCCTCGATGTTCAGGCCGACGAACCAGCGGTACAGCAGGTTGTAGTTGACCGCCTCGACCAGCTGGCGTTCGCTGCGGATGGAGAACAGGATTTGCAGCAGCAAGGCCTTGAGCAGCATCTCCGGCGGCACCGACGGTCGGCCACGGCGGGCGTACACCGCTTCGAACTCGCTGTTCATGCTCGCCAGCAGCGCATCCACCACGGCGCGCAACTTGCGCAGCGGGTGTGCCGCTGGCACTCTTTCTTCAAGGCTGATGTAGCTGAACATCGCCCCCTGGAAGTCTTGGTTGCCTCTCATCTTTCTTGTCGCAGTTGTTGCGGGATGGCTTCAGATCGTAGCGGCCGACGCGGACGCTCGCAGGGGATTTTTCAACGGCCTGTTAAACCTCAGTCCTGTATAAGGTTTGCTGGTTTATCTTTGATAGCACCAACCCCAGTATTCACCGACATTTTCAGCAACCGGAGATCCCTCACCATGATTCAACGCAGAAAACTCATTCAATCCGGTGCCGCCATCGCACTCGGTGCGCCAGCGCTCGTGGGCTTTGCCCAGCAAAGCGTGACCCTCAAGTTCCACACCTTCATGTCGCCCCAGTCCAATGTCTGGCTCAACATGCACAAGGCCTGGATGGACAAGGTCACCAAAGACTCCAACGGCCGCATCAAGTTCGAAGCCTATCCGGCGATGCAACTCGGCGGCTCGCCGGTACAACTGTACGACCAGGCCAAAGACGGCGTGGTGGACATCGTCTGGACCCTGCCCGGCAACACCCCGGGCCGTTTCCCCCGCATCGAGGCGTTTGAGCTGCCCTTCATGATGAACAACGCCGAGGCCACCTCGCGCGCGTTGTGGGAATATGTCCAGACCGTGGCGCCCGACGAGTTCCGCGATGTGCACCCGCTGGCCCTGCAGGTCCACGGCCCTGGTGTGATTCACATGAGCGACAAGCTGGTCAAGACCGCCGCCGATCTGGTGGGATCCAAGGTGCGCGGCCCGACGCGTCAGGTCACGAAGATGCTGGGCTATCTGGGCGCCACCCCGGTGGGCATGCCCCTGCCCGCAATCACCGACGGGCTCTCCAAAGGCGTGATCGACGGCTGTGTGATTCCCTGGGAAGTGGTGCCTGCGGTGAAGGTGCAGGAACTGGCCAAGTTCCACAGCGAGTTCGACCCTGCTGGTGGCGCGCTCTACACCACCACCTTCGTCATGGCGATGAACAAGGCC
>JAWKYI010000032.1:0-7427 GCA_041396525.1 Burkholderiaceae bacterium
AGGCAACTGGTTGGCCTGCAGCCAGCCGGTTGCGTCGAATTCTTGCTGACGCTCGACCAGATCGGGTTCGCGCAGCAGGCCGCCGGTGGCACGGGTGAATCCCGGGTAGAAGAACCACTTGGTCAAGCCCGCCAAGGGGCCTGTGAAAACGGGGGAGGGCAGTTGGTGGCAGCGTTCCACATAGCCCTCTGCGCTCATGTATTCCAGGTTGAGCCAGACGGGCTGAGGTGCGCCAGCGCCCACACGGTGAGCGAGCCAGTTGAGCCACTCGGTGGCCGGGTCACAGGCGAATGCCTCGACCCACACATCTGCCGGCCGGTGTGCGTCGACAGACCCCGGCGGCAATGGCTCCGTCCAGTGGTGCACTTCCACGTTGGGCACCCGGCCCTCAAGCGCGCCAGGCGCCATCCAGGCCAGGGCGCCGGGTTCGTCAATCCACAGGCGGACCGCCTGGCCTCGCACCGCCAGGTTCTGGCAGAAGCGCCAGCAAACCCCAATATCACCCAGGTTGTCGATGACGCGGCAAAAAACGTCCCAGATCGGGCGCGTGGGGGCGGGGGGCTGGCTGGCGATTGCGTCCATGACCCGGATCTTGCCGCATTCGGCGCAAAGTCCCTGCAGCGCGTTCACAATACCGCCCATGTCCGAGTTCCATTCCGAACAACTGTTGAGCGAGGTGGCCGCCTTGCCCGGTCTGCCCGGCGTGTATCGCTATTTCGATGCGCAGGGGCAGTTGCTCTATGTGGGCAAGGCGCGTCACCTGAAAAAGCGGGTGAGCAGCTATTTCCAGAAGACGCTGGACGGCACCCGCATTGGCCAGATGGTCAGTCGCATTGCCAGGCTGGAAACCACGGTGGTGCGCTCGGAGGCGGAAGCGCTGCTGCTCGAAAACAACCTGATCAAGACGCTGAACCCCAAGTTCAACATCCTCTTCAGAGACGACAAGAGCTACCCCTATCTGAAGATCACCGGGACCCGCGAGACCTACCGTACTGCGGGGCCCAAGCCCGTGCCGTCCATTGCCTTTCCGCGCATGGTCTATTACCGCGGTGCGGTGGACCGGCGCCACAGTTACTACGGCCCGTACCCCAGTGCCTGGGCCGTGAAAGAGTCGATCACATTGCTGCAAAAGGTATTTCGATTGCGCACCTGTGAAGACACCGTCTTCGCCAACCGCACACGACCTTGTCTGCTGTACCAGATCAAGCGGTGCAGCGGACCTTGCGTGGATCTGATCGATGACGCCGCCTATGGGCGGGACGTCGCCGACGCCGAAGCGTTCCTGCGCGGCGAAACCCAGGCGGTGCTGGATGCATTGGAAGCGCGGATGATGGGGCACGCCGAGCGGCTCGAGTTCGAACAGGCGGCCGAGATCCGCAACCAGATGAGCGCGCTGTCGAGGGTGTTGCACCAACAGTCGATGGAGAACGTGTCGGACAAGGACATTGATGTGTTGGCGGTCAAGGTGCAGGGTGGGCGCGCCTGCGTGAACCTGGCCATGGTGCGGGGTGGCCGGCACCTGGGTGACCGTCCGTACTTTCCGGCGCACGTGGAGGACGCCACACAGATCGATCAAGCGCTCAGCGAAGAGGGTTCCAAACAACAGGTGGACCCGGCTGACCGGGTGCATGTGAAAGTGCTCGAGGCTTTCATTGCCCAGCACTACCTGGGTGTTGCCATGCCCCACACACTCGTGACCAGCCACCCGGTGGACAAATCGCTTCTGTCTGCCTTGAGCGAGCAGACTGGGGTGCGGGTGCACGCGGTGCACCAGCCGCGTGAACATCGACGGGTCTGGTTGGAGATGGCGCAAAAAAACGCCGAGATAGCGCTGGCACGCCTCCTGGCCGAAGAGGGTTCCCAACAGGCCCGCACGCGCGCCCTTGCCGATGCCTTGCATTTGCCGGATGACCAGCTTGAGACCTTGCGCATCGAGTGCTTTGACATCTCTCATACCGCTGGCGAGTCCACCCAGGCGTCGTGTGTGGTGTTTGAAGGGCACAAGATGCAAAACAGCCAGTACCGGCGCTACAACATCAACGGCGTCACGCCCGGAGACGACTATGCCGCCATGCGCCAGGTCTTGTTGCGGCGCTACGGCAAGATCGCCGAAGTCCTGCGAGCCGAGGCGACCGGCACACCGGTGTCGGACGATCCTCAGGTAGCTGCGCCCGAATCGGTCGCCGAGGCGGTCACCGATGCCGTCAGTGGTCTGCCCACTGGGCCGCGCATGCCCGATCTCGTGTTGATTGACGGGGGCAAAGGCCAGGTAAGCATGGCGCGCGAAGTGTTCGATGAGCTCGGCCTCGACCTGGGATTGATCGTGGGCGTGGAAAAAGGCGAGGGGCGAAAGGTGGGCCTGGAGGAGTTGGTGTTTGCCGATGGGCGGGAGAAGGTCTACCTGGGACATGATTCGGCCGCTTTGATGCTGGTGGCTCAGATCCGCGATGAAGCGCACCGCTTTGCCATTACCGGCATGCGCGCCCAGCGCGCCAGGGTCCGCACCGGTGGCAGCCGGCTTGAAGACATTCCTGGCGTGGGTCCCAAGAAGCGAGCGCGGCTGCTGCAGCGATTTGGCGGTGTGAGGGGCGTGCAGTCGGCCAGCGTGGAGGACCTCTGCACAGTGGACGGCATATCGTCAGAGCTGGCCGACGCGATTTACCGTGCGCTGCATTGAGCGAGGAACTTGGGGTGTGGGGCTTTTATGAGCATGTCCAGAGCATGTGGCAACTGCTGTGGCAAGGGAACGAGCAAGCCATGGTGTTCTGGGGGGCGTCCTACCTGGGCCTGGTTGGCTTCGCCTCGTTGATCTATCAGGTGCGTGTGCGCCGTTGGCCGTCGACGCGTGGTGTGCTTGTGCGCGCCGATCTGGCGACCTGGGGTGGGCCGACCTGGGCGCGGTCGGACCAACAGTACAGGTTGGACGGGCTCTACCGCTACCAGGTGGCTGGTCAGGCTTTCCAAGGACACCGGGTGTCCCCATGGGTGATGGTGGCCAGCCACAATGCACGTTTCCTGCTCAAGCAGCAGCTCAAGGGTGTCAATCGTCACCCCGGTGGGTCGGTCACCGTGTACTTCAATGCAAGGCGCCCCGGCAAGAGCTACCTCATTCGTCCTGGTCTGCCGGGCATTTTGGTGACGCTGGTGGTGGCTGTTGGGCCCATGGCTTACTACTGGACCCGCTTTCACGCAGTGTGAAATCTGCTTTTTTTCCAGGCCCCGGTCCTCGACGGCGGTGCGCGTCAACAGCAGCATGGGCAGGGCAAAACACCCGCTGCGCAGTAGGCCGATAATCGCAGCATGTTCTTCAACCTCCCGACCCTGCTGACCTGGGCGCGAATCGTCGCCATTCCCCTGATCGTGGGTGTGTTTTACCTGCAAGGGCTTTCTGTGGAGGAGCAGAACCTGATTGCGACCATTCTGTTCATCGTCTTCGCCCTGACCGACTGGGCCGATGGCTACCTCGCGCGCAAGCTCAACCAGACATCGGCATTTGGTGCCTTTCTCGATCCGGTGGCCGACAAGTTTCTGGTCTGTGCCAGTCTGCTGGTGCTGGTGCACCTGGACCGGGCCGATGTTTTTGTCGCCTTGATCATCGTGGGGCGGGAGATCGCCATTTCTTCGCTGCGCGAATGGATGGCCATCATTGGGGCGACCAAGAGCGTGGCGGTGCACATGATCGGCAAGTTGAAAACCACGGTGCAGATGGTGGCCATTCCGTTCCTGCTCTATTACGACAAGGTGTTTGGCGTCATTGACACCCGCGTCTGGGGCACCTGGCTGATCTGGGCCTCCGCGGTGCTGACGGTCTGGTCGATGGTGTACTACCTGCAAAAAGCGCTGCCCGATATTCGCGCCCGTTCCCGCTGACGTTCTTCCCCTTCTGGCATGACTTCCTCTCCTCAGGACAACAGCTGGCTGCGCGCCATGCCTTGGGTGTTTGTGCTCATCTGGAGTACCGGCTTCGTGGTGGCGCGCTTTGGCATGCCGCACGCGCCGCCGATGAAGTTTCTGGCGGTGCGCTACGCCCTGTCCATTCTGTGCTTTCTTCCCTGGATCTGGACCATGCAGGTCAAGTGGCCGGCCAGCCGGGCCCAGTGGCTGCACCTGTCGGTCACGGGCATGCTTATGCATGCGGGGTACCTGGGCGGCGTCTGGGCTGCTGTGAAGGCCGGTATGGGTTCTGGCTTGTCAGCGTTGATCGTCGGCATTCAGCCGGTATTGACGGCGGTGTGGTTGAGCGCCATGGGCGGCGAGCAAGGGCGCGTTTCGCGGCGCCAATGGATGGGCCTGCTGCTCGGGTTTGCCGGCCTGCTGCTGGTGGTGTCTCGAAAGTTCGGTTCTGGAGGCCCTGGTGATCAGGCCAACTGGCTGAACCTGTCTTTTGCGATCATTGCGTTGTTGTCGATTACCGTTGGTACGCTCTACCAGAAGCGCCACGTTCTGCCTTGCGATGTGCGCACCGCCAACGCCGTTCAGTTGATGGCTGCTTTGGCGGTCACATTGCCACTGGCGGTGTTGGAGCCGGAGTCCATCCGCTGGACGGGTGAACTGATGGGAGCCATGGCCTGGTCGGTTCTCGGCCTGACGCTGGGGGGCAGCTCGTTGCTGTACCTGCTGATTCAACGCGGTGCGGCCGCCCAAGTCTCCAGCCTGATGTATCTGGTGCCCCCATGCACGGCCGTGATCGCTTGGATACTGTTTGACGAACCCATTTCCCTGGTGACGCTGGTCGGTATCGCGCTGACCGCACTGGGTGTGAGTCTGGTCGTGCGGCCTCCCAGGCCCGTGTGACAGGGCCGCTCGCCAAGGGCATGTTCGGGGCGGGGCAGGTAGTCGCCGACCCCAGAAAGACAAGGAACCGGAATGAAGAACAAGCACCGCATCGCCGTGATGGCTGGCGATGGAATTGGACAGGAAGTGATGCCTGAGGGCATCCGGGTCTTGGAGGCGGTGGCAGAACGATTTGGCATCGGCCTGGAGTTTGACCCGTTTGATTTCGCCAACTGCGCCTATTACGAACGTCACGGCAAGATGCTGCCGGATGATTGGAAGGCGCAAATCGGCAAACACGACGCCATCTACTTCGGCGCCGTTGGCTGGCCCGACACTGTGCCTGACCATATCTCGCTCTGGGGCTCGTTGCTGCTGTTTCGCCGGGAGTTTGATCAGTATGTGAATGTGCGGCCCGCCAAGTTGATGCCGGGGGTGCAGGCGCCCGTGGTGCGCCGCGACGGGTCGGCGCGTCAACCAGGCGAGATTGACATGGTCATCGTGCGCGAAAACACAGAGGGTGAATACTCAAGCATCGGCGGGCGCATGTACCCAGGCACGGAGCGTGAAATCGTGGTCCAGGAGACGGTGATGTCGCGTGTTGGCGTGGACCGCGTGTTGCGCTATGCCTTCGAGGTGGCGCGGTCCCGGCCGCGCAAGCACTTGACCAGCGCCACCAAGTCCAACGGCATTGCGATCACCATGCCGTATTGGGATGAGCGCGTGGCCGAGATGGCCAAGTTGTATCCTGATGTGAAGGTTGACAAATTTCATATTGACATCCTCACAGCCCACTTTGTGCAGCGTCCCGATTTCTTTGATGTCGTGGTCGGCAGCAATCTGTTTGGTGACATCCTCAGTGACCTGGGGCCCGCCTGCACCGGGACGATCGGAATCGCGCCCAGCGCCAACCTCAATCCTGATCGAACCTACCCTTCGTTGTTCGAACCGGTTCATGGGTCGGCGCCGGACATTGCCGGCAAGGGTATTGCGAACCCCATTGGGCAGATTTGGTGTGGCGCCATGATGCTTGACCACCTTGGCTACCGCGACGCGCACGACGCCGTCATGAAGGCCATTGACGCGGTGCTGCAGCCCGGCAGCGGTGCACCGCGTACCCCCGACCTGGGAGGCACCGGCAACACGCGTGCGATGGGGCAGGCCATTTGTGAGGCGCTGCGCGGTTGATGCTGTTGGGCAGGCAGGGGTTGTCGTGCAAAAGGCACGCTCAAGAGGAACGGTGCTTTTATGCGTCTAGAATCTGGCCTTTCGCACTGTTGGTGCGGGGCCATCGGGTCTTGCATATTGACAGGGGGCTTGCCCCGTGGGTCTAATCAACCCGCATTCGCCGTACCCTGTAGGGCTGGCACATTGCGATATCGAGCGAACCAGCTGTCCTGCTCGGGACAAGGTGCTACAAGATAACTAAGTAGCTCTCGCTGGCACACACGAATTTTTTATTTCACTTTAAGAGGGGCTATCTGTGAACAAGACCGAACTCGTTGAGCATATTGCTAAGAACGCTGACATCTCCAAGGCGGCAGCAGCGCGTGCGTTGGACTCCACCATCACCGCCATTCGCACCACCTTGAAAAAAGGCGGCACGGTCTCTCTGGTTGGGTTCGGCTCGTTCGCTGTGACCAAGCGCCCCGCTCGCAAGGGCCGCAATCCACGCACCGGCGCTGAGATTAAAATCAAGGCAGCCAAGGTGCCCAAGTTCCGTCCAGGCAAAGCACTGAAGGACGCGCTCAACTGAGCAAGTCGGGTTTATCGGTGGGGTGCTTAGCTCAGTTGGCAGAGCGGCGCCTTTACACGGCGTAGGTCGGCGGTTCGACCCCGTCAGCACCCACCACCATCGAAAGGCGAACCAGGGTTCGCCTTTTTTGTTGTTTGTTCCCTGTGCGCCATTCGTGTGCCAGGGTTGTTGTTTCGGGAATTCAAGGCATGTTCGATTCCATCCGCAATCACAAGAAGTACCTGATGGGCTTCCTGTTGATTCTGATCATTCCTGGTTTTGTGCTGTTTGGCGTGCAGGGCTTGGCCGACTTCAAACCCGGCAGTGAGGCGGTGGCGTCGGTGAACGGCGAAAAGATCACCCAGGAGGAGTGGGATGTCGCTCATCGCAACGAAGTGCAAGAGTTGCGTCAATCCAATCCCACGCTGGATACAAGACTGCTGGACAGCCCTGAAATGAAATACGCGTCGCTTGAGCGGCTGGTGCGTGACCGCTTGTTGCGCGTGGCGGCAGAGAAGTTGCACCTGCAAACAAGCGACCAGGCGTTGGCCAGGGCGCTGCAGGAAGACCCCGCCATTGCCGCCTTGCGCGGTGCCGATGGCAAGCTCGATATCGAGGGCTACAAGCAGTACGCTTTGCGCCGCGGGATGACGCCTGAAATGTTCGAGGCCAACATGCGCAATCAATTGTCGTTGCGCCAGGTGGGCATGGGGGTCGCCGGGACGGGTTTCGCGCCGGAAGCGGTGGCCGATGTGGCCTTGAATGCCTATTTCGAACGTCGCGAGATTCAGGTCAAGCGTTTTGCGGCAAGTGACTTTTCCGTACAGGTAAAGCCCACCGACGCAGAAATCGAAGCCTTCTACAACGAGAACCCTGGGCAGTTTCAGGCGCCTGAGCAAGCCGATGTCCAGTATCTGGT
>JAWKYI010000033.1:0-5863 GCA_041396525.1 Burkholderiaceae bacterium
ATAGCCCAGCACCGTGTAACCCAGCACCAACATGATCTCTTCGGGGTTGACGCTGCCTCGAGAAGCTGCTCCGAGGGTGCGGATGAGCAGCATGGTCAGAACAATGGTGAATAACACCACCAGCGTGGCGCCAAAACTGCGCGCCAGCTCGGTCCGGATGGAAGAATGGAATAACATTGATCAGATACTTTGGATACCCAACATTATGAACTTCGAACTAAAAGCCCTGTCACTGACCCAGGCCGACAAGATCGCCGTCGACGGCCTCATCGTATTGGTGGCCGATGGCCTGGCCAGCAACGCTTCAGGCGCAGGTTCAGCACTGGCCAAACTGATCGCTCATGCCCGCAGCGCGGGCGACTTTGAAACCGCTGTGGGCAAGACGCTGGTGGCATACCGGGTAGAGGGCGTTAAGGCAGCCCGGGTGGTGCTGGTGGGCGCCGGGGATGCTTCTGTCGGTGCGGTGCGCCGCGCAGTGGCGGCCGGTGTCGGGTTGCTGAAAGGCGTCAAGGCCAAGAAGGTCTCTGTGGTGTTGAGCCTGTTGCCTGAGGCTGCCGGGCAGGTGCGTGCGGCGGTGCATGCCAGCGCCGATGCGCTGTATACCTTTACCACCACCAAGCCATCTGCCAAGGCGGCATCGATCCAGGGGTTGCAGATTGGCGTGGCTGAAGAGAAGCCGGTGCGCGAGGAATTCTCGGAGGCACAGGCGGCCGCAGTTGGCGTGGCTTTCGCCAAAGAGTGGGCCAATCGCCCCGCCAACCACGCGACCCCGTCCATGCTGGCAGACGCTGCACTCAAACTTGGGCGCAAAGGTCCCGTGAAAACCAAAGTGATGGGGCCTAAAGAGGTTGCGGCCATGGGCATGGGTGCGTTCCTGGCGGTGGCACAAGGGTCGGCCGAGCCTTTGCGCTTCATCGTCATGAACTACCACGGTGCGGCCAAAGACAGTGCGCCGGTGGTGCTGGTGGGCAAGGGCATCACCTTTGATACAGGGGGCATCTCACTCAAGCCCGCCGCCGAAATGGATGAAATGATGTTCGACATGGGCGGTGCAGCCAGCGTTTTGGGCACCTTCGCCGCATTGAACGAGTTGCGCCCCGCCATCAATGTGGTCGGTCTGATTCCCGCCTGTGAGAACATGCCAGACGGTCGGGCTGTGAAGCCCGGCGATGTGGTGACCAGCATGAGTGGTCAAACGATTGAAATTCTCAACACCGATGCAGAAGGGCGTCTGGTGCTTTGCGATGCCTTGGCCTATGCCGAGCGATTCAAGCCGCGGGCTGTCATCGATATTGCCACCCTGACGGGGGCGTGCGTGATTGCACTGGGGGCGGTCCGTTCCGGGCTCTTCTCTTCGTCTGATGACCTCGCGCAAGCACTGGCCGCGGCAGGTGAGGCGGCGCTGGATCCCTGCTGGCGCATGCCTCTGGATGAGGACTATGCTGAGGGACTCAAGTCCAACTTTGCCGATATGGGCAATGTGGCCGGACGGGCAGGTGGGGCGATCACCGCCGCCAAGTTCCTTCAGAAGTTCGTGAAGGCCATGCCCTGGGCGCACCTCGACATTGCTGGAACGGCGTGGAAAAGTGGTGTGGCAAAAGGCGCCACGGGGCGCCCAGTGCCTTTGCTCTTGCAGTACTTGGCCGCCGAAGCGCATTTGGCGCAGGTGCCCAAAACCGCGGGTGGTCGCCACGCGACCGGGAGCCGTTCCAAGAAGAAGGCCGAGGAGGTGGGGCCCGGCGAGGCCTGAGGACTTGATTTTCCGTTCGCGCTTTCAGGTACCGGCCAGATGACCGAGGTCGCTTTTCATGTCAATGTGCCAGATCCGATGGCTTACACCTGCCGGTTGATTCGCAAAGGGTATTTGCGCGGCCTGTCGATGCTGGTGGTGGGCGACGCTCGCCAGACGGCCCAACTTGACAGGCTACTGTGGTCGATGAGGAATGTGGACTTCATCCCGCATTGCCTGGGAAGCGAGGCGGGGCCCATGGTCGATTGCTCTGCCGTGGTTCTTACCCAAGGGGATGCACCGGAGAGGGCATTCGATGCCTTGGTGAATTTGAAGTCCGACATGCCGCCGGCCTTCTCTTCCTATGCCAAAGTGTTTGAGGTGGTCTCGTTCGAGCCGGACGCCCTGGAAGCCGCCCGCCAGCGATGGCGGGCTTACAAGCAAGCCGGGCTGGAGCCTTTGCGCCATGAAGTGCAGGTTTGACCCATTGCCAGCCCGCCTTTCAGCGGTATCGCGGTGCTAATGCTCCATTCATCTTGCTGATCTGGCGTTCAACGCGGATGGGATAAACCCTCGAAGGGTTCGTCTCGGGAACTTTTGCTTGGGTATGCGCGTGATTTTCGGGTATCTTTATGCACGTGGAGTTCCAAAAGTTCCCTCCGCGTTCCAACTTTTTATTCCTTTCCGAGGATAGTTATGCACCTGAACATGAAACTGGCCGTCATCGCTGCGGCTGTCGCGTTGGCCGCTTGCGGTAAAAAAGAAGAAGCAATGCCCGCTGAAACGGCTGCGGCGCCTGCCGCTGCTGCTGCCCCCGCTGCCGAGGCTGCGGTGATCAAAATTGGTCACGTGGGTCCTACCAGCGGTGCAATTGCTCACTTGGGTAAGGACAACGAGAACGGCGCCCGGATGGCGATTGAAGAGCTGAACGCAGCCAACCTCACAATCAATGGCGCACCTGCCAAGTTCGAATTGCTGGCTGAAGACGATGCCGCCGATCCCAAGCAGGGCACGGCAGCCGCTCAGAAGTTGGTCGATGCCAAGGTGGCTGGTGTGATTGGTCACCTGAACTCGGGTACCACCATTCCCGCTTCGCAAATCTACAACGATGCGGGCATTCCTCAGATTTCCCCATCGGCGACCAACCCGAAATACACCCGTCAGGGCTACCCAGGTGCCTTCCGTGTGGTGGCTGATGATGTGCACCTCGGTGGCACGCTTGGCAAGTACGCCGTCGAGAGTCTCAAGGCCAAGAACGTGGCCGTGATTGATGACCGTACGGCCTACGGACAGGGCGTGGCCGATGAGTTTGAAAAAGGCGTGGTCGCTGCTGGTGGAACCGTGGTGGGCCGTGAGTTCACCAACGACAAAGCCACCGACTTCAATGCCATTCTGACCACGCTGAAGGCCAAGAAGCCCGATGTGGTGTTCTTCGGTGGCATGGATGCAGTGGCCGGCCCGATGCTCAAGCAAATGAAGCAGTTGGGCATCGAAGCCAAGTTCATGGGTGGCGACGGCATCTGCTCGGCCCAATTGCCCACGCTGGCCGGTGACGGCCTCTCCGATGACCAGGTCTACTGCGCGGAAGCCGGTGGCGTGGAAGGCGAAGAGAAAGTCGGCATGGACAAATTCCGCGAAGACTTCAAGGCCAAGTTTGGCCAAGAGGTGCAGGTCTATGCTCCTTACGTCTATGACTCTGTCAAAGTCATGGTCAACGCCATGGTGGCCGCCAACTCGTCGGACCCAGTCAAGTACCTGCCTGAGTTGAAGAAGACCAACTACAAAGGCGTGACGGGCATGATCGCGTTCGACGAAAAGGGTGACATCAAGAACGGTGCTCTGACCTTGATGACCTACAAGGGTGGTGCTCGCACGACCATTGCCGTGATTCGCTGATCGGACGGCGCTGCCTTCCGGCGAAGTGGTCGCTGGGAGGCTGGCTTGAAAGGCCGCTCTTTCGGGCGGCCTTTTTCGTTGTGCGCCCAGCATGGGCGCACACCTGTGGGTGCAAGTCCCGCTGCGAGCTGGTCACAGTGAGCAAAGCGAAGCGCAACTGCGTGAGGGTGACCGAGCGTGGGAAGGAAGCGTGGAGCATAAGTCGCGAGCCGATGGACAAGAACCGCATAGAAGGCGCTGTCAAGCAGGGCGAGTGGGCAACGAACCACGAAGCTCTTGTGACCAATGTCTTGGTGGCGTAAATGCGGCGGTTGTGCGATGAAGGTGTGCGTTCTTACCTGGGGAGATCTCGCCTTGTGCCTGAAAGGGCGACGGCCTTGCCGGAGCGAGAAGTCAGCCGAGGTCGTAGTAGTGCAGGTCCGAAACCCGAATGGGAGGTGTGGCCTGCATGAAGGACCGAACGAGAGTGAGTGACCGAGGACACGAGGATGTCAAAGGCCATGCGTCAGATGCTGGCAAAACCTGACAAAGGTGAATCCGGGCGGGAGGGCGTAGCGCGGGGTGAAGCCCGGCGTGATCCCACCAGCGACGAAGCCTGCGGCCCGCCGCGTGAACACCCGGGCACAGGGTCGGCAAAGCAACTGGCGGGCACTGGCGGCCTGCTGGAGGCGGCGCTGACGAGACAGAACCTGCAAGCGGCGTGGAAGCGCGTCAAGGCCAACAAGGGCGCAGCCGGGGTGGATGAGCTCGATATCGAGCAAACTGCCGGGGTGATCCGCACGAACTGGCCCGACATACGCCAAGAGCTGCTGGCAGGGCATTACCGGCCCAGTCCGGTACGCAAGGTGATGATCCCCAAACCGGACGGGAGCCAGCGCGAGCTGGGCATCCCGACGGTGCTCGATCGGCTGATCCAGCAAGCACTGCTGCAAGTGCTGCAACCGCTGATCGACCCCGGCTTCAGTGAGCACAGCCACGGGTTCCGTCCAGGCAGGCGGGCGCACGACGCGGTCAAGGCCGCGCGGGCCTACGTGCAATCGGGCAAACGCGTGGTGGTGGACGTGGACCTGGCCAAGTTCTTTGACCGAGTCAACCACGACATCCTGATCGACAGGCTCAAGAGGCGCATCGATGATGCTGGAGTCATCCGGCTGGTGCGGGCGTACCTGAACGCCGGGATCATGGATGGCGGGGTGGTGGTCGATCGCCACCTGGGCACGCCGCAAGGCGGGCCACTGAGTCCGCTGCTGGCCAATGTGCTGCTCGACGAGGTGGACAAGGCATTGGAGGCGAGGGGCTACCGCTTTGCGCGCTATGCCGACGACTGCAACGTCTACGTGGGCAGCCAGAAGGCCGGCGAGCGGGTGATGGCCTATCTCAGGAAGCTCTATGGCGACTTGAAGCTTCAGATCAACGAAGCCAAGAGCGCGGTGGCCAGCGCCTTGGGGCGCAAGTTCCTGGGGTATGCGCTGTGGGTAGTCAAGGGCGGAGAAGTCAAATGTGCAGTGGCCAAGAAGGCACTGGGCAACTTCAAGGTCAGAATCCGGCAACTCACGCGGCGCAGCGGTGGGCGCAGCATGGAGCAAACGGTGGAAAAGCTCAGGCCTTACGTGCTGGGCTGGAAGGCGTACTTCGCATTGGCGCAAACGCCCCGTGTCTGGCGAGAGCTGGATGAGTGGCTGCGCCACCGCCTGCGGGCCATCCAGCTCAAGCAATGGAAAAGGCCCAAGGCGATCCAGCGGGAACTCAGGGCACTGGGAGCATCGCAGGCTGTGGCCAAACAGGTTGCCGGTAACTCTCACCGGTGGTGGCGCAACAGCAACGGGGTCATCAAGAGGGTTCTGACCATTGCGTACTTTGACCGGCTGGGAGTCCCCAGGCTGTCATGACCTCAAGCTCTCGAACCGCCCGGTGCGGACCCGCATGCCGGGTGGTGTGGCAGGGGCGCCTCCGATAATGGAGGCCCCCTATGCCGATTTCAGGCGGTCACTGTCGCGGCCAGACGTTCCGCCGCTTCGCTGTAGGCCACCGCGCGGGCGGTTTTGAGCCGGGGGCGCTCAATCTCCGGTAGGAGCGTCTGCCACGGCGCATGGGCGTTCTCTCGCCAGAGCAGGCCGAAACGCACGACCTCGGGCGTCTGGGTGAAGGACTCCTTGAGTTCCACCGCATTGCCGTGCTGCTTGCGCAGGGCGCGCAACAGGCGTTCGCGCTGCACTTCGGCGCTGGTCTTGCCTTTGT
>JAWKYI010000034.1:0-5482 GCA_041396525.1 Burkholderiaceae bacterium
ACCATCAGCATGTCGCGATAGGGCAATGCCAAGCCCAGGATCTCGCGCGCCACTTCAATGGTGGCCACCTGCCCGACCACGGCAATCCAGCGCAGTTGCACCAACTGCTGCAAGTTCTTCACGCCCACGGTGCCCTCCCTTGACCGAGGGTCTTGGCGTGCCGGTGCGGAGGGCGAGTCAATGGAACGAGCGGTCATGAAGGCTTGTGGTCGCGGGGCAAACACACCTAGCGGGAGGTGCGACCAGAGCGTGCCACATACCCCACCGCCCCCGCAACCATGAGGGCAAGCGAGAACCAGGTCAGTGCGTACACCAGATGGTTGTTGGAGAAACGCACAACGGTCAGGCCCTGCCGGGGCCACCCATCGGATGCGGCGCTCGAACCCGGCAGCCCGGCATCCACAAAAAATGGTGACGCCTTCGCAAGGCCGCGGGCTTGGGCCATGGCGACCACATCGCGGGAATACCAACGCTCGTTGGCAGGGTCGTTGGCGCGGAGAAACCCGCCACCCGGCTCATTCACCCGCACCAACCCCACCAGGGAAACCACCCCGATCTCATGCGGCTTCTTGCGCGTCTCCAGCCATCGGGCGCGCTGATCTTCGGGCACGAAACCGCGGTTCACCCAGACACTGGCACCACTCTCCAACTCGAGCGGCGTCATCACCCAAAAGCCACTGCCCTGCGCCGTGACGGCTTTGGACAAGACCAATCCGTCTGACCGCCAACGCCCTTGCAAGGTCACGGGCTGGTAAGCCAGTTGGCCCCAATCGAGGCTGCGCCACTGGGCCGGCGTGGGCAGCGCACCGGGCGTGGCGCGCAGGCCCTGCTCGACGCGCTCGATGAGGGCGAGCTTCCAAGCCCGGCGCTGCAGTTGCCAGGTGCCCAGCGCCAGGAACCCGGCCATCAGTGCCAGCCCCAGCAAGCCCAACACCACCCGTTGGCGCACCGAGGGGCGAGAGGCCACAACAGATCCCCGGTCGACAACGATGCTCAAGACGCCGTCGACTCCACCGCCATGGGCATCGTTGGCGCGCTGTGGTTGTGCCCGGGCATCATGTTGTTGTTCATGTGGAACATGACCCACAGCGTGCCGGCGATCGCGATGGCGACAAACACCACCGTAAAAATGGTCGAGAGAAGGGTCCAGCCCCCCTCGACCTTGCCATTCATGTGGAGGAAATACACCATGTGAACCACGATCTGGATCACCGCCAATGCGCCAAGCACCAGCACCGCCGTGTTGCGCTCGGCGATCACCCCGTTCATCACCAGCCAGAACGGAACGGCCGTCAGAACGATCGACAGCAGAAAGCCAATCATGTAGCCCGAAAACGAGCTGTGTGGCCCCACATCGCCGTGGGCATCGTGGTGCCCGGCATCGTGCGTCATGTCGTGTGCACTCATCACAGCACCCCCATCAGATAGACAAATGTGAAAACGCCAATCCAGACGACGTCCAGGAAGTGCCAGAACATGGAGAGGCACATCAGGCGGCGCTTGTTTTCATGAATCAGACCGCGTTGACCGATCTGCACCATCAACACCACCATCCACACCAGGCCAAAGCTCACGTGCAGCCCGTGGGTGCCGACGAGCGCGAAAAAGGCCGACAGGAAGGCGCTGCGCTGTGGCCCCGCCCCCTCTTGAATCAGGTGATGAAACTCGTAGAGCTCCAGGCCGAGAAAACAGAGACCGAAGAAACCGGTCACCGCTAGCCAAAGCAGCGTGCCTTTGACATCGCCCAGTTGCTTGCGCAGCATGGCAAAGCCGAAGGTGATGGAAGAGAACAACAGAAACGCGGTGTTGATCACCACCAGTTTCAGGTCGAACAGCTCGGCCCCGGTGGGCCCTGCGGCATAGCTTCGACCGAGCACACCATAGGTCGCAAACAGCGCGGCAAAGATGAGGCAGTCACTCATCAGGTACAGCCAGAAACCGAGCGAAGTGCCGTTCTCAGGGTGTGGATCGTGCGCGAGGTGGTACTCGCGGGAGGACAGGGCGGCGCTCACGGCGCCCACGGCGTATTGACGATCAGACATGGGCAGCAAGCAATTGGGTGCGAACGTTTTCCGCGGCAGTGACTTCTTCTGCCGGGATGTAATAGTCGCGCTGGTAGTTGAAGGTGTGAACAATGGCCACCACCAGCAAGCCCGCGAACGAGACGGCAGCCAGCAGCCACATGTGCCAGATCAGGGCGAAGCCAAGCACCAGCGAGATGCCCGAGATCACCACCCCTGCCCCGGTGTTGGCGGGCATGTGGATCGACTGGAAACCGCCCAGCGGACGCCGATAACCATGCTTCTTCATGTCCCACCAGGCGTCGATCTCGTGGACCACCGGGGTGAAGGCAAAGTTGTAGATCGGCGGAGGCGATGATGTCGCCCACTCCAGCGTGCGCCCGTCCCAGGGGTCACCGGTGAGGTCGCGGTTTTCGTCGCGCTTGCGATAGGACACCACCAACTGGACCAGGAAACAGCCGATGCCCAGGGCGATCAAGACCGCCCCAAAAGCGGCCACCTGGAACCAGATCTGCAGGGAGCTGTCTTCGAAATGGTTGGCGCGGCGCGTCACCCCCATCAGCCCCAACACATAAAGGGGCATGAACGCCACATAGAAGCCCACCACCCACAGCCAGAACGAGCGCAGGCCCCAGGTGCGATCAAGCGTGTAGCCAAAGGCCTTGGGGAACCAGTAGTTCATCCCGGCAAAAAGGCCAAAGAGCACGCCACCGATGATGACGTTGTGGAAGTGCGCAATCAGGAACAGGCTGTTGTGCAACACAAAGTCGGCCGGTGGCACGGCCAGCAACACGCCCGTCATCCCGCCGATGGCAAAGGTCACCATGAACGCCACGGTCCACATCATCGGCAGCTCGAAGCGGATGCGGCCCTTGTACATCGTGAAAAGCCAGTTGAAGATCTTCGCCCCGGTCGGAATCGAGATGATCATGGTCGTGATGCCAAAGAAGGCATTCACACTCGCGCCCGAGCCCATGGTGAAGAAGTGGTGCAGCCAGACGATGTACGACAGGATGGTGATCACCACGGTGGCGTACACCATCGAGGTGTAGCCAAACAGGCGCTTGCGGCTGAAGGTGGCCACGACCTCGGAGAAGATGCCAAAGCACGGCAGGATCAGGATATAGACCTCGGGGTGGCCCCAGATCCAGATCAGGTTCACGTACAGCATGGCGTTGCCGCCCATGTCGTTGGTGAAGAAATGGGTGCCGACATAGCGGTCCAGGCTCATCAACACCAAAGCGGCCGTCAACACCGGGAACGACGCCACGATCAACGCATTGGTGCACAGCGAGGTCCAGGTGAAGACCGGCATCTTCATCAGGCTCATGCCCGGTGCGCGCATCTTGACGATGGTGACGATCAGGTTGATACCCGACAGCGTGGTGCCCACCCCCGCAATCTGCAGCGACCAGATGTAGTAGTCCAGCCCCACTCCCGGGTTCTGCGCACCAAGATTCGACAGCGCCAGCCAGCCAGAGGTTGAAAACTCGCCGACGAAGAGCGACAGCATCACCAACACCGCGCCCGCCGTGGTCATCCAGAAGCTGAAGTTGTTCAGGAACGGGAATGCCACATCGCGGGCGCCGATCTGCAGCGGCACCAGGTAGTTCATCAAACCTGTGACCAGTGGCATGGCCACGAAGAAAATCATGATCACGCCGTGGGCGGTGAAGATCTGGTCGTAATGGTGCGGCGGCAGGTAGCCCATGCTGTCGCCAAAGGCCATGGCCTGCTGCAGTCGCATCATGGCGGCGTCTGCGAACCCGCGCAACAGCATCACGACGCCCAGCACCATGTACATGATGCCGATCTTCTTGTGGTCGATGCTGCAGAACCAGTCGCGCCACATCGTGCCCCAAAGTCGGTATTTGGTGATCAGGGCCAACACGGCAAGACCACCCAGGACCACGGCGACGAAGGTCCACAACAGGATGGGCTCATGCACCATGGGAAAGGAATCCCAGGTCAGCCGACCCAGCGCCCAGTGGGCTTCAGAGGGAGGAACGGAAGACATTGTTTTCTATATGAGGTGGCTTCGTGGGCCGCCAGTCAGCGGCCTTCGAATGGGTGGTCACGGAAGGGGGTTGGCAAAGCGGGCGGCATGGCTTCTCATCGCTGCGACCACTTGAACAGATTCCTCGGTGGTGCAGATGTCGTCCAGCAGGCTCAGGCGAAGCGCTTTGCCGCTCGGGCTGTTGGCCGCTGCATCGATGGCCATCATCTGGTGCATGCACATCTGGCCTTCCTCCACACACCGGTTGAGCACACGGTCGTACAAGCCGCTCTCCACGGTGGCAAAACGCTGCACCGGGTCGCGCTCACTGGGCGCCGCCAGTTTGCGGTAGCTCGCCCGGTTCAACGCATGGCCTGTGGTTCTCGCCTGATCAACCCACCGCTCAAAATCCGTCTGGCTCAGGCCTCTGAAGTGAAAAGTCATCCCGGAGAAACCAGGGCCGCTGTAGTGCGAAGCCATGCCCCGGTAGTCGCCAGGCCGGTTGATGACCGCATTGAGCTCGGTCTGCATGCCAGGCATGGCGTAGATCATGCCGGCCAGGTCGGGCACGTAGAACGCGTTCATGGTGGACGAAGCGGTGAGCTTGAAATGGATCGGGCGGTCCACCGGCGCGGCCAGTTCGTTGACCGTGGCAATCCCCTGCTCCGGGTAGAAAAACAGCCACTTCCAGTCCAGGGCAACCACCTGCACCTCCAGCGGCTTGACATCGGGCTGCAATGCCTGCGTTGCCGAAATGCGATCCAGCGGGCGGTAGGGGTCGAGCTTGTGGGTGCCAATCCAGGTGATCGCGCCCAGGGCAATGATGATCAGCAGCGGCCCGCTCCAGATCACCAGCTCCAACACGGTGGAATGGTGCCAGTCCGGGGCGTAGTCAGACTCGGTGTTGGCCGCATTGGACTGGCGGTACTTCCAGGCAAACCACAGCGTGAGGGTGATCACCGGCACGATGATGATCAGCATCAACAAAGTGGCCTGGATCACCAGGTGTGCCTGTTGGGCCGCCACGTCGCCTGCGGGATTGAGAACCACCGCCTTGCTGCAACCGGCCAGCCCCAGGGCCAATGCGGCACAGGCGATCCGACGGGCCCGCCCGGCCAACGGCGAAATAGGTGTTCGAAACATCGGGAGAGAAAGGAATTAAGGGAAAATGCGGATGACAAAGATCAACAACCGCTCTAATTTAGCGCGCATTTTTTCTTTGTCGATTGGACATTTTGTCCAATGTCAAAGCTGTGATGCTTTTTTTCCTGTAGCGGCACATCGGGAGAACCCCTCCTTGCCGGGCAGATGGCCTGGGTGTAGAAACCTGTGGGATTGCCACCCGATTCCACCCAGGAGAGACTTGCATGACCAGCGCCACCCTCGCCGCCGACAGCCCGGCCAGCTTTGAAGAGAGCCCTGCAGCCCTCTCGAGAGCCGACACCCATGAAGAGGTCACTTCTGG
>JAWKYI010000035.1:0-5372 GCA_041396525.1 Burkholderiaceae bacterium
CCACGCCGGCGGTGTTTTCAGGTCGCAAGGTCAATTGCTCGCCATTCAAGCGGTCCTCAAAGGAATACATCTCCTTTTCAACAATGTCGGTCACCTCGCCCAACCCCCTGACAAACAAGGCAGTGGGCTCAACGATGGGGGTGCGCAAGTTGCGGTAGCCGTACTGCTGCATCAGGCGATGCAACTTGCCCTCCAGCCACTCCCAGTGCGCTGAGAGGGGTGGAGCGATATCGTTCATGCCTTTGACGGCGGTTATTTTTTGTGCCATGTTGCCGTTGGCTTCAAGCCTTTCAGATGGTGGACTCGCCCACCGCCCGTTCAAGCCTGAGAACCAAATCTCTTCTCGATGTAGTTGTCGACGATTTGCTGGAATTCGGTGGCGATGCCTGCCCCACGGAGTGTCAGTGCCTTTTCGCCATCGATGAACACCGGTGCGGCAGGCGCCTCTCCCGTCCCCGGCAAGCTGATGCCAATGTCGGCATGCTTGCTCTCGCCAGGCCCATTGACGATGCACCCCATCACCGCCACCTTCAGTCCTTCAACGCCTGGGTAACGAGCGCGCCAGACGGGCATGGAGGCACGCAGATAGTCGTCAATCTGTTTGGCCAGCTCCTGGAATGTCGTGCTGGTTGTCCGCCCGCAGCCCGGACAGGCCGTCACGCTGGGCACAAACACACGCAAGCCGAGCGACTGCAAAATCTCGGAAGCGATCAGCACCTCCTGCGTACGTGGCTCACCCGGTTGGGGTGTCAATGAGACCCTGATGGTGTCGCCAATGCCTTGTTGCAACAGAACTGCCAATGCAGCAGTCGATGCCACCGCACCCTTGGTGCCCATTCCAGCTTCGGTGAGCCCCAAATGCAAGGCATAGTTGCACCGCTGGGCGAGTGCCTGATAGACAGCGATCAGGTCCTGAACCCCACTGACCTTACAGGACAGAAAGATGTTCTCACCCTTCATGCCCAGGGCTTCCGCCTTGGCCGCAGAGTCCAGCGCAGACGTGATCAGCGCCTCGTACATCACCTGCCGGCCTTCCCAAGGCTGGCTGCGCCGGGCATTCTCATCCATCAGGCGTGCCAGCAAATCCTGATCCAGGCTCCCCCAATTCACCCCAATGCGAATCGCCTTGTCGAGTCGGCTGGCGATCTCCACCATTTGGGAAAACTGCCTATCGCCCTTTTCACCCCGCCCAACGTTTCCCGGGTTGATGCGGTACTTGGACAGCGCCTCGGCACACGCCGGGTGGTCGGTCAGCAGCTTGTGTCCGTTGTAGTGAAAATCGCCGATCAACGGGACATTGACGCCCATGCGATCGAGCTGTTCGCGGATATAGGGGACTGCCTTGGCCGCCTCATCGTTATTGACGGTGATTCGAACCAGTTCAGAACCAGCAAGCGCGAGCTCCTTGACCTGAATCGCCGTTCCAACCGCATCGGCGGTATCGGTATTGGTCATGGACTGCACTCGAACGGGTGCGGCGCCACCCACCGTGACACGGTTATCGCCCCAAATCACCATGCCCTGCCGAGACTTTCGGGGCACCGCGCCAGCCAAAGGAATGGGGTTGTTGCCAGCGTCCATCATTTCACCTGGAATCGAGCCACGCTGTTACGGGCATATGGAGACACATCAAAGACCTTTCCACGCACCTGTACGGTCACCGCGTCAGCCCGCCCGAGCACCACCGAATACGGTGGTGACGAGGAAAAGTCGAGCACATCACCTCGCCTCATGACACGCTGAACCTGCACCTTGCCTGCGCCATCGAGCACCTCAACCCAGGATTCATCGGTGGCCTCGAGATGCAACAGGCTGCTGGAAGCAGTCACAGCCACCTCCGGTGTCAAAGCCGACTCACTCCTGAGTTGTGTGGCGTTCTCCTCTACCGGTGCAGCCACGGCTTCTTCGACCGGTTCGCTTGCTGGCAAAGGTTCAGGCTGTGGCGCTATGGGAACCACCACCTCGGTCTGGGTTACACCACTGCCCGCAGCGGAGCCACCAGCGAAAATGCCCGCGACGCTGCTGAACAGGTCCTTGCCTGGCAACTCCTCCCAATCCGGCAGAAGGGCCACGCCCCGGCCGCCAGCACAATCAATGCACTTGCCCAAACAGCAGGCTTCCTCAGCCACCCCATTGAATCCACCGATGCTGCAGCGCCCTGATCGGGTTTGAAAGGTGCATTGACACTGGGCGATGTACCGCCAAGCGTCGGCGCATGGGCCTGAGGGATCAGCGCCAACACACCCGCTGGATCGATCTTCAAATGACGGCACGCGCTGGACGCCAGCGCACGCGCAAAAGTCAGGTCAGGCAACTCTTCGTAGCGTCCAGACTCAAGGGCATCCAGCTTCTTGACGGGAACCTTCAATGCAGCCGCCAAAGCGGCAATGTGCAAGCCTGTCGCTTCACGCGCCTCACGCAAACCGCAGGGCGGATAGACCACCGGATGATGGGTGTGCGCAGCCTGGGGCTCACCTCCATCCAGGGTTTCCCAACCATCACTCATAAAACGCTCCACGTCGGTAGGCCTGCAGCTCACGCGAGTCCGGGAAGCGCCGCTGCAACTGCTGGGCCAGTTGGTCGGCCACAGCCTGATTCTTCAATTGGCGTTCGATTTTGATGCCAAGCCAGAGGGTTTCAGCATTCGCCAACTCGGTGGCATTCAGGCGCCGCACATAGAACTGGGCCCGCTCAAACTCACCCCGCTTGTACAAAAGGGCAGCAAGGTTGTAGCCAGCCACCGGATTGGTTGCATCGAGCTGATAGGAGCGGGCGAAGCTCGCCTCGGCATCCTTCTCGAGTCCGGCACGCATTTCGCACACGCCCTTGGCCATCAAGGTTTTCGCCTGGCTGTTGTAGGTGGGGTTTGCGATGGCCCGGTTGAAATACTCGACCGCCTCCTTCTCGCGCTTGAGTCCACAAAGGTACCAGCCATAGTTGTGCATGGCATCGGAATCGTTGGGGTTGATCTGCAACGCCCGACGGAAGCTCTCTTCGGTCAACTGATGGTCGTTCATTCGCATGTAGACCAACCCACGCAGCACATAAGCGGGACCGTAATTCGGGTCGGCGGCCAACGCCTGCTTGATCTCATCAAGCGCCACGGTGTCCTGACCGTGCTCAAAATAGCTGGCCGCGAGGGTGGTTCGAATTCGAGCGCGCTTGCGCGTGTCAGGCTCATCGGACTCGGTAATCGGTTCCCCCGACGGGGTGGCCTTTACGCCAGGCCCACCTGCACAGCCTGCCAAGAGGCTCGAAGCGGCGAGCACGGTCACCCCCATTGCAAGCCCCAGCAACCATCCAGGCGCACGCCCCCCCGGCCCGCCGTGGGCCGATAACGAAACCGGGACTGCCGCACCCACCGAAGACTCTGTCATGCCTGTTGCTCCTTGTTTGCTTTCACGAACCGAACGGGTTGCTCTGCGGCCGGCCCCAATGTCGCACGACGCTGCGCCAAACGGCGGGCGGCATCTGTCCTGTCGAGAACATCGCCGGCCAATTGACCACATGCGGCGTCAATGTCGTCCCCTCGCGTCTTGCGAATGGTGGTCACAAGACCACCATCATTGAGGATCTTCCAGAACGCCTGCACAACAGTGCGACTTGAACAGCGCAAACCTGAATCGGGAAACGGGTTGAAGGGAATCAGATTGATCTTGCAGGGAACAGCCCGGTTCCCGCGGCGGCCCTTCAGCAGATCCAACAACGCGTTGGCATGCTCAGGCTGATCATTGACACCTTCAAGCATGCAGTATTCGAAGGTGATGAAGTCCCGTGGTGCCGCAGGAAGGTAGGCCAGGCACGCATCGAGCAGCTCAGCAATAGGGTACTTTCGATTCAGTGGCACCAGCGAATCACGCAGGGCATCGGTAGGTGCATGCAAAGACACCGCCAACGCCACAGGCACATCGATCGCCAAACGCTCGATCATGGGCACAACGCCCGATGTGGAGACCGTTACCCGGCGCCGAGACAATCCGTAACCATGATCGTCCAACATCACGCGCAAGGCGGGCGCCAGTGCACCATAGTTCTGCAGTGGCTCCCCCATCCCCATCATCACCACGTTGGTGACAACCCGGTCTGACGACTTGAGGTGTCGACGAAGAAAATGCTCTGCGTGCCACAACTGGGCAAGGATCTCGCCAGTGGACAAATTGCGCGAAAAACCCTGGTGCCCCGTAGAGCAAAACCTGCACCCGACAGCGCACCCCGCCTGCGATGAAATGCAGAGAGTTCCGCGGTCTTCTTCCGGAATGAAAACGGTTTCGACGGCATTGCCGCCGCCGACATCAAACAGCCATTTGATGGTGCCGTCGGCTGAATCCTGCCGTGACAACACCGGCAAATCGCCCACATGACAGACCGAAGGGAGCTTCTCGCGCAGGCTGCGCGCGAGATCGGACATGTCCTGAAAACTTGATGCGCCTTTTTGGTGAATCCACCGAAAAAGCTGCACAGCGCGAAAGCGCTTCTCGCCCAACTGCTCACAAAAAGCAGTCAGGCCATCCAGATCCATGTCAAGCAAGTTCACGGCAGTCACGACAAGCCTCCGTGACCGGCACGCCATCTCCCCTCAGTCGCAGACTTGAGCGACATGAAAGGGGCGAAGCGAGAACCGGTATTGCTCAATGGAACAACTCAGCGCCGACGATCAGCGCGAGTACACGTTCATACCGGCGAAAAAGAAGGCGACTTCCTGTGCAGCGGTTTCAGGCGCATCCGAACCATGCACGGCATTGGCATCGATGCTGTCAGCGAAATCGGCGCGGATGGTGCCAGCAGCAGCCTTTTTGGGGTCGGTGGCGCCCATCAGGTCGCGGTTCTTGGCGATGGCGCCTTCGCCTTCCAGCGCCTGGATCATCACAGGGCCCGAAATCATGAAGTCGACCAGGTCCTTGAAAAATGGGCGTTCTTTGTGCACGGCATAAAACGCCTCTGCTTCACCACGGGAGAGGTGCGCCATGCGGGCAGCAACCACTTTCAAGCCTGCGGCTTCGAAGCGAGCATAAATCTGGCCGATCACGTTCTTGGCGACGGCGTCGGGCTTGATGATGGAGAGGGTACGTTCGATGGCCATGATGGTCCTTGAGTTTTCGGTAGTTAAGAGTGTTGATTTTGCTGGTCAGCAAAGCCATTGATTCTACATCGACGGGCAGGATTTCCGCCCACTTCAGCGCCCGCCCTGGCGACCGCCTCCCCCCGGTTTTCTCCGACCAGAACCGCCCTTGCCACGAATGGCGTCTTGTTCGCGAGACCGCTTCACAGCGTCCTGACCGATGTAACCCAGAGAAGTCTTGAGCGGATCGGGCTGCCCACCGCGGCCTTTGCCCTGCTTGCCACCCGCCCCTTCCTTGGGGACAAACATGCTG
>JAWKYI010000036.1:0-4476 GCA_041396525.1 Burkholderiaceae bacterium
ACCGACCATCAGTACCGTGCCACGGTTGGCGGTGAGTTGGCGCACAAACTTGGCAGCCTCCTCAAACATCGGCAACGTCTTTTCGAGGTTGATGATGTGGATCTTGTTGCGATGGCCAAAGATGAACGGCGCCATCTTGGGGTTCCAGAAGCGGGTCTGGTGGCCAAAGTGCACACCGGCTTCCAGCATTTCGCGCATGGAGATAGACATGATAGATTTTCCAAAGGTTAGGACTTAAATCCAGCCCCGATCAACGATGCAGCCGATTGCACTGCGCCGCCAACACCCGGTTGGGCTGGTTTGAGATTACTTCGCAGAGATACCTGACAAAGCCTATCGATTATAGCAGTTTGCACGACTCAAGTCGAACCCCCCACCCTCAGACCAACCGCGGCAGCAGACAGCGGCGCATCGTGAAACCTGCGGGCGGGTGCCCGTCCAACGCGGATGTGGGCGCCATCGGAAGAGCCGGCGACGCGAACCGGAAAATTGGCGGAAACTTTGGTGGCCCTCACTCCCCCGTCGAACGCGCCAACATCGCGCGCCACAAAATTCTCCATGCGAAATATCCTTTTCAACCAGCAGGAAAGCCTTCATGACGTGCGCTCAACCCGACGTCTCGAACAATTCGCCGGCAGCTCGCTCCCGCCCCATGCGCTGATGGCGCAGGCCGGAAGAGCCGTTGCAAGCCTGACGGAAGCACTGGCACCACACGCTCAATCGCTCTGGGTCGCCTGTGGACCTGGCAACAATGGAGGGGACGGACTGGTTGCAGCCACGGCACTGCACAACAACAACCAGCAACGGGGTTTGACTCGGCGCATCCACCTCACCCTGACGGGCGATCCGGGCCATTTGCCACCCGATGCGAGCAATGCGTTGCGGAATGCCCTGGACTGCGGACTGACGCTCTCGGCCCAACCACCCGATCAATACGACTTTGCAATCGATGCCCTACTGGGAATCGGTGCTTCCCGGGAGCCGGAAGGCCCTCTGGCAAAGGTCCTGTCGCAGTTGCGCACCAGCCCCAGCCCGGTCCTGGCAGTCGACGTCCCCAGCGGCTTGATGGCCGACACCGGCGCTCTGCTGGGGGACGAAGCGCCCCCTGTTGCTGCCCGGTACACGCTTTCGCTGCTCACGCTCAAGCCAGGCCTATTCACCTGCCACGGCCGTGACGCCGCTGGCGACATCTGGTTTCACGACTTGGGACAGCGTCCAGACGAGACCGTCCCCCCACCGCCATCCTTTATGCGCCCAAGCCTGGTACCGCGAGTCCCGCCAGAAGGCACGCCTCACACAAGGGCAGCTATGGCGACGTCCTTGTCATTGGCGGTCAGGGGCTGAGCGCCAACGGAGTCGCCATGGGTGGCGCCGCGCTCCTGGCTGCGCGCGCCGCCATTCGGACAGGGGCTGGACGGGTGTTTCTCAGCCTCCTTGAGGAACACCTGCCTGAAAGCATCTTCGACCCTCAGCAGCCTGAACTCATGTTCCGCACCCTGGGGGCGGCCAAGCGCGACAGCCTGATGAGGCGAGGTGCCGTGGTGTGCGGTTGCGGCGGGGGCGAGGCCTTGGTTCCCGCGCTTCCCACGGTATTGGCAGATGCACAGACACTGGTCCTGGACGCGGATGCGCTCAACGCTGTGGCAGCCGATGCACGGCTTCAAATGGGCCTGACCGAGCGGCATACAAGCAACCGCACCACGGTGATCACCCCCCACCCACTGGAAGCGGCTCGACTGCTCGGCTGTTCGACCCAACAAGTCATGTCTGACCGCACCCATGCGGCCACCGAACTGAGCCAGCGCTTTGGCGTGATCTGTGTGCTCAAAGGGTCTGGCACAGTCATTTCCGCCCCGGGCGAACGCCCCGCCATCAATGCCAGCGGCAACGCCGCTCTAGCAACCGCAGGCACCGGCGATGTGTTGGCGGGCATGTTGGGTGCCGCGCTGGCCATTTCCGGCGGTGGCACCAGCGCCCATTCAGCCACACTCAACAGCGTGTTTGAACACGGACGCCTGGCTGACGAGTGGGTCCAGGCGCATGGCAACCGACCTCTGACGGCAGACTGGCTGACCCGTTAGACCACTCCCCCGTCCATTCCACAGACTCGATGCCCGCTAAAGCCCGAGGGCCATCATCAAAACCTGCAAGAGGAGCAGGAGAACCAGAACAGACAGATCCACCCCCCCAATGGTGGGAACGATGCGCCGCACTGGCGTGAGCAACGGCGAGAGCAGTCGATCCAGCGTCCCCATGACGGGCGCCCCGGGTTGCACCCAGGACAACACAGCGAAGACCAGCAGAAGAACGATCAGTCCTTGGAGCAAAACCCGCAACAAGAAGGCACCGGCCAGCCAAGCGATGCCAAGCAATATCGCAACAGGCGAGGCCGCCAAGGGGGTCGTCAAGGTGAGTCGAAGCCCAGCGTAAGCCATTGCAAGCAACACAGCGGCCAGGAAACTCCCCCAGTCAAAGCGGCTCTGCACCAGCGCCTGGGGCAGCAAGCGCCTCGCTGGTTTGACCAGCCAATCGGTCACAGCCATGGCAAACCGACCCGGCTGTGCCTGCATGTGAATGCGCTGGTAGTTCATCCAGGCACGCAGCAATGCACAACCGATCAGGATGAAAAAGAAGGTGTCCAACAGGAAAAACAGGATATTCACGGTACCTCTCCGCGCCAACTAGCGCCGACCTTTCCTCGACTTGCTGCCGCCATTTCGCTCTCCGTTGCGCGAGCTTTTCTTCCCAGCGGTCCGCTTGACGGCAGATTTGAGCTCCTGCACATGCGCTGCGGCCCCACTCAATGGCCTTGAGCTACCGCTGCCATTGTTTTCGGCTCGCTTTCGGCGCGCCTTGCCTCGCCGATCACCCTCGGCATCGTCACCCGAGGCGCCAGCTTTGTCGCGCATGGCGCGCAACAAGAGATCATCCTCCCCAGTGACGAGCCTGAAGTCAATTCGACGGCCATCCAGATCAACGCGGCTGACCTGCACATTGACCTTGGTCCCCAACGCATACCGGATACCGGTGCGCTCGCCGCGCAACTCCTGGCGCGTCTCATCGAAGCGAAAGTACTCCCCACCCAGCTCCGTGATGTGAACCAAGCCCTCAACATACATGGCATCGAGCGTCACAAACAAACCAAAGCTTGTCACCGAGCTCACCACACCCGTGAACTCCTCACCAAGGTGCTCGCGCATGTACTTGCACTTGAGCCAGGCCTCAACATCCCGGCTGGCCTCGTCGGCACGGCGTTCGTTGGCGCTGCAATGCAGACCGGCCGCCTGCCAGGCCAAGGTGTCTGCGGACGGCTTTTTCGCTGGCTGCTCCGACGGTGGTTTGACCCGACTGGCCAGGCGCTTGCTGAGCTTGGCATGCGCCTCACCGGGTGTGGGCAGCGTCGGCAACTGGTAACGCTTTTGCTGAAGGATCGCCTTGATCACCCGGTGCACCAATAGATCGGGATATCGGCGAATCGGACTGGTGAAATGGGTTTAGGCATCAAAAGCCAGCCCAATATGGCCGCTGTTGATGGGGGTGTAGATCGCCTGCTGCATGGAGCGCAGAAGCATCATGTGAATCTGCTGCGCTTCGGGGCGGTCCTTGGTCATCTCGGCAATGTGACGGAACTCCGATGGCTGGGGGTTGTCGGTGATCGTCTGGGGCACCCCCATGGCCTTGAGGTAGTTGCGCAAAATCTCCTGCTTCTCCGGCGTTGGGCCTTCGTGCACCCGAAACAGCCCGACATGCTTGCTTTGCCGAATGAAATCGGCCGAGCACACATTGGCAGCCAGCATGGCTTCTTCGATGAGTTTGTGCGCATCATTCCGGGTACGGGGAACAATCTTCTCGATGCGACCCGATTCGTCGCAAACGATTTGTGTTTCGGTGGTTTCGAAGTCAACTGCTCCGCGCGCCTGACGCGCCACCAGCAAGGCGCGGTATACGTCGTGCAAGTTCAGCAAATAGGGAACCAGGGCTTTGCGCTGGGCAGCTTCAGGACCGCGGGTGTTTTGCAAGATGGCGGCAACCTCGGTGTAGGTAAAGCGCGCGTGGCTGAACATCACCGCCGGATAGAACTGGTAGGCATGGACCTCGCCCTTGGCGTTGATCAGCATGTCGCAAACCATGCACAGGCGTTCCACGCCCGGGTTCAAAGAGCAGAGGCCATTGGACAGCTTCTCGGGCAGCATCGGAATCACCCGACGCGGGAAATACACCGAAGTGGCCCGATCGTATGCGTCCACGTCAATGGGCGCGCCCGTCTCCACATAGTGGCTCACATCGGCAATCGCCACCAGCAAGCGCCACCCTTTGCCACGCCCCACCTTGGCTGGCTCGCAATACACGGCGTCATCAAAATCGCGTGCGTCTTCACCATCGATGGTGACCAGCGGAACATCGCGCAAATCCACGCGCCCCTGGTGGTCGCTGGCCCGCACATGGTCTGGCAACTGGCGCGCCTGCGCCAAGGCG
>JAWKYI010000037.1:0-4432 GCA_041396525.1 Burkholderiaceae bacterium
GGTGTGCGCCATGGGGTACAAGGCAAAGAGCACCGCCGTGGCAACCATCGCCGAACCGATCACGACCGACTCCCGCAGCCGCTGCGCCAACCAGGGCATGGCCATGCGAATCGCGGTGGCGGCCAACGCAAAAGCACCCAGGATGGCGCCGATCACCGAGGCACTCAAGCCGCGCTCATTGCCAATGACCGGCACAAGAAAGGTATGGACGTCCCAACAGGAGGACAACATCCAGTTGATCAGCATCAGGCGCCGGAACTCTGGCTCGCGCAGCAAATGCCAGGAGCGGGACCGTGGCGCCGCCGGGTCATGCGCCACAGGCTCAAGCTCTTGCGCCCCTCGCACCAGCCACCAGCTGATGAGGGGCAAAAACGCCAGAAGCAAATAGGCCGACCTGAACCCCGAAGCGTCGATCAGCAGCCCGGCGGCAAAAGGCCCCAGAAAGTTGGAGATCGATGGCCCGATCGCCATCCAGCTGAAGACCTGTTTGATCTCGACCGGACCATTGGCCAGTTGCCCGACATGGCGCTGCAAGGTGATCAGGGCCAATCCCGTGGCCGCGCCGCAGGTCAGCGCCGTCATGCACAGAACGACAAAACTGGGGAACACCACCGCCACCAGCGCGCCCGCTGTGGCAATGCCCACTGCGATCTTCAGGGGCTTCTTCAGGCCATGCCGATCGGCGAACCGTCCGGCAGGCAAGGAAAGAAACACCTGCGACAGCGCAAAAAGCGCCAGCAACATGCCCACGGCAGCGGCGCTGTGCCCCTCACGCAAAGCCATCAGGGGCGCAGCCATGCGAAAACCCGTCATGCAGGCGTGCAAACTGATCTGCGCCCCGATCAGGCGCAGCAGCCGACGACGCAGTGACGGGCTCAAGGCTCCTCTGCGCTGGTCACATCCAGAGGCAAGACCTGCGCCGCCTGGTCCTGCGGCAGCGCCTCCACCGCCTTGAGCGCGCGGTTCATGGCACGGCTTCGCGTCTCAGCGCTGTCAAGCGTGTTGAGCACGGTCTGCGTCTGGTTTTTGACCTTGGCCAGGACATCGCCAAACTTGCCAAACTCGGTCTTGACAGCCCCGAGCACCTGCCAGACCTCGCTGCTGCGCTTTTCCAGCGCCAAGGTGCGAAAGCCCATTTGCAGGGAGTTGAGCATGGCCATCAGGGTGGTGGGGCCGGCCAGCGTGACCCGATGGTCGCGCTGCAACACCTCCATCAGGCCAGGTCGACGCAGGACCTCGGCATAGAGGCCTTCGGTGGGCAGGAAAAGGATGGCGAAGTCCGTGGTGTGCGGCGGCTCCAGGTACTTTTCCGCCATAGACCGGGCTTCCAGCCGGATGCGTTGTTCCAGCCCACGCGCGGCGGCCTCAGCACCTTCCACATCGGCACGCTGTTGCGCTTCCAGCAAACGCTCATAGTCTTCGTTCGGGAACTTGGCATCGATGGGCAGCCAGCACGGCGCGCCGTCAGTGTGGCGGCCCGGCAAGCGAATGGCGAAGTCCACCACATTGCGGCTGCCGGGGCGCGTGGCGACCTGGGTCGCGTACTGGTCGGGCGCCATCACCTGCTCCAGCAACGCGGCAAGCTGGGCTTCACCGAACATGCCGCGCGTCTTGACGTTGGTCAGCAAGTGCTTCAGGTCTCCCACCCCCTGGGCCAGGGTCTGCATCTCGCCCAACCCCTTGTGCACCTGTTCCAAGCGGTCGGCGACCTGCTTGAAGCTCTCGCCCAGCCGCGCCTGCAGGGTGGATTGGAGCTTCTCATCCACCGTGGCGCGCATTTCGTCCAGTTTGGCGGCATTGCTTTGCTGCAACTGGGCCAGTTGGGCGTCCAAGGTGGTGCGCACTTCGGCCAGACGGCGGGCATTGCCCTCGCTCATGTCCTGGAGCTGCCTGGTCAGCGTGTCGCTCAGGGTGGTTCGCAACTGCACCAGCTGCTGCGCAAAGGCATCGATTTGAGCGTTCTGGGTGCGCGTGGCCTCGGCGGCCTGTTGGGTCATCCCCAGACTGATGGCTTGCAACTGCTGGGTCAAGGTGTCACCCAAGGTGCCGCGCAATTGCATCAGCTGCTGCGAGAACCCGTCCAACTGGGCATTCTGCGTTCGGATGGCCTCCGAACTCTGCCGTGTGAGAGCGGCCTGAAAGCTGCCCAAAGCCTGCTGGAACTCCTGACGCGCCTCGCGGGCGTTGTCACCCATCTCGCGACGCAACGCTCCCTCAACCCGCTCGATGCGCAGGGTTTGTTGCTGAAGACCACTGGTCATCGATTGGCGGTGGGCCAATTCGGCCTCACTGACCGGGGGGCGACGCAGCGATAGCCAGGCAAGCACCAGCAGGATCAGGGCCTGCAAAACCACCACGGCCCAGACCCACCATTCGGTATTTTCGAGAAGCATGCCCGGCATTATCGGTGAGCGTCCGGCACCAGCCGGCCGGGGTCGCCGGCAGGTCAAAGGGCGATTGCGAGGCCATGAAATCGGCTGATGAAGCGCCTTGTTCGCCGATGCCTCCCTACAATGGCGGCGGTCTTTTCAATAACCTTTCAGGACGAATTCTTCATGAGCGCACTCGCCAAACTCGCCGAATTGGGCATCACCCTGCCCCCCGTGGCCGCCCCAGCAGCTGCCTACGTGCCATTCTCCCAAACAGGCAATCTGGTGTTTCTGAGCGGTCATGTGGCCAAGAAGGACGGCAAGCCATGGGTGGGGCAACTGGGCTCGACCATGTCCACCGATGAGGCCAAACTTGCCGCCCGCGCCGTGGCCGTCGACCTGATGGGCACCCTGGACGCCGCCTGCAAAGCCGCTGGCAAGACGCTGGACGACGCCCGCATCGTGAAGGTGATGAGCCTGGTGAACTCCGCCCCCACCTACACGGAGCACCACCTGGTGACCAACGGTTGCAGCGAGCTGCTGGGCGAGGTGTTTGGCGCCGAGAGGGTGCCCATGCGCGCAGCGCCTTTGGTGTGGCACAACTGCCCATGGGCGTTTGCGTCGAAATCGAATTGATTGCCGAACTCAAATAATGCTAGCGCGGCGCAGCCACTGCTCTGCGCCCAAGCCCCCCCCCCGGCAAGTCACTCACTGACGCCAACCCGGCCTTTCCCCCGCCCCCGCGGCCGCACACCTGCAGCCGCCCCAATGTGGTGCGCTCGCTGCGCGTGGTCATGTCCGGTGCGGCACCGGGCCTGACCTTGGTGCATGCATTCGAGAACCGGCGTCATCACGAAGCCTGCACCCGCCCGCCTCAACCCCTTCAAGACTGGGGGCCATCTGCCGATGAACAACGGAACAACGTTCACGGCGCACCCGAATGGGGCAATTGCCGTGACTCCTTCACTTCAACCGAGGCGCACGACATGAGCGACGATACCCAGTTCGAAACTTTCAAAGCCTCCCTGGCTGACTTCATGAACCGCAGCAATGCGCTGGTGGACCATGTGCTGTCGGACGAGGCCTCGACCCAACACCTGGCCCCGCTGATCCCCTGGGTCAGCGAAGCCATGTCGGCATCCATTGACGCGAGCTTTCTGGAGAAGATCGCGCTGGCCTATTGGTCCCACATGGGCATGACGGCCACTTCCACGCCGGCCCGCCTGAAAATCATGGAGCTCGACGGGCTATCGGAGGCCATTCGGCAATCGCTGGAAGGCGCCTCGGGCCAGGCACCGTCCCCCGCCCAAATCAGCCTGCTGAACCTGTGCGGTCTGACGGTCAGCGGCCTGCTTGATGGCATGGGCGACATGTTTCCCTGGGTCAATGGCATCCTGCGCTCCACGCTGGGCGCCATCGACGTGGCCCGCCACCGCGCCTGAGCCGGCGCCCCGCGCACACCCTCGTCTCCGGCGCCGCCCTCCCCGCTCATCTATCATTCCACCGCTTTGGCGCTTGAGCCAGGCGTCGGGTGACTGTTCTGGGGACGCCAAACAGGTTTGCGCCCGATTGAACCAACGTTTGACAGGCGCATCGCGTGCGCCCAGGGAGTGATCGATGTTTTCCACCCTTTTCCGCCGCCTGGCCACCGGTGCGGTTCCTTTCGTGTTGGCTGCTTGCAGCTCCACAGCGGTCGTGCTGGAAAAACCTGCAACGGCAAAGCCCCTTGAAACGACCTATACCGCCGCTTATGTCCAGTCGGTGACCACCAGCCTGCTCAATGACGACGACCCGGACGATCGGCGTCTGACTGACAAACGAACGTTGGAGGGCCGGCTGCCGTCCGTGGTGCGCGATGCGCTGGAGGAACACGGCCTCACCGTTTCCAATGGGTCGGACGGGCGGACGCCTGGAACCGTGGCCGTGGTGGTCGATGTGAAATACAACCCCGGCAACCGAAGCCTGCGTTGGCTGGCGGGGCCGTTTGGCGCGGGCAAAGGCAGCATGGAGGTAAAAATTGAAGCCCGGGATGCGATCAGTGGTGCAATCGTGGCCACACACAC
>JAWKYI010000038.1:0-4197 GCA_041396525.1 Burkholderiaceae bacterium
TGGGCAGTTGGTCGCTCGACATTCACACTGGCGTAGTGCAGCACTCTGAGGAATTCCGGAGCATCTTGGGTCTAAATGCGGGAGAGCGTGTTCAGGACCTGGATGGCATGGTGCAGCGGTTTCGGCCGGAATGGCGCTTAGGTCTCCGCAAGCGTCTGGAGTCTTGTGCGCAGCAAGGCGAAGCCTTTGATGAAGAGATTCAGGTCCAGGTGCCGGGCATGAACCCGAAATGGGTTCGAACCGTGGGCAATGCCGTGCGAGACGAGGGTGGGAACATCATTCTCATCAGAGGAGCTGTGCAAGATATTTCGGTGCAGAAGCAGGCCCAGCAGGAGACGTTGCGCTTGGCAATGCGCTTGACCACGACTGTGGCGAGCATCACCGAGGCTTTTGTGACATTGGATCGTCAGTGTTGCTTCACCTTTCTGAACGAGGAAAGCGAGCGGCTGCTGCAAAAAACCACGGCTGAGTTGCTGGGGCTGGAGGTTTGGAGCAATTTCGACCCAGTGTTGGCACAGCGACTACGGACACAACTGAGCGTGGCGCTGCAGACCAACCGCCGAGTTGAGCTGGAAGACTTCTTTCCCTCTTTGGGAAAGTGGCTTGAGGTTCGGGCCTATCCGTTTGCTGAAGGACTCGCTGTCTATTTCCGTGACGTGACCGATCGACGGCGCTCGCAAGAGCACTTGATGCTGCTGGAAACCAGCGTGGCCCGCTTGAACGACATTGTCGCCATTGCAGAGGCGGGGCTGGGGCAAGAGGGGGAGCCTCGCATCGTGTTTGTCAACGATGCGTTCGAGAAGCAGACGGGATACAGCCGGGCCGAAGTGCTGGGTCAATCGCCTCGCATCCTCTTGGAGCGCGACCCTGCCATCTTCAAGCTGCTTGACTTGGCCAAAGGGTTGCGGGAGACCCGTCAAGCGCGGACGGAGTTCAAGGTTCACCGCAAGAACGGTGACACGTTTTGGGTGGAGCTCGAAGTGGTGTCGGTTCAAGCGAGTGCAGAAGAGGTGTCTCATTGGGTGGCGGTGGGGCGAAACATCACTCACCGCAAGGCCTCGGAAGACATGGTGCGGCACCTGGCATTGCACGATCCTTTGACAGATTTGCCGAACCGCCAGTTGCTGCTTGATCGGCTACAAAAGGCGCTGTCGCAAAGCGTGCGTACCGGTCAGCATGGTGCTCTGATGTTCATCGACCTCGACAACTTCAAGATCCTCAATGACACCTTGGGCCACCATGTGGGAGACCAGTTGTTGCAACAAGTGGCCCAGCGTCTGACCAGGAGCGTGCGCAAGACCGACACCGTGGCCAGGCTGGGCGGGGATGAGTTTGTGGTGATGGTTGACGATCTGAGTACCGAGAGCGCGGTTGCTGCCACCAAGGCGAGGGCGCTTTCGGAAAAGGTGCTCAACATGTTGCGTGAGCCGTTTGAGATCGTCGGGCACCAGCACTTTGCAACCCCTAGCATTGGTGTGACCACGTTCAGTGGCGATCAGAACGATGTCGGTGAGTTGCTGAAACAAGCGGATCTTGCGATGTACCAGGCCAAAGCGCTTGGTCGCAACACACTGTGTTACTTCGACCCCGATATGCAGGCGGCGGTGAATGCCAATGCTGCGGTCAGTGTGGCGCTGCGGATTGCGCTGCGCGAGAAGCAGTTTGTGGTTCATTACCAGCCGCAAGTCGATCGCCAGGGAGCAATCACAGGGGTTGAAGCACTGGTTCGGTGGCAACATCCGGAGAATGGTCTGGTTATGCCAGCGAGCTTCATCCCCGTGGCAGAGGATTCTGGCTTGATCCTGCCGTTGGGCATGTGGGTGTTGGAGACGGCCTGCGAACAACTGGCGACCTGGGCGCACAACCCGCAGACGGCAAACTTGAGCATCGCCGTGAATGTGAGTGTGGTGCAGTTTCGGCATCCCAACTTTGTGGACCAGGTCATGGCCGCGATCAAACGCACGGGCATACACCCGCAGCGACTGAAGCTTGAGCTCACGGAGAGCCTCTTGGCCGATCGCATGGAGATCACCATTCAGAAGATGGGCATGCTCAAGAATCTTGGTGTGACGCTCTCGCTGGACGACTTTGGGGTGGGGTATTCGTCTTTGTCCTGTCTGAAGCGCCTGCCGCTGGATCAGTTGAAGATCGACAAGGATTTTGTGGCCGATGTGCTGACCGACCCGAACGATGCCGCCATTTCGCGAGCCATCATCGCCTTGGCGCAGAGCTTGAGTCTGCAGGTGGTCGCAGAAGGCGTCGAGACCAACGACCAGCGGGATTTCCTGGCTTCTCAGGGCTGTGATCAGTTTCAGGGGCACCTGTTTGCGCCCGCGTTGCCAATCGAAGCACTGGACGCGCTCTTGAGGAGTGACTCGGCCAAAGCAATGGCGATTGTCTAGGGCCATTCTCCTGTTCTTCGACGGTGCGTTGTCGATCACAACAATCAGGCGCGATGTGGCGAAACCTCAGCCGGCTTGGATTCGTTCGTGTTTTGCGCCTCGTCCATGGTTATCGAGTGGCATTCCAAAAGGCGCAGAGTGGGTGCAGCGCTGCCTGTTGTTGCCTTTCAAGGCCAGGCAAGGAGTCCGGCTCTCGTTGTGTGCCTGCATTTCCGCGGTGCCCACCCCACTCGCATGTCGCGAAAGCCGGCTGAAAAGGCGACAGGCCACAGCGTTGCCTAGGCGCTGACCTGGTGTGCTGTCCCACAAATAGCTTGCATATGAAACCTCGCCTTCACACCCATGGCTGCGTTGCAAATCCTCGCGATAGCACGAGCCATCACTGCGGTTTGCGCCTTGCCCTGGGCGCGAATCCATCGGTTTCATTTCATGGAACTATTTGCGGCGCAGCACACTGGCCTCAGTGCTGGGCCTGAGTCGGGTGGGGTTTGGGGCTGAAACGCACCGACACCCGTAGGCCCCGTGGGCTGCGCTCGACTTGGGCGTCTTCCATGTGCACGGTCGCGCCGTGCTGTTGGGCAATCTCGTGCACGATGGCCAAGCCCAGCCCTGAGCCGTCGACGTTGGTGCCCAATGCCCGGTAAAAAGGTTGCAACACGAGCTCGCGTTCGCTTTCGGGAATACCCGGGCCGTTGTCTTCCACTTGCAGGATCTGCACGCCGCTGAAGCGGTCGAACAGCACGCGCGCGGTCACGATGCCGCCCGGACCTGAATAGTGAATGGCGTTGTCGACCAGATTGCGCACCATTTCCTGCAGCAGCGTGCGGTTGCCTTCCATCATGCAATTGGCCGGCATGGAGTCCGGGCCGTCGTAGCCCAGATCGATGCCCTGTTCCATGGCCCGGGGCACAGAGTCCTGCACGACGCCTGTCACCAGCTCGGCCAGGTCGATGGGCACGGTGGGCAAGGTTCTTCCGGTGGTTTCAGCGCGGGCAAGCGCCAGCAACTGGTTGACCGTGTGGGTGGCGCGCATGCTGGAGCGCGCAATTTGCTGCAAGGAGCCATGGACTTCCTGCGGGTTGCTTTCCCGCTGGGCCAGTTCGGCCTGCATGCGCAAGCCCGCCAGAGGGGTTTTGAGCTGGTGGGCGGCGTCGGCCAGAAAGCGCTTTTGGGTGGTGAGCGACGCCTTCAGGCGGGTGAGCAGGTCGTTGATGGACGACACCAGGGGGGCGACTTCCTGTGGAATGAACGACTCTTCGATCGGGCTCAGGTCATCGGGCTTGCGCGCCCGTATGCGCTGCTCCAGCTCGTTCAATGGGCGGATGCCGCGCACCAGCGCCAGCCACACCAACAGCACCGCCAGCGGCAGGATGATGAACTGAGGCACCATCACGCCTTTGATGATCTCGGTGGCCAGCGTCGAGCGTTTGCCCTTGGTTTCGGCCACCTGCATGAGAACCAGATGGCCAGGATCGTCGGTGCGCGCCAGCCAGGCATAGGCCACCCGCACTTCGTCGCCCCGCAACGTGTCGTCGCGCAACATCACCTGCCCGGGCTCGGGCGTCTGGTTGTCCTGGGGCAATGGAAAGTCGACTTCGCCACTGATCAGGGTGCCGCGTGGATCGACCACCTGGTAGTAGACCAGATCGCTGTCGTCGGCGCGCAGCAGGTCGCGCGCCTGCGGGGTCAGTTGGAAGCTGACCACATTGTCCTTGGCGACCACAAACTGGGTGAGTGCCAGCAAGTTGAACTCGAGGGCGCGGTCAAAAGGTTTGCTGGCAATGCCCTGGGCCAC
>JAWKYI010000039.1:0-2934 GCA_041396525.1 Burkholderiaceae bacterium
GTGCGCGTTCTGGACGCCTGGGGTTTGCTCGACGGGCTGAAGGCCTTGGCGGCGTTTCCCGAGCAGCTGCGCGTGCGCGATGTGCGCAGCGGTGCGTTGCTGGGCGCGCTGGCCCTGGGTTTCGATGCCCGGCAACGCTATGGTCAGCCTTACGCCACGGTGCACCGTGCCGATCTTCATGGTTTGTTGCTGAATGCCGTGAGACACCACGAAGGGGTGCGCTTGCACCTGAACCAGCGAGTGGCCTCGTTTGCCCAAGGCAGCGTGGGGGTGCAGGTCGTCGATGAGTGCGGTGCGCAACTGGAGGGCGCTGCCCTGCTCGGGTGTGATGGGCTCTGGAGTCGGGTGCGCACGCAACTGTTGGGGGCGCACCCCGTGCGCTCCAGCGGGCACCTGGCCTACCGGGGCATGGTGCGCAGCACCGATCTGCCGTCGGCGTTGCGCGCGCCCTTGGTCACGGCCTGGCTGGGTCCTCGGCTGCATGCCGTGCATTACCCGGTGCGCGGAGGGGATTGGTTCAACCTGGTCGTCGTGGTCCAGGGCGTGATTGGTCAAGGGCACGGCGGGGCGGTGGACAGCGACCCCCAGAGTTGGACGCACGAAGCCCACGCAACCGACCTGCGGCGCACGCTGGGTGAGGTCGACAAGGACCTCTTGGCCATGGTCGATGCGGTGGGGGCATGGAAGTTGTGGCCTTTGAACGATCGGCCACCCATGGCAGGTGCCCATGAGCATGCGCAGGGCCGGGTGGCCTTGCTCGGGGATGCGGCGCATCCCTTGCGACCCTATCTGGCCCAGGGCGCAGCGATGGCCCTGGAGGACGCCTGGACGCTGGGTGAATTGGTCGGGCAGGCCCAGGGGCGGGTAGATGACTGGCCCGGCCTGCTGCAGCGGATGGCGGGCACGCGCTGGCAGCGCAATGCGCGTGTGCAGGCACGCTCGGCGCGCAATGGCACCATCTTTCATGCGCAAGGCGCGTTGAGGGGCGCGCGCAACCTGGCCATGTGGGTCATGGGCGAGCATCTGCTCGACAACCCGTGGCTGTACGAAGGGCCGCCGGCACCGGTGGCCTGATCGCTGTTCAGGCGCTCAGACCGCGTTCACCTTGGCCAGCAAGCCATCGTGGCTTTGGGGTTTGTAGGCCGATGGCAGGGACATACCGCCGGCAGCGCGCCCGGTGTGGGCTTTCTCACCCAGTCCGGCGTGGATTTCCGAGGTTCGGTATTTCTCCCGCAAGGCTTGTGCGCGCTGTTGCAAGGCTTCGTGGTTGTGGATTTTTTCCTTGTAGCGCTGCAGCACCAGGTGGGCCGATTCGATGATCTTGCCGTTGATCGTCTGCTCTCCTTGCTCCAGCAGTTTTTCCACGGCGGCCTGTGGGTTGCCTTTGAGGCTCAGCGTCATGGCCTGTTCGGTGATCTTGAGCACTTCGGCGTGCGACGCCCGCACGCGATTGACGAAACCCTGGCGGTCTTCGCAGGCGCAGATCAGCAGCTCCGTGAGGGCGCGGCTGGTGCAAAACCGCATGCTGACGATCTCGACCGCGGTATCGACCTCATAGAGCTGGATGGAGCGCGCGGCCAGGCGAGTCATCAACGCCAGCAGGTTGCTGGCGGCCTCGAAGTCGAAGTCGGGGGATTGGATGCTCTTGTTCATGCGCCGCATCTCGTCCAGCGCGCGTGCGGTCTGAAAGCCCTGGATCGCCACCAGCGCGGTCGCCACGTCATGAAGGCGCTCCAGCCGTGGGCTTTCGGGCTGACGCTCTCGCAGATGCAGGAGGTGGTCGACACACCGGGTCAGGCCGCGTGAGTCGTTCTCGTCCAGGCGGGCGAAGGCGAGCAGGATCAGAGCCTGGGGGTCGTAGAGCTTGGAGTTGAGCCCGATCCGGGTGGCGCGGTCGAGCATTTCCAGGCCCTCATCGCGGTCGCCGGTGTAGTAGGCCAGCATGCCGTGTTTGAGCAGCCGATTGACGGATGACGGCGTGAGCTTGGTGGCCATGCGGAAGGTGTCCAGCGCGCCTTCGAAGTTGCCCAGTTCAAACTGTGCCCGCCCCATCACGTCGTACGCATCACTGAAGCCGGGCTCGGTTTCGATCAGGCCTTTGAGCGTGGTCTCGGCCCGTTGGGGGAAGCCGGCTTCGAGTTGGGAGCGTGCAACGCCGAGCTTGGCCCAGGGCAGGGTTTTGGCCTCGACCACCGCTTCGTAGAAGGCCTGGGCTTCGGATATCCGGCCGACCCGCAGCATGAGCTCGGCGCCGATGCGGGCGGCATACAGCCAGTACGGGCCTTTGGCCTCGAAGCGCTTCTTGCAGATTTCGGTGGCCTTGTCGAAGTCCTCGGCCTCGATCGCGGAGAAGATGTCGTGCAGGGCGAACTTGCGGTCGCGAGCGAGGTAGATGCGCTCGGCCAGGCCTGACGCGGCGTGCGGTTTGAGCAGGTAGGCGTCCAGAGCCGACTCCGCAGCTTCGGCCACCTTGCTGTAGGAGGCCTCCGAGGTGACCATCACAAAGACGGTGTAGAAGGGCAGCAACTGGTTGCGCCGCAGGTCGTCCAGCAGGTCCTGACCGGTCTGGCTTTCCTTGTCGAAGTACTGTTCGCAGATGACCAGATCGTAGGCGCTGAACTCCAGCCTGGAGCGGGCATCCGAGAGTCGCGAGCATTGGACGATGCTGCCCACACCAAATTCGCGCAGCTGTGAGACCAGGATGGAGCGCGATTGGGGGTTGCCGTCGATGACGAGCGCGGAGGCTTCGCGGAGGTCGCTGGACGGGGCGGGCATAGGGAAAGGTTGTGGATGGACCGAAAGCGTTTTCAGGGGCTCTGGAGGCCCATTCTCCCGGGAGTGTCGACCCGCCAAAATGGGGAAAACATGGGTGAACACCCGACATTTCTCTCCAGATCGAGGGCGCTTGACGGCCCCTGAGGGCGCCTGGGTGTG
>JAWKYI010000040.1:0-2548 GCA_041396525.1 Burkholderiaceae bacterium
GGCCACCCAAAGTGCCCCACTTATGGCCACCCAAACTGCTCCACCCGGCTGGGGGTGACCTGATGCATTGAGCTTGGCATATTGGTCGCCTGAAGGCCGATGGGTAGGACGTTACTTTCACCCCCTCATCAACGAGGGGACCACTGGAGTGAACGTCTTGAAGCCACATCTGCAAACCACCATCTGGACCCTGCTACGGGCCAACGCCAGCCAGCGAGAGATCGAGCGGGTCACGGGAATTTCTCGTCACACCATCCGCACCTACCAACAGCGCTTTGCCGCAGAACGGGCAAACTGCCCCGGGGTGGCCACCGGCTCTGAGGCTGTGGCCAGTCAAACTGCCCCACCCCGGCCACCGGCTTTCGCTGTTGCCCCGGGGTCGGCTGCCACCTCCCTGTGCGAACCCTGGCGCGAGTTCATCGAAGCCCAGTTGCGTCTCAAGCGCAACGCCATGGCCATCTTCCAGGACCTGGTCGATCAGCACGGCTTTGCTGGTCAGTACAACTCGGTCAAACGCTTCTGTGCAAAGCTGCGCCACAAAGAGCCGGAGCAGTTCGATCGCCTGTCCTTTCTGCCTGGGGAGGAGATGCAGGTGGACTACGGCGAGGGCGCGCCCACCCGCGTGCCCGGTAGCGACCGGTACAAGAAACCCCGCCTGTTCGTGGCCACGCTGCGCTACTCCCGTGCCAGTTTCCGGTGCGCGGTCTGGAAGTCCAGCCACCAGATCTGGGCGGAGCTGCACGAGCGGGCCTTTCGCCACTTTGGAGGCTGCCCGCAGTACGTGGTGCTGGACAACCTCAAGGAGGGCGTCATCAAACCCGACCTGTACGAGCCCGAGCTCAACAAGGTCTACGCCGCCACCCTGGCGCACTACGACGTGGTAGCCGACCCGGCGCGGGTACGGGACCCCAACCGCAAGGGTACGGTCGAGCATGCCATTGGCCACACGCAGGCCACGGCCTTGAAGGGCCGGCGCTTTGAATCCATCGAGGCCCAGAACGAGTTCCTGGCGCACTGGGAGAAGAACTGGGCGGCCAAGCGCATCCACGGCACCGAGCGGCGTCAGGTGCAGGCCATGTTCGAGGAGGAGCGCTCTCACCTCAAGGCGCTGCCGCTCTTGGGCATGCAGTATTTCGACGAGGCGGTGCGTACCGTCTGTGACGACAGCTGCGTGCGGGTGGATCACAGCAGCTATGCCGCGCGACCGGCCGCCATCGGCTCCAAGGTGCTGGTGCGCATCTTCGCCCAGCGCATCGAGATCCGTGACATGCACACCACGGCCTTGCTGCGTACCCACGCCAAGGCCCAGCGCCCCGGCACGGTGGTGCTGCCCATGGACGAGCGGGTGTTCAATCCTTCTCGCGAGACCCGCCTGATCCTGCGCCAAGCCAGCGAGATCGGTGAGCACGCCAGCCGGCTGTGCCAGCTGCTCTTTGCCATCGAGGGCCGAGTGGGCCAGCGCAAGCTCTGGGGCATCGTCAGTCTGGCCAGACGCTACCCGGCACACTGCATCAATGCGGCCTGCGCGCAGGCCCTGGAGCAAGGGATCTACAGCTACAAGCGCGTGCTGGCCCTGACTGAAGCCATCTTTGCCCAGGCACTGGCGGCCATAGAGACCGCGCCCAGCGGGGCGCCCGGGGGTGGTTCCCAAACGCTGACCCAGCAGCATGAGCTCATCCGCGATGGCGATGAGTACGCCGATCTCTTCGCCCAAGCGGCCGCCGTCGCAGCCACGACCACGCTCGCCACCCCTGCACCTGGAGCTCAGCCATGAACATGATCGAGATCGAACGCGCCCTGCGTGAGCTGCGCCTGTCCGGCATCGCCGAAACCCTGTCGACCCGGGTGATGCAGGCCCAAGCCGCCCAGCAGCCCTTCCTGGAGACCTTCGCCGCCATGCTCCAGGACGAACTGGACCGCCGGCGCTCTCGCCTAACCGAGCGCCGCTTCAAGCGCTCGGGCCTGGATGAGCGGCCCTCGCTGGCGGACTTTGACTGGCGCTTCAATCCGAAGCTGCCGCGCAGCGCCTGCTTCGAGTTGCACACCCTGAAGTTCATCGGCGAGGGCGCCAACGCGCTGATCATCGGCAAGCCCGGCACCGGCAAGAGCCATGTGGCCAAGGCCGTGGCCTACCAGGCCACGCTGCAGGGCTATGACGTGCGTTACCTGGAAGCCGACACCGAGTTCGCCCGTTACGCGTTGGCCAGTACGGCAGAGCGCACCGAGCTGCTCAAGGACTGGGTCGCGCCGGACCTGCTCGTACTCGATGACCTGTTCCTTGCACGGCGCGTCAGCGAGCACGCCGCAGAGGTGCTGCAGGCCATCGTGCACCAGCGGTACAAGCTGCGCCGCTCCATCGTGGTGACCTCCAACCGCGTGGTGCAGGACTGGGGGAAATATCTGGGCGACGCCACCATGGCCACCACCATCCTGGATCGGCTCATGCACCGCTGCACGATGCTGGAATTTGAGGGCAAGAGCTACCGGCTCAAGGAGGCGGCCGCGCGCATCGCCATCACCCCGGAATCGTCATAATCCAGCCTGTCCT
>JAWKYI010000041.1:0-2187 GCA_041396525.1 Burkholderiaceae bacterium
GTGCTGCTCATTGTGGTGATCGGCGGCATGGGCACGGTGTACGGCGCATTGATTGGCAGTGTGCTGTTTGTCTTGGCCCAAAGCTACCTGCAAGACCTGCTTCGGGCGGCGGGGCAGGCTGCAGAGGGGATTCCCCTGCTGCCCGCCTTGCTCACGCCCGACCGTTGGCTGCTCTGGTTGGGTGTGCTTTTCGTGCTCTCCGTTTACCACTTCCCCACAGGCATCGTCGGCAAATTGCGTGAGCGCACCGCCGTGGCCCAGCTCAAGCGCTCCAAGGAGTCCACATGATCCTTCAGCAGACATCGCCGCAGTCGCGCTATTTGCGGTGTGCGGAAAGAGAGATTCACTTCATGGACTGGATGCCCGCCAAGGGCGTGCCGAACTGCGGCACGGTGGTCGCCTGGCACGGTCTGGCCCGCACGGGGCGCGACATGGACCCGCTGGCCGCCCATCTGAGCGCCCAGGGCTACCGGGTGATCTGCCCCGACACCATCGGACGGGGCCTTTCGCAGTGGAGCCCCCATCCCGAGCGTGAGTACTGCCTCGCCTTCTACGCGCAGATTGCCACCGATCTCGTGGACCAACTGGGCTTGGGCAAATTTCACTGGGTGGGCACATCCATGGGCGGCGCGATCGGCATGGCGTGCGCGGCCGGGCCGCTGAAAGGGCGCATGCAGCGGCTGGTGCTCAACGACAACGGGCCCGAACTGGCGGCTCCCGCCATCGAGCGCATCCGCACCTACGCGGGCAACCCGGCGGCCTTTGACACGGTCGGTGAGCTGGAGCGCTATTTCCGCACGGTCTATCAGCCCTATGGCTATCTGAGCGATGAACAGTGGGTCTTGCTCACCGAGAGCTCGACCCGCCGCCTGCCCAACGGGCAGGTCACCCCGCACTACGATCCGGCGATGGTGATGCAGTTCACCCACCACCCCGACGACTATGACCAATGGGACACTTACGACCGCATCGACATACCGGTGCTCTGCCTGCGGGGTGCCTCCTCTGATCTGCTGCTGAAAGAAACGGTTGAGGCCATGCGCGACCGCGGGCCAAGGGCCTTGGTGGTCACCATTGAGGGTTGCGGCCACGCGCCGGCGCTCAATGTGCCGGATCAGTTGTCGCTGGTGCAGCGGTTTCTGGCCGGCATGTGATGCCGGCTCCGCTTCAGGCCGTCTGCGGTTCGGGCTCGGGTTCTGGCAGGGCGACCTGGTCGTCGGTGGAGAACTGGTAGTCCTTGAAGACGTGTTCGGCGTCGAGCAGCTGGTAGGTGCCGTCGGCGCGGCGAATGGAGGTGTCTTTCAGGCGCCAGGCGGTCTGGCCGCAGGTCCAGATGTCGAAGTTGCGCATGTGGGTGCACAGACAGGTCTTGTCTTTCACCGAAATGCGCCGTTCACCAGGGTGGGCGGCCAGTTCCCGGTTGTACGAGGTGACGTAGGCGCACTTGCCATTGGCGTCCAGCAGGTAGCCGTAGGCTTCGCAGTTGGGCCGAATGCCGTCGCCAATGCCCGGGCTGGCCTTGATCATGCGCATGGGGTAGCCGGTGGGCGAAATTTCGTTGACCTCAAGGTCGTCCTCGCTGGCCTTGAAATACTCCTGCTTGATGTCGTCGGGCAGGCCGCACTCTTTGGTCACGGTGAAGCGGGTGGCCACCTGCACGCCCGAGGCGCCCAGCTCCATGTGGCGCACCGCATCGGAGCCGGTGAAGATGCCGCCTGCGGCGATCACCGGGATGTCCAGGTTCTCGGCCTTCAGCCAGGCAACGATCTCCGAGACGATGGTGGCCAGATCGTATTCCGCCCAGTCCATGCCAAAACCCAGGTGGCCGCCGGCCAGCGGCCCTTCGACCACAATGTAGTCGGGGTTGCGTTCGAGCCGCGCGTTTTTCTTGAGGAAGAGCTGCAAGGCGCGAAGCGAAGAAACGATGATGCCGAACTTGGCCTCGCGAAAGCGGGGGTGGTCGGCCACCAGCGCCATGGAGCCCAGGTGCAGGCCGGCGGCGAGCGTGATGCCGTCGATGCCGGCGTCCAGTGCCGAGGCCATGCGCACCTTCAAGGTTTCCTTGGGCGCGTTCATGGTGAGCTTTTCCATGCAGTTGATGAAGATCAGACCATCGCCCGTCTTGCGGGCCATGGTTTTCTCCACGTGCATGCGTGTGGCTTCTGCAAGGTGCTCCAGATCAAACTT
>JAWKYI010000042.1:0-1813 GCA_041396525.1 Burkholderiaceae bacterium
GGAAGCGCTTTGCACGCCACCCGCATTGTTGCCGTGCGCCACGGTGAAACCGACTGGAACCGCGAAACCCGCATTCAGGGCCACACAGACATTCCCCTCAACGACCATGGGCAGTGGCAAGCTGTCCAGCTCGGTCTGGCGCTCAGGGAAGAATCTTTCGCCGCCTGCTATTCGAGTGACCTCATTCGGGCGCAAGCCACCGCCGAGGCGGTGGCCCGTCACCATCGGCTGCCGGTGGCGCACCACCAGGGCCTGCGCGAGCGCAGTTTTGGCGCGTTTGAGGGCCAGACATGGAAAACCCTGGAGACCCGATTCCCTCAGGAAACCCTGGCCTGGCGCAAGCGCGAACCGGACTTTGCGCCCCCCCTGGGCGAATCGCTCACCGATCTTCGGTCCCGTGTGGTGGCCAGTGTGACCGAACTGGCGGCACGCCACCCAGGAGAACAGATTCTGGTGGTGGCGCATGGGGGGGTGCTCGACATCCTCTACCGCGCGGCCACACGGCTGGACCTGCAGGCCCCACGCACCTGGGAACTGACCAACACCGCCATCAACCGGCTGCTGTGGTCGCCCGAAGGGCTGAGCCTGGTCGGCTGGGCCGACACGGGACACCTCCAGACCGAGACCGCGAGTTCCACGCGCGATGAGTCCTCAACCTGACGCCAGCCCCATGCCCGCCCGCCTTGCTGAAACCCGCGCTCGGGAAGCCATCGGGCGGCCTGTCAGCGCCATCGACACACCCGCCCTGGTGATCGACCTGGACGCCATGGAGCGCAACATCCTGCGCATGGCCGACTTCGCCAAAACCCATGGCCAGCGCCTGCGACCCCACGCCAAAACCCACAAAAGTGCGGAGCTGGCCAGGCTTCAAATGGCGCATGGCGCGGTGGGCGTGTGCGTTCAGAAAATCGATGAAGCGCTGGCCCTGGCACAACAAGGCGTGAGCGACATCTATATCACCAACGAGGTGATCGACCCGGCCAAACTGACCCGCCTGGCGCTGGCTGCGAAAGCCGCCACCAGCCGCTTCGCCATTGCGGTGGACAGCCCCTTGGGCGTGCAACGCCTGGTGCAGGCGTTGCAACAAGCCCAAGTTCACCGCCCGCAGGCCCTGGACGTCTTTGTCGAAATCGATGCCGGCCAACACCGATGCGGCGTGCCACACCCACAAGCCGCCCTCGCGCTGGCACGGCAGATTGTTGAGCAACCCGCCCTGCGTTTTGCCGGCCTGCAGGCCTACCACGGCGGCGCCCAACACCTGCGCACGCCCGAGCAACGCCATGCGGCCCTGTCTTCAGCAAGCACGGCGGTGCGAGAGACCGTCAAGGTGCTGCAAGAGGGCGGCATCGAGGTCCCGCTGGTCACTGGCGCGGGCACCGGCACTTTTGTTCGCGAAGCCCGCAGCGGGCTGTGGGGCGAGCTGCAAGTGGGCTCCTATCTGTTCATGGATGCCGATTACGCCGCCAACCACGGCGATCCGGACGCGCCCGCTTTCGAGCATGCACTGTGGGTCAAGTCGCAGGTGATGAGCCGGGCGCAGACCCATGCGGTGTGCGACGCGGGACACAAGAGCCACGCCATCGACAGCGGCCTGCCACTGGTGGCGCAGCCACCCCACCTCAGGTTTGCCAATGGCGGTGACGAGCACGGCCTGCTTCACCCCATCCACGACACGGCCAATCTGCCCCCGCTGGGCGAGACCGTGTGGCTGATTCCCGGGCATTGCGACCCCACCGTCAACTTGCATGACGTGTACATCGGCGTGCGCGGTGGCCTGACCCACGGGCTGGTTGAACGTGTCATCGCCATCGAC
>JAWKYI010000043.1:0-1766 GCA_041396525.1 Burkholderiaceae bacterium
GAGCTCCGGGTCGCGTGCCAGCAGCGCATCCATCACCGCCTGGTGTTCAGACAGCGACTCGGCAATGCGCCCGGTCTTGAGCAGAGAGTTGTGCCGGTTGAGCTTCATCACTTTGCGCAGGTCGGCCACCATTTGCATGCGCCACCGGTTGTCTGCGATCTCCAGCACGCGCAGGTGAAAACGTTCGTTGAGTGCAAAAAACTGGTCGCGATGCCTGGCCGCGCCTTTGAGCTCGGCGTGCAGTTCCCTGAGTTCGGCGAGTTGTTCGTCGCTGGCCTGCACGGCCACCACGCCGGCGGCGTCGGACTCCAGCAGCGCCAGCAAGTGGTAGACGTCGGCCAGGTCCTTGTCTGACACTTCGGTCACATAGGCGCCACGGCGCACCTTCATCGTCACCAGTCCCTCGGTGGCCAGCACCTTCAGGGCTTCCCGCAGGGGCGTTCGGCTGATACCGTATTCCTCGGCCAGCTTGAGTTCGTCAATCCAGCTGCCCGGCTCCAGCTCGCGGCTGAAGATGCGCTGGCGAAGGAGTTCGGCAACCTCTTCGTACAGGGCGCGGGGAGCGAGTGACAGGGCAGACATGGGTATCGAGGCGGTTTTCAGGTGGTTGGAAGTGGAGGGTCGATTGTAAGATGCCGAGAATATTTTGCATCAATAATTATGAATGATATAAAATTCGATCCGATTTTGTCGCCATTCACCCACGCATTGCCATGACCCCTAAAGACTTTGAATTCAACGCCGCCTCCCTGGAGGGCTGGGCCCAGGCCGCGCAGAAATCCGCCCCCGGCGGCGATGTCCAGGCCTTGAACTGGGTCACGCCCGACGGCATCACGGTCAAGCCGCTCTACACCGCCGAAGACGCGGCCAAGCTGCCGTACACCAATACGTTGCCCGGTTTCGAGCCCTTCATTCGCGGGCCGCAGGCCACCATGTACGCCGTGCGCCCCTGGACCATCCGCCAGTACGCCGGCTTTTCCACCGCCGAGGAGTCCAATGCCTTCTACCGCAAGGCGCTGGCCGCGGGTGGGCAGGGGGTGTCGGTGGCATTTGACCTGGCCACCCACCGGGGCTACGACTCCGATCACCCGCGCGTGACGGGCGACGTGGGCAAGGCGGGCGTTGCCATTGATTCTGTGGAGGACATGAAAATCCTCTTCAACGAGATCCCGCTGGACAAGGTGTCGGTCTCGATGACCATGAATGGGGCGGTGCTGCCGGTGTTGGCTGGCTATGTGGTGGCGGCCGAGGAGCAGGGCGTGTCGCAGGACAAGCTGTCCGGAACGATTCAGAACGACATTCTGAAAGAGTTCATGGTGCGCAACACCTACATCTACCCGCCTGAGCCGTCGATGAAAATCATCGGCGACATCATCGAGTACACGGCCAAGCACATGCCGAAGTTCAACTCGATCTCGATTTCCGGCTACCACATGCAGGAAGCGGGCGCCAACCAGGCGCTGGAGCTGGCCTTCACCCTGGCCGATGGCAAGGAATATGTGAAAACCGCCATTGCCAAAGGCATGGATGTGGACGATTTTGCCGGGCGCCTCAGCTTCTTCTGGGCCATCGGCATGAACTTCTATCTGGAGATCGCCAAGATGCGCGCGGCCCGCCTGCTGTGGACGCGCATCATGAAAGGCTTCAACGCCAAGAAGCCCAAGAGCCTGATGCTGCGCACCCATTGCCAGACGTCCGGCTGGTCGCTCACCGAGCAGGATCCCTACAACAACGTGGTGCGCACCACGGTGGAGGCCATGGCCGCG
>JAWKYI010000044.1:0-1698 GCA_041396525.1 Burkholderiaceae bacterium
TCGATCACCAGTCCGTCGGCGTTGGTCAGGATGGCGAAATAACGGGTGTGCAGCATCGCCCTGGTCAGTGTGCGGACCACGGGGGTGGCCGCTTGCAACAGGGGGCGGCTGGCGTCGAGCACCCGGCGTGCACCCTGCGCCGAAATGGCATTGAAAGTCACGGCCCGCTCGGGTTCGTGGCCCAAATCCAGACACCGGCGCCAAGAGCGTTCAATCCCTGGTGAGAGGCCTACAGCGCTCTGCGCACTGCGCCCGACCAGGACGGCTTGGCGGGCCTGCTCGATGGCTGCGAGACGCCGGGGTTCAGCAAGAAGGGCTGGGCTGCTGGAGGTCATCAGGGGCGGTGGGCTGGATGAAAAAGCGGAGCACGCCATGGACGGGCCTTTCGGTGCCTTGAGGGAACCGAGGGCGTCGTTCAGATTTGATCAGCATTCTTGGTCATTGGCGTGTCTTTCCGCCACCGGATGGATCGGGGATTACCCGGGTGTTGCGTCGCTGGCTTGTGGCAATTGCCAGTCGAGCTGGGTCGCGTCGCGCAGGGCTTGCAGGTCGGCGAGGGTGTCGAGATCGAATGTGTGGGCCGGGTTGTCGCTGATCCAGTCGGCCACCGAGTCAGGGTGCTGGAGGCGCCACTCTTTCAGGCTGGTCACGGCGTTGTCCCGCAGCGCCTTCACCACGCGCGGCGACATCACCACCGGATGACCGGGCCGGCCATCCACCGCAGGCCACAACACCTCGGTGTTCACCGCGCGCGCCTGGTAAGCCAGCCATACCGCAGTGAGGTCGCGGGCCGTCAGCAGCGGTTGATCTGCCAGTACGACCATCACTGGATGGAGGGCGGCGCTGGGGAGCGCACCGAGCGCCAGCCGCAAAGAGCCTGCCGGACTTTCATCAGGGGCCGGGTTGGTCACGCAACGTACTCTCTGGGCGAGGGGCCACCCCGCCAAGGCACGCTCGATGGCTTGTCCGTGGTGGCCGACCACCAGCACGGTCTCGCAGGCCTGTAGCGGGGTCAATGCGCCAAGCAAGCGTTCCAGCAGGGTTTTGCCATCGGCATGGATCAGGCATTTGGGCACGTGGCCCATGCGCGAGCCAGCGCCCGCGGCGAGGATCACGGTGTGCAACGGGGCGCCCACGGCCCTTCAGGCGGCGCGCCGATCGGTGAAGCAGACCGCGGCGGTCTTGCTGCCGGGTTGCAGGTGCTCCTTGGCGGGTCCCACCTGCATGTCGCGCGGCAGCGGCACCGCATTCTTGAGCGCCAGCACCTCGGCCATCACGCTCACCGCGATCTCTGGTGGCGTCTTGCTGCCAATGTAGATGCCGATCGGCCCGCGCAGGGAGGCCAGGCTTTCTTCGGTCTGCTCGAAGTGCTCCATCATGCGGGCACGACGCGCCTCGTTGTTGCGCCGCGACCCGATGGCGCCCACGTAAAAGGCTTCGCTGCCCAAGGCTTCCAGCAAGGCCAGATCGTCGAGCTTGGGGTCGTGGGTGAGGGCGATCACGCAGGTGCGCCGGTCCAGGTGAAAGTCATTGACCACGTCGTCGGGCATGCCACTCTTGAGCGTCACGCCGTCGACCCGCCAGTTGTTGCGGTATTCCTCGCGCGGGTCGCACACCGTGACCGCAAAGCCGCAAAACAGCGCCATGGTGGCGAGGTATTCGGTGAGCTGGCCAGCGCCAATGAGCAGCATGCGGTAT
>JAWKYI010000045.1:0-1542 GCA_041396525.1 Burkholderiaceae bacterium
GGATGTGCCGGCGCGCGGCAAAAAACCGGCGATGAAGCAATACGCACTGGATGAAGGCGAATTGAACGCCATTCTGGACAAGGCTGAGAAGGATGGCGTGGCGAGAGACAAGTGCCAGATCAGCCGCTTCAAAGGGCTGGGGGAGATGAACGCAGAGCAGCTGTGGGATACCACGCTCAACCCCGACACCCGCCGCCTCATGCAAGTCTCTTTGGGTTCGCTGGATTTTGCGGGCACCGAGGCGCTGATCACCAAGCTTATGGGCAAGGGCGAGGCGGCCTCGCGCCGGGAGTTGATGGAGTTGCATGGTGATTCGGTGGAGGTGGACATTTGAGCTCGGCCCGAAAGTCGGTGCTCGTGGCGAGCCTGGGTTTGATGCTGCTGGCGGCCACACCCGCACGCGCTGAAGTCTGGGGTTACGTGGATGCGAAAGGCCGAACGCACTTTGCCGATCACCAGATCAACCATCGGTATCAGCTCTACTTCAAAGGCGCGGGCGCGGTGGCAGAGCCGGAACGTCTGCGGCGCTCGGCCGCAAGCAGCCTGCAGACCTCGTTCGAGATTTCGGTCGGCTACAAGGCCGTCAGGCACCTGATTCGCGAAGCCGCCATTGCTTCGGGGGTGGACTATGAACTGCTCAAAGCGGTGATCTCTACCGAGTCGAATTTCAATGCCCGCGCGGTGAGTCCGGTGGGGGCGGTGGGACTGATGCAGTTGATGCCCGAAACCGCCCAACGCTTTGGTGTCAAGCCACAGGGTGCGCGGTCGGTTGAACAGCGCCTGACCGATCCCCGAACCAACCTCCATGCGGGTGCGCGCTACCTTTCATGGCTGCTGAACCGGTTTGACGGCGAAGTGATGCTGGCGCTGGCTGCCTACAACGCGGGTGAGGGTGCGGTGGACCGGGCCGGCCGACAGGTGCCGAATTTCCGGGAAACGCAGAACTACGTGCGCAAAGTCATGCGGTTGCATCAGGCGTTGCGTCAGCCGCCGACCGTGGGGGTGCTGCGCACCGCCGCACAACCTGCAGCGGTTGTCGCCAAGCCAGTGCCCGCCAAGCCGTTGTGAACCCAAGATACTGAAACAGAAACCATGGACACGATCAATCCCGAACTTCCTTTGGCCAGGCCCGAGGCGCCCGGAGAGGACAACCTGGCCAGTTACGCTCAGCGCGCCTATCTTGAATATGCCTTGTCGGTGGTCAAGGGCCGCGCGCTGCCCGACGTGTGTGATGGGCAAAAGCCTGTGCAACGCCGCATCCTGTACGCCATGGAGCGCATGGGGCTGGGCTTTTCCGGCAACACCGCGGCCAAGCCCGTCAAGAGTGCGCGCGTGGTGGGGGATGTGCTGGGCAAATACCATCCGCATGGAGATTCCGCTGCTTACGACGCGCTGGTGCGCATGGCGCAGGACTTCTCGCAGCGTTACCCCTTGATCGACGGTCAAGGCAACTTCGGCAGCCGCGATGGCGATGGCGCCGCCGCCATGCGCTACACGGAAGCGCGTCTGGCCAAAATCACCGGCTTGCTGCTCGATGAGATC
>JAWKYI010000046.1:0-7352 GCA_041396525.1 Burkholderiaceae bacterium
TTCCCCCAGTTTCCCGGACACATCCTGTCATTGGATGTGTCCGGGACACTGGGGGAAGCCCAGGATGTACCCGAGGGCGCTTAATCTCCGTAAGCATGCTCATGCCGTGAGACGCCTCGGTCAACGGAATACACGTACATCAAAAATCGAGGGTCGACGGCACCTGGCCTTGCTTTCGTGTGAACGGTCAAAGCTGTTCCGTTTCACAGGTTCATAGCTAAGTTATCCATGTATACGGACTTTGGATAACTTCCATAACATCGCTATAAACCCAGGTCGGTGAGCGCTAGCAACACCAAAAACGGACCAAACTACTAAACCGTAGACGGCTTTGCAGCGTCTGCCGCTCTTCGCCTTGTAGTTTCATAGGGCCGCTTTACGGACGACAGCTGTCAGTCGTTACTGACCTCGAGCTCTGTCCAAGGTGAAGAAGTGGCCGCCAGCCTATCCTGCGTCAGAAACGCATTCAGCGAACGACCCATAGGTGCAACGCGGTGAAATCGGGCGTTGCGCCGACGCCGCGACTATGGTCACTTCGGTAGCAAAGCAACTTCGGATCGAAAATGGTCAACGGGGCCGAGCACGCGATCGCCTCCGCCGAGGTTGCAGACTTGTAGTAGCTGCTCAGATTCTGAACCACGTCCTGATACGGATCCACGGTGTAACCCAGCATCATTCCGAAGGTGACGCGAGGGGCGTACCGACCGGACACGAAGCGATGCAACCCGTTCCTCACGTATTCCCCACAACCCGACTGGTTGTCCACGCATTTCGCCTCCACGAACAGCGCGGACTCATCGTCCAGGAATGCGTCGTTGTTCAATCGGAAGGTGAGATCAGGCATCTGATCGTGGCTCGACAGATCCGCAGTGCTTTGCTTGCCGTCCCTCACCACGACGTGAAATACTGATTTCTTGAACTTGCTGCCGCGATTCTCAGCGAGCATGTCGTTCAAGATCTCCGTCAGCTTCGTGGACAGCTCGTCTTCGTCGTGCAAATGGCTCGGATGAAACGGCTCGGACTTGCGGTAGTCGAAGCTGTCCAGTTCATCCCAAGCGCTTCGAATGGCTTGCGCAATGATTCTCAGGTGTCGAGGTCCCAGCGACGATGGAATGGGTAGTCGCCCGGGCTTGCGAGAGTGGAAGAAACAGAACTCGTTGCTCACGCTTGCAAGGCTTCCATTTTTGCGATGAGGGTTTGCGCTACCAACGGTGCCCTCGACGGCAACCAAAGTCGAGCCAGTGCCAATTGGCCGAACACGCCCTGTTTGCCGTCGGGCGTGACGCTGAAGACTTCCCCACTTGGATAAGACCGCTTTGTCAGCTCCAGTAACCGATCATCGCTTGCATCTAGCGACGAGCCTTCAGTGGGCGCATCGTTCGACGGAGAGGCCGCCTGCCAGCGAAAAAATCGCCATCCACTCAGACTGGACCCGGTCTTGATCTCTTGAACCGAATTCGGCTCAATCACGTCGTCGTCGTCCTCGAGTTCGATCCGAAGTTGTTGGACAAACTTAGAGTACTGCGTGGGCCTCACCCACGATTTCCCGCTTTGCCGCGACTCGCCGATGGGGTAACTGATCGACAGGGTGTCTTCAATGAGCTGGCGCTCTTCAGCATCGAGTCCGATGACCCTCGCAACCAGTTCGTCCAGAAGTCGGAGCGTCTCCACGCTCGGTCTCTTCAACAGGTCGAAGGTCGCCTCGATGCTTTTGATGGTGACCGTTTCAGCCGCTAGCGCCACTTGCAGATCGACGATGGGACACTCCAGTAGTTCATCGTTGTTGACGACCTTTCGACCGAAGCCAAACCTAGTGGAGGTCAACGTGGTGAAGTAGCTGACGATGGAGCTGTTGAGCCAGATGGCAAGGTATTTGGCGCGCAGCAGAGCGTCCTCGTTTGAGGCTACGGGTACACCGATGTAGGAAAAGGAATAAGCAACGGCCGGACCGCTTGACATGATCAACGTCGCTCGGGAAGGCTCGAGCCGTTCTCCGGGAGCTTCCTTCATTAACAGCAACGGCGGGGTGAAATGGCGCAACGGATGCGTCGATTTCACGGGGCGTGAGGAAAACCGTGTCGTGATCTCGTCGGCATCGACGAGCCCGACGAGCACGTGCGCTTCGTTGCCGCAGTACTCTGGTGTCGGCAGGAACTTCTTTGAACCAATCCGGCGTCTTGGTGCCTTTGTCGCCAGTCTTGATGCCTCGACGCGGCTCGCCGTCGGAGAACGTTCGAATGAACGCTTTGATCGTGATCAGTGGGCCAGAGCGTACGCTCGTGCAGGCTTGACGATTGCTGCAACGCGCGTTTTGAAGGCCAAGTTTGGTGTGTTGCCATTCTGCGCTGCATAGCTGTTGGTATTGGCTGGCGACGGCTTGATCGGCCGGCTGTGAAAGTCGATACGGTCCTGCCAGCGAAGCAGCAACTGGCGATCCAGTTCGCACCCCTTCGTGCGGACGACCATCGCCCCAGGCCGCTCCTCGAATTCGGCAGGCGTCACGGAAAACACAGAGCCGGGATCAATGCGCAGCTGCCTGCGCTTGCGCATCGAGGGTTCCAACTCAGGTTCAGCATCTGGAAACGGTGGAGCGGCGGTGCAACCTCGTTGGTTGCGAAGACGATGCAGAACGGCGATTCGATGCCGGGCCAGATCCAACTGATGGTGATCGGCGAACTGTCCCGCGTTCACGATGCCGTGAAACTTGAAGCACGACATGAGCGCCTGGCGCGCCCTGACCACCTGGGCGAACGTTTGATCAGAAGCCGCTGGTGCAGGATGAGGCGAGCACCCCGCCTTCACGCAGCCAGCCGGAAGATCGCCAAAAAATGCGATGTCAGGGACGTTGTCGGGATGCTGATACTTTCGCTGCTCAGACGCACCGCGCCACTCAATGGTTGCCCGCGCGGCCGCCTCGATGGCGGTGGTGTAAGCCTTCGTTGCGTTTGGCGGCGACGTCCATGGTGGATTGCCGATCACTAAATCGAAGTCCGTGCCCGCGGGGGCGCACCCGTTCAAGCTGCCCAATCGGGCCAAACCTGGCCCGTCCTTTTCGTCGCTCACGTCGAAAAGGACCGACCCCAGCAATGGTACGTCGAACTTGAGCTTCTCTGGAGGTAGGGGATCGGCGTCGAGTTCGACGACCGTCAGGTACAGGGTGAGAGCGGCGGGTTGAGCGCCGCTCCGTTAATGTCCATGCCGCGGATTTGCCGGTACAGGATCGAGCGCAAATCGGCGGTGCTTGGCTACGCTTGATCTCGGATGGCCTTGCGCTTGACGATCTCGCGAAGTCCGATAGACAAGAAAACGCCTGCCCCAACGGCGGGATCCAAAATTCGAGCGTCGGGCGCACTGGAGGGCTCAAGTCCGCCCAGAGCTTGGCGGACCATCATCCGTGCCAGATGCCGCGGCGTGAAGTGGATGCTGGTGGCTGCGGCATCCGTTTTGTTCAGCGAATGAGCGTAGTGTTCGTAGACCTCGCTGAGCGTACCGGCGGGAATGTATGAGAAATCGAGCCGGTCCCACAGCGGCAAAAGGCCGTCGTGGTTTGTGCGGTGCAAGATCCACCCTAGGGGCGCAAGGGCGCCCGGGGCGCTTGTGTGCAGTTCGGTGAAGTAGTCGAGGTACGAACTGCCGCCACGCAGCGGAAGAAACTCTCCGTTGAACACGTGGTCGAGCCATTCGCACGTGGCCGTGGCACGAAGCGGCGACTCGAAAGCGTTGGCACCATCTCCACCGAGCGTTTCCCAGAGGCGCGGAGCCGTGTCCTGTGAAAGGATCTGCCGGTCCAGCAAAAACCGCGTGAACAAGGCGCGACCGATAAGTGCGAGCACTTCGTGCGAGCGGGGGTCCATTGGGCTTTATCTTGGCGGCCGCGGTGAATTCGCGCGAAACTTTCGTAACACTGGAAACGAGCAAGTCGCGAAGGCTTTCTTCTTGATAGCCATACTTCCAGTCGGTCCTTAACCAAAGACCGGTTTGCAGGTCCGCCAGCACGGTTCGCGCATCCATGGGCTTCAGGCCAGGTCAGATTCAAACCGCCCGTTGGCTCCAGCGAGCAAGGCCATGCCTTGGCGCTCAACGAATCGCCATCGCTGTGACCAATCGCCACCAGCGCAGCCGTTTCGCCTCGGTTGCCAAGCAACCTTGCGAGTTGCTCTCCGTCATCATTGCTTGAACAGATCTGCGATGTAGATGACAGGGCTTCCGTCCTTTTCGATGACCGCTCCAACGGCTTGGCCCAGTTCAGCCCGAAGAAGGTCTGCGTAGTCGGCGTTCTCGCCGGTGACTCCCACAGTCGGATCGAGCACGACGATGCTGTCATCGGGGGCTCCGATGAATCGAAGGGCGCGCCGGATGACGGCGGGATCAGCGGGGCGGCTGGATGGGGACATGACTCTGAACAAACCAGTGGAGAGGGCGGCGCGGTTGGCTGCTTATGTTCCCGATTGTGATAGATAGCAACGCTATTTTCAAGCTATCATAATCAACGATGATGTGTAGCATTGCTATATGGATAAAGTGGCACAAAACGAGGCATCTCGCCTGCTCGAGCTGTTCAAAATGCGTGCGATGACATCGCAGGGAAAGTTTGGGAAGGATCACGATGTAGGGTCAGGCGCCATGGTTTGGCAGTACCTGCACGGCCGGCGGCCTTTGAGTCTCGAGACGGGGATCAGGTTTGCGCGTGGTCTCAAGGTGGATCTTGATGCCTTCAGTCCTAGGTTGGCTATGTTGCGGGACCAGTTGATTGGCACTTCAGGTCATGGGCAAGTCCCTGACGAGTACGCCCGGATTCCGTCCGTCAAGCTCAACGTTGAACAGGGCCAGGAAAGCTACACGGCTCAGCCCATCGGGCAGGAACCGGTGTTCATCGCATTCCGGCACGACTGGCTGCGCTCTCGGTCCCTGGACGCGAACGCACTAGTCGCAACGGAGTGTCCGGACGACGGCATGCAGTCCACGCTCGCACGTGGGGATCTCGTGGTGGTCGACACCGCTGCCACAACCCTAGCGGATGGAGCGGTCTTTGCAGTGGGGTACGAAGGGAAGTTCCTCGTCCGCAGGCTGTTCCGCGACGACGGGGTGTGGTGGTTGACCTGCGACAACGCCACCTCGAAGCGATTCATGCGTAAGCGATACGCAGGGAAGCACTGCTTCGTGATCGGGAAGGTGGTGCATCGCCAGAGTGAGATCATTTGATTCACATTCTGACTGAAGGCCGTTCTCTTGCGCTTGGCAGGCGCCACGCGCACAAGGGCAAGCTGCTCGTGCGTCAGTTCTCGGCCAAAGCAGTCGTTCGAAGTTGGATGCGCGATCGACCGCTCACAGCCTTGAAGCGACCTTCAAATTTCCTATTTGAACTGTCAATCGAGAGCACCGCTTTTGGGCTGCGATGAGCAATCATCCAGCCGGAGGCCTGACACTACCCAACGTCGGACCCGTGAAATGCAGACTGCGTCTACTGTTAGGTGAAAGCGGTCAAGATGTTCGTGAACCGCCCAAGCTTTGTATAGTCAAAAAGAATTCAATACTATCAGACTGACTTTGATCGCCTAGCCAAATTCAATAAAATCAAGGACTTAGCGACGTCAAACCAGACAGACTTTATTGTCTGTATTCAGTGGGTGAGTGCAAACAATAAAGTCTGTCCTCAAACAATAAAGTCCGTCACGAATCATGAAAGTCAGTCTGAACCATTTTGTATTCTGAAAATCGAGGCAAGGGACTCATGGTTGGCATGCAGTCGATCGCGGGTTCAGTCTCGAGAGAGGTCGACGGGGATGGAATCCCAGCCTGATGGACAGGCATCAACAGCTACAGATTCGCAAGGAGAGGTCCAGGTCAATACCCCGAAGGGCAGGAGAGTAGCGATTGCCGTCTGTCGCGGCCGGGAGCTGAGTTCGCGGTGCCTGGCACGAAGCTGTCATTGGCTTGGCCGACAGTGGGGCAGCCTCGATGACCGGTATCGAGGGGGACTGCAATCACCCACCTTTGCATGCCGCAGGTACCTCTTCAAATCGCGGTTGGATGTCAGCCACTCGAAGGACTGAACTCACACTGTCGACCCAGAGTTGCCCATCGCGAAAGCTCCTCCAAGCGGTAAAACAGCCCTGGTCACAGACACCCGTGAAATCCCCGTTCACATCATTGGCCGACAGATTTGAATTTTCCAGCACAAGGTGAATCGCGGTGCATGAACCTCAACCTCGTTGAGCGCTTGGCAGTGCGTGTAGGGGCGGGTCTTTCCGCTCGATGGCAAGCATGGTCAAAAAGTTGTCAACATCTGCCCGCTCATGTCGCGCGGAAAGCGCATGCGGCCCATCTGGGCAAACCACAGTACGAAAAATCAAATCCAGTAACCTGTGGCATCCGTCTTGGCTGCGGTAGCTGGGCAGGGACAGGTTGTCTATCCGATTAGTGGCAGTCCAAGATATGCGCAAGTATGTCCATGATGCGGCGATGTCTCTCGCCAGATTCAGTCGTCGATCAGCCGGGAGTTTCTCAGTCGAAGGGCGTTGGCAATTACCGATGCTGAGCTCAGACTCATCGCCAAGGCTGCGATCAGGGGCGACAACAACCAACCGGTCAGTGGATACAGCACTCCCGCTGCCAGCGGAATGCCGAGCGAATTGTAGAGAAAGGCGAACGCAAGGTTTTGCTTCATGTTCGCCACCGTAGAAACGGACAGCGAACGCGCTGTCGCAATGCCTCGCAGATCGCCTTTAACTAACGTGAGCTGAGCGCTGTTCATGGCGACATCCGTGCCGGTGCCCATCGCGATACCGACATCGGCTTTGGCCAGCGCGGGAGCATCATTGATACCGTCCCCGGCCATGGCGACTACCCGGCCCTCAGCTTGCAGCTTTTCAACTAGCTTGAGTTTGTCGGCCGGTTTGACCTCACCGTGCACCTCGTCAATGCCCAGATTCTTGCCGACGGCGCGTGCGGTGGTGAGCCCGTCGCCTGTGGCCATCACCACACGAAGGCCGGCGGCGCGCAGGGACTTCAGTGCATCGGACGTTGTGGCCTTTATCGGATCGGACACAGCAAGCAGGCCGGCTAACGCTCCATTGATCGCGAGGTGCATGACACTCGCTCCTTGCCCGCGCAGTTCCTCAGCCTCCAATTTCAATGCGTCAACCGATATACCAAGCTGCTCCATCAGAGCTGTATTGCCCAGCGCCAGGGACTTTCCGTTGACCGTTCCGCGCACACCAATGCCCGACTCTGAATCAAATTGCTCAGGCTTGGAAAGCTCAAGTCCCTGCTCCCTGGCTGCCGCGACGATAGCCGCGGCCAGTGGGTGTTCGCTGCCCTGGTCCAGGCTAGCCGCAAGGCGAAGCACTTCT